>DFEZ01000007.1 GCA_002369415.1 Caryophanales bacterium UBA3789 | reverse complement strand
CTATCCTTAGTACGAGAGGACCGGGATGGACAGACCTCGGGTGTATCTGTTGTAGCGCCAGCTGCAGTGCAGAGTAGCTATGTCTGGAAAGGATAACCGCTGAAAGCATCTAAGCGGGAAGCCTCCTTTGAGATGAATTTTCCCATATGTATATAGTAAGATCCCTCAAAGACGATGAGGTTGATAGGCTGGAGATGGAAGAATGGTGACATTTTGAGTTGACCAGTACTAATAGATCGAGGATTTAATCATAATTTAATAATTTGATGGACACAATATCTTAGTTTTCAGAGAATTATTTCTCTATATTTTTCTTGGTAACGATAGCTAGTGGGGTACACCTGTTCCCATCCCGAACACAGAAGTTAAGCCACTATACGCCGACGATAGTTTATGCGAAAATAGGAAGTTGCCAAGAATTTTTTTTTGTGTCAAAAACAACTTATTTTACACATAATAAGTTGATAAACATATAAAATTTGATATAATAAACATTAGGTGATAGATATGGATTATAAGATTACAACATATTCAGAAGAAGAAACAATTGAATTAGCGCAAAATATTGAATCTGAAAAATTTCCAAACATGGTAATATGTCTAAAGGGAGATTTAGGTACAGGGAAGACTGTATTTACTAAAGGTTTTGCACAAGCATTAGAAGTTCAAGAAGAAGTAACATCTCCAACATTTAATATTATTAAAGAATATACTTCAGGAGAATTACCACTATATCATATGGATGTATATAGACTTGATGGAAATGTAGAAGATTTAGGAATAGAAGAATACTTTACCAAAAAAGGAATTACTATAATTGAGTGGGCAGATATGATCCCAGACTATCTTCCTGATAAAAGATTAGATATCAAGATTAAAAGTTCATCAGAAGATGAAGATAAGAGAATTATTACAATAACTCCATATGGAAAAAAATACGAAGAACTTTGTGAGGCTATATTATGAGATACTTATATATAGATACCTCATCAAGTTTTTTATATTCTGCAATAACTGAAGATGATAAGGTATTATCAGAAGTAAAAGAAGAATATGGACAAAGTTTATCAGAGGTTGCTTTACCAAAGATTGTTGAAATGTTTACTAAAAACAATTTATCCCCAAAAGATGTGGATAAAATTATTGTTGTAAATGGACCAGGAAGTTTTACTGGTATTAGAATTGGAATTACAATTGCTAAAGTATATGCATGGAGCTTAAATATTCCAATTACTACAATTTCATCTTTAGAAGCAATGTCTATTTCAAGTGAGAATGAAACAAATCATATTCCTATGATAAATGCTAGAAGAGGATATGTATTTGCGGCAATATATGATAAAGATCTAAAAGAAATCTTGAAACCTCAACATATTAAATTAGATGAGTTATTAGAGGAAACTAAAAAATTAGATAAATATGAATTTATATCAAATGATGAATTTGATGTAGATTTAAAATTAGAATCATATAATCCAAATATTTCAAAGATAGTAAGTCATTTTAAAGATAAAGAAAGTATTAATCCACATAGTGTTAATCCTGAATATCTTAAAAAGACTGCTGCAGAAGAACATGTAAATGGTTAAAGAACTAACTAAAGAAAATATTGATATTATTGATAATTCATTTATAGATAAAGATTATTTATTAAATGAATTTGATAATAATCCATTTATAAAAGTATTAGTATTAATTGAAGATAATAAAGTAATTGGTTATCTTTACTATAGCGATATCTATGATAGAGCTGAAATTAATCAAATTGAAATAGATTCTTTCCACAGAAATTGTGGAAATGGAAAAAAATTAATGGAATATATGATTAATACTGTGGATAAAGATATTACATTAGAAGTTAAAAATGATAATGATCCAGCAATTAAACTATATAAAAGATATGGTTTTAAAGAAGTCGCAACTAGAAAAGGTTATTATCAAGGAACAGATGGAATATTAATGGAAAGAAAAAAAGACTAGTTATAATAGTCTTTTTTGTTTTATAATGAATTTATAAATAAGATTAGAGGTGATATTGTGGGAAGTTTTTCAATTATAATCTCAATTATTTCAATATTATTTGTAATTCCAAGTCCAATATTGTTTATTTTTAGTAAAATTACAGGAATTATATGTATAATTATCGGATTGATTTTAGGATTAATAGGATTGATATGTAGTATCATCAATAAAAAGAAAAAAGAAGGACAAGCAATAGCCGGAATAATAGTTTCAGGTATATCAATTGCATTTAGTTTGATGATAATTATTGCATTTTTAATAGCTAAACCACTTCTTAATTTTTCGGATTTTCTTGGTAGAGAACAATTTGCACTATTAGTTTCAGAATATGCATCTTCAGTAGAAAATAAACTTGAATCAGAAGGTTTAAAATGCTCTGAAGAAGCTACTGAATTGCAAAGTGCTGATTTTAAAAGATTAGAAGAATTAGATGATGGAGATTATTATATATTTTTAACAACAGACAAAAGTGCGATTCTTTCAAATTTTGATAATTTTCCTCCAGAAATAGCCGAACAAACAGAAAGACAAACGTTTAGAATGTTTTTAGATACATTCTCAAGTAATGATGAACCACATAAGGCTCAAATGAATAGTTTAGATGTTTATGGCTGGGCACATATTAAAAAAGATAGTGGTGAAGAAAAACTATATTTAGTTTTAATCGATACTGAGGGTAATGGCATCTCAACGGAGGTTGAAAAATTTAAGGGATTTGAAAAAACAATAGAAAATAATGATTTATTTGCCGATAATTTCATAGTAGGAAATGCGAGAATTGATATGATAGGTATTCTAGAAAGAATTAATGAAAAAGAGAATACATATTATTGTCATTATAAATAGAAATAAGGCTCTTTAAAAAAAGAGCCTTTTATGTTAAAATAAGTTGGAATCAGGTGATAATATGAAAGATATGTATATATTAGGAATTGAAAGTAGTTGTGATGAAACAAGTGTATCTATAGTAAAAAATGGTACAAAAGAAATAGCAACAGTAATCTCATCACAAATTGATATTCATAAAGATTATGGTGGTGTTGTACCTGAAATAGCAAGTAGACACCATGTTAAAAATATAACAATGGTATTAGAAGAATGTTTAGAAAAAGCTAATATGAAGATGGAAGATGTAGATGCAATTGCAATTACATATGGACCGGGATTAATTGGATCACTATTAATTGGATTAGAAGCTGCAAAAACATTAGCGTTTATCTATAATAAACCATTAATTCCTGTACATCATATTGCTGGACACATCTATGCAAATAGTTTAGTAAAGCCATTAGAATTTCCACTACTTGCTGTAGTAGTATCTGGTGGACATACTGAATTAGTTGAAATGGTAGATCATTATAAATTTAAAAAGATAGGTGGAACTCTAGATGACGCTATAGGAGAATGCTATGACAAAGTAGCAAGAGTAATAGGATTGGAATATCCTGGAGGACCTAAACTAGATAAACTTGCTGCTGAAGGAGAAGATACATATAAATTACCTGTACCACTACAAGATGATAGTTATAATTTCTCGTTTAGTGGTTTAAAGAGTGCAGTAATCAATTTAGCTCACAACGAAGAGCAAAGAGGCCAAAAGATTAGAGAAGCAGATCTTGCTACTTCATTCCAAAAAGTTGCTGTTGAATCTATTACTTCAAAAGTAAAGAAAGCAATTGAAGAAAAAGGTATTAAAAATATAGTGGTTGCTGGAGGAGTTGCCGCTAATAAAGGATTAAGAAAAGCAATGGAAGACGTAGCTGCAGAATACAATATAAATTTAACAATACCTCCAATGAAATATTGTACAGATAATGGTACAATGATTGCGGCTGCGGGATATTATGCATACCTTGATGGTAGAAGAGCAGATTTGACTTTAAATTCAAAATCACAAGATACACTAAAATAGTGTATCTTTTTTTAATTTAATACTATTAATTAGAAATATTTATGATATAATTATTATGAATAATAGGGAGGCTAGTTTATGGTAAATAGAGTAGTTTTAAATGAAACATCTTATTTTGGACGCGGATCACGTTCTAAATTAGGAGAAGAATTAAGAAATAGAGGATATAGTAAAGTACTTTTAGTTACTGACTTCACTTTAATGGATTCAGGAGTAACTAAAAATGTAATAGATGTTCTTGAACAAAATGGAATAACTTATTTTGTATACTTACATATTAAACCAAACCCTACAGTTAAAAATGTTCAAGACGGATTAATGCTTGCACAAATCAGTAACGTAGATGCAATAGTAGCAGTTGGAGGAGGAAGTGTAATTGATACAGCAAAAGCAATATCAATTATACTAACTAACCCAGAACATAGTGCTGTTACTAGTCTTGATGGCGCAGTTCAAACAAGAAATAAGGGATTACCACTATTTGCATTACCAACAACAGCTGGTACAGCTGCAGAGGTAACAATTAATTACGTTATTACTGATGAAGAAAAAATGAAGAAAATGGTTTGTGTTGATGTACATGATATACCAGTTTGTGCAATTATCGATCCAGATTTAATGCAAGGAATGCCTCAAGCATTAGCAGCATCTACAGGAATGGATGCTCTAACTCATGCTATGGAAGGATATATAACAAAAGCTGGATGGTTAATTCCAGATATGTTCCATATCAATGCAATGGCATTAATCTATAAGAACCTAGAAAAGGCAGCAAATGAAAAAGATGAGATTGCAATTGAAAAGATGGCATATGCTCAATATATAGCAGGAATGGGATTCTCCAATGTAGGATTAGGAATTGTTCATTCAATGGCACATTCTTTAGGAGCTTTCTTTGATACTCCACATGGTGTAGCAAATGCATTATTATTACCACATGTATTAAAGTTCAACGGAAAAGTATGTCCAGAACTATTTAGAAATATGGGTAGAGCATTTGGATTAGATATGAATAATATATCAGATGATGAAGCAGTTAATAGAGTGGTAGAAGCTGTATCTGATTTATCTAAGAGATTAAATATTCCTCAAACATTAAGAGAGATTGGTATTCCAAAAGAAATGATTCCACAACTTGCTGCACAAGCAATTAATGATGCTTGTACACCAGGAAATCCAAGAGAAGTAACAGTTGATGATATAATTAATATCTACAATGAAGCATTTTAAAAAGTTTAGTATTACTAAACTTTTTTATTAGTCTAAATTATGATATATTATAGAAGAGGTAATTATATGATGCAGCTATTAGTACTAGAAGGATGTTCATCAGCTGGAATGAGTGCAATTCTAAGTGCATTTAAGAATATGTTGAATCTTATTCATATTGTCGGTCCAATACTTTTGATATTTGGTTTGGCAATGCACTTAATAAACTTGATGAAGAATCCCGATGAGAAAAAGTTAGTTAATAAGATTAGAAATTCAGCTATTGCAGCAATAGTTTTATTTTTTGTACCTACAATTGTAAATGCATTAATGATAATGATGGGTGAAAATGTCAATATTAGTTCCTGCTGGAAAAGTATTAGAAACACAGGATATTCTACAAGATATGTATCGCCTAAAAAAATAGATGAAACAAAAAGAAGTTCTATAATAGTTAATCCAGATGATTATGAAAAAGGTGTACCAAAACCAACAAACGATGATGGCTATACTGGAGAAACAATTGATGGAACAGCAAGACAGGTAGGAGACGTTGTATGGGATCCAAATGATGTTACAAGAATAAGCAATCTAACAAGTGCTCAATTAGTTGGTATTTTAAATGCTCATGGAGGAAAAGCAACAAACTTTATTCCATATGCAAGTGGATTAATAACTGCAGAACAAAAATATCATGTAAATGTCTTCTTTTTAATAGGAATAGAAGCATTAGAATCAGGATGGGTAACATCATCAATTAGTAGAAGTTGTAATAACTTAGGTGGAGTTTGTCAATCGTCAAATCATCCATCAAATGGTTGTGGTAGTAATAGTAACTGCGCATTTGCCTATTTCCCATCTGTTAACCAGTTTGTTGATTATCACGCAAAGATGCTACATGACAATTATCTAACTCCAGGAGGATCTTATTATCATGGACCAACACCATCAGGAGTTGTAGTTAGTTACTGTCCAGGATGTTCATCATGGCCAGGAAGTGTTACTTCAATTGCAAACAGTTTATTTGATGAAGTACCAAAGGTATTGTAGGTGATTAATATGAAGAAGAGAAAAAAGAAAGATAATCAATTAAATCTATATATTGGAATTATAATCTGCATAATAATAGTAGGATCATTTATCTACTATTTTGCAAGTAATAGAGACCTAGAATCATCACTAAAAAATGATGGATATGTAGCAGAAGAAGAGGATGCATTCTATAAACATGTTGTATCAGGAAACACAATAGATGATTTCTATAATGCAGTAGCAAACAAAAGAGACTCATATTATGAAGAATATTATCTTCAAAAAAATTCATTTGATTTTATAGAATTAAAAATGTATTATGAAAATGATGTAACTGCAAATCTAAATATTACTTCTAATTTAAAAAGCAATTATCTTGAATACAATTATGAACTTTCAGGAAAAGATGCGAGATTAATATTAGAGGGTAATAGTGAACATAATTATGACTGTAAACCTGTTATGTCTGAAAATGTAAGTCAAAAAACATTTGAAACATGTTGTGATATCATTTCAGATGAATTAGAAACATATTTAAATAGAAGAAAAGAAATAATGAACAATCCAAAAGTAATGGAAGAATTAAACAAATAATTTGACAAATAATAAAAAATATATATAATGTTTAACAAGGAGTGATTATTATGTATATAAACAAGGTAATCGGATATACAAAATAGTCACACCACATCTTTTAATTTAAAAATAAAGATGTAGGTGTGAATTTTTGTCGTGCCTACATCTGTAGAACCTATACAGATGTATAGGTTTTTATTATGTTAAAAGGATGTGAAAATTATGTTAGAAATAGTATTAAACAATGTAAATAAAAGTTTTGGAAATAAACAAGTATTAAAAAATGTAAATTTTGAAATAAAGACAAATGAAAAAGTAGCTTTAATTGGACCAAATGGTTGTGGAAAGACAACAATTCTTAAAATGATTGATAAAGAAGAAAATCCAACATCAGGAGATATCTTTATTAGAAGAGATGCTAAGGTAGAAATGTTAACTCAATATCCAAGAGAGTATTTAAATGAATTTATAGTTAAAGATATAATCTATGATTCTTTTAAAGAAATTCAAGAAATGAATAATAAATTAAAAGAATTAGAAAATGAAATGAATACTGCTGAAGGAGATAAGTTAAATAAGATAATTAATAAGTATTCATCTCTACAAGAAAAATTTATTAGAATTGGTGGATATGAAATAGATTCAAAGGTAGATAAATTAGTTGCAGCTTTTAAAGTAAATAGTTTAATGGATAAAAAGTATAAAGAATTATCTGGTGGAGAAAAGACAATAATTAATTTAATAACAATACTATTAAAAGATCCAGATATTCTATTATTAGATGAACCAACAAATCATTTAGATATTGATATGCTTGAATGGTTAGAAAAGTTCTTAAGTAGTTGCAACAAAACAATAGTAATAGTATCTCATGATAGGTATTTCTTAGATAAAGTCGCTAAAAAGATTATCTTAATTGATAATGGAGAAGAAGAAATATTTAATGGAAATTACTCATACTTCTTAAAAGAAAACGAAGATAGAGTAATGAGAGAATTTAATGAATACAAAAATCAACAAAAACAAATTGAAGCAATGAAAAAGAAAATTAAAAGACTAAAAGAATGGGGCAAATTAGCTTATCCTTGTGGAGAAAAATTCTTTAGGCGAGCAGCAAGTATAGAAAAAAGACTAGAAAAGATGGATGTTCTTGATAAACCTAAACAAGATGAAAGTATTAATTTAGCTTTTAGCACAAATCAAAGAGGTAGTAATAGAATCATAGAATTAACTAATTACAATATGTCTATTGGGGATAAAGAATTATTTAATAAAGTAAATCTATTAATTAAATACCAAGATAAAGTATGTTTGATGGGTAAGAATGGTACAGGTAAATCAACATTTATTAAAAGATTAATAAGTGGAGATGAAAATATAAAGATAGGTCCACAAATAAAAATAGGATATATTCCTCAAGAAATAGTCTTTGAAGATGAAAATATAACTGTTATTGAAGAAGCGAGAAAGTATTTTGAAGGATACGAAGAACATCTAAGAAGTGCTTTAGTTAAATTCTTATTCTACTCAGAAGGCATATTTACTAGACTAAATAAATTATCTGGAGGAGAAAGATTAAGATTAAAACTATTCTGTTTAATGCAACAAGACAATAACTTGTTAGTTTTAGATGAGCCAACTAACCATATAGATATAAATACAAAAGAGATCTTAGAAGAAGCATTAAATAATTATAGTGGAACAGTATTAGTAGTCTCTCATGATAGATATTTTATTAATAAAATAGCTACTAGAATAGTTATGATTGAAAATAAAAAACTAATAAATTACATTGGTAATTATGATGATTACAAAAGAGAAATTGAAAGAATAAAAGAGTAAGTTTTCTTACTCTTTTATTTTTTTACGACCAAATAATTCGTCTATTGAGAATGGTTCATAGATTTTAGTTAATCCATATAAAAACGTAGTTGGAATTAAATTACTAGCAGTTTCATAATGTGAATATGCTGACTGAGCTGTATTTAACTTTTTAGCAACATAACTTTGAGTAAAATTATTCTTAAGCCTTAATGCAGTTAGATTTCTTGCTAATAATTCAATATCTAGTTCAAATGGATAATAGTTTTCATTTCTTGAAATAATACCAAATAAATAGTCTAAACTTAGATTAAATTCATTGGCATATCTTACAAGTTTTTCTAAAGGAATTGTATCTTTACCAGTTTCCCAGCCAGAAATAGTTGTATTATCTAAATCAAAAAATTTAGCAACATCTTTTTGTGTTAAATCCAAGTCTTCACGACTTTCTCTTAAGTTTTTAATTATCATGATATCACCAAGAAAATTATTTCATTGGAAATAATTAATCTTTAAAAAGTTGGGGAAATATAATAATTACGAATCAAAATAATAATAAAAAAAGAACAAATTACCCTCTAAACCTTGCAAAATAAAGGAAAAAATGGTATAATATAGCCACATTGAGAGAAGGGGGAATAAAAATGAAAAATTTAACAAGATTCACTAAGAAAGCTTTAACATTATTAATAGCTGCAGTAATAATGTTAGGCTCAATGGGTAATGTTAATGCAGCCGCAGAAACAATCCAATTAGGTCCTGCTACACAAACAGGTACTTATATTGCAGGTGTTTCATTCAGCTATAAAAACACTGTAGGTGGCGACTACCTATATTGTTTAAATATGGCTAAAAAAACAGCACAAAATACAAGTGCTACATTAGTAAGAAATAGTAAATATGTCGATGGAGGATTAGTATATATCCTAAAAAATGGATATCCTAATAAAACTATTACAGGTGACAAAGACAAAGATTACTATATTACTCAAACTGCCGTTTGGTGGTATTTAGACTTAACTAGAGGAAGCCTAAACTTAGGGGACCAATTTAAAGAACATGGTTCTGATAACTACAACTTAAGACATTACGTAAAAGAATTAGCATATGCTGGATACAATCATAGAAATGATAAAGTAACTCCATCATATAATACAACAATCAATGCTACTATAGCTGATACAACACTATCATTAAATGATGGTTACTATGTATCACAAGATGTAAAAGTATCTACATCATCAGATGTAAGTGCTTATAAAGTAGCAGTAACAAATGCTCCAGAAGGAACAGTAGTTGTTTCATCTACAGGAGCAACAAACCCAGCATCATTAAAAGCTGGAGAAACATTCAAAATCAAAGTTCCAGCAAACAAAGTTAATAGTGGAAACTTATCATTAAATGTTAAAGTTTCAGCTACTGGAGCTGCTGGATATGCAGCTTATGAATATCAACCAGCTGATAAAGAAATGCAAAATGTCGCACTATTAGAAAAAATTCAAAAAACAGTATCTAAAGATTTAACTTTAACAATTGCTTCAACAAAAGTTACAATTACTAAAGTTGATGGAAATACTGGTAAAGCAGTTGCCGGAGCAGAATTAGTACTTAAAGATGCAAATGGTAACAAAATAACAAGTTGGACTTCAACAACTTCAGGACATATTATTAAAGACTTAAAGAACGGAACATATACAGTTGAAGAAGTAAAAGCACCAGAAGGTTATGTATTAAGTAATGAAAAAGTAAAATTCACAATCGATGATGCTAATAGAGATGTAAAAGTTACATTCAAAAACAAAGCTAAACAAGTAGTAATTAATATTACTAAAGTAGATCAAGAAACAAGAGCATTATTACCAGGAGCAGTATTAGTAATTAAAGACTCTACTGGTAAAGAATTAACAAGATTTACTACAACTGATAAACCATATGTATTATTAAATATTGAAAATGGTACATATACAGTTGAAGAAATAAGTGCTCCAGCAGGATATATTAAAAGTGATCAAGTAATTACATTTACAGTTGATGATGAACATATGTCTCATCAAATAGTATTTGTAAATGCAAAAGAAGTAATTGTACCAGATACAGCTTCTGCTGCATCAATTATAATGATTATTTTAGGTATTGGAATAACTGGATTAGGAATTAAATATATTGTTAAAAATGGAAAAAAAGCTTAATAAAAGTGAAAGAATCCACAGAACTGCTTTTATAGGAGCAATAATTACATTAATTGGAGGATTCTTTCTTTCCTATAATTATGTCCAAGCTAAAAAGGTAATGGCATACGATTATATGTCAAACATGTTCTATAATGGTTCAGAAATCATAGAAGTGGTTGAAGAAGAGGAAGAAATCAAACCATTAGAAGATCAAGACTTACCTGGAGAAGTTACGGACGAGTATGTTGGTTTTTTAACAATACCGAAAATAAATCTAACAAAAGGTTTCCACGATAAGCGTTCTGGATATAACAATGTTGATACTGACCTACTTGTAGTAAGTGGTTCTAACTATCCAAACATTGAAAAAGGAAACTTTATAGTAGCAGGTCATTCAGGAACCGGTTGGAATTCATTCTTTAATGATTTATATAAATTGGAAATTGGAGATACAGCAGTTGTATCATTCAATGGAAAAAAATATATCTACAGTATTGTAAATATATATACACAACCAAAAGTTGGTAAATTAGCAATATACAGAGATTATGAAAAAACTACACTTACATTAATTACATGTACAAACTATGATTCAACAACACAAACAGTATATATTGCAGAATTATCAAGTGTAGAAGATATAAACAACAGTTAAGAATAAAATTTAAGGGGGTGAAGGTATGAGCAAATTATCTTTTTTAGATAAGATGGGAATTTTAGTTGAGATCTCAAAAAGCTCAAAACTATATATATTAGTTTTAGTATTATTAGTAGCTTTAGGTGTAGTCTTTTCTACAACAAATAAGAAAACTGCTAAAAGAAACAAAATTATATATATACTAGTTACAATCTTCATCATGGTACTTATTGTTGCAACATATCATGCTCCATTAGGTAACATGTTTAGTTATATGATGGATAATTTCTTTATAGCTGCATTCTTTCCTAATTTAGCAATTTATTGCGCTGCATTAGTTATAATGAACATTATTCTTTGGATAAGTTTATTTAACTATAGAACATCAAATGCAATAAAAATGCTAAATATAGTAATTTACGTAATAATGAATTATTTATTAGCATTAGTATTAAATGTTATTAATTCTAATAGCTTAGATGTCTTCACACAAAGTTCAGTATACGGAAATAAAGAAGCAACAGCATTAATAGAATTATCAAGTTTAGTATTCTTAGTTTGGATATTATTCTTAATCATATACAAGATTATATTAGTATATTTAAGAAAAGATTATAAACCAAAAGTTAAAAAGATATTAGTAAAAAGAACAGTTAAAAAGCTTCCAGAGAACTATGAACCAACTAAGACACCAGAAATTGTTCATACTAATAAAAATACATTTATAAAGAAAGAGGAAGTTCCAGAGATAATTGGTTTAAAAGATATTATTCCAGAAGAACCTTCTCAAACTTTAGGTTTAAAAGATATCATTCCAGAAGAGAATGAATCTAAGTACACATCTAATAATAATCAAACATTAATAGGAAACTTATTAATAGATGATGAAGACGAAGAAGATGACTATATCCCATTCGTTGATCCAAAAGAAAAAGAATTAGATGTAAAACCAGTTACATTTGATGAACCAGTAATAATTGAATCTCATGATGTTGATCCTGATGAAGAATTAAGACAATCATTTGAGAAATTATTAACTCTTGAAGATTATAAATTACTATTAAGAATGCTAAAAGAACAAAAAGAAAAAGACAAAATAATTGAAAAAGAAAATGCTGAACAAGAAAAATTACGTGAAGAACAAAACAAACTAAAAGAAGAACAAGAAAGATTACGTAAAGAGAAAGAAAAAATAGAAACAAAGAAAAAAGCAAAAGAAGATAAAAAATACAACGAACTTTTAGAGTTATATAGAGTAAAATAATAATATAGAAACTACTTATTTATAAGTAGTTTTTCTTTTATATAAAAATAAATTAATGTATAATAAAAAAAGACAGGAAGTGTATTATATGAATTTAAATGAATTAAATGACAAACAAAAAGAGGCTGTTTTATATAATGATGGACCACTTCTAATCATAGCAGGAGCTGGTGCAGGAAAGACAAAAACTCTAACAGCTAAAATAGCATATTTGATAGAAGAAGAACATGTTAATCCATATAGTATTTTAGCAATTACCTTTACTAATAAGGCTGCTCAAGAAATGCGCGATAGAATTTATGGACAAATAGGTGATGAAGCTAAAAAGCTTACTGTATCAACATTCCATAGTTTTGGATTAAAACTAATTAGAGAAAATGTTGAAAGATTAGGTTATGATAGAAACTTTGTTATTATGGATAGTGATGATTCCCTAACTGTAGTAAAAAAGATAATAAAAGATATGGGATATGATCCTAAATTATATAATGCTAAAGCTATTAGAAATAAAATTAGTAGTTGTAAAAATGAAATGATGTCAGCAAAAGCATATGAAAGACTAGCTGTAAGTGACTATGAAAAAGTAATAAAAGAAGTTTATGAAAAATATGATGAAAAACTAAGAAGAAATAATTCAGTAGATTTTGATGATTTACTTTTATTACCAATTGAATTATTTAAAAAGAATCCAGATGTATTAGAAAGATATCAGGATTTATACCAATATATTTTAATTGATGAGTATCAAGATACAAATCAAGCACAATATATATTAACTAAAATGCTTGGAGAAAAGAATAGAAAAATCACTTGTGTAGGAGATGACTGTCAAAGTATATATAGCTTTAGAGGAGCTAATTATAAGAACATCTTAAACTTTGAAAAAGATTATCCAGATGCAAGAGTAATATTACTTGAACAAAACTATAGATCAACAAGTACAATTCTTGATGCAGCAAATCAAGTAATAAAAAATAATAAGATGCGTAAAGATAAAAATCTTTGGACTGCAAGAGGTATTGGAGAAAAGATTAAATATTATAGAGCTTATAATGAAACAGATGAAGCTCAATATGTAATTAGAAAAATAAAAGAACTATTACGTAAAGATGTTGAATATAAAGATATAGCAGTTCTATATAGAACTAATGCCCAATCACGTGTAATAGAAGAAGAATTCTTAAAAGAGAATTTACCATATAAAGTAGTTGGAAGTATAAACTTCTATGGTAGAAAAGAAATTAAAGATTTATTAGCTTACTTAAGATTAATACATAATTCAAAAGACAATGTATCTCTTACAAGAGTAATAAATACACCTAAGAGAGGAATTGGATTAAAGACAATAGAAAACCTTACTACTAAGGCAGATGCTGAAGGAATAAGCATGTATGATGCTATAGACAAAGGAAAAGAATTAGAATTTAAAAACTTAATTGAAAGATTAAAAGAAGTAGCTGAAGATTTAACTCTAACAGAATTAATTGAAAAAGTATTAGATGCAACTGGATTAAAAGAAGAACTTGAAAGTGAAGGAACTCTAGAAGCAGAAGTAAGATTAGAAAATCTAGAAGAATTTAAATCTATTACTAAAGCATTCGAAGAAAAAGAAGGATTAGTTTCATTAGAAGAATTCTTACTAGAAATAAGTTTAGTAAGTGATGTAGAAGAATATAGAAATGATCCAAATAGAATTAGTTTAATGACAGTTCACTCAGTAAAAGGACTAGAATTCGACCATGTATTTGTAGTTGGATTAGAAGAAGGAATATTCCCTCATATGAACTCATTAATGGAAAACTCTGATATAGAAGAAGAAAGAAGATTATGCTATGTTGCAATTACAAGAGCAAAAGATGATCTTCATCTAGTAAATGCCAGAAGAAGAACTTTATTTGGTAAAGAACAAATAAATCCAGTAAGTAGATTTATAAGTGAAATAGACCCAGACTTATTAGAGACAAACGTAAAAGAAGAAATTGCTAAACCTGAAGAAAAAATAGAAGTAGGAGAAATGTTTAGAGAAGAAGAAGTTGATTATCAAGTAGGAGACTTCGTATATCATGAAACATTTGGAACAGGTAAAGTAGTTGAAGTTACTAATACACTTGTAAGTGTTGCATTTAAGTTCCCTCATGGAATTAAGAAATTAATGAAAAACCACAAGAAACTATCTAAAGTATAGTTTCTTTTTTACTAAAAAAATAAATGTGCTATAATAGTGATACAAGTACAAAAGTACTTATAAGGAGGAATATAATGAATAAAGATATTACGTTAGTAATCTTAGCTGCCGGTATGGGAAGCAGATTTGGAGGATTAAAGCAAATTACTCCATTAGGACCAAATGAGGAGTTCATAATTGATTATTCGGTTTATGATGCAATAAAAGCGGGGTTTACTAAAATAGTATTTTTAATTAAAGAGGAAAATTATGATATTTTTAAAGAAACTATAGGAGCAAGAGTTGAACCACATATACCAGTAGAATATTGTTTCCAAAAAAATGATAATGTACCAGGAGAATATAAAGAATTATTAAAGGATAGAGTTAAACCATTAGGTACTGCACATGCAATTTTATGTTGTAGAGAAAATGTACATGAACCATTCATGATGATTAATGCAGATGACTTCTACGGAAGAGATGCTTTTATGAAAGGAGCAGAATTCCTAAAAGGCGTAACAGATAAAAAACCATATCCATATGGAATGATAGGATATCTTGTAAAAAATACAATTACTGAACACGGAAGAGTTAAAAGAGGAGTTTGTGAAGTAGATGGATCAACTCTATTAAAGATTACAGAAAGTTCAGTAGGAAGAGTAGAAGATGGACATATTACAGCTATTCCACTAGATGAAAAACTTCCAGAATTCGATGTAGCAGAAGATGATACAGTATCAATGAATATGTTATTATTTACACCAAGTATATTTAGTTATATAGAAGAACATTTTGAAGAATTCTTAGATAAGAATAAAGAAAACTTAGAAAAATGTGAATACTTAATTCCAGATGTATTATTCGAAACAATAAAAGATGGATATGCAACTGCTGAAGTACTAAAAACAACAGCAACATGGTATGGAGTAACTTATAAAGAAGATGCTGAAAGTGTTAAGAAAGCTCTTAAAGATTTAGTAGATAGTGGAGAATATCCAAACGATTTATGGGCGTAAATAAAAATGTAAACTATACAAAGTTTACATTTTTTTATATTGTAGAAAACCTATCTTAATCTTATAATTAAGGTAGGTGATAATATGAAAAAATATATTAGATTACTTATAATCGCAATGGCAGTAATATTTATAATGCCAAACGTAAACGCAAGAGAGTTTACAATTGATAATTTTAACTTTTCAATAGAAGGAGTAAAAATCAATTTATATAAGATTGAAAAAGAAAATAATGTAATTAATCCTGAGGACTGTAAAAATTATGCTTTAAAAAATCCTACTCAAGTAGTAAATGTTGATTATACTAAATTTAATTATAGTCCAAAATATGCAAAATATACTAATAAGTATTCAGAAGACGATATAGAAAAAGGAGCATATATTGATTTAGATTTTGGTATAGATAAAGAATTAATTAAAACTTATTTATCAAAATATATTGATACAACAACAGAAGATAATGCATATCTATTTGATGTTGTATTACAATTAAAATTAACTAGTATTCCATCTAATGCTCAAGATATAGTATTATATAATAATTCAGTTAGAAATGCATTAGCAGATCATGCACAAATGGAAAATTATGAAGCTGAAGTAGAATTTGAGAAGAATAAAACAAATGACTACGTTTTTGCAGGTGGATCTATAATTAATAAAGAGTTAACATTTGAAAATCATGCTTTAAAAGTAGAAGCTGATTCATTAGAAGAAGGTTCTGAATTAGATGCATTTTTTAATACTGCTGAGACTGAAATGAATTATAATGTAACTTCATTTATAGACTTCATAGATTCATATGATAAAGATGATAATCATGTATTTAGTTTAGCTTTATTTGATTTTGCTGATTTCGATGATCTTATGGAATTCCTTGAAAAAGATTCAGATTTTATGACACTTGGAGAAACAGGTGATCTTAAAGAATTAACATATGAAACTATTCCAGTACCTAATACTGCATTAGATTTCTCTAAAGTAATTTATGTATTTGGATATATCTTAATTATCGGAGGAGCTTACTTATTACTAAGATTTAAAACAAAGAAAGGATCTAACTAATCCTTTCTTTTTTTATGTAAATATGCTATAATATGCACCTGAGGTGTATACCATGAGCGTTAATAGTTTAATAAATGATATACAATTCTGTTTCTATTATAAAGATATAAATAAATATATGTCTTTAACAGGAACACATATTAATAGACATATGCAACCAATAGAGGTTTCATATGATTTTGGTGCCTATAATAAATATATAGATAAGTTCATTAGAAGATTTAAAGAAGTTTGTACTGAAGAACAATATAATAACTTATTACATAATCTAAGTACATTAAAAATAAAAGAAAAAGTAGAAGAGAAAAGTCCTGTATTTGTAAAAGCTATTTCATTGGGATATTATGATAGTATTAATAATGAAATAGTAATGGAATACTATAAGGATAGAGAATATACAGAAGAAGATATTGAAAAGGTTTTATTCCATGAATTAATTCATATGGCTAGTACAAGAAAGATTCATACAGAACCAGAAGATGTAATTTGTGGATTTGAAATACCTAATCTATTCGGTAAAGGATTAAATGAAAGTTATGCAGACTATGTTAATTTAGTAAAATTTCAAAATCAAGAATATTATGATACAACTGATTACTATATTGTATTTATGAAAGGATTAGAAAATGTAGTAGGTGCTGAAAATATGAAAAACTATTTCTTTAATTCAGATATTAATTCATTAATAGAAGACTTGTCACAATATGGTAATAGAAGAGAAATAATAAGAATGTTATTTCTATTAGATAAAATGAGAAGTAATCCATTAACAGATCGTAGGGATAATTCTTTAATGATTAGATTCATTGCTAAATTAAATAAAGCAAAATTAAAATCTGATTATGAAAAAGGTCTTTTATTAGAAAAAGGATTCCAAATACAATACGCAATGAAAGTAAAAGAATATGAAAGAGATAGAATATGGCCAGATGATACAGAATTCATGGGCGATGATAATTGTTTTATGTTTAGGTATAAAGATCAAGAAAGTGAAATATATTCTTATGAAACAAATAGTAATAAAAGATATATAAAAATTGATTAAATCACCAGATTATTATAAAATAATTGTAGGTGGTTTTTTTATGAAAGAGAGAATGAATGAGTTAATAGACATAATAAATGAAGCTGATTATAACTATCATACTTTAGATAATCCGACTATATCAGATCAAGAATATGATAAGTATTTAAGAGAACTTTTTGAAATAGAAGAAGAGCATCCAGAGTGGATAAGAGAAGACTCTCCAACAAGACATGCTGGTGGAAAAATAATAGAAGGTTTTGAAAAAGTAACACATAAAATTCCTATGATGTCATTAAGTGATGTATTTTCAGAAAGTGAAGTAATTGCTTTTGATGAAAGAATAAGAAAAGAAGGAATAAATCCTAAATATATGTGTGAATTAAAAATAGATGGACTTTCAGTATCTCTTTTATATGAAAAAGGTAAATTAGTAAGAGCTGCAACTAGAGGAGATGGAACTACTGGAGAAGATATTACTCATAATGCTAAAACTATTAAGGTTATTCCATTAAAACTAAAAGAAGAAGTAGATATAGAAGTTAGAGGAGAAATCTTCATGAATAAAAAGACTCTAGAAGAGTTAAATAAGAAGAGAAAAGAAAAAGGAGAACCTCTACTACAAAATTGTCGTAATGCAGCAGCAGGATCAATTAGACAATTAGACTCAAAAATAGCAGCATCAAGAAAACTAGATAATTTTATTTATCATTTACCTAATCCATTAGATTATGGATTAAATACACATGAAGAAGCTATTGAATATATGAAAAAGTTAGGATTTAAGATTAATCCTAATAATAGATTAGTAAATAATATTAATGAAGTAATAGAGTATATTGAAGAAAAAGGTAAATTAAGACCACACTTACCATATGATATAGATGGAGTTGTTATAAAAGTAAATGATATTAGAGAACAACAAAAATTAGGATATACTGCTAAGTTCCCTAAATGGGCAACAGCTTATAAATTCCCAGCAGAAGAAGTGTTAACAAAATTAGTTGATATTATATTTACTGTTGGAAGAACAGGTCAAATTACACCAAATGCAGTATTAGAACCAGTAATAGTAGCAGGATCTACTGTTTCAAGAGCAACTCTACATAATGAAGACTATGTAAAAGAAAAAGACTTAAAAATAGGAGATATTGTATCTATTAGAAAAGCAGGAGATGTAATTCCAGAAGTAGTAGAGAGAAAACTAGAAAGACGTACAGGAAAAGAAAAAGATTTTGAAATGATTACGGAATGTCCTATGTGTCATACAAAACTAGTAAAAAGAGAAGGACAAGTAGACTACTTCTGTCCTAATGATAAATGTCCAGCAAGACATGTAGAAAGTCTAATTCACTTTGTATCAAGGGACGCAATGAACATAGATGGATTAGGAGATAGAATAATGGAAGACTTCTATAATTTCCATTTTATTGGTAATATTGCGGATATTTATACTCTAAAGAATCATGAAAAAGACTTAATTAGATTAGAAGGATATGGAGATAAATCAGTATCTAATTTATTAGATGCAATAGAAAAATCAAAAGAAAATTCTCTAGAAAGACTAATATTTGCTTTAGGAATTCCACATGTAGGAAGTAAAACAGCAAAGATATTAGCAATGAAATTTGAAACAATGGAAAATTTAGAAAATGCTTCATTTGATGATTTAGTAAATATTCCAGATATTGGAGATATAATTGCTAAAAGTATAATTGACTACTTTAGTAATTCTCATAATAAAGGTATTGTTGATGAACTAAAAGAATTAGGAATAAATATGACATATACTGGAGAAAAAGTAGTTAATAATGAAATATTTGCTGGAAAGACATTTGTATTAACTGGTAGTCTAGAAATATTTACTAGAGAAGAAGCAGAAGAAAAAATAGAACTTTTAGGTGGTAAAACATCAAGTTCTGTATCAAAGAAAACATCTGCAGTAATTGTAGGTGCTAATCCAGGAAGTAAATATGTAAAGGCCCAAGAATTAGGCATAGAAATATGGACAGAAAAAGAATTTGAAGATAAAATTAATTCATAATAGGAAGTAATTCTTTAGGCGGTATAAAATTAGGATGTATAAATCCATAAGTAGAGGAGGAGAGGTTACTATTAAACCTTTTCTTTTGGTTTACAAAACAATAAAAATATGTTATAATATGCGAAGAAAAAAGGGAATGTTGAGGTGAGACTATGAAAAAGAGAAAAGAAGAATTTGATGAAGAAATTATATTAAACGAAACTGATGACATCAATGAAATAGAAGCAGATGAAATTATAGAAGAAAAGAAACCAAAGAAAAAGAAAAAAGAAAAGAAGAAAAAAGAAAAGAAAATAGAAGAACCAGTAATTATAAGAGAAATAGATGATGAAGAAGCAGATGAAATAATAAGGAAAAGAAGAGAAAAGAAAGATGACATCATCGTATTAGAAGATACTAAAGAAACTAAAAAGAAAAGAAAAAATAAAAATAAAAAGAAAAACCCAAATAGATTAATTAATATATTCTTTATAATTATAGTTCTATTAATAGTTATGGTTACTGCAGATATAGTACTTGTATCAAAATTTGATAAAGGACCATTCTTTGCAATACCAGTAAAAACATATGATGATGGTGGTTCTAAAGAATATTATGGTTTAGGATACAAAGTCATAAAATATAAACAACTTCAAGGAAGAAGAGATATAGTTTTAGGCTCTTGGAAATTAAAATATAATGTAGAACCAACCACAGTACAAGCAATAGATCTAGCAATAGAATTTAATAATAATGAAACAGAAGCATATAAAAAATATTATAAACAATTTGTAAGAATTGTAGGTACTTTAAAAGATATTGATACTTATAACAATGTAATAGTAATTGGATATGAAGATGAAGATGGAAAATATACAATAGATGTAAGATGCAAAATGGCAACAGATTATTCATATTTAGAAGAATTAAGCTTAGGAGAAGAAATAACAGTAATTGGTTCTGTTACTAAGTACAGTTATAAAACAGAAAAATCAATGAGTAGATTATATTTAGATAATGTTTTTGCAGAACAATAAAATATTAAGGATAATATTAAATATTATCCTTTTTTATGTTATAATAAAAAAGTTAAGGGAGGCCTTTCTATGAAAGAAAAACTGACAAGAGAAGAAGTGCTACACGTAGCCGATTTAGCAAGAATAAAATTAACAGAAGAAGAAATTGAAAGATTCCAAGTTCAATTGAAACAATTATTGGATGATGTTGAAAAAATAAATGAAGTTAAAGGATATGATGATGATATCCTAATTGCTTGTTGGGAAAATAATGCTGAATTAAGAAAAGATGAACCAGGAGAAATGCTAGATCCAAAAGAAGTATTAGAAAATGCTCCAAGACATAGTGGAAACTATATAGCTGTCCCAGTAGTAATATCAGGGGGTGAAGGTGCATAATGAAATATAATGGTATGGGTATTGAAGAAATACATAAATTATTAAAAGAAAAAAAGATTAAACCAATAGATCTAGTAGAAGAAGCATTTAAGAGTATTGAAGAAAGTGGTCTTAATGCTTATATAACTCTTAATAAAGAAGAAGCAATTAAACAAGCAAAAGAATTAGAAAATAAAGAAGTAGATAATATATTATTTGGTCTTCCTATTGCAGTAAAAGATAATATTGTAACAAAAGGATTAAAGACAACATGTGCTTCTCATATTTTAGATAATTTTATACCTATTTATAATGCAACTATAGTAGAGAAGATTAAAGAGAAGAACATGATTATTATAGGAAAGACAAATATGGATGAGTTTGCAATGGGTTCAAGCTCAAGAACATCCTATTTTGGAGCCCCTAGAAATCCATGGAACAAGGAAAAGATCTGTGGTGGATCATCTGGAGGTTCAGCTGCAACAATCGCTAATAGAGACGTTTTATTTGCTTTAGGAAGTGATACTGGAGGATCAATTAGACAACCAGCAAGTTATACAGGAATTGTTGGAATGAAACCAACATATGGAAGAATCTCAAGATATGGTTTAGTAGCATTTGCATCTAGTCTAGACCAAATAGGTCCAATGACTAAAAATGTATATGAAAATGCAGTACTTTTAAATGCTATTACTGGTAAAGATCATAAAGATTTAACAAGTGTAGAAACTAATGAAGATTTCACAAGAATGATTGGAGAAGATATTAAAGGTATGAAAATAGCAGTACCTAATTTCTTCATGAGTGAAATAGTTAGTGATGAAATAAGAAATAAAGTAAAAGAAACAATAAAAGTATTAGAATCTTGTGGAGCAAAAGTAGATTATGTAGATATTAAATACATTGAAAATGCTGTTACACTATATCAAATTATTGCTATGGGAGAAGCAAGTTCTAATCTAGCAAGATTTGATGGATTAAGATATGGTCATTCAATTGAAGAACCAAAAGATATTAATGACTTATACTATAGTACTAGAGCAGAAGGCTTTGGTGATGAAGTAAAAAGAAGAATAATGGTTGGATCTTACTTACTAAGTGGAGAAAATGCAAAAACATACTATAATAAAGCTCTATCAATTAGAGATGATATTAGAAAAGAATTTAAAAATGTCTTTAAAAAATATGATTTTGTTATAGGACCAACTACTACAACAACAGCTTATAACTTAGATGATCCAATGGATGATCCATCTAAATCATTCATGGATGATATTTTAGTTATCCCAGTTAATATGGCAGGACTTCCTGGATTAAATATGCCAATAGGTTTTGATAAAGATCATATGCCAATTGGAATGCAAATAATAGGTAATTCTTTTGAAGAAGCAAAGATCTATAAATTAGCAAGCTATTTAGAAAAGAAATTAGACCTAAATCTTATACCTGGGGGTGAAAAATAATGAATTATATACCAACAATAGGTGTAGAAGTACACTTAGAATTAAAAACAAAAACAAAGATCTTCTCTAATTCAACAAATGGATATGGAGAAATGGCTAATTCATTAACAAATGTCGTAGATTTAGGATATCCAGGAACATTACCAACTCTAAATGAAGAAGTAATTAATATCGGAATAAAAGCTGCAACTATTTTAAATTGTAAGATTAGAAAACAAATGCACTTCGATAGAAAAAACTATTTCTATCCAGATAATCCAAAGAATTATCAAATTACACAAGCAAGAACTCCTATTGGATATGATGGTTATGTAGAAATAGAAGTAAATGGTGAAAAGAAAAAAGTAGAAATAGAAGAAATGCATATAGAAGAGGATACTTGTAAGAGTGCTCATAGAGGAAATAAAACTCTATTAGACTTTAATAGAGCAGGAGTTCCACTATTAGAAATAGTTACTAAACCATGTATGTCTTCTCCTGAAGAAGCAAAAGCCTACTTAGAAAAACTAAGAGAATTAATGTTATATGGTAATATCAGTGACTGTAAGATTGAAGAAGGATCTATGAGAGCAGATACAAATGTATCAATTAGAAAGAAAGAATCAGATCCATTTGGAACAAAAGCAGAAGTTAAGAATATTGGATCAATTTCAAATGTTGGAGTTGCTATAGAAAAAGAAATAGAAAGACAAAAGAAAATCTATGACAATGGAGAAACATTTAAACCACAAACAAGAAGATTTGATGATAAACTTCAAGATACAGTACTAATGAGAATAAAAGAAACAGGAAATGATTATAGATATTTCCCTGAACCAGATATTCCATTTGTAGTATTAACTGATGAAATGATTGAAAATGTTCAAAAAGATATTCCAATGATGCCAGATGAAAGAAGAAAAGTATATGTGGAAAAAGGAGTATCTGAAATCAATACAAATAAACTTGTACAAAATAGACCATTAAGTGATTACTTTAATGAATTATTAAATGAGAATACAAACTTTAAGATAGCAAGTAACCTTCTATTAGGAGATATTTCTGCTTATCTTAATAAAAAAGATATTCAAATTACAGATACTAAGTTAACAAAAGAAAAATTCTTAGATTTAATCAAAAAATATGAAGATAATACTATTACAAGTAAGAATCTAAAAGAAATATTAGACATAATCATGGAAAGTGATAAATCAATAGATGAAATAATGAAAGAAAATGGTATTGAAAATATTACTGATGATTCTGAGATTAGAGAAGTAATTAAGACAATAATTAAGAATAATCCAGATAGCGTTAATGACTATAAAAATGGTCATGATAGAGCAATAAAATTCCTTATGGGACAAGTAATGAAAGAAACTAAGGGAAAGGCAAACCCTAAGCTTGCAAACGATATTTTAGTAGAAGAACTAAAGTAATTGCACGTTGAAAAATACTATCCCATAATGTATAATTATTATATTAGGATGTGATGATATGAGAAAGTTAAGAAAATACAGAGGAACAATAGTAGGAATAATAGTATTCGTAGCTTTAGTAGTAGGCGGATTCTATTTAAAAAATATAATTGCACCAGATGAATCACAAGCAATATATGGTGAAAGATTAGAAGGAAGAGATGCAGTTAAAATAACTGATGCTACTAAAAAGAAAGTACAAGATGCATTAAAAGAAAATACAACAAGCGTAAAAGTAAGAGTAGCAGGAAAAATAGTTAATGTCACTATTGAACTAAAAGGTGAAGTATCAAGAGATGACGCTAAAAAGATGGGAACAACTGCATTAGAACAATTCTCTGAACAAGAAATAGCTTTCTATGACTTTCAATTTTTAATAAAGAATGAAAATAATAAGGAACAATTCCCAATTATTGGATATAAACACCATGGAAAAGAAAACATATCATGGACAAAAGATAGATAGAAAGGCTGATTGATATGAGAAAGAAAATAATTATAGTAGCAACCTTCTTAATAGCAGTAATAGCCTTTATATTTGTCTACAGATATTATAATAAGGAAGATAAAACCACAACACTTACTGTTAGTGAAAAAAGATGGGTAGAAAACAATTCAGATCAAGAATATGACTTCGAAATAGTAAATGATTATCCATTATATGGATTAAATGGTACTGGAGTAATATATGATTTTATAGATGATTTTCAAAAAAATATTGGAATTGAGTTTAATAAAATATCTTATTTAAAAACATCAGCTCCTTCAACAAACAGTTATAGAATAAGAATTCTAAGCGAAGATGAAAAAACTACAGATAAAGACTTATTCTTATTTACTGATAGTTATGTTGCAATAGGAACTGAATATCAAAGACTAAATCATATTGAAGATATGAAGAATCTAAAGTTTGGAGTATTAGAGTCAGATCTAGAAGAAGTAAGTTATTACTTAAAATCAGGATCTAACTTATCATATACTTCATATGAAAATATTACAGATTTATATAAAGCATTAGATGAAAATAAAGTAAATATGATAATAGTTCCAAATATTATGTATTTAGATCATACTATTCAAAAAGAAAAATATTTTATTAATTATTATTTCACTGAAATAAATAAACAAATAGTATTAACATTAAGTGATAATAAAGAAGATAAACAATTAAATAATATAGTTAGAAAATACTATAATAAATGGAGACAAACTAATTATATTAAAGAATATAATGAAGAATATTTAAATTATTACTTAGAAAATAATAAAATAAGTGCAAAACAAAAATCTACTTTAATTTCTAAAAACTACAAATATGGTTATGTAGAAAACCTACCATATGAAAAGAAAGTAAATGGTAAAGTAGCTGGTATTGCAGGAGAATATATTAATAGAATATCAAGATTAGCAGATATTAATTTTACATATAAAGAATATAAATCAATTGAAGATTTAGAAAAGGCAATTGATAAAGGTGAAATAGATATTTACTTTGATTACTATAATTACACAAATGATAAATATCTAAGTACTGTATCTACATTTGTAGAAGATTATGCAGTATTAGGACATCAAAAAGATAATCATATAGTTAATTCTTTTGAAAGCCTAAAAGGTGAAGACATTGCTATGTTAAAAGGAGATTCACTATATAATTATTTCAAAACAAATTCAAAAGCTAATATTAAAACATATAAAAGCTTAGATGAATTAGTTAAAAAAGCAGGAACAAGAATAGTTGTTTTAGATAATGAAGTATATTCACATTATCAAACATCTAAATTAAAGAAATATAGATTACTATATAAAGCTAATATGATGAATGATTATAGATTCATGGTTAAAAGTAATAATGAAGTATTCTATGATCTATTCAATTATATTATCAATACAAATTCTTATGATAATTATAAGAACTCTGGTATTGAAAACTTAAATGCATCATTACTAGAAGATTCAACATTATCTCAAGTATATACAATTGTATTAACAATTATCTTTACACCATTAATTATAATTGGAATATTATATTTAATCTTTAAGAAGAAAAAACAAATTAAGAAGATAAAGATAACTGATAGACATAAATATACTGATATGTTAACTTCATTAAAGAATAGAAACTATTTAAATATGAAGATGCAAGAATGGGAAGATTGTGAAGTATTCCCACAAGCAATAGTAATGGTAGATTTAAACAATGTTAAATATGTTAATGATAACTATGGTCATGAAGAAGGAGACCAATTAATAATTAAAGCCGCTGGTATCTTAGTAAATACTCAACTAGAAAATAGTGAGATTATAAGAACAGATGGTAATGAATTCTTAATCTATCTTGTAGGTTATAGTGATAGACAAATTAATACATATACTAAGAAATTATCTAAAGAAATGAGAAACTTACCTCATGAATTTGGAGCAGCCTTAGGATATAGCATGATTACAGATGAAATAAAGACATTAGATGACGCTATTAATGAAGCTACACTAGAAATGATAACTAACAAAGAAGATTACAAATAAGAGGAGAATAAAATGGAAAAAGCAAGAGAGACACTACTAAAAATATTCAAATTTCTAACTCGTCCAGAAATGAGAATATTACCTGGACAACTTGCTTTTTTTCTTGTGATTTCATTGATACCAATGATTGCTCTTATAATTACTTTAGGAGCAGCATTATCAATATCAACAGATGCAGTAAGAGTTGCAATATCTGAATCAGTTCCTCCTGGAATAGCCAGTATAATTAATGGAATAATTACAGGAGATGGAATCAATTTCAATATGTTAGTATTTTATACATCAGCATTCTTACTAGCAAGTAATGGTACTTATTCAATGATTAATACAGCAAATGAAATATATAAAGTTAAACCAAGAAATATGCTAAGTAGAAGAATAAAAGCCATAGTAATGATTTCAATGTTAGTATGCTTATTCGTCTTCCTAATAGCAGTACCAGTATTTGGTACCCAAATAGCAAGTATTATTGTACAAGTAACTGGTTCTGGTACAATAGTAACAGTAATAAGAAATATACTTTATATATTAAAATATCCATTAATATTATTAGTACTATTTATTAATATAAAACTAATGTATATAATTGCTCCTGATCAAGAAGTACCATCAAAGACTACAAATAAAGGTGCAATTTTTACAACAATATGTTGGGTTTTAGCAACAGAAATATTTGCCTTTTATATTGATAGATTCGCAAGATACGACCAATTCTATGGAAGTATTTCAAATATATTAGTGTTATTATTATGGGTATACTTATTATCATATATATTTGTATTTGGAATGATAATAAATGCCAGTGATTCAAATAGAGAATTAGATAACTAATTCTCTATTTTTTAATGATTTCCTAAGTTGAAATATTACTATTATAATGTTATAATTTACTAGAGGTAATTATATGAAGTGGATTAAATTTAACGCAAAAAAAATATTTAAAAAAATATCTACTAAAGTAAAAAGAATAAGAAAAGATCATCTTATTAAAGAATACTTTAAAAATAATATATTATTAATTACATACTTAATAACAGTAGTTTTAAACTCTACTATATTAAGATTTTTTTGCATGCATTCAATTGAAAACTACTTATCAATTAAAGCTATATTAGCAGATTTAACTATAGCTTTATTTATAGGTTCATTTGCTTATTTATTTAAACCAAAAAATAGGTTTACTTATTTATTCTGTTGTAATGTATTCTTAACAGCAATATGTATGGTTAATTCAGTTTATTATACGTTCTATACATCATTCGCATCAGTTTCTATGTTATCACTTACACAGTATATTGGTGATGTAGGAGATGCTGTTGTAGAAAATGTTATTCAACTAAAGGATTTAATCTATGTATTAGGACCATTAATCTTTATATATGTCCATATAAGATTAAAGAAAAAGAATTACTATAAAAAGGTAGAATTAAAGTCTGAAAGAAAGAAAAAGACATTAAAGACAATTGGAGCATCTGGAGTATTACTAATAATCTTCTTATTAACAATGACTTCATTAGATGTTTCAAGATTTATGAAACAATGGAATAAAGAATATGTAGTAATGAGATTTGGTATCTATGTATATCAAATAAATGATGTATTTACTTCAATTCAACCAAAGATTAATTCAATGTTTGGTTATGATCAAGCTAAAAAAGGTTATGATGAATACTTTGCTGAAGTAAGTGAGACTCCACAAACTAATGAATATACAAATATATTTGCAGGAAAAAATATAATTGTTATTCATGGAGAAAGTATGATGACTAATGCCATTAACCTATCATTCAATGGAGTAGAGGTAACACCAACTCTTAATAGACTATCAAAAGAAGGAATGTATTTTAGCAATTTCTATTCACAAGTAAGTGTTGGTACAAGTAGTGATACTGAATTAACTTATAATACATCACTTATGCCTACAAAATCAGGAACAGCATTTGTATCATATGCAGATAGAACATTTATCACAACACCAAAGATGTTAAAGGAACAAGGTTATTTCACATATGTAATGCACGCAAATAATGCTGATTTCTGGAATAGAAGAAATATGTATAAGAGTATTGGTTATGATAAATTCTACAGTAAAGTAGATTTCACAGTAACAAAAGAAAATACTATAGGATTAGGATTATCAGATAAAGAATTCTTCTCACAATCAATACCATATTTAAAAGAAATAAATGAAAAGAATCAAAAATGGTATGGAGTATATATCATGTTAACAAACCACACACCATTTTCTGAAACTGAAAAATATGGAGAATTCCCAGTAGATATAAAAGAAACAATTACACATGAAGATGGCACAACAGAAGAAGTAGTTTATCCATATATGGAAGGAACTAAATTAGGTAATTACTTTAAATCAATTCATTATGCAGATCAAGCATTAGGAGAATTCTTAACACAACTAGATGAAGAAGGATTATTAGAAAATACAGTATTTATACTATATGGAGACCATGATGCTAGACTTCCAAGAAAAGATTATAATAGATTATATAATTATGATAAAGAAAATGATTCTATATTAGATGAAGAAGATCCAAACTATAAAGAATATGACCTATATCAATATGAATTAGGAAGAAAAGTACCATTCATAATTTGGACAAAGAATATGGAAGGAACTAAATTAAATCAAGAAGTAACTAATGTAATGGGAATGTATGATGTACAACCAACTTTAGGTAATATGTTTGGATTCTATAATAAATATGCCTTAGGACATGATATATTTAATATTAAAGATAATAACGTAGTAGTATTCCCTAATGGTAACTGGGTAACAAATAAACTATATTATAATAGTCAAAAAGAAGCATATCTTTCTCTAACAGATGGAGAAATAACAGAAGAAGAAATATCTAAAAATTCTGAATACACTAATAGATTATTGGATGTATCAAATAATATAATAGTTTTCAATTTATTTAACAAAGATAATGAAGAATTAGTAGAAAAAGAGGGATAATATGAAGAAAAAGAGAATTAGAAGAATTATTGTCGCAATACTTTTAATCGCATTAGTAGTATTAGTAGGATTATTCGTATATGATAAGTTCTTTAAAAAAGAAGAAGTAAAAGAAGTAAAAGTAATAAGTAAAATTGATAAATATGGATATACTCTAAAAGAAAATAAACCAAAAGAGTATAAAGACATGTTTAAGGAATTAGAAAAGATACTTAATGAAGATGAAGTAGATGAAGAAAAATATGTATCTCAAATAGCTAAAATGTATATCTATGACTTCTATTCATTAAATGATAAAGCTGCAAAAACAGATGTAGGAGGAGTAGACTTCGTATATAAAGAAGCATTAGAAAATTACTTAAAGAAAGCTCAAGATACTTATTATAAATATGTAGAAAGTAATATCTATAATAATAGAAAACAAACTCTTCCAGTGGTAACAAACATCCAAGTAGGAGAAGTTACTCAAAAGGCATTTGCTTATGGTGATAAAACAGATGAAAAAGCATATTTCGTTAAAATGGCATGGGAATATACAAATAGCCAATTTAATGGATATCAAAAAGAAGCAACACTAGTATTTATACATGATGGAGTAAAACTATGTTTAGTAGAACTACAATAGTAGTTCTTTTTTTATGCAAAAAAAAGAAGCATACGCTTCTTTTATCCATTATCTGTAGTAGATCCTGAACCGCCGTCATCTGAGCCAGGATCAGGTTCAGTTGGTGTATCTGGAGTAGATGGAGTATCACCGCCAGATGGCTTTTCTTTTCCATCGTCGTCGTCATCTTCATCGTCACCCTTATCCTTGTCTTTATCTTTATCCTTATCTTTGTCTTTATTACCAGATAACTTAAGAGTAAGTGATTTACCTTTCATTAAATCAATACGTTTTCTTGCTGGTTCACTTTGTTCTACTACTGTTCCACTTGTACCTTCAAAAGTACAACTAATTCCAATTCTTGTACATGTTGCTCTTGCAGTCTCTTCTGTATCTCCAGTAAAGTCTGGAAGTAAATTATAACCATTACCAGTTCTATAAGGACCTTCTCCAATAACAGGCTTTTCATAAGGACTATTAATTGAGAATGAGAACTCTGTAATATCTTTATGTTCTGCTTTTTCTAAGTTTTCATACATTGCCTGTATTATATCTTTACGACTATTATCGTTAGGAACATAGTCCCATAAAACCATTCTAGCTCTTTCATCATAAATCATTTGACCAGAACCTTGTAAATACAATCTTTGAATATTAATAAGGTCTGCTTCATCACTACTTAAACTCTTCTTAATAATATCTTTTCCAACATTATAGAAAGATAATATTTGTTTAGTAGTAAGATTTGTATCAATACTATTAGATACAGTATTTAATAAATCCATAAATGTTGAAACATCTTTAATAGTTTTCATTTTATTTATAAGTGCCATTATAATCTCTTGTTGATGTTCAGCTCTACCAAAATCTCCATTAGCAAGAGCTTTTCTATTTCTAGCAAATACTAATGCTTGTTCTCCATTAAGAGTTTGATGTCCAGCTTCAATACAAACCTCTCCATAACGGTTTGAATCATCTGTACATAATCTTTGTGGAACGTCTACTTCAACTCCACCAACAGCATCCACTAATTTAACTAATCCTTTAAAATTAATCTTTGCATAATAATCAATATTAACTTTAAAGTAATCTTCTATAGTATTAATCATACAGTCATTTCCATAAGCAGCAGCATGAGTAATCTTATTTTCTGGATTACCACCCCAACAAGCTATAGGAACATAACTATCTCTTGGAATAGATAACATTGTAGCATTTAATGTCTTAGGATTAAATGTTATTAATATTAATGTATCTCCATTTGCAATAGCATTCTTTTCAAGAACTTCATCAGTTGAATCAATTCCCATTAAAAGAATTGTAAATGGTTCTGTAATACTTTTACCAGCAGAAGCAGTTTCTATTTTAGAAGTAGCTGCTTTCTTCATTTGCTTATCTTTAGAAATAATAACTTTAGTATCAGTTTCAATATTCTCATATCCTGTAATTCCAGAGAACATAGTAACGTAACTATCTGATACAAACATAGCATCAATTTCATTTGAATATAGATCAACTAACATAGTAGTGTAATCATCATATTCAACAATCTCATTTTCATCTTGTAACTTATTCTCATCAATTATCTCTTGTGGAATAATATATCCTTCAGGAGATTTCTTATCACTAAGAATAGCAATCTTCATATCTTTAATATCTTTAATATCGTTTGCAGCATTCTTACTCATAACAAGTAAATCACTTGTATAAGTAACATAAACTTTATTAATACTATTAATTTGTCCATATATATAATGAATAACTCCACCTACAAGGAAACAAATAATTGAATAGAGTATTAATACGAATAAGAATAATCCTCTTTTGGGTTTCTTTTTTCTTTTCTTTTTATTCAGTTCTAGATACTTAATAATAAAGAATAAATCAAAACATCCTATAACGGCAATAGCCATATATCTTAATAAATCTTCAATAGATCCTAATAAACATAATTCATATATTGCAAATCCACTTAATGTTAATGCAATCGCTAAAAATAAAAAAATAAATTTGTTAATAATTCGCCCTTCTTTTTTTTCTTTTGTCATAAACATCCTCCATATAAACTCTACTATAAAATTATAACTAAAAATCAAGATTTTATCAAGTAAAGAAAAGAACTAATTAAATCAATAAAAAACTATGTAAAATAATGTAAAAATAAAGATTACTTAATCGTTTTAAACCCTATACAAAAATATAATTGATATAATATAAGTACAAGAATAGGTAAGGAGGTATATATGAAAAAGATTTTACTGTTAATTACAACTGTATTTACAATTCTTTTTACATGTAAAAATGTATATGCCTTCGACGTAAACAACTATAAATATAGAGAAATATGTAATGTGTTTGAAGTAGCAGGATTCCATGCGGATGGTTATATTGATAAAGTTGCATGTTTTGACAACTATAATAAAGCTAAAGAATTCATGGCTTCTAATGGAGCAGCTGACTTAGCTATTATGACAAGAGTAAATGGAACAGTTAAGATAGTTGATGCTAATGCAGCATTACTAGATTTAAGTGTAAATCCAACTACATTGACATATTTTTATGAGAATAGTGATTTGACTGGAAGACAATATACATATATGGATACAGGTTCACTTTACGGTGGAGTTGACGGAGCACTATTAGATAGTGGCTGGTCAAATACATATGGTAAATGGTCTGCTAAAGTACGTATAGGTAACTTTACAGGTTGGATTCCAAGCGAAGCTTATGAAGTAGTTCCAATTACATGGGTACATTCATCAAGCTCATATACAGTAACAAACGAATCAATTAAACATAATTATGTTAATAAAATACAAGATTATTATTCTGGTTCAAGAGGAAGTTATATAGGACCAAAACCAGAAATGTTAAGTCCTGGAAAATACTATAGTTATGATGGACATTATTTCTATAATGATCTTGAAACAATGTTAAGAGATTATAGAAAAGGAAACTATAATAACTCAGTTAATAAAGATAATGCATATTATAACTATTACATGTATTTGTCTAATCATACAAAAACTTCTTATTCAAGCATCAATATAGATGAATATATAAGAAATAATATGGGTTATAAGAAAGACGTATATGGACACATTAAGAGTGATGGAACATCACGTCTATATGGACAAGGAACATTCTTCTACTATGCACAAGAAAAATATGGAGTAAATGCATTACTATCATTAAGCTTAAGTAGAAATGAAACTGCAAATGGAACAAGTAGTCTATCAATTAATAAAAATAATGGATTTGGTCTTAATGCAGTAGACTCTAATCCAACACAAGCAGCTAATTGGTATGCATCATTCTCATCAAGTATCTTAGGATATGCAAATAAATGGATAACTTATGGATTCGCATCAGCAGATGATTGGAGATACTTTGGTCCACAATTTGGAGACAAATGGATCGGAATGAATGTTAAATATGCATCTGATACATATTGGTCAGAAAAAATGGCATCAAATTACTACAATATGGATAAAGCATTAGGATTACAAGATTACAACTACTATCAATTAGGAGTTCTAAAGAATAGTGCAGACGCATACAAGAGCCCAAGTAATCATACAGTAGTATATAAATATCCAGAAGCAGAAGATGCTGTAGTAATTATTGGAGAAGAAACATATAACGGAACTAAATATTATAAAGTAATGAGTGATTATAATTTAGATGCTAACGGAAATAGATTATATTCAGGAGACTATAATTGGAATAGTGCAGTATATGTAAAAGCATCTGATATTAAAAAGATAAATAATGGTAAGAATGGTTATATCTCACCAACAAGTGTTTATGAATATGAAGATGCAGATTATAGATATGATTTATATGATCAAAATAATAAATTAAACTTAAGAGTTGCACAAACTCTAAAGAATACAAACTACTATTATGATTCAACACTAACTCAAAAAACTGGATCAACTCTATTAAAAGATAGATATGTAGTAGTTTATACAGTAGCATATAAAAATAATCAACCAGTAGCTTATTTAGTAACAAGTGATTATTTCTATGATCAAAAACATTGGATAAGTGCAGATTCTATTAAATTTGTAGATATCCCATATGGTACAGTAACTGTAGATACTAGTGATAATCAATATACTTGGGTTAACTATAATACTGAAGATGCTTATTATTCAAAAATAAGTGGATTATATACATATGCACATGTACCAGTATTAGAAAAAGTACAAGTTGGTAATGACTTATGGTATAAAGTACCAGTAAGCTTAACTACAAATGAAAATATTTATGGATATACACTTGCTAAATATAGTAGCTATATAAGAATAGACTTATCAAGCCCAGTAGTAGAAAATATATTACCAGTAATTAATGCAGAAGATAAAGAAATCTATGTAGATGAAGAGTTCGATGCATTAAAAGATGTAACTGCAAAAGATAATGAAGATGGAGATCTTACAAATAAAATAACTGTAGTAGAAAATACAGTTAATAATAAAGTAGCAGGTACATATAAAGTTACTTATAAAGTAGTAGACTCATCTACTGGAACAACTACTAAAACAATAAAAGTAACAGTTATTGAAAATACTGCTCCAGTAATTAATGCTTCTAATAAAACATTATATGTTGGAGACAACTTCAATGAATTAGATAATGTAACTGCAACAGATAAAGAAGATGGAGACTTAACTCATAAGATTATAGTAGTAGAAAATACTGTTAATGTTAATGAAAAAGGAACTTATAAAGTAACTTATCAAGTAACAGATTCTAGAAATAAAACTACTACAAAAGAAATAACAGTTACAGTAAAAGAAAAAGCAGAAGATCCAATAGATGATGATATTGATATAGATGAATTATTAGAGCATCAATTAGATGGAGAATTCTATTTAGATAATCTAGAATGGAATAATAATACTAAGAAATTCACTATATCTGGATATCAAATAATAATGGATATAGATAATACTAATAAAGAAAATGTCTTAGTATTATTCAATAAGAATACTGAAGAAGTACATATTATAGAAATAGATACATGGAATGATAATGTACCATTCAATATAGGATATAAAGATGCTTGGTTTAAAGGAGAAATAGATTTCACTGATATACCAAATGGTGATTATGACCTATATATGATGTCTTTTGTAGATGATTATTATACTATTAACTTAGTAGATAACTACTTCAATCAAGATATTGATAGAAGAGGTGAAGATAATAATCATGGATATAATTTCAAAGTACAACAAAAATCTAAACTAAAAGAAATAGTATTAAATGTAAGAGATGAATTATATACAACATCTGAATCACCTACATCAAGAAATATGGTTAATGGTTATGAAGATATTAAATTCCAAAACAATAAATTATATATGTATGGATATTCTTATGACTATGAAGGTATTTATAGTGATGAATTATTAGTAAATAGAAAACTAATAATAGAAAACACTTCAGATTATACTCAAAAAGTATATGATTTAGGTGCTAAAAAAGGACCATTCTTAATAGAAACACAAGATAAGAAAGATAAATCATATGCATGGTATGAAAAAGAAATAGATATATCTGATCTAGAAAAAGGCAATTATAATATTTATATATATACTAAAACAAGTAATGCAGAAAACTATGATGAATTAATAGATATATTTAGAAGTGTAAATGATACAGCAACTATAAATAATAAAACATATACAGTTAAATACAATAAAGATAGAAATAAACGTATAGAAATAACTGTTAAATAAAGATAAAACATTAAGTTTTATCTTTTTTATGTTATACTTTTAGTAGGAGGGCACTATGAAATATTTAATAAAAGATACAACTCCAGAAGAAAGACAAATAATCGTAGAAAAAGCATTAGCTATTTCACTAGCAGATGCTAAAGTACCATCAAAAGAAGCATTAGAATTAGTATATGAATATATAGATGGTAAAAAAGAATTAGAAGAAATACAGAAAGAAATAATAGAAAAATACAAGAAGGGGGAAGAATAATGAAAGACCCCTATGTATTAGAAAATGGAGTATTAATAAATAAATTAGGTTTAAGTGATAATGACATATTAAGACAAGCAGAAGCAGATATTGGATTTTTAAAATTAATTAATGTAGATGCAGTTGATATTAGAGCATTTGATACTAATGTAATTAAACAAATACATAAACACATATTTGGAGAAATATATGATTGGGCTGGAGAATATAGAACAGTACCATTATATAAGACTGAGAGGATAATACCTGGAATTAGCATTTCATATAGTGACCCAAAGAATATTGAAAAAGATTTAAAACAAAGATTAAATGAACTAAATAGTATAGCTTGGCAAAATCTAGATACTCATAAAATAGCTGAATTATTTGCTAGAGAAATAGCATTAATATGGAGAGTACATCCATTTAGAGATGGTAATACAAGAACTATGTTATCTTTTGCATTTCTATATGCAAAAGAACATGGATTCCCATTTGATATGGAAACATTCACAAGACAATTAAATAGAGAATATACTGAAGATGGAAGAATAACTAGATACAGTGTAAGAGATAAATTTGTTTTAGCATCCCTAGATGATAAAGATTATCCAGAAGTAATACATTTAGCAGGAGTATTTGAAAAAGCAATAGAAAAACAAAAAGAAGAAACAAGTCAAAATAGGAGGAACACAATATGAGAGAATTAATGGAAAAATATGCAAAAGTATTATTAGAATCATGTTTAAAAGTAGAAAAAGATCAACCTTTATTTATTAGTTTTAATGTAGAAAGAATAGACTTTGCAAGAATAGTTGCTGAAAAAGCATTTGAATTAGGAGTAAAAGATATATTTTTTGATATGGTAGATCCATATTTAAAACATGAAGCATTATTAAACTTAGATGTTGCTGAAATGAAGGATCTAACTTTTTGGAATAAAGAAATGTGGAATATTTATGCCAAGAAAAATGCAGCATTTTTAATGCTAGCATCAGAAAATCCAGGATTAATGAAAGATGTTGATCCAGAAAAATTAAAAGAAATGACAAAATATTCTTACGAAACAAGAAAAGAATTTGATGATATGAGAGATAAATCAGAATTAGCTTGGTGTATTGCTGCAGTACCAACTGACTCTTGGGGACAAGAAATATTCCCTGATAGTAACTATCCAACAGTAGATTTATGGTATAAAATATTTGAAATATGTAAGATTACAGAAGAAGATCCAATATCTATTTGGAACAATAAGATAGCAAAGTTAAAAGAAAGAGGAAAAAAATTAACAGATTATCAATTTGATAAAATAGTATATAAAGGAAGTAATGGAACTGATTTCAGTATTAAACTTCCAAAGAATCATATTTGGAAAAGTGGTTCAGAAAAACTTGCTAATGGAAAAGAAGTATTAGTAAACTTCCCAACAGAAGAAGTATTCGCATCTCCTGATTGTCTAAGTGCAGAAGGAATAGTATATTCATCTAAACCATTATCATATAATGATGTAATTATTAAAAATTTTAATATTAGCTTTAAAGAAGGAAAAGTAGTAGATTTCCATGCTGAAGAAGGAGAAGAAGTACTAAAGAATATGATAAATATTTGTGAAAACTCTAATATGATTGGAGAAGTAGCATTAGTACCATATGATTCACCAATATCAAATAGTAAAATGACTTTCCTTGAAACACTATATGATGAAAATGCAGCATGCCATATTGCATTGGGAGATTCATTCCCAGAATGTGTAGAAAATGGAGCTAAAATAGATAAAAAAGTATTATTTGATGAATATCATTTAAATAAATGTGACTCACATGTAGATTTCATGGTAGGAACAAAAGACCTAAATATAACAGGAGTTACAAAAGATGGAAAAGAAGTACCTATATTTATAGATGGAAACTTTTCTAAAGAATTTGATTAATAAAGAACAAGACAAATGGTTTTGTTCTTTTTTTTATTAGTAGAGTTTATTTTTTATCAAGGTATGATATAATTTGTTATAGTAGGTGATTGTATGAATAAAAGGAAAGGTTTTACATTAGTAGAATTACTAGTAGTAATGGTAATTTTAGGTATTGTAATAGGATTATCTTTCCCAGCAATAAGAGTATTGCAAGAGAAAAATGCCGATAAAAAATATAATTCATATAAAGACTCATTAAAGTCAAGCGCAAAACTATACGTAGATTCATACGATGAAGACTTATTCGGAAGGAAAGAAAGTGGATGTGCTTGCATTAAATATGAAGAATTAGAGTCAAAGAAACTAACAAAAGATATTACCGTAAAAGACGTTACATGTGATACAGATAATACATTTGTAAGAGTAAATAAAGTTGAAGGATCTTATACATATGACAGCTATATAGGTTGCAAAGAAAAAAACAAATCCAAAGTAAGTATTATTTATCCAAAACAAGATAAACCACATACTATGGCAGCCGCTGGATGCGATACTATGTGTAATGATGAAGTAACAAATGGAATATATGTATATGCTGAACCATCAAGCAGTACTGAATATTCAAAAAAACACTATTCGACTGTTAGAATAAAAAGTATAACAGGAATAAACCAAGGAGCAGAAATATACTACGCATGGAGTAAGAATTCTGATAATAGTGAGAGTCTTAGTAACTATAAAAGAGTAAGAATAACAGTTCCAGCAAATCAAAAAGAAATAATGGAAGATGAATGGAATAGAGATCACTCAGTAACCGCAACTTCAACTAAAATATATACTCCAGCTGGGAAATCAGGATCATATTATCTACATGTAAGAGTAGATAGATTATATGATTTGTATGATTCTGCATGGAAACAAGGAGATGGAGGAAAATACTTAGTATTCGGTCCATTTAATATTGATAATGAACCACCAAGATTAAGTTATTCGTTTGAATCATCAAATAGCAATTATAATTCTGTAGCTCCAAAGCTAAACCTTGATGTAGATGATAATATAACAAGTCAAAACAAATTAAAAATATGTGTATCAGTAAAGAAATCAGGCTATTATTATAGTATTTTCTATAATGGATCAACAACAAAATATATAAAAGGAACAACTTCAAGATGTGGTCCAGATTACGCAAGTTATTCTAACTATAGAAGTAATGTTTATAAAGATTTTTATACACCAGTTGCATTAACTACAATGGAAAATTATGGAACATCATATCCTACATATTTCAGTGTAATAGATGAAGCATATAATCACACATATATAGCAGCAACATATACAACTTCAAAAAGGTACACAATGACATATAATTCAAATGGAGGAACAACATGTGATCCATCAACAAAAAGTGTAATAATTAAAAATAGTGGAACAACAACATGGGGAACTTTATGTGAACCAACTTTAGAAAACTATGTGTTTGATGGTTGGTATACATCAAAATCAGGCGGTACAAAAGTAACAAAAGATACAGAAGTTACTAAGAACATAACAGTGTATGCTCATTGGAAACCACAAAAATATACTGTAACTTTAGTTAAAGGTACTGGTATTTCTGGACTAAAATTAAAAGGTTCAACAACACTAACTCAAAGTCTAGATTATAATTCTACTTATACAATAAATGTATCAGGTGTAACTGATTACTATCATTTCACAAAGTGGACTGATGAAAATGGTAAAAATATAAGTACAAATAAATCAGCAACTTTAACAGTAAAAGGTAATATTACACTAACTGCTAATGGGGCTAAGAATGGAATTCAAATTCACCATTATACGAACGGTGGAAGATTAGCTCCTATAAAGCGTCAGGCTTGTCCGGTAACAATAAATTGTGGATCAGTATGTGAAAGAACAGCAAATTTATCCGGTTGTACTGGAAATGCAACTGGAGAAGTTTATTTAACTGGATATACTTTATTTGATGCGACAAATTGGGCTGAGTCTGGAATAAGAGATCACAATGGGCCAAACGCAACTTTATATATGACAAAGTATGGGTATGAGCCTACAGATTATTGGCATGTAGGTTCTGGAAATAGTACAACTCTTATTAATGAAGAACAAGGATGGGCTACTGGTAAAGATTTTGCCATTGCAGTTGGAAAAGGAAATGAAATAAAAACTGGTAATGTAGATATTAATCTTTATGCTGGCTGGAAAGGTGACGTTCATACAATAACACTTAATAAAAATGGTGGATCTGGTGGAACGTCAACAATCTACGAATACTATAATCATGGTTGGTATAGCGAACTCGCAGCATCTAACGTCATATCTACAGTAACTAAACCATCAAGACCAAATTATACTTTTAGTGGATATAAAACGGGAAGTAATTGTGGTGGAACTACAATCATAGATTCAAATGGAAAGATTACAGGTGCAAATACATCTTTTAGAGATTCAACAACAATATATGCATGCTGGACTCCAAATATATACACAATCACAATAAATACTCATAATGCAACATCGGCAGGAACAACAACGCTTTATGTTAAATATAATACCGGTTGGTTTACTGATAGTAAAGCAACAAACCAAATCAGTTCTACTAATAAGATGACATTGCCAACAAGAACGTACGAAGATCCATATCTTGTAGATTACAAGTTAGTCGAGTTTAATGAGAAGGCAGACGGATCAGGAAGTACTATTATATCTGCATCAGGGAATCCTGTTTCAGGAAGTACAACTAAATTTAGTGGAAATGCTACTATTCACGCTATATGGAAAAAGCATGGATGGGAATGGGCAAATCATACAGAGACAGACATAACAAAACAAAAATGGAAATATTGGATTGATGGAGTTGAATTAGTTGGATGGCGAGAATTATGCCCTAATAACAATCCTAACTGTGAAACTAAGTCATGGTGGTATTTTGCAACATCCGATAAAAGCGCTGTAACTAAATGGCAATGGCTTTGCCCTGGTAATACAACATGCGAAGAATCGCAAAAACGCTGGTATTATTTTATACCTACAGATCCAGATGGTAATGGTTATCTAAATGCAGATATGGCAAGAAGCACAACATTATATTTCGATGACTATTGCGCACACTTCTATCAAAGCGGAGCTTGTTATGATGGCTATAACGATGACGGAGTATATTGCGACGCAAATTGTAACTAATAAAAAAGAACCATTTGGTTCTTTTTTTTATCTCTTAATTAGCAAGTACATAATTAACAGTACCACATGTTGTTGTCTCACCAATAAATGTTTGAATAATATCATTTGTATCATATCCATCTTTATCAACACAACTAACATTTACTGTAAGTCCAGGGCATCTACTTTGTAGTGAACTAATTAATGCACTTTTAGCAGCACTACATGAATCTTTACCATCTATTGCAGATGAAATATAAGATCTTAATATCATACATGGATTACATACTTGTTGAGGTGGATCAGATGGCTCTGGATCTGGATTAGTATGTGGATTAGGATTATTATTTTGATTATTATTATTTCCACCAGAACTCTTTCCACTACTTAAAGTAACTGAAATAGTTGTACCAGAAGATACTTGACTTCCAGAAGATATTGATTGACTAATAACAGTATCTTTAGTTGAATTACTAGATTGATATCTAAAACTATAATTTAATCCAACTTTTTTAAGTTTATTAATAGCTTCATTCTTAGTTAATCCCTTAAGATTAGGAACACTTACTTTTTCACCATCACTTATAGTAACAATAATAGTATCACCATTCTTAATAGTGTCACCTGTTTTATAAGAATAACTAATTACTTCACCAGCTTTTACTTTATCATTAAATTCACGTTTCTCTTCATATTTAATTTCATACTTATCAGCCCATGCTTTAAAGTCATCATAACTACTAAATTTAGGCATTGTTAATTTTCCACGAGAAAGTGTAACTTTAATAGTAGATCTTTGTTCAATAACATCACCAGTATTTTTATCAATACCAATGATATTTCCTTCTTTAACAGAATCATCATATTTATCAACAAACTCTAATTTAACTCTGTTTTTAACAGCCCATTCAGTTAATTCAGTAATACTCATCTTAGAAGTATCAGGAATCTTTATCTCAGGACCTTTACTTAGAGTAATAGTAATTCTATCTCCATCAACATGAACTGTCTCTCCAGCAGCAATACTTTGTCTTATACCATGATCTCTTTTAATTGATTTAGAGAAGTCTTCATCAAAATCATAATTTAAATGATTTTGTTTCATATAGAATTCTATTCTAAATTTACTCATATTTTTAAAATCTATTAATTTAACTTCTTCAAATCCTAATTCTTCTCCATAAGAGAAAGTTAATTTTAATTCATCATCTCTTCTTAAATTACCACTTCTAGATTGTTCTATTACAGTATCTTTAACTTTATCAGAAGATACAAACTCTACAATTACATTACTCATATGATTATCTTCTACAAAGTTAATAACTCTTTCAGTATCCCAAGTTAACATACTTGGAACAACAATCTCTTTATAAGGATTAGGTCCATCACTAACTGATATTTTTAAATCACTAATATCTTTTACCTTAGTTCCATAAGGAACATCTTGACTAATGATTTTATATTCTTCAATCATATCACTATATTCATAATCTTGATTTAAAGTAATATTATTTTTACTAGCCCATTTAACAACATAAGTTAAATCTTTACCAGTAAAATCTTCAACCCCAAGTATAGGCTTAGTAGTAGTATTATTACCAAAAATACCTATACCTAAATAAGCAAGTAATAATAAACCACTAATTAATATAGTAACTTTACTCTTTCTATGATAAGTAATTCCAATTACTGAATAAAGAATTGCGAATAGAGTAAATACTAAACTACTTATAATAGAAATAATAGAAGCATTTTTATCTATAATATTAAATACAAAGAATATTAATGATACTATTAATACAATACATAGAATAAGATTAGTAAAAATATGTCTTGTCTTTTTAACAGCCTTTTTCTTAATACCTAAATCTTCTTCAATTAAATCATCTAATTCATCTTTTTCTATTACAGATAAAGAAGTAGTATTATTATCATCATTAATTTTCTTTTCTTCCACAACTTCTGTGGATTTTTTAGTATTTGTATTTTTCTTTTTAGTTGTATTTGTCTTCTTTTTTGCACTCATAGGAATCCCTCCATACTATAATAATTTTACTAAATATAAGGGTAAAAGTCTATTAGAGTGTCTTATTATTTACACTTATTGATGAAAACTAGACATTAAATATGATATAATTTTTATAGGTGAAGAATATGAATAAATTTATAAAGAAAAATCTAAGTAAAATAGTCGCTTTATTTATCTTACTAAGTCCAATAATAGACGTATTAACTGGAATATGTGTTAATACACTAAATATTAATTTTACTATTGGAATTATATTTAGAGTGTTATTCTTAGTATTTGTTATGTATGTATCTTTATTTGTATATAGGAAGAAGCAACTATTATTACCATATTTAATGTTTTTATTGTATTTTATATTCTATGCAATAGGAATACTAATTTATAAAGATAATTTCTTATTTAATATTCAAGGAATGGTAAAAGTATATTACTTCCCAATAATATTCTTATCACTTTATTTTATTAAGGATTACTTAAAGATTAGTAAAATGACACTATTTTCAAGTTTATTCTTATACTTAATATTTATATTTGTACCAACTCTATTAGGAGTAGGATATGAAACATATGAAATAACTAAAGCTGGTACATTAGGATTCTTTAATTCAGCTAATGAAATAAGTGGAATTATATCTATTCTTACGCCTATAATGTTTATAATTATATTTAGATCAAAACAATCTATTCCAAAATTTATATTATTAATAATTTATTTAGCAGTAATATTAATGATGGGAACAAAGACACCAATAATTGCCTTATTCTTTACAATAGGAGTAAGTGTAGGATATTTATTATTAAAATCAATTAGAGAAAAGAAATATAAAAATTTCTGGATATCTATTTGTTCAGTAATAGTACTATTATTTGGAATAGCACTAATACTACCAAAAACTAATTTTTATAAAAATATAGAAACTCATTTAGATTATTTAGGTTTAAATAATATATTTGAAGTATTTACAGATGATCATTTAGTAGATCATTTCATATTTAGTTCAAGATTAACATTCTTAAAAGATAAAGCAGTTCTATATAAATTAGCACCTGCTTATCAAAAAGTATTTGGAATTGGATATACTAATAAAGGAAAAGCAACTAAGATGATTGAAATGGATTACTTTGATATTTATTTCAGTCATGGACTAATGGGATTCATAGTATTCTTTATGATTACACTTTATATTCTTTATAAAGTATTAGAAAAGACTAATATGAAGAATTATGAATATTGGATGCTACATACATCTTTATTGTTAATTGTAATATTATCATTCTTCACAGGTCACATCATAACAGCACCTTCAGTAAGCTTAGTATCAGTAATATTAATACTTTTATTAACAAAACCAAAAAAGAAAAGATTACTATTTACTGGTAAAAACTTAGAAGTTGGTGGAATAGAAAAAGCACAAATTAATTTATTAAATAATATTAATTATAATAAATATGATGTAACTCTAATATTAGAAGAAAAAAAAGGAGAATTACTAGAAAGAGTAAATAAAAATGTAAAAGTTAGAGAAATAAAAGTATCTAATAATGATAATGTAATTATAAGAAAATTAATAAATGCCTATCGTAAATTAAAATTCAAAATATTTGAATATGATACATTTGATTTTAGTTGCTGCTACACAACATATAGTTATAGTTGTAATAAATTAACAAAGATTGCTTCTATTAATACAGCATTCTACGTACATAGTGATTATAAATATGTATATGATACAGAAGAAGAGTATAGAGAATTCTTTGATTCAAGAAAAGTAAATGAATATACTCATATAGTATTTGTATCTAATGAATCAAAAGATGCATTCTTAGAGTATTATCCTAATTTAAAAGATAAAGTATTAGTATTAAATAACTTTATAGATACAGAAGAAATAATAACTAAGAGTAAAGAAAAAATAGATGCTACACGTATAAAGAATAAAAAACTATTAGTATTTGTAGGTAGATTAGATGATTCATCTAAGAAACTAAAAAGAGCAATTAGAATAGTAAAAGAAGAAAAAGACTTTGAATTATGGATAGTTGGAGATGGACCAGATAGAGGAAGATATGAAGTTTATACTAAAGAATGTAAGGTAGAAGATAGAGTAACATTCTTTGGTAGACAATTAAATCCATATCCATATATGGCTAAAGCAGACTATATAATCTTAACTTCTGATTATGAAGGATTCCCAGTAACATATCTAGAAGCAATAACACTTAATAAAGATATTATTACTACAATCCCAACAAGTGATGATTATATAGATATAAAAGAATATGCTCATATAATTTCTAAAGATGAAAAACAAATGTTAAAAGAAGTACATAATATTATTAATGAATATCATAAATATAAAAAGATAGATATTAATAAGATACAAAAAGAAAGAGTAAAGAAATTCGAAGAATTATTTAATGAATAGAGGAGATAATATGCCTAAATTTAGTATTGTAATACCTGTATATAATGTAGAAAAATTTATAAAAAGAACATTAGATAGTATTAAGAGTCAAACATTTAAAGATTATGAAGTTATTGTTGTTAATGATGGATCTACTGATAAAAGTATGGATATTTGTAAAAAATATGATGTAAAGATTATTAATAGTAAACATGTAGAAGTAAGTGAAGCAAGAAACATTGGAGCAAAACAAGCTAAAGGAGAATACTTAGTATTCTTAGATAGTGATGACTGGTGGGATAAAGATTTGTTAAAAGAAATTAATAAATCTCTAGATAATGATCCAGATCTTGTAAGATTCCAAGTAAGAACTGTAACTGATAATGATGAAAGAACAGATTATAATGAAGAAGAATTTACTGGACTAACTGGAGAAGAAGCATTTAATAGAATAGTTAAGTTTCATTATATAGAAAGTATATGGTGCTATGCTATTAGAAGAAAATACTATGAAAAAGAAAAGTTTGAATTCAAAAAAGGAACAATTCATGAAGACTTTGGATTAACTCCATTAGTAGTAATAAAAGCTTCTCGTGTTAATAGTATTAAATATATAGGATACAATTACTATAGAAGAAGTGGTAGTATTATGAATACTCCAGATTATAATTGGACTAAAAGAAAAGTAAAAGACTTTTATAATCATTATTTAAATCTTGATAAGGAAATAGAAAAAGTAAATGTAGATAAAAAAATATTCAAGAGTTATATTGCTAATAGTATGATAATGAAAATATGTGAATTAAATAATCCTGAATATAAAGAATATAAAAAGAAATTAAAAGAACATAAAGTATATGATAATTTATTAACAGATACATTTTCTAGAAAGATTAAAAAGACTATTTATAAGATTAGTCCTAAACTAGCAGTTAAATTTATAAAATAATATCCATATCTATGGATATTATTTGTTTTTATAGTAAAAAACAGGTATAATAAATATACGTTAGGAGTGAAAATATGACTCAAAAAGAAAAAATTTCAATAGTAGTACCTTGTTATAATGAAGAAGAATCTCTACCAATATTTTATGAAGAGATTACAAAGGTATCAAAGAAGTTAAAAGAGGTTGATTTTGAATATATTTTTATTAATGATGGATCTAAAGATAAAACATTAAGTATATTAAGAGATTTATCAAAGAAAGATAGTAAAGTGAGATTCGTATCTTTTTCAAGAAACTTTGGAAAAGAAGCTGGAATGTTTGCTGGATTAGAAGCAACCACTGGTGACTATGTCGCAATAATGGATGCAGATATGCAAGATCCACCAGAAATGATTATTGAGATGTATAAAAGTATTAAAAAGGAAGATTATGATTGTGTAGCTTTATATACAAAGTCTCATAAAGGATATAACTTTATTAGAAAAGGATTAACTAATTGTTGGTATAAATTAATAGATAAAATATCTGATTCTAAACAAGTTCCAGGAGCAAGAGATTTCAGATTAATGAAAAGAAAAATGGTAGATTCTATTTTATCAATGAGAGAATATAATAGATATACTAAAGGAATGTTTGGATTCGTAGGATTTGATACTAAATGGATAGACTATGAAGCACCAGAAAGAGTAGCTGGAACATCTAAATTTAACTTAGGAAAATTAATAAAATATGCATTAGAAGGAATAGTTGCTTTCTCAACAAAACCATTATTAATATCAGCATATGTAGGAATGCTATTCTGTTTAGTAGCTTTTATCGCAATAATAGTAATAATAGTAAAAACATTAGTACTTGGAGATCCAACATCAGGATGGCCTTCACTAGCATGTATAATAATATTTGTAAGTGGAATACAATTATTCTTCTTAGGAATAATTGGTATGTATTTATCTAAAATATATTTGGAAGTAAAAGAAAGACCAGTATATATAGTAAAAGAAACTGAAAAAGATAATAAATAAAGGAGTACATATGGCAGATATAAGTATAATTATCCCTGCTTATAATGCAGAAAAATATATAAAGAAATGTTTAGATTCATTAATTAAACAAACTAAAAAAGAAATAGAAATAATAGTAATAAATGATGGATCAAAAGATAATACAGAAGAATTAATAAAATCATACACCGACTCAAGAATTAAGTATTATAAAAACACTAACCATGGGATTGGTTATTCAAGAAATTATGGAATAGAAAAAGCTAAAGGTAAATATATAATGTTTCTAGATAGTGATGATTATGTAGAAAAAGATATTTGTGAAAAACTATATAACAAAGCAAGAAATGATGATTTAGATGTAGTAATATGTGATTTCTTTAAAGAATTTGAAAATGGTAATATCGAAGAAATACATACAAATGATTTTAAAAACTCATCACTTAAAGATAATCCAGATATTATTACAGAATATCTTTCTCCATGGGCAAAACTATATAGTACAAAGTTATTAAAAGATAATAGTATTAAGTTTGTAGAAAACTTAAAATATGAAGATGCTCCTTTTGTAATAGAAGCTCTTGATAAAGCTAAAAAAATAGGTAAAGTAAATGATTGTTTAGTTCATTATATGATTCATGGTAATAGTGAAACAACAGTAAGGGATAAAAGAGTATTTGATATTTTAAAGATTATTGATAAGATTAGAAAATATACAAAAAATAAATCATATTTAAAAGATAAAATTGATAAATTAACAGTCCGTATTATTACAAACTATACTATTCAACAAAGAGTACAAACAGATAAAAAAGTTGGAATGGAATTTATCAATGAAGCATTTGAATATATGAAAAAAGAAGTTCCTGATTATAAAAATAATAAATATTATGAAACAAGAAGCTTCTTAAGAAGAACAATAGAAAAAAGTAAATTATTAACTAAGATTTATGTAAAACTATATAATAAGTAAGGAGATTAAAATGAAAGAAAAAAACATTATGAAAAGTGAATCAATGAAATTATTCACAATGTTATCCGGATATTTTTTATCTGTATTACTTTTATATTCAGTACTTCAATTTATAAAAATTCAAAATTTAGCAATAATTCAAATATTAAGTATTATTATTCCAATTATTTTTTATCTAATATTAAATAAGAAAGTATCAATAAAGAAAGAAATAATAACAATATCTTTTTATTTGTTTATATTATTAATAATTCCATTTATATATAACAAAACATATGATTTAACAATAGATGGTAATTCATATCATAAAACAGCAATTGCTTTTATAAAAAGTGGCTGGAACCCAATGTATGAATCAATGAGAAGTTACCAGAAACATAGTGATGAAGTAATAAAGATTGAAAAACAATACAAGGTTGATTTATGGGTTGAACATTATCCAAAAGCAACATGGATTATTGCAGCAACAATGTATAATATGACAGGAAGTATTGAATCTGGTAAGTGCATTACCTTAATATTTTCTATAATGCTAATGATTATTAGTTATAATTGTCTAAGCAAAATACTAGATAAAAAATGGTCAATGATAATTTCAATAATAATATTATTAAATCCAATAGTATTAGCTCAATTCTTTACATATTATGTTGATGGTATTATGGGAATTGTATTTATTATAGAATTATTATTATTGATGCAAATTAAGCCAAAAGAAAAAATTGATAAAAGACTTTGGCTATCTATAACATCAATTTGTGCAATTTGTGTTAACTTAAAATATACTGGACTTTTATGTTCAGGAGTAATAGCAGCAGTATATTATTTCTATTATTTAATTGTAAATAGAAAGGATAAAGAATTCTTAAATATTTTTAAAAGATTAACTCTTTCATTTATAATTGTTTTTGTATCTGCTATATTTATTGTAGGAGCAAATTCATACATAAAAAATACAATAGATCATCATAATCCACTTTATCCATTAATTGGAAAAGATAAAGTAGATATTATTTCTACAATGCAACCAAAAAGTTTTAACAAAAAAAGTAAAATAGAAAAATTTATTATTTCTACATTCTCTAAAACAGAAAATGTAACATATGAAGAAGAACCAACATTAAAGATACCATTGAGAGTTTATAGATCAGAAATAGAGGAACTATATATTCCTGATGTTAGAATTGCTGGTTTTGGTCCATGGTCTGCGTTCTTGTTCATTTTATCAATAATAATACTAATTCCTTTGTCAGTACTTTTAATGAAAAAGGAAAAAGAAAATACTAAATATCTTGTATTACCATTATTGTGTATAATATTATCTTCGATATTAGTAGGAGAGAGTTGGTGGGCAAGATATATTCCACAAGTATATTTAATTCCAGTAGGAGCATTACTATTATTAATATACTCAAGAAAATATTATGATAAATTAATTCTAAGAATAATAACATATGGTTTTATATTAGTATTAATATTAAATTCAGGTTGCTTCTTATATGTTGACTATAAGACATTAGATTCATTTAAAGAAATAACAAACGATATTAATGAAATGAAAGAAATTGATAATTTAGAGTTAAGAACTAGTTATCTTGACTTATATGGTTACTTTTACACATTAAATGATAATGATGTCGAATATGTAGTAATAAAAGAAGATATTCCTGATGATGAATCAGTATTTATGTATTCTTGGAGACTAGAGGTGAAAAAAAATGACTAAAAAAATAAAAAATTACATAAAATTAATAAGAGTTAAACACTGGCTAAAAAATGGACTAGTATTCTTACCAATATTTTTTAGCTCAAATATTTTTAATATTAATCTATTACTAACTTCAGTATTAGCATTCTTTATATTTTCATTTACATCAAGTATTGTATATGTAGTTAATGATATGAATGATATTGAAAAAGATAAATTACATCCAGTAAAAAAGAATAGACCATTAGCAAGTGGAGCAATATCTATTCCTATGGCAAGAGTAGTAATTGTAATATTATTTGTTCTAGTAGCATTACTAAGTTTCTTTGCATATAAAGAAAATAATAATGTATTTGTATTCTTAATTCCATTAATATATTTAGTATTAAATATTATGTATAGTAAAGGACTAAAGAATATACCTATAATAGATGTAGTTATATTAGTATCAGGATTTGTATTTAGAGTAATGTATGGTGGAGTAATCACTGATATAGAAGTGTCTAAATACTTATACCTAATGATTATCTTTGGAGCATTCTATTTAGGATTCGGTAAAAGAAGAAATGAAATAATTAAAAATGGAGAAAAATCAAGAAAAGTACTTGAACTATATAATAAAGAATTCTTAGATAAGAATATGTATGTTATGTTAGGTTTAGCAGTTGTATCATATACATTATGGTGTGTAGATCCTGCAACTATTGCTAGAGTAGGAAATGATTATCTATTCTGGACAATTCCATTATTAATAATTATCCTTCTACTATATAGTCTAAATATAGAAGGAAATTCACATGGAGATCCAATAGAAGTAATTTTAGCAGATAAAAAACTTTTAGTAACAGTATTTATATATATTATAGTAATGGGAGGTATTTTATATCTATTATGATAAACGCATACGACTTTGATGAAACAATTTATGATGGAGACTCATCTGTAGATTTTTATAAATACTGTTTAAAAAGAAAGCCATCAATTATTGTAATGGCACCAATCCAAGCATATGGAGTATTATTATATGCTTTAAAGATTAAAAATAAAGATTTCATGAAAGAAAGAATCTTTAGTTTCCTAAAAAGAATTGATAATATAGATGACTATATTGAAGACTTTTGGAAAACACATAAAAAGAATATAAAAGAGTGGTATTTAAAACAAAAAAAGAAATCTGATGTAATCATATCTGCATCTCCTGAATTCTTACTTAAACCATTAGAAAAAGAATTAGGAGTAGAAAGAATAATCGCAACTAAAGTTAATAAATATAATGGTAAGTTTGAATCTAAAAACTGTCATGATTATCAAAAGATAAAAAGATATGAAGCTGAAATGAGAAGAAAAGATGATATTAAAAGATTCTACTCTGATTCATTTAAATCAGATAAAGCAATGTTTGAATATGCTGAAGAAGCCTATCTAGTAAAAAAGAATAAAATCGAGAAAATTGATCCTAAAAATTATAAATAGAGAGGTAATTAAAATGAGAAAAATAATAAGTAAGTTAAAATTAGATAAACCAGAGACACTATTATTCATTTTCTCATTTTTTTATTTGCTAGTTTTAGGGCTAACTTTATCTTATAATTTAGATTTTAAAAATAATTATAGTTTATTATTTGATTCTGATACTGCAAGAGTAATAATAGATTCTACTATTATAAATGCAAATCATTATAGAATAGATGTACATCCATTATTCTTAATATTAATACAACCAATAGTATTACTATTATCTGGAATAACAATGAACAAAATGCTATCAATAGTAATATTATCTGCACTTGCATCATCTTTATCAGTATTATTTATTTATAAAATATTAAATTTAATAAAAAAAGATAATAAAACAAATATTATTATCTCACTTATATATTTATTGTCTTTTTCAAATATTATTTATACATCAGGAATAGAAACATATAACTTTGCTAGTTTGTTTCTAATAATATTAATTTATTATGTATTAAAAAATAAAGAACTAGACAATTTCAAATACTTATTATTAGTAGTATTAGGAGTCCTTTCATTAGGATTTACTATTACTAATTTCGTAGTATTCTTAATAATTCTATTTATGCTATTTATAAATAAAAAGATTAGTTTAAAAGGATCAATAAAAATAGTATTTATTACAGTATTATGTTTATTTGGATTAAACCTGGTCCAAAAAGTAATATGGCCAAATACACCAATAGTATTTAATAATAGTATAAGTAGTGAAGTATCAACATATTCTAAAGAGTTTGGTATTAAAAATGTAATAAAAAATGATTATTATAATTCTCTAATAGGAAGTAATCTGGAATTAAAAATGGTCTATGGAGACTTATATAATGATCGTAATTGTAAAATTAATTTTACTAATACAAGTATTTTTAATATATTAATAATCTCAATATTCTACATATTATTAATAGTATTATTAATAAGAAATTCCAAAAATAATAAATTCATAAATACAAGTCTATTATTAATTTTATTATTTAATACATTACTTCACATAGTATATGGAAATGATACAACATTCTTATACTCACTACATTTCTTATATACAATTATTCTATTGATGGGAATTAATCTTAATTTAGAAAAGAGTAACAAAATAAAGAAATATATAAATGTATTCTTAAAAGTATTTTTAATAATACAAATATTATCAAATAACTATTTATATTTAAAAGTATTTAACTATTCAAGAAGAGTATTAAATAGTAGTTATATTATGGCTAATATAGGAGCATTTAATACTGTACTTTTAGAAGTACTTCTTATAGCAGTAATATTTATTTTAATAATATTATTCTTATATTTATTAAAAGTATTATTAAAAGAAAAGAATAAAGATAAAAAACTACTATTAGGAATACCATCATTATTAATAATAGTATTAATAAGTTCAATCTTTATACATATAGAAAATGTACCAAATAGTAATAGACTATTTATTGTTAAATTAAATAATAATAGTACAGAAGCAAAACCAATTACTAAATATGAACTATTAGAAGAAAACTTTATAAACCATTTCAAAGATGAAGTTAATGACTATTCTAATTATCAAACAGAATACTTATCATTTAAAAAAGAATACAATGTCGAAGAAGTATTTGCTATTAACTGGAATGATTACTATTACTTTGGAATGGGTAATAGAAAAAAACTAGTGTATAAAGATAATGCACTAATTGATATAGAGTCTTCTAAAGAACTATATACATTTAAAGAAAAAGAACATTTAATTGTACCTAATAGATATATGGTATTGATAGAAACAGTTGATAATGACTATATAAAGATATATGAAGATAGTGAAGGAGTACACTACAGTATTAATGATAAAGATACAATTATAGAGGGTACTAATAATCATATAGATTTATATAATTTTGATAATCAAAAATATCAAAATATTAAGAAAGTACTATATAGTGAAATACTATTTAATATTAAAGATAGTAAAATATATCCAAATATAATGGTTTATGATAAACCATGGTATAGAGATGCCGCTATAGTATCAATGGTATTAAAAAATACAAATAATACAAATTTAATAACTGATTGGGTTAATAGTATAGAAGATATATATGATCTTCAAAGTGATTTAAAAGAACCAGATAACTTAGGAGAATTATTATATATACTATCTACTCAAGAAGAAAGAAATGAAAATTTAATTGATAGAATAGAAGAAGAAGCAAATAGATTAGCAGAAGAAAATCCTAATGGATATTATATATATGGAAAGACTGATTATTCAGATGAATATCTATATCAAAATCTTTGGTATAAATTAGGAATAGAGTCAGTTGGAAGAGACTTCTATTTTGAATTAGATACAATTCCAAAAGATAATTATTCAGCTATGTGTTGGTGGAGTGATTATATAGCTTTTGGTGATAACGAAGGAAGTATTGAATATCCATATTTAACTACTGCTAAATATCATAAACTAAGAAAAGGAAATTTAATTGTTAATAGTAATAGTTATCCACTATCTTGGGAAAAGAATGCATCAAAAGCAAACTATGATAATTATTTAAATGTTAAAATGGGAGATCTTACATATGATAGAATATCTCAAACACATTCGTGGAGTGCTGGAGAACTATTACTACAATTATTAGATGATTCAGGAGATTTAAAGGTTAAATAGAAACTATGCTATAATAAAAATGAAAGTGGTGAAGTTATGAAAAAGAATCCAATACTATATATAGTAGTTCCATGTTATAACGAAGAAGAAGTATTACATGAAACAACTAAACAATTAAAAGCAAAGCTAGAAAAATTGATTAAGGATAAAAAGATTAATCAAGATAGTAGAGTAATGTATGTTAATGATGGATCAAAAGATAAGACTTGGGAAATAATAAAAGAAATACATGAAAAAGAAAAACTATTCACTGGAGTATCTTTATCAAGAAATAGAGGACATCAAAATGCACTTTTAGGTGGATTAATGACTGCTAAAGAGTATGCTGATGTAGTTATTTCTATGGATGCAGATCTTCAAGATGATATTAATGCAATTGATGGAATGTTAGAAAAATATCAAGAAGGTAATGAGATTGTTTATGGAGTAAGAAGTGCTAGAAAGAAAGATTCATTCTTTAAACGTACTACTGCTGAAGGATTCTATAAATTTATGAAAGTATTAGGAGTAGACTGTGTTTATAATCATGCAGACTACAGATTAACATCAAAGAGAGTATTAGAAGAATTCTCTAATTATAAAGAAGTAAATCTATTCTTAAGAGGAATGTTCCCACTAGTAGGATTTAAATCTGATGTAGTGTATTATGAAAGAAATGAAAGATTTGCTGGAGAATCAAAATATCCATTAAAGAAAATGCTTAATTTTGCTTGGGATGGAATAACTTCATTTAGTGTAAAACCACTAAGATTTATTTGTACATTAGGATTTGTAATATTATTTATAAGTTTAGTAATAATGATCTATTCTTTAGTTAGAAAGTTTACTGGTAATACAGTAGATGGATGGACATTCTTATCTATATCTATTTGGTTCATTGGAGGACTTCAAATGATAAGTATAGGAATTATAGGAGAATATATTGGAAAAATATATAGTGAAACTAAAGCTAGACCAAGATTTATTATTTCAGAGAATTTAAATAGAAAGGATTAATAATGGTAAAGAAGAAAAAGAAGAAAGAAAATAAATTTTATAACATATTAGATTACTTAAAAGAGTCTGCTTTATTCTTATTAATCTCTATTACACTTATATTAATAATTACAAACTTATTATTTATAATTAAGGTAGATATAACTAGTTTACATTTACCAATTATTTATATTCTTTCTATTATTATATTTATATTCTATAGAAAGAAAGAAAATTATAAAAAGAGTGGTATAAGTATCTTAATAGCAACAATAGTATTTATAATATCAATTCTATCAGTAGGAAGAATATATGATACTACTGCTGATGGGAATACTTATCATAAATTAGCAGTTGGTGCATTAAAAAATGGATGGAATCCATTATATGAAAGTGTTGAAGAATTTAAAGGTAATCCATTTAATATATTAGATGATAATGTTAATGTTAAATGGGTAGATCATTATGCTAGAGGAACAGAAACTTTTGGTGCAGTAATATATGCTTTTACAAATAATATAGAAACAGCTAAAGTATTTAATATATTATGGTTATTTATAGGATTATTTGTATCATTCTGGATACTAAAACAAATGAAAATAGAAGAGTGGAAAAGTATATTAATTGCTTGTGTATTAGCATTTAATCCAATTACAATGACACATTTAACTAATCTATATTTAGATGGAGTACTAGCAATATCATTATTTATGATTATTATGATTTGTTCATTAAAAGTAAAATGGGAAGATAAATCAAATGAAATAGATAACTACCTAATACTTGCAATGGCAATTATTTGGTGTTGCAATACTAAGTTTAATGGATTTGCCTTTGCAGCAGTATTTGCTGGAGTATTATATCTATATAGACATATTTATAATTTTATAAAGAATAAAAAAGAATTTAAAAAGATATTTATAAAAGACTCATTATTTTATATAGTAACAGTCTTTATAGCAATCATAGTAGTTGCAAGTAATACATATACAAAGAATTTTATAACTCACGGACATCCATTTTATCCATTATTTGGAAAAGGACACGTTGATAATATGGTAAATATGGAAATACCAAAATCAATGAAAATAAAAAGTCATGGAGAACAATTCTTAATAAGTATTTTCTCAATGAGTGAGAATGTTGCACCTACGTATGAAACATATATAAATGAACCCAATTTAAAAGTACCATTTAGAGTATATAGACAAGAAATAGCAAACTTTAATTCTCCAGATTTAAGAGTAGGAGGATTTGGACCATTATTTAGTGGAATATTTATTCTAACAATAATTGGTACTATATATGTATTAATTGATTTAATAAGAAAAAAAGAATATGATAAATTGATTCTATATGGAATATTATTATTAACATCAATAATCTTAATACTTGCACTAGATGGAAGTTATTGGGCAAGATATGTTCCATATGTATATCTATTACCGGTATATGTATTAATTTATTTAATGAAACAAAAGAGTAAAGTATTAAATATATTATCTTTAATAGTAATATTCTTATTCGCTATGAATTCAGGATTAATACTATTATCACAAGTTCATTATACATATAATATGGATAAAGAAATAAATACAAACCTAAAAGAATTTAAAAAGTATTCTAAGAATAAAAAAGTAAATATTAGATTAAAACATCATGGAATACAAGGAATAGAATACAACTTAGATGATAAAAATCTAAATAATTACAAATTAGTAGAAGATGAATCATTAGAAAAAGAGGGGTATTACTTTTATTATTAGAAAAGAAGGCATGATAAAATGAAATGGTTTTATAAATGTATTGATATATTTAAAAAAATAAAAAAAGAATATATTATTATGTTTTTAGTAACAACATTTCTTTTTATGCCTTTTTTGTCTCTTAATTTTAATAATGGTCATGATACATTATTTCATTTAACTAATATTGAAGCTATTACTAAAATGATATTAAACTTTAATATAAGTAAAATAACTCCATACCTAGCAGGTAATCATGGATATGGAACAATGATCTTTTATCCTAATTTACCTCATATAGTAACAGGAATAATTAATATACCATTTTACTTATTAGGTAAAGGACCAATATATTCAATGAAGATAGTTTATTTTATAATAACTTTCTTATCAGCATTCTTTATGTATAAACTAGTCTTCTTATTAACAAAAAATAAAAATAAATCACTATTATCTTCAATAGTATATATCACAATGCCATATCTATTATGTGATATCTATATAAGAGGATCATTCAATGAATTATTTATATTTGTGTTTATGCCAATGGTTCTAATAGGTTTAATAAACTTATTAAATGATAATAAAAAAGAATTTTATATTTATTTTATAATAGGATACTTAGGAATGATTAATTCACATTTAGTATTATCAGTATATTTCACATTCTTAGTAGTAGTATTTATGCTATTTAATATAAAGAAATACATAAAGAATATAAAACCATTATTGTTAGGAAGTATAATTCTACTATTATTAATACTTCCAGATATGATTCTATTAATAGAACATAAGAACTTAGGTATTTATACAATTTTTAAAGGAGAATTAGTATCTTCTACAGTAGAAATGACTAAAGAATTAGGATTAACTCTAAAAGACTATATTATTCCAGGCATGAATGAATATGATTTATTTAAATATATAAATATAATTCCATTAATATTAATGATTATAGGTATAATAGTTGGAATAAAAGATAAAAAGAATAGAAATATATATTTAGGATTACTAAGTATCTTAGTTTTATCAGTAATATTAAGTTTAAAAGTATTCCCATATGAATATTTACCAAAACTATTATTATCAATACAATTTGCTTATAGAAATATGTGTTTTGTAATACTAATAGTAAGTATATTCGCAGGTCTTGGACTAAGTATATTTAAAACTAATTATCATACTCCAATTATTTATATATCTATTATTATTTTATGTATAACAGTATCTCCTTTTATTAATAAGTTCTATCAAATAAGAGATAACTATTATGAAGATTTCGGTATCTCAACTGGTATGGGTGCTCATGAAGAGTATTTAACATTAAAAGGGCATTCTGATCTAGAATATTACTATAATAGAGATAATAAAGTTAAAGTATTAAATGATAAAGAAGTAGATATTAGAATAATAAATAATAAGACACCTAAAATGATATTTAATATTAATAATGTTAAAGAAAACACTATATTAGAAATACCAAGAGTTTATTATTTAGGATATAAAATTAAAGAAATATCTAATAATAAAGAATACAATTTAAAATATAAAGAGAGTAGTAAAGGCTTTATAGAATTAAATGTAAAAAAACCAGGAAAAATAATTGTAGAATATAAAGGAACAGATCTTTATAATACATTAAAAGTATTAAGATTAATTACTTTATTAGTAATATTAATAGTATTAGTATATAGAAAAAAGAAGGTGAGACTATGAAAGATAAAATAAGAGAGTCAAACTTCGAACTATTAAGAATAATTGCTATGTTCTTTATAGTATTATTTCATTTCATAGTACCAACTGGAGGTAATTTAATTAATAGTACTTCTGGTTATACTCAAATATTCTTTCAACTAATAGCAATTTTAATGATAGTTCATGTTAATTCATTTCTATTATTAACTGGATATTTTCAACATGATAAGAAATTTAAACTAAAAAAAGTATTTGATTTAGTATTAATGGCTTGGATGTATAAAGTTGTTATTGGATTAGCATTCTATTTCTTTTCATCAAATACATATGAAACAATGGAATTAGTAACAATACTATCTCCATTAGAATTAAATAACTTATGGTTCTTAGTATTATATTTAGAACTATATATATTAAGCCCGTATATTAATATTGTTATAAATAAATTAAATCAAAAAGATCATAGAAAACTAATCATCATATTAATGATTATATTCTCTATAATACCAACTATTACTAATCAAAGAACATTCTCAAGCAATGGATTTACTATAATACATTTTGTATTTATGTATATAGTAGGAGCTTATCTTAGTAAATATCCATTAAAAGATAATATTCATTTTAAGAATTTCTCTAATAGAAAAACTAGATGGATATTAATTGCTATTTCTTTATTTATGGGTATATTTAATTTCTTATTATATAGATTTGCAATTAATAGTCTAATTACTTCTAATGGATCTATTATTAAAGAAATAGGTAATACTATTATGAATGCAACATTCTATTATGAATATCCAACTATAATTATTCAAAGTGTAGCATTCTTCTTAATATTTGAAACATTTAGGTTTAAGAGTAAGATTATTAATAAAGTATCTAGTTCAGTATTTGCAGTATATGTAATAACTGAAACAATCTATATGAGAGATTATATGTATGCTAGAATGGGAATATTAAAGTATTATGAAGCATTTGATCATACTATTATTCCTAAAGTATTACTATATTCAGTAATAATATTTATTGCTTGTATACTAATAGAATTATTAAGAAAATTATTTGTTAAGATAATTTGTAAATTATACAATGGAATATTTAAAACTCATAAAAATTTATGAGTTTTTTTCTTGTAATAGAAAACCAAAAAAAGTATAATCATAATAGGTGATTAATTTGAGAAAGTACTTAATAGGTATAGCAACAATTCTTTTAGTATTAGTTTTAGTCTTTATAGTTAGAATTGGTAGAAATGAGCCAAAAACAAAAGTAATAGAAAAAGTAAAAGTACAAACAGAAAAGACTTATGAAGAAATAAAAAAGACTGAAAACATAGTATTTTTAGGAGATTCCATTATAGATTGGTATCCAATAGAAGAAGTATTTGGAGACTTACCAATCATTAGAAGTGGAATTGCTGGTTATGAAACAGATGATATCCTAAATAATATGGATGATATGGTATATAAATATAATCCTACTAAAGTATTTATCTTAATTGGAACAAACGATTTAAAAAGAGACGAAGATAAAACAAAAATCACCGCAGATAAAATAATAGAAATAATAAATAATATTAAAGCAAAAAGACCTATGACTAAAATATATTTTCAATCAATATATCCAGTAAATAGAGATGAAGGAGCAGCAGAAGAAAGATATAATTATGAAATACAAGAAGTAAATAAGATAGTTGAAAAGTACTGTAATAAAAATGATGTTACTTATATAGATATGTATGATGAATTAACTGATAGTAATGGTAATTTTAAAGAAACTCTAACAAAAGATGGTCTTCATCCTAATGATTTAGGCTATGCTAGAATAAGTCAAGTATTACTAAAGTATATTTATGAAAAGGAGTAATCCTTTTTTATTTTACAAATAAAGGAAAATATTATATAATTAAGTAGTCGAAAAGAGGTATGCAAGTGGAAAAAAATATCGCAATAAAAGTATCACATGTGTATAAAGATTTTAAATTGTATTACGATAAAGCACATACATTAAAAGAAAAAATCTTATTCTTTTCAAAAAAGAATAAAGAGAAAGACGATATACTACATGTATTAAAAGACATAAACTTAGAAATAGAAAAGGGAGAAAGTGTTGCTCTTATAGGAACAAATGGATCTGGTAAATCAACTTTATTAAAGTTAATGACTAAGATTATTTATCCTAATAAAGGTAAAATAACTACTAATGGTAAATTAACATCACTATTAGAGTTAGGAGCAGGATTCCATGATGACTTTACTGGAAGAGAAAATATTTATTTTAATGCATCAATCTTTGGATTAACAAGAAAAGAAATAGAAGAAAAGATAGATGATATTATAGAATTCTCTGAATTAGGAGATTTTATTGATAATCCAGTAAGAACATATTCATCAGGAATGTATATGAGATTAGCTTTCTCAGTTGCAATCAACGTACAAGCTGAAATATTATTAATTGATGAAATATTAGCAGTTGGAGACCAACATTTCCAAGAAAAATGCTTTAATAAATTAATAGAATTAAAGAAATCAGGAAAAACAATTGTTATTGTTACTCACAGTATGGATCAAGTAAAAAGATTCTGTGATAGAGCAGTATGGCTTTATAAAGGTGAAGTAAGAATGGACGGAAATGTTAGTGAAGTATTAGAAGAATACTTAAAGGTTTGTAGGTGATTATATGACAATATTTAAAGATTTATACAATTATAGAGAATTACTAAAAACAAACATAAAAAAAGAAATAAGAGGTAAATATAAAGGATCTTGGTTAGGAGTTATTTGGACATTCCTAAATCCATTATTAATGCTTGCAGTATATGCATTCGTATTCCCTTATATTTTAAGAGTTAATGTAGAAAACTATACAATATTCATGATAGTTGCACTTATTCCTTGGAACTTCTTTACAATAGCAGTTCAAACAGGAACAAGCTGTGTTAATATTAATGGTAATATTCTAAAGAAAGTTTACTTTCCAAGAGAAATAATTCCATTATCAGTAACAATATCTCAACTTATTAATTTCTTAATTACATGCTTAATTATGGCAATATTTATCTTAGTAAGTGGAGTAGGTTTCTCATGGCACTTATTATTATTCCCATTATTAGTATTTATTCAATTTATACTTATTTTAGGAATAAACTTTATACTTTCAGCAGTAACAGTATTTGTTAATGACGTAGCTCATTTCGTACAAGTTGCAATGACAATGGGATTCTACGCAACACCAATCGTTTATTTGCCACAAATGTTACCTGATAAATTCCAATGGGCTATGAAAGTAAACCCAATGGCAGTATTAGTTGAAGGATATAGATCAGTTCTTTATTATCATGAAATTCCTGATATGAATTGGTTACTAATATGGGCTGGACTAAGTTTCTTAATTTTAGTAATAGGATATATAATATTTAAAAAATTAGAAAGAACATTTGTAGAAGAGTTATAAAACTCTTCTTTATTTGTATAAAAATATTATATTTGTTATAATGATTATAGAGAACAGGAGGTTTCTATGGACTATTCAAAAAGACCAGGACAAAAAATAGAAATATTTGGAGACTTAAAAAATAAAGAAAAACCAACTATAAGTATAGTTACTCCATTTTATAATGGTGGAAAAACACTTATGGAAACAGCAAATGCTGTATTTAATCAAACATATCCATATTTTGAATGGATAATAGTAGATGATGGTTCAAAAGATGAAGAATCATTAAAAGAACTTGCTAAACTAGAAAAAATGGATGATAGAATTAAAGTGTTCCATAATGAAAATGGAGGACCTTCAGTTGCTAGAGACTATGGTATTTCAAAAACTAGCAAGGATACAAAATATGTATTCTTCTTAGATTGTGATGACATACCAGAAAAGACAATGATAGAAGTTCTATATTGGTCACTAGAAACACACCCAGAAGCTTCATTTGCCTATACTTCAATGATTAACTTTGGAGATAGAGAATTCATTTGGGAACAATGGTTAACAGTAGATAGAGAAAAAGCAGAAAACGTAATTTGTATAAGTTCAATGGTAAGAAAAGAAGACTTACTTGAAGTTGGGTGCTTTGGATTAAAAGAAAAAGGAATGTATGAAGACTGGAATCTTTGGTTAAAGTTAATTAAAGCTGGAAAGAAACCATTAAGAGTAAATGATAAATTATTCTGGTATAGAGTTTCATCAACAGGAGAATTCTCTCGTGCTAATAAGAATAAACAAAAAGCAATGAAATATGTTAATGAAACAGCAGATTCTATTACTGAAAATGTAGAGATAATTCAATTCCCAAGAGAAGGAAATAAATATGATAAAACTAAAAACATTGATAATATTAAATTACCAATGTATAAAAGAAATGATGATAGAAAGAATATCTTATTTATATTCCCATGGGCAGTAGTAGGAGGAGCAGACTTATTTAATCTAGAATTATTAAGAAGATTAGATAAGAAAAAATATAACGCAACAATCCTCTTAACAACACCAAATATGAATAACTTAAGACAAGAATTTCAAAATGAGTCAGAAACATTATATGACTTATCTACATTCTTAGAAAGACCAGATTATATAACATTTACTGATTATATAATGGAATCTAGAAATATAGATATGGTAGTTGTAAGTAATACACAATATGGTTACTATATGGTTCCATATTTAAAATCAAAATATCCTACAGTAGCATTTATAGATTATATTCACTCAGTTGATTTAGCGGATCCAAGAAAAGGATTTGGTAGATGCAGTAATGATGTAGATAGATATTTAACAGAAACATATTGTTGTAATAACTTTACTAGAAATCAATTATTAAATGATTTTAATAAAAAGAGTGTACAAACTCTATATATTGGAACAGATGAAAAGAAATATGATCCAAGTAAATATGATAAGGAAGAACTACTAGAAAAATATGATCTTCCTAAAGATAAAAAGATAATCTCATTTATCGCAAGATTATCAGATGAAAAAAGACCAACTATGTTCGTAAGAATTGCTAAAAAGATTCATGATAAGAATCCAAATACATTCTTCGTAATAGCTGGAGATGGACCACTAATGAAGAAAGTTAGAAATAAAGTTGATGATAACTTTAAACTATTAGGAATGGTTAAAGAAACTGATGAAGTATATGCATTTAGTGATTTAACAATTAACTGTTCTTCACTAGAAGGATTAGCATTAACATCATATGAGTCTTTAGCAATGTCTACACCAGTAATTTCAACAGATGTTGGTGGACAAACTGAACTTATTGATGATACAGTTGGTGGAGTAGTTCATTATAATGGATTCGTAAAGAATAGTGTATTTGAAAAAGAGATAGATGAATATGTAGATAAATCACTAAAAGCATTAATGAATTTAGATGAATTAAAGAAAAATTGTCGTAAGAAAATACTTGATGGATTTACTCTAGATCAAATGGTAAAGAAGTTCTCTAAGATAATAGATGAATCAATTGAAAAAGAAAAGAAAACAAATATCAAAGAAACATTAGACTTTACTACTTACGAATTAGCTTGTGAATCACTTCATAAAGCATATTTCTACTTTACAAAACACTATATAGTTAATACATATGGAATTCCATATGAAGAAGATAGAAAGTTCAAAAAGAAAGCAAAAGGTAAATTTGCAACACTATTATATAGAAAATATGCTACTCAAGATGCAAACATAATATTGGATTTCTTAAGAGCAGTAAAGAGAACATTAAAAGAAATGTTCATTGCCTTAAAATTCTTTATTAAGTCAATACCTGCATTCTTTAAGATAATATATAAATTAATAGTAAAATAAAAAGATAGGATTAAATCCTATCTTTTTTTAATTCACTGCATCTCTTAAGAATAAGAATTTTTCTGATGCATCCCATAAATGAGAAATATGTGTAGCATTAACGCAATAAAACTCTGATATAAAACAATATGGTTCTGATTTATATCCTGGTCTTGGTTCTCCAGCTTCATAACTTAATGGATATATTTCATCTAAAATGTAAACATTACCAAATGTTGTATCATGAAGTTGTGCCCATCCTAAATATGGGAATAATGGAGAGTCCATAAATCCTGCCCATACCATATTAGGATTATCATAATACCATGTTAATTTACCATAACCATCATCAATATTATTAAGAGTTAAGTTAGGAGTAATTCCTAATTTTTCTTCTCCAAAAATAGCAATTGCTGTTGGATAATACTTTTGATCAAATGAATCAATATATCCACTTATCATATTATCTTCAGTTTTAATTGAATCAATTTCTTCAAGTATTTCATCAATTAAATCTTGTCTATCAGCACCAGTTGCACCAATCATATATAAAAGTTCTCCTAAATTATCAGTCTCTTTAATTTCAGAACTTCTTGCATAATCATATATACTATCTAAAGAGTTAACCCAATCTGTTAATAAATGAACATTTCCAGTCTCCTCAAGTACAAGTGTTGCTAACATTGCATCTCTATAAAATGGTTGTTTATAACCAATAATATTAGGTCTTGGCTCAGAACCATCAATATTAAATAATACTTCTTGATGAAGAACTTTCATGACTTCACCATATTTTTTATCTTCAAATTCAGGAAGATGTATTTCTTTACCAGATTCAACTAATTGTTCTTTTTCATTATTTTTACTAAAGAATATACCATCTTCATTTTCCTCAATTAAATAAATATTATCATCTTTATCTTTTAATAAAACACTATATTCATTAGGAACAATTAATTCTTCTTTATAATCAACTTCTTTTATTATTTCTTTAGTTTTAATATCAATTAATTTACCATCTTTATAAAGAATCTTTTGCCTATCAGCCATACCAAAATAGAAAATATCAATTGGCTTTTCAGGTTTAATAAAGTTTCTAACATTATATGTATTTTTCATTTCTTTTAATTGACTTGTATAATTATTAAGACTTATATTGTATTCCATAAATAAATCTTTATCTTTAGTTGTCTCAACCTTTTTAATATTTAATACATGATGTAATCCAAATACTAAGAAGATTGCAACTAATATAGAAATCAATTTAATATATTTCTTTTTAAATATAATAAGTGCAATTAAAAGTAGAGGAATAACTAATATAATAATTGGAATATAACTAATATGATCAACTGGATTATATCTAGGAATTAATATCATAAACATTTGAATAATATTTTTAAGTACTAATCCAATTGCAACCAATATAATTGCAATATTAAGTTTACTATTATTTAACTTCTTAATCTTTAAATTATGAAGTATCCAAACGATACATAATATTAATAAGAAATTATAATGAGCTATATACATAAATGCAATATTATTACCATATACTAAATGTAGACAAAAGTTTCCTAAGAAAGCCAATAATAAAGCATAATAGTATTTGTTCTTATTAAAATTAATCTTTTCTTTAACAATATAATATACATTCAATACTCCAAAGCAAATTGCTAATATAACAGCAATGATCTTACTTAGTAATGAATCATTAAATGTTAAATATGAATTATAAGTCCATTTTAAATTAGATATATTAAAGTTGTTAGAAAACATTACATCGAATTGTTTACCAAAACTATACATATTAGGCTTAGACATATAAAGACTTTCTTCACTATTACTAGATCTAAAATCTTGAACATTTTTAACAAAATAATTTGGAGTAGAGTGCCATACTATAAGTTGAGCATCTGCTGCGAAGATAGATATTGATACTACACAGAATAGTAAACATCCATACTTAGTAAGTCTATTAATAAACTTAGTATCATCTTTCTTATTAAATAAAGTAAGTAAACTAGCAGCAATAATAAATTGCATAAAGTTAGTCAATGTTACTGCTATAGACATAACTCCAAGTATTGCAAGAATAATATATTTCCATACATTCATCTTTTTATCAAGATTATATACAGTGAATAACCATAATAAAATTAAGAAGAATTGTGCAAACATATAAGTTTCAATAGAAGCTGCAAATACTATTTGACTAAATGTACAAGCAAATACTGCTGCAACTACAATAGACTTAGACTTATCAAGTCCTAATTTTTTACATATTAAATAAATGAATAAAGCATTTAAAGAACCCATTAAACTTTGAACAATTATTACCGCAATTTCAGGATGTCTAACTATATGTTTTAATACAAAAATAATTGGTTGAAAACATATTACAAACAAAGGATGAACACTGGTTCTATAGTGATTAGCCGCCTTGCTTGTTAAATCCATAAATACTCTTGGAGTATCCAAATCAAATAATACATTAACAAATTTATAAGTTTGCAAGTAATAAGTTAATATACTACCTACAAAAAAATAAATAGTAAAAAGTATTAAGACCATCAGAATTTCGGTTTTATATTTTTCTATAAATTTTTTCATAAAAATCCTCCCTATATATAAGATAATATCATAAAACAAAATATAATAATATATACAATTAATTTATAGTAGAACAAATCATTATCAAAATTCAATTCTTTTATTAACAATTAATATTTGTTATAATTGTATTATAAAATGAATGGGTGGTAGGTCTTATGAAAAGGAAAAAGAAAATATTAATTTATGGTGTTAGTACATTTAAAAATAGAGGAGTAGAAGCAATAATAAATTCTACATTAGGACAAATTGATACTAAAGATTATGATATTACTCTAGCTAGTTATGATTTGCCATATAATAGTAACAAATATACTGATAAAGTTAAGTATGTTGATCACTATAGAATGAATGATTTAAATAAAGAAGAACAAGAATTAGAAAAGAAATATCAAAATATGCCATTTGATTATAATAATTTCGAATTGTTATATCAAAGAGATGTAGTAAAAGCCATTGAATCTTCAGATATTTGTATTTCTGCTGGAGGAGATAATTATTGTTATAATCCATGTACATGGCTTTATGCATTAGATAAAAAAAGTAGATCTTTAGGTAAAAAAACTGTATTATGGGGATCTTCATTATTTGAAGAAATTGACGATTTAGAGTTAATTGAGAATTTAAATAATTTTGATGTCTTAGTAATAAGAGAAAGCCTAACTTTAGATGCAATAAAAAATTATGTTGATCCTAAAAAAATAATTTTTGCAAAAGATCCAGCATTTTCAATGCCAACTACAAAAGTAGAATTAAATGAATGGTATGAAAAAAATAAAGACTTTATGATACTAAATGTATCACCATTAACTATAAAAAATGAAATAGGTTATAAAGCAGTTGTTGATTTATTAAAATATGTATTAAAAAATACTAAGTATTCAATATGTCTACTACCACATGTTACAACTGAAGATTGTAATGACCTAGATATTCTTAATGAATTAAAAAAGGAATTTAGTAATAATAAAAGAGTTTATTTAGAAGAAAATGAATATGATTGTAGAGAATTAAAATATATTATTTCTAAAAGTAAATTAGTAGTTGCAGCAAGAACTCATGCATCAATTGCAGCATACTCAACGTGTGTACCAACTTTAGTAATTGGATATAGTGTAAAAGCAAAAGGAATTGCAAAAGACTTATTTGGTTCATATGATAATTATGTAATTAATAGTAGTGATTTAACAAGTGAACTATTAATAGATAAGTTTAATTTTATAAATAATAATAGAGAAAAAATAATTAATACTTTACAAGAACAAATGCCAAAGATTAAAAAAGAAACTTCTACAATTTTTGAAAAAGTAATAGAAAAATTAGAAAAACAAGAACAAGAAATAATTTGTCATAAAGATAATTGTATTGGTTGTGGAGTATGTGCTACAGTGTGTCCTGTTAATGCAATTACAATGCAAGAAAATAAAGAAGGATTTGTATATCCAAAAATAGATTTAAAGAAATGTATTCATTGTAATAAATGTAGAAGTACTTGTCCAATATTAAATAAAGAAAAAACAAAAGAATTTGAAAGAGAAGTATATGCTATAAAGAATAATAACTTAGAAGAAAGAAAAAAATCAACTTCTGGAGGAGTGTTCTCTATATTAGCAAAGAATATATTATCTAAAAAAGGAATAGTATATGGTTGTGAAATGATTAATAATAAAGCAAAACATATACGTATAACTAAAGTAAATGAACTTGATAAAATAAGAGGATCTAAATACATTCAAAGTAGTATTATGGATACATACAAATTACTAAAGAAAGATTTAGATAATAAAAAACAAGTTCTATTCTCTGGAACTCCATGTCAAATAGGTGCAATAAAAGCATTCTTAGGAAAAGAATATTCAAATCTTATTACAGTATCAGTAATGTGTCATGGAGTAATGAGTTATAAATTATTAGAACTACACTTATCTAACTTAAAAAATAAATATAATAGTAAAATCACTGAATGGAACTTTAGAAATAAACAACCAAATCCATGGAATGTATCAAGTGTATCCTACAAAGTAGGAGACTCAAAAAAAGTATTTAGTTTTATGGATGATGATCTAATGCTTCTATACTTAAAAAATGTTGTATTAAGAGAAAATTGCTACAAATGTGAATATAAAGAAAAGAATAATGTTGCAGATCTAATCATAGCAGATTATTGGGGAATAGAAGTTGTTAATAAAGATTTCTTTGATGCTAATGGAGTATCAGCAGTAATTATAAATTCACAAAAAGGAAAGAAATTCTATAATAGTATCAATATAGAAAAATATGCAGAAGTAACAAATGGTAACTTCGAAGACGTATATAAATATAATCCAGCATATAATAAACAAGTGGAATGTATTATTAATAGAAAAAAATATCTTTCTGATTTATATACTTCAGATTTTGAAATTGCTTATACAGCTATAAAGAAGGATTTATTAGAACAAGAACTAATAAAAACTAAAAAAGAATTAGCAAAAGTACAATATCAAAACGAAGAATTAAAAAATGCAATAAGAGAAATATTTAATAGTAAAAGATGGAAAATAGTAGATAAACCTATAAACTTAATAAATAGAATATTAAGAAGAAAAAAATAAAAAAGAGAGCAACACTCTCTTTTTATTTGTATAATAAGTATAATTTTGATATACTAATATAGTCAGAAGGTGAGTAAAAAGATGAAAAGAAACAACAAAAAATATCTTATATTAGTTTTAATAGCATTAATATTATTTCCAATTAAGATAGCAGCAAAAGAAGGCTTTGTAGTAGAAGATGGTAATACTTATTATTATGAAAATGATGAAAAGATATCAGGCTTTAAAAGAGTAGAAGATAAACTATATTTCTTTTCAAGAGTAAACTATGCCTTAAAAACTGGATGGCAACATTCAGAAGAAGGATACTGGTATCAAGATGAAGATGGTGAAGTCTTAACTGGACTACAAAAAATAGAAAATGAAACATATTTATTTAATGAAGAAGGAATCATGCAAACAGGATTCATTCCATTAGAAGATAAACTATATTTCTTCTCAAGAGTAAATGGTGCCTTAAAAACTGGATGGCAACATGCAGAAGAAGGATACTGGTATCAAAATGAAAATGGTGAAGTCCTAACCGGACTACAAAAAATAGAAAATGAAACATATTTATTTAATGATAATGGAATTATGCAAACAGGATTTATTCCATTAAATGATAAATTATATTTCTTCTCAAGAGTAAATGGAGTATTAAAAACAGGATGGCAAAATGCTAGCGAAGGAATATGGTACCAAAATAGTAATGGTGAAGTAGTAAAAGGAATCCAAAAAATAGACAACAATACATATTATTTTGATGATAATGGAATTATGCAAACAGGATTTATTCCATTAAATGATAAATTATATTTCTTCTCAAGAGTAAATGGAGTATTAAAAACTGGATGGCAACATACAGAAGAAGGATATTGGTATCAAAATGAAAACGGTGAAGTAGTAAAAGGTATACAAGAAATAGATAATGAAAAATATTACTTCAATGAAAATGGTTTCCAAGAAAATGGATTTAAAAGAGTAGATGGTAAATTATATTTCTTCTCAAGAGTAAATAACAAATTAAAGACTGGATGGCAAAATGCAAGTGAAGGAATATGGTATCAAGATAAAAACGGAGTAGTAAATGAAGAAGAAGGATTAGTAATAATAGATGGAAAAGAATACTATTTTAGTGATATATATGCTCAAATAGGTGTAGTTAACATCGAAGGAAAAGATTACTATTTCAATGAAGAATCATATAATAAAGAATATGGTATTTGTGAAGCTAAGTATAAAAAATATTATTTAAATGAAGAAACTGGAGAAATAGAAAGAATTCAACAAAAACCATTCTATTATAATCAAAAAGATTCTAGATGGTCTAATATAAAGATAGGATTGTCTTATTTTGGAACTACTGGATGTGTTCCAACAAGCTTAGCAATGGCATATACATCTATAAAGGGAAGAGAAATATTACCAATAGAAGTTGGTAGATATTTATATAACAACACAGATCAATTTAATAAAAAATATAAAGGTGCAAGTGGAAAAGCAATAATATATGCATCAGATCATTATGAAGTAAACTATAAAAATATATATACTAAAGAAGAACTAATTGAAGAATTAGAAGCAGGAAGAATAGTATATGGAACAATGCAAAATGGAAAATTTGCAACTCCAAGATGGAATCATGCTATACTAGTATATGACTATGACGGTGATAAAGTAAGAACTGTCGCAAGCGATCCATTAAATATTAATAATAATGGTTGGGTTGATATAGACTTAGTATGGGATGAAAAAAATACAGACCCAGATGACTTAACAGGAGGATCAGCATTATATAGTCTTTGGTAAAAGGAGGAGTATAATGAATAAAAAAACTATAAAATTATTATTCTTATTCATAATTACTATTATCATCTTTCAGACAAACGTATATGCAAAAGAAGGATGGCAAGAAGAAAATGGTAATAAGTATTATTATGAAAATGATGAAAAAGTATCAGGATTCAAAATTATTGATGACAAATTATATTTTTTCTCAAGAGTAAATTATGCCTTAAAAACTGGATGGCAACATACAGAAGAAGGATACTGGTATCAAAATAGTAATGGAGAAGTAGTAAAAGGGCTACAAAAGATAGATAATAATACATATTATTTTAATGAAAATGGAATCATGCAAACAGGATTCATTCCATTAAATGATAAATTATATTTCTTCTCAAGAGTAAATGGAGCTTTAAAAACAGGATGGCAAAATGCTAGCGAAGGATACTGGTACCAAAATAATGATGGAGAAGTAGTAAAAGGATTACAAAAGATAGATAACAATACCTATTATTTTGATGAAAATGGTATTAGAAAAAGTGGATTTATTCCATTAAATGACAAATTATATTTCTTTTCAAGAGTAAATGGAGCCTTAAAAACAGGATGGCAAAATGCCAGTGAAGGATACTGGTATCAAAACAGTAATGGAGAAGTAGTAAAAGGGCTACAAAAGATAGATAATAATACATATTATTTTAATGAAAATGGAATCATGCAAAAAGGCTTTGTTCAATTAAATGATAAATTATATTTCTTCTCAAGAGTAAATGGAGCTTTAAAAACAGGATGGCAAAATGCAGACGAAGGATACTGGTATCAAAATAATGATGGAGAAGTAGTAAAAGGGCTACAAAAGATAGATAACAATACATATTATTTTGATGAAAACGGTATTAGAAGAAATGGATTTATTACAATAGATGGAAAAATATATTTCTTTAGTAAAGTAACAAATACTTTAAAAACAGGATGGCAACATACATCATCTGATACATATTGGTATCAAGATGAAAACGGAGTTCTTGTAACAGGACCACAAAATATAGGTGGAAGAGACTATAAGTTTAGTGAAGAAACTGGTCTATTAGAAGGATTCAAAAAGGAAAATAATAAATTATACTATTATGATCCAGATGGAACATTAAATAAAGGTGTTCAATATATGGCAGATCAATTCTTTAAGTTTGATGCGAATACAGGAGCATTTGAAAAAATAGTAAGACAAATAAGAGTAATAGATATATCTACTCATAATGGAGTAATAGATTGGAACAAAGTAAAAGCATCTCATCAAGTAGATGGTGTAATCTTAAGATTAGGATATGGACAAAACTTTATGGATAGTAGATTCTTATATAATAAGGGTGAACTAGAAAGATTAGGAATTCCATATTCAGTATATTTATTTAGTTATGCAGAAAATAAAACAGAAGCTCAAAAAGAAGCAGACTTTGTAGTAAGGACAATCCAAAATGAAGCAGTAAGAATTGCAAGTAGTATATTTGCAGTATATTATGATTTAGAGGATTGGGAAATTCATAGTACAGGAGAAAACAGTTATGGAATTTCACAAGATACTTATGGAGAGATGATAACAACATTTGTAAGTACTATAGAAAACAATCTTGGTGTAAGAGGAAGAGTTTATGCTTCTAAAAATTACATTGAAACAAGATTCCCAGCATATGCAAGAGATTACGCTACATGGGTAGCTCAATGGAATGATACAATAACTTATAAAGGTAATTATGAAGGATGGCAATATTCAAGTACTGGATCAGTTCCAGGAATAAATGGTAATGTTGACATGAATATTTTCTACTATTAGGAGGAAACATGGTAAAGAAAATTAAAGACAACAAGCTAATGATGCAAATACTTAAATTTGGAGTAGTTGGAGGAATAGCAACAGTAATAGATTATGTTATATTCTTTATACTTCATGAATTATTAGGAGTAAATACAATTATTTCAAATATTTGTTCATTTACTGTATCAGTTATTTATAACTATATAGCAAGTGTTAAATGGGTATTTGATGTAGATGAAAGTAAAAATAAAAAGACACAATTTATATTATTTATAGTATTCAGTGTAATTGGATTAGGTCTTAATACCGCAATAGTTTATGTATGTACAGATATAATTAAGTTATATTCAATGATTGGTAAAGTAATCGCAACTGCTGTTGTAATGGTATTTAACTTTGTAACAAGAAAGAAATTCTTAGAGTGATATATCACTCTTTTTCTTTTTATGATATAATAAGGACGAAAAGGGATGATACTATGAAAAAATGTACTATTATCATGAACCCAGAAAGTGGAAAAAAGAAAAAAATAAAAACATATCAAGAATTTTATGACATATTAAGAAAATATGGTTATGAAACTGATATTATTTTCACAAAAAGTAAAGGACATGCTCATAAGATTATTCAAGAACTAGATAACAGTGTAGATCTAGTTATATCTGGTGGAGGAGATGGAACACTAAACGAAATAGTATCAGGTAACCTAAAAAGAGATAAAAAACTAATAATCGCACCATTACCATTAGGAAGTACCAATGATGTTGGTAATATGTATGGACTAGATAAAAGTGTTTACGAAAACTTAGAAACACTACTTAAAGGAAAAGCAAAGAACGTAGATGTTTGCTATATAAATGGAACACCATTTGTCTATGTCGCATGTTTAGGAGACTATATAGATATGGCATATAATACTCCAAGAGATTTAAAAAGAAAATATGGAAAAATAGCTTATATATTATATGGAATTAGACAATTAGGTAAAAAGATTCATCAATATGATATTAAATATAGAATAGATGGAAAAGAATATATTGGAGTATATTCATTTATATTTATATCTAATTCATCAAGAATAGCTGGACAACCAGATGTATATCATGATGTTAAATTAGATGACAATATGTTTGAAGTAGCACTTGCTAATGTAAATAGTAGAACTGATATCTTAAAATTATTAGTACTCGCAAGTACTATGGATATTAAAGATATTCCAGGAATTACTTATTACCGGACTAACAACATAGAAATTGAATTTTTAAATGCACCAAAAACCTCATGGTGTATAGATGGAGAAGAGTATAAATCTACATCTATGAAATTTGAGTTTACCGTTGATAAAAAAATGAAAATGTTAGTCCCAAGAGAGAATATGAAAGAATTATTTGATGAATAATATAATTATTTGGGTCTAACTAGACGAAAGGATAATTATATGAAATTTATAGTAGAAAAAGAAGTGTTTAATATTATTCCAGAATTAAATATTGCTGTATTAATATTAAAAAATGTAAAAGAAAATAAACAATTAAATGAAAAAGAGAGTAAAGAATTAAAAGAATTATTAGATAATGCAAATAAAGAAGCAAAAAAATATGTTCCAAATGAAGTAATATCAGAAAATGAAGTAGTAAAAGTATGGAGAGAAATATATAGTAGATTTCCAACTAAAAAAGGAGTAAGATGCTCATTAGAGAATTTACTTAAAAGAGTATTAAAAGATAATCCAGTAGGAACAATATTACCATCAGTTGATATTACAAATGCTATATCATTAGAATATGCCTTCCCAATAGGAGCAGAAGATTTATCTAAAATAAAGGGAAACTATTCATTAGGAATAATGAATGGAGATGAATCTTTTATACCAATAGGTAGTGACAAAGAAGAACCACCTGAAAAAGGAGAAGTTGCATATAAAGATGAAGAAGGTGTAGTATGCAGATGTCTAAATTGGAGAGACGGAATACGTACAGAAATAACTGATGATACTACATATGAATTTATCGCAATGGAATGTGTAGAAGAAGAAAGAATAAATGAACTTAAAGAAGCTCTAAATAAATTAGAAGAATTAATGACTAAATATTTAGATGCAGAAGTAGTAATAAAAGATATAGTAAATGTAAACAATTCAGAAAATAGTGTATAAAAGTAGAGTAATCTACTTTTTTTTTGTATAATTAAATAGAATAGGTGAATATGTATGTTTAAGAAAAAAGAAAAGAAAGAGCAAGTTATTAAAGAAAAGAAAAAAATAGATGAAAAACGTCTATTTCTAAAACTAACAATGTGTATTGCTTATTTAATAGTAATTACCATTCTTTCAGTATGTACATATAAATTATATAATGAAGAGACTACATTAGTTCCATGGGATAAAGTAGATTCTACTAAAGAATATACATATATAAAGATATCTAAAATGTCAGAAAAATTTGCATTCTATGAAGAAACTAATTTAGGAATACATTTCGTAATTCAAAAAGAAGAAACAGGACAATGGCATACATACTTAGTAGGAATAAATGAAGATGATTATAATAAATATAAAAAGATAATAGATTATACATACGATAGGATTAAAGAAGAACCAGAACCAATTACTGTTTATGGATATCCTGTAGTAATAAGTCAAGAATTAAAAGAAATGAGTATAAAGAATGTTGCTAACTTCGTACCTGCAGAAAATGAAGTAGTAATAAATGATGATAATTATGAAACATATTTAACTAATAGTTACTTAGATACAACACAATCACATATAGATGAATTAAGTCCAGCATTATTTGTTACAGTTCTTCTTTTAGTAACAGTAATCTTTCTATTTATCGCAACTATATTTAATAAAGATAAAATTGTAGATGGATTAAATAGAAAAATAGAAAGAGATATAAGATCTCAAAAGAAACTAATTAATAATAAAAACTACTCTAAGTAGTTTTTATTTGCTATAATATTATTAGAATGTTGAGGTGTATTAAATGGAATTTGTAGAATTAACAGAAAAAGAATATAGAACATTTTGGGAAAATCACCCCCTAAAGACATTTCTATCAGCTCCAGAGATATCTGAGTTAAGAAAAAAATCAGGTTGGGAAACATACTTTGTAGGAGTAAAAGAAAAAAAGAAAGTAATCGCTGCTAGTATGTTATTTAGTATAAAGAGACATTTTAATAAATATGAGTTCTATTCACCAAGAGGTTATTTATTAGATTTTAAAAATAAAAAACTAGTAGACTTCTTTACAAATGAATTAAAGAAATTTGTTAAAGATAGAAAGGGATATATACTAAGAATAGACCCATATGTTATTTATAGACAAAGAGATCTAGATGGAAATATTGTTGAAGGTGGAGAAGACAACAGAGATGTAGTAGATCATTTAATAAAATTAGGTTTTAAGAAAGTACCAGTAGAACAAGCAGAACAAGTAGTATGGATGTTCTCACTAGATTTAGAAGGAAAAACAGAAGAAGAGATACTAAAAGAAATGAAACCTAATACAAGAAACCAAATAAAGAAAACAGAAAAGTTTGGTATAACAGTAAATGAAATATCATATGATGAATTAGATAGATTCCAAAACATAATGGTAGAAACAGGAGAAAGAAAAGGATTTAAAGTACGTAAACTATCTTATTTCCAAGAAATGTATAATCTATTCCACGGCAAGAATGAAGTTAAATATTTTATAACTGAGTTGGATTTAGATAAATATATCAAAGGATTAGAAAAGGAAAGAAAAGAGAAAGAAGATAAACTTAATAGTTTAAGTGATGCTAAATATAATGATGGTGCAAAGAAGAATCTTAATAATGAGATGGCTGCCATAGATAAAAGAATTGCAGAATCTAAAGAAACAATTAAAAAGAATGGTTCCAATGTTATTACTTTATCTGGATCAATGTTTATGTTAATTAAACCAGAAGTAATATACTTATCAAGTGGAAACTATGAAGAATATATGAAATATAATTCCCAATATTTAATTCAGTGGGAATTAATAAAATATGGAATAGAAAATGGATTTAAAAAGCATAATTTTTATGGTATACCTGCAAACATTAATGAACATCCAAAAGACTATGGTATATACGAATTTAAAAGAGGATTTAATGGTTATGTAGAAGAATTAATTGGAGAATTTGAATTGCCAATTACATGGCATTATAAATTAATGAATCTAATTCATAAAATAAAGAAATAGGAGGGTTTATGAAACATTATACATATCAACCAAAGGGAGTTTGTTCAAGACAAATGGACTTTGATGTAGAAGATGGAAAAATACATAATTTGAAAGTTACTGGTGGCTGCAACGGAAATTTAAAAGGAATTGCTGCACTAGTAGAGGGACAAGACGTAAAAACAATTAAAGAAAAACTAAAAGGAATTGACTGTAATGGAAGAGGAACATCTTGTCCAGATCAATTGTCAAAAGCATTAGAAGAAGTATCTGAATAGATACTTTTTTATTGACTAAAAATAATAATAGTATTATATTAAGTATGAACATATGAACAACTGTTCATATGAAAAGGAGTTAATATGAAATTACATAGTAAAGAATTATTATATGGATTAAGTGAATTCTATAAGATATTTGGAGATCAAACTAGATTAAGAATATTAGACGCTTTAACAAATAAACCATTATGTGTAAATGAAATAAGTGAAATGCTAGATATATCTCAATCAGCTGTTTCACATCAATTAAAAAACTTAAGAACATCTAATCTAGTTAAAACAGAGAAGATGGGTAAGAATGTTTATTATAGTATTGCTGATGAACATATAGAAATAATATTAAAATATGGAATAGAGCATATTAAGGAAGTGATCTAATGAAGAAATATTTTAATAGTGATTTAATAAAAATAATATTAAGTGTTTTATTAGTAATATTATCATTCTTATTTAAAGATAATATAAAAATATTATTATTAGTAATAAGTTATATTATCATATCTTATGAAATGTATATTGATTCTATTAAAGATATATTTAAAGGAGAAATATTTAATGAAAACTTTCTAATGATAATAGCAACTTTAGGAGCATTCTATATAGGTTCTACATTGGAAAGTGTCTTAGTTATATTATTATTCCAAATAGGTGAGTATTTATCTGATTTAGCAGTAAATAAATCTAAAGAATCTATTACCTCATTAATGTCTCTTAAAATTAATAAGATAAGTATTGACTTAAATGGTGAAGTCAAAGAGATTAGTCCAGAAAAAATATCAATCAATGATATCATCATTATAAAAAATGGTGAAAGAATACCAGTTGATGGAGTGATAGTAGAAGGAGAAACTCATCTTGATACATCATCTCTTACTGGAGAATCGCTTCCAAGAAGTGCAAAAGTAAAAGATAAAGTCTTAAGCGGATATATAAATAGAGATAATTTAATAAAGGTAAAAGCAACAACTACTTATAAAAATTCTACTACTCAAAGAATAATTGAAATGATAGAAAAATCTGAAGATAAAAAATCAAATTATGAAACATTTATTAGAAGATTTTCAAAAGTATATACACCTATAGTAGTCGTTTTAGCAATCTTAATTACTTTAATTCCAACTATTTTAGGATATGATTTAAATGAATGGCTATATAGAAGTTTAGTCTTTATAGTAACATCATGTCCTTGTGCATTAGTAATATCTGTTCCATTAGGTTATTTCTGTGGAATAGGTAGAGCATCTAAAGAGGGAATTGTTGTTAAAGGAGCAAGAGAATTAGAAAGTCTAAGAGAAATAGATTATTTAATGTTAGATAAAACAGGAACTATTACTGAAGGAGTATTTGAAGTAACTAAGGTAGATACAAAAATGTCTAAAGATGAATTCTTAAAAATGGTTGCTTCTGCAGAAAAGCATTCTAATCATCCAATAGGTAAAGCTATTAAAGAAAAATATAATAAAGAGTTATTTGATGTAACTAATTATAAAGAAATTCCTGGAAAAGGAATAAGTTGTAAGATTAATAATAAAGATATCTTAGTAGGAAACAATAAACTATTAGAAGATAATAATATAAAGTTTATACCTTCAGAAGATATAGGTACTATTATTTATCTGGCAGAAGGAAAGGACTATAAAGGTTACCTTGTAATATCTGATAAGATTAAAGAAACAAGTAAAGATATTAGTACATTAAAAGAAGTTATTAATAAAGAAATAATTGTCTTATCCGGAGACAATAATAATATAGTTGAGGACGTATCTAAAAAGATTGGTATTAAGAAATTTTTTGGTGAGTTATTACCTCTAGATAAAGTTGAAAAAGTAAAAGAATATAAAAAAGATGGAAAAGTATTATTTGTAGGAGATGGAATCAATGATGCTCCTGTAATTAAAACATCAGATGTAGGAATATCAGTTGGTGGTATCGGAAGTGATGCTACAATTGAAGCAAGTGATGCTGTTCTAATGAGTGAAGATATTAATAAAGTTGGAGATGCTATAAAAATATCAAGACTTACAGGAAGAAAAGTAACAACTGCAATTATATTTGCTTTAACAGTTAAATTTATAGTTTTACTCCTTGCAGTATTAGGAATTAGTACAATTTTACTTGCTGTATTTGCTGATGTTGGAGTAACATTACTAGTTATTTTATATGTACTAACAATCTTTTACTCAAAAATATAATATCCACAGTATTTGTGGATTTTTTCTTTATAAATGATATAATTAACAAGAGAGGTATTAACATGAAGATAGATAAAAAAAGATTAATAATTGTTATAGTTTTATTCTTTGTAGCAATTTCTGCAACTTTATCTGTTGTAAGAGAATATAGACAAAAAACAGCAGTTAAAATAGTTTCTCTTAAAACAAAAACAGTAGAAGTATATGAAGATGTAAAAGTATCAGATCTTATTTCTTTTATTAATGGTGATTTAGTAACAAATCCTAAAGTTGATACAACTACTTTAGGTAAAAAAGAAGTTAGTTTTGAATATAAAAACTATGACAACATAAAAATAGATTATTCTATTGAAATAAATGTTGTTGATAAAACAAAACCAGTTGTAATAGGTAGAACAATTAATGTTGTTAAAGGAACTGATGAAGATGTATCTAAGCTAGTTTTCTGTGGAGATAACTACGATAGAAATCCAAAATGTTATATTAAAGGTAAATATGATTTAAATAAAACAGGAACTTATAATGTATCATTCATAGGAGAAGATTCATCAAATAATAAAAGTTCAGCGAATTTAACTATTATAGTAAGAGAAAAATCTAGTGGATCAAGTAATACTAATATAGATGATTTAGAATCAACTAGTTTTGATGATGTAATAGAAAAATATAAAAATAAAGATACTAAAATAGGAATAGATATTTCACATTGGCAAGGAGATATTAATTATAAAAAAGCTAAGAAGGCTGGAGTAGAATTTGTTTATATAAGAGTTGGAAGAGGAAATGGAGTAGGAGCAGAATATGTTCTTGATGATAGATTTGTAGAATATATTAAAGGTTTCAACAAAGTAAAAATACCAGTTGGAGTATATTACTATTCTAATGCTAATTCTAAAAAAGATGCTGAAGATGAAGCTAAATGGATACTTAAGCAAATAAAAAAATACGATGTTGATTTAGAAATCGTATTTGACTGGGAAAATTGGAATTATTTCCAAGAATATGATCTTAACTTCCATGATTTAACAGAAATGTATAAAGCTTTTGAAAAAGTAATTGAAAAGAATAATCATAAAGCCTTACTATATGGATCTAAATATTATCTAGAAGAGATATTTACAGATGTTGATTTTCCAGTTTGGGTTGCTCACTATACTGAAAATACTAATTATTCTGGAAAATACAAAGTATGGCAATTATGTAGTAATGGAAGAGTAGATGGAATAGATGATAATTTAGTAGATATAGATATTATGAAAAAATAAAACAGAAGTTATACTTCTGTAGGAATTAAATATGAAAATAATTCTATATTTCTTAATATCATAAATAGTAATAGAGTTACTACTATAAATACTAATAGTTTTTTAGAAGGTACTAATAATACCTTCTTTTTTATATATACAACTATAAAACTTATGAAATAAATTAGTAATATAACAAACCATATAAATAATAGTGGATTCCATCTAAATGATTGATAAAAGTTTCCTTTAAAGAATTCAATTAGCATTCTTGTTCCACCACATCCTGGACAATATATTTTTAAATACTTATGAATAGGACAAGAATAATTAATAAGACATAAGAAAACTAATCCCAATACTATTAAAGCAAGGATAGATAGAAATTTAATAATACCTTTTTTAGTAATTCTTTTATCTACTAAAATCATAAATACCTCTCTATAAATATTTTAATACTTCAATAATAATATGATTACTCTTAGTATTTTTAATTATACCATTATATTTAAATTTACCAATTCTTCTAATACTAAAAGTATCTCCTTCTTTTAATTTATATGAATTATCTTTTAAATAATCATAATTTAGTAAGATTTCTTTTTTCTTAATGTAATCATTAATGTTACTTCTACCAGTATGAATAATACTAGAAATAACAGTATCAATTCTATTACTTGAAACAATAAATTCTAGTTTTTCATAACTTCTTTCATAATTTTTTAAATAATCTATATCAAGTTCTTTTAATTCTACATGAGCATTCTTTACCATTAAAAAGTTAGATTCAAAATAATTTCTAACTATAGGTAATATATAAATAAAATATCTATTATCAATTATTAAAATATCTCCAAATAACTCAGGAGCAATATTTAAAGAGTACATTGAACCCATAATATCTTGATGTCTTACAGGTACTTTTATTAATATTTCATATAGTAATACTTCAGGTTCTCCTCCAGTATAGATAATATTCTTTTCACTATCTTTATAAGGATAATATATATTATATTCTCCTTTTTTTAGTTTACTTTTTACTTGATTTAATTCCTTTGGATCAAGAAAATAAGTACTACCAACATTCCTTAGTTTTGTTAGATTTTTCTCAATAAAATACATAAAAATACCTCTTTAGAGTTATATTATATCATGTTATAATTATAATGATAATATAGTATCAAAAGCAGAAATAACTGGAAGGAATGATAGTATGGATAAACAACAAAAAGAATTACTTGAAGAGAAGAGAAAACAATATAAAGATGAAACTAAAGAAGAATGGTTAAATTTAAAAAATGAAACATTTGCGAAATTCGCATCATCTATTTATGATTGGCCTAATCAGGAACCAAGAAAAGTAAGTGAAGGAATTAAAAGAACTTTTAGACTACATAAAGAAAGAATTAAGAATAATGGTTTAGAAATAAAAACAAAACTAGAAACAACAAAAGATGCAGTTGAAACATCACCAATATTTACAAAAAAGAAAAAAGGTTTAGGTCATTATGAGAATCAAACAGAATATAAAGCAGGTCATAAAACTGTAGAATATTACAAAGATGGTAAGTTAATAAAAAAATATAAAAATCCATTTATTTTATATGCAAATATTGTAAATACTACTACAGATGAAATATTAAGCGATACATATAATTGTCCAAACTGTTCAAGTCCAGTAAAAGTAGAAGAATTAACTGATGGATGTCCATATTGTCATACAAGATTTTCTATATCAGATATGTATCCAGTAGTAAATAATTATTATGATATTAATAGAACTAAAACAGAAGAATTAGAACCACAAAAATTAATAAAGATTTTAACTGTATTATTAACAATATTATTCTTTTCATATATATGTATAAAAGAAGGATTTAGTATATCTCTATTATTATCATCAATAATATTAATATTTGCTTGTTACTTAATGAGTACAATATTAGTTGGTATGTTTATGATTTTAGGTTTAATAATAGAAGGAATAACTGAAAGTGGAAAGAATGCACCTATCTCTACAAAATTTACTCCTAAAAAGATAGAAGGATTAATGCAAAAATATGATAATGAATTTACTTATAATTATTTTGAAGGAGAAATTATATCATTATTAAAACGTATAATTTATTCAAGTAATCCAAATGAATTATCTATCTATACAGGAGATAAAAAACTAGATTTCTCTAATATTATTAATACTGAATATAAAGGTGGAATAAAATTAGTTAAATCATATCAAAAAGATAATAAAATATATTTAGATTTAATAGTATATATGTTAAATACATATATTGAAAATGGTAAAATAGATAGTAAACCTTATCCATATAAAATAACAGTTTGTAGAAATATAAATGCTAAACAAGATTATAGCTTTTCAGTAGAAAAAATAGCATGTGCTGGTTGTGGAGCAAGTTTTGATGGAGAAAGTAAAAATAAATGTCCATATTGTGGAAATCCATTTAATTTATCTGATTATGATTTTACAATAGAGGAAATAAAATAATGAAAGTATTAACAATAAAACAACCATTTGCTAGTTTAATTGCTGAAGGATATAAAATATATGAATTTAGATCATGGAAAACTAAATTTAGAGGAGAATTCTTAATACATGCAGGTTTAGGTGTAGATAAAGAAGCAATGAAAAGATTTGAATATTTAAATCTAGATTATCCTCAAGGAAAGATAATTGCTAAATGTAATCTAACAGATTGTGTATTAATAGATGATAAAATGAAAAAGGAATTAAAAGAATTAGATCCAATAGTATATAGAGGAGCAATTAATTCTAATAAAGAAGAATATGGTTTTAAACTAGAAAACGTTAAAAAGATTAAACCAATAGAAGTAAAAGGAAAATTAAGTTTTTGGGAATATAACATATAAGGAGAGCACTATGGAAAAAGGAATGTCATTTGAAACAAACTTTTTTAACAAAGCATTAAGTGAAGAAACTAAATTAGAAATAGAAGAATTAGTTTTAGAATCTCAAAGAGCAACTTTAACAGTACCAACTTTTGAAAAAGAATTAAAAGAGTATTATGATACTGTAAAAATTAAAGATGGTGAAACAATTAGAATATATACAAGTTATCAATATAAAGCTATTAATGCAGTATTAAGAGGAGAAGTTTGGGACTATGAAGTCTTAGGTAAAAGAACCGATGAAAGAGTAAAAGAATTATTAGCATATACTGAAGATTTTTCTTCGTTAATAGAGAAGTTTCCAAAAACTGACTCAACTTTTATGGTATATAGAGGAACAACAATAGAAGAATTTAAAAAATATGGAATAGATACATTAGAAGATCTTTTATCACTAAAAGGTAAATTCTTATATGAAAAAGGGTTTACTTCTACATCTATAGAAGAATCCTCATCATTTTATAATAAAAAAAGTGGACTTGGAGTACTTAGAAATATAGAGGTAAAATATATTATTCCAGAAGGATCACAAGATGGAATTCCATTAATTAAAGAAGAAATATCTTATGCTACAAATGAAATGGAATATTTATTAAATAAGAATTCATTATCAAGAGTAGTAGATGTAAAACTAGAAGGAAATAATGCCATAATAACAGTAGTATTAATTCCTAGACAACTATGGGATAAGGCACCAAAAGAGGATGTAGCAAATCATCAAAAATAATATAGGAGGCCTATATGAAAAATATAATATTAAAAATAGAAGGTATGAGTTGTAGTGCTTGTTCTAATGGATTAGAAAAATACTTAAATAAACAAGATGGTATAGAAGAAGCAACTGTTAATCTAGTAATGGCAACTGCAAGTATTAAATATGAAGATAATCTTACTATTGAAGATTTAAATAGATTTGTAAGTGAAGCAGGTTTTAAATCATTAGGAGAAGATATTCAAATAGTAGAAAAAGAAGAATCAACTCTTCAATTTATAATATTTGGAGTCTTAGGACTAATATTAATGTATATATCTATGGGTCATATGATACATTTACCTATAATAAATATATTTAATATGGAAAAACATCCAATTGTTTATTCAATAACTTTATTAGTATTAACAATCCCATTCTTAGTATATGGAAGAAATATAGTACTAAGTGGATTCAAAAACTTATTACACTTAATGCCTAATATGGATAGTTTAGTTACAATTGGTATTCTTTCAAGTTTTATATATAGTTTATTTGGAGTAATAATGGTTATTATTGGAAAAATAGATTTTGTAGAAAAACTGTATTTTGAGTCAACAGCTTTTGTTATTTATTTCATAATGTTAGGAAAATTTATAGATAGGCATAGTAAAAATAAAACTAAAGAATCTATTAAAGGATTAGTTAAAATTACCCCTGAAAGAGCAAGAATTAAAGTAGATAGTTCATATAAAAATATAACTATTGATGAAGTTAAAAAAGGAGATATACTAATATGTCTTCCAGGAGATAAAGTTGCTGTAGATGGAGAAATAGTAAAAGGATCATCTACATTTGATGAATCATTTATTACAGGAGAAAGTGTACCAGTATTAAAAAAAGAAAAAGATAAAGTAATTGCTGGCAGTATTAATTATGGTTCAGAAATAGAATATAAAGCAGAAAAAATAGGTAAAGAGTCAACTATTTCAGAAATAGTAAAATTAGTTGTAGAAGCAACTAATACTAAAACTAATATTGAAAGAATGGCTGATAGATTATGTTCTTATTTTGTACCTGCAGTTATTATAATAGCAATCATAACCTTATTAATTAACTTAGTCATAAATAAAGATATAGGTATTGCCTTAATTAACTTTGTCACAGTACTAGTAGTAGCATGTCCATGTGCTTTAGGTTTAGCAACTCCACTAGCATTAGTTGTTAGTGTAGGTCATTCAGCAAAAAAAGGAATACTTATTAAAGATAGTGAAACGTTAGAAGTAGGATCTAAAATAGATACAGTTGTCTTCGATAAAACAGGAACTATTACTAATGGAATATTAAGTGTATCTCAAGTAAACAACCATTCTGATTTAGATGATAAATATATAATGGAACTTTTAGGTTCAATTGAAAAACACAGTACACATCCATTAGCTTTAGGTATTAATAAATATATAAATGAAGAAAAAATAAAAGCAGATATTGATTTAGTAACAGAAGATTTAGCTGGATATGGAGTAAAAGCAAAAGATGAAAAGAATAATGTTTATTATGCTTGTAATAAAAAACTACTAAAAAAATTAGATATTATTAATTCTTACGAAGATGAAGAAAAAGAAATGGCTAAAAAAGGATATAGTGTAATATACTTAGTTAAAAATAATAAGGTAGTCGCAACATTTGGATTAAAAGATGTAATAAGAAAAGAGTCAATTAATGTAGTTAAAAAATTGAAGAAAAAAGGACTTAAAGTTGTACTATTATCTGGAGATAATAAAATAACAACTGAAGAAATTGCTAAAGAATTTGAATTTGATGAAGTAATATCAGAAGTAACCCCTAAAGAAAAAAATGAATATATTAATAAAATGGTGTCTGATGGTAAAAAAGTAATGATGATAGGTGATGGAATAAATGATGCACCAGCTTTAACTAGTGCAACTATTGGAGTTTCATTTAAAGGTGCAACTGATATAGCTAATAATTCGTCTAATGTCGTAATTGTTAATAATAATTTAGAAAAGATAGTAGATTTTATTAATATTAGTAAAAATACTTTATTAAATATAAAAGAAAATCTATTCTGGGCATTTATTTATAACTTCTTAATGATTCCTATCGCAACTGGATTATTTAGAATTCATATTAATCCAATGATTGCCTGTATTGCGATGATACTAAGTAGTTTAACTGTAACTTTAAATGCTTTAAGATTAACAAGAAAAAAATAGAAAAGTATGATATAATATGCAAGAAAAGGAAGTGATGTATATGAAAAAAGTTTTAGTTGGAATGAGTGGAGGAGTTGATTCTTCAACTGCAATTATTCTTCTTCAAAAACAAGGTTATGAAGTAGTAGGTATTACATTTCAATTTATAGATAATTTTGATCCAACTGATGCTATTGAAGTAGCAAATAAACTTAATATAGAACATCACGTAGCTGATTATAGAAAAGAATTTAAAAAAGAAATAATTGATAAATTTATAGAAGATTACAAAAACGGATTAACACCAAACCCATGTGTAAATTGTAATAGAGTATGTAAATTTAAATATTTATTTGATAATATGGAAAAATATAATTGTGATTACGTCGCAACTGGTCATTATGCAATTATTAAAGATGGTAGATTATATAAAAGTAAAAATAAAGAAAAAGATCAATCATATTTCTTATGTGAACTATCTAAAGATAAATTATCTAAAATAATATTCCCACTAGAAGGATTAGAAAAAGATAAAGTAAGAGAAATTGCAGAAGAAAAAAATCTTCTAGTATCAAAAAAGAAAGATTCATTTGATGTATGTTTCATTAATGATTCATTCCGTAAATTTATGAAGGAAAATAGTAATGAACATAAAGGAAAAGTAATTAATATTAAAACAAATGAAGTAATTGGAGAACATATTGGTCTAATGAACTATACAATAGGTCAAAGAAAAGGACTTAATATTGGTGGTACAGAAGATAAAATGTATGTAGTAGGAAAAGATATAGAAAAGAATATTCTATATATTGCCTTAGGAGAAGATAATGAATATCTAAAGAGTGATTCTTGTCTTTTAGAAAATGTAAATGTTTTAGGAGATAAAATAACTAAATGTAATGCAAAATTTAGATATAGACAACAAGATATACCAGTAGAATTAGAATGGTTAGATAATGGAGAAGTAATTGTTCATTATGATAATGTTAAATCAGTAACTCCAGGACAAGCATGTGTATTCTATGATGGAGAAGAATGCTTAGGTGGAGGAATAATTAAAGAGGTACAAAAAGAAGGCAAAAAACTTTGGTACCAATAGGAGGAGGACCTATGAATCAAGATAAGATTGGAAATTTTATTAAGACAATTCGTCAAGAAAACAATTTAACTCAAAAAGATTTAGCTGATAAATTAGGTGTAACTTATCAAGCTGTATCTAAGTGGGAAAACGGTAAGAATATTCCAGATTTATCTATTATTAAAAAACTATGTGATGAATTTAACATGGACATAGATGAACTATTAAATGGAGTAAAAAAAGAAAAAGAAAAGAAACATAATAAAATAGTTAGAAATACAATAATTGCTTTATTAATAGTAGTAATATTATTTGCTATATATATTGTTAATAATATAAATAATAGTAGAAACTTTGAGTTTAAAACAATTTCTTCTCAATGTAGAGATTTTAATATTACTGGAAGTGCTGCTTATAATAAAGATAAAACATCTATTTATATTTCAAATATAGAATTCTGTGGAAAGAATGATGATGAAGAATATAATAGTATTGAATGTACTTTATATGAGAACAATAATGATACTAAAACTAAAGTAAGTTCATGTGATAGAAAAAAGAATATTACTTTAAAAGATTATCTTAAAGATTTAGATATTCAAGTTAATAATTATTCAACTACATGTAAGAAATTTACTAGTAATACATTATCTTTAGAAATAAAAGCAATTAATAAAGATAATAAAACTATTACTTACAATATTCCTATAAAATTAAATGATGACTGCAAATAGTAGTTATCATTTTTTTAGTATGATATAATTATTAATATAAAGGAGAGTCGTTATGGAAAAGAAAAGTAATGTGGGGTTAGTAGTTGGATTAATTATATCGATACTATGTGTTCTTGGATTATTAGGCTATATTGTATATGATAAAGTTCAAGAAAAAGAAAATAGAAATGCACCAATAATTGATATCGAGAAAGAAACATCTTTAAAAGAAGCTGATGTAGAAGACTTACTAAAAAGAATTGATGAAATGAATACAGCTTTATATAAGGAATATCCAATTAGTGACGTTAATAGTTTACCAACAAGAGCAGTTTTATCAATTGGATTCAATAATATTTATGGTGCTAACTATATTCCATCAAGTTATATTGAGAATCATATTAAATACATTATTGGTGATAATGTAAATATAAAACATGAAGATTACTTATGTACTCTTGATAATGTAGCTTTCTGGAAATATGAAGATGGTAATTATATATTTAATCAAGAACATCCAGGACATGGTGGAGGAAATGGTTATATAATAACTACATTCTTTAAAGATGCTTCTATGGATGATGATACTATAACTATTAATACTAATATATTATATGAACCAGCTTCAGATGTATGGGGAGGACCAACAACTTCATATAAAGCATCTCCTGATGGAGAATATGTACTAAATGATATTCAAAGAGATAGTTTAAAATCAGAATATAAAAAAATAAAAGATACTCTACCAGTAACAACATTTACTTTTAAACGTAGTAAAATGGCTGGATATAATCTAGAAACAGTTAAAATTAAATAAAACTCAACCAATTGTTGAGTTTTTTTAATAGATTAATAATAAAAAAACATGTATAATTATAAACAGGTGATATTATGAAGAAATTTTTAAAAGTATTATTAATATTTATTTTTATATTTACAGTAACAGCATGTTCAACACCTGAAAAGGAAAAAACAGATGCTGAAAAGTTTAAGGAAGAATATGAATCATTAAATGGAACTGAATCATCTTCTGGAAAAACAATAAGAACAATTTCTATTTCAGAAGATAATCCATTTGTATATGCAACTGAAGATGATATAGTTGAAATGATTGATAATAATGAAACATTTGTAGTTTATTTTGGATTTGCAAGCTGTCCATGGTGTAGAAGTATTCTAGAAGAAATGGAAAGAGCTGCAAAAGATCAAAATATTAATAAAATTTATTATGTTGATGTCCTAGATATTAGAGATGTTCAAGAAATAAATAGTGAAGGAAATATAGTAACAACAAAAGAAGGAACTGAAGGATATCATAGTTTAGTTGAAAAAATAGGAGACGTATTATCAGAATATACATTAACTGATTCAGAAGGGGAAAAGGTTAATTTAGGAGTTAAAAGAATATATGCTCCTAATGTTGTAGTTGTATCAAATGGAAAAGCAATTGAAATGGAAGAAGGAATTAGTGATGAACTAAAAGATCCATATTCTACATTAACAGACAACATGAAAAAGTATACATACAATAAATTTAAATGTTTATTTGAATGTTACAATGATGAACAAAATACATGTCAAAAGAATGCTTGTTAGCATTCTTTTTCTTGCGATTTTATAGAAAATATGGTATAATTATGCTGTTTTCAGGAGGGGTATATGAGGGATTATTCAGGTACAGTTATTTCGGTTATTGATAAAGACGGATTTCAAGAAAACTTAATTTCTTCTCGGAATGATGCAAAACATTTGTCAGCATTTAGAAGATTAATAGAACAGATGGGATTTGACAAATTCGGAATAGAGAATTATATTAATAGTGTAAAAGCTAAAGGAAGTATAACAGGTTTTGATATAGCAAAATATATTAGTAGTCAAGGTTATGTTGTATTCTTTCACACAGATGTCCATAATTATTTTAATAATACAAAAAGGGGATCAATTATGTTGCCAAAGAATATGACAGATGAACAATTTGTTACAACAGAAAATATGTTACTTGACCTAATTGATGAAGAATTTGGTATATATATGGGTATAATTACTCCTACCCAAAAAGGTAGAAGAATTATATATCAACCTGGACCTAGAATACTTCCAAGAGTAGAGGAGAATGAAGTTCAATATGTCAAATAGTATAATAACAATAATATCATCAGATGGAGAAATAACAGAAATTCCAAAAGTTCAAGGTGAAAAAGACCATAGCGAGGCATTTGCAAGAGCATGTGTATTAATACCAGGGTTACTTGATGATTTCCAAGATGATCCCAAAAAAAGTGGTGGTTTTGAACATGCACGTTTTGTTGCAGCAACAGGTAATGTAGTAATTTGGCCAACTAATATTAACAATGATCAAATGATGATTATATCACTTCCTAAAGATCCAACTGCAGAACAAATGGCAACTACAATAAAATTACTACCAACTTTAAGAGAAAAAGAAGTTTATGCAAACGTATGTAGATTTAAGAAACCAAGATCACCAATTATTGTTTCAGAAACATTATCAAGTACAGGTGACTTCTTAGAAGCATATGGTAAAATAGTTTCATACTTTAATAAAATAAATGATATGAACAGCATGTTAACGCAACCAAAAGAAGAACCAATGGATGTAAATGATTATCTAGGTACATTAAAGTAATTATTAAAAATAATTACTTTTTTTGTGCTATAATTAACTTGTAGGTTAGGAGGAATATTATGAGTAAACCATTAGTATTATGCATCTTAGATGGATGCGGAGTTAGAGAAGAAAGTGATGGTAATGCATTTAAAAATGCCAATAAACCAACATTCGATAAATTAATGAATGAATTTCCACATTCTATATTACAAGCAAGTGGAAAAGCGGTAGGTCTACCAGAAGGACAAATGGGAACAAGTGAAGTAGGACATATGAACTTAGGTTCTGGTAGAGTAGCAATTCAACCACTAGAAAATATTACTGCAGCAATAGAATCAAGGGAAATATTTAATAATAAAGAAATACTAGAAGTAATGAATCATGTAAAAACAAATAATTCAACATTACATTTATTTGGATTATTATCAGATGGAGGAGTTCATTCTCACATCAACCATTTACTAGCTTTATTAGATATGTGCAAAGAAAATAATTTAAATAATGTTTCATTAGATATTTGTCTAGATGGAAGAGATACATATGAAAAAAGCGCATTAACATATCTAGACCAATTAGATAATAAAATGAAAGAACTAAATATTGGTTCAATAAATACAATATCTGGTCGTTATTATGGTATGGATCGTGATAATAACTTTGATAGATTAAAATTATCATATGACGCTATCGTATATGGAGAGGGACCAAAGTATAATAATTATAAAGAATTAATAGAAGAAAATTATAAAAATGAAAAATATGATGAATTTGTTATTCCAGGAATAATTGATTCAAAACCATTAAATGATAATGATGGAATAATTGCATTTAACTTTAGAAAAGATAGATTAAGAGAAATGTTTACTTTATTATCAAACCCAAATGAATATGAACCTCAAGCAAATGAAAAGAACTTAACTGTTAAACATTTTAATAATTTAAAAGTATTAACAATGTACCCAGTAACAGAAACAGTTACTTGTCCACATGCATTTAATGATTTAGATCTTAAAAATATTTTAGTTGATTATTTACATGAAAATGGACTTAGTCAATTACGTATAGCAGAAACAGAAAAATATCCACATGTTACATTCTTCTTTGATGGAGGAAAAGAAGTAGAATATCCAGATATGAAGAAAATACTTATTCCTTCACCAAAAGTTGCAACATACGACTTGAAACCAGAAATGAGTGTTTATGAAGTAACTGATAATTTCCTAAATGAAGTAGAAAACTTTGATGTAACAATAATGAATCTAGCAAATGGAGATATGGTTGGACATACTGGAGTATATGAAGCTGCAAAACAAGCAGTTGAAGATATGGATATTTGTTTAACTAAAATATATGCCAAAATAAAAGAATTAGGAGGGATCCTAATAATAATTGCTGATCATGGTAACTGTGACATTATGTGGGATGAGAATCATAAACCAGTAACAAGCCATACTACTAATCCAGTTCCATGTATAATTACAAAAGAAGGAATTAAAATTAAAGATGGTAAATTAGCTGATATAGCACCAACAATGCTAGAACTATTAGGACTACCAATTCCAAAAGAAATGACTGGAGAATCACTAATAATAAAATAAAAATAACTCATTTGAGTTATTTTTTTTCTTTAATAATAGTAACAATATAATTACTGAAGTCAATCTTTTTAATAGCTTCCTTAAAAGTATTAATATTAGTTCTTTCAATATCTTCAACTTTATCTACATATGGATAATCAAATTCAATAACATTGTTAATAAATGGTAATATCATATTAAAAATATTTTCATCTCTAAGTACTAATCCTGTAATACATAATTTCTTCTTTAATTCAAACTTTTCTTCATCAAAGTCATCTAAAGATTTAATCTTATTAAGAACACTTTCTCTAAATACTTTAACATCTCTAGTATAAGCACCAATACTTACTAATAAGAAATTACCAACTTTAATATCTCCACAATTAATACCTTCAGGAATTATCTCTTTATCAACTAATTCCTTATATAAAGGAGAAGTAATTCCAAAGAATAACATATAGAAACAATTAAGATAAAAATCTAAATCAAGTCTTTCTACAGGAGAATACTTACTAATATCAATTTTAAATGTAATAGATTCATATTCTAAAGGAGTAGGAAAGTATAAAATATCTTCCTTCTTTTTAATTTCTATTGGTTCATTATAATCAATTAATTTAACTTCATGTTTCTTAAATTTATGATTATCATAAAATTTCTTAATTTCATTAATTATTTCATCTTTATTAAAATTACCTGCGATAAAGATAACTTGATTGGCAGGATGATAGAATGCTTCATATAAGGTTTTAATATCTTCAATAGTAGTATTTTGAACATCTTCTACTAATCCACCAACATCTCTATATTTAATATTATTGAATAGATTCTCCATTCTTAATCTATTTAAATGATAAAATCTATTATCTTTCTTACCTCTAATTTCTTGATATATAGGATTCTTTAATTTCTCTAATTTATCTTTATCAAATATTACAGAATTAATACCTTCAAGCATAGTCTTAATTCCATATAATACATTTTCAACAGTCTCAAAATAATAACCAGTTGATGTAGGAGAAGTTGATGCATTAGTAGACATTTGTTTTTCTCCTAACATATCTAAGAAATGACCAACTTTATTACACTCAACAATATAATGCTCCAATATATGAGCAACTCCATCTTGAAGATGATATTCTTTACCATCAAAAATAAAATCTTTATAAGTACCCCCACATTTAGTAGTAAATTGAAAGAAAGTAGAGTGACGTCTCATATCATTATATAAATATATGTTAAGACCATTATCAAGTTTAATATTTTCTATCTTACTCATAGTCTTTCTCCTTTAAATAATATATTGAATCAAGTACTAATCTATCTACAAATTTAATGATATCTTTATATGTAATCTTAATTAACTTTTCATAATATTCTTTACTTGTATAATCAAGATCTAATCTATCTTTAATATAATCATAGAATAAACTAGTCTTACTATCTAATAGTCTAAGTAATCCAACTCTTTCTTTCTCTTTAATATTATTAAGACCTTTATCAATAGTATCTTTATTCTTTAATTCACTAACTGCTTCTAATATTTTCTCTTTAACTAAATCCAAATTCTTATCATTAATAGCTGCAAAAATAGTAAGTAATCCAAATTTACTAGTTATCTCAGCAGCAGTACTATAAACTAAATCATTTTCATCTCTTAATTTTTTATAAAGAATTCTAGATGAAGATGAACTAAGTAAAGATCTAATTAATGATAAATATATTTCATCATCTTCAGTCATATCTTTAACTTTATAATTATATGCAATAATAGAATTATTAAAATCAGATTTTTCAACTACCTCAGTAACACCATCTCTTGGCTTTAAATAATATCTAAGATGAGCATTATAAACATAGTCTTTAAATTTATTTCTATATAAATACTTATCACATAATTTATTGATTTCATTATTATTAACATTACCCATTACAAATATAGCTGGTTTATTATTGTAAACAGTATCTAAATACAATTGATATAAATTGCTAGTATTAATTTCATCTACTTGTTCCATATGATTAAACAAAGTAGAAGAAATAATACCTTCATCATCTAATATTTGTTTATTTCTAATAGAATGATATAATCTATTATTCTTTAATGAATCACTTATTTCTAATCTTAAATTATTAATTTCTCTATTAGTTTCAAAATCACAAAACTTATTATTATCTTGTTTAGGATTATAAATAAAATCTCCGAAGAATTTAAACTGATCATCTAAAATATCTTTATTTAATGAATAAGTATCAGGAATGACTAATGAATAAATATAAGCATAAGTAGTTCCAATAACAGTCCTACTCATGTTCATTCCAAGTAAATATAGTTTTTCATATTGTATATAAAATTCTTCTTCTGTTCTATAAGTATTATTAACACCATTAATCACAGAAGGTAATATATTAGAAAGAGCAATTTTCTCTTCATCTTTTTCAAAAGGGAAAATAACTTTTACTTGTATAGTTTGAAAATCATTATTATTTAATATTAATGGTTTACTACTAACAGGTATTTTGCTCATGTAATCACCTCTTAAAAATTATATCAAAAAAAATTCACTTTTTATAGTATAATAGAGTAGGAGGTCTATATGATAACATATGTAGAAAATGTAAAAAATATTAAAGAATATAATAGTTTATATGATAAAGTTGGATGGGGTAAAAGAGATGAACTAGTTGTAAAAGAAGCTCTAGATAATACAATTTATTCTATTTCGGCTTATGACTATGGAGAAATAGTTGGATATGGAAGAATAATTGGAGATAAAACAATATTCTTATATATTCAAGATGTTATGGTTGCTCCAGAATATCAAGGAAGAAAAATAGGAACAGAGATAATGTATAGATTATTAGATAAAATAGATGAATATAAAAAAGATAATCCTGAAATAAGAGTTTATTTAGGAGCAGATTTTAATAAAGAAAACTTCTATAAGAAATTTGGATTTAAAACTAGAAAAGAAGCTGGTTTAGGAGAAGGAATGATTCTTCAAAATACAGTAAGAGATTCTAAATTATTTAATTGGGAAGATGAAATCTTAGACGAAGAAGTAGAAGAAGTAAAAAAAGTATTAGATAATGATGGAATTATTATTATGCCAACTGATACAGTTTATGGAATAGCATGTAATTGTTTCAGTGAAAGAGCAATAGAAAAAATATTTGAAATAAAAAGAAGAGCAAGATATAAACCAATTAATGTATTAACAGATTCTGTTGAAAAAATGTATCAAGTTGCTAAAGATATAAATCCAAAAGAGCAAGAACTAATAGATAAGTATATGCCTGGTTCATTAACAGTAATATTTGATAAAAGAGAAGATGTTCCAGAAGTACTTACAGGTGGACTTGAAACAGTAGGAATAAGAATACCTAATGATGCAAGAGCACTAAGTATATTAAAAGCAGTAGACTATCCTTTAGCAACAACAAGTGCAAATGTATCAGGACAACCTGATGGAGTACAATTAAATGATTTCATTACAGAATTTGATGGAAAAGTAGATATTATTATAGATGGAGGTCCAACAGATTTAAAACAATCTTCAACAATAGTTAAAGTAGAAGAAGATGGTAGTCTAAATGTTATTAGAGAAGGATCTACAATTATTGAATAATTTAATGTTCATTTAATATTTAAAATTATAATTATAAGTATGAAAGGGTGAAAACATGGAAGCAGATATAAAAGAAGAAAAAGAAGAAAAAGAGGAAATAAAAGAAATAAAAGAAAAGAAACCAAAAAAGAAGAAAAAAAGTAAAGCATTCATAGGATATATTATAGTAACAGTATTTATTGTATTAATAATAGTATCTCTATTTATAGCATTTAATAATATTGGATTATTAAATCTAAATGGAAACAAATCTAGTAATAACAAATTAAAATTAGAGTATACTCAAACATCTGATGTTAATAAAAGTGATGGTGTATACATAACAGATGTTTCAGAAGTAGTAGAAAATGTAATGCCTTCAATTGTTGCAATTACAAGTAAAGCTCTAGTCAATAATGGATATTTTACTCCAGGATTCTTTAATGAAGGTCAGTATCAAGAAGGTGCTGGATCTGGAATTATTATTAGTAGAACAGATACTGAATTATTAATATTAACAAATAATCACGTTGTTGAAGGAGCTGAAGCATTAACAGTACAATTTGTAAATGGAAAGAATGTAGATGCTACAGTAAAAGGATATTCTAATAGAAGAGATGTTGCAGTTATTTCAGTAAAACTAAGTGATTTAGATAATGAAACAGCTGAATCAATTAAAATAGCAACAATGGGTGATAGTAATCAATTAAAAGTTGGAAATGGAATAATTGCAATAGGAAATGCATTAGGATATGGACAATCAGTAACAACTGGAATTGTAAGTGCTCTAAATAGAGAAGTAACAATCGATGGAAAAGCATCAAAGATGATTCAAATAGATGCTGCAATAAATGGTGGTAACAGTGGAGGAGCTTTACTTAATGCAGCAGGAGAAGTAGTTGGAATTAATTCAGCTAAATACTCAACTTCAGGAATTACTGATCAAGCAACAATAGAAGGAATGGGATTTGCAATTCCAATATCAGATGTAACAGAAATTATAGAAAACCTAATGAATGGTAAAGAAGATACATCAGCACAAATTGGTATTGAAGGATATATGATTACTGAATCTCAAAGTAAATATAATAATAGCCCAGTAGGCTTCTATATTTCTAAAGTAGTAGAAGGCGGAGGAGCTGATAAAGCTGGATTAGAAATGGGTAATATCATTACAAAGATAAATGGAAAAGAAGTAAAAGAAGTATCTGATATTACAAGTGTTATCTATGATGCTAAAAAAGGAGATAAAGTAAAATTAACAGTTGCTTATATTAAAAAGAATAAATACGAAGAAAAAGAAGTAGAAGTAACTTTATCATAAAAAGAAATGAATTTCATTTCTTTTTTTATACACTTGTATGATAAAATAATAATTGAAAGAAGATGATTACATGATAGGTCTATATAAAGATATAAAAATGAAATATTACGCAACAGAAATATTTGTGTTATTTTTACTATTTTTAGGAAATGATTACTTATATAAGGTTACTAATAATAAGCCACTAGAATTAATATTATTTGTAGTAATAGTAGTAATTGCAATAGTAATTGCTCTAATATATACAAATAAAGCAGTAAAAAGAATACAAGAATTATCAATGAGATTAAATGGTAATGAAAATGTAAGAGAAGCTATTGCTGAAATAGAAGAATTAATAAAAAAATGTAAAAATAAAAGAACTAAAACAGTTCTAATGATTAATTTAACAGCAGCTTATATCAATTTAGGAGAAAATGAAACAGCAATGAAATTACTAACTAATTATGAACCTGAATATGATAAAGGACCAATCGGTGATTTAAATCAAATAATATATTTGAACAACTTATGTGAAATATCCATTAGAGAAGGAATATTTAATCTTGCAGAAGAAAACATGAAAGTAATAAAAAAACTAATGAGTAATGATAAATTCAATGATTATCAAAAAGCATTAGTAGAAAAAATATATAGTGACTTAGTAGTAGAATTAACACTCGCAACTGATATGACTAAAGAATATAAAGCACTAGAAATTTATTATAAGAATAGATTTAATACTACAGAAGATATCTCATCAAAAGTATTCTATATGAGTCAATTAAAAAAGATTTATAAAAAAATGAAAGATAAAAAGAAAGAAAAAGAAGCAAACGATTATTTAAAAGAAAACAAAAAAGAATTAAATTTTAAGTAAGAGGCATTTATGAAAAGAAGTATAAAAAATATAGTAATGATCCTTGTATTAATAATTCTAGTAATGGGATCAGTATTTACAATTTATTTAAGAAATAATACTATTAAAAATAATGTAAATAATGTAATAATGAAAAGTCCAGCTCCACCAGAAAAACCTAATGGAGAAGAACCTCCTGAAGGAGGACAACCTGGAATGGAAAAAGAAGGAGAAGCACCTCCACCTATGCCAGGAGAAGATAATTCTAAAGAAATGGAAAATGCTCTATCTACACCAATATATTTCTATTTTATATTTGGAGTAGAAGGATTATTAATATCAGTAATAACAATTTATTTATTAATGTCTATTTTTAATAAATATGATTTCAAAAAAACTTTTTCAAATAAAAAAAGAATTGTTATTTGTATTTTATTAATTATCTTTTTAACAGCAGATATAACTTTATTCTTAAGTAAATCATTTGTATATAATGAATTACCTAAAATGCCAGATAATCCAGTAAGAACAACTGAAGAGTCTGCTTATAAAGCAAATGTAAAAATAAAAGAATCATCATCTGAAACAAATAAAACATATGAATCTACTGAAATGAATGTAAATGCTTTATCTATTGAAGATAAAGTAGATGTAAAATTAGATAATATTGTAATTAATAAAACAGGAGATACTGATAATACAGAAAACTCTAGTTTCTATGGAATTAATTCTGCATTAATTGCGAGAAGAGGATCAACTGTAACAATAACAAATTCAACTATAAATACAGATGCTGATGGAGCAAATGGAATATATAGTTTTGGTGGTGGAATATATAAAAATGATACATTCGGTGATGGAACAACAATAAATGTATCTAATACAAAAATAACTACCAAAAAATCATATTCAGGTGGAATAATGACTACTGCCGGTGGAATAACTCATGCTAAAAATTTAACTATTGAAACCTCAGGTGCATCAAGTGCAGCCATAAGAACAGATAATGGAGGAGGAATAGTTACTGTAGAAAAAGGAACATATATTACTCATGGAGAAGGATCTCCTGCCATATATTCAACTGGAGAAATAACAGTAGAAGATGCTACTTTAGTCGCAAATGCCTCTGAAGGAGTAATAATTGAAAGTGGTAATAAAGCTACTCTAAAAAATGTAGATCTAACATGTAATCATACAATTAAATATCAAAAATCAACTCAATTTAGTAATATTATGACTTATAGATCAGTTCCAATGCCACCAACATCAATGGCAGAACTACTAATAGAAGATTCCAAAGTAACAACAAATGATGGACCAATACTATATGTAACTAATTCTATTTCTAAAATTACTTTAAAGAATGTATCTTTTACAAAGAATAATAAAAATATAAACTTCTTAGAAGTAAAGAAAGATGCATGGGGTCAAGAAGGATTAAATGGAGGAAAATCAACAGTAGTTTTAGATAATCAAAAAACAGATGGAAACATAATAGTAGATGAAATATCAACATTAGATTTTAAATTAAAGAATAATTCATCTTATGAAGGAACAATTAATAAAGATAATACTGCTAAAAATATAAAGATTAGTCTCTCTAAAAATAGTAAAATAAAACTAACTGGAGATAGTTATATTACTGAGTTTAAAAATGAGGATAAAACTAATTCAAATATTGATTTTAATGGTTATAAATTATATGTAAAAGGAGAAGTTATAAAGTAACTTTTCTTTTTTTATGATATACTATTTTTAGGTGAAAATATGGATATTATAGTTGGTAAATTAAGTGGATTTTGTAATGGAGTATCTAATACTATTAAAAGAGCAAGCTCATCCCTTGATCAATATAAAAAAGTATATTGTTTAGGGGAAATAGTTCATAATGAAAGAGTAATAAGTGATCTAGAAAATAAAGGTATGATTACAATTTCTAGTATAGATGATGCCCCTAATAATTCTAAAGTAATAATAAGAGCTCATGGAGAAGTAAAAGAAACTTATGATAAAGCAAAAGAAAAAAATATAGAATTAATAGACCTAACTTGTGGAAAAATACTAATTATTAAGAATAAAATAACTAAAAAGAAAGAAGAAAGTTTTATTACTATAATAGGTAAAAAGAATCATCCAGAAACATTAGGAATAAAAAGTTTCTCAAATGGATATTCATATATAGTAGAAAATGAAGAAGATATTGAAGGATTAATAAATGAATTCAATAATTCAAAATTAAATAAAATGTTTGTAGTATCTCAAACTACGTTTAATGCATCTAAGTTTGATAAATTAACTAATATTATTAAAGATAAAATACCAGGAGAGATTGAAATAGATAAAACTATTTGTAATGCTACTAGTGATAGACAAGAAGAAACAAAAGAATTATCAAAACAAGTAGATAAAATGATAATAGTAGGTGGAAAGCATAGTTCTAATACAAAAGAATTAGAAAACATCTCTAAAGAAAATTGTAAATATGTCTACTTAGTTCAAGAAGCAAAAGATTTAAATAAAGAAGATTTTTCTATTAATGATAAAATAGGAATAATGGGAGGTGCAAGTACTCCAGAAATTATAGTAAAAGAAATAATAGACTTTTTAGAGAAAGAGGTAAAATAATGAAAATATATGTATCAGGTTCTATGTATGGAGGACAACAAAAAATAGATATTTATAAAAAATTAATAGATAAATTAGAAAATTATGGAGAAGTTTTAACAAAACAAATAGCTGATCCAAAAGCAATTGAAAATGAAAAATATCAAAAAGATGAAGATATTTATAAAGATTTAGAAAATAAATTAGAAAGTGCAGATATTATAATTGCTGAAGTATCAGTGCCATCAATTGGAGTAGGATATGAGATTGGATATGCCTCAAAACTACATAAAAAAATAGTTGCTATATATGATGAAAACTATTTAGATAAGGTAACTACCATGGTAAGAGGTAATAAAGAAATAAGAATAATTCCATATAAAGATATAAAAGAAATACTTGATAGAATAGAGGAAATATTGGAAAAATAAGCATAAAATGAGATAAAATCAATAAAAAAGGTTGACTTTATCAAGATTTTTAGTATAATTATTAATGTCTACTGAATTTAGTCGACTTAGTTGTTCGGAAATTTTAGACTAAGGCGATTAAAGACATATGCGGATGTAGTTTAATGGTAGAACCTCAGCCTTCCAAGCTGACTACGGGAGTTCGATTCTCCTCATCCGCTCCATTTAAAAATGTAATTAGTCGAGAGACTAATTTTTTTGTGCTTGAATATCTCATAAAATAGTAATATTCCGATGATGTAAGTTTATAATAAAAATTGATAATTATATAGTATAATAACTGCAATGGAGATGAGTTACATGAACTTAAACGAATTAAAAATTATCAAATCTAAATTAAAGGGATTATCAAAATTATTACAAAAGAAACAAAAAAAGAAATATTATTTAACTATAGAAGAAAAAAAAGAACTTTTAATGGATGGCAAAAGAATACCTATAAGAGTAAAGGGTAATGGAAGAGATATAAAGCTATTAGTTAAGACCAGAGGAACAATCGAATCAGGAGATTTAAAAAATAAAAGGATGGGATTATAAATTCTAATTTACGGGTAATATGAAAGAAAAATAGTATAGATGTTTTTAACGATTATTTGAAAATTTATTTCAGATAGAGTATTAAATTATACTATATAAATGCCAATAATGTCGCTCCATATGAATTTAAATAGTCGAAAGACTATTTTTTTTGTAAATATTCATAAAAAAGCAGCAAGCTATTTGCTTGTTGCTTTTTTTCTTTCACTTCTAATTTTTTTAAGTCTTTCTTCTTCTGTCATTAGCCATGTATCAAACATGTCAGGTCTACCTTCTTGAATAGCTTTATTTCTAACAATATGTGCATTTATATTAAAGGTATTATTATCACTTACTTCAGTAGGAGGATTAATACTATAATTACTAATAATATAGTCAGCTACTTCTCTAATTTTACTTGATAAAGTCTCTATATCAGCACATGTACATGTCCAATTCTTTCTTTCACCTTCAGGATGAGAATACATTACTAATCCACAACCTTGAAATAATGAATTCAATTCTTCTACTTTGTCTTTATCAGGAAAGTAGCCTTCTAATGAAAAACTATATTCATTATTATTGTGTCTAATTCTTATTAATAATCCAGCAAGATTATCTGAAAAGAATTTTGTTAATGCGAGTAGAGGAGAGAAATCTATATTTGTATTGCTATGATTATCTTTAAGTTGTTGAGTAAGACTATCAAAGAATGCTTTGCCATCTTCTTCATATTCTGTCTCTGCTCCTACAACAATATTTGTTTTATACCAATCAGGACCACTTAGAGGATTTCCTCCATGTGGACTAATCATTACTTGTGATTCGTTTTGCGAAATTGCTGCATTCATAAGTAAAGCTAATTCATTGTCTTTTTGCCCTTCATACGAAAAACCAACATATGATCTCATACCAGCGTGACATCCATCAGTTTTAATACCTCTTTCATAACAAACCCAAAGGAATTTTTCTAAAAAATCATATCCTTCTGCCCATTCATGAATGGCTTGAGCAATTTCTTCTTTAGGAATACTTTCTATAGGAATAGATTTAATATGATTATATTTGCTCATATTACCCCTCCAATCAATTATATTTTATTATTAATAAATAAAAAAGTAAACTAAGTTTACTTTCCTTTTGTAGAATCATTAGTATCTTCAACGATTTCATATTCTTCCATCATTTCTTGAACCTCTTCATCGCCCTTATCATTTTCAGTACCATCTTCATAATCTAATTCCTCTTTAGTGTCTGAATTTACTATTTTAATAAAATCTCCACTAATATATTGATACTCTGGTGGAAGTTCTGAGATATCATCTACCAATTCACTTTTTTCCATCCTGTATTTACCTTTTTCATCTTGATATACTCTATACCCATAATACATATAATGGCAAACTCTTGTTTCTCCAGTTAGATTTCTATTTGTATTAGTTGTCCATGAATACATTGGAACAGGAATATAACTATATGTAATTGTAATTGTTTTACCTGTTGGATGAGCAATTGGAACAGGTTGTAAATAAATATATTTATATCTATATTCTAAAAAATCTTTATTTCCTTGTTCTATTTCTTTTATTGCATCCATATTTTCATCTATTCTATATAGATCTTTTTTATTCATAAATTCTAGTAGTTCAGCTTCATCTGGCGTTACATAAATAAATTCATCTGTTCTATCTAGACCAGATATATATTCTTTTTCACTAACAACATATCTACCGATATCTTCTTCCTGACTAACATAGTAATGAGCATGATCATTTTCTATATCACAGTCAACAGTTTTAGCACATCCAGTAAAAGTAATTATATTAAAGATTATTAAACCAGCTGCTAGAATTCTTTTAAATCTTTCCTTACCTTTTTTCTTATTAAGGTTTCCTTCAATCGATTTATGAGATGAATCAAAATTTAACATTATTTCACCTCCAAGCTAGTAAATACTTCATATAAAGCATCTTTTTCTATTTCGCTTAGATCTGTTATTAAATTGGTTTTATCTCCATCAACTTCATACTTTGCACCATACATTTTGCCATCTAATTTGTATATTACATAGTCTCCAAATCCCTCAATAGAAAACTTACTAATAAGTTCTGCATCTTTTTGTTCCCCTGATTCTAAATTAATTGTGATAAAATCTTTATCCATAATAACACCATCCTAATCATCCTAATTATAACATAAATATATATATTAAAAACTAAATTATTTGAAAAGATGATATAATGATAATAGAGGTAATCTATATGATAGAACTTTTAGTTAGTTTAGGAGATTGTAGTGATGTTGGACTATCAAGATTATTAATAGTTGTTCAAAAAACAATAACTATGATTCAAATAATTGTACCTATTATATTAATAGTAATGGCTGCAATTCATTTGATTAATCTTATTAAAGATCCAGATAATAAAAAGAATATTTCTAAAATAAGAAATGCTTTTTTTGCTGCTGCAATAGTTTTCTTTATACCTGTAATAGTTAATGCATTAATGATTGCCTTAGGTAATGATTTTGAAGTATCTTCTTGCTGGAATTATGCTAAAGAATTAGATGGAAATTCTACATATTAATTACCGATCCATCTGAATATGAAAAGGGTAATCCAAAGCAAATTCTTAATGAGAAAGCAGGAGTAAAGACAGAGAAAAGTGGAAATATGAGTTACAACGTATATATTCCACCCAATGCTACTACAATGATGCCTTTATTAATGTGGCTTCATGGAGATAATGGTAGTGGAAGTGCAGCAGTTCCTTTAGGAAAGAATGCCTATTCTGCAGGTTATCCAGCAATTGTAATTGCACCGACTTCACCAAATTTAGGTTCAAAAGGAAATCCTGGTTGGTTTGAGGGAGGACACTTAGGAGAGTTAAAAACAATAATAGAAGAAGTATGCAATAAGTATCAATGTGATAGAAATAATATTAACATTGGCGGACATTCTAGAGGAGCAATTGGTACTTGGATGATGGTAAGTGCAAATCCTGGATATTTCCATGCAGCCGCTCCAATTAGTTGCTGTGCATCGAGTGGATTTAAACCCAGCAGTTTTAAAGGAATGAAAGTGTGGGCAATGAGAGGATCTGGATCAGGATCTGGATATAGTAGTGATGACACATATGGAAGATGTATGCAAAGTGCTGTCAATCAAGTAAAACCATATACAAGAGAATTGAAATATACAATTCTACCAAGAACAACTCATGGAGAAGCTGGAGGAGCAGCAATTAACAGTAAAGAAATGATAAAATTTATATTTAGTGAATAGTTATTAATAAAATGATAATAACAGTATTGACAAAACAGACTACTTATGTTATAATATGAAACCGTAAATGGGAGTAGTCCTTAAATGTAATAATACGACATTTCGTTATAACTATAACCGTATTATTAGAATTTTTATTCGGACAAGACTTTTACTATGAAGGTCTTGTCTTTTTATATACTTAACTTTTTGAGCAGGGCCTTCATAAAAACTAAAATGAAGGGAATGATGAAAATGGAAAAAGTAAGTGTATTTTTAGGAGGAACATGTGCAGATTCAACATGGAGAGAGGAGTTATTAGGAAAGTTAGATCAAGAAAGAGTTGATGCATTCAACCCTGTAGTACCTGACTGGACTCCAGAATGTCAAGCAGTAGAAGATTATCACAGAGAAACTGATGACATTTGTCTTTATGTAATTACACCTGAAGGAGAAGGATTCTATTCATTTGTAGAAGTAACTGATGATAGTAACAAACGTCCAGAAAGAACAGTGTTATGTATCCTAACTGAGGCAAATGGAAAGAAATTTGAAGGACATACATTAAAATGTGCTTTAAAAACAGCTAAACTAGTTGCTAAAAATGGTGTATTTGTTGCTGAAAACTTAGATCAAGTTGCTGCATATATTAATGGTTATAGTAAAGAGCAACCTAAAAAACTTGTCAAAATAGATAATAACAACAAGTAACAATAAGAAGAGATTATTTCTCTTCTTTTTTTATGTTATAATATCTTCAGGTGATATTATGGAAAATATAGAAATAGAAGAACTATTTGATGAATATGTAGATTTTGATACATTTAGTAAATCAGATTTCAGAGTAGTAAGAATTAAAGACTGCGTAGCAGTACCAAAAAGTACTAAATTATTACAATTTACATTAGATGATGGAACAGAAAATGAAAGAACAATTCTAAGTGGAATTCATATGTACTATGAACCAGAAGAATTAATAGGTAAAAATGTAATAGCAATTCTAAACTTACCACCAAGAAAAATGATGGGAATAGATTCTTGCGGAATGTTAATGTCTAGTGTTTACCAAGAAAATGGCGAAGAAAGATTAAACTTAATGATCGTTGATGACAATATTCCGGCAGGAGCTAAATTATATTAATAAAGAAATTAGTAATTACTAGTTTCTTTTTTATTGTAAATCACTTCAAAAATTGATATTTCAATGATTTTATAGTATAATAGTATGCGTTTGAGGTGAAAAAAATGGCAAAAACATTAAAAGCTCCATGGTATAAATTCTATGATGATGAAAAGAAACATCTAGAATATCCAAATTATTCAGCATATAAATTAATAGAATATACAGCGAGTAAACATTTAAATAATATTAGTTACAATTATTTTGGAACTAAAAAAACATATCACGAATTTTTAAAACAAATTGATGAAGTAGCAAGAGCAATGAAGGCAATAGGAGTAAAACATAAAGATGTAGTATCAATATGTATGCCAAATACTCCTGAAGGAATTATTTCTTTTTATGCTGCTAATAAGATAGGAGCAATTGCTTCTATGATTCACCCATTGTCTGCAGAAAATGAAATAAAACATTATTTAAATATTTCAAAATCAGAATGGTTGATAACAGTTGATTTCACAATTGATAAAGTAGATAAGATTATAAAAGAGACAAAGGTAAAGAAAGTAATAACTGTTAGTGTTAGTGAATCAATGCCACCTCTTATTAAGTCAATCTATACTGCTACTAATACAACTACAAATATTACAAAGGCTTTAAAAACATTAAATCCTATGAATTATTTAAATAGTGAAAAAGTAGACAAAAAGAGACAAAAAATGAGTTGGAAAGATTTCCTACGTCAAGGAAAAGACTATGAAAAAGAAATAGATGATGATTTCAAAGGAAAAGATATTGCAGCTATTTTATATTCAGGAGGAACAACTGGTACACCTAAGGGAGTTAAATTAACTAACTTAAATCTTAATGCATCAGCTATGCAAAACTTTGAACATGTTGCATGCTTAAGAGATAAAGATAAAGTCTTAGCAATCATGCCAATATTCCATGGATTTGGTTTAAGTGTATGTATTCACTGCGTACAATATTTTGGTGGAACAAGTATTTTACTTCCTCAATTTAATGCAAAAACATTTGATAGAATAATAAAGAAATATGAACCCAATGTCTTAGTAGGAGTACCAACATTATTTGAAGCAATTACAAATAATAAAAACTTCAATCATATGAAATTAGATTATTTAACATGTGTAATTTCTGGTGGAGATTCACTATCAGTAGAATTAAAGAAAAAATTTGATGACTGGCTAGCAAAACATCATTCACCAACAACAATTAGAGAAGGTTATGGATTAACTGAGTGTTGTGCAGCAAGTTGTTTTACACCATTAAATTATTATAGAGAAGGAAGTATCGGTATTCCATATCCTGATACATATTATAAGATAGTAAAAGATGGTACTGAAAAAGAATTACCATATGGAAATCCAGGAGAAATAGTTATAACTGGACCAACAGTAATGGACGGTTACATTAGAAATAAAAAAGAAACAAGACAAACACTTCGTAGACATAAAGATGGACGTATTTGGTTACATACTGGAGACGAAGGAGTAATGGATGAAGACGGATTTGTATACTTCAAAGGTCGTCTAAAGAGAATGATCATTACTTCAGGTTATTGTGTATACCCAAATAACATTGAAAATGTAATTGATTCTCATCCTAAAGTACGTATGAGTTGTGTTATAGGAATACCACATCCATATAAAGTAACAGTTGCTAAAGCATTTGTTGTACTTAAAGAAGATGTAATTAAAAGTGATGAACTACTAAATGAAATTAAAGCATTAGTAGAACAAAACTTAGCAAGATTCTCATGGCCATATGATTATGAATTTAGAGATGATTTACCAAAAACAAGAATTGGAAAAATCGCTTATAATGTATTAATTCATGAAGAAGAAATGAAGAATAAGAATAAACAATTCACTGATAAAGAAGAATTATTAGAACAAGTTGATGATGAAGCTAATACAGATGAATTGTTAGAAAACATTAATAAAGAAAATGACAAGTAAAAACCTATATATAGGTTTTTTCTTTAAAAAATAAAATTAATAAGATATACTAATATAGTAGGTGATTATATGAAAATACTAGCAAGTGATTTCGATAATACTATATATTTTCTTGATGATAAAGAAAAAAATAAAAGAAATGTAGCGGCAATAAAAAAATTTGTTAGTCAAGGAAATGTTTTTTGTATTATTACAGGAAGAAACTACTCAGATTTAAAAGTATTATTAAATGAAAATGATATTCCATATTCATATTTAATCTGTGAAGATGGAGCAAAGATTTTTAATAATATGGATTATTGTATAGATACAGTTTTATTAGATAGAAAAACAATAGAAAGAATAATACCAGTATTAAAAGAGAATAATTGTGATTATTATTTAGATGACGGATATAATAAAACTGAATACTTAGAAGATGTAGTTAAAATAGTAGTTAACTGCATAGATGAACAAGAAAAAGAAAGAATAGTAAAAACAGTTAAAGAACAATTTGATGTACATATATATGCTAGTAGATTTCATGTAAATATAATTAATAAATCAGTTAATAAAGAAAATGCTCTTAAAAAACTATTTAATTTAGAAGAATTAAATATTAATTTTTTGAATGTAATAGGTGATAATGATAATGATTATGAGATGTTAAAAGCATTTAATGGTGGAGTAATAAAGGAACATCATGAAAAATTAAATGTTCTAAATAAACCAGAATTTGAAACACTGGCTGATTATATAGAAACATTAATGAACTAAAATGAATGAGAAATCATTCATTTTTATATGAAAAAACTAGTCAAAATAAACAAAATATGCTATAATGATAGTCGCGTATAAAAGAGGTGGACTATATGGAAAAAAGAAATGTAGCAATAATTGCTCACGTTGACCATGGAAAAACTACATTAGTAGATGGAATTTTAAAACATTCTGGAATGTTCAGAGATAATGAAGATTTATCAAACTTATCAATGGATTCAAATGATCTAGAACATGAAAGAGGAATAACTATTTTAGCTAAAACAACTGCATTAGATTATAAAGGAGTAAGAATTAATATTTTAGATACTCCAGGTCATGCAGATTTTGGTGGTGAAGTAGAACGTATAATGAACATGGTTGATGGTGTTCTATTAGTAGTAGATGCTTATGAAGGAGCAATGCCTCAAACAAGATTCGTATTAAAGAAAGCATTTGAAGCAGGGGTAAAACCAATTGTTGTAATTAATAAAGTTGATAAACCATCTGCAAGATGTAAACAAGTAGTAGATGAAGTATTAGACTTATTTATAGAATTAGGAGCAGATGATGATCAATTAGATTTCCAAGTAATCTATGCATCAGCTGTTAATAATACATGTTCATTAAGTGATGATATATCTACTCAAACTGAAGGATTCTCAGAAATATTAGATAAAATAATAGAATTAATCCCAGCTCCAAAAGGAGATGCTAATGCACCATTACAATTCCAACCTGCATTATTAGACTATAATGACTTTGTAGGAAGAATAGGAATTGGTAGGGTTCAAAATGGTAAGATTAAAACTGGAGAAGTAGTTACTTGTTGTAGATTAGATGGATCAACTAAACAATTTAGAATTCAAAAACTATTTGGTTATTATGGATATAATAGAGTAGAAATAGAAGAAGCAGAAGCAGGAGATATAATTGCAGTTGCTGGTCTTTCTGATATATCTGTAGGAGAAACAATTTGTAATAATGATAATATTCTTCCATTACCAAAATTACATATTGATGAACCAACTCTTCAAATGACATTCGGAACAAACTCATCTCCATTAGTAGGAAGAGATGGAAAAATAGTTACAGCTAGAAAAATAGAAGAAAGATTAAACAAAGAAACTCAAAGAGATGTATCTTTAAGAGTAGAACCATTTACTAATGAATCATTTATTGTTTCAGGAAGAGGAGAATTACATTTAAGTATTCTTATTGAAAATATGAGACGTGAAGGATTTGAATTAGAAGTTTCAAAACCAACCGTAATTATTAAGGAAATAGATGGTCAAAAATGTGAACCATATGAAGAATTACAAATAGAAGTTCCAGAAGATGCAATGGGACCAGTAATAGAACAAATTGGTATGCGTGGAGGAAAAATGGAAAGTATGACTAACTTCGAAAATCAAGTTAGATTACTTTATACAATTCCATCTCGTGGATTAATTGGATTCTCAACTGATTTTATGACTCTAACAAAAGGATATGGTATTATGAACCATTCATTTAAAGAATATATGCCATATGAAAATGTTGATATTGGAGAAAGAAAATTAGGTGTATTAGTTTCTATGGAAAATGGAAATGCAACTGCATATTCTATAGGAAACTTAGAAGATAGAGGAATCATGTTCATAGAACCAGGAACTGAAGTATATGAAGGAATGATTATTGGAGAGTGTAATAGAGAAAACGATTTAGCAGTAAATGTTGTTAAAGGAAAACAATTAACAAATACGCGTGCTGCAGGATCAGACCATACAGTAGTATTAAAAAGACCAAGACCTATCACACTTGAATATGCTCTAGATTACATCAATTCAGATGAATTAGTAGAAATAACTCCTAATAATATTAGATTAAGAAAAAGAATTCTTAATACTGAAGAAAGAAAGAAATTTGACGCAAGAGAAAAGAAATAAGACAAAACAAAAAGTTTTGTCTTTTTTTTTATTAGTAGAGTTTTTTTTATCAAGGTATGATATAATTTGTTATAGTAGGTGATTATATGAAAGATAAGAGGGGATTTACTTTAGTAGAATTACTAGTAGTAATGGTAATTTTAGGCATTGTAATTGGTCTTTCTTTTCCGGCAATAAGAGTATTGCAAGAGAAAAATGCCGATAAAAAATATAATTCATATAAAGACTCATTAAAATCAAGTGCAAAACTATACGTAGATTCATACGATGAAGACTTATTTGGAAGAAAAGAAAGTGGATGTGCTTGCATTAAATATGAAGAATTAGAGTCAAAGAAACTAACAAAAGATATTACCGTAAAAGACGTTACATGTGATACAGATAATACATTTGTAAGAGTAAATAAAGTTGAAGGATCTTATACATATGACAGCTATATAGGTTGCAAAGAAAAAAACAAATCCAAAGTAAGTATTATTTACCCAAAACAAGATAAACCACATACTATGGCAGCTGCTGGATGCGATACTATGTGTAATGATGAAGTAACAAATGGAATATATGTATATGCTGAACCATCAAGCAGTACTGAATATTCAAAAAAACACTATTCGACTGTTATAATAAAAAGTATAACAGGAATAAACCAAGGAGCAGAAATATACTACGCATGGAGTAAGAATTCTGATAATAGTGAAAACCTTAGTAACTATAAAAGAGTAAGAATAACAGTTCCAGCAAATCAAAAAGAAATAATGGAAGATGAATGGAATAGAGATCACTCAGTAACAGCAACTTCAACTAAAATATATACTCCAGCTGGGAAATCAGGATCATATTATCTACATGTAAGAGTAGATAGATTATATGATTTGTATGATTCTGCATGGAAACAAGGAGATGGAGGAAAATATTTAGTATTCGGACCATTTAACATAGATAATGAACCACCAACACTAAATTATTCATTTGAATCATCAAATAACTCTTATAATTCATTAAGTCCAAATCTAAAATTAGAAGTAAATGATAATATAACAAGTAATAATAAAATAAAATTATGCGTATCAGTAAAGAAATCAGGCTATTATTATAGTATTTTCTATAATGGATCAACAACAAAATATATAAAAGGAACAACTTCAAGATGTGGTCCAGATTACGCAAGTAATTACAACTTTATAAATAATGTATATAAGAATTTTTATACACCAGTTGCATTAACTACAATGGAAAATTATGGAACATCTTATCCTACAGCATTTAGTGTAATAGACGAAGCATTAAATCAAACTTATGTAGAGACATCTTATAAAACATCAGAAAGGTATAAACTAACGTATGATTCGAATGGAGGAAAAGATTGTAGTCCTACATATAAATATGTAATGAAGAAAAATAGTGGAAAGACAACATGGGGAGAACTATGCGAAACAACTTTAGAAAACTATGTGTTTGATGGCTGGTATACAGCAAAATCAGGTGGTACAAAAGTAACAAAAGATACAGAAGTTACTAAGAGCATAACAGTATATGCTCATTGGAAACCACAAAAATATACAGTTAAATTAGTAAAAGGTACAGGAATATCAGAAGTAACTTTAAATGGAAAAACAAACTTAACTCAAAGTCTAGACTATGGTTCAACATATACAATAAATGTTACTGGAGTAAATGATTACTATCATTTCACAAAGTGGACAGATGGAGATAATAATAGTATCAGTACAGATAATCCAAAATCATTAACGGTAACAGGTGATATTACATTAACTGCTAATGCATCTAAAAATGGATTGAGTTTAAGTTATAATGCAAATGGAGGAACTCTTGTTCCACGAGAAAATTTAGTATGTCCCAATGCAATTAACTGTGGGTCAGTTTGTAAAGAACAAAACCTTGGAAGTTGTACAGGTAATGCAACTGGCGAAGTATTAGTAACTGCTTATAGTGCATACGATGGAACGGGATACTCCAAATCAGGAATCAGAGATCATAGTTCAGCAAGTGGAAGTCTGCCTATGGAAAGATTTGGATATACCGCAACAAAATATTGGCATGTTGGATCAGCAACAAGTACAAAAGTAATTGATGAAACAACTCCATACGCAACAGTTAAAGATTTAGCTGTAGCATTAGGAAAAGGCGAAGAAATAAAAAAGGAAAATGTTAAAGTCTATTTATACGCTGGTTGGGACAAAAAGGATATTACAGTTTCAGTTAAAAATCCAACAAATGGTAATTGGACAAAATCAAACTTTAGCGTAGAATTAGGCACAAACTATAAAGATAGTGAAGTATATTCATGGTACTATTCATACAAAAATCTATCTGCTAGCTATACCGCAAATGGTGGAACAAATGCAAATAGTGAATGGATAAAATATTCTAATTCAAACAAACAAAATTTCACAACATCACCTTTCTCTGCGGAAAGAAATCAATATGCATACTTTATGGTATGTATGAAAAACAAAGAATGTGCAAAAGGATCTACACTAATCAAAATTGATAAAACTCCACCAACATTTAGTGTTGATATTAAATGTGCCTTAAATGCCTATAATGAAGGATTGATAAACTTTGATTACTTAGCATATCAAAACAAATATGAATACTGTCATTCTAAAACAGTTGCATTTATTAAATCTATGGATAGTGCAAGTGGTGTTTATTTAAGAAGTCTATCTGCAGGAGATTATGATTATACTATGGTAAACTTTCCTGATCTAACTTTTAATAATGGTTTACCAGTAGTTGCTGACTTGCCAGGTTTTGGAACTAATGCACCAGTAGTTAGACTTAATAGAATTGTAGACATAGCAGGAAATGAAGCAAGAACTAATATAGGTACTAATTTGTATTCATCACATTTAGGATTAAATTGTAGTACACTATATACCGTATTACCTGCATGTGCTCCATATGTATGATGGTTATAGGAACAAATTAGAAAAAAAGATAAAAAATAACTAGAAATAGTTATTTTTTCTTGAATATTTTTTATATATTTACTATAATTGATTTATAGGATAGAGGTGATTGTAATGAACGGACAACAACAACAGCAACAATTAAAACAACAAATGACACAAGAAGAATTACAAAGGACTCAAGTATTAAATCTACAAGATGTTCAAGAAGCCGTTAAATTCGAAAAAATGACTAGTAAAAAACCAGCCATTTTAGTAGCAATTTTAGGTATAGCATCTATTTTTATGGGAACAACGTTCGGGGTAGTTCAAAACTTACAAGCAAAAGCAGAAGTTGAAAGAAACAAAGCTATTGAAAAGAGAACAGTAGTACAAACTGAAAAAACTCTTAACTGTAGTTATACTAAATTAGCTGACTATGATGGTACAGACTATACATTAGAAAGAACTTTTACTTTTAAAGAAAATAAATTAATAAAAGAAGTTAAAGCATTTAAACTTTCTCCATCACAAGGAAATCCAAATGGAGAAACAGGTGTACAAAATTATCTAGTTGCACTTCAACCATTCCTAATTCAAATGAGTGGATATGAACTAATGGTAGAAAGAGATAAAACAACAGGAGTAGCAACAACAACTACAACTATTAACTATGAAATTCTAGATACGACAAAGGTACCAGGATTAAATCAATCTAACTTTAGATTCAACGTAGAATATAATAAAGATTCAGATCAAACAAAGATTGAAGAGGATCTTAAAGCAAAAGGTTATACTTGTAAATAAAAAAAGCTGCAATTATGCAGCTTTTTCATTCTTATTTAAAGTTCTAATTTCTTTTGCAGAAAGTCTAACTTTTGTACCATCTTCAAGTCTATATACTTGTAAATTTAAGTTTTGTCTCTTTTTAGTAGCGTTTAAAGCATGAGATCTAATGTTTTTAACATTATCTTTTCTAGTAGTTACATTAACTGCCATGTTATCCCTCCTTTGGTATTTCATCACTTGCTTAATAACTTTATCATAAAAACCGCTTAAAGTCAAATAAAATAATAAAAAACAAAGGTAATAATACCATTAAAAGTATTATATTTTTTTATAATATGATAAAATAAAACCAAAGGAGGTATTACTATGTATATTCCATTATTTAATACAACTAACTATACATTATTATCAAGTTTATTAAAAATAGATGACCTTATACAGTTCTCAGTACAAAGTAATATCTCAAGTATTGCTGTAACGGACCAAAACATGTTCGGAACAATGGAATTTATAAAAAAATGTGAAAAGTCTAACATTAAACCAATCATAGGATTAAAAGTTCTATTAGAAGACTATTATATTTTAGTATATGCAAAGAATTATGATGGTTATAAATGTTTAATGAAATTATCAACAATTCAAAATGAAAGAGTAGTAACTCCTAAAGATTTAAAGAGCTATTCTAATGATTTAATATGTATTGTTGAATTTAAATATAAAGATAAATATAATGAATTATCCAAGATATATGATGAATTATATTTAGGATATAAAGATAAGAAAGAAGAGAAAGAGTCATTAGTAATTACTAAAGATGTTGTCTTTGTAAGAGAAGCGTTATACTTAGAAAAAAACGATGAAGAAATACTTCCATACTTATATAGAATTAGAGATGGAAAAACTATATTAGATGAAAATGATTATGATACAGATAATCATGAATTAAATATAACTAATATTATGGACTTATCAGATAATAAGGGATTAATAAATAGTATTAATATTGCTGAAAAATGTAATATTGAATTTCCAAAGCCAGAATTATTATTACCAATCTATGATGTAGAAAATCCAAAAAAATATTTATTTGATCTTAGTAGAGCAGGTCTAAAAAAACGTTTAGGTGGAACTATTCCAGATAATTATAAAGAAAGACTTACTTATGAATTAAAAATGATAGATGAAATGGGATTCCCCAACTATTTTTTAGTTGTCTATGATTTTATAAAGTTTGCTAAAAAGAACAAGATATTAGTAGGTCCAGGAAGAGGTAGCGCTGCTGGATCATTAGTTGCTTATTCATTAGGAATAACTGATATAGACCCATTAAAATATGATTTATTATTTGAAAGATTCTTAAATCCAGCAAGAAAGACTATGCCTGATATTGATACAGACTTTCCAGATAATAAAAGAGATTTAGTAATAGATTATGTAAAGAATAAATATGGTGAAAAAAGAGTAAGTGGAATAATTACTTTTGGAACAATGGCTGCTAAACAAGCAATAAGAGATGTATCAAGAGTATTAAATATTCCATTATATAAAGTAGATTCTTTATGTAAATTTATACCAGCAATGTCAAAAGATAAATTAGAAGATATATATAATAGTAATATTGCTTTTAGAACAAGAATAGAAAGCGATAATTCACTATCTAATATGTATAAGATTGCTGTTAAACTTGAAGGATTCCCAAGACACACATCTTCTCATGCAGCTGGTATTGTTATGTCTAAAATAGACTTAGATGAAGTAGTACCATTAGTTAAACAAAGTGATATGTACTTAACAAGTTATTCAATGGAATATCTAGAAGAATTAGGTCTTTTAAAAATGGACTTCTTAGTAATTAAAAACTTAACATTAATTGATAATATTATTAATGATGTAAAAGAAATATATGATGAAGAAATAGAATTTTCAAAAATACCATTAGATGATAAAGAAACATTAAAGATATTTGAAACTGCAAATACTTGTGGAATATTCCAATTTGAGTCAGCTGGTATGAGAAATTTCTTAAGAAGATTGAAACCAAACTCATTTGAGGATATCTTTGCAGCAATAGCACTTTTCCGTCCGGGAGCTGCAGTAAATATAGATACTTATATTAAAAGAAAACATAACGAAGAAAAAGTTACATACATAGATCCATCATTAGAAGAAATAACTAAAAATACATATGGATTGTTAATATATCAAGAACAAATTATGCAACTAGCAAATGTCTATGCAGGATACTCTTTAGGAGAAGCAGATATCCTAAGAAGAGCAATGTCTAAAAAGAAAGTAGATCTTTTAAAGAAAGAAGAAGAAAAGTTTATCACAAAGAGTGTGGAAAAAGGTCACGACAAAGAACAAGCTAAAAAGATATTTGACTTAGTATTAAACTTTGCAGGATACGGATTTAATAAATCACATTCAGTTGTATATTCAATAGTTGCTTACAAGATGGCATATTTAAAAGCACATTATAAAACAATCTTTTTCGCAAATTTATTAACTAATGTTATAGGCAGTGAAACTAAGACTAATGAATATATTTTAGAAGCAAAAGCTAATCATATAGAAATAGAAAAACCTACAATTAATAATAGTGATATAAGGTATATTGTAAGAAACAATAAAATAATATATCCATTATCAAATATAAAATCTATTGGAAATGTAGTATCTGATCAAATTAATAGTGCTAAAAAAGATGGAGAATTTAAAGATATATTAGATTGTTTCAGTAGATTATATATTGCAGGTATTGGTAAAAAAACATTTGAAACATTAATCTATGCTGATGTATTTAAAGAATTTGGATTTAATAGAAATACTCTAATACATAATCTAGATAGTTTATTTAATTATGCAGAATTAACTAAAGATATAGATCCATCCTTAGTAATGAAACCAGAAATAGAGAAAAAAGAAGAGTATGATTTAGAATTCTTACTTGAAAAAGAAAAAGAATGTTTTGGATTCTACTTATCATCTCATCCAACTAATAAATATAAAAAGGATAATCCATATTGTATTCCACTAAATACTGTGGAAAAGTATTTTGATAAACAAGTAGATGTCCTAATTTTAGTGGAAAAAATAAAAATAATAGATACTAAAAAAGGAGATAAAATGGCATTCATTACTGGTAGTGATGAAACATGTAGTAAAGAATTTATCTTATTTCCAAAAACATATAAAGAATTTTCTGATATAGAGAAGGGAACTCTATTAAAAATAAGAGGAAAAGTAGAAAGAAGACTAGATGAAATACAAATAATAGTAGATAGAATTAAATACTTAAAAGGAGATAATAATGAAGAATAATCATGTTTATGAAGTATATAAAGTAACAAGCATATTATTAATAATAGATCAAATATCTAAATTATTAATAAATACTAAAATGACTCTTCATCAAGAAATAGTAATAATTCCCAAACTATTATCAATATTCTATGTAAAAAATACAGGAGCAGCCTTCTCAATGTTACAAGATAATACAATATTTCTTACAGTAATCAATGCACTATTCATTATAGTATTGCATATGTTTATTAAAAAAGAAAAAGACTTATCTAAATTTAGTTGTCTTTCTCTAGGCCTAATAATGGGAGGAATGTTTGGTAACTTATTAGATAGAATCATACATCATGGAGTAATTGATTTTATTTATATAAGTTTAATAGATTTTCCAGTATTTAATATTGCTGATATGGGAATAACTATAGGAGTAGTTTTATTAATAATAAGTTTTATTTTAGAAAAGAGGAGTAAAAATGAACAAAATAGAAAAGTTTAAAAACTATTATAAAGAAGTAAAAAATAATCTTGATAATAAACTAGAAGAATTTAATAAAAAACTAGTAAAAGAAGATAACAAACTATTAAAGTATAATTTTGAATTATTTGCTAATCTTAATTCAGAAGGAAAACTAGTAAGAGGAACATTAGTTAATTTAGGTTACTATTTATTAAAGGAAGATAAAGATTATAGTAATTATTTATCTTTAGCATATGAAGTATTTCAAACAGCGGTTCTTGTTCATGATGATATCATTGATAATGATGATATGAGAAGAGGAAAAGATACTATTCATTTTGCTAATAGAAAAAAATATTCTAAGTATGATGAAGATATTAAAGATTTAGGTAATAATATAGCAATCTGTATGGGAGACTATGGATTTTATCTAGCAAATCAATTAATATCTGAAAATTATTGTAATGATCCTAATTTAGGAAAGGTTCTAAATTGCTTTAATGATACTGTTCTAAAAACTGCTAGAGGAGAACTACTGGATGTAATTTTACCTTTCCAGGGAAAACATAATCTATTAAAAGAAAACGAAATAGAAAAACATATTATAGAAATATTTAGATTAAAAACAGCACATTATACAATAATTGGTCCAATGTCTGTAGGATTATTACTTGCAGGAGCAGATGATGATAAATTAAAAGATATAGAAAAGTTTGGAGAAATAATAGGTATAGCATTCCAAATACAAGATGATATTTTAGGAGTTTATTCAGATGCTATGGAAAAAAATAAAGGTTCTGATATAAAAGAATTTAAACAAACTTTACTATATTCTCATATCATAACAACTCCATATAAAGATGAATTCTTAAAATATTATGGAGATTTAAACTTGAATGATAATGAAATAGAAATAGTAAAAGATTTATTCAAGAAGAGTGGTTCATATGATTATGCATATGAAATGATGAATAAATATTATGATGAAGGATTAAAAGAACTTAATAATATAAAGTGGATTAATGAAGATAAAAAAGAATTAATAGAAGGATTTGTAGAATATTTAAGAATAAGAAATAAATAATATATATGGAATAAATTGGGGAAAATAACAAGAGAAGTGATTACATGTATATTAATTTAAATGATAAAGAAGTCGAAATATTACGTAGTGAAGAATATGGAAAAAAGATTTTATTTTCATATCGTGGAAAAAAATATTATTTTAAAATATCAAAATCATTAGATAGTATTTATAATGAATTAATTGCTTGCAAAATAGCAAAGAAGATGAATCTTCCATGTTGTGAATATTATCCAGCTGAACATAATGGATTTGTTGGAGTAGCATCTGAATATTATGAAGATAAAAAAGCAATTACAATGGAAGAATACATAAAATCTAAATTTGGAAGTAATATTAGTATTCATAATAATTTAACAGAGTTAACTGCTTGCTTCTATACAGATTTTAGTGAAGAAGTTGCTTTAAGATTAACAACTGAATTAACAAATATTTTTATATTTGATGCTATCATAGGAAACTCAGATAGAAATTCAACTAATTATATGATTATTATTGATGGAGAAAATACAAGATTAGCTCCAGTCTTTGATAATGAAAATATGTTAGATGATCATGCAATATATGATGGAGATTATTCATTAGGAGTAGATGAAAGAGACTATACTGATGGAGATAAGTTTAATGTTTTATATAAATTCTTAGATAGAGCAGATGATGAAACATTTAATAGATTTGTTGCAGCATTAAGACTAATAAGTAATGATAGTATCACTGAAATATTTGATGAAATAAGTAAAGATACAATCGTTGTAGAACCTATTAAGGAAAAAATTGTAAGAAGAATGGCTATGAACAAAAAAATGATTGATAATTATCTTAATAGTAATAGACGAAAAACTTATAAACAAAAGAGCATAAAAGTATGCTATAATTAAGAGTAGATTAGGAAGTGTATAAAATGAATCAAAATGAAGAATTTGACAAAAAAGTAGATCAAAAATTTGATATCAAGTCAAAAAGAATAAGTATGCTTGATAACTATGGTGAGAATTTCCAAAAGAATGACTATATTACAAATCCAGCCATAGGTAGAGATGAACAAATTAAACAAATGATTTTAATTCTTTTAACACCAGATAAATCAGTAGTATTAATTGGTAAACCTGGTGTTGGTAAAACTGCCTGCGTAGAAGGATTAGCATATCGTATTCAAAGAAACTTAGTACCTGATGTATTAAAAGGATATCAAGTTATTAAATTAAATACAGCTGCACTTCTTGGAGTAGATCCAGTAACTGGAGAATCAAAAGTACAAACATTAATTGATGAATTAAAAGATAAAACAAAATTGATTTTATTTATAGATGAGATTCATACACTTATGGGAACTAAAGGAGAAGCACTAGACTTTGCAAATATGTTTAAACCAGCTCTAGATAGAGGAGATATTAAAGTTATAGGTGCAACTACTACAGAAGAATATGAAAGATATATCTTAAGAGATAAAGCTTTTGTTAGACGTTTCCAAAAAGTAGAATTATTGGAACCAACAAGAGAAGAAAATATTCAAATTTGTGTAGGAACACTTCCAAAGATTGAATATAGAACGGGTGCTAAACTAATGTATACACCATTTATTCAAAGAAGAATTATGGAATTCTTAACAGATATTACAAGTGAATATAAAAGAGTTTATGAAATTGGATCACGTTATCCAGATGTAACATTAACTATAGTTCAACAAGCATTCTCAAATGCATTATTTGATAATAGAACAGATGTAAATATAATGGATATTAAAAAAGCAATTATGACAAGTAAAAACATATATCCAGATGTAATTAAAAAATCAATGCCAGATTTTGATAAAATGTTCGCAGATCAAATAGAAGAATACAATCAAGCAACTGTTGGAAATGTAGAAAGATTATCTGACGAAGCAGTATAATTTTTACAAAGATTTACACAATTAAAAATAATAATTAATTTAATAAATAATTCGTAATATATAATATAGTAAAGGAGGTAATATTTATGGTATGTAGAAACTGTGGAAATGAACTACTAGAAGGCGAAAAATTTTGTACAGTTTGTGGTAACTATAATGAAGAAAATAGTGTAGCACAAATACCTCAAGATAATAACAATCTTGACATAGTAGTACCAGAAGAACCACCTGAAATGAAAAACCAAAATAGTGATCATGAAGAAGAATTCGATACCAAGAATTTAATAAATATTAATACCACAAATAATGAAAGCGAAAATAATGTCGCTTTAGACCCAATACCTCCAGAAAATATTATGAATATTACCGCACCAGATAATTCTCATCCAGAAATAGAAATGAATGAGAATAGATATGATAGATTATTAGAAGCATATGTTGGAGAAGATTATCAAGAAATAGTTAGAAAGAAAATAAACATATATGCATTTATATTTAATCTATTCTATTTCTTATATAGAAAAATGTATATTATTGGAATAATTGGTTTAATAATATTATGGGTTGTCGCAATTAAGTTTACATCATTTATAATTCCATACTTAATTGTAGTTGCAGTATTATCTGGAGTATTATTTAATCCAATATATTTAAAATTAGCAAATATAAAAATAAAAAGAATTAGAAAAAACAATCCATCAAATGATGACTTTGATTTAATGGAAGTATGTCGTAAAAAAGGTGGAGTAAATGTAGTAATAGCATTAGTTATATATCTAATATTTATAATTTCAATAATAGGAACAATGTTCAGTATTAAACTATTCTTAAATGGAAAAGATCCATACTTTGAAGAAAATACAAACAATAGAGCAAATTGCATGTATTTAACAAAAAACTCTCTATTATATTCAAGAAATAATGGTATAGATGGAGATATAATGGAATCAGTATGTAAGAAGTTTGGAGCAGAAAAAAGTTATTTTGATATATACGTAAAAATGAAAAACTTTGATGGCAGTGTAAGTTATTTATATTTTGAAACTGGAGATCAAGAAATATCATTAATAAATAATACTGTAAAGAAAAGTAGTTTAGAAAGTAAAAAAATGAATGGAACAATTACTGAAGAAGAACAAAAACAACTAGATGATTTTGGACAAATAGAATCAGATTATTCTAAGATAAAAGAAGATGCTAAAAAGTATGATGAATTAGCATCAAAGAATAAAAACAAATCAGAGAAAACAAGTTTTGTCTTTACAAAGGAAGAATTATTAAGATAAGGAAAGTTGCAAAACTTTCTTTTTTTATGTATACTATTTTTAAGACAATTATCTGAAAGGTTGTAATAATTGTTTAGCGCCAGGCCCGAAAGATGTACAGGGTGACGAGGTTAGTAGCGATCGAAATACTCGGCGGATGCTACTGCGGAGAAGTGCTTCGTAAGATATATATGAAAAAGTAAAATAAAAATTATAACAAACTATATATCATCACAATTGTTTTCATAGTGGAGGAAAAAACAGATGTGTGGAATTGTTGGATATATAGGAAACGAAAATCCAAGAGATATATTAATAGAGGGGTTAAAAAAATTAGAATATAGAGGTTATGATTCAAGCGGTATAGCCTTAAAGAACGAAGAAAAAGTTCAAGTTATTAAAAGTACGGGAAAAATTAAAGATTTAGAAATTAAAATGATGAATACTAGAGTAATAGATTCTAATATTGGAATTGCTCATACAAGATGGGCTACTCATGGTATTGCAAATGAAACAAATGCTCATCCTCATACAGTAGGAAGAGTAACTATAGTTCACAATGGTATTATAGAAAATGCTGAAGAACTAAGAGAAAAATTATTTAAAGACGGTATAAAATTAAAAAGTGAAACTGACACTGAAGTAGCTTGTGCAATAATTGACAAGTACTATAAAGGTGACCCAGTAGATGCAATCAACAAAGCTTTAAAAGAAATTGTTGGTTCTTATGCTTTTGGAATAATATTTGAAGATATTAATGATAGACTTTACGCAGTAAGAAAAGACTCTCCATTAATAATTGGAGTAGGAAAAGAAGGAAACTATATAGCTTCCGATATAGCTGCAATTATCAAATATACTGAAGAATATATTCTATTAGAAGATAATGAAATAGTAGAACTATATAATGATAAAGTAAATGTTTATAAAGATAATAAACTTATTGATAAAAAAATAGAAAAATCAAGTTTAAGTATTGATGAAGCATCAAAGGGTAGTTATAAACATTTCATGTTAAAAGAAATAATGGAAGAACCAATGGTTCTACAAAGAACACTTAATAAGTATCTAGATAATATGGATGATATATTTGATGTAAGTAAATATGAAGAAATCCATATAGTAGCCTGTGGATCAGCAATGTATGCAGGTATGATTGGAAGATGTCTATTAGAAGAAAAAGCAAATATTAAATGTTATGTAGAATGTGCAAGTGAATACCGTTATAAAAAAGTTATTTATGATAGAAAAACATTAGTAATTTTAGTTTCTCAATCAGGAGAGACTGCTGATACAATAGCAGCAATGAGAAAAGCTCATGATGAGAGAATAGATACACTTGCTATAGTAAACGTAAAAACTTCTACTATTGCAAGAGAAGCAAAACATTGTCTATTCATTGAAGCAGGACCAGAGATTGCAGTTGCAACAACAAAAGCTTATCTTTTACAAGTTGCTATGTTCTCTCTAATTGCTTTAAAAGCTGCTAATATTAAAGGATTAGAAAAGAATTATAAAGATGTTTTAGAAGAAGCAAGAAATCTACCAAAGAAATTAAAGAAAGTATTAGATGACAAAGATATATTCTTAAATGTTGCTAAAGACATTAAAGATTGTAGAGATGCCTTCTTTATTGGTAGAGGAGTAGACTACGCTATGTGTGAAGAAGGATGCTTAAAATTAAAAGAAGTATCTTATACTCATAGTGATGCTTATCAAGCAGGAGAATTAAAGCATGGAACAATTTCATTAATAGAAGAAGGAGTTCCAGTATTTGCAATAATTACTGATGATAAAATTAAAGCTAAAACAGAATCAAACGTTATAGAAGTTGAATCACGTCATGCTAAGATATTTACTATTACAAATGATAAGACTATTAAAGATCATCATTTTAGATATGTAGTAGATAAAATAAGTGATTACTTCCAACCTATACTTGTAGTACCACCATTACAATTAATTGGTTACTACACAGCTGATATTAGAAAACTAGATATAGATAAGCCAAGAAATCTAGCTAAATCAGTTACAGTAGAATAAATAAAAACAAGTAGTTATCTACTTGTTTTTTTGTATGCTTCATGATCTTCATAAAAATAATCAGATCCATATTCAAACATCTCATTAGGAATAAATTCATGATCTAAATTAATATAACCCATAATATTGTTAGGATGAATAATTCCTTCATAAGATACACCATCTACATATTGTTCAGTCTTATCTACTAAATAATCAACATCATCTTTAGAACAACCAATAATAATCATTTGAGATAGACCTCTTAAAGTATCTTCATGTAATTCTTCATCTAATATATCTTCTTCAAATGTAGAAAGCATATCGGGAGTTATTTCAATAGCAGTAGTAAATAAAATATTATCAACATCTAATATATTAGTACCATCTACTAATAATCCTTCTTCTAAAACAGCCTCAGCTCTGTCTTCTCCAGTTATATGGTAAAAGTAACGATTTTCCTTAAAATTAAAACATTTTTTAAATTCTTCAATATTCATAAAATCACCATTTAAATTATATCATATTAAATTGAAATTTATTATGTAAAGTGCTATTATATTGTTAAGATAGGAGTGTGTAAAATGGAAGAAAACAAAGTTCCAGAAGAGAACAAAGTACAACCAGAACCAAAACAAGAAGTAAAAAGTCCAAAAAAGAAAAAAACAGGACTTGTAGTATTCTTTGTATTTTTAGGAATACTAGTATTAATTGCTATAGTATTAGCAATATTAGTTTTTACAGGGGCATTAGGTAAAGAAAAAACATCTACTGAAGTTAAACAAACTAATACAGAGTATAGAATGACAGGAAATGACTTACAAGATTTCGACTTAAGTTTCTTAAAAATAGAAAATAAAGAAGCAAATAAAGTATATAGTCCTTTGTCAATTAAATATGCTCTAGCAATGTTAAATGAAGGAGCAGATGGTGCAACTAAAGAACAAATCACTAATGTAATTGGAGATTATAAATCTAAAAAATACATGAATAGTGAACATTTATCTTTAGCAAATGCATTATTTGTAAGAGATACATTTAAAAATAATTTACAAGAAGATTATATTAAGAGTATAAAAACTAAATATGATGCAGAAGTTATTACAGATAGTTTCCAAAATGCATCAACAATCAATAATTGGACAAGCGATAAAACATTTAAACTAATTGATAACCTAATGAGCGATGACGATATGGGTGATTTAGAATATGTATTAGTAAATGCTTTAGCAATTGATATGAATTGGAATAATGCAATTCAATGTGCAAGTGGAATCAAAATACCATGTATTCAGTATAGTGTTAATTATAAACACGAAAAATATAATGATTATGTAAGTACTATTTATGATGATCAATATCCAACTATGAACTTTAATGGAACAGAAAACATTAAGTCACTAGAAGTAGCAGGAAGTTTCAATAATTATGATATCGTTAAAGAACTTGGAGAAGACAAAATAAGAGAAACAGTTGGAAAAGAATATGATGCTTTCTTAGCAAAAGGTGGATGTGGAGACGATCCAGATAGAGAAACATATTTAAATACATATATTGATGAATTAAATTCTAACTATAAACAAGAAGATTATTCAACTGACTTCTACATGTATGATGATGAAAATGTAAAAGTATTTGCAAAAGACCTAAAAGAATATGATGGAACAACTCTACAATATGTAGGAATTATGCCAAAAGAAGCAAAATTAACAGATTATATTAATGGTTTAGATGCAAAACAAGCACAAAAAATTATAAGTAATTTAAAAGAATTAAAAGCAGATAACTTTGAAGATGGAGTAGTTACTAAGATTAGAGGAAACATTCCACTATTTAACTATGATTATGAATTAGATTTAATGAATGATTTACAAACAATGGGAATTAAAGATGTATTTGATATTTCAAAATCTAATTTAAGTAAATTATCTTCAGGAGAAAAAACATTTATTGCAAAAACTGTTCATAAAGCAAATATTGAATTCTCAAATGAAGGAATTAAAGCATCTGCAGCAACTGCAATGGGTGGAGCAGGAGCAGCAGGATGCTGGTTCACATATGATTATGATGTACCAGTAAAAGAAATAAATATTTCATTTGACAAACCATTTATGTATATTATTAGAGATAAAGCATCAGGTGAAGTATGGTTTGCTGGAACAGTTTATGAACCACTTAAAAAATAATAAATAAAAGCAAGATAAAATCTTGCTTTTTTATTGAGAAAAAAGACTTTTCATAGTATAATTTAAGTATCACTGGGATATAGTAATATATCAATTTGCAGATAATTATTTCCTAAAAAACTACCATTACAGTATCAGAAAATAATTATTTGCAGTTCCTATAGATATAATGGGAAGTATTATTAAAGAGTAATGGAATAATACATGCATTTTTTGGACATAAAAAGCTATGGTGATTATGCATGGGTCTGATTGATGCCATATATCACTGAAATCTTTTAGATTTCATTTTATTTAACTGCCCATTAGCTTGCTAATGGGTGGCTGAAACAATAAAAGCAGTCATATGACTGCTTTTTTATTAATTAAATATATTTTTAGTTAATTCTTTAACTTCAGACACTTCACTATTAACTTGAGGAAATTGATTATTAGATAAATTAGCAACCAATTCATCATATGAATCCATATTTAAACTGTAATTAATCTTACCATCTTTATCCTGTTCAATTGATAGTTTAGGAGATTTAAATGTCCAATTACCTTTTTTATCAATTGTAACTGTTCTTCCGTCAACTGTTCTTGTGAAGGTCTGTATTTTACCATCTCTTAGAATGATACTATCAGTTAATATGTCTTCTTTATCATCATTTCCTATTTTCTTTACTTGAAAACTTATTTCAGGATAGTCTGAAACATCACCTAATGAAATATCTCTTACTTGTTTATATAATTCACTAATATCAGCTGGTAGAGAAATATTTGATAAGTATTCCTGTAATTGGCTTTCATTATTTAATCTATACATATCAAAACAATATCCTATGCTATCTGGTGTTTTAACTGTAATCGTTAAAATATAGTCACCACTCGCAACAGTAAAGTATGCAGCATGTCCCCATAATTCTCTTTTAAAAGCTCTTTCACCATTATTAATAGTATAACTTCTTAGATTTAACTCAGATTCTCTTCCGTCACGGAAATAAAAATGATCATATGTTGCTGCAGTATCTTGATCTTCAAAAGTAAAGTGTGCAGGTTCTTCTATTGGATCACCCCATGTTAACGATATCTTTGCATCTCTATCAGCATTTTTTAAATGACAATTAAATGAAAAAGTATCTATGTCAAGATTATCTAGAATACATGTTTCAGATTTATCAACTCCAGCTTTTGCGAGCATACTAGAAAATTCACTTTCTATTTCATTTAATAAAGGTTTTGGAATTGGAACTCTTCTACAAATATCTAATCTTCTTAAATAATCATAATAATTTATATTAGTTATTTCTTTTGCCTTGTTTGAAAATAAAACTTCAGACCATAATCCAACTCTAGCTTCTAAAGATTCATCTTTAAATACAACTTTTGGTTGTAGAGGTTTTTCTACTTCTTCTTTTTTCTTTGATAAAAAACTCATATTACCGTTCCTCCTAAAATGTACTAGTTATTATTATAAATAAAAATTTAAAAAACACAACAAAAAAAATACGATAAAATATCGTATTTTATAATCTAATGGAGCCTCAATTTAACGTGTTTACGAAAAATCGGCACAAATCTATGAACTCACGATTTTCTCAATTGCTAAATAAAATATTACACAATATTATGACATTTGTAAATGATTATGATTTGTCGTATTTATAAAAACCTTCCCCAGAGGCTTTTCCTAATTTTCCTTCTTCAATATATTTGTTTAACAAATTTAACATTCCTTTGTAATTATAAGGTAACATCATTTTCTTTAATAAAGGACTCATTAATCCAGGAACTTTTTGATATTGTTCAACTATATTTTTTGCAGTTGTCAATCCTACAGTATCAATAATTTCAAACGGTCCTTTTGGAGCACCTGTTCCTCTTTTCCAGGCAATATCAATACTTTGAGCATCAGATATTCCATTCGTTAATAAATCCATACCACTTAATAAAAATGGTACAAGCATAGAATTTAATAGATATCCTGATTTTTCTTTTAATACTGGAAGGGGTAGCATTCGAATACTTGTTGCAAATTCCATAATTTCATCAAAATATTTTTTGTTGGTTCCATCATGAGCCATTACTTCGGCTGTATTTTTAACCCATATTGTGTTTGCAAAATGAAGTGATAAATATTTTTCGGGTCTTCCTGTATATTTAGCAAACATAGATGGTAATAGAGTAGAAGAGTTAGTTACAATAACTGTTTTTTCTTCTAAGAGTGGTGCTAAAGTTTGATAAAACTTAATTTTTTCATCTTTAATCTCAGCCATAGATTCAATGACTAAATCTGCATCTTTCACTGCTTCTTTCATATCAACTTCTAATTTAATATTGTTATAGGCAAGATCAACTTTTTTTAAACACTCTTCTTTATTAAAACTATCAATATCAGATATTCCTCTTGCCCAACTATTCTCATTATGAGGATTTAAAGACTCAATGGTTTCAATATAATCTTTTTTTAATGCATCTAGCTTAGGTTGCGTTCTTGTTTTACTATCTTCACTTCTTAACCATATTGTTACATCATATCCACAATAAGCTGATTGAAAAGCAATTTGACTCCCTAAAACACCTCCACCAGCAACAACAATTTTCTTATAATTCATATGATTCTCCTTACTTTTATTAATATATACTATTATAACATTTTATTAAAAAAAAAGAACCTTTTAAAAAGGCTCTTTTCATTTTAAACTGGGGCCATGATTTAACGTGTTTACGAAAAATCAGCACAAATCTATGAACCTATTATTTATTTGAAATTAAATGCTCGGAATTTAGTAATCTTCCGATGATTTGTTTTACACTTTTAAATTTAAATTCTATATAGAAAAATATTGCTTTCTATATGTATTTATATATAATTAAAGTAGAGTATATAAAGAATAGGATGTGTAATTATGAAAAAATTGTTATTACCAATTTTACTTTTTGTAATTGCCATGCCGTTTATGGTAGACGCGAAAGAATATTGTGAAGTAGTATCAGGTAACGGAAAAGATTTTGGTAGTGAAATGGTTTGCGGGACTGAACATTTTTATGTTTTGAGTAATAAAGATAATCATTTAAGGATGCTTGCTAAATATAACTTATATACAGGTTATACTATTGAGAGATATCCTATTGAAAGAGAAGAAGGAGATACTAGGAGTAATACTCAGTATTGTAATGATATTTCAAATGAAAAAGGCGCTCCTGTAAAGAGTTCTTATTATGGCCTTCAATTATTCGATACAGAGCATTATTGTTTTTTAGAAAGGCCAATAGATGATTCTGAAATGAAACAAAGTGAACAATCTATTGGTGCTCACATTGATGAAAACGGTAATTATTTGTATCCTCAAGTAGGTGATGTTTATTTAAACAACTCAACTACATCAAATCCAGATGCTAAAGAAATTGATACTTCAGTTACCTATAGTAATCAAGATTTTATGGACTTCAAAATCACTCTAAATAATGCAACTATTATAGGAGATAAATTAACAACCTATAAGGAAACATTAAGTGAAATGGGTTATGAAGTATCTTCTATAGACTTATTTTCTTTATCTGAATTAGAAAAAATAGTTAAAGATTATAATAATACAAGCTTCCCTCTACAAGAATGGGGAGATGCTGTTAAATCTCTACCAATTAGTTA
>DFEZ01000011.1:210286-212500 GCA_002369415.1 Caryophanales bacterium UBA3789 | reverse complement strand
TAAAGTATGGGATGATGACAATAACCGTGATGGATTAAGAGGAGAAGTAAAAGTAACTCTTAAAGCATCAACTAAGTCACATGAAACAGTACCATATGATGAATTATCAGAAGAAGGTATTGAAGGAACTTATACTTTAAATAGTTCAAATAATTATACAGTTACAGAAACTGGTCTATATAAATACTATAAAGGTGAAGAAATAACTTATACAATAGAAGAAACTTCTAAACCAGATGGTTATGAAATCACTGGATATGTACAAGGACCAAAAGATTTCAAAGTAACAAATAAACACACTCCTGAATTATATAATGATGATTCTGGAGAAATAACAGTAAAGAAAGATTGGGATGACAATAACGATCAAGATGGAATTAGAAAGAAAAATAACATTACTTCAGTAGATGTTAAGTTAATTGCAACTACAAGTGATGGAACAGTTCCATATGATAAGATTGCAACTCCTGAAACAACTATTCCAAGTGATGGTATTTATACACTTACAGAAAGTGATAATTATTCATTAACACTTGAAGGACTTTACAATAAGTATGATGGAAAATTAATTACATATACTTTTGAAGAAGTTGGAGACTTTACTGAATATGATTATGAAGCTCCAAAAGTTTCTGCTACTACTACATTAGTAACTATTACTAATAAGTACTCACCAGAAGTTACATCAGTTTCTGGAAAGAAAACTTGGAGTGATGATGATAACCGTGATAATTTAAGACCAACATCAGTATTTGTACAATTAAATCAAACTATTAATGGAGTAACTACAAAATATGGTGAACCAGTAGAAGTTAATGAAAGTACAAATTGGGAATATTCATGGAGTAATCTTCCTAAATATGCTGAACAAGGTTCTAAAGTTACATATACTGTAACAGAAATAGTTGAAACTGAAAGTGTATATACACCAGAAGTTGATGAAAATAATAATATTACAAATAATTATTCAGCAGCTTTAACACAAGTTAAAGTAACTAAGCATTGGGATGATGATGATAACAGAGATAATGCTAGAACAGATAGTGTTACTGTTACATTAACACCTGATACTGAATTTAAATTAATTCCTGGAACAACTCCACAACCAACAGTTGAGTTAAATGAAGGAAATAAATGGACATATACATGGACTAATTTATTTGTAAATAATACATTACATCAACGTAATAATTATTCAGTATCTGAAGCTCAAGTTAGAGGTTATAAAGAGCCAGCAATCACAAAGGTTAGTGAAAATGAATTTGATTATTTAGTAACTAATACTCGTGAACCAGATCTATATAACGGAACTGGAGAAATTACAGTTACAAAAGTTTGGGATGACAATAACGATCAAGATGGAATTAGAAAGAATAATAACATTACTACAGTAGATGTTAAGTTAATTGCAACTACAAGTAATGGAGCAGTTCCATATGATAAGATTGCAACTCCTGAAACAACTATTCCAGAAGATGGAGTATATCAACTTAAAGAAAGTGAACAATATACTCTAACAGTTGATGGATTATACAAGAATTATCAAGGTAATGAAATTACATATACATTCGAAGAAGTAAGTAATTTCACAAATATAGGTTATGAAAGACCTACAAAAGTAGAAACTAAAGATTTAGTAACAATTACTAATAAACATACTCCTGAATTATATAATAATGAAAAAGGAGAAATCTCAATTACTAAAGTATGGGATGATGATGAAAACAGAGATGGATTAAGAGGAGAAGTAGAAGTTACTCTTAAAGCATCAACTGAGTCACATGAAACAGTACCATATGCTGAATTATCAGAAACTGGTATTGAAGGCACTTATACTTTAAATGAAGGTAATAATTATACAGTTACAGAAACTGGTCTATATAAATACTATGAAGGAGAAGAAATAACTTATACAATAGAAGAAACTTCTAAACCAAATGGTTATGAAATCACTGGATATGTACAAGGACCAAAAGATTTCAAAGTAACAAATAAACATACTCCTGAAACATATAATAATGAAAAAGGAGAAATCTCAATTAGTAAAGTATGGGATGATGACAATAACCGTGATGGATTAAGAGGAGAAGTAAAAGTAACTCTTAAAGCATCAACTGAGTCACATGAAACAGTACCATATGCTGAATTATCAGAAACTGGTATTGAAGGCACTTATACTTTAAATGAAAGTAATAATTATACAGTTACAGAAAC
>DFEZ01000011.1:0-210209 GCA_002369415.1 Caryophanales bacterium UBA3789 | reverse complement strand
CTGGTCTATATAAATACTATCAAGGTGAAGAAATAACTTATACAATAGAAGAAACTTCTAAACCAGATGGTTATGAAATCACTGGATACGTACAAGGACCAAAAGATTTCAAAGTAACTAATAAACATGATATTGAAGTTGCAAATGTAACAGTAACTAAGTCTTGGATTGATGATAATAATATTGAAAATACAAGACCAAAAAGTGTAACATTACATCTATTAGCTGATGGTGAAGAAGTTGATTCTGTAACATTAACTAAAGATGATGCAACTGATGATAATACATGGACACATACATTTAAAAATCTACCAGTTAACTCTTCAGAAGGTAATGCAATTACTTATACTGTAAGAGAAGATAAAGTAGAAAACTATACAGTAGATTATCCTGAAGGTAAATTAACTGCTGTAAATACAGTAGAAAACTTAAAGAGAGAAATTACTATCAATAAAACTTGGGATGATAATAAAGACCAAGACGGTTATAGAGATGATGAACCTGCAATCGCAACATTAATCGGAAATATAACTGTAGAAGGTAAAACTGAAGAAGTAGTTAGAGAAGAAATAACTATCGGATTAACTGATACTTGGACAACTACAATTGAAGTACCTATCTTTGCTAAAGGATATAAGATTACTTATAGTTTAAGTGAAAATAAATTAAGTAAATACTCTACAAGTATCGCAGATACTGAAACAGATGGAGAATTAACTTATGATATTACTAACACTCATATACCAGAAACTGTATCTAAGACAGTTACTAAAGAGTGGGTTGACGCAGGCAACCAAGATGGTATGAGACCTGAAAATATTACAGTAACTTTACTAGCAAATGGAGAACCAACAGAATTTACTGACGTATTATCAGAAGGTAATCAATGGACAGTAACATTCCCAGAAGTTCCAAAATATGCAAATGGTGAAGTAATAGATTACACAGTTGCAGAAACTTGCGACAGTGAAAAATATGAAAGAACAGATGATCTTAAATCATTAGATATCGTTAATACACATACTCCAGAAGTTATTAATTATACAATTTCTAAGATTTGGAATGATGATTACGATAGAGATGGTAAGAGACCAGAATCAATCACAGTTCAATTATTAGCAAACGGAGAAGCTTATGGAGAGCCAACTGTAATTACTATTGAAGAAGCTGAAGACTTCAACAAATGGACACATACATTCACTAATTTACCAAAATACATGAATGGACAACCAGTTGAATATACAATTTCTGAAGAGGCAGTACCTTACTATACTCCAGGAGAAGTTACTCCAGTTAATAATACTCATGAGGGTGAAGAATACACTGACGGAGACACATATGAATTCGATGGTGAATTAGAAAATACTCATATTCCAGAGCTAATAAATGAAGACGATGATGATCCAGATAATGATGGACAAATAACTGTAACTAAAACTTGGGATGATGAAGACAATAAATATTCATCAAGACCTGCTTTAATAACTATAATCTTATACGCTGATGGTGAAGAAATCGGAACTGCAGAATTAACTGCTGAAAATGGATGGGTTTATACATTCTATGAAGATTATGATGGAAATCCATTATATAAATATAGAGATCAAGGAATTGAAATAGTTTATTCAATTAATGAAATTAAAGTAGCTAATTATGAAACTATAATCAATGGATTTGATATTACTAATAAATATAATGGACCTGTTCCAGAAATAACTCCACCTAATACAGGTATTGGATATAATAATAAAGGAAGTTTAATTGAATTATTCGTATTATTCGTATCAAGTTTAATTGCAGTAATATTTAGAAAGAAATTAGAGGATTAATAAAAAAGCCAAGCATTGCTTGGTTTTTTTTATTTATATATGTTATAATATGTTCGTAAATGGAGTGGTTACATGAAGAAAGTATTAAGAGTACTCTTACTATTAATTCTAATCATTTCAGTATTCTTTATAGGTATTAAATCAGTAGATAGAAAATATGATTATAAACCGGAAATAAATATTCCAGAAGTTAAGGAAGATACTAAGATAGTAGATAAATTAAAAAAAGAATACAACAATGATGATATAGTAGGTGTAATAGAAATACCTAATTTATTTAAAGAAATATTACTACAAACATCTGATAATGATTATTATTTAAATCATAATATAAAAAAAGAAGAAGACATCTATGGTGCTACATTCTTAGATTATAGAAATGACTTATTAAATGATAAAAAACTACTAGTATATGGTCACAGTGATATGGAAATAACTCTATCATTTAATAAACTATCTAATTATAATAATCAAGAATTTTATGAAAATAATAAATATATCTATCTTTATACAAATGATAAAAAATATAAATATGAAATCTTTTCTAGTTATATAGAAACACAAGATTTTGATTATGTAAATCTAAAGAGTTTTAATGGACTTACTTATAAAGAACATTTAAATAAATTAAAGAATAAATCAAATATACATAGTGATATTGAGTTAGAAGAAGAATCTCATGTAATAATACTTCAAACTTGTTCTAATGGAGATCCTAATCATAAATATCAATTAGTTATGGGATTATTAGTAGAATAAAAAAAGCAGTTTATACTGCTTTTTTAATTTACCATATTTTTAAATTGATCCATTGTTATATAACTCATAATTGGATATCTTGGAACTATATATTTATTACTACTTCTAGTAGCGTTTCTACTTCCACCAGCAAATGCAACTTTAAATCCTAAATCTTTTAATGCTTGAATTGCTTCATCATCATAACTATAGAATGGATAACAGAAAGTTGTATTATTTCCAATTATATCTAATGATCTTTGTACATCAGCCTTTGCTTTAGCATAATCAGCACATACTAATTGACCTCTACCACAATCACCATAATTATGCATATCAAATGTATGTGATTGAATATCTAGGTATGGACCAACATAATTTGAAATATCCCACCATCCAGCAATTAAGAATAGAGTAGCATGTAATTCATATTCTTCAAGTAATGGATTTAACTTATTACCATTATGTTTACCAGTTCCCATCGCACCATCATCAATTGTAATTAGAACAGTTTTTTCAGGAACATCTAAGTTACCATAAATCCAATCAGCAAATTCTCCAGAAGTTAATGCATAGAAGTTATTATCTTTTAAATATTGTAGATGTTCTCTAAACTTCGCAACATCCAAACAAATTGTCTCATTACATTCTTCTCCTAAACTTGGATCATAGAAGAAGTGATAGTTAAGTACTGGAACACTAACATCCTTATTTAAATTAGTATTTGCTTCGACTACATTTTCACCTTGTGCCATTCTTAATACTTCATCATAAGATGTATATCTCTTAACATTATATACATTAATACTATCTGTTTTAGTCTCAGTATTATTAGTATTATTATTAAAATTAAATTTTAAATTCTCATTTTCAATCTTAGTAATATTAAAACCTAATGTATCATTAAATCCCTTAACAATATCATTAACATTACCAGTTGTAATTAAAATAGCTTTATCTTTAAGCATTACATTACCATTAATATAATTAATAAAATCATCAACTGAAATAGTGTAGTAACCTTCTTTTTTTAATTTCTCTAGTTCCATTTTAGCAACTAGTTTAGGTACACAATTGTCATCTCCACATACATTACTAATATTATCAAAGTTTAATACACTTACATGACTAGTATTAGTATCTTTACTGTTTTTAGATTCTACTGTTTTAATACTTTTATTCTTCTTTATACTAAATAAACTATTTAAATAATAAACATAATAATTATCATTATCCATATATAGAATAGGAGTATTAATACCTTTATCTAAAGTAATAACTCTCTTTTTACCTTTATATAAAGTAACTTTACTAGTAGTCTTAATATTCTTATTTAACATAATATAATTAGTATTATTAGTTTCTTTATTAATCTTTTTAATCTTAGTAATATCTTTATAACTAACAAATAAATCAGTATCTTTAATATTAATAAATTTATTCTTATTACTTAGTTTTTTAATCTTAACTAATTCTAATTCATAATCTTTTTTAATACTACCAATTTTCTTATGATTCTTATCATATAATGAAGCAGTCTTAGTAGTTTTAACAAACTCTCCATAATTCTTTTTTATTCCTTTTAAAGTATTCTTATTATTAGTTGTGATTAATATAAATGATAGACCACATACTAATAAAATAAATAAAATTATTACTGGAATAATAACTTTCTTTTTTAATCTTCTTCTTTTTCTCATTTCAACACCTACTATTCGAAATAATTATAACACGAAAAATAATTTATGCTATCATAATAATGAAAAATATAATTATATATGATATAATATGAACGATAAAAGGAGTTGGAACTATGAAAAGAATTGTTATAATTGGAGGAGGACCAAGCGGTGTAGTATGTGCTCTTCATGCAAAGAAAAATAATAATGAAGTCATAATTCTAGAAAGAAATAATACTTTATTAAAGAAATTACTAATGACTGGAAATGGTAAATGTAATTATTTTAATGATGAAATAATTTTAGATAATTATGAATCTAGTAATAAAGATATATTAGAAAATATAATTACAAATAATAATATAGATAAAGTAAGAGAATTCTTTAATGAAATAGGAATAGTTCCAAAAGTAAAGAATGGGTACTGGTATCCATATTCTAATCAAGCAACTACTATTAAAGAGCAATTAGAATTAGAATTAAAAAATAAAGATATTAAAGTATATTTAAATAGTTTAGTAAAAGATATAAAGAAAAATAATAATAAATATATTATTAGTTATAATGATACTGAAATAGAATGTGATGTAGTAGTAATATCTACTGGATCAAAAGCTTATCCAAAGACTGGTAGTGATGGTTTTGGATATGAACTATTAAAGAAATTTAATCATACTATTATTAAACCTTTGCCAGCATTAGTCCAATTAGAAACTAAAGAAAAATATAAAGATTGGTCTGGAGTAAGAACAGATGTAGAATTAGAATTATTTGAAGATGATAAATATATATCTAGTGAAAAAGGAGAATTACAATTAACTGATTATGGTATTTCAGGAATATGTGTATTTAATCTAAGCAATAAATTAGTAAGAGGATTAGATGAAGGAAAGAAAGAAGTAATTAAAATTAACTTTATTCCTTTTATAAATATACCAGTAACAGTATGGTTAAATGATTATAATAATAAACATAGTAATAAAACCATAAAAGAATTACTAGAAGGATTCTTAAATAATAAGATAGTAAAAGTAATATTAAAATATAATAATATAAATGATAATACTAAATATAATGAACTAAGTAATGAAGATAAAATCAAACTGATAAATAGCTTAAGATTCTTTAAAGTAGAAATAGCATCTACTAAAGGTTACGATAATAGTCAAATATGTAATGGAGGAGTATCTCTATTAGAAATAAATCCTAATACATTTGAATCTTTAAAAGAAAAGAACTTATATATAATTGGAGAATTATTAGATATTAATGGTAATTGTGGAGGATACAATCTAATTAATTGTTGGATATCTGGAATATTATCAGGTACTGATATAGGTGATAATAATGATTAGAGTAAGACAAATAAAAGTACCAATTACTAAAGATAATAAAGATTATTTATTAAATAAAATATCTAATAAATTACATATCCCATCCTTATCAATATCTAAGTATAAAATAAACAAACTAAGTATTGATGCAAGAGATAAAACTAATATTAACTATGTTTACGAAGTAGATGTAGAAGTAATTGATGAAGATAAGATCTTAAGAAAGAATAAGTCAAACGATATTTTAAAAACACCTAATGAAGAATATGCTTTTAAGCCTTCTGGAGACGTGAAACTTTCAAAAAGACCAATTATAGTAGGAAGTGGTCCTTGTGGCTTATTTTGTGCTTATATGCTTGCTTTAGAGGGCTATAAACCATTAATAATAGAAAGAGGAGAAAAAGTAGAAGATAGAGTAAAAACTATAGAAGATTTTTTCTTAAATAATAAATTAAATATAAATTCAAATATACAGTTTGGAGAGGGTGGAGCAGGTACATTTAGTGATGGAAAGCTAAATACTCTAACAAAAGATTCTAATAATAGAATGAAAAAAGTATTTGAAATATTTGTAGAAAATGGTGCTCCTGAAGAAATAATGTATTTAAATAAACCTCATATTGGTACTGATATATTAAGAAATGTAATAATAAACATTAGAAACAAAATAATTTCATTAGGAGGAGAATTTAAATATAATTCTACTGTTACTGATCTAATAATTGAAGATAATAAATGTAGAGGAGTCATAATTAATAATAAGGGTACTATTTCTTCAGATATAGTAGTACTTGCAATAGGTCACTCAGCAAGAGATACTTTTTATATGTTATATGATAAAGGAATAAGTATGAAAGCTAAAAACTTTGCAATAGGACTACGTATAGAACATCCAAGAAGTATTATAGATAAAAACCAATATGGAGAAATGTATAAATATCTTCCACCAGCAAGTTATAAATTAACATATCAAACTAAATCTGGTAGAGGAGTTTATTCATTTTGTATGTGTCCAGGAGGTTTTGTAGTAAATGCCTCTAGTGAAGAAAAACAAATCGCAGTAAATGGAATGAGTAACTATAAAAGAGATGAGAAAAACTCAAATAGTGCATTGGTTGTTACTATATCTAAAGAAGACTTTGGTTCTAATCCACTAGATGGAATAGAATATCAAAGAAAATTAGAAAGAAAAGCTTATGAATTAGGTAATGGATTTATTCCAATTCAATTATATAAAGATTATAAAAATAATATTAAATCAACATCTATTGGAGAAGTAATACCTAATATTAAAGGTAAATATACATTAAGTAATCTTAATGAATTATTACCAGATTATATTAATGAATCAATAAAAGAAGCAATTCCAGAATTTAATAAAAAGATAAAAGGTTTTTCAATGGATGATGCTGTATTAAGTGGAATAGAATCAAGAACAAGTTCACCAGTAGTTATAGAAAGAAATGAAGATTTAGAAGCAATTCCAGGACTATATCCATCAGGAGAAGGAGCAGGTTTTGCAGGAGGAATTACCACTGCTGCTATGGATGGATTAAAAGTATTTGAAAAAATAATAAGTAAATATATGATATAATGTTATAGATAGAAGGGATGATTATATGAGTTATTATTTAGTATTAGGACTAACTTTATTAATTACTTTAGGCTCTCAAGCATATATTAATTCATGTTATAAAAAGACAAGTAAAATTGAATCAGGAAAAAGAATTACAGGATATGAAGTGGCTAAAAAGATAATTAAAGAAAATGATTTAGATGTTAAAGTAGAAAAGATACAAGGAACACTAACAGATCATTATGATCCAAGAACTAAAACAGTAAGATTATCTACTGATATCTATGAAGGAAAATCTTTAGCATCTATTAGTGTTGCATCTCACGAATGTGGTCACGCAATTCAAGATAAAAATGGATATTTATTTTTAAGAATAAGAAGATCATTAATTCCAATAGTAAATATTGCTTCATACGCAGGATATATTGCTATTGCAGGTGGAGCAATATTAGGATTATTAAATTTAATATGGCTAGGTATTATATTTGAAGTTGTAATCTTAGCTTTTCAATTAATAACATTACCAGTTGAGTTTAATGCATCTAGTAGAGCTTTAAAACAAATAAAAGAATTAAATCTTGTAGATGACATAGAACATAGTAATTGTAGAAAAATGCTAACAGCTGCAGCACTAACATATGTTGCATCAGCTGCAGCAGCACTATTAGAAGTAATGAGATTAGTATTAATGTTTAGAAATAGAGATTAGGTGATATAATGGCAAGAGTAGTTAAAAAAGTGGAAGAAGCAAATTGTATTACACATAGTGGAACAATGCATGCAGACGAAGTTTTTGCAACAGCTTTTTTAGACATGCATTTAGGAGAAAGAAATGTTTTTAGAACAAATCTAGTTCCAGATAATATTAATCCAAATACATTAGTATATGATGTTGGTCGTGGTAAATATGATCATCATCAACCAGAAGCAGTAAAAAGAGATAATGGAATAACTTACTGTGCTTTTGGTCTACTTTGGCAAGAATTTGGAAGAGACTTCTTAAAAAAGCAAGATATAGAATATGTAGAAGATGTATTTTTAGGAATAGATAAAGATTTAGTAGAATATATTGATGCTGATGATAATGGATTCTTTCCTAAAATAGAAGCAAAATATAATGTAAAGACTCTTCCAGGAATAATTAAAATATTTAATCCAAGTTATTTAGCTGATGAAGATGAATCAACTCAATTTGAAAAAGCAGTTAAATTAGCAAGATCAATACTTGAAGAAGAAATATTATATATAAATGGAAAAGTATATGCAGAAAAACAAATAAATGAATTATTAGGCGATTTAACTGAAAATGATAAGTTTATAATATTAAATACTTATCTTCCATATGAGGAGACTATCTTAAATAGTGATAAAACAAGTAATTTATTATTTATAGCATTCCCATCTAATAGAGGAGGATACGCTATTAAAACATTACCTAAATCGACAGAAGATAAGACAGCAAGATTAGATTTTCCAGAAGAATGGGCAGGCCTTGAAGGAAAAGACCTACAAGAAGTATCTGGCATAAAAGGATTAACTTTCTGCCATACAGGAAGATTCATAGTAAGTTGTAAAGACTTAGATACAGTCTATGAAGTATTTGATAAAATAATTAAGTAAATTTACAAGTAATAACATTTATTTAATTGAAAAATAAATAAAAAGAATATAATATATATTTGAGGTGTAACATGTATAAATCAGGTATGAAGAAATTTTTAATTAAAAGCATACTACAAATTGCTTGTGTTTTATTAGTAGCAGTAGTATCAACATTATATATATATAATAAATATACAGGAAGTAGTGACATAGATTTTAGTTCTGATTCATTAGATATTTCTTATCATGAAAAATCAGGAGATAAAATATCTATTACAAAAGCAACTCCTGTAACTGACTCAGTTGGATTATCATCAAATTCATATGTATTATCTATTAAGAACAACTTAACTGAAAATGTTAATTATAAAGTAAAAATACTAGATGATATAGAAAGTATAATTAGTGATAGATGTGATGATAAACAAATACCTAAAGAAGATATAAAAATATCTGTAAAAGAGGATAATAAATCAAATGAAATATATTACTTATCTGAATTAGAAGATAAAATACTATTAGATAGTGAAATAGAAGCGTTAGATGAAAAAACTATTACAATAAGAGTTTGGATAGATAAAGATAGTATTGTTCCAAGTGATAGTCATTATCATGGAATAATCCAAGTAATAGAAGACGATACAAAGATAGCTATGAATAGATAGGGTGATTATATGGATATAGATTTAAGTTTATTACATAGTAATACCGAAAAGATGATAGATATTACTAATACCTATAGTATTCCAAAAGAATATTATGAAAATACAGATATTATCTCTTTGAATGATATTAAAGTAGAAGGTAAAATAGTAAGAAGAGAAGATGAAGATGGTGAATTAGAAGACTACATTGAATGTAAGATAAATGGTGAAATGAAAATACCAGATTCAATAAGTTTAGAAGAAGTAAGCTATCCATTTTCTATAGAATATGATGATATTATCGATGAAAACTGCAAAAAAAGAGAAAATATACTTGATATTTTTCAGTTTTTATGGGAAAATATTGTACTAGAGGTCCCCTTACAATTTACTAAGGTCGATGATCTCAGTAAATTTCATGGAGATGGATGGAGACTTATAGATGAAGATGAGTTAAATAAATCTAACAATCCATTCAGTGATTTATTAAAAGAATTTGATAAGGAGTGAGATAAGATGATGAAATTAGATATTCAAATGTTTGCAGTTCCTTTCCATAAAGTTTCAAAGACAAGAAAGAGATTAAGAAGAAGTCATAACGCTATGGAAGTTCCAGGAATGACAAAATGTCCATCATGTGGAGAAATGATCAAACCTCATAGAGTTTGCCCAAAATGCGGTAACTATAAGGGAAAAGTAGAAGTAGAAAAAAAAGAAGCTGAATAGTTTCTTTTTTTTTATTGATTTATATACTCTGTTTTTGATATAATTTAATAGTAAAAATAGGGTGAAAAGATATGGGTAAAGAACAAAAAACTAAAAGTAGTAAAGCGTTCACATTAGTTGAATTATTAGCCGTAATAGTAATATTAGGGATTTTATCAGTTGTAGGAATAACTGCTGTAAGTAAGTATATTGAAAAAGCAAGAAATGAAACAAATATTGAAGCAAAAGATACATTGCTAGTAGCAGCTAAACAATATTTACAAGACAATAAAGATCAAGCACCTAAAGCAATTGGTGAACATAAAATAATTACTGCTAAAGAATTAAAAGATACAAAGTATATTACTAGTGATTTAAAAAACTCTAGAGGAGAAACTTGTATGAAAGAAAGCTTTGTTAGAGTTTATAAATCAGAAGGAACTGACTATTCTTATACTGCATATCTATATTGTGGTGATGAAAAAGCACCAGCAGAGATAGAAGCAATTTCACCAGTAATAACAAAATTTGATTTTTCAAATGCCGATGATGTTTCATCAGCAAGTTTTACAATGACAATGGAAGGATCAGAAGATAAAAACAATCCATTAGAAATAGATAGTTATAGTTTCACAATATCTACAATGTTAGAGGATAATACTTCATATCAAGAAGTTTATAATAGTGGATCTGTTCCAGGAAATCACAATACTAAAATTATTAAATCTTATAAATTAGTAGATTATGTTGATATAGTTTCAGTAACATCAGTAAGAGTTAATATTACAGTTATAAATGAACAAGGTGGTATAACATCAATAACAAAACAAACTGGTATAGATAGTGAAAGAGACTATGGAGATACAATATCTCCTAAATGTATAAAAATAGATAATGAAGCTAAACCAAATGAATGGACAAATAAACATACAATTGAAAGCCTTAAAGGCGGATATAGAAAGATAACAGCAACATGTGGGGATGGAGAAGGTAGTGGTTGCTTAAGAACTACATTTACTAAATCATTCCCTAATAATGATATTTATAGAGGAGAAAAACATTACTATTGGGGAGCAGAATATGCATATATAGAAGTAAAAGATAATGCAAATAACTCATCTCTTACAAATGCAGAAACAAAAGCAAGCTGCCGTGTAAGAGTTAATGTAGACATCTTATCTCCAAGAGTAGAAGTAACAGCAATTACAAATGATAATATTATTAAAACAGTTTCTGCTGGAGGAGCAGATGAAAATTATAATGAGTATGATGATATAGCATCTATTACAGCAAATTCATATAATTTAAATAAATCTCCAAGAGATGAAAACTGGATCTGGTTTAATGAAGAACATAAAGATGGAGTAACATACAAGATCAAAGTAAATGATAATCTTCATCTATATAAATATACATGGGAAACAAATGAAACTGGAGTATCAAAATCTGATTATGTTAAAAATAAAAATATAATTAAAGATATAAAAGTAGGAAACCCAGATAGTAAAGAAGAATCATTCCCAGAACAAGACTTAAGTATTAATGATAATGGATTAACTTCATCTGAATTTGTTGTTCAATTAAAAGGTGAAGGAATAAGATATGGTAAATTAACAGTATATGATAGAGCTGGTAATAAAACAGTTATTAACATCTATGCAAATATTGATAGAACAAGACCTGATACACCAGCAACTGTAATTACTAAAACACTTAAAAAGAATAATATTGGAGCAGATGAAGATAAAGATTATCAATCTAAAACATGGACTAATAAATATGTAAAAACATACGTTAATAAAGACTATCATAAAGATACAATATCTGGATTTGACAAAGCAGAATTTGAAGTTAGAGGACATGGAATTTCTCTAAATGATAATGCTACTAAAAAAGGAGATACTGAATTTACATTTGATTCAAACTATCAAGGAAAGAACAGTGTAAGATATAGAATATGTGATAAAGCAAATAACTGTTCAACTTATAGTGAAGTAAAAGAAATTTGGTTAGATACAATAGATCCAGTATGTTCAGTAAGTCAAAATGTTAATAAGACTATTGATGAAGTAGATGGATATCTATCTGATGCAAAATGGGCTGGAATAGGAGAAACAATTACAGTTACAGGTACATGTTCAGATCAAAATGCTGGTAAATCAGGTAGTGGTTGTGTTGATGAAAAGATTTCATATGAATATAAAGATTCAATTAGTACAACAACTGCAGGAGCAGCTGGTAATAATGAAGGTGGAACAGTAAAAGATAATGCTGGAAATGAAGCACCTTGTTCAGCAAATCAAACAGTAAAAATAGATCACACTGCACCAATTTGTACAACTTCAATTAAATATGAAGTAACAGATAGCAGCAAAGGTGATGGAAAACTATCATCAACTGGTTGGTTAAGTAAAGGAGAACAAGCGGTAGTAACAGCAAAATGTAGTGAGACTAAAGATATTAATTCTGGTTGTGTTACTCAACCATTTTCAAAAACATATAGCACAGAAACAAATATAAATAATGCTGGAGCAATAGATGTTGGAAACGGCGGATCAGTAAAAGATGCCGCAGATAATGTAACTAATTGTGATGCAAATAAAACAGTTAAAATAGATCAAACTGATCCAGTATGTAACTTATCAATCACATATGAAGGTGGAGATAAGAAAACTCATGATAATACTGAATCTGGCTGGTTAAGTAAAGGAGAAACTGCAAGAGTAACAGCAACATGTTCTGATCAAGGTGGAAGTGAATGTGCAACTCAAACATTCAGCAAACTTTATCAAACAGATAAACTAATTAATACAACAACAGCTGGAGCTGGAGGAGATGGCGTTGCTAAATCGGTATCAGATACAGCTGGAAATACAAAAATGTGTGGTTATAAGACAGTAAAAATAGATGCAGTAGCACCAAGTTGTTATACAGAAAATTGTAATAATACATCATGGACAAATCAAAATAGAACAGTTAAATATGGTTGCCAAGATACAAATGGAAGTGGTTGTGCAACTACACTAAAAGATAGAACAATTACTGAAACAACTAAATCATTTACTCTTGATGAATATATAATTAAAGATATTGCTGGTAACGAAAGAAAATGTACTCCAAGTTGTAATGTTTTAGTTGATAAAACAAAACCAACTGGATCATGTTCAGTGTCAGGAAATAAAATTAATGTAAATTCTAAGAGTGATTCACATAGTGGAGTATCATCTGTCGTATACATATCAAGTACTTCAAGTAGTAAGCAATCAACTTCATCAAATGCATGGAAATCATCAAATGCATTAGGAACAAGTTGTGGTACTACTTACTATGGTCACATTAAAGTAATTGATAAAGCAGGTAACTCAGAATCATTTGTATGTACTGGTTCATATACAACAGGTTCTTGTTGTGGTGAATCTAATCCATGGGGATGTAATTGGAAGACAGCGTGTCGTAACGGAAGAACATTCATCTATACAAGTGAAGCAAAAACAACATATGCCGGTACTGTATATCATCAAAAAGACTCATCATGTAGTGATAGATTATATTTAATAGAAGGTTCTGCTTCTAAGAAATTATATATTTATTCACCTTGTGGTAATATATCATGGTATCCTGCAGGAAATGCCCCATATGCATATATATGGCCAAACTGTGTAGGAGGAAATAATAGTGCCTGTCCATATGCCACTTGCCCAGGATAGAATTAAAAAAAACTAAATTGCCAAAATTTAGTTTTTTATATTGTATAAAAATTAAAAATATTTTATAATTATTTGTATAGTAGGTGATGATATGAATAATAGAAAGGGTTTCTCATTAGTAGAATTATTAGCAGTAGTAGTTATTTTAGGAATACTAGCATCAGTAACTATATTTGCAGTATCTAGAGTAATTGATAAATCTAAAAATGAAAAAAATATAACAGAAGTAAAATCAGCAACTTTAGCTGCAAAAAGCTACTTACAAGCAAATAAAGAATTGGCTCCAAAAGGAATTGGAGAGTCAATAAAAATACCATTTCAAGAATTAAAAGATACAAAATATCTAACAGAAGATATTATTCGTGATGATGGTAAAAATTGTATGGAGAATTCATTTATTGAGGTAATTAAAACAGGAAAGAATTCCTATGATTATAAGCCTCATGTATATTGTGGTAGTGAAGTTCCTCCAATAGAAGAGGCAATAGATCCACCAGTATTAAAGAACGGAATTATTTTCTCTGATTCTAATGACGTTGGTGTTGCAAGTTTCTCATTTACAATATTAGGATCAGCAACAAATAAGAATACAGAAATTACATCTTATACATATGTTATTTCTACAAAACGTGATGCTCAAACAGATTACCAAGAAGTGTATAATTCTGGAGTCTTAAATGGAGAAAATAGAACAGAAATAAACGTAAGTGAAAAGATTAAAAAATATATTGATTTAACAGGTATAACATCAGTAAGATTAACAGTATTAGCAAGAAACACAACAGGTGGAAGTTTAGATGAACATGCTGAAACAGGTACAGGAAGTTATGCAGATTATCAAGATACAATACCACCATATTGTGAAGATAATAGTGCTAACTTACTTAAATTTACTCAAGCAAAACCAGGAGAATGGTATAACCGTGCTGCATATGAAAAAGCCGGAAGAGGAAAGAGTATTCAAATTAAATGTTCAGATGGTGATGGAAGTCAATGTTTAAGAGAAATATTTACTCAAACATGGCCAAATAATCAAACAGTTAATGGAACTCAACCATATCTATATGGTGCAAAATATGCCTGGATTTATATTAAGGATAATGCAGGAAATGATGGACCAGTAAAAGATAGTCTTCCAGATGATTGGAATGATGCGGGAGATGCAAACCACAGAAGAGATGAAACTGGTGACTATAGATGTTTAGTTAGAGTAAACGTTGATATTCTAGAACCAGAAGTAAATGTAACAGTTAAAGCAAAAGCAGGAGACAATGAACCAGTAGTTGCATCTAAGACAGTTGGTGGACTAGATGCAAATGGTAATAGAAGAAACAATTCAGGAACAATAGATTTTAATACATATAAAATTGATGCTGGTGCAGATGAAAACAAATGGTTTAATGGAAGTAATTCTCCAGACGGACCAGTCATTCATGTTACTACAAAAGATAATATCGAATTAGCTTCATGGACATGGGAAACAAATGTTTCTGGAGTAAAATCTAAAACTACATATACTGCAGATGAGAAAAAAGTATCAGATGCAAATGATGATAGTGACTTAGGTGATTTTCAAACTCCAACAAACAAATTCATTGATGATAATACATATTCAATAGATATTGGATTACCTACAGATGGAGTTAGATGGGGTAAATTAACAGTATATGATAGAGCTGGAAATAAAACAGTCGTAAACATCAATGCATATGTAGATAAGACAGCACCAAATGTTAGAAGATTAACAGTAAATACTTCATATCTTCAAAAGAATGATATAAGAGCTCAAAACGGAAATGATTATAGTCCAGCTACATGGACAAATAAATATGTAAAAGCATATATCGCAAATAACTTTAAAAACGATAATGTATCAGGTTTCTATAAAGGAAAATACAATGTATATGATTTAAATGGTAAACTATTAGTTAATGAAGCAAGTGATACAAATAAAAACGAATATTATGGAGATAAAGATCAAACAGCCTTCGTATTCTCAAAGGATTATCAAGGAAAAGATAAGATTGAATTTGCATTGTGTGATAATGCCAATAACTGTTCAGGATATATTGCACACAAGCCAGAGATTTGGTTAGATACAGTAGCTCCAAAATGTACTGTTGAAAGAACAATGAATCACGAAAAAGGAGCAGAAGGAGATGGAGAATTCTCTAAATCAGACTGGGCAGGAAAAGGTGAAACGGTTGTTGTAACAGCAACATGTGATGATGTAAAAAAAGAAGGAATATTAAGCATAAGTGAGTGTAGTTCAAAAGTATTTTCACATGAATATAAAGATGATATTAACATAAGTAATGGTGGAGCAGCAGGAGCAGGAAAAGGTGGATCGTTCACTGATAATGCTGGAAATACAGTGAATTGTGCAGCAACTAAAGATATAAAAATAGACCATAAAGCTCCTGATTGTACAACAAAAGTTACTTATTCTGGAGGAGATAGAAAAACACATAACAACACAGAAGATGGTTGGTTAATGAAAGGTGAAACAGCAACTGTAACAGCAACATGTAATGATAAGGCACAAAAAAGTGTAGTTTCAGGATGTCATGAAGAATATAAAACATTATCTAATCTATATAATTTTGAAATAGTAACAACAACTGCAGGAGCAGCTGGTAAAGATGAAGGTGGAACAGTAAAAGATAATGCTGACAATACAACAAAATGTCCTGCAAATAGAATAGTAAAAATAGATTACACAAAACCAACATGTTCAACAACAAAAGCTGAATATAATTCAAGTGGTCAACCAACAACACCATCAAATACATGGTTGAAAAAAGGTGACTATGTAGTAGTTACAAGTAAATGTAGTGATAAAGATGGTGGAAGTACTTGTGCATCAAAGACAAAATCACATAAATATACAACAACTACAAGTATAAATATATCTAATGGAGGACCAAATGGAGCAGGAGTAGCTTATACATTTAAAGATGTTGCTGGTAACGTTTCAGATGCGTGTCCAAATAATCAAGTTGTTAAAATAGATGCAGTGCTTCCTAAATGTTCATATGCAAATTGTAGTATTACTTCATGGACTAATAATAAAAATTTAAAACTTACATATGGTGGAACAGATAATGAAAGTGGTATTGCAGACGATTCCGCTAAAGGTGAAATTGCACTAAATACAGCACGAAAGACAACAGCTGTTCCAGCATTTACAATAAAAGATAAAGCTGGTAACGAAGAATCATGTGCTGCAAAAACATGTAATACACCTGTGGACCCTGAACCTCCAACTCCACTTTGTGGTATAAGTGGATCATCAATGAGTGATACAGGATCACATGATAAGATAAATAATGTAGAATACAGTGGTATTTCTGCTAGATACTATATGGCAACTACAGTAGACTATTCAAATCCTAATGATATAGCTTGGTCAAATGGATGGTCAAGTTCATCTGCTTTGAATACAGCATGTGGAGGAACAACATATTATAATTATATGCTTGTAATAGATAAAGCAGGAAATAGAAGCGTAGCAAAATGTGGATATAATACTACACAATCATGTTGTGGTGAAAATAATCCAAAAGGATGTGTTTGGAAAACAGCGTGTCGTGCCGGAATGACTGCAATTTATAATAGTTCTTATAAAGATGATAGTACTTTCGTTGGTACAATCTATCACTCATTAGGTGGACGTAACGATAGAGTATATGTTATTTCAGAAGATACAAGTTGGTATTATGGAGATTTATATGGATATGTAGAAACTCCATACCAATGTTGGAATGGTAATTGTCACTGGGTACATATCTATCGTAACTGTATAGGTGGATATAATACAGTCTGCCCATACTCTACATGCCCAGGATAGGATTATGTATACTATTTAAATAAAAGAGAGGTAAAACTATGAAAAAGAATAAAAATAAAAATAAAATAATTATTTCAGTAGTTGTATTAATATTATTAATCATATTAGGTGTATTTGGTTTTAATAAATTTACATCAAAAGAACAAGAAGTAGAAAATAAAAATTTCTGGGATTATGACAATTCTAATAAATTAAAAGTATGTAAAAAGAATTCACTTGAAGATTGTCAAGGACCAGTATATGATTATTATGATTTAATAAAAATAAAATATGATTATAAAGTATTAAATAAAGAACTAGAAAGAGTTAATAAAGAAACATTAAGATTATTTGAAGAAGCAAAGAAATCAGATATGAATGATAGTACTTGTGATAAAGCAAGAAGTAAATATAACTACAGATTATATAATGAAGTAAGATTTGCTCCATTTGAGAATGATTTCATAATTTCAATTGGAGTACATAGAAAACAAACAGATTATTGTACAGAAGAAAGAAAATCATTGAGTTATGAAGCATTTACTTATGATAAAAAAGAAAAGAGATTATTAACTCAAGAAGAAATAAGAGAAATTGAACAAGTAAAAGATGAAGAAATTGCTAAAACAATTAAAGATGCAACAGAAAGATTAAATAAAGATGAAAATAAAGAATATGAATTACAAAATAACTATAATGATGTAATACTATTTTATAGTGAAGGTGGTAACCTTGTAATTGCATTTAAAATACCTGGAGAAGATTTTTATTTAGATAGTGGCTTAGAAAGAATTTAAAGAGAACGTTAAGTTCTCTTTTTTTATGTTATAATTAAATAGGTGATTATATGGAAAAAATAATAGTATGTCCAAATGAAACAAAACTAAAAATACTAGAAGAATTAAATAATAGTAATGAACTACATAGTATTAAATTTATGACTAAAAATGAATATATAAATAATTATTTTTTCTCATATAATGATAATGCTATATACTACTTAATGAATAAATATAATTTTAATTTAGATGTTGCTAAAGTATACTTAAATAACTTATATGTAATAGATATTAATAAAGACTATAATAATAAAAAACTATTATTCTTAAGAGATATAAAAAAAGAACTAATAGATAATAAGTTACTAGTATTTAATAAGTTGTTTAAAGACTATATTAAAGATAAAACTATTGAAGTATCCAATTACTATGATTTAGATAAATATGAAGAATTAGCACTTAATTATAAATTAGATATTCCAAAAGTAGAAATAAAAAACAAAGTATTAGAATTTACCACAATTGAAGAAGAAATAAACTATGTATGTATAAAGATAATAGAATTATTAAATAGTGGAGTAGATATAAATAAAATATATTTAACTAATGTATCTAATGATTATTTATATATAATTAAGAATCTATTTAAATATTATAATATCCCAATAAATATAGAATTTAATGATACTATTTATGGAAATAAAATAGTACAAGATTATTTATTAACTAAAGAATTAGATTTAAATGATCCAAGTAAAAATAGTATAAATAAAAAGATAATAAATATATTAGAAGAATTATCGAGTATTGATGAGGAAGATCCTATTTATAATAAATTATTAATAGATAAATTAAAGAATACTAAGAGTGACTCTATATTATTAGATAATGCTGTTAATATAAGAGACTTATATAAATATGAATTTATGGAAGATGATCATGTATTCTTAATAGGATTTAATCAAGATATATTACCAGTAATGAGAAAAGATATTGAGTATATTACAGATTCTATGAAAGATGAAGTTGATATGTATAAAACAGATTATCTAAATACAAGAGAAAAGAATATAGTAAGTTATCTATTAAGTAGAATAAATAATCTATATTTAAGTTATAAATTAAATACACCATTTAACTCCTTTTACAGATCTCCTCTTATAAATGAACTAAGTATAGATGTAGATCATATAGATAATGATAATTGGTCCCTTTCTAATACTTATAATAAGATAAGATTAGGTGAAATGCTTGATTACTATTATTTATATGGAGAAAAGAAAAAACATTTAAAAGAATTAAATACTCATTATGATATTAACTATAAAGAATTTGATAATAACTTTACTGGTATTAATAATGATACATATTTAAAGAACTTGCCTTATCCATTAAGACTATCATATACATCAATTAATACTTATAATGAATGTCGTTTTAAATACTATATTAATTATGTATTAAAACTTAATATCTATGAAGATTCTTTTGCAGCCTACATTGGTTCTCTATATCATAAGATATTATCTATTTATTTAACTCCTGGCTTTGATTTTAATAGAGAGTATACCAAATATATAGAAGAGAAAGAATTAAGCTTAAAAGAGAAAATATTACTAGTTAGAATAAGAAAAGATTTAGAAAACTTTATAGAAGTATTAAAGAAACAACAATTATTAACTGGATATGATGAAGCTTATTATGAAAAGAAATTTACTGTTCCAATTAGTAATGATATTTCAATTGAATTTATTGGTTATATAGATAAGATTATGTATTATAAAAATATGGAAGATACATACTATTCAATAATAGATTATAAAACAGGAACTATTGATACTAATATTGAACCAATGAAATATGGTCTTCATATGCAATTACCTGCATACCTTTATTTAATTAATTTTTCAAAAGAAATATCAAATCCAATATTTACTGGAATATATTATCAAAATATATTATATGATTATCCAACATGGTCTAAGAATATAGAAAAAGATATTAAAGATAAATACTTATTAAAAGGATATTCAACTGATAAAACAGATATCTTAGAAAGATTTGATTCAACATATACTGATAGTGAACTTATTAAAAGTATGAAGTATTCTGATGATAAAGGATTCTCATCATATACTAAACTAATTAATGATGAGACTATGTTTGATTTAATTAAATTTACAAAAAATAAAATAGAAGAAAATGCTAAAGATATAGTATCTGCTAAGTTTGATATAGATCCAAAAGTCTATGGAAATGATAATATATCATGTAAATTCTGTCAGTATAAAGACTTATGTTACATGAAGCCAGATAATATTAAATACTTAGAAAAACAAGATAATTTAGATTTCTTAGGGGGTGATGAGTAATGGCATGGACTGAAGAACAAGAACAAGCAATCAATACCGAAGGAACTAATATTATTGTATCTGCAGGAGCAGGTTCAGGTAAAACTGCAGTATTAACTGCTAGAGTACAAAGAAAACTATTAAGTGGAGTTCATATTAACGAACTATTAGTATTAACTTTTACTAATGCCGCAGCAGCTGAAATGAAAGAAAGAATAAGAAAGACTATTAATAAAACAGAAGGACTTGAAAAAGAAAAAGATCTTCTTGATTCAGCATTCATCACAACATTTGATTCATTTGCTTTATCAATAGTAAAGAAATATCATACATACTTAAATATTACTAATAAGATTAAAATAACAGATCAAGTAATAATAGATATAAAGAAAAAAGAAATATTAGATGAAATATTTGATGAATATTATCTATCTCCAAAGAAAAAATTCTTAAAACTAATAAATGATTTTTGTCTAAAAGATGATAAAAGTCTAAAAGATAGTATTTTAAATGTATATAAAAAAGTAGAATTAAAATATGATAAAGATGATTTCTTAAATGAATATTTTAATAATGAATTTACTGATTACAAAATAAATGAATATATAAAAGAATATACATCTATTCTTATGTCTAAAAAGAATACTATAAGAGACTTACTTAAAGAATTAAATGAATACTTCGATGGAGAATTTATATCTAAAGTAGAAGACTCTTTATCTGGTCTTTTAAGAGCAAAATCATACGATGATTTTAAAAATATAGATGTAAAAACAGTAGTAGTACCTAAAAATAGTCCTGATGAAGGTAAAAGAATTAAAACTACAATTTTTGATATAGTTAAACAAATTAGAGAATACTGTATTTATGACTCAGAAGAAGAAATAAAAGAAGAATTATTATCTACTAAGGATAATGTAGAAGTAATAGTAGAAATATTAAAAGAATTAAATAAAAGACTAAATACTTATAAATTAGAAAATGAAATGTTTAGTTTTAATGATATAGCATATCTCGCAATAAAAGTAGTATTAGAAAATGAAAACATAAGAGAAGAATTAACTAATAGTTTTAATGAAATACTAGTAGATGAATATCAAGATACTAATGATACTCAAGAAAGATTTATTGGACTTATATCTAAGAATAACGTTTATATGGTTGGAGATATAAAACAATCAATATATCGTTTTAGAAATGCCAATCCATATATATTTAAAAAGAAATATGATTTATATAGTAATTCTAATCAAGGAGTAAAAATAGATCTATTAAAGAACTTTAGATCTAGAGAAAATGTCTTAAAAAATATAAACTTATTATTTGATTTATTCATGGATAATGAAATAGGTGGAGCAGAATACAAAGTAAGTCATAGAATGATATTTGGTAATAATACATATATTAATGAAGGAAAAACTGATCAAAATTATGATATGGATATTATTACTTATAATGAAAAAGAATTAAATGTATCTAAAGATGAAGAAGAAGCATTTATAATTGGAAATGATATTAAAAACAAAATAGAAAATAAGTTCCAAATATTTGATAAAGATAATTTAATTCTAAGAGATGTAGAATATAATGACTTTGTAATTTTATTAGATAAAAGTAAGAACTTTGATTTATATAAAAAAGTATTTGAGTATCTTCATATACCAATATCAATTTTAAAAGAAGAGTCTTTAAGTAATGATCAAGATATATTTGTAATTAGAAATCTATTAAAATTAATAATTTGTATTAGAGAAAATAGATATGATGTAGACTTTAAGTATAATTTCACATCTATAAGTAGAAGTTTTCTTTATAAAATAAGTGATGAAGAAATATATAATTACTTTATTAATGATAATTTTAAAGATAGTGAGTTATATTCTATTTGTTTAGATTTATCTAAATCTATAGATTATTTAACTCCAACAGAGTTTTATAGATTAGTTCTTGATAAAGTTAATTATGAAGAAAAACTACTTAGTGTTGGTAATGTAAAATCTTATAGAGTAAGAGCAGAATATATTTATAATTTAATAAACTCATATTCAGAAGAAGGAATGACTATTTATGATTTTATTAATTACTTAGAAGATATATTCAAAAATGATTATGATCTTAGTTTTAATATGAATACATCTTCTAGTAATAGTTGTAAGATCATGACTATTCATAAGTCTAAAGGTCTTGAATTCCCAATATGTTACTTTGCTGGATTCTCAAGTAGATTTAATATTAGTGAACTAAATGAAAGGATATTATTTGATAATAAATATGGAATTATTCTTCCTAAAGTAGATGAGTATTTTAAGGATACTATTTTAAAGAAATTATTAAAAATTAATAATAAAAAGGAAGAAATATCTGAAAGAATAAGAGTCTTATATGTAGCACTTACTAGAGCAAAAGAAAAAATGATAATAGTAATGCCAGAACTAGAAGAAGAAAAAGAAGTATTTGATTTAGTACCATCTTATGAAAGAGAAAATTATAATTCTTATTTATCTATTATGAAAAGTATCTATTCAGTACTACTTCCATATATTGTTAAAACAGATATAGAAGGAACTAAAGATTATTTATTAACAATAAAGAAAGAGTCTAATGATTTAGAGTTAGACGAAGACAAACTTATAGTAAAAGAAATATCTATAAATTCTAATGAAGTAGAGAAGAGTCATTACTCTAAAGAAAGTCTTCATTTAATATCAAAAGAAGAAAAAGAACTATTGGAATATGGTACTAAAGTACATGAATTATTAGAAGAAATTGACTTTAATAATTATGATGAGAATATAATAGAAGATGAATTTATTAGAAATAAAATATCTAAATTTATTAGTAATAGTTTAATCCAAGATAATCTTAATAATAAGATGTATAAAGAGTATGAATTTGTTTATAAAGAAGATAATAATATTTCTCATGGAATAATAGATTTACTTATTGAATGTTCAGATAAAATGATTATTATTGATTATAAATTAAAAAATATTGATGATGAAAACTATATTAAACAACTTAATGGATATAGAAAATATATTGAAGAAAAGACAAATAAAAAGACTGGGTGTTATTTATATTCAATAATAGATGAAGTATTTAAAGAAATAAAAAAAGAGATTTAATATCTCTTTTTATTTTACAAGTGTTCCAATCTTTGGATCATTAATAGCATCTAACATAATGTTTTCTTCATTTATATTAACAACTAGTATAGGAATACCTTCTTCCATACATAGACTAATTGCTGTAGAATCCATTACATTTAATTTTTTATTTAAAACGTCTATATAAGAAATTTCATCATATTTCTTGGCATCTTTATGTTTCATTGGATCTTTATCATAAACTCCATCTACTTTAGTTCCTTTGATTAGTATATCTGCATTTATTTCAGCAGCTCTTAAAGCAGATGCTGTATCAGTAGAGAAGAATGGACTTCCAGTACCACAACCAAATATTACTATTCTTCCTTTCTCCATATGTCTAATTGCTCTATCTTTAATATAGAATTCAGCAATTTGTCTCATTTCAACGCCAGTTTGAACTCTGACAGGACAATTAATTTGTTTAAAAGCATCTCCTAAAGCAAGAGCATTCATAACAGTTCCTAACATACCAATATAGTCTGATGTAGCTCTGTCCATATACTCATTACTTTTACCTCTCCAGAAATTACCTCCACCAACAACTATTCCAATTTCATAACCTTCATCGTGGCATTTTTTAATTTCTCTAGCAAGTTCTAAAGTTCTTTCAAAATCGATACCTGTTTTCTTATCTCCAGCAAGCACTTCACCGCTTAATTTCAATAAAATTCTCTTATATTTCGTAATAATCAACTCCTTTATATTGATTCTAACATAGATATAGATAAAAATTCTATAATAATCTTTTATAATTACCTTGAAAGCGTTTGACAATAAGGCTTCTCCATGTTATAATCTATGTGTTTGACGCCTCAAGCTCAAACCGCATTGAAAAGGTTTTAAACGATTTTCGTACCTCAAAAGCGAGTCTTAAGTATATTTAAAAGGAGGTAAAATTAGATGAACGCTGTAATTAAAGTTGGTGGAAAGCAATATTATGTTGCAGAAGGATCTGAAATTTATGTTGAAAAATTAGATTGCGAATCTGGTGATGTAGTAAATTTCGATCAAGTATTAATGCTTGATAAGAAAGTAGGTAATCCTTATCTTACTGGTGTTACTGTTCAAGGTGAAGTTATCAAGAATGGTAAAGCTAAAAAAATCAAAGTATTCAAGTATAAACAAAAAGATAGATCTAATCGTGTAAAACAAGGTCATAGACAACCTTATACAAAAATCAAAATTACTAAAATTGGATAATTTATGATTACTGTAAAAGTTGTTAAAGAAAGTGCTAAATATAAAAAGATTACTATTTTAGGACATGCAATGTTCGATGACTATGGAAAAGATATAGTTTGTAGTGCATGTAGCAGTATAGTTACAACTACAGTAAATGGTATCCTTTCAATAGATAATAATAGTATTACTTATTTAGTTAGTAAAAAAGGTATGACAATTGATGTAAAGAGTGATGATAAAATTACTCAAGCATTAATCAATAATATGATTAGTCTTTTAAAAGAATTATCTGGAAATTATCCAGAAAACATTGAAATTAAGTAAGGAGGAGAATTATGAAATTTTTAAAATTAGATATCCAATTATTTGCTCACCATAAAGGGCAAGGATCAACATCTAATGGTCGTGATTCTGCAGGTCGTAGATTAGGAGCTAAAGCAGCTGACGGTGAATTCGTAACAGCTGGTTCTATAATATATCGTCAAAGAGGAACTAAAATGTTCCCTGGAACAAATACTCGTCGTGGAAATGATGATAGTATTTATACTACAGTAGACGGAATAGTTAAATTTGAACGTTTAGGAAAAGATAAGAAACAAGCTTCTGTTTATCCAGTAGCAGAATAGTGTAAAGAACCATTTGGTTCTTTTTTTATCGTAAAGAATAATGTATAATTATCATAGAGGTGTATGATATGAATAAATTGACTGTTTACGATGAAGATGGACAATTGACAGAAGTAGAAATATTAGATTTTTATCAGTTAGAAGAATATAATCATGAATATGTTTTATATACAAAAGGTGAAGTGGCTGATAAAGATAATTTATATTCATATTTATCTATTTTAAATCAAATATCAGAAAAAGAATTTAAATTTGAAAAAATAACTGATCCAGAGGAAGAAAGAAAAGTAAGAGATTTAATGAATCGAGAAATCGATGCATTGATGAATAAAAGGTAATTGAATGTATAATATTGAACAAGTAAGAATACTAATTAAATATAAACAACAACAATTACAAGAATTAAAAAATGTTTCATCATCTAGTTCAATAGAAATAAAAAAAGTTGAAGATGAATTAAAAACTCTGGAAATATATAGTGTAAGATATGAAATTGCAACAATAATAGGATTTGAAAACAGTGCAGAATATAGAAGAATTAATTATACAGGAATAGAAACTGAAGATTTTACAACAATGAATTTATCACAAGAGCAACTTGATAAATTAAGTAGCTTAACTTCACAGATTCCTCCATATAATGCAGAATTATTTAAAACAAGATTAGAAATGGCAAAATTATTAAAACTTGATGAAGATCAAAATCTACAAGCAATTAACTATGATGGAATTGAAAATACTAATCCATCAAGTATGCAATATAGATTAGGAGTAAACGAAGTTGCAAAATTTAATTCTTTAAGAAATAGAGTAATAATACTAAGACAAAGTAATAATTTCAAGAATAGTAATATTAGTGATATGGCTAAAGCCGTAAGAGATTCTTTAATTGCTAAACTTGATAGTATGGATATAGAAGATTATAAAAAGAATAAAGATGAAGATCTAGAAACATTATTTAAACTAATGGATTTAATGGGAGAAGATAAATCATTCCCAGTAATTAATAATTATGAATTTGCTTATGATATTTATAAAAAATATCCAAGAGTTGATGTTAAATTATCTAGTACTCAAATAATAGAATTATTAGAGTTATTAGATAAAGATAAAACAATTGAACAAAGTAAATATAATGATTATATAGAAATCATAACTAAAAATGTTATTGCATTATTAAGAGATGAAAAAGATTCAGATGAAACAATTAATGTATTAGATAAAATAAATAAGTCAGGTTATTCATTAAGAATAGATTTAGAAAGTAGAATTATACACGAAAAAGTTCAATTTAATAGTAAAGAAATTGAAGATATAGTAAGATATTTAGATAAAAATTATGATAAGCTAGATGATAAAGAAAAGGATAAATTATTTAGATTTGCAGTTGCAAGAATAAAAAGTGAACTTCATGATCCAAAAAATGCAGATAGAATAAATGATTTAATTAAAGAAATTAAAAACAAAGAATTAAGAGAAAAACTACGTAATGCTCTTAAAGAAAGAGAAGAAGCTATTTTCGATGATCAACATGAAACTACTTATTCTAGTTTAATAAAAGAAAAGATAAAAAAACTAGAAATTAAGAAAAGTAGATACTTAAGAAAAAGAACTGGTATTGGTCCTATTGATATGATGTATCAAACTAGAGCAAGAGAAATTGATAAAGAAATAGCAAGACTAAGAGAATTAAATCTAAGTTATGATGATAACGTTATAGTAAATGGCTTAGATGAAATGTATAACAGTAGAAGCGCTAAAATTATAAAAATAAGAAAACAAATACAAGAATTAGAAGAATTAAAAAAAGGTCTAAAGACTGAATATCAAAAGAGAAGTATAGATAGAAAAATAACAAGACTAAAATATAGAATAAAAGGCATTCAAAATGCACAAACTAAAATAGAAGGATTCCAGAAGAGAGTAATGACACCTAAGATGTTCGTTGAGATGAAGAGAGGAATGATTAATAGGCATTTTGAAAGTAAAGCTGAAGTATATGGAGAACAGGCTGATGATTTAGAAGCAATAGCTACAAAAGAAAGAGAAATGGGTGGAATGTTTAATAAAATAAAAGCAGCATTCCATGAATTCAAAGCTGGTAGATATCGTAGTAAGAGTGAATTTAATAGAACACTATTCGATATACTAAGTAGACCAGGAAATAAAATAACTGTTACAGGTAGTACACAAATAAAAACAAGTAGACAACAAGTTCAAGCATTACAACAACAAATGCAAGATCAAAATGCAAATCAATTACAAATTGCTGCATAATAAAACAGGGAGGTGAAACAATGTTTGTAGATGAGGTAATGATCAAAGTTGAAGCAGGTAATGGTGGAGACGGATGTACAGCATTTAGAAGAGAAAAATTCGTACCTATGGGAGGACCATATGGAGGAAATGGTGGACATGGATCAGATATAATCTTCGTAGTAGATGAAGGACTACATACATTACTAGATTTAAGATATCAAAAAACAATTAAAGGACCTAAAGGAGAAAATGGTAGAGGAAAGAACCAAAATGGTAAGGGAGCAGAACCAACTGTTGTAAAAGTACCTTTAGGAACTGTTGTAACTGATATGGATACGGGTTTAATAATTGCAGACCTATCTCATAAAAACCAAGAAGAAATTATTGCTAAAGGCGGAAGAGGTGGAAGAGGTAATACTGCATTTAAAACCCAAACAAATACAGCTCCAGACTACTCTGAAAATGGAGAAGAAGGAGAAAAGAAAAACTTAAAAGTAGAAGTTAAATTATTAGCAGATGTAGGATTAGTAGGATTACCATCAGTAGGTAAGAGTACAATTATTTCATGTGTTTCTGCATCTCGTCCAAAGATTGCAGCATATCACTTTACAACACTATCTCCAAACTTAGGAGTAGTAAGAGCAAGTGATAATAGAAGTTTTGTAATGGCAGACCTTCCGGGATTAATAGAAGGAGCATCTCTTGGAGAAGGTTTAGGAGATAAATTCTTAAGACATATTGAAAGAACAAGAGTAATTGCTCATGTAGTTGATATGTCTGGCTCTGAATTAAGAGATCCATATGAAGACTTTGTATTAATAAATAAAGAATTAGAAGCATTCAATGAAAAATTAATGAAAAAACCAATGATAGTAATAGCTAATAAGATGGATCTACCTAATGCAAAAGAAAACTTAGAAGAATTCAAAAAGAAAGTAGATTTAGAAGTGTTTGAAGTAAGTGCTGCTACTAATAAAGGATTAGATAAAGTAATCAATAGATTAGCAGATATACTAGATACAATACCATCTAATCCATTATATGACGATTCACAAATAGAAAGTCATATACTATATAAGTTTAAGAAAGAAGAACCATTCACAATTACTAGAGATGATGATGGTACATGGGTAATATCAGGTGATGAAGTAGAAAAGATATTTAAAATGACTAAATTCACTAGTGATGAAGCAGTATATAGATTTGCTAAAAAATTAAGAAGAATGGGTATCGATGATAAACTAAGAGAATTAGGCGCAGAAGAAGGAGATCAAGTTAGAATATTAAAGTTCTATTTCGACTTCAAAGATTAAAGGAAAGTGATTCTATGTTAAGAATAAGTTCATTTAATATTCAAAATAATTATAGAAAATATAATATAAATAAGACTAAAGATATTATGAAGTATTTGAAAGATAATAATATAGATATCTTAGGTCTACAAGAAGTATTCTATTTATGTGATAAAGATATATGTAAAAGAATAGATAATGATTATAGTTACTTTGGAAAATATAGATTTTATTCAAGATTCATATTAAGACACATTAATGAAATGACTCCAATAATTACAAATAAAAAGGTTATAGAAAAGGAGACATATCGTCTTCCTTTTTTTCCCTCACCTATAAAAAGAATATTAACTAAAGTTGTAATAGAATATGAAGGTAAATTAATAAGTATATATAATACTCACTTAGAAGTAAGAAACCAAAGAGTAAAAGAAAAGCAATTAAACAAGATATATGATTTAATTGCTCATGATGATAACCTAATAGTATTAATGGGTGATTTCAACTTAAAAAATAATAAAGAAATATTTAATAAATTTGAAGATTCTTTAAAAGAAAAAGGTATCTATAGAGTTGAATTTAATCATAAAACTTTAAAAATCTCTAAGTATAAAAGAGAAATTGATCATATATTTTTATCGAATGAATTTAAGTTATTAGATAAGAAAGTAATAGAAGATTTAAATATAAGTGATCATTACCCAGTAATGGTAGATGTTAAATTATAAAAAAAGCATTGAAAAATATAGAATATATGTTATAATAAAACCTGTTTTTTGGGGGGATAATATGGCAACCGGAAGTAATCCGATACATAATTGCATGTTATTAAATAAACATTTAACTACTTATCCAGGAGAATTCGATAAATATCAAGAAAGATATTTAAGAAATTCATTTGGAATGGGACCAACTGATAGAAATTTAGATAATGATTTGATAAGAGAAATGCTTGATGAATTGGGATTGATTCCAGATGACAGAAATTTATATCTAGATTTTATAAAATTACTTGAAGAAGTTCATCCGGATTTTAGAGATAAGACTATAGTGGAAATTGGCTCTGGTATACTACCAAGATTAGGTGAGAGAATTTCAAAACAAATGAAAAACGGAAGAATAATTTTATTTGACCCACTTATTTCTAAATATAAACAAGATACAGATAAGATGACTATAGTAAGAGATAAAGCAAAAGTCCGTGATAAAACATTTAATTGGGGAGAAGTTGACTTATTTGTAGCCTTAAAGCCATGCGGTGGAGCAAACGATTTAATAGACATAGTTAGAGTATATGGAACAGACTTTATACTTGGACTATGTGAAGGTGGCCCTCACGGTGATGAATTTGATTTTTATGAATCAGATGATGAGTGGATAGATTCAACAATTCTTTATGCAGAAAGACAAGTAGAAGAAAAAGGTATGGGACAACTTGTAAAAACTAGACTTGATAAGCCATACTATGATTATCCAATTATTTATAATAGGAGAAATAATAATAGTGGAGTAAAATAATAGAAAATATTGTAATATTTTCTATTTTTTATGTTATAATTTTAATAGAGTAAAAATAGAGGTGTTTATATGAAGAGTATAGAGTTTTTAGAAAAGAACGGAGTAGACATTAAGAAGAGTTTAGAACTATTTGGAGATATCAATACATACAATGATACAATTGGAGAATTTCTTGTAGGTATTCATTCTAAAATTAAAGATTTAATTACCTTTATGCAAAACAAAGATATGCCTAACTACGCAATATATGTTCACTCAATGAAGAGTGATGCTAAGTACTTTGGATTTACTAAACTAGCTGATATGGCTTATGAACATGAATTAAAAAGTAAAGCAGGGGACCTATACTACGTAACAGAGCATATAAATGACTTAATTAATGAAACAAATAAAGCAATAGTATTAATTCAAGAATATATGAATGGTAATGAAGAAGAAATTAAAATGCCAGTAATAAGTGAAAATGAAGATGAATATAATTCTGAAACAATATTAGTTGTAGATGATTCTAATATAGTAAGAAACTTCGTAAAAAGAATCTTTGCAGAGAAATATAATGTTGGAACTGCAAAAAATGGAGAAGAAGCTATTAGAATAATTGATGCTAATAAAGATAATGACAATATAGTTGGTATTTTACTAGATTTAAATATGCCAGTAAAAGATGGATTTGCTGTACTAGAATATATGAGAGAAAACCAATTATTACAAAAAATGCCAGTATCAATCATTTCAGGAGACTCATCTAAAGAAACAATTGATAGAGCATTTACTTATGATATAGTTGATATGTTAAGTAAACCATTTAATGATCAAAATGTTAAAATGGTAATTGAAAAGACATTAATAGTTAAAGGAAAAGCATAAAAAAAGAGATTAATATCTCTTTTTATTTTATTATTTTTAATTTTTCTCCTACTTTTAAATATTTAACTGTATTTAATGGAAGATAATATATATTTTTAGATTTTAACTTGAATATTCTTTTTTCACTTCTAACATCTTCATATAGATATAGTATTTTTTCATCTTTATCAGTAAAACAAATATCTACTCTTTGACAAAAGAAAGTAGTCGTTGCTCTTTTCTTTTTAGGTAATTTAATTCCAAAATCGATTGGTTCTAAGTAAAACTTAAATGTTTTAAATCTATCTTTAAACTTAGTATACTCTTTAATTTTAATTCTTTTGTTATTAACAAGCAAATACATACTATCACCTACATATATATTATCAAAAATATTTAAAAAAACAAAGAAATATGTTATCATATTACTGGAAGTGGAGGTATTATTATGAGTGGACATTCAAAGTGGGCTACAATTCATAGAAAAAAAGGATTAATTGATGCAGCTCGTGGAAAAGTATTCCAAAAGTTAGCTAAAGAAATAATGGTAGCTGCAAAAGGAGGAAGTCCCGATCCGAGTCAAAATGCGGCATTACGTTTAGCAGTTGATAAAGCTAAAGCTCAAAACATGCCTAAAGATAATATACAAAAAGCAATAGAAAAAGCTACTGGAGCTGGAAGTGATGCAAACTTCGAATCAGTAAGATATGAAGGTTATGGACATGGAGGAGTTGCTTTTATGGTTGATTGTTTAACAGATAACCGTAATAGAACAGCTTCACAAGTAAGAGCAGCATTCACTAAAGCAGGTGGAAACTTAGGAACAGACGGTTCAGTAAGTTATATGTTTGAAAGAAAAGGATCAATAGTAATTCCTGGAGAATATGATGAAGATACTATGATGATGACTGCACTTGATGCAGGAGCACTAGATTTTGAATCAGTAGAAGGAAATTACTTAATTACAACTGATCAAAATACATTTACTGCAGTAAGAGATGCTTTAGAAGCAGCAGATGTTAAAGAATTCTTAGAATGTGAATTAACATATATTCCAAATATGGAAGTAGAACTAGATGAAGAAGGTCAAGAAAAAGTAATGAAACTAGTAGATACACTAGAAGACCTAGATGATGTTCAAGACGTATATTATAATTTAAAAGAAGATTAATTTAATCTTCTTTTTTTATTAAAAGTATATTATAATGTACTTATGATAGGAGTGGTAATATGAAAAAGATATTAACTTTAATAGTATTAATAGTTTTAATATTTTCATATGTAGTAGTATATGCAGATAATAATATCTCAATAACTAATATTGAAATAGATGATATCTCAGATAATACACTAGTTAATAAAGATCCAACAGTAGATGGACTATCTTTTTCAGTAGATACTACTTTCTTTGAAGTAAATGACTTTATAAAATATAAAATAGAAGTAGAAAACTCATCATCTGATGATTTAGTTATTAGTGATGATTTAAAATTTAAAGGTAATGACTATATAACATATGATTTTAAAATGGATGGAGAAAGTATATTAAAAGCTAACTCAAAGAAAACATTATATGTAACAGCAACATATACTAAAGAAGTAGATGATAATATGTTTGAAAATAATGTTTATAATAATAACGGAGTAATGCAGTTAAATCTAGCTAATTTAACAAATAACCCCAAAACAGGCCATTCAAATATAGTTCTATCTATTATTAGTTTAATAATGATAGGTTTTGGAGTATATATGGTAATTAAATATGGTAAAAAAGATACTGCTTTAATTATTATAATGTGCTTATCTCTAATTCCAATATCAGTATTTGCATTAGAACAATTTAAATTAAAAATAAATGCTAATATAGTTATAGAAAAAGATGTACCAACATTTAATATATGTAGTTATATTGAACATAATCAATGTACAACTTATAGATTTAAAGATGGAATGACATTTAATGAATGGTTAACTAGTAAATATAATTATAATAAGTTTACTTTTACTGAAAATAAAACAGAGTGCTCTTTAGGAGAAAAATTCCTAAAAAGATCTACACCAAAAGCCGGAAATGAAGAAATAGATTATATGGTCCTATATGATGATGAAATAGAAAGCATGGATTATTATACTGGAATAGGTACCTTATGTACATTAGAGTAAGAAATTACTCTTTTTATTTTGATTAAAATAGCTTATAATACAAAACTGTGGTGGTACTATGAACGTAATTAACTTAAGAATGTATCAAGTAAGAAGACTAAAACCATTAGAATTAGATTCAGGGGTATTAAATAGTGAATCTTATATGTTAATATTTAATAAAAAAATAAGAACAAAAAATGGATCTAGAATGTTATTTAAGTATCTTGATGAACAAGATAATGAAGAAGTAATGTCTAGAAAAATGAACACAGTTGATAGACTTAATAGATCTGATACTTATTCTAATATGAGTGAATTAATAATACCTGATAGTGTAGTTAATGTAGATGGAAAAACTGCTGGTTTTGCAATGCCACTAATTGAAGGACATATGAATTTAGGTTCTCTACTTAATAGTCCATTTGTAACCTTTCAAGCAAAGAAATATTACCTAAGAAAATTAGGAGATTTACTTGATAAACTACAAAGAACTTCAGATGAATATTTTAAGATGAATTTATGTGATTTAAATGAATATAATTTTATAATAGATCAGGATGATAATATAAGAGTAGTTGACTTAGATAGTTCATATATATCAGGAACAGACCCATCAGATATGGCATATTATTTATTAAGAAATCCAAATCTAGATCATGTACCAAATAAATATAGAAGAACAGACTCAGGAATAATAATACCATCTGATAATACAGATTTATATTGCTATAATATGATTATTCTAAATACTTTAGCAAGACATCCAATTTATAGAGCAGAAGTATCAGAGTATTATGACTATTTAGACTACTTAAAAGGTCTTGGTATTCCAAAAGAATTAATCTATATGTTCTTTCATATATATACAGGAAAAGATAATATGAATCCAAGAGATTATATAGGAGAAATACCAGAACAATTAGAAGAGGTAGCAACCTATAAAGAATATAAAAAATTTAGACAATTATTTTAATATAGTTTATAATTAATTTGGAGATGATTAAGATGTATGACTACATAAAAGGAATAATAACTGATATAAAAAATAATGCCATTGTAGTAGATAATAATGGTATAGGATATTTAATATATGTATCAAATCCATACTCATTTGAAATAGGTAATGAATATAAAGTGTTTGTATATCAACAAATCGCAGAAGATATTAATGCTTTATATGGATTTAAAACAATAGAAGAAAAAGAATTATTCTTAAAACTTATAAGTGTTAAAGGTTTAGGATGTAAGATGGCACTTCCTATTTTAGCAGTTGGATCAACTGATGGAATAATGGACGCTATTGAAAGAGAAAACATCTTATATTTGAAAAAATTCCCTAAGATAGGAGATAAATTAGCAAAACAAATTATCTTAGATCTAAAAGGAAAATTAGAATTTATTGGTACAGGTATATCTGAAGATGAAATGGAAACAACTAATGAATTAAAAGAAGTATTAGTAGGTTTAGGATACAAAGAAAAAGAATTAAAACCAGTACTAGCTAAAGTAAATACATCACTACCAATAGAAGAACAAGTAAAAGATGCATTAAAACTATTATTAAGATAAAGATTCGAAAGAATTAAATATAGGAGTAAATCTAGATTCAGATGAGTTTACTTATAAAGTAGAAGGAAATAAAGATTTAAAAGATGGAAGTAAAGTATTAGTAAAAACATTAAATGATAGTAACGAAGTATTATTAACCTATACTATTGAAATAGAAAAAGATACATTTATGGGAGTACCAACAATTAATATAATTCTTTCAATGCTTGCAATTACAATAGGTATTACAATATTTGGATATCATTATGTAACTGAAAAGTAATATTTGAAAATATGTTCGATAACATTTGCTTATCGAACTTTTTTGTTTTATAATTAAATTGATACGTATAATATATATAGGAGGGATTTCATGAGTAGAGAAGATGAAAGTGTAGTTACAAATTATAATTTATTTGATGATAAAACACTAGATAATACAATAAGACCAGAATCTATAGATGAATATATTGGACAAACTGATGTTAAAGAAAATATTAAAGTATTTGTAGAAGCTGCTAAGATGAGAAAAGAGTCTCTAGATCATGTCTTATTATATGGACCTCCTGGATTAGGAAAAACAACTCTAGCTTTTATAATTGCTCATGAACTTGGAACTAATATTAAAACTGCATCAGGTCCAAGTATAGAAAAAGCAGGAGACTTAGCTGCAATACTATCTTCACTTGAAGCAGGAGATGTATTATTTATAGATGAAATTCATAGAATGCCAAGATATATAGAAGAAATATTGTATCCTGCCATGGAAGACTTTTCTCTAGATATAATAGTTGGTAGTGAAGGAAATAGTAGAAATATAAAGATTGATCTACCTCCATTTACTTTAGTAGGTGCAACAACTAGAGCAGGAGATATCTCAGCACCATTAAGAGATAGATTTGGAATAGTTAATAAATTACAATTCTATACAGTAGATGAATTAACTGATATAGTAAAAAGAACATCAAGAGTATTAGATATGCCAATAGATGATGAAGCTGCAGTAGAACTTGCTATGAGAAGCAGAGGTACTCCAAGAATAGCTAATAGATTATTTAAAAGAGTAAGAGACTTTGCTATGGTAAAGAAAAAAGATACAATTGACATTAAGACTACAAAAGATGCTTTAAATAGACTACAAGTAGATGAAATGGGATTAGATAATACAGATAGAGAATTATTACTTGCAATTATTAATAAATTTAATGGTGGACCAGTTGGTATAGAAGCACTAAGTAGTTCAATAGGTGAAGAAGTTACAACAATAGAAGATGTATATGAGCCATACTTATTACAAGTTGGATTATTAAAAAGAACTGCAAGAGGTAGAGTAGTAACTGATAAAGCATATGAAATATTAGGAATAGAAAAGAGAAAGTAATTTCTCTTTTTTTTATTAATAAAATATGTTATAATTAAGCGTAGTTATGGAGGGAAATATATGAAAGTAGAAGACTTTGATTATGAATTACCAGAAGAATTAATTGCTCAAACTCCTATAGAAAAAAGAGATGAATCTAGATTATTAGTTCTAGATAAAGAAACAGGAAATATTGAACATAAAAGATTTTATAATATTATAGATTACTTAGAAGAAGGAGATACTTTAGTATTAAATGATTCTAAAGTTTTGCCTGCAAGACTAATAGGTGTAAAAGAAGAAACTAATGCAGTAATAGAAATATTATTATTAAAAAATATTAAAGATGATGAATGGGAATGCTTAGTAAAACCAGCAAGACGTATTAAAGTAGGAACAATAGTATCATTTGGAGACGGAAAATTAAAAGCTAAATGTATTAAAGAATTAGATGAAGGTATTCGTCATTTTGAACTTATTTATAATGGAATATTATTAGAAATATTAGAAGAATTAGGTACTATGCCACTTCCTCCATATATACATGAAAAATTAGAAGACCAATCTCGCTATCAAACAGTATATGCTAAAGAAGTTGGAAGTGCAGCAGCACCAACTGCAGGACTTCATTTTACTAAAGAACTATTAAAGAAAATAGAAGATAAAGGTATTAATATTTGCTATGTAACATTACATGTTGGTTTAGGTACATTTAGACCAGTTACAGTAGAAAAAGTAGAAGATCATGAAATGCATAGTGAGTTCTATACTATGTCTAAAGAAGTAGCTGATAAATTAAATGAAACTAAAAAGAATAAAAAAAGAATAATTGCCGTAGGAACAACATCTACAAGAACATTAGAAACTATAATGAACTTATATGGTGAATTTAAAGAGTGCTCTGGATGGACTAATATATTTATATATCCCGGATACACATTTAAAGCAATTGATGCATTAATAACAAACTTCCATTTACCAAAATCAACTTTAGTAATGTTAGTTTCTACTCTAGCAGGAAGAGAAAAAATACTAAATGCATATAAAGTCGCAGTAGATGAAAAATACAGATTTTTCTCCTTTGGAGATGCAATGTTTATAAAATAAAGATTATGATATATTGACATAATCTTTTTTTGTGATAGTATATCTAATACACGCATTTTAAGGGGGAAATTGAAATGTATCTAGTGGCAGAACAAGTAAAATATTTAAGAAGAAAGAAAAAGGAGTTACTAGAAAATAGAAAGAGATATCGTGAGATGCTTTCAAGTAGAGAAAAGTCTGCAATTGAAGGAATAGGTTTACCAGCTTACGATGATTCAAATTTAGTTGATGAACTATATAGAAATAAAGAAGAATTAGATAATGTAACAGATGCATTAGCAACATCTAAGTATTTAAGAGGAAGAACATTCGATTACGTAAATGTTGGAACAAGAGTTAAAGTAAGATTTTCAGATGGAGATATAGATGATGTAATGTTAATTGATGCAGGAACTCCATCATATTCAAGCGATGAAGCAAGATTATCAAGCGACTTTGGAATGGCTGTATTTGGTAAAGAAGAAGGAGCAACTGTAACATATAAAGTATCTTCAACAGGAAGACAAATATCATTAACAATAGAAGAAATAGATAAAATTAAATCTCATTATGATAGTTTTATAACTGAGAGGGCAAGAAAAAATAGATTATCTCGCCAAGCAAGAAAAGATATTCATGATTTGACAAATAATCCTGAAGAATATAAAAAGAGACATCAATATACAATTAGTCAATTGTTTTTAATAAATGAAGAAATCAACAAGATAGGTAGAAATGCTACACCTTCAGAAATAAGAAGAAAAGCATATTTAGAAAGATACCTAAAAGAGAATACCTTAGTAGAACCTCCTAAAGATAACACTATAGGTATTGGATCAATTGTAAGTATATTGATTAGAAATGAAGACGGAACTTCAGAAGAAAGAGATTTCGAACTAATAAATGAAGCTGTCTCAACAGAAGTTAATTCAGACTACGTAGAAAGAATCTCTACTTTAGGCCAAGCACTTTACGGTAAAAAAGCAGGAGATAGTTTCAAATTAAGAAGAAGTAACCAATCATCTCTAAATGGTATTGTATTAACAGTAGACAATACTAATACATTAGAAAATGAGAAACACAGATAGTGTTTCTTGTTTTTCTATTAAAAATAATATATAATTATAACGAATTGAGGGGATATCATGAAGATAAAATATACATTAATTAAAGAGAATAAAGATACTCATGCAAGATATGGAAAAATAGAGACTAATTATGGTACTGTAGAAACTCCAATGTTTATGCCAGTTGGAACAAGAGGTAGTATTAAAGGATTAAGTCCTGAACAAGTAAAAGAGTGTCATAGTGGAGTTATTTTAGCAAATACATATCATTTATGGTTAAGGCCAGGAGAAGATATAGTTGCTCATTGTGGTGGTCTACATAAATTTATGAATTATAATGGACCAATCCTAACAGATTGTGGTGGTTATCAAGTTTTTTCTCTAGTAAAAAACAAAAAAGATATTTCAGAAGAAGGAGTTAAATTCAAAAGCCATATAGATGGTACAAATCTATTATTAACTCCAGAAAAATCTATTGAAATACAAAATAAATTAGATAGTGATATAGCAATGTCATTTGATGAATGCCCACCAGCAAGTGCATCTCATGAATACTTAAAAAATTCTGTAGAAAGAACATTAAGATGGGCTGAAAGAAGTAAGAATGCTCATAAGAATCCAAATCAATCACTATTTGGAATCATTCAAGGAGGACCATACGAAGATCTAAGAAAACTTTCTGCAACAGAAACAGTTAAAATGGATTTTGATGGTTATAGTATTGGAGGAGTTGCAAATGATGGCGAATCAAAAGAAGATATGTATAAAGCAATAGATTATTCAATACCATATATTCCAGAAAACAAAGCAAGATACTTAATGGGTGTAGGAGAACCAGTAGACATTCTAGAAGGCGTAGAAAGAGGAATTGATATGTTTGATTGCGTACTTCCTACAAGAATTGCAAGACATGGTCAAGCCTTTACAAGAGATGGTAAAATCCATGTAAGTAATGCTAAATATAAGGAAGATCTATCTCCAATAGAAGAAGGATGCGACTGTTATTGCTGTAAAAACTATTCAAGAGCATATATTAGACACTTAATTACAGTTGGAGAATCATTTGGAGGAAGTCTACTATCAATACATAACATTAGATTCTTAATAAGATTAACTGAAGAAATTAGAGAAGCAATCAAAGAAGATAGATTTTTAGACTATAAAAGAGAATTCCTAAATAGATATGAAAAGAAGAATTAATCTTCTTTTTTTTTGAAAAAAACAAAAAATAGTATTTTATTAAAAAAAGATATGTTATAATAAAGTAGATAAGATAGAAAGGAAGGTTGATAAAATGTTTGGTAAATCAAATGCAAATGCACAACAATTAACAGCAACACAACAGCCAGCAGTACAACAACAAGTTCAAGCAACTCAACCAGTACAAGCAACTCAACCTCCACAAAATATCTATAATAATATAATGCCAGGAAGTAATTCTGGTACAGCTGATGGTATGGCACAAGATACAAGTGTAACTTTAGCAGCTCAACCAACAGCACTTGATTCAAATGAAAAAGTAAAAAGACCAGTTCATGACTATAGATATACAATTATTAATGGTGTAGGTAAAAAAGAAAGTGGTACTTTTGAAGCAGAATCAGAAAATGATGTTAGAAACTTCTTATTAGGACAAGATTATGAAGTTTTAGAGATAAAAGAAAGAGGAAAATTCGATGTAGATATCGGAGGAAATGGTAGAATCGGTGCAAGTGACCTATCATTTACACTAACTCAATTATCTACATATATTAAATCAGGTATTCCTCTAGTAGATTCAGTTAGAATCTTAGCAAAACAAACTACAAAGCCAGGATTAAAGAAAAGCTTTAATCAATTGGTATATCAATTATTAAAAGGAGAAGACTTATCAGATGCAATGTTAATGCAAGATAAAGTTTATCCAAAATTATTAGTTAATATGGTAAAGACTGCTGAAATGACAGGAGATTTACCTTCTATCTTAGATGATATGGCTGAGTATTATACATCAATGGATCAAACAAGAAAACAAATGAAATCAGCAATGACTTATCCGATTGTCGTATTAACAATAGCATTTGGAGTTTTAATATTCATGTTAACTTACTTAGTTCCTCAGTTCACATCAATGTTTGAAGATAATGGTGCAGAACTACCTATGTTAACAAAAATAATTGTTTCAACTAGTGAATTTATATCACAAAAATGGTGGGTGCTATTAATAGTTATATTTGCAATAGTATTTGTTTTCTATGAAGCATTTACTAAATCTCAAAAATTTAGAGAAACAGTCCAAATAATCTTGATGCATTTACCAGTAATTAAAGATATTATTATTTATAATGAAATAGCAAACTTCACAAAGACTTTTGCATCATTATTAAACCATGGAGTATTTATTACAGACTCAATGGAAATCTTATCTAAGATTACATCAAATGAAGTATATAAGAGAATTATTTCAGGAACATTAGAGAACTTAGGTAGAGGAGATTCAATATCATCTGCATTTAAAGGAGAATGGGCAATTCCAATTGTTGCATATGAGATGATTGTTACCGGTGAAACAACTGGTCAATTAGGAACGATGATGGAAAAAGTTGCTCAACACTTCCAAATGTTACATAAAAACGTTATTGATCAGATGAAAAGTTTAGTTGAACCTATACTTATCTGTTTCTTAGCAGTAGTAGTTGGTATTATCTTAGTATCAATAATTCAACCAATGTTCTCAATTTATAGTCAAATTAAATAGGGAGGTAATTATGAACGTAGTATACTTAATTATCTTCTTTATTTTAGGAACTGTTTTTGGATCATTCTTTACTGTAATTGGCCTAAGATTACCTAATCATGAAGATTTTATAAAAACAAGAAGTCACTGTGACACCTGTAATCATGAATTATCTCTTCTAGATATGATACCAGTATTATCATATTTATTCCTAAGAGGTAAATGTAGATATTGCCATTCAGAGATAAATTCATTATCAACATATATGGAAATATTTACAGGAATACTATTTGCCTTAAGTTTTTATGTATTTGGATTCTCATTTGAATTATTAATTGCTTTAGGAATAGTTGCAATGCTAATAATTATTTCTATTTCAGATATATCTTATTTTATTATTCCAGATGAAGTATTAATATTTTTCTCAATATACTTTACTATAATAAATATCATAAATTATGGAATTAAAAGTGCTCTTATTAGTTTAGGATATGGTCTAATATTATTTGGATTTATGTTTGGAATAATGTTATTAGGAAACCTAATATTTAGAAAAGAAAGTTTAGGTGGAGGAGACATTAAATTAATGTTTGTCTTTGGATTATTAATTAACCCATTATTAGGATTAGTAGTAATCTTTATCGCAAGTATCTTAGCTTTACCTATATCTTTAATAATATTAGCACTAAAGAAAGAGAATCTAGTACCATTTGGACCATTCTTACTTATTAGCTTTATGTTCATATATTTTACTAGATTAAATCTACCAATAATAATAGAAATTATTAAATCATTTTAAAGAAAGATTATCTTTCTTTTTTTTTCTATTTATTGTAGTATAAATATATAGGTGGTGATAACATGAAAAACTTATCTATTTTACCTGCAGATACTTATACAGTAATAAATAAAACTATTATTACAGATAAAGATAAAAAACTAATAACAATGTTATATCAACCTATAATTGGATATAGTGCAGTAGCACTTTATAATACTTTATTAGATGACTTAGATAAGCAAGAAATAATGTCAGAAGATCTAACTCATCATCATTTAATGTCTACTATGCAATTAAGACTAGAAGATATAGTAATTGCAAGAGAAAAACTAGAAGCAATAGGACTATTAAAAACATATGTTAAGAAAGATAATGTTAATCAATTTGTCTATTTAATATATTCACCTATTACTGCAGATGAATTCTTTAATCATCCAATTCTAAATATAGTTTTATATAATAATTTAGGTAAAAAAGAATATGAAAAAGTACTAAATTATTTTAAAGTTCCAAGATATAATTTTAAAGATTATGAAGATATAACTGCATCATTTGATGAAGTGTTCTCATCAGTACAAGGAACTCTATTAGAAATGAATGAAGATATAACTAAGAAAGACTCTAATAATATAATTATTAATAGAGGAATAGACTTTAATATGATTATTAGTAGTATTCCAAGTAGTAGATTAAATGATAAATGTTTTAATGAAGATACAAAAGAATTAATAAATAATTTAAGTTTTATATATAATCTAAATACATTAGATATGCAAGGTCTAGTAAGAGACTCTATTAATGAAAAAGGATTAATTGATAAAACAATTTTAAGAAAGAATTGTAGAGACTATTATAAATTTGAAAATAGTGGTAATCTACCAACACTTATTTATAATAAACAGCCAGAATTTTTAAAGAAACCAGAAGGAGATAACTCTAAATGGGCTAAAATGGTCTATGCTTTTGAAAATATGACTCCATATCAGTTATTAAAAGCTAAATATAAAGGAGCAGAACCAACTGATAGAGATAAGAAATTAATAGAAAGTCTATTAATAGATCAAAAACTAAATCCTGGAGTTGTAAATGTTCTTATAAGTTATGTATTAAAGGTAAATAATGAACAATTGAAGAAAAGTTATGTAGAAACAATTGCTGGTCAGTGGAAAAGATTAAATATAGAAACAGTAGAAGAAGCAATGAGAGTAACTGAAAAAGAACATAAAAAGATGAAGAAAATGATTAAACCAAAAGAAGAAAAAACTACAAAACCAGAAAACATTCCAGCATGGTTTAATAAAGAAAATGATATAGAAGAAACAAGTAAAGAAGATGAAGAAGAATTAGATAAAATTCTAAGTGAATTAGTCTAATTCTTTTATTGTCAAATATAGTAAATTTACAACGATTATACAACATATTTACATAATAATATGTTAATATATTTATGTAAGGAGAATGCTTATGTACTTTGATAAAGAATTTGACAATTTAATAAATGAATACTTAATGCATCCAAAAGTTCAAGAGATGAGTAAATATAAACATCATGGTATAACAAGACTTGAGCATTCAATAAGAGTAGCATATTATACATTTAAAGTTTGTAAGAAATTAAGATTAAATTATAAAGAAGCAACAATTGCTGCATTATTACATGATTTCTTCTTAGATGAAGTAGAAAAAGAAAATGGTATTGATAGATTAATACATCATCCTAAATATGCAGCAGAAAATGCAGAATTTTATTTTAAGATTAATGAATTTCAAAAAGATATAATATTAAGACATATGTTTCCAGTTACTTTTATACCACCTAAGTATTTAGAGGGCTGGATAGTAGATACAGTTGATAATATAGCATCTATTTATGAAAGATGTTATTCATCAGCAAATAGTCTTGCTAGAACAACAAATGTAATTACTATGGCAATAATAAGCTTTATAAAATTCAAAAACTAAAGAGCAATGCTCTTTTTTATTTTAAAAGAACATGATATAATGTTTAAGAAAGAAGTGAAGGGTAATGAAAAAGACTTATATTTTTGGTCACAAAAAACCAGATTCTGATTCAGTTATGTCTGCTATAGGATTATCTTACTTAAAGAATCAATTAGGAGATAACACAGAACCAAGAGTATTAGGTACTATAAATAAAGAATCAACATACGCATTGAATTATTTTAATATAGATCAACCTAAGTATTTAAATGATGTTAAATTACAATTAAAAGATGTAAATTATCACAAAGGATTCTATATCAAGGATACAGAAAGTATTTATGATGGTTATCAAGAAATGTTAAAATCAGAATTAACTGGTATTCCTGTATGTAAAAGTGATGGAACATTCTCAGGATTAGTAACTATTAAAGATTTGTCTTATTCGATTATTAATGAAGATGTAGAAGACCTATACACTTCTTATGATAATATTTTAAAAGTGCTAAAAGGTGAAGAAATAAATAGATGTAGTAATGATATAGTAGGTAAATTAATAGTTGCTGCTTATCGTAGTACAACATTTATGTCTAATGTAAATCTAGAAAGAAATCATATTTTAATTGTAGGAGATAGACATAGTGTTATAGAATATGCTGTTAACTCTGGAGTAAAACTAATTATACTTACAGGTAACTCTATGATTAAAGATGAACACGTAGAATTAGCAAAACAAAATAATGTTAATATAATAAGAACATCATTTGATACTTATCGAGTATCAAGATTAGTAGCTTTATCAAACTACATAAAAACAATGATTAGAATTTATAATCCAACAAGTTTTTATGATACAGATTTTGTAAGTGATGTAATAGATATAAATAATAAATTAAAACATACAAATTACCCAGTGCTAGATAAGAAAAATCATGTTTTAGGTTTATTAAAAATTACAGATTTATCTGAAAAACATCCAAAGAAAGTAATACTAGTAGATCATAATGAACCATTACAAAGTGTAGATGGAATAGAAGAAGCAGATATTTTAGAAATATTTGATCATCATGCTTTAGGAAGTATAACAACTACTAATCCAATTAACTTTAGAAATATGGCTGTTGGATCAACTTGTACAATAGTATATACATTCTTTAAAGAAACAAATATTGAAATTCCAAAGAAGATTGCAGGAGCATTACTTACAGGAATTTTATCAGATACATTAATATTAAAAAGTCCAACTGCGACTTCAAGAGATAGAATAGCAGTAGAAGAACTATCAAGAATAGCAGAAGTTGATTATCATGAATATGGAATGAATCTATTAAAATCAGGAACTTCATTAGAAGGTATGAGTAAAGAAGATGTTCTATATCAAGATTATAAATTATTTACTATTAATGATAAGAAGTTCTCTATAGGACAATATTTCACAATGAATTTTGAAGAAATAGAAAAAGAAATAGATCAATATGTAGAAGTATTAGATAAAGTTGCAGAAGCAAACAATTTCACATTAGTTGCTTTATATGTAACTGATATTATTAAAGATGGAAGTTATGTAATATATAATACTAAAGGTAAAAATATAATTGATATTGCTTATAACAAAGATGTACCAGAAGGATACTTTGTTGAAGGATGCTTATCAAGAAAGAAACATATAGTTCCATTAATAATGCCAATACTTGAGAATTAATAGGAGGAAAAATGGTAGAGAGTATAGTTAATGGATTAATAAGCGTAATGAGTGGATTTCAAAATATCCCTTTCGGTAAACAACTAATAGTGTTTATAATCTCATTGATGCCAATTCTAGAATTAAGAGGTGGATTAATTGCTGCAGCTTTATTAGGATTAAAACCATTAGAAAGTTATATAATTACTATGATTGGTAATATTATTCCAGTACCATTCATATTATGGTTTATAACTAAAATATTAGACTTCATGCGTAAAAGTAAGAGTAAAAAACTAAATGGAGTTGCTAAATGGTTAGATAAAAAGATTGAAAAACATAAAGGACAAATAGAAAAATATGGATTCTTAGGATTAGTTCTATTTGTAGGTATTCCACTTCCTGGAACAGGTGCATGGACAGGTTGTCTAATTGCTGCAGTACTTGAAATGGATAGAAAGAAATCATTCTTAGCTGCAATGATAGGTATTGTAATGGCAAGTATCATTATGATGATAATATCTTTTGGTGTATTAAAAAATATAATATAAAAATAATAGATTATCTATTATTTTTATTTTTTGATATAATAATTATAAGGTGATGCATAATGTACGGATTTTTATACTTTTATCTCCGCTTTATGATTTACGCGATGTTAGGATTCTTAATAGAAACAGTAAGTATTCTAATTAATTATAAAAGAATATCTCTACATAGAGGTTTCTTCATTGGACCATATTTACCAATCTTTGGATTTGGAGGAATAATAATTAATTATGGTCTAGCTAAATATGAAAATGACTTACTAGCATTATTTATTCTAAGTATGGTATTTTGTACAATACTTGAATATTTATCAAGTTATATATTAGAAAAAATATTTAAACTACGATGGTGGAACTACTATGATAAGAAGTTTAATCTTAATGGAAGAGTCTGCCTACAAAATGCCATTGGTTTTGGAGTAGCATCAATCTTTGTATTAAAGATATTTAATCCAGTAGTATTTGGTTTTATTGATTCATTATCAAAGACTACAATAATGACAATAAGTATAGTATTAATGATTATATTTATAATAGATATGATGGTTACTTTATATACATTAATTAAATTACAATTAAATACACAAGAATATTTTCATAAAGATGCTACTAAAGCAATAAAGAAAGAAATAAAAGAAAACTTTAAAAAACATAGTTTCTTATATAGAAGAATATTTAAATCATACCCATCTATTACAAAAGATAATAAGAATATAAAAGATATTGAAAACATAGTATCAAAGGAGGCTAATAATGATGAAAGAAAGTAAAGGAAAAGGTGCTCTAGTATTTTCAATTATTATATTTATAATATGTATATGTGCATGTATATATATATCTAAAAATAGAGAGATTCCATCTAAGATCATTAGAAAGGCTCAAAGTGAACTAAAAATAGAAGTAGATATAAATGATACAAGTGTAAAAAGAGATCTATCTAATAAAATAGATTACTTATTATATGGAAGAGAAATAAAAACAGATTATATTAGTGCATATGATCTAAGAAGAGGAGATACATCAGAAAGAGGAGATATCTTTAATAATCTAGATAATGAAACAAGATTAAGAATAATTCTAGATTTTCTAAACTATGGAGGTAAATTCTCACCTCAAAAAATTAAAGTAACAGGAATAGAAGATGTAGATTCAACTATTAGATTTATGGGAATAGACTCAGTAAAACAAATAAATTCAAGTGAAGTAGAAAAGTACTTTAAAATACTATTTGGAGATATAGAATACACTCTAGAAGATGTAAAGGGTTGTTTCGGATATTATTATGATGATAATAATAAATTATTTTATGCTCTAGATCCAACTTGTGGCGGAACATCAAATGTATCAGTATATGTCTATAAAACAAATTATAGGAAATTAGAAGATATAGCTTATGTAGATGTATATTTTGGATATGTACAAGAAGAAGATAGTGGTTATGCTGCATATAAAGATTTCAATTTAAATAATAGAATAGATATAGATGACTTTACTTTAGGTAATAAATTTATGACAGAAGACAATTACAAAGAATTTGAACACTTTAGATTTAATTTTAAACTTGATAATAGTAATAATTATTATTTTACTGAAATAACAAATTAATAAGAAAGAACTTTTAGTTCTTTTTTTATTGTTTTTATGATAGAATTAATAATAGGAGGATAAGATATGGATTACATATATAAGAAAAATATAAATTCAAATATATTTAGAGGGTATGATATAAGAGGTATATATCCAACAGAATTAGATGAAAGTACTGCTTATACAATTGGTTTAGGATTCGGTAGTCATATAAAGAATATTGGAAAACAAAAATGTGTTGTAGGACATGATAATAGGTTAAGTAGTGAATCACTATATGCAGCATTAATTACAGGTATAAGAGAAACAGGAATAGATGTAATTTCAATAGGCTTATGTACAACACCAATGTATTACTATGCATGTATTAAATTAAATATTTGTAGTGGAGTAATGGTAACAGCTTCACATAATCCAAAAGACGATAATGGATTTAAATTTGCCTTTGATGAAAGTGGTAACTGTAAAGGACAAGAAATTCAAGATTTCTTAGCATTCATAAGAAAAGGTATATTTAATAAAGGTAAAGGTAAATTATATAAATATGATATTACAAATGATTATATAGAATTATTTAAAACAAATCTTCACTTTGGAGAAAGAAGAGTAAAAGCAGTAATAGATCCAGGAAATGGAACAACTGGAATTATTGCGAGAAAGATTTATGAATTATTCCCAATAGATTTAGTATTTATAAATGAAGAAAGTGATGGACACTTCCCAAGTCACCATCCAGATCCATTTGTAGAAGATAATCTAAAACAATTAAAAGATAAAGTTCTAGAAGAAAAAGCAGATATTGGTATTGCATTTGATGGAGATGGAGATAGAATTGGTATTATTTCTCCAACAGGAATGTTTATCCCAATAGATATCTATATGATTGTAATTATAAGAGATATTATTAATAAAGTTCCTAAGAAAGAATTCTTAGTAGATGTAAAATGTTCTAAGACATTAACAGATGCTATAGAAGCAGCTGGAGGAAAAGTAATTACATATAGAACAGGAAATAGTTATATTAAGGCAGCAGTAAGAGATATGGATCTTCCATTTGGAGGAGAATTATCTGGACACGTATTCTTTAGAGATAGATGGCCAGGATTTGATAGTGGACTATATGCAGGATTAAGACTATTAGAAATTTTATCATTTACTGATAAAAATCTACATCAATTATTAAATGATTTAAATGATTATTATTCAACTGAAGAAATAAAATTTAAATCATCAGATGATAGAAAATTCGGTGTAGTTAAAAAAGTAGAAGAATATGCTAAATCAAAGAACTATAGTTATTTAACAATAGATGGAGTTAAAGTGTTATTTAAAGATGGATGGGCATTAGTTAGAGCAAGTAATACTGGACCAAACTTAACAGCAAGATTTGAAGCATCAACTGAGGCAAGATTAAAAGAACTACAAGATGAATTTATAGGAGTTATTAATGAAAACCTCTAATAAAAAAGCCTATGTATTTAAAATGAATATAACAACTGCTAGTATATTTAGTATTGTTGTATTCTTACTTCTAGTTTTTGTAACAACGTTAATAGATGGAGCAACATTATTTAAGGCATATCAAACACCATTCTTATTATGTTTATTAGTAGGATATTTCTTTCTACATGAATTATTACATGGAGTAGGATTTGTTCTTGCAGGTTCTAAACTAAAGAATATTAAGTTAGGTGCTGCCTTAGAAAAAGGAATATTCTATTGTATGTCATATCAAGAACTAACTAAAAAGAATATACTAATTTCTCTTCAAATGCCATTTATGGTAATAGGAGTAATAACCTATGTAATAGGTATAGTATTTAACATACCAGTATTAACATGGTTATCAGTATTAAATATAATGGGCGCATCAATGGACTTAGTAATGTTCTTCTATATATTAAGAATTAAGAATGTAACTTATAGTGAATCAGGTGAACCAGATGAATTTGTACTTATTTCAAATGAAGATCTAAGTAAAAGAAAAAGTATATTCTTAAAATTAAAAGAGACAAAAGACTACAAAAAAGAAGATTATATATTTAAAGATTTCAAAAGAATTGAAATAAGTAAAGCATCATGGATAGTTATATTAATATTAATTTCTCTTGATTTAGTAACATTGTTATTAGGATAGTGAAAACTATCCTTTTATTTTACGTTAAATTTAACTCTTTTTACTAAGAATTATCTTATTTTATGATATATTTATAATGTACGTAAAGTTGGTGATAAGATGGCAATTAGTGAAACAGAATATAAAAAAGAAGAACAAATTCTAAAGAAAGTAAACAAGTTATTAGGAAATACTTTAGATGATTTAGGATTTGAAGTAAAAGATGATCAAGATAAATTAGTAGAATTCAAAAAAATGATGTGGGAAAATGCTAATAGTTTTGATGAAGGTGAATCTATCCAAGTAATGGCTGCTACTCAAATGGAAGCAGAAAAAGTATTTCAAAAGAAAAGATACTTTGATAGATTATGTAAGATTAGAAAAAAACCATATTTCGCAAGTATAGTATTTAAAGCAGATGATGGTGAAATTAATAATATTTATATGTCACTAACTTATTTAAAAGATAAAAATGAAAATAATATTTTATATGATTGGAGAAGTCCAATATGTAGTTTGTTTTATGATTATGAAATAGGTCCATGTAGTTATGAAGCTCCCGGAGGAACATTTAAAGGAGAACTAAAAAGAAAAAGACAATATAAAATTGAAAATAATAAACTATTAGGAGTATTTGATAATAATCTAAATATAAATGATGAAGTACTACAAGAAGTACTTGCAGAAGAATCATCAGAAAGAATGAGAAATGTAGTTAATACAATTCAACAAGAACAAAACAAAGTAATAAGAAATATAGAAGATAATAATCTAATAGTACAAGGAATAGCAGGTTCTGGAAAGACTACTGTTGCTCTACATAGAATAGCTTTCTTATTATATAGATTAAAAAACTTAAATAGTAATAATGTATTAATCTTCTCACCAAATAATATATTTGCTGAATATATATCTGAAGTATTACCATCTTTAGGAGAAGATAATACTTTAGAAACAACATTCGCAGATTATTTAATGAGCTTTCTAACAGAATTTGAAAGTATTGAAAGCTTTACTGACTTTGTATCAAGATATTATTCTTATAAAGAAACATATCCAGAATTAGTAGAATATAAACAAAGTGATGAGATTATAAAAGATATAGACGAATACTTAGAAAACTATATAGGTAATTGTCAATTTATAAATGACTTTAGAGAAGAAAATAACATAGTATTAAAAGATGATTTAAATGAAATGTTACATAATAGATATAAGAATCTACCATTATTTGAAAGATTAGATGAAATGGCAGATAAACTAAGTTCTAATTTCTATAAAGGTAGTAGTAAAAAAACTAAAACCTTCTCAAAGTTAATGTATAAGAATGCGAACTTCAAAAAGGATTATAAACAGATCTTTATAGACTTCTTTACAAGTCCCTATTGTAGTTTTAAAATGACTGAAAAAGAAGCTGCTAGTTATGTAAATAAAGATTCTATAAGCTATGAAGATGCTCTTATATATGCTTATATTAAAGGTTCTCTAGAAGGATTCTTATATGAAGGTAATATTAAACAAGTAGTAATAGATGAAGCACAAGATTATAATAGATTGCAATATATAATTATTAATAAAATATTTAGAAAAGCAGACTTTACAATCTTAGGAGATATTAATCAAAATATAAATCCATATTATCACTATAATTCATTAGAAGATTTAAAAGACTTATTTAAAGGAGATACTAAATATATTGAATTATTAAAAACATATAGATCATCTCCAGAAATAATTAATTATACAAATAAGATATTAAATCTAAAACACTCTAATGCAATTAGAAAAGATAATAATAAACCAGTTATTGTAAGAAAAGGAGTAACTGATTTAAAGGAAAGACTAGTAGAAGATATCAATTATCTACAAAAAGAATATAAGTCTACTGCTTTAATTACAAAAGATGATAGAGAAGCAGAAGAAATATATAATTTAATTAAAGATGAAATAGATATTTCACTAGTAGATGCTAATAGTAAGTTCTTTAATAAGAAATTAATAATTATACCAGCATATGTATCTAAAGGATTAGAATTTGATAGTGTAATTATCTATAATGATAGAAAGAACACTTATAAGAAGAATGAAAGAAACTTATTATATGTAGCATGTACTAGATGTCAGCATGAACTAATAATATACAATTAAGAGGAGTTTGTTTATCATCTCCTTTTTTTCTTTAAAAGTATTGTTATTAAATAGAAAATTGTGTTATGATTTTATTAGTTAAGGTAATTGACTAAAAGTAAAGATTTGTAAAAAATCTAAAAAAAAGAATATTTAGTAGATTTATAACAACAACAGATTTAAATAGTGTGATAAAATTATAATGGTAAGAGGTGACATAAATGAACGATTTAATAGAATTTTTAACATCTAGTCAAAGTATAATTGTTTATATCGTAGCTAGCTTAGCATGCCTCGCATGTATAATTGTATATATTGTTGAAGTTAATAATGATAAACTAAGAAAGAGACATAATACAAAAGAATTAAATAAATTAGTAGAAGAAATACAAGAAATAGAACCTGAAGAAAGAGTAGAAGAAGTAAATTATGATGTTCCAGTTCTAGAACCAATTGAAGAGTCTTCTAGCGTTTTAGAAATGCTTGAAAATACTCAAGAGTTTAGAGTTGATCCAGTAGAGGTAAAACTACCAGAAGAGACAGTAGAAAAACCACTTGTATTTGATGATATAGAAGTAAGTGAAGAAAAAGAAGAACCAGAAGAAAAACAAGAAGAAGAATTACAATATACTACTATTGAACCAGATCAAGAAACTGCTAAACTAGAATTAAAGAAGATTACTGAAGCATTAAAAAGAGAGCAAGAACAAGAAAATATTGAAAATATCGCATTAACTAACTATGAAACAGAACAAGAAGAAAATGCTATTATTTCTCTACAAGAATTAGTAACTAAAGCAAAAGATATGTATGCTCAAAATGAAATAACTCAATATCAAGATGAAGGTAATGAACCAATATCTTTAAGTGATTTAGAAGCTAAAATGAATAAGAAAGTTGAAAATATAGTTGAATCATTCAAGATAGATAAAGTAGTACCTGAAAAGGAACTAGAAGATACAAAAGAATTTGAAGAAGCATCTGGTGTTAAGATTGAAGCAGAAGAAAATACTAAGTTCCATTCTAGTCCAATTATTTCACCAATATTTGGAATAGAAAATAAAGAAGAACAAGCAGAGACAATAGAATTAGAAAATACAGCTAATTATGAAAAATTAGATGAAGAAGTTAAGAAGACAAATGAATTCTTAATGTCACTGAAAGAATTACAAAGTAAATTGAATTAACTCGAGCAATCGAGTTTTTTTATAGATTAATATAATTAAATATGTTATAATATGAACGTATTTGAAAAAGGGTGATCAGAATGAAAAGTGTTGGTATATGTACTTTAGGTTGCAAAGTTAATACATATGAAAGTGAATATGTAATTAATGAACTAAAAAAAGCAGGCTTTGAAATAAAAGATTTTAATGAAATATGTGATGTATATATAATAAATACATGTACTGTAACTAATAATAGTGACTCTAAATCAAGAAAAATGATAAGACAAGCTATTAATAGAAATCCAAATGCATGTGTAGTAGCAATGGGATGTTTTATCGCAACAAATAAAGATTATAATGAACAAGGTCTAGATATTATTCTAGCTAATAAAGATAAATCTAAAATAGTAAACCTTATACTGGACTATCTAAGAAACAAAGAACAAATTATTGATTTATATGACAAACGTCTAGATGAATTTGAAGATATGTATATTAATGAGTTTCCTGGTAGAACTAGAGCTTTTGTAAAAATACAAGATGGTTGCGATAACTTCTGTAGTTATTGTATTATTCCATTCGCAAGAGGAAAATGTAGAAGTAAGGATGAAGATAAAGTAATAAAAGAAATTACTGACTTAGTAAATAATGGCTATAAAGAAGTAGTATTAACTGGAATACATACAGGAAGTTATGGGGTAGACTTAGATACAAGTTTTTCTGATTTATTAAATAAACTAGTAGAAATAAAAGGATTAGAAAGATTAAGAATATCATCAATTGAATGTACTGAATTAAATGATGAAGTTCTTAACTTATTAAAGAAATCTAAAGTAATAGTAGATCACTTACACATTCCTATTCAAGCTGGATCTAATGAAATATTAAAAGCAATGAATAGAAAATATGATTTAGATTACTTTAAAAATAAAATTAAAGAAATTAGAAGTATTCGTCCAGAAATATCTATAAGTACTGATGTAATTGTTGGTTTTCCAGGAGAAACTGAAGAATTATTTCAAACAACAATTGCTACTTGCAGAGAAATAGAATTCTCTAAATTACATGTATTTCCATTTAGTGAAAGAAAAGGAACACGTGCAGCTGCTTTAGATAATAAAATTGATAATAAAGAGAAAAAAGATCGTGCAAGACGCCTAATTGAAGTATCAGAAGAATTAGAAATTAAATATATGGAAAAATTTATAGGAAGAGAAGTAGAAGTACTAGTAGAAGAACATAAAGAAGGATCATCTATTGGTCATACAGGGAATTTTTTACATGTTAAATTTGAAGGAGAATCTCCAATAAATGAATTTACTAATGTAAAAATTACTAGTGTAGATTATCCATATTGTATAGGAGAAATGGTTAAATAAATCATTTCTTTTAATTTGACAAACATACAAATGTACTATATACTAAAAAGCGTATTTAGACTGGAAGTGATTGATATTTCAACTTATATAAAAGGAACATATTCACGTAGTATTTATGAAAGTAATACCGGTTACATTATCGGTATTTTTAAGGTTAGAGATACAAACGATGAAAAACTTTCTGATTATATAGGAAGAAGTATTACTTTTACTGGTTATTTTCATGAATTAAATAATACTGATATCTATATGTTTTATGGAGAATTAGTTCATCATGATAAATATGGAGAGCAATTCCAAGTAAATTCATATGAAAGATGTAAACCAGAAGAAAAAGATTCAATTATTGAATTCTTAACTGGAGGATTATTTAAAGGTATAGGTAAAAAGAAAGCAGAAAATATTGTTAATGCATTTGGAAAAGATACATTAAATGTAATATTAAAAAAACCTGAAGATTTAATTCTAGTACAAGGAATAACTAAAAAGAATGCCAATCTATTACATGATAAATTAAAAGAATATGAATCATCTTATGAAACAATTATCTATTTAACAGATAAAGGCTTTTCAACAAGAGATGCTATGTTAATTTATAATACTTATAAAAATAAAACAAAAGATATAATTGAAGAAAATATCTATAGACTAATTAAAGATATCTATGATATAGGATTTAAAAAAGTAGATGTTATTGCTTTAAGAAATGGTATTCCTAAAGATGATATAAATAGAGTAAAATCATCTATTATTTATATAATGAATGAAGTAAGTAATACTTATGGAGATTCATATTATTCAAAGAAAGATTTAGCAATACTACTTCCAAGAGTATTAGGAGTATCTATTGAAGAAAGCGAGTTTAATAGTGCTATAAAAGAATTAGAATTAGATTTAGATATAGTAATTAAAAGTGATAGATATTATTTAAGAGATATGTATGATGCTGAATGTAATATTGTAAAAAGATTAAGAATGCTAAATAATAATAAAGAATTACCTGCTAAAAAGATAGATGAAACTATTAATGATTTAGAAGAATTCTTTGATATTAAATATAATAAAGATCAATTAGAAGCAATTAAAAAAGCTTATAAAAGAGATTTCTTAATAATTACTGGTGGTCCAGGTACAGGAAAAACTACAATTATGAAAGCAATTGTAGAATTATATAGAATGATGAATAAACTACCATATGAGAAATTAACTAAACAAATAGCTTTACTTGCACCAACTGGTAGAGCAGCAAAACGTATATCAGAAGCAACTCTATTTAATGCAAGTACAATTCATAGATTCTTAAAATGGAATAAAGAAAATAACAAATTCCAAGTAAATGAATATAATAAAAGTAAAGTAGAATTTGTAATAATAGATGAATCAAGTATGATAGATACATATTTATTAGATGCTTTAATTAAAGGATTATCTAGTAGTTGTAAAATTGTAATGATTGGAGATGATCATCAATTACCATCAGTTGGTCCAGGACAAGTATTACATGATTTAATAGAGTCTAAAATGCTAGAAGTAGTAGAATTAAAAGAATTATATAGACAAGGAAAAGATTCTAATATTATTAGTTTAGCTTATGATATTAGAAATAAAAGTATAAATAAAGATATATTTAATGTAGATGATGATCTTACATTTATAGAATGTCCTGATAGTGAAGTAATTGATAATATCTGTGAGATAGCAACTACATATATTGATCTAAATTATAGAAATTTTCAAATACTTGCTCCTATGTATAAAGGATTAAATGGTATTGATGAAATTAATAATAGAGTACAAACTATTTATAATCCAAAAAGTAAAGATAAAAAAGAAAATAAAATTGGAGAAGTTACATTTAGAGAAAATGATAAAGTTATTCAATTAACTAATATGCCTGATGATAATGTATATAATGGTGATATTGGACTAATTAATAGAATTAACTTATCTCCTAAAAAAGAAATATATATTGATTTTGATTCAAATATAGTAAAATATACTCCAGCTAATTTTATTAATTTTAGATTGGCTTATTCAATAAGTATACATAAGTCACAAGGTTCAGAATTTGATGTAGTAGTAATACCAATAGTTAAAGGATATAATAAAATGCTTTATCAAAAATTAATCTATACAGCAGTAACAAGAGCTAAGAAAAGATTATATATAATTGGAGATATTAAAGCATTAGATAAAGCGTCTAAGAATACAAATTCTGACATAAGAAAGACAACTATAATGAAATATTTAATTGAAGGAATTGAATAAACGATATATAATGAGAGTGGTGATTTTATGATAACAATTAAAAGTGAAAGAGAAATAGAATTAATGAGAAAAGCAGGAATGCTTGTATCTGAAATGCATAAATATATAAAGCCATATATTAAAGAGGGAATAACTACTAAAGAGTTAGATAAACTTTGTGAAGACTTTATACTATCAAAGGATGCAGTACCAACTTGTAAAGGATTTGAAGGTTATCCAGCAACTCTTTGTACAAGTGTTAATGATACAGTAGTTCATGGTATTCCAAATGATTATAAATTAAAAAATGGAGACATAATTACAATTGATGTTGTAATTGGATATCAAGGTTATCAAGGAGATGCAGCATGGACATATGCTGTAGGAGAAATTGATGATGATAAAAAGTATTTAATGGAACACACAGAAAAAGCTCTATACGTAGGAGTAGAGCAAGTAAAACCAGGAAATAGAATTGGTGATATCTCATATGCAGTACAAAAGTATGCTGAAGAACATAATTTAGGAGTAGTAAGAGAATTATGCGGGCATGGTATTGGAAGAGACATGCATGAAGATCCAGAAGTTCCGAACTTTGGCTACCCTGGAATGGGACCTAAACTAAAACCAGGAATGTGTATCTGTATTGAACCAATGTTAACATTTGGTCATAGAGATGTATATGTAATGGAAGATGACTGGACAGTTAAGACTTTAGATAAAAGTCCAGCAGCTCACTATGAGCATACAATTTTAGTTACAGAAGATGGTTATGAAATATTAACTCCAAGATTAGATAATTAACGTAAAATAATATTTATTTTACGTTTTTTAATTAAATTAAACTTTAATTTGGTATAATATATTATAGGTGATAATATGAAGAAGAGTGTAGTATTTTTACTTAATGGTTTAGGTATTGAAAGACCAGGAAGTTATAGTATTTCTATAGATGAATGTATGCCACATTTATCTACATTAAAGCAAACAGCCTTTTTTACAACTGCAGTAACAAACTCACTAGAAGCAAAAGGAGCATATCAACAATTCTTTTTAGGTGATCCATATAAAATGGAACTTGATTATATTCAAAGTGGAGTATTAGGAGAAACACTTGCAACTAATCCTGCATATGTAACATTCCAAGATAAAATTAATATTCCAGCAACAAAAACGCATATTTTTGTTGAACCAAGAAGTGAAAAAGTTGTAGAACAAATAAATAACTTTGTAAATACTCTATCTCTTGATAAAGATGAAAGAATATATATGCACTTATTATTACCTCAATTAGATTTATCAGAATATCCTAAATTAATAAATATTATTAATTATATTAAATACCATTTAAATGAACATATTACAGTTGGATTCGTAATGGGTAAAAATTATATTAGTGATGCCAATGATAAAGAAAAATTCATGTATCTAAAGAAAATGCTATTCTATTGTTCATGTGAAAGATGGGCTGAAACAGAAAAGAAAATTAAACTTCTTGAAGAAGCAGGCATTGTACCATGTAATGTAGAAGGATTCACTACTACAAATGATTGTACTATTACAAATAGAGATACAATTCTATTCTTTAATACAAGAAGAGAAAATTATGATAATTTAATTACTGCAATAATGGCAAATGCTAAAGAAGTATTTAAAGAAGAAGCAGAGTTAAATATATTCTCTTTAATCCAATTATATTCAGCATATAATATTCTATATTTTAGTAGTAATATTAATTATGAAAGTAGTCTTGCTAATATATTAGCTAAAGTAAATAAAAAAGTATTACTAATTTGTGATGAAGCAAACATTCAACAAGTAAACTTCTATGCAAACGGATTAAATCAAGTAAATAATCCAAATATAGTTTTTATGAAACAAGATAATAATATGTATAACAAAGAAATAGTAAGAGGCCTAATTGATAATTCTCCATATGATGTAATAATATTCGATTATCATATGGATGTATCTAAAACAATAAATAATTTAAAAGAACAGTTAGCAAGATTAGATATTATTATTGGATACTTAGATGAAATATGTATTAATAAACATTCATTATTTATAACATCTCTATATGGTTTAAAGAAAACATTACCATTAGCAGATTATAATACTGAGCAAGTAACATTAGATTATCAAATGCAAATACCAATATTCTTTATAGATTATACATATCCACATAGTAAATATATGTTACTTCCAGGAGAAACAAATGAAATACTAACTACAGCAATAAAATGTGTTTCAGATGATAATTCTCTATATAGTTTAATTCAAACAAAAGGTTTATTAAACAATATATTAAAAGCAATAAAGAAATAGGGAAGGAGGGATAAAATGGAAAAGAAAAAGAAAAAATCATGGATATTAGTAACAGTACTAATAGTGATACTATTGGTAGCAGCTACTTTAGGAGGATACTTAGCTGGTGCAAGTAGAATAGCAAATGATGTAGTAAAACAAAGAAAAGGATCAGATAGTAAAATGGTCCAAGAAAAAAATAAAACTATATCAGAAGAAAAAAGTCCGTTATTCTATGATGGTAATAAAATAGAAAACAAGAAAAACGGAGTAACATATAATAATGAAATAGTAAATGGATCAATTAATGGTGTATCTTATCAAATTGATTCAACAAACAATAAAATTGTACATGCCAGAATATATTGGGGTGCTGTAATAAAAACACATGGAACATCTATAAATGCTAATAAAAATCAATCTGATACTGATGAAATAGCAATAGATTTTGACAAAAATGTTGTTGAAGTATTTGAAGCTCCATTTGGTCAAGAAGTATCAAGTTCAAGAATTGTGTTTTTATTAGAAGATGGAACAGCAAAATACATAAATGAGTATAATGCAGTTCAAACACTAAACTATAAAGATCTTAAGGATATTAAAGATATAAATAATATAGTTAAACATTATTCAATTAATGTTGCAGCTGGAACAACTGGATATACTACAACTATAGTTCAAACTAAAGATGGAAAACTATATGATTTAGATGAATTTGTAGATTAATTGTATAAAAAACACATATAATATATGTGTTTTCGTTTGTAATAATAAGAATTTTATATTATAGTATATGTCGAAGGAGTTTATATGAAAGAAATAGTTTTAGCAAGTAATAATAAACATAAAATAAAAGAAGTAAATGAAATATTAAAAGGTTATAAAGTTGTATCAATGGAAGAAATTGGATACAAAGATGATATAGTAGAAGACGGAGAAACATTTAGTGAAAATGCACTTATTAAAGCAAAGACAATAAGTGAATATTTAAAAAGTATTAATAAAGAACTAGATGTAATTGCAGAAGATTCAGGATTATGTTGTGATGGACTAGATGGAGCTCCTGGAATATATAGTGCAAGATATGCAGGTAATCATGATGATCAAGCTAATAGAGATAAATTAAGAAAAGAATTAAAAGGAAAAGATAAATCAGCATACTTTATCTGTTGTTTAATTCTATATCATCCAGATGGAACATATAAAGAATTTGTAGGTAAAACAGAAGGAACAATTATTGATGAAGAAAAAGGTAAATTAGACTTTGGATATGATCCAATATTTTTATCAAAAGATTTAAACAAAACATTTGGAGAAGCAACAGAAGAAGAAAAGAATAATGTATCTCATAGAGGAAGAGCATTAGAATTATTATTAAAAGAATTAGGTGATTAATATGGAGAAAAGTATATATAATAGAATAATCTCAATATTTAGTTCAATTGCAACTATAGTATTAATGACATTAATAATAATATTTCAATCATTAAAACATAATAGTATAGTTTTCTTAATATTATTATTTGTAACTATATTTATATATTTTATTTTAAAAAGTATCTATACAGGAAAAGATAATAATGAAGCACTAAGAAGACTATCAGAATCATTCAAGGATCTAAGTTTAGTACTAGTAAGTATATTTATACTATTAATGTTAAATAACCTATTTAAATGGATATTATTTAGCTTTGTAATAGTATTAGGAATATTATTAATAATAATTAATTCTATTAATAAACAAATAGAAATAAAATATGTATTTGAAACTTTAATCCTTTTAATGGTAAATGTCATTACAATTAACATAGTAGGAAACAATTATCTTTATTATTTAATGTTAGGAAGTAATGTTTCATTTATTATTAGTGACATAGTAGGAACAATTACTAAAAATAAAATATTAAATTCATTTGACATAATTTCATTGATATTATTAGGATTATTCTTTATATTCATTTAGATTATGTTATAATTAAAGTAGAATAGGAGTGGTATGATGGACATCATTAAATATATATTTTTAGGTATACTTCAAGGTATAACTGAACCATTACCAATTTCAAGTAGTGGACATATTTATGTTTGTAAAGCATTATTTAATACATCATTATTTAGTGATCTAAATCTAGAAATATTTCTTAACTTTGCATCATTCATCGCAATATTAATTATTTTAAGAAAAGATATTATAGATATTATAAAAGGATCAATTAATTATTTTAAAACTAAGAGACAAAAAGATAAAAAGAGATTAAAATATCTATTATTAATGATTATAAGTACAATTCCAGTTAGTGTAATAGGAATTATATTTAATCAAAGCTTATCTGATTTATTAAGTAAAAATGTATTTATTGTAGGATTTGGATTTATTGTTACAGCACTTGCATTAATACTTGTAATGAATGAAGACGGAGATAAAGATGATGGAGATATTACATACATGGATGCAATACTAATTGGTCTTTGCCAAGCGGTATCAATTGTACCTGGAATCTCAAGATGTGGTGTTGTCTTAGTAGCGTGTCTATTATGCGGACTAAATAGAAATTCTGCTCTTAAATATACATTTATGTTATATTTACCTGTAAGTGTTGGTACTATGATATTAGGTGTTGGAGATGTAATTACTGCAGGAATTGATTTAAGTTTATTACTATATTATTCATTAGGAATGGTATTTGCATTTGTAACAACTTATTTCTCATATAAATGGTTAACAAAAACACTTATTAATGGTAAATTATGGGCATTCTCAGTATACTTATTTGCGATTGCTTTGTTTACAATTATTTATTTTATATAATTAGAAGTTCTTGCAACTTCTTTTTATTTTTAATATAATGAGAATGGTGAGATAATGAAAAAAATCAATTGGAATTTAATATTAAAATTATTATGTTTTTATATAGTATTATTTGTATTATTTAAATTTGGAATAGTTTATATGTCAGACAATTTTATGAATAATGACATTACTAATAAGACATATGGAATAGGTGAAGTTATTACTTCAGAAAAATATAATAAAGATCAAATTAATGAAACAAATTACTTAGAATATAAAAACTTTAAAATTAAGAATTATGTAGAAGATTTTGAATTAGATGATTCAGATTATAATTATAAGTATTATGTTAATTCTAATATGGATAAAAATACTGCTTTAATGATTGGTATCTTCCAAACTAGAATAGATGAAATTAATAATTATAATAGTGATAGTATTTATGTAGAACTAAATCACTTCCCAATATATATTTCTAAAACAAGTAGAAACAAGTTCTTAGAAAAACATGATATAAAAAATGATGTAGATTTAATTAAATATATAAGAACAAGAGAAAAGAAAGATTATAATATTTTTACACCAACTACAAAGATTAAAGAAGAATATTTCTATAACTTTATTGAATATAATTTACCTTCATTAGATAAAATCTATTATATTGAAGGAGATAGAACCGGTTATATATTTGTAGATGATGATATGAAACAAATTAGTTTAATTGAAAAAGGTAAATTATATGTAATTAGAGTATATAACTTAGAGTACTTTAATGATGAAGTAATTAAAGACATAATAAATAGTGCAGTAATAAAATAAAAAGAAGTCTAATGACTTCTTTTTTTATATACTAAAACATGATCTTTTTCACCTTTAAAAGTAGTACTATCAACTGGAATAATCTCAGTTGAAGGAAAACAATCTAAATAGAAATCAATATCATCTTGATGATTATGATAAAAATAACCATAATAGATTTCTCCACCTGTATTTAAATTATAATCTATTAGTCTACCAATAGTTTCAGCAAAATCATCTTTCAAAGGCTTATAGTTAATTATATTAGAAAGAAATATCTTATCATATTTATTTCCTATATATAATTTATCTATATCCATATGAAATTCATCATCTAAAGTAGCTCTTCCAAGTCTATCTCTTAATAAATCATAATTACCTTGTTGCATATAATTATTCATTTTAAGGTAATCACTACCATGACTTCTCGGATAAAACATAGGAGTACCTTGAATACCTGTCCCATAGACAAAGTATTTTAAATATTCACTCCAAAACTCAATAGAATTACTATCTAAGTATTGAGCAACTTTAGGAAAATATTTTCTAGCATCTCTTGTCATAAAATCATAAAACTCATCTTTTGATAAAGCAAGAACTGCAGCTCTTTTAAGTTTTTGATAAAGTAATGCTAGTTTATTAATATCAAATGAATCAACTCTTTTAGCACCCATTAATACAGCATTTAAAAAATGATCTCCACTTCCAGCAACAGTTAATATAGTTGCACCAGTACAATTAGGCATATATCCCGATATAACTTCTGTAGTATATGGATAGACTTTATCATATGAATGAAAAAGTATTCCTGAACCATCATTATTAGTAATAACAGGCATAGCTTCTATGAAATCTTCATTCATACTAAAACCCCCTTAAATATGCGCATATTATACCACAAAACGCTCTAAAAAACAAATTTACATATCTCTTAAATTTGATATAATATTAATAAGGAGTGATGATATGAATAAAAAGAAAAATAAAACAGTAAAAGGATTTATTATTTCTCTATTAATTACTTTAATTGCAGGAGGAATATATTATTATATGTTTTATCCAGCAATTAATATTCATAATATGGAATTTTGGTTCTTTTTACTATTATTAGTCGTAGTGTTTTATGTTTGTTATTCTATATTTAATGTAGGATTAACATTAGAAGAATTATTTAATAGAAAGAAGATAATTACAAATAAGTTTAATTACATGAAGTTTATTCTTATAGTACCAATTTTAATAATACTTATAATTGTAATTAATCTAATCTTTTCACCATTGTTTCAGTCAAAAGCATATTATCAAAGAATCACCGTAGATGAAACTGCTGATTTCACAACAGAAATAAAAGAAGCAGATTTTAATAAAATGCCATTACTTGATAGAGATTCATCAGAAAAAATAGGTGATAGAGTAATGGGTCAAATGAGTGAATTAGTATCTCAATTTGATGTAAGTAATGATTATACACAAATAAACTATAATGACGAAATAGTAAGAGTTACCCCTCTAGAATATAATGGTGTAATTAAATGGATTACTAATAGAAAAAATGGAGTAAAAGGATATATAATTGTAAATTCTACAAATGGTAAAGCTAAACTAGTAAAGCTAGATAAAGGAATGAAATATGTAGAGAGTGGTTTATTTAATGAAAATATATATCGTAAACTACAATTATCTTATCCAACATTTAACTTTGATTCAGTTAACTTTGAAATAGATAATGAAGGGCAACCTTACTATATTGCAAGTGTTGTTAAATATGTAGGAGTTGGATTAAGAAGAGAAGTAACTGGAGTAGTTATATTAAATCCAATAAATGGAAAGAGTAAATATTATAAAGTAGAAGATGTTCCAAGTTGGGTAGATCATGTATATGAAGCAGATTTAGTATTAGAACAAGTAAATGATTGGGGTAAATACAAAAACGGATTTATAAATAGTTTAATAAGCCAAAAAGGAGTAGTTAAATCAACAAGGGGATACAACTATTTAGCAATGGATAATGATATCTATTTATATACTGGAATTACTTCAGTAATAAGTGATGAATCAAATATTGGATTTGTACTAACTAATATGAGAACTAAAGAAACTAAGTTCTATAGTGTATCAGGTGCAGAAGAATACTCAGCAATGGAGTCAGCAAAAGGACAAGTACAACAAATGAATTATACATCTACATTCCCATTATTAATTAACTTAAATGGAAGACCAACATACTTAATTAGTTTAAAAGATAATGCAAATCTAGTTAAAATGTATGCTTTTGTAGATGTAGTAGACTATCAAAAAGTAGTAGTAACAGATAGTAGTGAAGGTATTAAAAAAGCTGCAGAGAACTATTTAACTGAAATAGGTGAAGATGTAGTAGGAGAAAATGAAAAAGAAATAACAATTTATAATATTAAAGAAGTAACTATAGAAGGAAATACTTATTATTACTTTACTGATGAAAATGATCAAAAATATAAAGTATCAATAAAAGTAAATAAGAATAAACTACCATTTATAAATAATGGAGATAAAGTTACTATTAATTATTCTAAGGAAGGAGAAGTAATATCAATTACTGATATTAAGTAAAAGAATATGGAAAAAGCAAAAGTTTATTTTACTAAAGAAATCACTCCCGAAAAATTAATTGAAATATATGATAAATTAGGAGTAAAACTAACAGGAAATATAGGAATTAAAGTATCTACTGGAGAAAGAGGAGCAAAAGGATATTTAAAAGCAGAATTAATTGAACCATTAGTAAAAAAATTAAATGGAACAATTATTGAATGCAATACTGCCTATCCTGGAAGTAGAAATGATAAAGAAGAGCATTTAAAAACAGCAGAAGAGCACGGATTTACTAAATTTGCTTATGTTGATATCATGGATGGAGATGGAGAATTCAAAATACCAGTTCATAAAGGAAAACATCTAGAATATGATATTATTGGAGAAAACTTTAAGAATTATGATTCTATTCTAAATCTTGCTCATGGAAAAGGTCATATGATGGGTGGATTTGGTGCAAACCTAAAGAATCAATCAATTGGAATTGCATCACGTAATGGTAAAGCATATATCCATAGTTGTGGTAAGACAGAAGATCCAGATGAATGCTGGAGTGTAGAAATAGAGCAAAAAGACTTTATTGAATCAATGGCTGAAGCTGCAACTGCAGTAGCTGACTATTTAAAAGAAAATAATAAACCAATTCTTTATATAACAGTAGCAAATAGATTATCACTTAATTGCGATTGTGATGCAAATCAAGATGATCCAGTAATGGAAGATATTGGTATTTTTGCATCAACTGATCCAGTAGCAAATGATCAAGCATTCTTAGATGCCATTTGGAATAGTCAAGATGAAGGAAAAGAAAAGCTAATGGAAAGAATTGATTCAAGAGTAGGAAGACATATCACTGAATATGCAGAAAGCTTAGGTTTAGGTTCAACAGATTATGAACTAATTGAAATATAAAAAGACTGTCAAACAGTCTTTTTTTGTTGTAGTAGTTAATATCATATGATAAACTTTAAAAAGGAATGAGGGAGAATATGCAAACAATAATACCAATTGCTAAATATGATGAAACAGCTAAAAGATTTATTAAAAATATAAATCCTGATGAAAGACTAAAAGCATTATCCAAAATAACTACAGTAGTAATAAGTAATGAAGATGATGAACACTTTGATTATATATTATTCGCTAATGGTAATCGTGCAAAAGATGTAACACATGATGGAACTCATCCATTTGAAAGAAGAGACTATTGCCAAAGAATAGCAGATTATTTTAGAAGTAAAGGTAAAAATGTTTTAATAGAAAGTGTATTATTAGATAATGATTCTCCTTTAAGTATAGAAACTATGCTAATAGCTGACTATTTAGATGATATTGCTAGTGAAGAAACACTTGATACTATTAATGTAATAGGTCACTCTAAATGTGGAGCAATGGCATTTAACTTACCAAAATATTTTAATAATGAAGATAGTTTTAGGAAGACATCAATTACAACAACAGCAACTCCATATAAAGGTTGTTTAATGGCAACGCCAACTAAGTTTTTAAGACAAGTAGAAGCTATAACAGATGCTCAACTTCCAAAGCCATTAAATAGGATAGTATTTAATTCATTAAAAAAATACTACAATAGTATAAGTAGTGGATCTCATATGGATAATGATATTGCACTTCCTGGATATGTCGCAGAACGTTATGACCCATCATTTATATCTGATATGTTTGATATAGAAAATATAAGTGCGATTAATAGAGTGAGAAAGTTTAGGAATTTCACTACAAGAGTAGATAATGATACATTAATGAAATATTTAAGAAAAGGTGATTTTACTAGTGTAGGAATGTGTTTAATTGATAAATTCTTTATTGATGAACCTACAGATGGATTTATAGAGACAGATTCTCAAGAAAGTGTGAACAATCATTTTGATCATCCATCTACTCATATCCCATCAACAACACATTATTTCTTAACACATCCAGATGAAATGGCAGTTGTATTAGATGCAGTTAATAGTGATATTGATGACTATAAAGATAGAGAAGCATTTAAACAAAAAATTAGTTCGTTCTAAAATAAAAATGACTATTTAATAGTCATTTTTTTATTATTTATGATATACTTATATTAAGAATAGAATAGAGGGATTATTATGCGTAAATTTGCTTATTTATTAATGTTTATTGGCATACTATTAATAGTAGTTCCTTTAGTGTTGATTAATCAAGGAATATTAGAAGCAAATAATTCTGAAAAAAAAGAAATAGTTGAAAGCACATATGATTATATATCATATAATGATTTAACTGATAATAATAAAGTAAATGTATTATCTAAATTATATTCAAAGTCTGGTACTCAAGAATCATCTAAATTAAAAATAGATAAACAAACATATACTATTTATGAAATAATGAGTCCAGAAGAAATATATAAAATAGAAATTAATAAAGAAAAGAAACTTTTAACATCAAATATAGATAAATTTAAAGATATAGATTTCTATGTAATAAATACAAATAATACAATTGTTAAATTAAATTTTAGTTATGATAAGATACAAATGCCTACATATAAAGATGATGACACTATAAAAAAAGATGATTGGATCTTCTATTATGATAAAGCTGAATTAACAATGTTCGGATATTATCCATTAGAAAATGGAAATTTCAAAATAAAAATTGGTGATGGAAATTTAAGTAATAATATGAATCTACAAAATAGTTTAATGGATTTAGTAGTAAATAATATAAAAATATCTAAGGAAGCAAGTAATGAAACATATACTAATTCATATAATAATTCAGTAACAAGTTATTTAGAATTATCTAAAGATGATACTATATATCAAATAGATAAAAATAATATTATAGATTTTAATAATAATTTTTATATAACAAAATGGTCTATATCAGATAATTGGTTATCAAATGAAATTGATTTAGTAACAAAAGATTATAGTAATACTTTCTCAATAAGAGAATCTATAAAAGAATATAGTCTAGATACAATAAAAAGAGTATTAAAAGGAAATAATATAGAAGAAATAGAATATAAAGATGAAAAAATAAATATAATTCATGAATCTATTACAGATAGAACTCAAGGATATATTAAAAAGATTAATAATAGAAGTTATACTATTCTATATAATTTAAATAAAAGTACAATATTAAATAATACAAACAATGATAATACACAGTTTGTTGAATTTACTGAGAATATGTTATATCAAAAGAAAAAAGATGATATAATAAATAATGGAGGATAAATATGGGATTATTTAATAGAAATATTGAAATTGTAAGAAGTAATTTAGATATAAGTACTTTATTACCTATAGGTAGCGTAGTTGAATTAAATGATGGTGAAAAATATATTATTAATGGTTATGCTACTAATAGAGAACCAATTAAATATGATTCTGAAGAAATTATAAATTCAGAAGTATATGGAGAAAGAATTGATAATAATCCAAAAACATATTATGAAATGGATTATGAAGTAACTTCTTATCCAATGGGAAATGATCCACAATATATATTACATAGTGATATATTTGGAATATTATTTCAAGGATATACTGATGATAAAAGATATACTTTCCTAAATAATATAAATTCTATTATTGAAGGGGGTATATATTAATGATTAATGTATTATTACCAATCGGTTCTATAGTAGAAACTGCTGAAGGAAGAAAATATATCGTAGTAGGATATCACCCTAACTTTGTAAATGGAGTAACTACCGGAGTACATAAATTTGTCCCTTATCCTTGTGATTGTTCAAGTAATATAAACTATGATAAATATAAAGATTTATTATCTCAGAAATATAATTATGTATTAAATGAAGATACAAGTAAAATGATAGTAACAAGAATAGTTGCTTATGGATATAATTCAGAAGAATATCAAGAATTAGTTAAAAAGATAAGGAAGTAGAAAACTACTTCTTTATTAATGATTTGTATTTTTATAAAGAAAATAGTAAAATAAAAGAGATGATTAGGAGGAATTTAAATGACACCAATATTAGATTTATTTACTAAAATATTTAAGAAAAAGAATAAAAATGCTCCATGGTTAGAGTATTATTCTAGAGAAGAAAGAAGTATTAAATTTACAAATAAGACAATCTATAATTATATGAAAGATGAAGTAGGAGAAGATAGAGACTATATAGCACTAAACTACTTTGGTAATAGATTTAGCTATAATGAAGTTTTTCATAATATTGATTTATGTGCAAGATCTCTAAGAGAATATGGAGTAAGAGAAGGAGACATAGTAACAATATGTAGTCCTAATATGCCAGAGGCTATTTATATGTTCTATGCTTGTAATAAGATAGGTGCAGTAGCAGATATGGTACATCCATTATCTAGTCCTGAACAATTATTACATTACTTAACTGATTCTAAATCAAGAATTTTATTACTAGTAGATTTTGATTATGATAAATTTAAAGAAATTATTCCTAAAACTCTAGTTTATAGAGTAATATTAACAAGTCCAAAAGAATCAATGCCTTTAGGTTTAACAGTTGGTTATACAATAACAAGAGAAATAACAATGAAAAGACCTAAGTTTGGAGATACAACTTATATTGGTTGGAAAGAATTCTTAGCTAAAGGTGTTAGAAATAGAGAAAACTATCAAACTAATATGAAAAAAGATGATCTAGCAGTAATTCTACATAGTGGAGGAACTACAGGAACACCAAAAGGTATTATGATATCTAATTATAGTTTTAATGCCTTAGCTCAACAATCAGCAGTAAATGTAATTGATGTAAGACCAAAAGATAAAATAGTAACAATCTTACCAATCTTCCATGGATTTGGATTAGGAGTATGTGTACATACACCATTATGTTTAAAGGTTGAAACAATATTAATGCCTGAATATGATGCTAATAGATTCTATAAGATTTGGAAAAATGATAGACCACACGTAATTCTAGGAGTACCAACTCTATGGGAAGGTATGATGGGTAATAAAAAGTTTGATAATGTTGATATGTCTCAATTAAAATATATTGTATCAGGTGGAGACTATTTAAGTGTTCAATCAGAAACTAAGATTAATGAATTCCTACATAAACATGGAGCTCATGTAAATATCTTAAAAGGTTATGGTATGACTGAATCAGTTGCCGCAACAGCATATACTTTCCCAGGAACAAACGAACCAGGAAGTATTGGTATACCAATGGTTGGAAACACTTATAAAATTGTAGATCCAGAAACAATGGAAGAAAAAGAATTTGGAGAAGAAGGAGAAATATGTGTTAATGGTCCTACTATAATGATGGGATATTTAAATAATAAAGAAGAAACAGAACATATGCTAAGAAAACACAGTGATGGTAAAACATGGTTACATACAGGTGACTTAGGATATATTGCTCCAAATGGAATAGTATATTACACTCAAAGATTAAAGAGAATGTTAATTGTTTCAGGATTTAACGTATATCCTGCTCAAATAGAAAAGACAATAGAAAAACACCCATTAGTAAGCAAATGTTGTGTTATAGGGCTTCCTCATCAATATAAGATGCAAGTACCTAAAGCATTTATAGTATTAAAAGATGGAACAACTCCTACAGCTAAAATTAAGAAAGAAATCATCGATATTTGTAAAGAAGATCTTTCAGTATATTCTCTACCTAAATATTATGATTTCGTTGAATCTTTACCAAAAACATTATATGGTAAAGTAGATTATAAAAAATTAGAGAAAGATGAAGAGGAGAAGAAAAAAAATAAATAATCTTCTCTTTTTAATTAAATATGAAAATAAGTGAAAATAATTTAAAAAGATTTCTATTTATATTAAAGTATATTCATATTAATTATGAAGTAGATACAAAAAATGAAGAGACTCTTCAAATAGTAAAAGCTATAAGTAATAAGAATAGATTAGAAAGAATAAAATATATCATTGATACTGGATGTAATATAATAGATGATTATTATAAAGATTGTCCATTATGTAAGTTTAAAAATAATAAATGTGAGTGTCATAGAAAAAAGAATCTAAATTATATAAATGGTTGCTGTAGATATTGTAAATACCAATCAAATAAAGGATGTACTACAAAGAATGTAGCATGTAAATTATTTAATTGTACTTATGTAGACTATAATGGTAAAAAGAAATTAGAATTTAAAGACATAAACCTTTTCAAGTGTCTAAGTTTAAGACAAAGATACATATTAAACAATATGTATTTCACTACAATTGATGATGTAGCAAAAGACTTATATTATGGACCAGTCTATTCAATGATTAGATTCTTAATTAGATTTACAAGAGATGCAACACGTATTATAAAATTGAAATATTTCTCTAAAAATGATAAAATAAACAACAGGTGATTTTATGAAGATATTAGACTATGTAGAAAAATTCGGAGATTATTCATTTGATGCGTTACCATTTAACTTAATTGATTCAGCGATTTTCTCATACTTAAGTTATTGTAATTTTCATAAAGTAGTAGATAAGAACAAAATAACTATAGAAGAAGCTGGTAAAAAACATCAAACAAGAATGAAGAAAAGACTTGAAAAAGAAGTAATCGCAGTAAGAGAAGCATCTAATCTTTTGTATCATATAATGAATAAAAATAGATATAAGAACTGTAATTTAATGAGATATGTATATCAAGCAGATGATAATATACAGTTTTGTGCTATATCAATAGAATTTATGAAAAATAATGTATATGTTTCTTTTGAAGGAACAGATGAATGTTTCTCAGGTTGGATTGAAAACTTTAATTTATCTTATTCATTCCCAACAGTTTCACATATGCACGCAATTGACTATTTAAATCATAATTATAGTTTTAAAAATGTAAAACTATATATAGGAGGTCACTCTAAAGGAGGAAACCTTGCTCAAGTAGCAGGTGCCTATTCTAATTTCTTAGTAAGAAGTAAAATAAAGAATATCTATTCATTTGATGGCCCAGGACTATTAGATAGACAATATAAATCATCTAAATGGAAAAGAACAATAAATAAATATATTCATGTATTACCAAACAGTTCAATAGTTGGAATACTTCTAAATAATGATAATGATTTTGTAGTTAAAAGTACTGCAAGAAGTCCATATTCTCATAGTATTCTTACTTGGGAAATTACTGAACAAGGAGAATTTGAAAAAACCAAATTAAATGAATATTCTAAAGAAGTAAAAAAGAATATCATGAAATGGTTAAAGAAATATTCAAAAGAAGAAAGAAAAGACTTTGTAGATAACTTAGATAAAGTATTAGAAAAGTCTGGTGTAAAAACAATAGTAGACTTAAAAGAGAACTATAAAAATGTATTAAAAGTATTAAAAGAAACAAAAGATATAACAAATGATAATAAAAAGAGAATACTAGATCTATTAAGTGTCTTCGTAAATGCTTTTCAAGAAGTAACAATTAATAAGATTAAAACTTCTATTAAAAAAATAAAAAAAGAGGAAAAATAACCTCTTTTTTATTGTATAATTATATTATGATACTAAATGATAAACAAAAAGAATATATTAATAATAAATTAAATAGTTTATCTAAATCAAAGTTTAGAAGTAGTTTTCATCTACGTAAATATATGATTGACTATATTAATGATAAAGGTCTAGATAAAATAGAAGAACATACTAGAGATTTTATAATTAAAAATATTTCAGATGAGTATCCTAAAAATGATGGCAAACAAACTCCTATGAAAGGACATCCTACATTTATTGCTCAACACGCTTGTGCTTGTTGTTGTAGAGGATGTCTAGAAAAATGGCATCATATACCAAAAGGAAGAAAACTAGAAGAAAGAGAAATAAATTATATAACAGCTTTATTAATGGAATGGATAAAAAGAGAATACAATAAATAGAAAGGAATGGTAATATGTATAATCAAATATATATAAACTCAATAGATGAGTCTATTTTAAATGACATATTTAATAAAAGAAGACCATTACCTTCTATAAATTCAACTAGTTGTGAAGATAAACATATATACTTTGTATTCCAACATTATTTATTAAAGAAATTTGAAACTAATAGTGATAAAAGTAAAGCAATAGAATTCTTAATGTTATATTATAATGACCTAAAAGCAAATCCATCACTATTTGTAACAAGTCCATTATTAAAAAATAATGCAATGGATCAAATTATCAAAGATAGTAATTTAAGAGAATCAATTAAGACAAGAAGAAATTCATACTATAGTAGTAGATTAATTCCAACATTTAGAGAAAAATCTAGAAACAATCAATTAAGTTTAGTAGAAAAAGAAATATATTATGCAATATTAATACATAATTTAAAAAATCCAAAAGCAAAAGAAGTAATTGAAGAAGAAATAGATAGAATTATTGATAGAGCAACAGTCTCATCTGATGGATCTTTTAAAGATACAGGAATTAAAAATTTATCTCCAATGGAAATACAATTCTATACTTATTATTTAACACTATTCTATGATAGTAAGATTTTTATTCCAGCATTCATTGGAACAGCACAAGAAAATTATAATGGCTACGAAAATGGACAAATGATATTCTTAAATACTAATGGACAAGCAGCCTTGTCTTTAGCAGACTATACAAAAACAGTATTACATGAATCAAGACATGTAACTCAAGAAATAGATTCAAAATCAAAGACAAATAAAAAAGCTCTTGAAATGGCTCAAACAAACTTATTTATTAAATATCTTCCTGAAAAAGGAAAATCATATAAATGTAATTATAAATACTCATCAATTGAACTAGATGCTGAACAATTAGGTCATTATAATGCATCATTATTCTTCTATATGAGAAAAAGAAAAGAACTAGAAGCAAAAGTAAGACAAAGAAAAGTAGAAAGATATGATAAGAGAAACTATTATGCCTTCATGCGTGATTCTAATAATCAACCAACTACAGTAGATAGATTTGTTGTAGAAAATCTAGATCAAATAATGAGAACTCATCCAGAAGAAATGGCAAATTATCCTGTATTAAGAGAATTATATACACCTAATGGAGAAAGAAGACCTTTAAGTGAATATTTAATAAATAAAACTAATTCATTTAGAGATAATAATTTCTATACTAATTTTATTAATTATGGAATACAAAACGGTGAATTAGATAAGATTGATTTAATAAATGCTACTAAAAGTGACAAAAGGGACTTATTAAAAAGCCTATCTGGTGTATATAGAGATTATGTAGTAGATAAATTATTTGCTCATGGAACTGACAATCCAGATAGTTCAATTAATAAAAATCAAATAATAATCACAACTAATTATGCAATTAATCAAGCAATGAGAATAATTGATTATGTAGATAAGAACTTCGATAAGTTTATGTTTGCTTATAAAGGAGAAACATTAGATCACACTAATCCAATGTTTAATTTAATATATGATTTAAGAGATCATACTTTAGATAAAATAACCAATCCAGTTCTTCTAGCAAGTGATAAATTTAAGAAAAAATATGATGAATTGAAACAAAAAGTAGATCACTTAATAGAAAAATATAATAAAGCCTATATAGAAAGTAGATTTAGTAAAGTAGGAATAGACTTATCTAAAGAAGTAGAAATAAATGGAGTAGGAAATATAACAGTAGAAGATTATATTTATAATTACTTAGTTCCTAATATGGATTCACATCAATATGTATATATTAATGGACAACAATATTATTCAAGTGACATATTATCTAAATTAAAAGCATATGCTGATTCAAATTCAGATAAAAATCAAAAATAGAGAATGAATAATTCTCTATTTTTTGTTATAATTCTATTAGGTGATATTATGAAAATTTTAAAGAACAACTTAAAATCAAAATTAAATATAAGAACAGAAAATAACTATCCAATAGAAGGAGTAGAATTTGTAGATATAACTCCATTAATAATTGATAAAGCTAACTTTAATGAAATAATGGATTTATTCTATGAAGAATTAAAAGATAAAGAAATAGACTATATAGTTGCTCCTGAAGCAAGAGGATTCTTATTTGGAAGTGGTATAGCTAATAGATTAGGTATAGGATTAATCCCAATAAGAAAGAAAGGTAAATTACCACCATCTTCAGTAGAAAGTACATTTTCATATGAAAAAGAATATGGAAAAGACTATTTAGAAATACCTAAATTATTAAATGAAAGTTATAAAGATAAAAAAATATATTTAATAGATGATATATATGCTACTGGTAATACCCTAAATTCAATTAAAGAAGAATTAATAAAATTAGGAAGCACAATTGTAGGAGAGGGAGTTCTATTAAATATAAAAGAACTAAATAATAATAAAGATATATTTTCTATTATTGATATAAATGAAAGTTAATATATGGCAAAATATGTTCTTATTGGTGGAGGAGAAATAGGTAGAGGAAATACTCCATATGAAACAAAAGAAATAGATGAAGGAATAGTAAAACTAACTAATAAAGAAAAACCAATATTTCTTTTTATTGGTCTTGCTAGTTCACATTCTGATTCATATTATGATCAAATAAAAAAGATTTATAAAGATTTAGGATGTGAAACAGTCTATTTAAAGAAATCTAATATAATTAATAATCCAAATATAGTAGAAAATAAAATAAATAGTGCAGATATTATCTATATAGGTGGCGGAGACACAATAAAATTACTAAATTATGTTAAAGAATATAATATTGATAAATTACTAAATAAAGTAAAAGAAAAAGATATAGTAATTGCTGGTATATCTGCCGGAGCAATTATCCTATCTAAAGAAGGTTATTCTGATTCATATATCTTAAGAGGAGAAAAAGATAAACATGAGTTTATTAAAGGATTAAACTTTATAGATATAGTAATATCTCCACATTATGATAAAGAATCTACAAAAACTAAAGAATTATTAAAAGATATAGGTAATAGAAAAGTATATTGTATTTCAAATGGCGCAGCATTAATAATTAAGGATAATAAAATAGATATAATTAAATCAAAGAAAGATGCAATAGTAAAGACTTATTAAGTCTTTTTTTGTAGTATAATATTTATAAGGAGTAAGATATGAAAAACAAATATAATATATTATTCATACTATTAGTAATAGTCTTTATAGGAGGATATTTATTCTATAGTAATAATATACCTACAAAAGAAACAAAAAATGATCCAGTAGAAATAACAGAAGATGATTACTTAAAAGTATATTTTATGGATGTAGGACAAGCAGACTGTATTCTAATAGATAATAATCATGAATACGCACTAATAGATGGAGGAAATACAATAGATGGTAAAAAACTAGTTAAATACTTTAAAGAATTAGGTATAGAAAAATTTAACTATGTAATCGCAACTCATCCCCATGAAGATCATATTGGAGGATTAAACTTTATAATTTATAATTTTGATATAGATCATTTTATTGGAACAAATATAAAAACAGATTTTAAATCATATAGCAATATGATGAATGCTCTAGAAAAAGAAAATATAAAATATGAAGTACCTAATATTAATGATACATTTAGAGTAGGTGAAGCCCTATTTAGAATAGTATATTTAGATAATAATATAGAAGATATAAATTCAAGTAGTATAGTTTTAGAAATGACTTATAAAAATAATAGTTTCTTATTTACTGGAGATACTACAAGTGATGCAGAAAAAAACTATTTAGATAATCTTAATGAAATAGATGTATTAAAAGTATCACATCATGGATCACAGTACGCAACATCTGCCCAATTCTTAATGAAAACTAAGCCTAAGTATGCTATAATTTCAGTGGGAAAAGATAATGAGTATGGTTATCCTAAACAAGTAGTTTTAGATAAACTAAAAGAATTAAATACAAAAGTATATAGAACAGATCAGTTAGGTACAATAATACTCACAAGTAATGGAAATGATATAAAAATAGAAAATATAAAAACAGATACAAATAATGAATAAGGTGATAAGATGATAACTAATATAGAAAAACTAGATAACTTTGGAAGAGGAATAACTTATATAAATGATAAGATATGTTTTGTAGATAATGCTCTTCCAAATGAAAAAGTAGAAATAGAAATAACTAAAGAAAAGAAAAAATTTAAAGAGGCAATCGCAATTAATATATTAGAATCATCTAAAGATAGAATTAAACCACTATGTCCATATTCAAATGAATGTGGTGGCTGTAACTTAAATCACTTATCTTATGATAAAGAAAATGAATTTAAATATAATAAAGTAAAAGATTTAATTAAAAAGTTCTTAAATGAAGATATAGAATTAAAAGATATAGTCTATGATAAAGAATATGAATATAGAAATAAATTAGTATTACATGGAAATAATAAGGTTTTAGGTCAATATAAAAAACTATCTAATGAGATAGTTAGTATTGATAAATGTCTATTAGTAAATAATAAGATTAATGAAATAATAAGCCTATTAAAAAACAATAATATAGAAGAAGCTACTATTAAGACAAGTAATGATCTATCTAATATATTATTAAATATAAAAGGTAATATAAAGAATATAGATGAATTAAAAAATAAAGTAGATGTACTTATAGTAAATAATAAACTTTTATCAACAAATAAATCTATTATTAGTAATATAGGAAATAAGAACTATTATTTATCTAGTGATTCATTCTTTCAAACAAATAGATTTTTAACAGAATCTCTATATAATGAAGTATTAAATATAGTAAAAACAATTAATCCTTGTCAAGTTCTAGATCTATACTGTGGTACAGGTACGATTGGTATTTATATATCGAATTATTGTAAAGAAATAGTTGGGGTAGATTATAATAAATCTAATATAGAAGATGCAAACAAAAATAAAGAACTAAATAAGTGTAATAATATTAGTTTTATCTGTAATAAAGTAGAAAATATTATAGATAATTATAAAAATATGGATTTAATAGTAGTAGACCCTCCTAGAAGTGGTTTAGATGACCATACAAGAGATATTTTAAAGAAAATGATGAGTAAGACTATAATATATGTTTCTTGTGATCCAGTGACTCTAATGAGAGATTTAAAAGACTTAAAAGAAATCTATAATATAAAATATATTAAACCATTTAATATGTTTCCAAGAACTTATCATTGCGAGAGTGTCACAGTTTTAGAAAGGAAATAGAATATGAGTGTAGTTATTGATAAAATGAAGCAAGAAATAATTAATAGAAGTAATTTATTCGAAGAAGAAACAAAAGGTACTAAAGATGAATACAACATATATAAAGAACATATCCAATACGTTTATAATTATGTATGCTTACTTTCAAAAGGACAAGATGTAGATCATGAAGTACTAGAATTAAGTGCATTATTACATGATATTGCAATGACAGATAAAACATTAGATAGATCTAAACACAATGAAGACGGTGCAGATATTGCTGAACAATTATTAAGAGAAAACAATTATCCCGAAGATAAAATACAATTTGTAAAGAAATGTATTTTAAATCATAGTAGTAAAAGAGCAAAATTTAGAACAACTCAAGAAGAAAAAATATTAGTAGATGCGGATGGTTTATCACATTTTGATTCAATAAATAATTTATATAATCTAGCGCATAATGTAATAGAATTAAATGACGATGATACATTAAAATTTATTCAAGATAAACTGACTAGAGATTATAATGAAATTAGCGATGAATTAAAATATTTAATAGATGATAAATATAATAACGTTATGACTGCAAAAAGTATAAATGATATTATCTCAGCCACAGAATAAATCAAATAATATGTGACTATTTTGGTGTTGGTTCAAATAAAGTTTATAAAGATATTAAATATATATTGCTTAAAAGGAGGAATTTATTTATACTTAATATAGTAAGGTGATTGTAATGAAGAATAAAATATTTTTGTTACTTAGCATTATGTTTTTATTTATTCCTATAAAAACACTAGCTAAAGAGAAAGTTTTTATAGAATCAGCTAAAATATATGAAAATAACGAAGTGGAAGAAATCGAAAATGTATCTTTTCAAGAACTAAACTTAAATACTAATTTAAGATTTAGTAAAGTAAATTCATATATTATTTACGAAATAAGTTTAAAAAATAATGATAATAAAGATTATTTGTTAGATAATAATTCACAAAATGATAAAAATGAATATATTACATATAACTATAATTGTAATAGTAATAATATTATTAAAGCCAAATCAAATACTACTTGCTTAGTAACCATAAAATATGAAACACCGGCATTTATAGGCGACATATATGAAAGTACAATTAAAGAAAATCAAGTCTTTAAACTAAACCTAATAAATGAGATTACAAATCCAAGTACACATAATAATCTAAAAATAATTTTAATAATACTAACTATAATTGGAATTGGACTTATAATAGTAAAAAATAAAAAAACAAAGTTATTAATAATAATGATAATCCTATGTATTCCATCTATTACTAAAGCTATAACTAAGATGACAATAAACATAAACAACAAAGTAGAGATAGTAGGTAACAGTTATCAATGTTCTCATAAAGCAAAAACACTAAAAGAACACATAATGTGTATTTTTGAAACAGACTTTTATCACTTAGATGAAAAGCTAAATAAAGCATTCGAAATAATCAAAGAAAAAGAGTACAATAAAGCGAAAACCATTTTAAGCGATTTAGAAAACGGGACTAGAACCTATGATGATGTAGATTATGATAGTCTTTCAATAGATGAGGTAAGAGAATATGTAGAAAACTTTGATAGTTACTACAATCAAGACTTTCTGCAGTTTAATGAAATTGCTAGTGAAATAAATAGTTTTAGCGAGATGTATAACTCCGATACACATGATTGGGATGATAGATTTAATAAAGCACCTAATAAAGATACATACAAAAATTATCCTGAAGGAGTATATGTAGATGAAATGAGATTTATCCCAATTATTAGAGAAGTAAATGAAGATAATTTAAAAGGCTACAGTTTTAGGAAAACAGATCTCAGTGAAGGCAAGGATATTGTTTCTGATGTAACTAATATTAATGATGTTATAAAATATGAAATACAGAATGAAGATTTAAAAATAATAGTAAATGGAAAATTTTATCTGAATAGACAAGAAAATAATTCTGATAGTATACTCGTAGATGGATACATGGAAATAGTTTTATCAAAAGATGAAAATAGTAATGTATATATAAAAGATTGGTACATAAATCCGGAAAGTTTATCACAAACTATATACCATAGAAGACTTGGAATAGTTAATTCTGTAATTGATGTATATGTAAGTTTATATCGTAGAAAGATAATATATGGTGATAAATTCTATATAAATGATTATGAAATTGAAAATCTTCTAGAACAACTATTATCTAGATATCATCAAATTATGTATAGTGTCACTGGTATACGAAAAAGAAATATAGAATTATATGAAAATGAGAAACTAGATTTTAGGTCAAATGAATTTTTAAGAAATACAGGAATCGATTTTAACGGAAGTAAAATAAGAAATGAATTTTATAATAGCTACTACGATGATAATTACACTCAAGAAGAAGAAAATAACATGCTTAAAGAATTTTATAATTACTATGGAGTAGAACCGATTATATGTACCCAAGAAATTAGTGATAAGTATTACTGTGAAATAGGAAAATATACATATTATCCAGAAAAGCTTGACTTATCAAGATATAATGTTGTTTATAATAATAAATTTTACGAAAAAGAAGATGGTTTCTTTAGGTTCATTGCCGATTATTTAAACATCAATACAAATAACAGTAATGATATCAAAAAAACTATATATAATAGTTTAATAGAATAATTAAAGACTCAATTTGAAGTGAACCTCATTTAGAGCACTTTAATAAAAAGACTTTTAAAGTAAAATAACATCTCAAGAAAGTGAGGTGTTATTTTTATGGTAAATATAATAAATATAGAAACTCTGATGATCCGGTTTATTTAGATTACTTAATGATTAAGAATGTATTTAAAAAATCAAAAGGTACATATGGATATCGAAGGATAACTGAAGACTTAAAGATTGAATATGGTATAAGCAAAATAAAAGAAATGATAAAAAATAATAATATACTTGAGGGATTTGATGAAGAAGTGTTTAAGTCACTCGTAGATTATATAATTATTGGTGGATATGATAATGGTAAAATTACTGAATATATGATAAGATTTATTTGTAAAATTAAGTTCAATTTTACAAATCATAGTTAAAACAATTGATAATCTAAAAAACATTTCAGATATAGCAAACAATTAAGTAGAGAAAAAATTTTGTGCTTCTATGTTATAGTATATATAAGAGTTTTACTATGTTAGAAAAATACCATAGTCAGCACAAGTACACCCAATTGCAAAACCATCACAGTTTTAGAAAGAAGGTAAAATATGAAAACAGGCACTTTCGTAAATTATCAATTAGCAGAAGTACTTTTACTACTTAATAAATATCAAAAAGAAAATGGTTCACTAAATGGATTTGAAATAGAACTATCTAAATTAAAAGAGAAATGGAAGAAAGATACTATACCATCTACAAGGTCTCCAATTCCAGACTTATATATTATGCAAGATATTACAGTTGATCAATTAATTCAAATTGATGCTAAGATAAATGAATATAATACATTTAGTACAGAAAACGCTGCAAATATGCAGTCTGTAATTAAAATAATAAACGATGGAAATATTGAATTTGATTTTTCTTATCTAGATAGTATTATTCAACTAGCAAGAACAAAAGGAAAAAAAGTAATTATTGACTCAGCAGTTGTATTTGGAGACCACTTTCCCGAAATTTTTGATAACTTAAGTAAAGATGAAATCACATATATTATTCAAAAATATATTTCGGAATTAACAACAAAATACGGTGATGATATTGAAAGAATTGATGTATTAAATTCAGTTTTCGATAGAAATAATGTAAAAGGTAAAGATGGAACAACAGTAGAAGATTTTTGGAGAAGAAAATTTGGTGATAACTATGGTGAAGAAATATTAAATATCTGTAAAAGTTCTTTAAAAAAAGATATTCCATTGTGCTGGAATGAATTTTATATTACGAATAAAAACTATGCTGATAAAAAAGATAGATTCTTATCAATAGTAAGTAACATTGATAGCTTAGATATTATAGGAATACAAGATGCATTTCAAGATACTGCTGATTTAGAATATACAATTGATGTTTTAAGAGAAATCGAACAATTATGTCTTTCATCATCTAAAAAGGCTACAATAACTGAATTTGGCTGTAGGTTAAGTGGAAATACGATTAATGAATTGTATGCTACCTTAAATAATAATCCATTACAAATAAATGATCATAAACTAATGGTTGAACAAAGAATAAACAAGTTAATAGAAACTATAGCAAATTATGTAAATCAATCTCAAACCTTTATTTCAGTTGAAGGAAAAATGTCAAAAGAATTTGATTTCAATGCATATCTTCCTGAATTAAGAGAACTACATAGACATGGAATATATGTAAATACAGTTGGAAATAATTGGAATCAATTAATTGTAAATAATAATGAATTAAATAAAATGTTTGAAAATCATAACAGACCAAATATAAATAGTAATACAGATGAATTAATAAGTAGAAAATAACTTATTACCAATGCGCAAACAACTAGTGGAGTGGAGTTTCATATCTAGGAAATATTCCCGATACTGAAACAAGGTTCGATGATATGTTCTTCGCCCCATGACTGGGCATTGCGAATCAATCACAATTCTTGAAAGGAGATAATTATGAAAAATAAATTTGCAATAATAGAAATAGGAAGTTACAATACTAAAACTCATGTATATGAAAAAAGCAAATTAATATATGAAAATAATGCAACTATTAAATTCAAATCAAATTATAAAGAAAACAACAAGATTTCAAATGAAGACTTAGAATTGTTGTATAAAGAAATAGAAAAAGCACTGGAATATACCGATAATGTTCACATATATGGTTGTAGTATTTTTAGAAACATTTCTAGCAAAGAACTTGATGAAATCAATCAAGTTATTTACAAACTATACAAAATGAAAATTGAGGTTGTATCACAAGAGGATGAAGCAAAATATACAGCCTTAGGATGTTACTCTAAAATAGATTATCCAGGAAATATTTGTATATTTATTGGAGGAGGAGGATCTATTGAATTAATCTTTGTAAATCAAAAAGAAGTCATCGAAAAACATTATTATAATTTTGGAGTAGTAGATGTAACAAACAAATTTGAAAGTTTAAAAGAAGATTTCCCAACATGTACTTTTGATGAAGTTTATAAATACGTTGATAATTTAATTAAAGATATCAAAACAAAGGCAGATATTACTAATTCTAGCAGGAGGAGATCACATTTATTGGTATAATAATGCAGGATATAAACTATTAAAGAATACAAAATACAAAAATGAAAAACAAAAATATATGATAACAAAAGAATTAAGTGATCAATATGATAGAGATGCTTTAGTTACATCATTAGATAAGATAAGAAATAATAGTGATAATCCAAGTTGGTTTGACGGATCTAGAGCTATGAAAGTAATCACAAATTTAATATCAAATAGAATAGATGCTAAATATATAATTCCAACAAGAATCAATATGGAAGATGGAATAAAAGAAATATTAGAATAAATTTTCAATCCATTGCGAAGTATCACAATTATTGAAAGGAGATAATTATGAAAAAATTTGTTAGAGTAATGGACGGATTAAAATCAAATGCAAGTGGTGAAGAATTTAAAATAAATGAAATAATTACTGCTAAAAATTGGAATCCAAATGAAACAGAACCGGAAAAAATGGGTGGTTTTAATTTTTCTACAGAAGATAAAATTTTAAGATTTATATTTAGAGGAGATACAATTTATGATGTAATAATTCCCGATAATGCAGAAGTAATTAATGTAGATGAAGAAAAAGGAATCTATAGAGCAAATAAAATTATAGTAACTAATCCTAGAATTATAACTGAAGATATGGTTATAGATATATATAAAAGAACTAATTTACCATTGAACAGATTGTTTCAATGTATTTATTGTCTATTATTTAGAAAATATATAAATGCATCTAAATATATTATTAAAGATATTGTAAATAAGAATAATATTAATGATGCAATTAAAGAGTTTGAAGATTTTGCCGCTAGATCAAATGATAATACTACAGGAATATTTGATTATGATAAATTGTTTCCTGAAGCAAAAGAAATATATAATCTATTGCTAGATATAAGAAATAAATAATAATTAGAAATTATAAAAAGAGGTATATAAATGGAAAAAACAATAAAGGAAAATGCATATACAATTAGAGGAATAGCAATATTAATTATATTATTATGTCATACACAAATTACTATTTCTAAATATTTTCCAGCAGATCTTGCAGTATCAATATTTTTCTTTTTATCAGGATACTTCATAATGAATAATTATCTAACTAAAGAAAATTATTTAAATAAAGATTTTCTAATAAGAAAAATACATAATATTTATATTCCATTTGTAATATCAAACATAATTTATATAATTATTAAAAATAATTGCTTTAATAATATCTTAGATTTAATTTTAAAGATAATAGGTATTATTCCTGCAAATGGTTATTTATGGTTTATTCCCCATGTTTTAATATACTATATTGTTTATTATATTTTTTATCATAAGAATAATAATCTAACTATAAGGTATTACATAATAGTATTTTTAATATATTTATCAATTGTAATAGGCCTATTTTCAATATTAAAAGTATGGGGAGGCTTTGAATTATTTGAACACTTACTATTATTAGTAGGTGGAATATATTCATTAATAAATAATAAATCAAATAAAAAACTATTTAATATTAAAGAAAAAGTAATATTTTGTTCAATATTTATAATATTATTTATATTAAACATTTATTATAAATTTATAATTATAAAGTTAATACTACAAATAATGGCACCTTTCTTTTTACTAACTATAATTAAATATAATAAAGAATTAGATTTCATAGGAAAAAACAGTTTATTATTATATTTGTACCATATACCAATAATTATCATATTAAATCAGTTAATAAAGAATAATGAATTAATTTATGTAGTAATATATTTATTAATAAATTTATTATTAATATCAATATGGAATATAATTAAAAATGAAGTTATTCTATATTTTTTAGAAAAGAAATTAATAAAATAAAAAAACTTGTAATTATTGTTTTACAAGTTTTTTTGCACTCTCATCCATTAAACAAGATACTTCTATTAGATCTTCATAACTTTTAGCATAGGTAAATCTACCGATTAAATCATTAGGATTTGGCCATAGACATCCACTTCCTAATATATAACGAAGTTTAATAGTATTATAAAAATATTTTAATAAATCAAACTCATCCTTAATTACCATATCTCCGAATCTTCTACCTTTTAATTTATTAAAATTAACTAGTAAGAAGAAACCAGATTCTGGTTCAAGATTAGGCATTATAGTAGCACCTTTAATACCTCTATCTAGTAAATCCATATATCTATCATCATCTGTATGTTGTTCTATTAGTTTTAATACAATATCCCTATACTCAGGATCTACTTTATCTATACCCATAATTAATGATTTAAATGTTTGATAACGATTTATATATTCTTGTCTTAATTCTCTAAAATACTTATCATATTCCTTGTTTCTATAATCAGTATCATTAAATCCACCGGCTAAAGCTTCACCAATAATAGCAGGAACTGCATCCATCTCTTGGAATATTCTATTAACTATTTCTCTTATTATTACTTCATCTGCAACAACAAAACCACTTCTTAAAGAAGCCATACCATATGCTTTTGATAAACCAAATAAACTAATAGTATTTCTAAACATTCCAGGAATAGCAGCAATAGGATAAGCTTTATCTTCCTCAGAGTATGATATATCACGATATACTAAATCATCAATTACAAAGACACCATTATCTTTACAAACCTTACCTAAGTTCTTTAATCTATCATATTCCCTAATACCCATTACTTTACCTGTAGGATTATTAGGATTAGCATTTAAATAACCAACAACTCTTGGAATATAATCTTCTCCAGCATGTTCTCTTTGTAATCTATCATTTACTTCTTTAATTAACTTTTCTAATTTTAATGGATCAGGTAAATAATTATCTTCTTCTTCAAGAGGAAGTACAACAACATCAGCATTTATTCTTTCTGGCCTAATTGCAAATAAACCATAATTAGGTCCAGGAACAATAACTACATCTCCTGGTCTAGTAATAATATCCATTATTAATTGAAAAGCATGAGAAGTTGCAACAGTAAATGTTAAATTATGTTTAGATAAACCAACTTCATTAATATCATTAAAATCGTATGGTTCATCATTTCTAATTCCTTCTTGTTTTAAATAATTAACTAAAATCTCACGTATTCTATCGTCTCCTTCAGAATAAGGATAACGATGTACTCCTTCAGCTTCTATATAGTCATGCATTGCTTTTTTAACAGGAGGAAATGCTTCATGTGCTAAAGGATCTCCACTTGTAAAATTATATTCTTTCATAGAATTAAAAAATCTAGTAGCAATCAAACTATCATATAAAGAGAAACCATCTACTATTTTTTGAATTGGTTCTGAATATCCACTAATTTTTCTTTTACCAACATCTGGGAAACCATCATGTCTTTTATTTAAATAAGGATATCTCTCCAACAAATGATTTAAACTTTTAATCGCTTCCATAAAAAACTCCCCTTTAATTGTTGCTTTATAATATAATACTATTAATAATAAGTCAATTAAGTTTAAGAGAATAATCATAATATCTTTTTATACCTCCTCATTATAATTTATGCTATAATAAAAATGTAAATAGGAGAGGAGTTAAATATGAAGAAAATAGCAACAAACGTGATATCATTTATTATTATAATAGCAATATTATTAGGAGGATTCCTAATATATAAAAATAGTAAAGATCAAAAGAAATTAAAAGCAGAATATAAGTATGTAGTAAAAAAATTTACTCAAAAAAGTGAATTAGTAGTAGCAGATGCAGAAGTAGCAACATCAGCTAAAAAAGAATTTAAATCAGAAGCAACTAAAGATTGGCCTACATGGACAGAACCAATAGTAAAAGCTTTTGTAGGTAGAACAATAGAATTAAATGTTCCAGTAAAAACTGAATTTAAAATTGTATTAAAAGATATATCAGAAGATGATGTAATAATTGATGGAAAAAACACTTTAAAATTTAAGAAACCATTAACAATAAATGTAGATTCTCAAGTAGAAGGAGAAATAGAAATACTAAATTCTAAAAGTGGTCTTATAGATAAAACAGTAGATGTAGTAACATCAGGACAAAAAGCTCAAGAGTTCTTCTCAGAAAAATCAGCAGATGCAATTTATTCTACAAGCGAATATGTAATTAAAGATGAAAAGACTATTAAGAAAGTAATACCTGCTGCAGAAGAAGCACTAGAAAATGTATTAAATGTTTCATCTAATAAAAAAATAGATGTAGTATTAACTAAAGATGATTTAGTATTTGTAAATGTAGATCCTAAACCAAAAGAAAAGAAATAAGCTAACAATAGTTAGCTTTTTTATTGAAAAAATAATGATTTTATGTTATAATTAGCAACATGTTTAGGGGGTTATTATAATGTTAAATATTAATTTAACAAAAGCATGTGCCGGTATAGCAACTGCAGGTATACTTCTATCTTCAAGAGGATTTATAGAATCAAAAGTAGTACCAGTAGAAAAACCAATGAATGGAGTAGTAATATCAGAAAAAGTAGAAAACATTGATTGGGAATCATTATCTAATACAAAAGACTTTGTACTAATAAATGCAGGTAATGGTATTATTGATGATAAAAGTTTTGAAGAAAATTATTCTAAAGCAAGAAAAGCTAAATTAGATGTAGGAGTAGTAATTAATAATGAATTAAGTACATATTATAGAAATACTCCATCAGATATTACTTTATATGCTGAAAGAAGATATAGTCATGTAAAAATAAGTCAGTTAATGGATAAAGTAATTAAATATCCAGTATATTTAAGAATTGATTACGGAGAAACTCCAATAGAAGTAGCATTACCTAAAGAACATGCAAATGATTTATTTAAAAGATATGAAATGATTATGACACACAATAAATTTAAACCAGGAGTATATGCATCTGAAGAAGTAGTTAATTATTTAAGAGAAAATATTGAGAACTTTGATGAAAGATTTGAATCAATTATATCTAATTCAAAAGAAGACAATAGTGTAGTAAGTACAGAACTATTATCAACAGAATCAAGTAAAGATCAATTCGATGAAAATAAACCAATAAAAGCAACAGAATTACCTGATGAAATAGAATATGTATATACAATGAAAAATTATAATGATAGAAGTAAATCTATTATTCCTGGAATACTATTATCATTAGATTTATTAGGATGTTTGGGAATACAAAGAGTAATATCAAAAGAAAAGAAAAAGATAAGCCAGTAAAAGAAACTATATGTTTCTTTTATTTTTATTTAATGATAATATAAATCTAGAGGTATAAGTAAAAGGAGATTATATGGAGAAAATATTAAAAGAACTATTTAAATTACAAGACAAAAAATATAGAGATTTTCAAGTTAAATTAATTCCTGGAAGTAGTATAGATAAAATGATTGGAGTAAGAACACCAGATTTAAGAAAATATTCAAAAGAATTAATTAAAGAAAATAATTATAAAGAATTCTTAGATGAATTACCACATAATTATTTTGATGAAAATCAACTACATTCATTTATATTATCTGAAATAAAAGATTATGATGAATGTATTAACTATATGAATAGATTTCTACCATATGTAGACAATTGGGCCACATGTGATCAAATGTCACCTAAAGTATTTAAAAAGAATAAAGATAAACTATTATTAGAGATCAAGAAATGGCTTAAATCAAAAGATACATATACTATTAGATTTGGTATAGGTATGTTAATGCAACACTTCTTAGATGATGACTTTAAAAAAGAATATTTAAAATTAGTATCAAAAATTAAATCAAATGAATATTATATTAATATGATGATAGCATGGTATTTCGCAACGGCACTTGCAAAACAATATAAAGAAACTATTCCATATTTAGAAGATAAAATATTAGATAAATGGACTCATAATAAAACAATTCAAAAAGCTATTGAAAGTTATAGAATAACAAATGAAAAAAAAGAGTATTTAAGAAGTTTAAAAATAAAATAAGAGGTAATTATGGCATACGATGAATATTTAGATTTATATATAGCCGCTCAAGAAAATCCTAATGCAAAATACTATGTAATATCTTTTGATGTAATTGATAGTAAAAAAATGCCAAGTGAAGCAAGAAGTAATTTACAATTAGATATTGAAACTATAATGAAATATGTATATGAAAAATTATTAGAAAAAGAGAAAGAACTAAATAGAGAAATTGTAATAAAAGATGATAGATTTATTAGACCTTGGGATAATAAATCACCTTCATATAATGGTAATTTTATTGATCCATCTATTTTTGGAGATAATTTTCAATTTACTGTATTAAGAGGAACAGTATCTAAAGATGAAATAATAGAATTGGTTAATGAAATAAAGAGAAAACTAAATATTAATGTAGAATTTCATATATCGGACGGATATTATGAAACTAATGAATATGCTGAAGGTGGTACTAAATTCTATAGAGGATATTGTCTCCAAACTTTAGAAAGATTACATAAACCAAATGTAAAAGAAAAAATTAAAAGATTAGAAAGTAAAAAGGATGATGGAAATAAATAAATCTATAGCATATTGTGGCCTAAATTGTGAAACTTGTGGTGATTGTAAAGATTTTAAATCATGCGAAAAATTAGCAATGATAATTAAAAATAATAAAGAAGCAATAAATAATTTAAAGAACTAACTTTAGTTCTTTTATTATGATATAATTATTTAGAGAGGAGGAATATTATGGAACAAGCATCATTATTTGATATGCCAGCTAGTGAACCATTAGCATCTCGTATGAGACCTCAATCATTAGATGAATTTGCAGGACAAACTCATTTAATAGGAGAAGGTAAGATACTAAGAAAAATGATAGAAAGTGATAATGTAACTTCTATGATATTTTGGGGTCCTCCTGGAGTAGGTAAAACTACTTTAGCAAGAATAATTGCTAAGCAAACTAAATCAGAGTTTATTACATTTTCAGCAGTAACTTCCGGTATAAAAGAAATAAAAAAAGTAATGGAAGATGCTGATAAAAATAAAAGATTAGGAATAAAGACAATAGTATTTGTAGATGAAATTCATAGATTTAATAAAGCTCAACAAGATGCATTTCTACCATTTGTTGAAAAAGGATCAATTGTCTTAATAGGTGCAACTACTGAGAATCCATCATTTGAAGTAAATAATGCCTTATTATCAAGATGTAGAGTATTTGTCCTAAAAGAGTTAACTAGTGATGAAATATTAGGACTATTAAAAAGAGCATTATCAGATAATAGGGGTTTTGGTAAAGAAAAAGTAAATATCTCAGATGAGAATTTAAAAATAATAGCAGAATTTGCAAATGGAGATGCAAGAAATGCTTTAACTACTTTAGATATGATTGTAATAAATGGAGAAATGGATAAAAAAGGTAAGATCAATATATCTAAAGATACTATAGAAGAATGTTTAACTAAAAAGACTTTACTTTATGATAAAAATGGAGAAGAACACTATAATATTATTTCTGCATTACATAAATCTATGCGTAATAGTGATCCAGATGCAGCAGTATATTGGTTATCCAGAATGTTAGAAGCAGGAGAAGATCCAATCTATGTAGCAAGAAGAATATGTAGATTTGCAAGTGAAGATATAGGTCTTGCTGATACTAACGCTTTAAATGTAGCAGTAAACGTATATCATGCCTGTCACTTTATAGGTATGCCTGAATGTAATGTTCATCTTGCAGAAGCAGTTATATATATGTCGCTTGCTCCTAAATCTAATGCATGTGATGTTGCTTATATGATGGCTGCAAGCGATGCAAGAAAAATGTTATCAGAACCCGTTCCATTAGTAATAAGAAATGCACCAACAAAATTAATGAAAGACTTAAATTATGGAAAAGGATATCAATATGCTCACGATACAAAGGATAAATTAACTAATATGGAATGTATGCCTCCATCATTAAAAGGAAAGACATATTATAATCCTGGTACACAAGGAAATGAAATAAAATTTAAAGAAAGACTTGAAGCCATAAAAAAATGGAAGAGGGAACATACAAAATAAAAAAGAACTATTATTAGTTCTTTTTACTATATAAAATTGGATAATTATGAGGATTATTATGTATTCTAGTAACATGTAATTCTCTATTTTTATCTTTAATTAATGACTTAGCTTTATCAATGACCATTTCTTGATAAATATCTGGAGACGTACCAACTAATCCAGACATTGATCTTAGTGGAGCATGAACACATCCACACATAGCAATATAAAAATCTTTATCATTATTAATAGCTTTTTTTATTAATAAAGGTGTTACTTCACATGTCATTAATCCAGTAATTAAATCACAAGAAGATAAATCAGTATTTTCATCAAATACCTCTTTATGATTAGTCATATTATCATATTTAGGCACTGTTTGGACTAAAACAGGATCATATACAGTAATAGTACCTTTTCCTAATCTTATCTGTTCTTCAGCAATTAAATTACCAAATGCAGGAATCATTCCAGAACCAACATCTAATATATTTCTATCTAGATTAAAATGACTCTTTAATTCTTTTAAATGTTGTCTATAATACATTGCAGGAGATGGATATACTCCTAATTCACTATATACTTGCATTAAAATATCAGGTACTTCAAATTCATGTAAATCTAAAAAGAAATGTTCTTCTATATAATCCCAAGCTTCTTTAGAATAAAGATTTTTATATTTCTCTTTAAATGCATTAAACCGAATTCTTAAATATTTTTTAAACATTAAGAGCCACCCCTAATCGGTGATATATTATACTATAAAAAAATTTAATAGTCAAAAAATCGCCTTGACAACAAAGAAATATATTCATTAAAATAAACATAATAAATTACAGGGAGATTTTATGTATATAAAAAGAAAAACAATTAAAAATGATGAAGAATATTTAAGACAAATATCTAAAAAAGTAGATTTAAATGATAAATCATATCTAGATGATATAAAAAAATTAGAAGAGTTTTGTATTAATACAGAATGTTTTGCCTTAGCAGCAGTACAAATTGGTATTCCAAAAAGAATAGTATACTTAAAAAACACATCACTAGATAATTCAATAGATGATATAAAATATAATGAAGCAAAAGTATTAATTAACCCAGAAATAATATCTAGAAAAGGTAAAACAAAATACTGGGAAGCATGTCTAAGTTGTCTAGATAATATGGGTTTAGTAATAAGACCTTATGAAATAAAATTAAAGTATTATGATATAAATGGTAAAGAAATTAATGAAACATTTAAAGGATTTGAATCAACTGTATTATCACATGAATTAGATCATTTAGATGGAATACTTCATATGGATGTAGCAGAAGAGATAATAGTAATGCCTAAAGAAGAAAGAAAAATATTTAGAGAATCTCATCCATATGAAATAATATCTAAAACTTGTAAATATGAAAAAGAGACTAAAAAATAGTCTTTTTATTATGTTATAATTAATTATAGAGGAGAATTAATATGGATATAGAATATAAAATATCTAAGTATTTTAAAGATAATAATTTATTTATTAATGATAAAGTATCTAATATAACAATTACTAATGAAAATGAAATACTAAGTATAAAAGGATCAGCAATTGATTTAGTAGAATTAGCAGATATCTTAGTAAGTGTTGCTAAAGACAAAAATGAAGTATCTCATATTCATTTAGATGAAAATACAATTATAAGTAAAGATTCAAAATATAAAGAAATAATAATAGAAAAGATATAGGTGATAATATGAATAAATATATGGAAGTAGCTAAAGAATTAGCAGAAAATAACTTAAAAACAAACGTAGGAGGCCCGTTTGGAGCTTGTATAGTTAAAGGTAATGAAATTGTAGGTAAAGGCGCAAATCACGTTCTAAGTAGAAATGATCCTACTGCTCACGCTGAAATAGTCGCAATAAGGGATGCATGTGAAAATTTAGGCACATATGATTTAAAAGGATGTGTTCTTTATACCTCTTGTTATCCATGTCCAATGTGCTTATCAGCAATAATATGGTCTAATATAAAGAAAGTTTATTACGGAAACACTAGAGATGACGCTGCATCAATTGGTTTTAGAGATGACTTAATATATGACTATATAGAAGATAATGGAGAAGTAGATAAGGAAAAAATACTAGAATTAGAATGTATGGATAGAGAAGAAACTATAAAAGCATTTGAAGATTTTCTTGATAAGAAGAAAAAGACTATATATTAATTTACACTAATAAACGTAAAGCAAAAATAAAAGAAATAAAAAATATTTATATAAGAAAAATTTATAATATCGTTGTAAACAAACACTTTTTAATCATTATATTTTAAATTGTGGAAAAAATGTTTGTAAAGATATTGACATAATACCATTGAATAATTTTGAATTTTCAAGCAATAATGATAAAATTAATGATAGAGAGTAGGTTGATGATATGAACAATATCGTTTGGATACAACTTATTTTATCTTATAATTAAACGACGCAGTATAAGTGCCGTTTTTTTTGTGGGGAGGAAAAAATATGGCAAGAAGTGAAGATTTAAGAAAATTTAGGGAAAAGAATCTAATAACTTTCATGGAAAGTAATGGAATGACTTTTGATTCTGAAATTTCTAAAGGGGAAAAGGTTAAATTATGCTCATCTGATGATTTTACAACAATGATCCAAGAATTCCAGAAAAAATATGAAGGAGAAAAAGCACCTATTATGATAGGGCATGTAGGTGGTTTTTATGTTACTGCTTCAATGGCTGGATTGTCGGAACATATTTCGACTACAAAACCTTATGTACTATTCTTTGATAGAAAAGAAGCAAATGTACAAAACGCAGTATATAATACTTTATTAATGAAGGCTTGTACTTCTAAAGAGCAATATATTTGTAGACTATTTGGACTATCTTCTGTAGAAATGGTAAAAGCACTTAAACCATCTTTATATGACACTTTTATAGAAGCAGTTTTAGCAGATAGACCCGAACTACAAAACCTATCTAAAAAAGATAGAAAAGAACTTATAAAAGCATTATATGAATTAGACTATCAAAATATAGATAAAGAAATAAAAAAGAAATATGTAAATCATGAACTAATAGATGAATTATTTAAAAAAGAATTTAGTTTAGCTAAAATAGAAAAATATGTAAAAAATAAAAAGTATGATAAAGATGATCATTACTTACATTTACTAAAATATACTAGAAACAAATTATCTAAAATAGAATATGATTTATTTAAAAAATTAGCCGCTCATATGACAGATTACCTATCAAGAGGAGATAATTATCAAGATTTAGTAAAATATCTTACAGCAGATATAAAGAAAAATGGAGATAAACATATCCTAGCAAATAACGATATCTTTGAAGGATATAAGAAACTATTTTCTGGAAAAGGTAGTTATGTTAAATTCTTATCCGGAATAGATATAAGTACAAAAAAAGGTGTAGAAGCATTAGAAGCAGCACTAACAAGATATGGTTTCATTAGCGATTCAGTAAAAAATGATACATTTGCAATTGATATAGCATTTATTCCACATCTAAATCAATTAAAAGAAGCATATCCATTCTTAAAAAAGCATGTACAAGACTATATAATGCTATATAAAGATGAAACTAAAAAGAAAAACTACTTTGTTGCTAATAGTACAGCAACACTTGATGTAAAAACATTAGAAAGTATAGGGGCATCTTTTATAGCTGAAGAAAGAAAAAAAAGAAGAGAATTAAAAAATCTATATCCAATACCAGAAAGAAAAGGATTTCCAAGAATAATGTTTATGGGTGGATCTAATTTTGGTAATATCTATCACAGTGAAGTAGATACAAATAATATGATTGATATGGCTATAGCTAATAAAGCTCATACTGTATATATTCAAGGACTATTGTATTCAACATATTACCATAATCAAACATCGAGAAGATTACTAACTGATCCAACATATGAAACCTTAGAATCAAGACTACAAGCTGCACAAAAGGTAATTAAAAAACTAAATAAAGCAGGAATTAAAGTAGTTTATCAAATGGGTGATGAAGAATATAACTTATACAAAGATTTATTTACTATTTATACAAGAGAACAGGGAGTTAAAGGAAATAACTTCTTAGCAAGAGAAGATTTAAAAAGTAAATTTGATTGGGTAAGACCAATTATAATTCAAGAATTAATTCCATATATGATACGTAGTGGGGAAGATATAGCAGGATTATATACTGATGATGAAGCTCATACTAATGTTTCAAGAGTATGTAATGCAATTAAAAGATATAGAGAAGGTCTACCTTTAGGAGATCTTGCTGGATTAATTAAACCAGAATATTTAGATGATACAGATGACTTTAGAATAGTTTACTCTTCAATAGATAGATATAAAGAAGATGATCCATCTATTGCAGTAAATCTAATAGCATCTAATGGTAGAAGTTCCAAAGGAAATGCTAGTGTAATTAAAAATTTAAGATTATACCAATCAGATGTAATTGATCAATCAGAATTAGTAAGAACTCCACAATCATTTGTAGATGCTAAACAACCATTTATGTCAATATCTTATGAAGGTGATCAATTTACAATAAATGTTCCTCCTATGATAAATGATAGTTATTATATGGAAAATCCAGGACTACTTCCAGGTATAAAAGAACATGTATTACAAGATCCAACATATAAGCGTGTAACTCAAGTATCATCAAAGCCTAATTATCCAGGTGGTTATATGATAACTGGTGATATTAGAGAAAGAATGATAATAGTACCATATTATAAAAGAGTAAAAGAACTAATGGAATATGTTCAAAAAACAGGTGTTCCTTTCGAGCAAAAAACGGTTGGTATTATAAATGACTGGCATATAGGTTCACTTGCAGAAAGACCTGACTATGCAGTAAAGTTTATAGATTATTTATTTTATCACTGTAATCCAACAGGATTAATAATAAATGGTGACTTACAACAAGGATCAAATTATGGTCAATATCCTAATGAAGCAAGACATACAGGAGCAAATTCCATGACACAACAAATGATTAGTGCTAAAAAACTACTAAGACCATACTTGAGAAATGGATTTGGAGTTATTAGAGGCGGATTTGAAAAAGATTATGAAAACAGATTTATTGATACTACTACTTCAAACAGAATAATTGAACACCTTGAATCAATGGGCTTAATTGAAACAAGGAAAGGAATTGATGAAAATGTCACTCGTATAAAAAGAGGAATTGATTATACAACTGTAGATTTAAAATTACCAAGAGAATTAAAACCATATGAAAAAGACATAAGAGAAAAATTATCAAAAATAGTCAACTTAGAGTTTGCTGATATGGTTGAAGGAAATCATGAAAAGAATAGTGATTGGAATTATAAGGGATATAATGAAACAGAATTATTAAGAGATGAATTAGAAACAATAAAAGCTTATACAGGAAGCGATATAGATATAACACTAACTGAATTCTTAGTAAATGGTAAAGGTGACTTTGTTAATGCTCCATATGGATTTAGAAAGATTAATGGTTTTAATACTTTATATGCTCACACATTTGGTAGAGGTGCAGGAGCATCTCCTTTACAAGGAATATCAAAATGGGAAAGTAAAATGGCCCCATACCTTCCAAGAGTAGATATAATTAATGCAGCCCATCATCATTGTTTCGCAACTGCAGTAATGAATAATACATTAATTAATATTACAGGATCGTCATCTGGGCAATCTGGATTTGAACAAAATATTGGTTTAAGTAGTCAACCACTATTTGTAATAGAAAGATATCTACCAGATGGAAGAATTATGCTAGAAACTGTAGGTGTAGACTTCCTAGATAAATATGAAATACAAAATCCAGAAATAAGAGCTAAAGGATTAGATAATTTTATTAAAGAATGTATGACAGAAGAAGCTCCAATATTTGCAAAAGAAAAACCAAAACAATTACAGAAGATTTATCAAAGACAATTAGTTGCAAAAGAACCAAATAAAGTAATTGGTCCAGATATAGAATAAAAAAAAGACTATTTCTAGTCTTTTTTATTTTATCCAATTCCAATAACAGGCACATTATCAGTTGGTTCTGGAGTAGTCTCTTCAGGATTACTAAAAATACCAAATAATAATAGTAATAAAAACATAGCTGCAATAAATATACCACCAATTATTAAGAATTTCTTTTGAGAATTATTATTATTAATCTTACTCAAGTAATTCACCTCAATATAATTTTAACATGTACTATAAAAAAATAATTATTAAAAAATAAAATTAAAGTAAAAACATGTAAAAAAATAAGTATAGATATTATATTTATATTAATAATATAGTATTATATATATGGAACATAAAAAAGATAGGAGTGATTTTATGGATTTAGAAAAATTAAAAGTAGTAAAAGAAAGAAAAGGGTTTATTGCAGCATTAGACCAAAGTGGAGGAAGTACAGCTAAAACATTAGAAAAATATGGTATAAGTAGTGACAAATATAAAAATGAAGATGAAATGTTTGAACTTATTCATGAAATGAGAAAAAGAGTATTTACATCACCAGTATTTACAAGTGATAAAATATTAGGAAGTATCTTATTCTATAAAACAATGAATTCTAAAGTAAATGATAAATATACTGCAGATTATCTATGGGAAGATAAAAATATAGTATCATTCTTAAAAGTAGATAAAGGACTTGCAGAAGAAAATAATAACGTTAAATTAATGAAAGATATTCCAGATTTAGTAGATCAATTAACTCTTGCTAAAGAAAGACACGTATTTGGAACTAAAATGAGAAGTGTAATCTATGGAGCAAATAGAGAAGGAATAAAAGAAATAGTAAAACAACAATTTGAGTTCGCTAAAACAATTTGTGATAATGGTTTAGTACCAATCATAGAACCAGAAGTAGATATAAATATTCCAGATAAAGAAGAAGCAGAAAACATCTTAAAAGAAGAAATAATTAATGTATTAAAGAACTGGAATAAAGATGATCTAATTATGTTTAAATTTACTATTCCAACAATACCAAACTTATATTTAGAATTATATAATTATGAATGCGTAGTAAGAATAGTAGCTCTATCAGGTGGATATAAAACAGATGAAGCATGTAAATTATTAAAACAAAATACAAATATGATTGCATCCTTTTCAAGAGCTCTTCTACAAGATTTATTTGAATATCAAACAGATGACGAATTTAATCAAGAACTAGAAAATGCAATTAATAAGATTTATGAAGCATCAATATAAAAGTAGATAAACCTATCTACTTTTTTTATGATATAATGAATATGGTGATAATATGTCAGTTAATATTAAGATTAAACAAGGAGTTATAAAGAAGAATATCAATAGTATAATAAAGTACACTGATTTAGATTATGGTACATGTGATGAGTATTTTAGATTAGTTAATAAAAAAACTGGTACTCATACTTTATTATATGATAATAAAAGATTTGCTAGAGGAATAGATGTTTCAATAGATGATAATTATATTAATCTAGATTTAAGTATTCCTACTACTAAAGAAGAAATTAATTGTCTATATAGAATCACTGAAATTATTTGTAAAAAATTATTAACTAAAAAGTTTTATAAAAATGAAGAAGAAAAAACATTTGAAGATATAAATGACTGCATAATAGAAGATATTGATTTATGTGAAAAAGCACTTATAGATATCAAAGAAAGATTAGAAACAGATGAATATATTCAAATATTTGGTATATTTAATCCAATTTCTATAGGAAAAAAAGAACTAGATGAAATAGATGATAGTCTAAATAATCTAGCTAATTATCTACAAGATATTCAATCAATTGATGCATATTATGCAGTACCTAAAGTATTTAATATAGATAATCAATTAACTGGTATATATATTATTAAGGACAATGTTCCATCAATTGTACCATTGGAACCATATATTATATTAAATAGAATACCTAATATAAAAGAATGGTATGTAATGTTTGATGAAGATAATTTTATTAATTATAATGATTTTATAAATAATGTAGATAAATCAAATTATTATGATGCTAATCACGTAATAGTAGAATTATCAGAATCTAAAATAAAAGATTTATTAAATGAATACAAAATAATAATTAACTTAAAAAAGGATGAATAACATGGCAATAGATAAAGCAAGAAAACATTTAAAAGAATATAAATTAGATGATAGAATAATTGTATTTGATGACTCTAGTGCAACTGTAAAAGAAGCTGCAGAAAGACTAAACTGCGAAGAAAAAGATATTGTAAAAACATTATCATTTCTAGTAGGAGAAGAACCAATAGTAATATGTGTATCAGGAGATAGTAGAATAGATAATTCTAAATATAAAGAAGAGTTTCATACAAAAGCAAAAATGATACCATTTGAAGATGTAGAAAAATTAATTGGACATGCAGTTGGAGGAGTATGTCCATTTGGAATAAATGATAATGTAAAAGTATATTTAGATGAATCATTAAAGAAACTAGATACGATGTATCCAGCAGCAGGATCATCTAATAGTGCAGTAAGATTAAATTTAAAAGAATTAGAAAGTACTTTAAAAGAATATAAATGGGTAAATGTTTGTAAATAGGTGATTATATGGAAATAACAAGACCAACATACTTAGAAATTAATTTAAATAATTTTATTTATAACATCAATCAAGTAAAAGAATTAGTAGGAAATAGAACATTAATGCCTGTAATTAAAGCTAATGCATATGGTACTTATATAAATAAAAGATTAGATATATTAAACTTATTTGATATTGTTGCAGTTGCAACAGTAGATGAAGGAGTAGAATTAAGAGAATTAGGTTATCAAAAAGAAATATTTATTCTTAACCAGCCATATAAAGATGAAATAAATAAAATTATAGATAATGATATAACTATAGGATTAAGTTCTATAGAATTTTTAAATGAATTATTAAGATTAAATGTAAAAGTAAAAGTCCATCTAGAAATAGAAACTGGTATGGGAAGAACTGGAATAAATGTAGAAGAACTAGATAGTTTTATAGATAAATTAAATGAAAATATTATAGTAGAAGGAATATATACTCATTTATCAAGTGCTGATACAGATAAAGATTATACATATAATCAATTAAATTTATTTAAAAGAGCTATTTTAATGATAGAAAAAAGAATTAATAATATTAAGTATATTCATGCCGCAGCATCTAATGGAATAGTTAATTTTAAAGAAAGTTACTTTAATTTAGTAAGAGTTGGAATAATAATGTATGGATATCCTTCAGCTGATGATACATTATCTAAAATAGATTTAAAACCAGTTGCTAAATTAAAATCAAAGATTACATTCTTAAAAACTGTCCCAAGAAATACTAGTATAAGTTATGGTAGAACATATATTACAAATAAGGATACAAAAGTTGCAACTATTGCAATTGGTTATGCAGATGGATTAAGAAGAGAATTATCAAATAATTGGTATGTATTAATTAATAATAAGAAATGCCCAATTATAGGAAAAATATGTATGGATAGTTTTATGGCAGATGTTACTGATTTAGATGATGTAAGAGTAGGGGATGAAGTAATAATCTGGGATAATGAAAATATAAAACTAGAAGATATTGCGGAAAGATGCAATACAATAAATTATGAAATACTATGTACAATAAGTGAAAGAGTACCAAGAAAATTTATAAAGGAGTAAATTATGGGTTTATTAAAAGCATTTGTAGTACCACATCCACCACTAATAGTAAGTGAAGTTGGAAAAGGTAGTGAAAATCAAGTAATTAAGACAATTGAAGCATATAAAAAAGTTGCAGATGAAATAGCCAATCTAAAACCAGATACTATAATTATTTCATCACCACATGCTCAAGTATATAATGACTATTTTCATATATCTCCAAACAGTGAAGCATATGGTTCATTTGAAGACTTTGGAGCACCAAATGTTACTTTTAAAGAAACTTATGATGAAGAATTAGTAAGAGAAATATCTCTATTAGCAAGAGAAAATAACTTTCCAGCAGGAACTTATGGAGAAAAAGATCCAAAATTAGATCATGGAACAATGGTACCCCTATATTTTATAGAACAAAAATATAAAGATTTTAAACTAGTAAGAATAGGATTATCTAATTTAGGTGAATTAGAACACTATCACTTAGGAGAAATAATAAAAGAAGCAATTAATAAACTAGATAGAAAAGTAGTATATGTTGCATCTGGTGACTTATCTCACAGGCTTCAACCAGATGGTCCATATGGAATAACTGATGAAGGTATTGAATATGAAAAAGATATAATGAATGATCTAAGTAATGCAAGTTTTGATAAATTACTAAATTATGATGAAAAACTATTATCAAATGCCGGAATATGTGGTCATCATTCATTCATAATAATGGCAGGAGTACTAGATGGATTAAATGTTGAAGTAGAAACTCTATCGCATGAAGATATAACTGGAGTAGGTTATGGAATATGTATTTATACTCCAAAAGATGAAAATAAAGATAGATGTTTTAGAAAAATATATCTAACTAGCGAAGAAAATAGATTAAATGAAAGATATAAATATGTAGATGACTATATTAAACTTGCTAGATCAACAATAAATGAATATATAAAAACAGGTAATATCATAGATATACCAGAAGATATTAATAAAGAATTACTTAATAATCAAGCTGGAGTATTTGTAACAATACATAAATTTAATAAATTAAGAGGCTGTATCGGAACAATAATTCCAACTAGAAAGAATATTGCAACTGAAATAATATATAATGCCATATCAGCATCTACTGAAGATTATAGATTTAATCCAATAGTAGAAGAAGAATTACCATATTTAGATATAAATGTAGATGTTTTAGGGCCAATTGAAGATATCTCCGGAAGAGATGAACTAGATCCAAAAAGATATGGAGTAATAGTCTATACTGATACAAAGAGAGGACTATTATTACCAGATTTAGAAGGAATAGATACAGTTGATGAACAAATAGAAATTGCTAAAAGAAAAGGTAATATTACATACGAAAATTATAAATTACAAAGATTTGAAGTAATAAGACATAAATAATAAAGTAGAGTGATTATATGATAAAAAGAATAATATTATATTTAGATAGTAATTTAATAATAGGAGATTATTATTCTCCTGAAATGAAAGAAAATATTAAGAATTCAAATATCTATAAAGAAAAGAAGTATCATAGATATAAAAATAAATCTATAGATACAATTCCTACATATAATGATGAATTAATTAATATTTTAAGAAAACTAAATAATAATTATGAAATAGCATTAGTAGATAAAAAGAATAAATATATAAATAAGATTAAAAATACTAAATTAAATAACTATATAATAAATTACTATAATGATATAATTGATGCTTGCTCATACAATAAAACAAATGAATGTATACTTATAACAGATAAATATAATAATGAAATAATTGCAGCTAAAAAGACTGGTTTAAATATAATCACTATAAATAAGAAAAAAGATAAATATATAGATAATAATATTAATAGTCTATTAGATTTATCAAATGATGTAATAGAAAGTATTGATTCAAATAAATTAGACATAGTAAAAAAGAATTATAATCCATATATATGTCAAGGAATAATAGTAGGACTTTTAATTGGAATAATATTATTATTAAAATATAAAAATATTGCATTAGATATAAGCATTGGAGTATTTACAGGATTAATAATTAGTTTAATAACATCATTAATATTAAAAAGAAGTAATTAACTTCTTTTTTGTATTGAAAAATTAAAGAAAAAATAGTAAAATGTTATAGTAGGATAGGTGACTAGAATGAATAATAATGGGGTAACTAATAATACAAATCAAGTTGTACCAACTGCTCAACCAGCTGCTGTATCACAACAACCACAAGTAGTTGCGACTACACCAGTAGCTCAAACAGCACCAGTACCAGCAACTCAAGCTCCTGTAGATCAACCTACAGTTGTTTCGATTGAGTCTCTTGTACCAAATGCTAGTGCACTACAAGCACAAGCACCACTAGTTGTACCTCAACAACAACCTCAAGTAACACAAGCACAACCAGTACAACCACAAGTACAAGCACCAGTTATTAGTAATGAACCAGTATTAGTTCCTATGACAGAACCACCTCAACAAATAATAAGACCAGTAGAAGTAAGAAGAAGTAAATTAACTCCAATTCTACTAGTTCTTGTATTAGTATTAATAGGATATATAGTTTATACAACAAAGACAAATCAAACACAAATTAATGACTTAATATATAAATGCAGTCCAATAAATGCATCTAAAGAAGCAAAAGAAATTGATAAGAATTCTCCTTTAGTACAAAGACTATATAACATAGTAGAAACAAATATAAGAGAAGATGTTGCTCAAACTGAATTTAATGATTCATATAAAGCATATTTAGTTTTAAGACAAATGGGAAAATCAAGTTTCTATGATAGTAATTGTAATATGTTTAGTGATTCAGCAATGGAACCATATAAATGTGATGGAATAAGTAATTTCTATCCAAAAGCTTTCTCAGAAGAAGATTATCTATTAAAATGGAAAGAAATATTTGGAGAAAATACTAAACCATATTTAGGAAGTATAAAACTAAAAAATGAATGTATTGGTGGATATCAATATATTGAAGGAAGACATGAATTTGTAGAAGGTTATTGTGATAAACAAAGCGCTACTACATTTAAAGTAGAAAAGAGTATTAAGAAAGTAACTTCTACAAGAAATACTATAATTATTACAGAAGAAGTAAGATATAAAGAAAATGAAAGTATGTCATTACCAGATTATCTAAAGAATGGATATTATATTTACACATTTAGATTAGATATTAATTATAATTATGTATTAGTAAGTAAAGAGTATCAAAGTAAATATTAGAAAGAGGTAAAAACATGGAAGTTAAATGCGTAGTAACAGGATATTTAGATGAAAATTGTTATTTATTAATAAAAGATGGTAATTGTATAGTTGTAGATCCAGGAGATGACTATAACGATATAAAAGATGCTATTGGAGATAATAAAGTGCTTGGAGTATTAATAACTCATTCACATGCAGATCATATTGGAGCATTAAGAAACTTCCTAACTAAAAGAAGTATAAAGATATTTAAAAGAAGTAATCTAGAAGATAATGAAGAATATAAATTAGGAGACTTTACTTTTAAAGCTATACTTACTCCAGGACATTCAAAAGATTCAGTAACATTCTATTTTGAAGAAGAAAAAATGATGTTTATAGGAGACTTTATATTTAAAGAAAGTATAGGTAGATGTGATCTTCCTGGAGGAAGTGAACAAGAAATGAAAGAAAGTATCGATAAAATAAAAAAATATCCTAAAGATATAAAACTATATCCAGGACATTATGAAGAAACTACATTAGAATATGAATTAGAGAATAATCAATACCTAAAATGATTATTCTCTTTCTTTTTATTAATTTATATGTTAGTATATTAACCCATAGAGGTGATATATATGAAGGTATGGGCTAAAGTACATATAACTGATAAAAATAAAGAAGTAGAAACAATATCTAAATCTTTTGCTAATTATTTATATGGATATGGACCAATACAATATATATATCGTAAGTATAATATTCCGATTAATGAAAAGAAAGAATTAAACGAGTATACAGCTAATAGAATAGCAGGACTATTGTTATTATATTTATCAAAAGACTATAAAAGAATAAATGATATAGCAAATAAATATAATATAGATGCATCAGTAGTAAAAGAAATATTACCAGAAATAGAAGGATATATTGATAGATAAAAAAAAGAAGTAATAATTACTTCTTTTTAAATATAGAATAATACACTAAAGAATCCTGCAATCATGGCTACTAACATAATTATTGCGATAATTTTAACTAATTTATCACTCATCTAACTTCACCTCTCATAAGTATTATAATATAAAAAAACTCTTTTGTAAAACAACACAAATAATCTATCTGTGGAAAAAACTATTAAAAAATAAAAAATGTGTCAATTTACACTTGATATTTTACACGTTATTATCTATAATTATTTTAGGAGGGTAATTCATATGAAAGAATTAAATACTATATTAACAGAATTAGGTATTAGTAAAGTAAGATTAGCTAAATATTTAGGAGTATCTAGACAAATGTTATATAACTATTTAGCTATAGAAGATTTAAATAATTGGCCTAAAGAAAAGGCAGCTAAACTCTTAAGTTTATTAAATATCGATGATATTAAAAAATTAGGAGATCTAAAAATAACTGGTGAATATATTATTGAAGTAGAAAATAGATTAAATGAAGGAGTAAAAGATTCTTCAAATAAAGAAGTAATTGCAGATTTAAAAGGATTTAATAAAAAAGAACAAGAATTACTTTCTGATATTATTAATTTATTAAAAGAAAAACTAGCAAATGATAAAACAAAAGATACTTATAATTCATATGTATATCTATATCAATATCTACAATCAATGGAAACAACTGATGAATTAAAGTATATTTTAGCATATATGTGTAAGTCATTAGGATTTACTGATCCTATGGAATTTAACTTTAATAAAGATAAACAGTTTATCTTTGAAAGTATTATGTTTAGTGCAATGACTCTATATAATAATGGAGGAGCTTCTAAGAACAAATTAGGAGATTCTCATAAGAGATTTGTACAATCAATTGAACAAAAGAAAGAAGAAAAACTATCTCGTACTCAAGAACTTAATACAGTAAAGATACAAGCATTAAAAGAATTAGGTTATACAGAAATCAATGAAGATAATGCAAAAGAAGTATTTGAAAAGATAGCAGAAATTCAATCAAGAAAAGTTTAACTTTTTCTTGATTTTTTTTATTATATATATTAACATTAAAAAAGAAGGTGCAAATATATGAATAATAGAAGAAGAAAAATTAGTATTTCATGTATAACTACAGGACTAATATTTTCTAATTCTATTATTTTTTCTTAAGAAGAGTTATTATTTTTAATAATTCTTCTTTTTTTATATATTTGTATCTGGAAAGAGAGGATTTATGGAAGAAGAAAAGATGACGTATGACGTCAATGAATGGCCTCCTATAGGTAAAAGTATAGTCTTAGCCATTCAACACTTATTTGCAATGTTTGGAGCAACAATATTAGTTCCAATACTTGTAAATTCTGCTGCGAAAGCTGAAGTATTAACAATACCAGTAGCTTTAGTAGCATCAGGAATTGGTACATTAATTTATATTCTATGTACTAAAGGAAAATCTCCTGTATATTTAGGAAGCTCATTTGCATTCATAACACCAGTTGCAGCAGCATTCCTTGTAGGAGGAAAGAGTGGGGTAGGTACTGGAATAATGGCTGTCGGACTTATCTATGTATTAGTTGCCATAATAATTAAATTCATTGGAAAAGACTGGATAGATAAATTATTACCGCCAGTAGTAATTGGACCAATGATAATGATAATTGGTTTAGGACTAGCACCATCAGCCATAGAACAAATAGGACTAGCAGGAACAGATCTAGACTGGAAAGTACTAGTAGTAGCATTAGTATCTTTCTTAGTAACAGCAATAGTTATGACAAAAGCAAAAGGATTCTTTAAAATAATACCATTCTTAATTGGTATAGTATCAGGCTACATAGTAGCATGTTTATTTAGTATGATTGATTTTAAACCAGTAATGGAAGCTAAATTCTTTGAATTACCAAAGTTTATAATTCCATTCAAAGATTATAATTTAAACTTTGCTGCATTAATTACAATCTGTCCAGTTGCTCTAGTAACATTATGTGAACATATTGGAGATCATACATCTTTAAGTAATATAATTGGAAAGAACTTACTAAAAGATCCAGGACTTGATAGAACACTATTAGGAGATGGTTTAGCAACATTTGTAGCAGGAGCTTTAGGTGGACCAGCAAACACTACATATGGAGAAAATACAGCTGTTGTAGGTATGACAAAAGTAGCTTCAGTTAAGGTTATAGGATTAGCCGCTATATTTGCTATTATAATCGGTTTCTTAGGAAAATTTACTGCATTAGTATCAACTATACCTAATCCTGTATTAGGAGGCGTATCACTACTATTATATGGCTTTATAGCTATAAATGGTTTAAAGGTTCTAATAAAGAATCAAGTTAACTTTGAAATAAGTAAAAATGTAGTAGTAGCATCATCTATGTTAGTATTAGGTTTAGGAGGAGCAGCAATCTCAATAGTGTCTGGAGATTTATCAGTAACAATTTCAGGAATGTCTCTAGCATCTATAGTAGGTATTCTATTAAACTTATTCATTAGAGTAGAGGAAGATAAACCAGTAGCAGTAAAGATAGAAGATAATAAAAGAGAAATAAATAAATTAAAGAAAGAAGTAAAAGAAGAACTAACAGTAGAATTAAAAGAAGAATTATTAAAAGAAATACAAAAAGAATTTAATAAGAAAAAAGGTAATAAGAAATGAAAAATGTAATAGAATTAAAACACCCAATTATAGAACATAAATTATCTATTCTTAGAGATAAGAAAACATCTACTAAAGAGTTCAGAGAATTAATAAAAGAAATAAGTATGTTTCTATGTTATGAAGCAATTAAAGATGCTAAATTAGATGAAGTAACAATAGAAACACCAATAACTAAAATGAAAACACATAAAGTAAATGAAGATCAATATGCATTTCTACCAATATTAAGAGCAGGTCTTGGAATGGTAGATGGAGTAATAGAAGTATTACCAACTGCAAAAATAGGGCATATAGGTATGTATAGAGATGAAGAAACATTTAAACCAGTAAATTATTTCTTTAAAGTACCTAAAGATATAGAAAAAAGAGAAGCCATAATATTAGATCCTATGTTAGCAACTGGAGGAAGTGCTCTAGATGCTATAGAATTATTAAAAGAGAAGGGAGTAGAGAAGATTAAGTTCTTATGTATTATCTCTGCCCCAGAAGGATTAAAAAAGGTAACAAAGAAATATCCTGATGTTAAAATATATACTGCATGTATTGATGATCATTTAAATGAAAATATGTATATAGTACCAGGATTAGGAGATGCTGGAGACAGAATATTCGGTACTAAATAATAAAGAAAAAGAGGAGTATACTACTATACTTCTCTTATTATTTGCCTCTATTATCAGCTTCCTATAATTGATATTATGTTAACTTCTATATCTAGTTATTTATTTTATAATGATTCCCCTACCTATATATATAATGTATAATTACAATGTAATTATACCATAATTAATGATTAATTACGTATAAAATGAATTCTTTTTAAATTACATTTACAATTATATTACTTTATATTATTAATATCTTTATATTATATAGATATCGATCTATTATTATATATCTATATATTAGTATACTACCCCTCTTCTGATATATAAAAATATAGGATGCATTTTAAGCGATTTAGGATTAAAAAGACGTATGATTATCCATCTAAAATTACGAGATGAATTCTCGTGAATTTAGATATTTTAAGACGTATAATTATCCATCTAAATTTCTTAAATTAAATCTAATAAAATTAAATAATTAAAGATATATAATTATTAATCTAATTATTTTAAATTTAACTTATCATTATATTAATCTATTAATTAAATTATTTTAAAATACATGAATAATTGCAATAAATATATTAATAATAGAAATCAATATAGAGTACAAAATAGGGGATACTCCCCTACTATCTTCTTATATAGGAAATAGAGTGATTATAAATTTTATTTATAAATAATCAAATATATTGACATAGAAAGGAAAAAATAGGAAAATATAATTGATTTATAAAGTATTTTGTGTTATAATATGTGGCAGTTAGGGGGAATAGAAATGAAAAAATATTTTAAGATCATTTCATTAGTTTTAGTTCTAACATTAATTAGTTTCTTAGGAATTGCTAATGTTGAAGCTCAAGAAGCAATGAAAATAACTAAGAAAACTTATATTAATACAGGAATTGGAACTAGAAAAGAAGCAAAGTTCTATACTAACAAGGGCTATGCTTATTGTATTACACCTCATAGAACAGGAGCATCACAAGGAACAACACTTAATTATGTAAGTTCTACAAAAGGTGGAGGAGTTGCTTACCTATTAAATAAGGCTGGTACTAGTGATACAGATTATTTAATAACTCAATTAGCTATTTGGAAATATGATAGTAATTATATGCCAGATATCTATGTACAAAATTCAGGTAAGGAAGTAGTTAAAAGAGCTAATGCTTTAGCTAATGAAGCTAAAAACAATAGTAATTGGACTACTGCACCTACTCTAAAATTAGAAGTTGCTAATGCTTCATTAACTGAATCTAGTGATAGACAAAGTTATAAATCATCTTCTATTAGAGCAGTTGCAACAAACAACACTACTGATATTTCAGTATCATTAAGTGGAGCACCAAGCGGTTCTAAGATCGTAGATGCAAATGGAAACGCTGTAAGTACAGTAAAAAGTAATCAAGGATTCTATGTAGTAGTACCTGCATCAAGTTTAACTAAACAAGTTAATATAACAGTTAACGCTTTAACTAAAGGAAAAACTTCATACGTAGAAAAATATTCAACTGGTAACAGTTCACTACAAGATCTAGTAGTATTAGTAAAAAGAGAAGAAACTGTAAAAACTTCAGTAAGAATTACAGCTACTCCAGTAGCAAGAACTTGCGAAAAAGTTGGAGATACTTACTATGGTAGAGATGGTAAGGTAGTTGATGAAACAACTTATTCAATTCAATGTTTAAAACATACTTGTGAGAAAGTTGGAGATGTATACTTCGGTATAAATGGAAATCAAGTAAATTTTGATCAATTTACTATTGAATGTGAAAAACACGTATGTGAAAAAGTTGGAGACAAATATTTTGGTCCAAAAGGAACTGAAGTATCTTATGAAGAATATACTTTAGATTGTGAGAAACATACTTGTGAAAAAGTTGGAGATACTTACTTCGATAAAGAAGGAAATAAAGTTAACTATGAGCAATATTCAGCATCATGCGAAAAACATACTTGTGAATTTGTAAATAATGAATACTTTGGTAAAGATGGGGTTGTAGTTACAGAAGAACAATATGAAAAAGAATGTATTCATATTTGTGAAATCTATGACAATCATTACTATGGTAAATGGGGAGATGTAGTATCACCTGCAGATTACAAAGCACAATGTGAAGCTCAAGTAGTACCAGTACCTGATACAGCAAATGTATCACCACTAAACTTATTATTTATAGTTTTAGGTTCTGGATTATTAGGAGGAACAATCGGTGTTATTACTCACTTTGCTAGTAATAAAGCATATTAATAATGTAATTAAGCAAGAAGCATAACTTCTTGCTTTTTTATTGTATAAAAAAAGTAGGTACTACCCTACTATTTTTAATCTAATTTATCTAAGATACTGGTACCAATCTCAGTTGGTTCTAAATCAAAGTTATCTGCGATAATTGCACCAATATCAGCTAAAGTATCAAATGGTTTTAATCTCTTAGGATTTTTAAAGTTTCTACTATATATGATTACTGGTACATTTTCTCTAGTATGACCATTACCTTTATATGTAGGATCATTTCCATGATCAGATGTAATAATTAGTAAATCATCTAATTCAAGCTTATTTAAGATAATCGGTATATCTACATCTAACTCTTCAATTGCTCTTGCATAACCCTCTACATCTCTCATATGACCATATAAACTATCGAAATCACAAAGATTAACCATACATAGTCCAGTAAACTTCTTATCTATAATATCAGTTAACTTATTAATAGCTTCCATATTATTAGATGCTTTAATCATTTTATTAATACCTTGTCCATCAAATATATCATTTACTTTACCAATACCAATTACACTATAATCATGTTCTACTAATTGATCTAAAATAGATCTCTTAGGAGGTTTAATAGCATAATCACGTCTTGCTGAATTAATAAATTTATATTTACCAGGAGTACCATTAAATGGTCTAGCAATTATTCTAGCAATTCTATATTCATCATTTAATGTAATAGATCTAATCTTCTCACAATACTCATATAAAGTATTAATTGGAATACAATCTTCATGAGCAGCAATTTGTAAATCAGAATCAGCAGAAGTATATATAATTAAAGATCCATAATTAAATTGTCTTTCTCCTAATTGTTGTATAACACTATCATCTTGACAACATATATTACCAATTACACTTCTACCAGTAATCTCCTCTATTTTAGATAATAAATCAAACGTAAAGCCCTGATTGAATGATTTAAATGGAATATCACTCTTTATCCCAACAATCTCATAATGGCCGTTTAAAGAGTCTTTACCGGCATTAGAAGGTTTTGCTATTGTATAATAAGCTTCAGTTGAAGGATTATCACTTAAATTTAATGTATCAAGGAACCCTATCTTCTTTAAATTAGGTATAAATAAATCACAATTATCCATGATATGTCCTAATGTATTAGAACCATTAGAATCATAATTAATCGCATCAGTTGTTTCCCCTACTCCTAATGAATCTAATACCATTAGGAAAATTCTTTTAAATTTCATAAGTACACTTCCTTACTTTTTACTTCTAAGATGATATTCATTATATTCTTCAATAACTTTTTCATCACTAATTCTAGTATATATTTTAGTTGTAGAAATATCAGAATGTCCAAGCATTTCCTGTATACTTCTAAGGTCTGCTCCTCTATTAATTAAATGAGTCGCAAAAGAATGTCTTAAAGTATGAGGAGATACTTCAGGATTTAATCCCTTATCTTTTAGTAATTGTTTTAAATTCTTAAAAAATCCTTGTCTAGTCATACCTAAACCATGATTATTTAAAAATAACTTATTACAAGGTTTACCTTTTAGTAAAGATCCTCTTACTTCTAAATACTTATTTAAATAATAAATAGAATATTCTCCAATTGGAATATCTCTTTCTTTACTACCTTTACCCATTATTCTAATTAAACAGTTAGTTATATCAATATCATTAATCTCTAAATTAACCAATTCACTAACTCTTAAACCACAACCATACATTAATTCTAACATAGCTTTATTACGATAGTCAAACGGCGTATCTAGTTTAATATCAAGGAGTTTATCTACATCTTCAACACTTAAAGTTTTAGGTAATGCTTTCTTTAGTTTTGGTCTTTCTATAAACTCAGATACATTATCATTAACTATCTTTTCTTTTAATAAATATGTATGAAAATTCTTAATTACAGTTAAGTTATGAGCAATCGTAGTAGTCTCTTCATCAGCTCTTTCTTTTAAGAAATCTTTAATATGATCACTCTTTATCTTAGTAACGTCACTTATACCTTTATCTTTTAAGAAATCTCTATATACAATTAAATCATTTCTATAAGAATCCTTAGTCTTATCAGATAATCCCTTTTCAAATATACAGTAATTTAAGAAATCTTCTATCGCATCATTAATATTCATTATTCATCACCTATAACAACTTCTGAAGATTCTTTTTGTAATATAGAAGTAAATTTAGAATCAATAATAAAATTATCTCTTTCTTTTTTAAAATCTTCTATATTATTACTTATAATATTACAATAACTATCTATATTAGTAGAATTATAATTATTAGAACTTTCTATATTACAAGAAATACTATTATTTTGTTCATTATAATTACCTTCAATAATTACATTAGAATTAGTAGTACTAAGTTCATAAGTCGCTCTAATAAGATTATCATTTAAGATATATCTAAATATTAAAGATGAAGTAACATTATTAATATAATCTAATTTAGTCTCATAAAAAGTATTAGAATCAACTTCATATTTATATTCTAAGAAAGAATCACTCTTCTTATTATAAAAATCATCCATAGTATTATTAGTAACATTTTTATAATAAATATTATCATCTAAAACATAATCTAATTCTTTTAAATGATCATTTCTATATGATTCATCTGTTTTACCTAAAACAATAGTAAAAACAAGTATTAAACCAATTAATAATACAAGTATAAATACTAATAAAGGAATATATGAATTAAACTCTTTCTTTTTCCTACTTTTCATATGATCACCTTATAATTATTATATCATAAAAAAACACTCAATCTAGAGTGTTTTTAGTTAAATAATTTCTTTATCTACTGGTACTTCTTCCTTCTTTTTAGATAAATTACTCTTAATTTTAGCAACTACAATAGATAATAAGATAATAATTACTATAATTGCTACATAATAATATATTTCTATTGAATTACCTTCATTAACTCCAATATCTCCTCCAGATACAACTACATTAGTATCTATACCCTTATCAGTAACAAAGAATTCTACACCTTTATTAATAGGGAATTCAATATATCCATCTTTAACATCTACTTTAGTAGCATAATATTCTAATTTATTCTTATCAAATAAATATACATTTAATTCAGTTTTATCTTTATATAAGTCTCCAATAAATAACTTTAACATATAACTATTAGCATAACTATTAGTATTAGAAACTTTAAAGTATAAACCATCAGCATTATTAGTAATTTCATCTATATAGTATGGCATATTTCTATTAACTGAAACAGTAGTATCAAAATCATTAAAATTAGATAAAGAACTACCTTTAATACTCCAACTATATATAACTTTCTTATCAACTATATAATCAAGAACTAAGTTCTTAGAAGCTTTCTTTAATCCATTTAAATTATTACTAGTAAGAATATCTCCTTGTCTTATTTCAACATTTAAGTTTTTATTATCTTCTTTTAATAAAGACTCAATATCAGTAATAAGATCTTTTTCTCTTCTAGTAACATTTAATATTATTGTTTTTGTTGCTCCATTCTCAGCAGTAAGAATAATTTCAATCTTATTGACACCTATATTTAATTTATTTTCTCCATTATGAGTAATAGTAGTTTTAGCATCTTCTGCAACAGCTTCAACTATAATAGATGCAGTACTTTTACTTACAGTTAAACTATAAGTAGTATCATTCTCTTTCTTTAAAGTATAACCTTTAACATTAATACTTTTTAAATTGTTATTACTTGATTTATTACTATTATCTGGTTGTGGTTGAGGTTGAGGTTGTGGAGTCCATCCTCCTCCACCGCCTCCGCCTCCACCAGGATTATCTGGTTGAGAAGGTCTATCAGAAACACTAACTGAACGACTTTCATTTAAAAATGAAGTATTACCATTTTGATCAGTAATGTCTCCTGATAAAGTTAAATTAACTGTTCCAGTACCAGTTGTAGTACATGTAGCACTAAATGTTCTATTAGCATTTAAACCATCAGATGATCCATCTGCTTCATTAATAGCACATCCTGTAACTGGTCCACTAGCATTAACTCTAACACCCCAAGCAGCTGCATTTACATTTACTGAAACTGTAAATGAATCTCCAGCATAAACGCCAGAAGAACTAACATTTAAAGATGCAGAAGCTGCATTTACATTTACTGAAATAGTATAAATAAAGAATGCAACTAATATAATTATTAAGTATTTAATCTTTTTCATATTTCCTCCTAACGTTTAAGTGGTAAAGTACCAAGCATATGTTGCCTTATCTTTAATAGATCTCCTGAATTGATATATCCATCAAAGTTTAAGTTACCTGCTGTATAATTAATTCCTGATAAAACATTCGTACCTAACATATGTTGTCTAATTCTTAGTAAGTCTCCTGAGTTAACGTATCCATCTTTGTTGATATCTCCAAGAACTACAACATTATATGTTTTAGCAATATATTTATCATTTAATAAAATAACTAATTTATCTCCAGTTTTAAACTTAGTATTATTTGTAGGATTACCATTACTATCATATACTTTTATTTGCTTAGTCTTAGCAAATATATTAAATAAACTAAGTAAACTACTAGTAGTATCAGAATCATAAAGTATCAAGTAATTATTAACTGTCTTTAATGATGAACTCATACTATTTACTCCATAAATACTAATCTTATTAGAATCTTCATAAGTCTTAGATCCTGAAGTAATTTTATAGTATATTGTATATTCTCCAATATCACTAATTGCAGGAGATGTAGTTAAGTTATACATCTTAGTATCAATTGAATATCTAATTGTAACTCCACTATCTACATCTAAATCAATTGTATGACCATTTCCATCATATACACCTTCAAAATCAAATCCAGCATATATTGCTCCTGCTTCTCTAATAATGAAACTAAATTCTAGAGGAGTTGTAGTATTATCACTCCAACAATAATTACCATTCTTTAGAGATACTTTAACAAATTGTCTTCCAGGATCTTTTCTAACATTATTTTCAACTGTCATATAACTTGAATTAAATCCGCTCATTTCAAATGTTTGATTAGAACCATTATAATAATAAGTTTTATTTACTGCAGTTGGTTTAGTAACACCCTTAGGTTTAATAGTAACAGTTGCAGTAAATGTTCCAGAAGTAGCACCTCCAGAGAAACTATAATTTGCAGTAGCTGAACTAGTTAATGTAACTCCAATTGTTGCAGTAACACTACCAGCATTTGCACTACTTGTTTTAAAACTTGTAATTGTATAATCACTACTATTTAAATTACTAATAGTAACTAAACTTGTACTCCAAGTAGTATTTCCAGAATAAACTAGATTTCCAAAAGTAAATGTAGGAGTAATAACTGCTTTAGAAACTGTAACAGTAACATTAATATTTTCTACTGTATTATACATAGTCGTATCAGTTGGAACAAATTTAACTTTATAAGTCTTAGATCCAACAGAATCCATTACTGTATTAGGACTCATCCATTGGAATCCAGTAGGAAGAGTAATAGTAGATAACTTCTTACCAACAGTACCCTTTAATCCAGTAGGAACTGTATATGTAGGAGTTTTACCATTAACAGTAACATTTATATTCTTAGAACATGCAGTTCCAACAGTATTAGTAAATTTAACTGTGAAATATGTATGTCCTATTCTAAAGCTTGGTTTATTATCGATATATGAAATAGTATAATTAGTAATATTTTCAGTTCTAGGACTAGAATCTTGATACTTAGCAACTATCTTTAAACCACTTGTTGCAACTGTCTCACCTGCTGTATAAGTAGTTTTATTTAAAGTAATATTATAATCTGAAGGATCAAGTAATCTGTATTTCAAACTATTATTTTTACAGAATGTATAAGGAGTACTATTATAGTAAACCCAAATAGATGTATTAGCATTAAACATATTAGTTGCCATTGTAGTAACACTCTTAGGTAAAGTAACAGATGTAATCTTAGAACCATAGAATGCTTGAGATTCAATAGTATTAACACCACTTGGAATAGTTACAGAACTAATACCAGTATTCATAAATGCTTTAGAACCAATTAAAGTTAAAGATGAAGGTAATTTAATTGAAGTTAACTTAGTACATGCAAAGAATGTTTCAGCATCAATTGCAATAATATTATTACTTAAAGTTATATTATTAATATTACTACATCCATAAAAAGCACCAGCGCCAATAAAATTAATAGTTCCATTAAAACTAGTTAAAGTACTGTTATTTTTGAATGAATTATTTCCTATAGAAATACTACTAGCTTTAACATCTACTTTAGTAAGCTTAGCATTATTAAATGTATTATTACCTATCTCAGTTATATTAGAAGGTAAATATGCATAACTAACTCTAGAATCTTTAAATAAAGCATCTCCTAATTTAGTAGGTTTATAACCATTAATTGTCTCAGGTATATATAATTTTGTAATTCCAGTTTCATTGCTAAGTTGTGTAGATGTAAGAGAAGCTGTTTTTGAAGTAGAATTAAGAACTGTATAACCATAACCATATTTAGTAATAAAAGTACTTGAATTAGTTACACTAGCAGTTGTAGTCTTACCAAAAGCACCAAATGTAACTGTTTGAGCACCAGTATTATAAGGTTTATATCCAGTAACAGTAGCACCTTCTATACTATTTAAAGTTTGAGAAACTGTATTTCCATTTTTTAATTTAATTTTAACTGTACTGCCCATAAGATTAGTAATACTTCCGTAGTTATATGTAGTTAATTTAGGAGTAACAGTAATACTTGTAACATTTTGATCATCAATATTATTATTATCTTCTTCTTTAAAAATAACTCTTTGAACACAAGTTCCATTACAGAATGTTAATCCTTTAAAGTTAATTACACCCCAACCAAATGATGTATCATATCCAGATGCTCCTAAATCAGTAGAAGCAACTTTTAAAGTCTTAATAGTTTCATCAAGTGAATAATCAGTATAATAACTCTTTAATATTGCAACTGCATTAGCAACGTGAGGAGTAGCCATTGAAGTACCACTCTTTAAACCATTAATACTCTTAATATAATCTCCTGGAGCAGAGAATGTAACTGATGAATTGTAGTTAGAGAAAGATGCTCTATTATTACTTCTATCAATTGCACCAACTCCAATAGTTGTAGATAATGCAGCAGGATAATTAAGTCTAGTATCACCATCATTACCAGCAGCAGCAACTGTAATAATATTTTGATTCTTAGCAGATAAAATAGCTTGCTCTAATGATGAAGAATTACTTTCTGAACCAAAACTCATATTAACAACACTTGCAGCATTATTATCAATAACATAATTTAATGCTTGAACAATTTTACTCATATACATTGATCTATCATTTGAAACCTTAAGAACAAGTATACCAACATTTGAAGGAGTACCTTCAGCAATAGTTCCAGCTATATGTGTACCATGACCTTCATCATCATACATTGCATAAGCATCATAATAGTTAATATATTTAATAGTTTTATTAGGATAGTTTTGTTCAAATAAAGTTTTATTACAACCAGTATCGATAATAGCAACAGTAACATTTTTTCTACCACTATATCCTTGTACAGCAGTAATTGCACTATCAAGACCAGTACTTGCAATACCCCAAGAATTATAATCAAATGCTTCAAACTTAATATTTTCTTCTACACTATAAATAGCATCAGACTTATTAAATTCATCTAATGCTTTATTTTTCTCTTCTTCAGTTTTATATACAAGATAGTATTGATTATTAGGAGCTTCAATTACCTTTTCAGCATTATAACTATTATCAATACCATTTTCACTGATAACAATCAAAGTATTTTCTAATTGATTATCATCTAATGAATTCATCTCTTCATTGTATTTACTAATAAAATCTTCTGATAATTCATCTATATTAATTAAACTTTGTAATTTACTTTCTTTATTCTCTAAAGTATTATTATTTAATTTATAATTAAAAATAAAGATACCAATAGTACCAATAACTAATAATATAAATACATATCTAAATATCTTCTTCATATTAAGTACCTCTATCCTATTATAATCTAATATAATTTTATCATATTAAAAAGCATATTAGAACAATATAAATATCTACTTTACTATAAATGTGTAAACCATATTATATATATAATTATATATAAATATATAATATATATAATAAATAAAAAAAATATATAGATTACTCTATATATTTAGTATAAAAGACTCAATTAAATTAATTGGATCACTATCAGTAGTTTTTAATGAATAATCTATATCAGATAATTTAATCATTAATTTTAATAAATCACTCTCACTATAAAGTCTAGTAAGTTCTCTAGTCTTTTTAATTCTATATTCACTTTTCTCATCTAAAATAGATGCTATATCCTTATCAGTTCTATTATTTTCTAATAATTTAACTTGATAAATAATTCTAATTTGACTAGCAAGTAATCCAAGTAACATAAATGGTTCAAAATTATATTTAAGAAGTTCTCTAAATTCACTTAGAGCATTTTTCTTATCTTTTAAAGCTAAACTTCTACTAAAAGCAAAAGTTAAGTCTTTAGGATCATCTAATTTTTCTATTACTAATAAATTAACATCATCATTAGTAATAGACTTATCATTACCTTTATAATTAATTAATTTATCACATTCATTACTAATCTTAGTAATATCTCCTAAACATAATTCATCAATAAGATTAATTGTAGATTGATTCATAGTATAATCCTTTAATTTATTTCTAATAAATGCTTTAGAATTAACTTCTACAAGTTCATATTTACATAATTTCTTAAGTTCTTTAATAACTTTAGATGTACCAGTAAAATGATGTCCTACAATTATTAATAAATTATCTTCCATAGGATTAGATAAATACTTAAATAAATGATCAAAATCTTCTTTATAATCATCATATTTTAAAGATTCAATATTTTTAATTATTATTACTTTTTTAGGAGTAAGAAAACTATAAGTATCTAAATCTTCTAAAGCATTTTCTAATAATACTTCATCAAGATCATAAGTACTAATAGAAGCATCAGTAAATTTAAGATCTTTAATTATACTTTCAGTTTTCTTATCCAAAATAGTTGTATCTATACTTTCTAATAGATAATTATTCATGTTCCCTAATAACCTTTTCTACATGTTCAACAATATCATCTATTGCGTCAGTAGTTTTACCTCCACCTTGAGCAAATGTAGGACTTCCACCACCATTACCTTCTGAAGAAATAGATGCATCTTTAACTATTAAACCTGCATTAACAAATGAATTAGATTTAGCAATAAAATTAACATTATTATCTTTAACATTTATAAAGAAAACAAAACCATTTTTCATTTCATTAATAATAGTATCAGCAATACTCTTTAATAGATTAACATCTTTATTATTTAATCTCATTATAAGTACTTCTACCCCATTAATTTCTCTAATATGTTCACGATAAATATCTAGATTTTGTAATGTTTCCTTTTCTTTAATTTCATAGAATTTCTTCTCTAATTCTTTTACTTCATGATGTACATATTGAAGTTCATTTCTATTATAAATAACATCTTTATATGATTCTGGTTTATCGTTATTAATATCTACATCAAATTCAAGTTTTAAACCAGATTGTTTAGCTTCTTCAAGTATTTCTTTAGCTTTCATAAGTAATCTTACTTTTTCATCACTATAAGGTTTAATTACTTCAAGTAAAGCATCTTCAATAGCATTACCAGTAACTGCTTCAATTCTATATACATTACTTCCTTTAGATTCACAAGAAGTAATAGCAAGTCTTTTAATTTCAGATGTGTTAGATGCATGAGTACCACCGCATAATTCAATAGATTTACCTATTTTAACAACTCTAACTACATCTCCATATTTTTCACTAAATAGTGCCATAGCACCTAATTTTTTAGCTTTATCAATTGGCATAATTTCAGTAGATACAATAATATTTTGACTAATCATATCATTAGCAAATTTTTCTACTTCAAGTAGTTTTTCATCAGTCATTTTACCAGCATAAGTAAAGTCAAATCTAAGTCTTTCATGATCAACATAACTACCAGCCTGTTTAATAGTATTAGATACTACTTGTTGTAAAGAATATTGTAGAATATGAACACTTGAGTGGTTAGCCTCAGTCTCTTTTCTTTGTTCCTTATCAAGGACAAGTTCTACTTCATCACCATCAGTAATATATCCATCTAATAATCTAACTTTATGAATATGTTGTCCATTTGGACCTTTAAATACATCAACAACTCTAGCTTTAAAATTATCTCCAATAATCATACCAGTATCACTAACTTGACCACCACTTTCAGCATAGAAACAAGTTCTTTCTACTGCTATATAAGTATCATGGTCAATTGATGAAACCATCTCATCTTTAGAGAATATTCCAATAACTTTAGTTTTTAATCTATAAAGTCCATAAACAAATTCACTTTTCTTTTTAAAATCTAATAAAACTTTCTTTTGACTAGCCATACTTTGAACATTTTTAACATTCTTTTTAGCTAATTCCTTTTGAGCATTCATATACTTGTCAAATTCTTCTCTAGATACTTTAAATCCATTTTCAGATAAAAATTCTTCAGTTAATTCAAATGGGAATCCATAAGTATCATATAATTTGAAAGCATCTGCTCCACTGATAATTCCATCTTTACTTTCTTTAATTAATTCTTTTAATCTTCTTTCTCCAGCTTCTAGTGTCTTTAAGAATAATTTTTCTTCTTCAAGTACTAAAGCTTCTACATCACTTCTAGCGCCAGTAAGGTATGGATAAGCATTCTTCATAACATCAACAACGTCAGATACAATCTTATACATAAAAGGACATTCAATACCAATATTCTTACCAAAACGTACACTACGTCTTAATAAACGTCTTAATACATATCCTCTACCTGCATTTTCAAAACTAGCTCCATCAGCTAAAGCAAATGTAATAGCACGTATATGATCAGCAATAATTTTAAATTCTTTTTGTCCTACATAATCGAATGAACTTAATTCTTCAATATGTTTAATAATTGGTTTAAATAAATCAGTTTCAAAGTTAGAATCTACATTTTGAAAGATACAGCACCATCTCTCTAGTCCAGCTCCTGTATCTATATTCTTACTTGGAAGTTCTTTATAATCTTTACGATCAACTCCCTCTTTAGAATTAAACTGACTAAATACATTATTCCAAATCTCTACATATCTTTCTTGATCTTCATCTTTTTTAAATAATTCAAAAGCATCTCCATTAGGATCATATTTTTCTCCTCTATCAAAGAAAATCTCAGAATCAGGTCCACAAGGTCCTTCTCCAATTTCCCAGAAATTACCTTCTAATGGAACAATATGATCTTTATCAAGACCAACTTCTACCCATCTCTTTTTAGCATCCTCATCATCTGAATATACAGTTACATATATTTTTTCTTTAGGTATATTAAAATAATCTTTTGAAGTTAATAATTCAAAAGCAAATCCAATTGCTTCATTTTTAAAATAATCTCCTACACTAAAATTACCCATCATTTCAAAGAATGTTTGATGTCTCTTAGTTAATCCAACATTCTCAATATCATTAGTTCTAATACATTTTTGAATATTAACTATTCTTCTACTTTCAGGTACTTCACTACCATCAAAGTATTTCTTTAATGGAGTAACTCCAGCATTTACCCATAATAAACTATCATCATTTATTGGCACTAATGGAGCACTCTCATATATCTTATGTCCGTGTTCAGTAAAGAACTTAAACCATAAGTCTCTTATATCATTGTGACTCTTATATTCCATATTAATTCTCCTTTATTTTGTTAATCATAAAATCTGCAACTTCTTCTATAGACATATTAGTAGAATCAACGTATATTTGATCATCAGTACGTTTAAGTGCTCCTACTTCTTTATGCATGTCATTATAATCCCTTGCTTCGATAGCTTCTTTAATTTCTTCAAGACTCATGTCAATTCCTGATTCTTGATTTTGTAAGAATCTACGTTTAGCTCTTTCTTCTACAGTTGCATCTAAATAAAACTTAAAATCAGCATTAGGAAATACTACAGTAGTAATATCTCTTCCTTCCATAATAACATCTAATCCTTCCGCTAATTTTCTTTGTTGTTTAACCATTTCTTCACGTACCGCGACTATAGAAGATAAAGGACTAACTAAAGCAGATACATCCTTTTCTCTAATTCTTTTAGATACATCTACTCCATCTAAATAAACATTTCTATCTTTATCAAATTCAATTTTTACCTTTTTAGCAATCTCACCAATCTTATCTTCTTCTTCTAATTTAATTCCATTATTAATACAAGCAAGAGCAACACATCTATACATTGCTCCTGTATCTATATTAACTAATCCTAGTTTTTCAGAAATAATCTTAGTAATTGTTCCTTTACCAGATCCAGCTGGTCCATCAATTGCAATAACTAAACTCATATAATCTCTCCCCCATAATTTTCTTCATTTCTAACAATTTCTAAAGCAGATGTCTCTAAATCATCTAAATTGTTATTATGAACTATATAATCAAAATCTTCATAGTTATCTAATCCTTTTTCTGTAATATGATTAGCTTCCTCTTCAGATAAATAATTATCATATTGCTTTCTTTCAATCTTAATAGTTACAACATCATCATATTTATTTCTAATACTTTCAAATTCATATATTAATCTAGCATCAGTAATAATAAATGCATCAAAGAAATTACTTAAGATTTCAATATCTTCATATAATCTATTTAAAAGGAAATCCTTTTTACCCATCTTTTCTCTTATTAATTCAGTTCCCATCTTTTGTAAGAACTCTCTTGGCTTTGGATCAGTAACTTCATTCCATTCAAAATAATTTCTTGCATAACCATATAAAGGATCAGTTAAATGCATAACACAAGGTTTATATCCATAATATTTTAACTGCTCCCTTAAGTATTCTCCAAAAGTAGTCTTACCACATTTAGCTTTACCACCAATAACAAATATTTTCATAATAAATCTCCTTTTTATTCTAATACAAATAAAAGACCTATATAGGGAGGACAAATGCCCGGTACCATCCCTAAATCGGTCTTAATTCAAAATAACGGTTTTACCCGATAAGATTCATAAAGTAGCTTCCCTTAAGGTTGATATTAACTTCCACCAAACGTTAATTCTCTAAAATCACTACTTAAAGTACTCGTCTTTAATCATAATCTTATTAATATATTATTCTTCTCCTCCAGTAAATCTATCTAAAAAATTAAACTTCTCGTTGAAGAATGTAATAAAAATTTTTAATGTTGCAATTACAGGTGTTGCAAGAACCATACCTAATATACCAAAGAAATGTTCAAAAAGCAATAACCCAGCCATAATTGTTACAGGATGTAGTTTCATAGTATGACCCATAATCAATGGTTGATAGAAATTATTCTCTAACGCTTGAACAATTAATATTGAAATTAGTACACAAACACCAGTAATTGGAGAAATAGTAAATCCAACAATAACAGCAGGAACACCTCCAATATATGGTCCAAAATATGGGATTATATCAGTAACTGCACAGAATAAAGCAAATACTATAGGTGCCTCTAATCCAGCAATAGTTAATCCAATAGATTGAGTTAAGAATACTAATAACATAATTATTAATACACCTTGTACATAATTTCTTAATGATGTATTAATTCTTTCAATTAATTCATCATAATTATCTCTCCAAGTAGTAGGTAAAATATTTCTAATAGTATTACCAACTTTATCAAAATCAAATAATAAGTAGAAACCAATCATTAATCCTAAAATAAAATTAAGTCCACCATTAAATATAGCTCTGCCAATATTTAATAAGTATTTAGGAAGAGATGATGCAATAGACATACCATAGTCACTAACAAGTCCCATAATAGAAGCTTTTAAAGTAACTGTATCAACTAATTTATTAGCATCAAACATTCTAATAACTCTCATACAAAAATCAGTTAATTCATTAAATATAGATGGTGCAATTGCAACAAAATCCTTAACTTGTGATATTAATGACGGTACAAATAAATATCCAAACAATGATAACATACCAATTAATATTACATAGACAATGATACAACCTGCAACTCTTGGAACCTTATTCTTTTGTAATGAAGAAACAACAGGTTCAAATAACCAAGCAATTATAAATCCTATAAATATTGGACTAATTACAATTAAAAACTCTTTAATAAATTTTAATAAACTCCACTCTTTAATAATAAATGTCGCAAGTAAAACTAATGCAACTATTGCCATAAAATAACCAATATTCATTATATTTTTACCAGTTCTTAAAATACTATTTAAACTATTATAATCAACATTATTATTATCTTTATTCTTTCTAAGCATAACTTTAATCCTCCTAAGGTTAATTATAACATACTTTCCACCTTTTCAAATATATAAGTTTAAATAAATAAAAAAATATGAGATAATAATCTTGGTGATTAGATGAAAACCATAAAAAATAACAATACAAAAGAAATAATTATTAAAAATTCTAAGTTTATTAATTATCTAATTAAAATAGATAGTCCTGATATAAAAGAATTATTAGATGATATAAAAACTACTCATCCAAAAGCAACTCATCATTGCTATGCATATATTTATAATGATATTAAACATTCATCAGATGATGGAGAACCAACTGGTACTGCAGGATCTCCAATGTTAAATGTCTTAGAAAAGAATAATCTAAGTAATGTTTTAGCAGTAACAGTTAGATACTTTGGAGGTATAAAATTAGGAGCAGGCGGCTTAATAAGAGCATATACTGAATCTATTACTGAAAATTTAAAAGAAATTGAATTAATTGAATTAGAAAAAGGATTCAAAGTAGAAATAAGTTTTAATTATAGTGATGAAAAACAAATTAATTATATTCTAAATAATTCTAAAGTAATAGATAAATCATATGATAATGATATTAAATATATTGTTCTAATAAATGAAGAAATAAAAGATAAATTAAGAAATTATAATACTAAAGTATTAGAAGATATATACATAGAAAAAGATTCCAATTAGGAATCTTTTTTTAAATTATTCTTTAATTTTAAATACTTTCTTTTCTTATCAAAATAACACTTAGCACATAAAGATTCATAAGTAACATTATCTTCTCCATCTATTGCTAACTGATCTCCATCAAAAGTAAATTTACCATTAACAAGTCTTGCATTAAAAGTAGCTTTATTACCGCAATAACAAACTGTTTTTAATTCTTCTATCGTATGAGCAATCTCTAATAGTCTAGGACTTCCAGGAAAAGCCACTCCATTAAAATCAGTTCTAAGTCCATAGCAAATAATAGGAATATCATAATCAACTACTATAAGTAATAATTGATCTACTTGTTTAGGATTTAAGAATTGTGCTTCATCTACAAATATACAACTAACATCTTCTATATTTTTAGATAAATAATCATATAAATTCTCATTATTCTTAATTAAATGATCTACTTCTCTTTCTAATCCAATTCTAGAAGTAATATTCTTATTTCCTTTAGTATCTACTAATGGTTTAAGAACTAATACTCTCATTCCTCTAGATTCATAATTATGTACTGATTGAAGTAAAGCAGTAGTCTTACCACAATTCATTGCTCCATATCTAAAATAAAGTTTACTCATACTATCACCTACTTAATTATATAATAAAAAAGACCTAAGTCTTTATATTTTTTTCTTTTTCATAAATATTTTAACTACATATCCAAAGAATATAGCCATTAAAACGAAATATACCCATCTTAAAATAATATTTAATATAGAAATACTACCAGTATAAGAATCTATAATAGAAAGTAAACTCTCTGGTATATATTTACCTATAATAGCACTTACATCTTTTAGTGGAATATTATTTTTAACAAAAGTTAAAAGTCTTAAGAACATATCTACTATTGCAATAAAAAATACAAAAGAAGAAAATCTCTTAAAAAACATAATTACTACAATCATTAAAACAACTAATATAATTAAATCAATATACATATAATCACCTATTCTATAAAAATTTTACCATTAATTACTTTATTTTACAATTACTAATAATTATTATTTTGACTTTAACTTATATTAAATATATACTTATAATAGAGGTGTTAAAATATGGCATATTATAATGAGAATTCATCAGCAAGAGAACTTCCAAGTACAAGACAATCAAAAATATATGATATGAATCAAAATGAAAGATATAGAAGATTAAGAGAAAATTCATATAAAGAAGGTACAGGTACAAGAAAAAGAGAAGTTATAAAAGTTGATGTAGAAAAATTAAAAAAAGCATTGATATCTATTGTAGTTGCAGTATCAATCGCCACAGCAGGAATAATTGGTGGCGGAGCTCATGTAGTAAATACATTAAAAGAATCAATGGTAGTTGGTGAAAATATCAGAGATTTCCAAGTAGAAGTAATTAGTCCAGAAACACATAGAACTCTTGATAACGAACATTACTATTATGACTATGATGATATCGCAAGACATATGGAAGATAGAGGACAGTTTGATAATGACGTCTATTACTTAATTGCCAATATTGGTGAATTTCAAGCAAATAGAGTTATGAAATATACAGACTACGAAAGCATTGAAAATTATTTAAGTACTAATGGATATGAAGATACAGAACAATTTATAGATCATCAAAGACAAGAAATAGTTGCTCAAGAAGAATTAGATGAAAAGCAAGCAGAATTAGATCAAATGAATAATGAATTTGGAAATACAACAATAAATGAAGGTACTTCATATGGAGGTAAATAATATGAAAAAAGAAGTCGAAATAATAACAATCAATAATACAGATTATATGATTATGAAAGAAGCAGAACATAATGGAATAACTTATATCTTCTTATCAAATCCTAATGATCCAGCAGATATAATGATAAGAAAAAATTCTAAAGAGAATGAAAATGAATATGGACCTCTAGAAAATGAAGAAGAATTTAATATAGCTTGTTTAGCACTATTTAAAGATATTTAAAATAAAAAAGAATCCTTATGGATTCTTTTATTTTGAAGTAATTGTCTTAGTACTAGAAATATTAGCATTAGTTTTAACATTAATAGTAACTTTAATATCATTAGTATTAATAAAACTAACTTTATCTTTAATTCTAACAGTATTACCAATAGTAGATAAGTGATTACCAGATATAGGTCCACTATCATATACTTCATCATAATCACTATCTTTACTCATTTTAGCATAAATAATATAAGAATATTCTTCTATATACTCATCTTTATTATCAATGAATAAAGAATATGAAAAACTCATTTTATCTAAATCATCTAAATCAGAAAACTTAAAATTACCAATTCCAGGTTTACTAGATTTAACTTCATTTTTAATTTCTTTGCCACCACAGAATAAATATACATCGTATTTATATTTACCCTCTTCTACTTTAGTTACTTGAGTGTAACTTCCATCCATGCAGCTTTCACTATTACTATTAACTAATTCATGAGTAATATATTTATTTTGATATAACTCAGTAACATAAACTTCTACTGAAGAACCGTCTTCTTTTGGAGCAAGATCTTTATTAGCTTGAATATAACTAACAGTAGCTTTTTTAACTGTTTCAGTCATTTCTTCATCACTTTCAACTTTTGCTTTATCAATATATCTAGATACAACCGGAACACTAATTCCAAATAAAATAGCTAAAATAGCAATAGTTGCTAAAACCTCTACTAACGTAAATCCCTTATTATTCATAATTATTCCTCTACTTGGAAATCTACTATTTCACCATTATCTTTAACTAATTTAGTTATAGATTCTTCTGCTTTTTTTAATTTTTCATCACAACTCTTAGCAAGTTTCATAGCTTTATTAAATTCAGTAATAGCATCATCTAGTGGTACATCACCAGTTTCAAGTTTCTTAACTATTTCCTCTAGATTTAATAAACTCTCTTCAAAACTCAATTCTTTTTCTTTTTTCTCTGCCATAATAATCCTCCTATATTACTTCAGCATCTATATTACCATCAGAAAACTCTATAGATAACTTATCTTTTTTCTTTAAATCCTTAGAACTACTTATTACTTTACCATCTTTTTTAGTAATAGCATAACCTCTCTTTAGAGTAAGTAATGGACTTAAAGTCTCTAATTTAGAAATTAATTGTAAATACTTATTACTTTTCTTATCAAGTAATTGATATGGATTTTTAAGTACATAAGAATTCATAAGTTTTATTAATTCTTTTTCTTTAATATTAGTAAGATTAGTTAAACTAAACTTTAATCTTTCAATTATAGAATCAAATAACATTTCTTTAGATTGATAAATACTAATTGGATTCTTAAATATATTTCTAGAATAAATATCATTTAACTTTCTTCTATAATTAGTTACTTTATTAGTAATAGTATTATTAAGTCTAATATTAACTTGATTTAAATACTTAATTACATCACTAATTTGAGGAACTGCCATTTCAGCTGCTCCTGTAGGTGTAGGTGCTCTTAAATCAGCAACAAAGTCTGCTATTGTAAAATCAACTTCATGTCCAACAGCACTAATAACAGGAATAGGACACTCATAAATTGCTCTAGCAACAATTTCTTCATTAAAAGGCCACAAATCTTCAATAGATCCTCCACCTCTACCTACAATTAAAGTATCAAGTTGAAATTCTTGAGCTCTTTTTATTTGTCTTACAATATCTTCTTTAGCATCTTCTCCTTGTACTAAAGATGGAAATAAATAAACATTTGCTAAAGGCCATCTTCTTTCTATAGTAGAAATAATATCTTTAATAGCAGCACCAGTAGGAGCAGTAACTACACCAATATTTGTAGGTATCTTAGGTATTTTTTTCTTATGATCTTCTCTAAATAAACCTTCAGATTCAAGTTTCTTCTTTAATTGCTCATAAGCAATATATAAGTTACCTACACCATCTTCTAACATATCATTAACATATATTTGATATGCACCATTTGCTTCGAATACACTTATCTTACCTGTAACAAGTACTTTCATACCATCTTGAGGTACAAACTTAAGATTCTTAGTACTAGAAGCAAACATAATAGCATTAATTCTACTACCTTCATCTTTCAAAGTAAAATAGAGATGTCCTCTACTATGAGCCTTAAAATTAGATATTTCTCCTTTAAGAAACACTTCATTCAAATTAGTATCATTATCTATTTTATATTTAATATATCTAGTTAATTGTGTAACAGTAATGTACTTATCGTTCAAAGTATCACCTTCTATTTTATTTCTTCATGATAAATCTTATCTAACACTCCATTAATCATCTTAGTAACAGCTTCTTCACTATACATCTTAGATAATTCAATTGATTCATTAATTGATACTACAGAAGGAGTATCAGTATACATTAACTCATAAATACCTAACATAAGAATTGCTGAATCTACTTTGTTTAATCTGTCAATTGTCCAATCTTTAAGATATTTATTAGCAATCTTAGTAATATCCTCTTTATGATTAATTATTCCATATACAGTATCATGAACAAATTCATTTTCTACTTCTAATTGTTCTTTAATTAAATCATCTACATTATAATCAATATCAGTGCCATCAAAAATACTAATTTGATATAACACTTTCATAATAATTTCCCTTAATTCACTTCTTTTTTTCATATCATCACCATCTTAATTTTATCATAAAATTAATTATTTTTGTTTTTAACTTCTTTATTTAATTCATATAAGAAACTTAAAGCAGACATTGGAGTCATTTCCAATGGATTAATATTCTTAATTTTTTCTTCTATTTCATTAACTTTAGGTTCTGCTTCAGACTCAGTTAATTCAAATAAAGATGTTTGTGTAAATGTCTCTTTCTTAATACTTTTCTTTTCATAAACACTAAGTATTTCATTAGCTCTACTTATAAGAGAGTCAGGTAACTTGGCAAGACTTGCTACATGTATACCATAACTTCTATCTACTGCTCCTGATTTAACTTTATGTAAGAATGTAATTGTACCATTCTCTTCTATAGCTGATACATGAACATTTTTTAAATTCTTTAAATCTTTTTCAAGTACAGTAAGTTCATGATAATGAGTAGAAAACATAGTCTTTGCTTTAATCTTATCATGAATATATTCAAGTATTGCTTGAGCAAGACTCATACCATCATATGTAGCAGTACCTCTACCCAATTCATCAAATAGAATTAAGCTATTCTCTGTAGCTTCTTGAATAGCATAATTAGCTTCTTTCATCTCTACCATAAATGTAGATTCACCTGAAACCAAGTCATCTGATGCTCCAATTCTAGTAAATATCTTATCAAATATAGGAAGAGTTGCACTCTTACAAGGAACAAAACATCCCATTTGAGCCATAATAATAGTAATAGCACATTGTCTCATATAAGTAGATTTACCAGCCATATTAGGTCCTGTTATTAAAAGAATATTTGTAGTCTTATCCATAACTATATCATTAGGAATATACTTATCTTTCATAACTTGTTCTACTACTGGATGACGACAATCTATTAACTTAAGATATTTTTCATCAGTTATTTCAGGTCTTACAAATTTATATAAATCAGATACTATAGAGAAAGACTGTAACATATCAACTTCACTAATAATTCTAGCAGTCTTTTGAAGTCTCTTAACATATCTCTTAATAACTTCTCTAATATCCATAAATAATTTATATTCTAGATTAATTATCTTTTCTTCTGCTCCTAAAATTATATTTTCTTTTTCTTTTAATATAGGAGTACTAAATCTCTCAGCATTAGCAAGAGTTTGTTTTCTTTCATATCCAAATTCTTCTTTAACTAATGGAATTTGTCCCTTAGATACTTCAATATAATAACCAAATACTTTATTATAACCAACTTTTAAGTTCTTAATACCGGTTCTTTCCTTTTCTTCTTTTTCCATTGCAAGAATAAAGTCTTTAGAACCACTACTAATCTTCTTTAATTCATCAAGTTCAGAATTATATCCTTCTTTAATTAAATGACCTTCATGTAATGTAAAAGGAGCATCTTCAAGAATAGTTTTATCAAGTAATGTATATAACTCTTCAAAAGTATCTATCTTTTTATCAAATTTTAATTGTACTAATATATCACTAATCTTAGGAAGAACTTCTATAGATGATTTTAATTGTAATAAATCTTTAGCATTTAAATTACCATAAGTAATTCTTCCAACTAATCTTTCTAAGTCATAAACATGATCTAATGCTTTAATTAAATCATCTCTTAAAATAAACTCAGTAGAAAGAAGTGATACTAAATCATATCTTCTTTCAATTTCTTTTTTATCAGTCAAAGGATTAAGTATAGTATTTTTTAAATATCTACTTCCCATAGCAGTCTTACATTTATCAAGTAACCATAATAAACTATATTGTCTATCTCTACTACGTATAGTTTCAACTAATTCAAGATTATTCTTTGTATTAACATCAAACTCTAAGTAACTAGAAGATTTAATTATAGTACAAGGTTGTAAATGATGAAGATCACCTTTTTTATTTTCTATAATGTAATAAAGTAAATGTTTTAAAGTATTAACAATTCTTACATCTTCTATATCTTTATAAATATATAAATAATCATTATTATCTAATTCTTCTTTAGTAATAGTAACTAAAATATCATGATTAGTTCTAAGTCTTTCAACTATTTCTCTATCTATTGAATCATTTACTATTACTTCTTTAAAATTATTTCTAGTAATTTCTTTAATTACTTTATCTTGATCTCCTTCAATTAAAGTAGCATAAACTTCTCCAGTAGAAATATCTATATAACTAACCCCATAACAATAATTAAAGTCATAAATATTAGCAATAAAGTTATTCTCTTTACTATCTATATTTGAATCAATTCTAGTACCTTTAGTAACTACTTGAATAACATCTCTCTTAACCATTCCCTTAGTTTCTTTAGGATCTTCTAATTGTTCACAAATAGCTACTTTATATCCTTTATCAATTAACTCATCTAAGTAAGAAACATAAGCATGATGAGGAATACCACACATAGGAACTCTCTCATCAAGTCCAGCTTGTTTACCAGTAAGAGTTAATTCTAACACTCTAGAAGCAAGAATAGCGTCATCAAAAAACATCTCATAGAAATCTCCAAGTCTAAAAAAGATAATACAGTCTTCATACTTATCTTTAATCTCCATGTATTGTTGCATCATTGGGCTAAGTTTTGATCTATCTACTTCGCTTCTTTTCATGTAAATCACCTATTAGTTATTATAACATTTTATATCAAATAAATAAAACAAAAAGGCAACTATTTCTTGCCTTTTCTTCTTTTAATTCTTTTTGTTTTTTTAATCTTCTTCTTTTCATTAAAATTCTTATCATAATTAGTTTTAATTGCAAGTAACTCAAAAGCTAAAACTATAATTAATGATATAGGTAATAATATAAATGCTAAATAGAATAAAACTATATTAATTGCTAAACATAATATAAATAGAATTATATCTTTATTTTTACCTTTATATTTACCATTACTTCTATATAATCTCATAAAGAATGAAGTAAATACATAAGAAATAAATGAATTAATAAATATAATTGCTAAAATAATATACGGTTTATAATTAGCAGTTAAATATCTAGCATCTTCTACAACTAATTCGCTAGAATCCACATTATAATAATCACATATTTCTTTATAGTAAGCAGAATATCCATTCTTAATACCATCTTCCCAATTACCATTTTTTAAATATGGCATCATATAAATATCAATATATTCATCTAGTATTTCATTAGGAAGAGCATTCTCTAATTCATAACCAATGTCTACTCTTATCTTTCTATCTTCTTTAGATATAAATAAAAGTACTCCTCTACTACCAACACCAAAATTATTAAAAACATATTCTGAATATGACTCTAAATCATAATTTTCTACATTTTCAACTGATACTACATAGAAATTAATATCCATTTTATCTTTTAAAAACTTAGAATAAGTATATATATAATTAATTAAATCTTCACTCATAATATTAGCTTCATCAGTAACAAACTTATATTCAGATTGTTTAACTAAACCAAATACAGTCAAAGGTATAAGTAATATTATTAAGATAAGTAATTTAAAAACCCTTTTCATATTCTCACCTATAATAGAATTTTAACATAAATTAATAATTATTTACATAATAAAATAAATAAAATGTAAAATACAAAATATAAATAATTAAATAAATAAAAAAAATGATAAAATAATAATAAGGTGATGTATATGAATTATAAAGATAAGATTTGTGTAATTACAGGAGCAGCTTCTGGTATAGGTTATGCAACTACTAAATTATTAAAAGAAATGGAAGCAAAAATCTATGCATTAGATGTTAATAAAGTAGATATTGAAGGAATAGAATTTATTGAGACTAATCTTAATAATAAAGAAAGTATAGATAAAGCTTTTAATATTATTCCAAAACATATTGACTGTTTCTTTGGAGTTGCTGGTGTAAGTGGAGTTAAAACAAATTACTATGATACATTCACAATTAATTACATATCAAATAAATATATAACTGAAACATATTTAAAAAATAGAATGTCTATTGGTGGAGCAATTACATACGTAACAAGTGTTGCTGGTTCATACTGGGATAAATATGCAAAAGAATATTTAGCATTTACAAAAGCAAAAACTTGGGAAGAAATGCAAGAAGCACTTCATAATCAAGCAAATCCAGATACAATTGGAATGATGGCTTATCCATTATCAAAAAGAGCAATGAATCATTATGCATCAGAAATGGCAATAACTTTAGGAGAAAAAGGAATAAGAGTTAATGCCTTGCTTCCAGCATCAACTGCCACTGGAATGAAAGAAGAATTTGAACGTGCTGCAGGTGGAGAAGATGCCCTACTTTCTCAAACTGGAATAGCAAGAAGACTCGCAAATTCAGAAGAAATGGCAAAACCATTAATATTCTTAAATAGTGATTGGGCTTCATATATCTCAGGTACAATGTTAACTGTAGATTATGGAAATGATGCATTAATAAAATTAGGAATGAAAAAAGATAGATTAGATGTAAAAGTAGGATCAAAAATATATAATATGGGATTCTTCCAAAATATGTTAAAGAAACAACTAGAAGAAGTTGAAGTAAAAGAAGAAAAAGATCTAACTGAAGAAGTAATGCCTTATAACGAAGAAATATCTACTGTAACTGCAGAAGAAATATTTATAGAAAATGATAAAAATGATACAACTAATTTAGATGAAGGGCTATCTAGAGAAGATGTTCAAAATGATATATTAATACCATATAACGATGAAATATCTACTGTAGTAGATGAAGACTTAATGCCATATAATGATAGTATCTCAACTATAATGAAAGAAGGAACAAACGAAGCTAACTAATCATCTGATCGAGATGCTACTACTAAACAACAGTAAATAAAGAAAACAATTAAACTTAAAATAATAATTAAAATCAACATGAAAAAGATTTTATATTATAAATAAAACAAAGTAAAATGAAAGAAATAAAAAAATCAGATAATTAATTATCTGATTTTTATTATTTAATAAAACAAAATATTTAAAACTATAGATTTAAGTTAAATATTTTTTAAAGTTTCCATCTATAGTAATACCTTCATTCTTAATCATAAAAGCATCTTTATCTAAATCATTTAAATGTCTCTCTAATCTTTGTACTTCATATTTAGAAAGAGCAGCATAAGAAATAAATGTCTTAGATTTATCATATCCACCTACTCCTTCCCAGAAAGTAACATCTCTATCTAAATCTGTTTTTATAAATTTAATAATTTTTTCAGGATTTTTCTTAGTAAATATCATTACATAACTACATATATTTTGATCATGAGTATTATCAACTACAATATTATAAATAGCTGAATAAATAATAGAATATAAAGCAATTGGAATACCAAATAAAACTCCACATATTCCATAAATAACTAAGTTAATTCCAAGACCAATCTTACCAACTGAGAAACGTCTACTTTTCATCGATAAAACTATTCCAATGATATCAGTTCCGCCACCTGATCCTGATGCAGATAAAGTCATACCTCCACCAAATCCTCCAATGATTCCTCCAATTAAAACACATGTAATTAACTCATCAAGAATAGGTTTTGCAGGAGTTGGAATAATTGTTAAGAATAAAGTTTGAAATACTAAACAAACCATAGTTCTAAAGAAGAATGTTTTGCTTATATATTTATAAGCTAAAAAGAATAATGGAATATTTAATATAAAGTTAATAATACCAGAAATATCTCTTGCTGGATTAATATTAAATAATGCTACTAATAAACTTCTAAGTAATTGAGATATACCTAATATTCCCCCATTATATAAATGATTAGGTACAATGAATAAGTTAATTGCTATAGCAAATAAAAAAGTACCTATAATTGCCTTAAAACAATCTTTATAACTCCATTTAAATATCTTATGTATTTTCTCTTGAATTGTACTCATAATATCACCATAAACATTGTATCATTTTTAGATAAAAAAAAGAAGAGCAATTAATGTTAACGTATTAAAGCTCCTCTGTGAATCAAATATATCATAAAATGCTATAAATAGCAAATTCTATAATATAATGTTAGGATATAATATTAACTTATTATCTCCCATCTCATGACTATATTATACCATATTTTGCCCAAAAAATCAAGATTTCTAGTCTCTTAGAGGCACACCATTAGCATCTACATTAATGTTTCCAGCTAAAATCATAATACCTTCAATTAGACCCCAAATACTTGCAGCTATTGGACCTATACCACATAAAATCCATCCAACTACTGTTAATAATAATTGAGCAACTGCTTTATCATTATAACCTAAGTAAAAATTATGTACTCCTAAATATCCTAAGAATATACCTAATAATCCAGCAGCTAATTTAGATTTAGCTGTATTTTCAGTATTAGTATTATTAGTAGTATTCTCTTCATCTAATTTAGCTCCACAACTACCACAAAACTTAGTGTCTTCCTTATTTTCACTACCACAGTATCTACAAAACTTTGCCATTTTATCACTCCTCAACAATATATTATCAAAAAAATAATATAAAAAAAAGAGTATAATACTCTTTTTTTATTGTTGGAATTGAGAATTATATAGTTTACTATAAAAACCATTTTTCTTTAATAATTCTTCATGAGTTCCTTGTTCAACTATATTGCCTTCATTCATAACAAGAATTAGATCAGCATTCTTAATAGTACTCAATCTATGAGCAATTATAAATGAAGTTCTTCCTACAGTAAGCTTATCCATTGCTTTTTGAACTAATTCCTCAGTTCTAGTATCAACATTAGATGTAGCTTCATCAAGTATTAAGAATGGTTCATCTTCAATCATACCTCTTGCTATTGTAAGTAATTGTTTTTGACCAGAAGAAATACTATCATTATCTCCAACCATAGAATCCAATCCTCCAGGAAGAGTCTTAATAAAATGATCAACTCCTACAGTCTTACATATATCCCAAATCTTTTCATCAGTAACACCGCTTCTATTAAATTTAAGATTATCACGAATAGTACCTTCAAATAACCATGTATCTTGAAGAACCATTATAAATAAATCATGAATATTTTCTCTAGATAATTCTTTAATAGATTTACCATCTATTAAGATATCACCATCATTTATTTCATAGAACTTCATTAAAAGATTAACCATAGTAGTCTTACCTGCTCCAGTAGGTCCAACTATTGCAATCTTTTGACCAGCTTTAACATTAGCGCTAAAATCTTTAATAATAGTTTTATTTTCATCATAACCAAATTTAACATTTTTAAATTCAATATTACCAATAGCTTTCTTCTTATTTATTTTCTCCTTCATATGAGATTCATCACTAACTTCTTCTTCATCCATAAATTCAAATACTCTCTCTCCTGCAGCTGCAATAGATTGCATTGTAGTAAGAGCTTGAGCAATTCTAGATAAAGGATTAGTAAATAATCTAACATATATCATGAAAGCAACTATTGTACCAAAAGTAGTCATATTATTCATAACAAGTAATGAACCAACTACACATACAGCAACATATCCAAAGTTACCAATAAAATGCATTATAGGTTGCATAATACCAGATAAGAATTGACTCTTACGGTTACAGTTATATAAATTATTATTAATACGATCAAATTCTTTTAAAGCTTCCTCTTCTCCATTGTATGCTTTAACAACATTATGTCCAGAGAAAATCTCTTCAATATGACCATTTAAATCTCCTAATTGTTTTTGTCTTTCTACGAAGTATTTTTGAGATTTCTTTAATAATATAAATGAAATAATAAATCCAATTATACTAGCTGCTATAGCAGTAAATGCCATAATCCAGTTAGTAACAAACATCATAATTATTGATCCTAAGAATAAAGTAACATTAGTAATTAGAGAAGTAATATTATCGCTCATATTAATACCAATAGTATCTACATCATTAGTAACTCTAGATAAAACATCTCCAGTTTCATGATTATCAAAATACTTTAATGGTAATTTATTAATCTTTTTACTAATACCTTTTCTTAAGTTCTTAGAATATCCTATTCCAACATAAGCCATTAATAGACCTTCACATAATCCAAATAATGAATTAAGTAAATATATTATTCCAAGAATAATTGCTCTATATTTTAATTCATTCATATCAAGTTTAGGTTCTATTACTTTCTTAATAGAATTAGGCATCTCATCTAATTTAATTAATAAGTCTTCAGACATTTCATCTTCTTTCATAGTACTAGCAATACTAATATATTTAATCTGATCATCTTCTGAAATATCTACTCCATCAATAGTAATAGGATCTAATAATTCAATTTTCTTTTCATAAGGTAAATCATTAAAATCTAAAATAATATATTCTTTACCAGCACTATTTATTAATATATTTCCATATATCTTTTCAGATACCTTTTTAATATTTTCTGTATTAGGTTTTAATCCCTCAGTAATAACATCAGTAACATCAGCTAACTTATTAGGTGCAATTGTAGATAACATAGCAGCTATCATAGCAAGAATTGCAGCAACAATCATCATATAACGCCATTTATTTAAATTCTTAAATAATCTAAGTAAAGTCCCTTTTAAATCCTTTACTTTTTCAGGTGCACGATCTCTAGGCATTGTTTAACTCCTCCTCACTAAGTTGAGATAAAGCAATCTCTTTATATACTTCACAAGATTTAAGAAGTTCTTTATGTGTACCCATACCAACACATTCTCCTTTATCAAGAACTATTATTTTATCAGCGTTAATGATTGTTCCAATTCTTTGAGCTACTATCATACTAGTAGCATCTTTAGTGTACTTCTTTAATTCACGTCTAAGTTTTGCATCTGTTTGATAATCAAGTGCACTAAATGAATCATCAAAGATATATATTTCAGGATCTCTTGCAATAGCTCTAGCAATAGATAATCTTTGTTTTTGACCACCAGATATATTAGTACCACCTCTTGCTATATGAGATTTATAACTATCTTCCATATCTTCAATGAATTTCTTACCTTGAGCAACTTTAATAGCTTCTTTTACTTTCTCAAGAGTTGGCTTTTTCTTACCATTATCTCCATAGGCAACATTTTCTTCTACAGTACCAGTAAACATTACTGCAGTTTGAGGAATATAACCTATTCTATTATTTAATTCTTTTAAATCATATTCTTTAACATTAACCCCATCTACATAAACTTCTCCTTCAGTAGCATCATATAGTCTAGGAACTAAATTAATTAATGTAGATTTACCAGATCCAGTAGAACCTATAAATGCAATAGTCTCTCCCTTTTCTACTTTAAAACTAATATGTTTAAGTAGATATTCATCAGCATCCGGATATTTAAAACTAACATCTCTAAATTCAACAGTACCAGAATCTTTAGTTTTACCTCTAAATGTACCAGACTTAACAGAAATATCACTACTTAAAACTTCATTAATACGTTTAGAAGATACTTGAGCTCTTGGAAGTATCATAAATATAAATGTAAGCATTAAGAATGACATAATTACTTGCATTCCATAACTTGAGAATACAACCATATTACTAAATATATTAATCTTTTCCATCATACCAGCATTAATAATTAGAATAGCTCCTAAAACATAAATACCTAAATGTTGGAAATGCATAACAAAGTTCATTATTGGATCCATTAAAGCAAATGTCTTAGTAATTGTTAAATGAATACCAGTTAATTCTTCATTCACTTTATTAAATCTCTTTTCAGCATGTTTCTCTGCATTAAAAGCATGAATAACTCTAATACCTGTAATACTTTCTCTAGTAACTCCATTAAGTTTATCAGTAAGCTTTTGTATCTTAGCAAATCTTGGAGCAACAATACTAATAATAGTTAAATTAGTAACAACAATAATAACTACTCCAATAGCAGTAATTAAACTAAGTTCTTTACTCTTACCAATTATTTTTAATAAAGCCCAAATAGCCATAACAGGAGCTTTAACAAGTAAAGGAACTCCCATGCTTAATAAACCTTCTATTTGAGTAACATCATTAGTAGTTCTAGTAATTAAACTACTAGTAGAAAACTTCTTAATTTCAGTAATACCAAAACTCTCTACTTTTTCAAATATTAATCTACGTATTTTTCTAGAGAATCTAGCAGATAATAAAGAAGTTAAATATCCAACACAAATAGTACAAATTAAACTACCAACTGCACATAAAATCATATGTCCACCTGAAGTTAAAATCTCATTCATAGTACTACCTTCAGTTTGTACTAACTTAGTAATTTCACTCATATATTCAGGTAATCTTAAATCTAAGAATACTGAAAAAACTACTAAAGAAATAACTGCAATTATAATAAATAAATCTTTTCTACTTAAATTACTAAATAGTTTTATCATCTTGATCATCCTCTCTTAAAGAATTTTTTATTTTATGCATTAAATTAACAAAAGTAGATAACTCTTCAAGAGTTAAAGACTTCTCTAATTCATTATTTACTATTTTTAAACTATCTACAAAATCTAAATATGAATTAGAAGCTTTCTTAGTAAGAACTATCCTCTTACATCTAGCATCTTTATCTGATTGAATTCTCTCAATCATTTCCTTCTTTTCCATTGTATTTAATACATCGCTTATAGCAGCTTTACTGATATTAAAAGCTAACTCTAAGTCTTTTTGATAAATATCTTTTTTCTTATTTTCATATAAGTAATTTATAATTGCTCCCTGTAAAGGTTTAGGAAATAAATTATCTTCTTCTTTTTTTAAAGAAAATAACTTTTTCTTAATACAATTATTTAGAGATTGAATCTCTCCAAAAACACCCATATTCAATATATCACCTTCTTATCAGCAATAATAATATTAGTACAATAAAAATAAATAGTCAAGTACTTGACTATTTATTTTACTATATAATTTTATTCACTACGTAAAGCTTCAACTGGATCCTTTTTAGAAGCCGCTTTAGCAGGTATTAAACCACCTATTAAAGTAAGAATAATACTTAAAATAACTAAAGTAATTGCCCCACTAATACTTAAAGCAGCATTAAGTGGAATATCTCCAGTAAACTTATGTAGAATTGAATTAATAATTGGAATTACTGCATAAGAGAAACCAATTCCAAATAATCCAGAAAGTAATCCAATAATGAAAGTTTCTGCATTAAATATAGATGAAATATTCTTCTTACTTGCACCAATTGCTCGTAAGATTCCAATCTCTTTAGTTCTCTCATATACAGATATATATGTAATAACCCCAATCATTATAGAAGAAACTACTAATGATATTGATACAAATGCTATTAAAACATAACTAACAGCATTAACAATAGTCTTAACAGAATCCATTAAGATTCCAGTAGTATCAGAATATCTAATTACTTTTTCTTCATTTTTATCATTCTTTTGTTTCTCATTATATTTCTTAATAAATTTTAAGAAATGTTCTTTACCATCAAAACTATTAAAATAGAATGATATATATGTAGGTTCTTCTAAATCTTGATAACCGAAACTTATCAAATTTGTATTATATGTATTATTCTTCTGAGTCATCATAGAAGATATTACTCTAGATAATTCATCTTCAGTTAATTTAAATTTAAAACTATTAGCAATCTTACTTTGATCAATATTAAACGCATTAGAAAGACTACTTGTAATAGAAGCCATTAACTCTCCTACTTTAGTAGATACTTCAGTTTTAATCTTAGCCTCAGTCATTACTTTACCCATTTCTTCGCAAGCTGATGCTACATCCTGACTTTGAATCAAAGGATCAACTACCATATCAACCATTTGAGGAATAACTCTAGCAACTGGATTAGCTTCATCTTCAGTTAAAGATGGATCCATTTGATAATACATGTTTATATATGCTGTTAAAACACCTTTAATAAATTGACTATAAGTAGAAACATATACATTCTTAGGAATATAATAATTATTCTCTAAATTATTAAGTAATGTATTTGCTTTAGTAGATGTCTCAAAATAATTATCAACGTAACCATTAACATCATTTAAAGCAATAGTACCATCAATACTACTAATAGAATCAGTAAGTACCTCTCTAAATACTTCTTTATAATCTTCTACTGCAGGATTAGTATCTATATTAATAGAATTATTAATCTCCATTATTTTCTTCATAGAATCTTGCTCTATCTTATTAGTATCAATTTTAATATCAAATGCACTTTGTAACATTTCAGTATCTATTTCTAATAAATCATTAAATTCTAATCCAACATCTTCACTCTTATCATCAAATCTCTTACCAGTTAAAACATTAATATCTGGATTAGCTAATTGTTTTTTAACGATTTCAGATTCTTTTGAATTATTAATAATATAACTAATTAAATCAGATCTATAATTAACTCCAGGATTTAATGCAGTAGCACCAGTTACATTCTTAGGACATACAATACCAACTATTCTAATCTTAATAGATTCATCGTATTTCTTTTTCATATAATCATCATTCTTACTCATATCTTCATATACATTATAAGTAGGATTATATTTATATAAATCATATGGTTCTATTAATCTTAAATCTAAGTTTAAGAAATCATCGTAAGTTAATTCTAAAGGATCATTCTTAACAGTAACTTTTTGTCCTGACATAGCTTTAGATACTATTTCATTTAATTCTTCTGGATCTCTAAATCCTAATGAATAAACTAATAAATCTGAAATACTTCCAGGTTCAGATAATACAACAACCATCTCATCATACTTTTCTGGCCATCTACCAGATAATACATTATATTGTTCATCTAAAGTATTTTGATCTTCTGTCATTTGACTAAATACAGATGCAAAAGAAGAAAAACTAGAAGCAATATTATTACCATATATAGATGAGAATAAAGTATTAGGATTAAGCTTATAAAGCTTATTATCAGAATTCTTTGTATAAATATAAGGATCAATACTATAAGAATAACTAATAGAAGCAATATCATCTTCTACTTCATCATAATTTTTAAGTAAATGATTATTAAAACTTCGTAAATCATTAGACTTAATACTAGAAAACATATTAGTCATATATTGTTGCTCTTTAATAACACCTTTTTTAGCTTTCTTACCAGAACCATTTTGCATATTTAAAAACATACCCGTTAAGTCAGTAGTCTCTTGCATTATAGTTAGAGGGTAAGAAGTTAAAGTATCTTCTTGTATTGAATCTACATAGTTTTGAAATCCAGTAGATACTGCTAGTATTAAAGCAATACCAATTATACCAATAGATCCAGCCATCGCAATAAGAGCTGTTCTACCCTTCTTAGTCATTAAGTTATTAAAAGATAAAGTTAAAGCAGTAAAGAAAGACATAGAAGTCTTACCAGAACTATTGTAATTAGTTACTTCATTAGAATCTACAAATGGATTTGTATCAGAAGTAATCTCTCCATCTTTTAAATTAATAATACGATTAGAATACTTTTCTGCAAGTTCAGGATTATGAGTAACCATAATAACTAATTTTTTCTTAGCTATTTTCTTAAGTAAATCCATAATTTGAATACTTGTTTCAGAATCTAACGCACCAGTAGGCTCATCAGCAAGTAATATATCAGGGTCATTAACAAGAGCTCTCGCAATCGCAACTCTTTGCATTTGACCACCAGATAATTGATTAGGCTTTTTATTAATATGATCTTCTAATCCTACATCTTTTAAAGCTTTCTTACTTCTCTTAATTGCTTCTTTTCTAGATATACCAGATAAAGTAAGAGCTAATCTAACATTATTTAGAATAGTTTGATGAGTAATTAAATTATAATTTTGAAATACAAATCCTACTCTATGATTTCTATAACTATCCCAATTAGTATCTTTATATTTTTTAGTACTTGTACCATTAATAATTAAATCTCCTGAATCATAATGATCAAGTCCACCAATAATATTAAGTAATGTAGTTTTACCAGAACCAGAAGGTCCAAGTATTGCTGCAAATTCATTTTCTCTAAAACTAACACTTACACTCTTTAAAGCAGTTTGTTTAAAACCTTCAGTTTTATAAGTTTTAGTAATATTCTTAAGTTCTAACATAAAGACCTCCCTTCTGATATTATTATATTAATATTATTTTATTTATCTAAATATTTCTTCATATCTTTAAAACATTTCTTCATATCATTATAACCCAAATCATATTGTTCTTGTATCTTATTAAGATCTTTCTCTAAACGAGATATACCAGTACTATATGATGGTCTAATAACAAATATTTTATTTTCTTTTTCTAACTTAACTAACTCATCTTGAGTATTATTATAATCTATCCATCTTTTCTTAACAGTATCTATAAATTTAGGATACTTTCTATAAACTAATTTATATGGCCATATAGGGCTTTTTTTCTTTCTATACTCAATTGCTCTAGTACTAACAACAACAACCTTGTCATAGCCTTTCAATGCCCAATCAACGGGTATAGAATCAGCCATACCACCATCTAAGTATTTATTACCATTAATATTAACTATTTTAGATATTATTGGCATTGATCCACTTGCTCTTAAATACTCAATTTGATCTTTTTTAGTCATATCAGTAATCTTTTTATATTCAGCTTTACCAGTTTCAAGATTAGATACAACCGCATAAAAGTTAGTTTTATTATTTTTAAAAGTATCATAATCAAACTTATCTAATTTATTAACTAAGTCATCAAAACAAAACTTTTCATTCATAATATTACCAGTAGTAATAAAAGAATAAAATCCCATATAATTCTTATCATGTCTATATTTTAGATTATATCTTAAAGCTCTCCCTCTTTGTTTAGATATATAATTACAACCAAATAATGCTCCAGCAGAAACACCAACTACAGTATCAAATGAAATATCTTTTTCAAGTAAGTAATCAATAACACCAGCTGTATATATACCTCTTAAAGCACCACCTTCAAGAACAAGACAACTCTTCATATAATCACCAATTTTTATTATAACAAAAAAAAGAGACATTTGTCTCTCTTATTGTTTATTTTTTTCTATTTTATTAAACTTTAATCCCTTAGATTCTAATTCATCCATAGTAACTAAATTATAATTTAACGCTTCTTTTAAACTAATCTTTTTTTCTTCTTTACCCCTAACAGCAGGAGATACTATAAATATTCTATTACTCTTAGCCTCATCAAATTCATATTGATATTCACTATCTTCATAAAATATTTCTTTTTGAGGCTCTTCTACTACTTGAGCTTCTCCTTCAGGAGGTTTAACCTCTTCTTTAGGAGTTTCTTCTATAGTAAATATAAATTTAAAATCATCATCTTTATAAGTACAAAAATCATTTTGAAATTTCATACCTATAGGTCCAATATATACATCATTAACATTAGTATTATTACATCTAAACATACTTAGACCATTATTACTAAAATTATCTTCTCTAGTCTTTAACATAACAGTCTTATTATCAGTATATAAACCAGTATATCCCATATGATAATCTATATCTTCAATTAAATCTTTATGTTCTTGCATATAATCATATAATGGTAAAGTCTTTTGATCTTTAACAATATTAATCTCATCTAAACAATAAGTATATACTTTAATATTTAAATCTGCATAAACTAACTTACTATTACTACATTCACTACTCTCTTTAGTCTCAATTGTAAATTCTTCTTGTACTTCCTTATAACTTCTTGGAACATTAATATTCCAAAAAAGAACAGTAAAAGTAATTTCACTAGAATCAACAAGTGGTTCATCAGGACTAACAGTAACTCTTCTACTACCTTGATAAAACAAACCTCTATATGATTGAAGTCTTTCTTTACTTTGATATGAACTAATATTAAATAAAGGAACATTACCAGTAGTCATTCTAACATAATCAACTCCAGCTGTCCCAACTCCAAATAATATAACAATAATAAGCAAATTTCTAATTAGCTTTAACATAGACATCCCTCTTTATTATCTATATAACATTATACATAAAATAAAATAAAAATACTAGTAAAACTAGTATTATTTATCAGATTTTAATTCTCTAATTTTATTCTCTAATTCTTCTATACTCATATCTTCAAATATACTATTATTAATAGATTCTCTAGATACATTAATATTCAAATTAGATAAACTAATTAATTCATTTATTAATTCATGTTTTCTATCATTTTCAATTACTTTATTTTGTTCATTAACCATCTTAGTAATATTATCTTCTATAGGAACATATAAATCTTCTATAGATTCTCCAATATTATTTAGTTTATCATTTATAACCTTTTCAAGTTCTTCATTCATATAAATACCTCCATTTCAAACAAATAACTTATTAAAAGAAAACTAGATATTTCTATCTAGTAATTATCTATGGTAGCCTGTACGGAATTCGAATCCGTGAATGCTGCCTTGAGAGGGCAGTGTGTTAAGCCACTTCACCAACAGGCCATATCAAAAAGCACATTTATAATTTAACATAAATATACTTTTTTATCAATATTTATTTTAAGAATTACCCATATATCTTAAATAATGAACTCCTGAAGAAGGAACACTTGAGTGTTCTGAAACACCTATACCAGAAGTACCACTACCAGAAGAATCTATGTAATGACCATCTCCTATGTAAAGACCAACATGATAGCAACAAGAATAACTACTATATGGATCATCACAATTTACAAAAGCCATAACATCTCCAGCTTGTGCTTCAGAGTAACTAACTTCAACAAATTTCTTATTCCATGGATCATATCCATCATGAGTAACATTACCCCAATATTCATAAGTACTTCCAAAGAATGCTCCAGGATTTCTATTTTGACCACTCTTACCATCAAAGAATACTTGATTGTAGCAATACGATACAAACATAGCACAACCAAATCCTTCATCTCCTGAACCTTTTGGTCCATAATGCATTGTATGATATTTAACTCCAATTTGGCTTCTCGCAACTTCTACTAATCTTTGTTGATAAGGACCACTTAAGCCTTTTGCTTCACCCTTTTCATATTCAGATGCATCAGGTACTACTGTTGAAGGCTTTCTATTATCATCATGCACTTTAACATATCTAGCAGATGCTTTAGGATTATAATTTTCTGCAGCAGCCCAACAATTTGCTAAAGAGAAATTTGCAATACTAGAACCATTACCTATTGCATTTAATGCTGTATTAATAATAGTTGGAATTAAAAATATAATCGCACAAGCAATAAAAGCATTTAATAATTTCTTTCTAGTTTTCTCTTCATCTTTCATATCACTAGAAATAACCATCTTAAAAATAATGATACTAGCACTAATAATTAATAGAATTGGTGCTAATATTTGTACAACTAATATTCCATTTTTAATTACTTTTATAAAAGGAAGCATAGCATAATCATTACATGAATATAAAATCATTTTCTCTTCCTCCTTAAAAATAAAGCAGCAATTAAACCTGTTAAAACAATAACTAATATAATAGAAATAACCAAATTACTATTAAAATAAGTTTCATTATAATCAACTACAAAGCTAATAGCTATATTATCTTTATTACTAGTATTAATATCCCATATATTTTTATTACCATTAATAATATGAGCATTACTATTATATATTTTATATTTACTATCAACAATTACTCTTAAAGAAGAATCTTGTAAACAATTGAATCCCTCTAAATAAAAAGATTCAAGATTATTATCTATATGATGCTCTATATTATTAAAACAACTATTTAAGTTTAAAGAATCAAAATATTCATCATGATTATATGTATGACTATATGTAACTAAATAATTATCATTATTATCAATTATCTCAGTATCATATAAAACATCATTACTATCAAAAACACTCTTATCAGCAATAAGAGTATTATAGTTTTTAGAGAATTCATCCTTAGTCATAATAAGAGTTAATTTCTCATCAATAATATCTTTATCAAGAGTTAAATCATAATTAGCACTACAACCAGTAACTAAAAATATAAAAACAATTAATAATAAATACTTAACTCTTTTCATATATTCTCCTTTTAATTCAATTTATTATTTAATATATCAATCGCATCCCATAAAACATCTAATTCAGAAGAATCAGCCATTTGAATAACTAATTCTTTAAAAGCATCTTTATACTTAGAATCAACATCTTTAACTAACTTATTACATACAGAATCAAATGTCTTTTGAGTATTATTTCTAATATTTTGATATTTATTTTCATTAATATCTTTCTTAACATTAACTAAGAATCTATACGCTTCATCATTAACACCAATATTATTAAAGATATATTCTTCATAATAAGAATAAGCTTCATTAAATGCTTGATCATCTTCTACAGTATCAAGTATTTGTTTTTGCATCTTTATAATAGAATAATAAGTCATAATATCATCATAATAATCACTATTTCTAATCTTTTTAATTAACTTTTTAAAACCATTAAGATTATTACTATTATAAACATCAAATAATCTATTTATAACTTTTAAAGCAATAGTATTAAGTTTAGTTTTATCTAACTTATCTAATTCCTCTTTAATAGTATTAATAGAATTACTTTTATTAAAAATATTTAAAACACTATCAATAGTAGATTCATATTCTTGTTCTACAATACTTTCATGCATATTTATCTCCTTAATATTCTAAATTTCCGTTTTCACTCTCTTCTTTTATAAATTTCTTTAAACTATTAATTAAACCATCTACATAAGCACAACCCATAATACAAATAACTGAATTTAATTCGGGTTTCAATTTATCAATAGTCTCTTCAGAAATAATATCAGATCCTTCTATTTCAGAAAGAATAGTATGAGAAGTAACTCCCGGATAATCATTAGGATCTTCTCTATCACAATCTATTTCAGTTAAATATACTTTATCTGCAATAGATAAGGCTTTAACAAACTCATCTTTAAAGTCTCTTGTTCTTGAATAAGTATTAGGTTTAAATACAACAACAATTCTCTTATCAGGATATTTTTGTCTAACTGCTTCTAAAGTAACTTTAATTTCAGTTGGATGATGAGCATAATCATCAATAATAGTAGTTGGTCCAAACTTTTCAATTGCAAATCTACGTTTAGCATTTTTAAATGACTTTAAAGCATTATAAATAATGTCTTTAGAAACGCCTAACTCCTTACATAGAATAATTGCAGCAGCTGCATCCATTACCATATGTTTACCAAATAAAGGTATTTCAAAACTACCATATAATTCATCTTTATAATATATATCAAATCTAGAACAATTTTCTTCTAATTTAATATTTTTAATAATTACATCATTATTAAAACCAGTACCAAAGAAAATAACTGGAGTAGTATAATTAATCTTTTTAATTTCTAAATTATCTCCATTTGCAACAACTAGCTTTTTAGTTTGATTAGCAAATATTTCAAAAGCACCTCTAATATCATCTATATCTTTATAACATTCCATATGTTCAGTTTCAATATTAGTAATGATTGAGTATGCAGGATGATAATAAGTAAAATGTCTATTAAACTCATCACTTTCGACAACGAAATAATCATTAGTTTGAGAAGCATAACCATCCCCAGCTCCAACAAAGTAATTACAGCCACCATTTAACTCTAAAACACTACGAATAATTGATGTAGTAGTTGTTTTACCATGAGTACCAGAAACACCAATTGTAGTAAACATATCAATAACGTCACCCATAAGTTCAGCATACTTCTTTATTTTACAACCAATATTTCTAACTCTAACTAATTCTGGATGATCTTCCATAATAGCAGCACTATAAGTAACTATAGTATCAGGTGTAACAACATGATTTCCATCATAATAAATAGAAATATGTCTTTCATTTAATCCATCTTCAGTAAACTTATGTTTAGTTGCATCATCATAACCAGAAACCTCATTACCTAAATCACTTAATATTTGAGCTAAAGCAGACAAACCAGTTCCTTTAATACCAATACAATAATATTTCATTATCTACACCTCTAATCATAATAATTATATAATAATATCAATATCTAGTAAAGTTTAATACCAAAAACTTTACATAATAAAAAAAGAGGCTATTCCCCTCTTCTTTCCTTTTTAGAAAATATACAACCACAATAATCTTGTCTATATAAATTATACTCTTTAGATAACTCAATACTACGTTTATATCTATTTTTCTTCTTAAAGTCAGAATATAAATAAGTACTATTATATTTCTTATCTAATTCTGAACCAATCTCATTAATCCAATTACTATTTTTATGAGGAGAAAGAGTAAGTGTAGTACAAAAATACTTAAAATTATATTGATCAGCAATTCTTGCAGTCTCTTCTAATCTTAAATTATAACATTTGTAGCAGCGTTTTCCTCTTTCAGGTTCATTTTCTAAACCCTTAGCCATATCAAAGAATACTTTAGGATCATAATCTCCTTCAATTAATTTAATTTCATATTTAGTTTTAAACTTCTTAATAAAATTACTAATCTCATTAAGTCTCTTTTTATATTCATCTTCTTCTGTAATATTAGGATTATAATAGAAAATAGTAACTCTAAAATAATTACCCAATCTTTCTAAACAAGCAGAAGAACATGGAGCACAACAAGCATGAAGTAATAACTCTTCTCCTTCAGGAATAGATTCAATCTGTTTCTCCATTTCTAAATCATAATTCATATAATCACCTCTAATGAAAGAATTTATTACTAATAAATTCTATTAATTCCCTAGAACATTTATCCTTTTCAAGTAACACAGTTACATTATATTTACTACATTTCAAATAAATACTCTTCTCTGTTTCAATCGCATGATTTACTTCCCTATAATATATCTCAATAATCTTATGTTTACCTCTAGAAACTAAATGATCTTCATAAAAATCTATTTCACTTTCATTTTCTAATGGTAATTTTAATCTAGTCATTCTCTTAATATAATTATTTCTAGATAAAGAATACATATTAATTTTTAAATTAATAATAGTAATAATATTTATAACTATAAATAATGCTACATCTATTTTAAATGGGATTTTATAAATTAATAAATTTAGTATTACTAATATAATAATTAGAAATATATCTATTAAGAATAAACTACCTATAATATTACTAATCATGAATTCTTTAGCCATTTCTCCATACTTATCAGGAGTCATAACACTTTTAGTACTAAATAGTTTTTTACTACTCATAAAATCACCAACTATATTTTAACATAAAAAAAACAATTCTTTAAGAATTGTTTTTACTTAGTCTTTTCATCTTCACGAGATTCAAATAATACTCTACCATCTTTTAAAGTATAATTACCATCTTTAAACAATTTAATTCTACGTTCTTGTTCTTTTGCCCACTTTGCTTGTTCATCTAAAACATCTTGATATGATCTATCATCATCACCCATTCTATCACAATTATCCCATCTAATAAAAGAAACTAATTCATTATCTTCATACATATCATCAAGTTGTAATTCTAAGCCAATGATACCTCTCCTATGACCATATCCAGACATAGTAATTTCATTATTCTCTCTATCAACATTCATATCAATTTTCATGAAATCATATCTTCTTTTTTGATCAGCAGAATAGAATAAACCCCAAAGTCCTTCTTTCTTAACTTTTTTACCGTCTCTTTTAACAACATATAATTTATAATCAAAATCTTCCAAATAACGATCCAAAGCTTCTTTACTTGGAAATACCAACTTAGTAATTTTAAAATTTCCAAACTTTTGTCTATATGACATAAAAACACATCCTTCTAATAGGATTATAAATTATTAATACTATTTTATACAATAGAATAACAGCAAATAAGACATTACACATTAATTTGTATAAAAATTAAATTATTATAAAAAGTACTTAATTATGTTATTATATTCGAAATTTTAGGGGAATTTTTCTATACAAAAAAAACAGACCGAAGTCTGTAATTTTTAAATGGTGCGAGTAACAGGAGTTGAACCTGCACGTCTGGGACACTAGATCCTAAGTCTAGCGCGTCTGCCAATTCCGCCATACTCGCATTGCAATGGTGGACCCTACAGGACTCGAACCTGTGACCGCCCGGTTATGAGCCGGATGCTCTAACCAACTGAGCTAAGGGTCCGTTGCTATTTAATAATAACACAAAAAGACCCTAACTGCAATAGAAAAAAACAAAAAATAGAGAGAATTCTCTATTTTTCTAACATATTTAATAAATTGATTTTAAACATATCTTTCTCAGGATTTGTCTTAGAAATCATGACACCTTTGTAAGTAGATAACTCTGCTCGATGTCCTTCATCTAAGATTCCTTCTGGTGTAATATTAGTTAATAATATAATGCCCTTATCTAAATAAACTGTATAATGTAAAACAATTGGTCCATGAACTTTTTTAAATAATTCATCTGTAGGTAATTGTAATTCATAACTTACAGTATTATTCTTCTCATTCTTATTAACTTCTTTACCTAAGAAAGTTCCTTTACGAAGTTCTGGATAGTAAGTAAATGTTAATTTTTTATATGCTAACATATTATACTTTCTAACAGATCTTTCTTTCTTTCTAAAATCATTTTCATCTAAATATTCAAATATATAAGTCTTTTCCATATATATTCAACCCCCAAACCTAAAGGCACTATGTTACCTTCAATGTACACATATTATACTACAATTGTTCGAAAAAGTCAACATTTTCCCTTAAAAATCAACAAAAAAAGAGCATTTTTGCTCTTTTTTATTATTAATTACGTCTAATGTATTGAATTACTTCTTCATCATCGATAACTTCTTCAGTTAAACTGTTAATATATTGATCAACTGCAGATTCATTTGAAGTTGGTTCTTGTGCTGGTGCAGCTTCATGATGTTCTTCAGCTGGTGCAGGAGCAGCTTCTTGAGCAGGTTCTGGTGCTGGTGCAGCTTCTTGAACAGGTGCTGGTGCAGCTTCCTCAACTACTTCTACTTCAGTTGGAGCAACATATTGAGCATCAAACTCAGCTCCAGTTGCATTAGGATCTGGTAATGGTTCATCAGGAACATATCCAGAATCATCTGTTGTAATATTTTCAACTGAATTATCTAAGTCACCATTTTCATTAGAATGATCATCATCAAAGTCTACATTATGATCTCCAAAGTCACTTTCGTTAACTGGATCTGTCTTTTGTTGCTCTTCTTCTGGTTTTCCTTGATTTTCTTGATCTATTCTTTGATTTTCTTCGATTTTGTTATTTGCATCATCAATATCATTTTGCATATCTTCATGATCTTGTCTAATTTCTTCTTCAATTCTTGCAGCATCTTTGTCAGCTTCGTCTTGAAGCCTTTGTTCTTCTTTTTTAGCGTCTTCTTCAGCTTTTCTCTTAGCTTCTTCATTTTCTTTATCAATTTGATCATCTATTTGATCTCTAACATTATCTGGCATTTCTTTTTCAGTTCTAGTAGTTTCTTCTCTAGTTGTAGTTTCAGTCCATGTCTTAGTTTCAGTATATGTATCATAAGTTACATAAGTTTCACCATGATATGACCATTCACCATCAGCATATGCATGCCAGTTAACAACATCTTGGAATCTCTTTAAATCAGCTAAGTTTCTATGAGCATCAGTTGTAACATATTTACCTTGTTTAATTAAATCATTAGACATTGCATCTCTATATTGAGTATATAAAGGATTAGTGTCATCTTCATTAACACAAGCTCCCATAGTTACTTGTTGAACTATTTCAAAATTATCTTCTGCTCTATTACATAATCCAATGTCATTGAAGTAAGCAATTGCTTTATCAAGCATTGTATGATCAATTCCATTATAGTTTTGAGCAATCATTTCCATTGAAGCAACCATTGGAGTAACGCTTAAGTAATAAGACTCTATACTATTTCTTCCATCAGCATGAGCAATTCCTACTTCTCTAATATCATCAGAGATTGGGAAATCCTCAAATAATTCTGCATAGAATGCATCAATTGCATCAATTTTTTCTTGTCCTTCAGACTCTAATACTCTTAAATATAATTCATGATATTTATTATAGAAATCTTTTCCTTCTTGAGTAGTTAATAACATACTCATATCAACTGGATGTTCTCTATCTTCTATTACATGAGCTCCCATTAATTGTAATGTAGCTACTTTATAAGCATCTGATAATTCTCCAGATCTGAAACCATGGCCATTAAATATAGCAGCGATTTCTTGTGGAGTAAAATCATTATATGCTTGGCTTAATGCTACAACTTCTTCAAATGTTAAAGCAGCTCTAATATCTTTACCTTCTTCAACATGTGCATCAGCAAATGTAACATTAAATCCATATAAAGCATCATGTACTCTTGTCATTTCTTCTTTTTGGGCTTGAGAATTAGTAACTTCTAACAATTGTTCATAAGTATAACCATCATAATAGTCATTGCTTTGAACTGTATTATTAGCTAATACTCTAGAAGATTGATTAGTATCTTGTCCTGGTACTGCAGGTGCTGCAGCAACTGGGATATTATCACTATTATTCATAGCACCATTCATTGCTGCTTTATTAAGGTGAATATCACCATGTGCAAATGCACCTAAACCAAATATTAATGCTAGAGCAGCAGCTCCATATGCTATTTTGCTTCCTAATTTACCTCTACGTTTTGAAGCACTTTTACCTCTTCTACTTGTAGTTGTATTATTTACACTTGCTAATTTAGAAGCCTCTTCTTTCTTAGTATCTTTTGCAGTAGTTCCTGCAACAGGAGTAACTGCAGCAGCTTTTGTAGCAGTTTCTTCTTTATTAGGAACCATTATTTCAATTTCTCCTAATTCACCAGCAGTTACTACAAATGGAACAACTTCTGGTACTTCCTTCTTAGCAGCAGGTTTCTTAGTTGTAGTTTTCTTAGGTGCAGTTTCCTTTGCTTCTGCTTTCTTTGGTGTAGTTTTCTTTGCCTCTTCTTTCTTTGGTGTAACAACTGAAGCATCTACTTTATCTAATCTACTATCAATTAATTCTTCAATAGTTTCTGGTTTTTTAGAAGCTTTAATAACTTCTGCAGGTGCTTTATAACTCATAAAGTTCTTTTCAAATTCACTTCCAGAAACAACATGAATTTTTTCTTTATTGATAAAACTATCTAATTTATCTACTTCACCTTTTTTAACTCCAAGGTCTTTAGCAACTCTCTCAACAAATTTTAAACCGTCTTCATAAGATAATTGCTCAATAGTTCCATCATTATAGAAAATACAAGCAGCTCTTCTTTCTCCATTACTATTGTATTTATAGAATACGATATTATATATGTCTTTCATTTAATTACCCCCTTACTTTTGTCTCTTGTTTCCTGTATAATGCCATCCATTATTTAATAATGTAGTGTCATTATAAGTACTCCATTTATATTTAGTACTTCCTTCATCGATTATAGTTCTTGTCTTAGTACTTTGATAACAAACATCTCCATATAATGGTTCAGTTCTTGTAGCTTTTTCAGTTACAGTAATTGTTCCATAAATAGGAATTGTCTTAACTGTATAACCACCACATCTAGCTTCATATGAAGTTTGAGTATAAACATCAGATGATGTATCTATATTTACAGATCCAGGTGTAGTAGTAGAACTTACACTTTCCATACCAGCAGAGTAAGTATATGAATCATAATAATAATTTGGTAAAGATGTACATGTATCATTACAGTAGCTGTAATCAGCTCCTACAAAGATGTAACGAGTGTTACCTGAATCTCTTGGTGGATTAGCGTAACTTCCTCTACCATTGTATGTCCAACTACCAGTAGTATGTGTAGTTGCTTTAGTAATAGTATTAACTTGAGTATATGTCTTAGTAGTAACATATAACTTTCTATTAATTTCTATATATTGATAATTATTACATGCTTTTTGTGTATATGAACCAGTTTGAACAATTTGTTCTCTAGTTTTAGAGTAAGTATTTTGATATGTTCCAATCTTTTCTTTTCTCTTATATAATTGTAATTTCTTTAAACATGTAATATCTGTATCACTACAGTTAATTACTTGAGTAGCACAGTTAGTTTTACTCCAATCAGACCATTTAGTCCAAGCACTGAATTCAGCACCTGTAGTCTTAGAATACTCATATAACCATTCAGGTTCTGGTGGAGGTGTAGGTGTACCACATTCTTTATTGAATTGTGCTTCACTAACAACATCACCATCTAAACCGAAGTAATAACCAGAAATCTTTTCACAGATTGGTTTCTTACAGTTTTTGATGTATTCAACTTTAGATACTTTATTACCTTCAGAATCATAGTAATCACCATTAACTATTTTACAAATGTATTTAGTTTCTTCTGGTGCAACACCACAGCTCTTCTTATATTGTTCATAAGAAACTCTGTTTCCATTCTTATCGTAATAATATCCATTTACTTTTTCACAATAATAAGTTTCAGTAATATGTCCTTGAGAACAACTTCTTTCATATTCAGAATAAGAAACATTATTACCATTCTTATCAAAGTAATATCCTGATACTTTCTTACATACAGGTTTTAAACAACTCTTTAAGTAGTTTAATTTAGATGTACTATTTCCATATGCATCATAGAATTTACCAGTATAACTATCATACATACAAGCTTTGTGTTCAGTTGGAGTTACAACTGGAACAACAATAGTTGGTGCATAATAAGTACCATCAGAAATTGATCCTTTAATAGGTACTGTTGATGATATAGCTGATTTAGTACCAACTGTTGATGGACGTTTTTCACATATGTAAGAATCACAATATGTATAGCATCCTAAATGAACTAAAATATAATCTTCAGTTTCACTATCTTTTAAGTTTACTTTAAGAATATACTCGTCATTTGCTTTAGTTATTTGAACATAACTTTTATCTACATCAACGGCTTTATTGTTTTTATCAATTAGTGGAACGATAATCTTTTCACCAATCATATCAGCTAAAGTCATCTTTTTAGATTGTCCGACTTCTTGTGGAAGTCTCTCATCTGTGTAGTAAGATATTGCTGCATCTTTCATTCTTTCCATATTTTCAGCAAATATCTGTGATGTTAATGCCTTTATACCCGCAGTATCACAAGTAGAACCAGCACAAGTAGTTCTTGTATCAGTTTTAACTACTGGCGATAAGTATTTAGGCACAAACCAAACTAGTAGTAGTGCAAATACAGCTACTAAAATAAGTTTTGCTAAGAAATTTCCAATAGGAAAACCTCTTTTTTCATACTCTTCAGTATACATAGAACTCCCCTCCCTTGTTACATGTGCTCTTTATTATAACGTTTTACAATGAAAAAGTCAAACCTTTTTTCTAATATTTACAATGGTTTGACCGTCATTAAAGTTATCAATTTTATAATCTTCGACTAATTTATTTCTCCTAAGAGTCTCTTGAGTAGTCTTTTTAAGTACTCCAGATCCATTTCCATGGATAATAATTACTCTTCTATTTTTAATTTTATAATTATCATTTATAAAGTCATTTATTTGAATTCTAGCATAATCTCTATCATATCCATGTAAATCTAAAGTAGGAAGATTACTATATAACATTATCATATTCTAAAACCTCTTCTAACGTTGGTATAGAAAATCTAGAACCAATTCTAGTAACTGATATAGCAGCAGTTATAGAGGATAATCTAATAGCTTCATATAAGGAGTAACCCATTCCAATAAAGTAAGTAAAAGCTCCATGGAATATATCTCCAGCTCCAGTAGAATCTAATGCTTTAACTTTAATGCTTGGAATAATTTTATATTCTCCATCGATAATAGTAAAACTACCTTTAGATTCTAAAGTAATAATAATATTAGTTTTAAAGTAATCAGCTAACTCTTTATGTACTTCAGTAAGTAAATCAATATCATCATAATTAAGATTTTTATCTGTAAAATCTTCAGCAAATTCATGAGAGCATACAATATATTTAACTTTTTTACATAAAGATTTAGTATCATCATTTACTCTACTAGCATCAATTACACTAATAGCATCAGGATTATTATCTAATACTTGATGAGCAGTTTCAGGATGTTCTCCATCTATTAAGATAACATCACACTTATCTAATACATCTTGAGAAAGTTTTCTTACTTTAGCGTCTTTTGACGTAATAATAGTTCTACTACCATTACCCATATTAGCAATAATATAACTACTATCAGTAAAATGATCCTTCATTTTCTCTAAATATCTAATATCAGCACCAACCTGAATAAAGTCATCAATAATTCTATCTCCATAGTAATCATCACCAACAACAGAACATATAGTTGTAGGCATACCCCATTTTTGTAATAAATAAGCTCCATTAGAAGCAGGTCCTCCCCCACATTCAATATGCTTTTCTACTCTATTTTTAGTATTTTCAACAGGATATTCATTCATTGGTAATGTAGTATCAAAAGTAGAATGTCCAACACAAATTGCCCTCATTTTTATTCCTCCAAATTCTATTTAATTATATCAAATAATATTTAAAAAATCCACGAATTAAATAATTCTAATCTGTCAATATACTCCTTACTTGTAGGTACTCCAGTAATAACAGGATAATATATTATAAAGAATGATAAAGATAATATTAAAAATATAGGTATTATAAATTTAAATTTAGTATTTTCATAAATATCTTTTAAAAGATTAACTAAACATAACATTATAAATAATAAAGCAGGAAAATAATGATATAAGAACATTACTCTTCCAATAAATATATAAGGTAACCATAAAGATAAAAACATAATAACTAAGAATAAAGATTCCCTATCTTTTTTAAATATACATTTAAAGAAAGTATAAATAAATCCAAATATACCAAATATCCATATTATTAAATTGCCAACTCCAGAAATAGTTTCTTTAGTATCTTTATCATATAACTTTTGATGATACCAAACAGGTCTATAAGATATAGGCCAAGAATACCATTTAGAAGCAAAAGGATGATCATCATCTAATTTAGAATGATATAAATACATTTTTTCTTGTTCTTTCTTTATATTATTTAAATTATTAGTATATAAATAATTATTAGGGAATAACAAATATATAGAACAATATACTATTAATGGAACAACTATAAAGAAAACACTACCTTTAACTATATGTTCAATATTAAACTTCTTATTCTTAAACATATAAATAAAATATATAATTGCTAAACCCAATCCTCCATAAAATCCTATCCATTTAACAGATATAGCTAGGGCAAACATTAAGCCCGATAAGAATAAGTGTCTAACCTTCTCTTCTCTAGTAAACTTAAACATAAAATAGGCAGAAAGAAGTATGAATAAAACTAAATGAGAATCTACTGTACCCATTCTTGTTTGAGTAAAATGAAATGTATCTAAACATAAAACTAAACTACTTAAAATTGCATATTTTCTTTTCTTAAATAATTCTTTTCCAAATAAATACATTACAAATATCATAATAATTCCAGAAATATTACCCATAAATCTATATGTTAATGGAGAAAAATGATTTGTAATAACAATTGGAATCATTTGAATTATTTTACCTAATGGAGGATGAGTCCATTCATAAGTATCTAAATTATGAGCATATTCATAAGCAGTTCTTGCGAAATACACCTCATCAAAATAAGTTGAATTCATATAACTAATTTGACTAGGAACTACATCTTTTTCATCTTTTAATTGTTTCGCAATTATTCCAGAATTACTCTTAATAGAATTAATATTTATATACTCTCCATCTTCATTATAAAAAGCAACTTCTCCTAATGTAGAATCTTTTAAAAAATTAATTCTAATATATTTTGATCTATCTAATATTATTTTCTTATCCCAAGCAAAAGAACCACTTCCATCAACTTCTTTAATAAAAGTAAAATCTTTATTATTAAGAGATGTATATATTTGATATTTAGAATTGTCGTGTCCATTAAATATCATCATATGATGAACAGTATCAATTTTTTCTAATTCAAAAGTTAAACTATCATCTTTAAAAGCACTATAAAAAGTTTGGGGACTTTTGTTTGAACCCAAATTAATAAAAGAAACTATTCCATAAATTAGAATTATTATAAAGACAGTAATATAATCTTTATTATTTAATTCTTCATTCTTTTCATTTAAGAATCTTTTTACCTTTCTTTTCATATTACCCTTTCATTCTAAAATAAAGTATTTATACTCCAATTATAAATATCTCTAAATATTTGACATTTGTTATCTCCACTATTCTTACAGTTTACTCCAAGAATAACAACATAATATCTTTTACCATCTTTATCAAAACCCCACACTCCATGACAATATGCTTGAGTACCACTTTTTATAAAGAATGTATTTTTATATGGAGGATTACAAATACCATTTTTACCATAATTAATTCCTTTAGAAAAATTTTCATCTTTCATAGCATTAATTGTAACTAAAGCTAAATCATTTGCAGTAATACCATATTCTCCAGTAGAAATGCCATTATTATTATTTGTAAATCTCTTTTCATGATAAATATAATTAACTCCACTACTACTAGGAAGTTTTGATTTAGTGCAACCTATTTCTCTAATATAATTATTTATAATATCCATACCTTTAAAATAAGCATCAGAGTCAGTTGTAGCTCCTCCTTTTTTCTTCCCAATAGCAATTGCAATGTTTGCAGTTGTAATATTAGAAGAACCAGGAAAATCTCTAGTAGCAGCTTGAGAAACAGTAAACTTTTGCCCTATTGTAACATCAGGATCTCCCATATAAGGCATATTTTGAGCATATTCTGTACTAACAATAGTATCAGAAGCAGGGTCTAACAATTTAACAGCAGCAAGACCAGTAAACACCTTAACAGTAGATCCACCCTCTCTAAGTAAATCAGCTTGTCTTTCAGCAAGAACTCTTCCTTCATCTGATACAACAACTATACTCAAATTACTATGACTTGCATTTTCTAATGCACTGTTTGGAATTGTCTTTGCTTTAGAATAGTCAAGTGTAGATACTCCTACTTTTGACACCCCTTTTTCATAGGAATCAGCATCATTAATAATTCCTGTTTTATTTTTATCTTTATTTAAATCAATATATTCACTTTTACTATTAAATACAGTATGCGCACTCTTCCAGCAACTACCTAAAGTAGTATTAGGACTAATAAGTCCAAGTAATGCATTAACTATTGTTGGAATAAAGAAAACTAAAGCTAAAGCAATAACACTATTTTTTGCTCTTTTAGGAAGTTTCTTATCATCTGGATTATGTGCCATTTTAATTAGAGTATAAATTAAACTATAAATACATAGTATTGGTCCAAGTATTTGAACAAGTAAAAGAATGTTTTTTACAATAGATAAAAAACCTAACATTAATGAATCATTACAAGGATTATACTCTAACATTTACATTCACCTACTATAAATAATTTTAATACATAAATAGACATTAATCAAATTAAAAAACAGACATTTTTGTCTGTTTTATTCATTTATACAGAAATCGAATAATTCTTCATGAGTATATTTTTTATTTTTTATAATTTTATAATTATCACCACATTTAATCACATCATAGAAAGGAGTATCATAATAAAGAATTTCTCCTTCCTCAGTACCAAGAAAAAGTGTTGTTTCTCTAAACATAGGTGCTTCATTGTTCCTTTTTACATTAATATAATCAGTTAAGAATAAAGTTCCAAGAATTCCTAAAAATATAAATAAAACTAATAATAATCTATAACCTATTTTTAAATTTTTAGTAAATCTAGAAATACCAATTACAAATATCATAGTACCAAATACTGAATAAATACTTCCCCAACTACTTTCACTTGGAAATATCATAATAGCAGATATTAATATAAATAATCCAAATATTATTAATAATAAATTAACAATAGAACTATATTTTGATACTTTCTTAGTAGAATATTCAATTGTATTAACAATGTTTTCTTCAAATTTTTCTTGATACTTATCTTTTGATATTTTCTCTCCACTTAATAATTCATTAATAGTTATATCTAATTCATCACATAATGGTTTAAATAAAGATAAATCTGGCATATTTCTACCATTCTCCCAATTACCTATAGATTTATCAGATACACCTAATTTCTCTGCTAATTCTGATTGTGTCATATTCTTTTTTTTACGACTACTAGCAATAAATATACCAATCTTTTTTTGATTCATAATTCCACCTCTCATGAGTAAAATATAATACTTTTATATAATTTTATACAGGAAACATTTCAAGAGTTACTAAAATAATTATATCATTAAAAAAGTAGACAATTAAGTCTACTTTATTCTACGTCTTCAATTTCTTCTTCATTTTCAATTCTTTGATTTTGTTCTTGCTCTAATCTATATTGTTCCATATTATTTTTAATCTTCTCAATATTAGAACTTGATGCATAAATAGTAATCTTTTCAATATTACTATCAAAAGAAATCAATTTTTTATTATTAGCATTCTTAATAACTTCTCTAGCAACTTTCATTGGATTATCACTATAACTCCAATAATATAAAACATTTTCATTCATATGACTATCTACATCAAAGTATTTTAATAAATAATAGTCTACTCTAATGTTATCTCTTTCTTCTTCAACAAATTCAATATTAGAATTATAATGAGTATTTACTCTAAAATCATCTCTCATTTCATACTCAAATTCTTCAGTTTTATACATGTCATCATTAGGAGCAACTATATCAAAGTTAATAGTACCTAATACAATTAACCCACATCCAGCACCTAATATAATTAATGAAGTAATAAAACTAATAATCATTTTCTTAAAGTTACTTTTTCTATTAAATATAAAGTTAAGAATTAATAATAATATAATAATAGTCATACAAGCAGATGATAAAATACTTAAAAGTAATCCAATAAAGAATATTCCAGTTTTATATAACATAAATGAAATTATTAATCCTATAAATAAACCAACTAATCCAAAAGCAACACTAATAGCAATCCATGCTAAGAATATTTTCACTAAAATAATGAATATTTTAAATAATGCATTTATAAATCTATAATCACTATGTTCAGGATCTCTAATAATTACTTTATTTTCTTTAATATCTACTTTTTTATTATCTTTTTCTTTAGAATTGTCTTTATCATCATTCTTATTTTTTTTAACTTCTACATAATAATTTAAATATCTAGTTTTAAATACTTGAGACCAAATAACCATAGATCCAACAATACAAACTATACTTAAAATAGAATTTATAATATCAAGTAAATATCTACTAACTATTTCAGGTAATAAACTAAATACAATTGAGAATAATCTATCACCTAAACCTAATACAATAGATGATAATATAAATAATATAAATACAACTAATAATTGTTCTAAAATACATTTAACTTTACTTTTAAATGTCATATTAACAAATAAGTTAATTGAATCAGAAACAAATTTAAGAAAATCATCTATATAATTATTAAGTTTCTTTTTACTTTCTTCTTCTCCTTTTACTTCTTTTATATCTCTATGTAATAAATCATCTATATTAAGATCAAACTTATTACATAAAGCAATTATTTTATCCATTTCAGGATAAGCTTGAGCAGATTCCCATTTAGAAATTGCTTGACGTGATACTCCAAGTTCATCAGCAAGTTGTTCTTGAGAAAGATTATTTTCTTTTCTAATCTTTTTCAAATTTTCGGAAAATTGATTATTCATATTTTCCCCTCCTTTACAAACAAATCATACAATTTCTACCAGTTGCGTTCTACCAACTTTAAGTTGTTTTTTGTAAAAAGTTGGTTGCATTTACTATATTTTAGCATATTTTCATATAAAAATAATAGAATACAAATTGAATATATTAAATAATAGAAGTATAATATATAACAATCTTTTTACATGGAGTGAATTATATGTGTAGACAAGTAGTTGGAAACAAAAAAGGATATATGACTATTGATAAAGAATATGGTGGCTTAGAGCATTATTTAAGTTGGCTTATATTTGAACGTGGTGGAAGCGGAAACGGAATAGTTTTTGTTAAAGATAAAAGAATTATAAAATTTAAAAAAGATATAAATTTAAGTGTAGAAGAAATAGCAGAAGATTTAAGAAAGATAGATTATGATTATGCACTATTTCATACTAGACTAGCAACTGTTGGATCAGTATGTAGAAGTAATGTACATCATTTTGTATTTTCTCCTCAATTTGCATTCGCAATGAATGGTAGTGAAAACTGTAGTGATTTTGATCAAACTGATAAAAGACCAGATATGACAGATGCAGAGTTAATTGGAAGAAAATTATTTGAAAGTAAAGAAAGTCCAAAAATCTTTTTAGATAAACATACAAAAGGTGGTGCCTATACTGGTTTATGTGAAGGTAGACCATTCGTTTATACTCATAATAAAGATATCATGATGTTATTAAAAAAAGATGATGCCTTTCTATTTTCATCTGACTTTCCATGGCAATATTTTGGTAAAAATATTTATTCTTTTACTTATGATGGTGTTACATATTGGGAAGAAGGAATGGATTTACCTACTAGTATTAGAGAAACATTTGACGCAAATAAATTAATTAATGGACAATATAATAGTGATAGATTACAAGATGCTATAAAAGCTAATCCAGAATATAAAAAATTACTACAAAGAGTACTTTATCAATTTGATAAAGAAGTAGATACAGCAGAAACAATATATGCTCTAGATAGAGGTATTAAACAAGAAGATATAGATAGAAGTAATACATCTGTAAAAACACTATTTAGAATATAAAAAAAAGACTACTAAGCTAGTCTTTTTTTATTACTTTTAATTACAATATATGCACTTAAACTTGATAAAGTAATCAAACAAATAATTATTAAAATATTATATCCAGTTTTAGGATTACTCATATTAGGATAATCTAATACTTCACATAAATTAGATTCTATTACCATTTGACTCTCTATTACAATTTCTTTCTCTACATATTCAAATGCTAAGAAAGGAGCTGCATATTCCCTATCATATTCTGCATAGAAATTATTTTGATAATCAACAGCAAGATATTGTGGTTCATTATAAGGTGGATCTAATAAACTAAATGTACTAATATAAAATTTACCATTTGAGTTATCAATTGGAGTAAATGTAACCCTATTAGTATTTAATTCATAATCATTAACCCATCCACTATTACCTGAACGTTTATATATCCAATTAACTGTACCATCATTTTGATTAATATATGCAGTTAATGTTAACTTCTTATCTTCATTTTCATTAGTAAACATAAAATAGTTTTTATAAGTACTATAGTCAGGATCATCAGTTGGTACGTTAGATGCTGTCCATTTAGTATTAGGACTTGGATCACCTTTTAATACATAGTATAGTTTATTACCATTAACTACATTATATTCAGTATCTACTCCTGCAGTTCTAGAAGAAGTATCGCCTCTTAAATAAACATATTTACTTACCTTATTACTTTCATAATCTAAGTTCTCAGCAACTAAAGTATATGTATGTCCATCTTTTATATCTTTAGGTAATACTTGAATCCATCTATTAGCTTTTTCTTTCTTATAATTAATGTCTTTAGCAGCAATAGAATAATATTTACCATTAATTAAAGCTTTAACTTCATAGTTAATTTCAGTAAATGTTCCATCAGCAAATACCGGTAAATCTTCATATACATAATTGAATCCGTTTTTATTATTTAAGATAACTTCTCCATCTTGTACTTTCTTTCCATCAGCAAATAATTGAAGTGTAATACCACTTTCTTTTTTAGATTCGCATCCAGTACAATCAAAACTAATATTTATATTTCTTTTATAATTACTATTAGTATCAATAACTACTTCATCAGTAGGACACATAGATTCTTCAATTGTAACTGTCTCACCAACTTCAACTTCCATATCTACATATTCAAATGCCTTAAATTGAGCAGCTCTAGACATATCGCTTCCAGCTTGATATTGATTTTGACCACTTAAAGTAATATATTGCATATTATTATCTACATCAGGGAAATTAGTATGAGTACCAATATAGAACCTTCCTTTTGAACCTTCAACATAAGTTAATTGCATCTTATTAGAATTATATTCTGTATCATTAACAAACTCAGTCTTGCCAGAACGTTTAAATATATAATTAATACCACTATCTCTTAGATATCCAGTTAAAGTTAAATATTTACCTTCACTCTCATTTGTAAATATCCAAGTATTATTATTTGATTTAGTAGCAGTCCACTTAGTATTATCAATTGGTTCACCGTCGATAACATAAAATGATTTCATACCATTAATAATATTATATTCAGGAAGAACTTGTGCACCTTTAGCAGTAACGTCTCCTCTTAAATAAATAATTTTACTAAAACCATTATTTTCATAATTCCAGTTATCAGTAGTAATAACATAAGTATGACCATCTTTAATATATTCATATGGTACTTGTACCCATTTTTGAACATGTTCTTTTTTATAAGTTTGATGTTTAGGAGATAATAATCTATATTTACCATTTTCTAATACTTTTACATCATATTTAATTTCATCAGGAGTTTCAGGTCCAAATATAAATAAATCTTGATATGTATGAGTATAATTATTAGATTTATTTAAAACAACAGGATCTCCTTCAATTTCTCCATCTTTAAATAATTGAATAGTAATAGATTTCCCATCTTCTCCAGGACAACCATTAGAATTAAAAGATATAGTTATATCTTTATAGTAGTCACTAGAAGCGTTTACAGGCAAATACATAAATAATAAAAAAATAAATATTAATGATAAAAAAACTTTCTTATTCATATTATCAGTCTCCTATTATATATATAGTATAGCAACCTACTACACATTGTTCAATAGTATGTATAAAAAAATAACGTAAATATACAAAAAAAGATAGATAAAATCTATCTTTTTATTACCATCCTGTTCCAAAATTTTCAATTGAATAACTTTTAGTTTTACTATTATATTTTAGAATACCTAATCTACTTATATTTGTAATCCAACCTAAATCTTCATTAAATTCTCCATCAGGTACCATTAATGGATTAATATCAACACCTTCTGCAGGTTGTAATTGATAAGTAACTTCAAAAGCAATATCTTTATCAGTTAAATCCATTGTAGATAATATAGGATTATCCATCTCATCTTTAGAAGAATAAATTTTAGTTACATTGAATCTAGAATTAATAATTGATTCATCTTTTTCAAGATAATCTTTTAATGTAGTTTCAATTTTATATTTAGCAGCTTCATGATTATTCTTAATATCTTTAATACTATCTAAATATTCCTCTAAAGTAATCTTCTTATCCATTATTTCTTTAGCAATCTTCTTATCTCCAACATATCTTAAATGCCATGGTTCATATGTATATCCAGTAGAATCTTCTCTATTTTCTAGATATCTTAAAATAAATCCGTAGTCTGCTAATTTCTCATGTACTTTAGCAAAAGTTTCTCTATCAGCAATCATTTCATCATTATCAAATTCTAATTCTCCGTCTTCTTTTCTAATACAAATATCGATTGCTAAACCAGTATGATGTTCTGAGTATCCAGGAACTGCAACAAACTTTCTTACATAATCAATTCCCTTTTCAGGATCAGCTGACCACTCATCCCATAAATCTTGTTGTGCTTTAACTGAACGATATACACTATCAAGTTCAATATTAACACCATCTTTTTCTAATGCTTTTTCAAGTTTTAAATAACTTTCATAAGCATTCTTCTCTACTTTAATATCTTCATCCCAAGCGTTTTTAGCATCAACTAATTCGACATTCTTTTCCCAATCATCTGGTAATTGCGAATACTTATTAACTAATACTAAATAATCATATTTACCACTCTTACTACATCCAGTTAAAACAAATACTCCAACAATTAATAGTAAAACTATTCCTCCAACAACTTTTTTCATAGAATCTCCTTTCAATTATATTTTACCTTCTTTTTTTAACTTTTCAACATATTTTCTTTGAGTTTCTATATATTTATCTTTATCTTTTAATAGACTTCTTAATTCAGTTAAAAACTTTTCATACTTCTTATCTTTAAAAAAGAACTTAGCATATCCACCTTCTCCGAATTTATTTAATAATACATTATGAGCATTTTCAAATAATTCTTGATCACTAAATGTAGGATTTAACTTCTTACCATATGTATAAGATCTTCTTAAACATTTCTCTACTGAATCATTTCTATCAGCAGAAGATACTATTTCACCATATATACTTCTTGGATTAGTTTTTGAAGATGCTCTATGATCCTCAATTGCTTCTTTAATTGTAATAAGTTCTTTAGAATTAAAGAATTCTTTTAATTTCATATCTTTAGACATTATCTCTCCAGATATAATTTCATGAGTTTTAGAATCAATATGATGACCTATATCATGATATGCAGCAATCGTATATACCATATCTAAATTAACATCTAATTTATTTTCTTGAACTAATTCAAAGCTTCTATCAATTACATATTTAATATGATCTATTCCATGAGCAGGTTCATTAACACTATACCCAGGAATAATACTCTCTTCAATATATTTTTTTAAATCTCTATTAACATATAACATAATTTGTAATGAAGAATATTTTGAAATAATCTTTAACTCTTCTTTAACGAATTCATCTTTATCAGAACATAATTTATTCATCTTCTTTAAGTAGTTTTGATATTTCTTATCAGGATAATACATTTTTGCATATCCGCCCTTACCATATTTACTAGAAAGCTTTCTATATGAATAATCAATTACTTCAAGTGCAGTTGGATTTTCTTCTTTATGTTTCTCATACTGAAATTCTATTGATCTTTTTAACATATTTTTAACATCAATTGCTCTATCAGCAGAAGATACTAATTTACCATAATCACTTCTAGCTTCATATTCTAAACTTGCTCTATGATCTACTATTGCTTCTGCAATAATCTTTATTTCAGAATCAGTAAAGTATTTTTTAATTCCATTATCATTTAAAAACTTCTCACTAGATACTTGCTCATGATTGTCAGGATCTTCACTATATCCAATATCATGATAAGCAGCAATTACATATACCATATTTGGATTAAGTTTCAAATTAAACTCTCTCATTAATTCAAAACTACGTTTAATTACTTCTTTAATATGATTCCATCCATGTCCACCATAATTATTGCTAATATATTGTGTCTTGATATTTTTATTAATATACTTTTTAATTTCTTTATCTACATCAAACATAAAAACCTCTTTTCTTAATACGTAAATTAATAATTTATTTCCATCACTTGTAGAAATTCTTTTAAAATCTATAATATTAAACTTAGTTTTATTAATAATCTCATCCATTTCTTTCTTTGAGTAATAATTAAAATATCTATCTACTCCCAAATGAAATATATCAGGAAAATCAATCCATTCATTATCAACATTTTTACAATCTCTATCTATTACACTTAATATAAATAATCCATTATTTTCTAATGCATCATAACTTTTATTTAGTGCTTTTAAAGAATCAGCATTTGTAAAATGAACAAATACTCTCCAACAGATAATAGCATTATATTTTCTTTTAAAATTATCTGTTAAAATATTAAATTTAATTGTTTTTAATCCTTTTTCTTTACAAGCTTTAATAAAGTCAAGAGTAACATCACTAGCAACAACACTATATCCAAGTTCTTTAATAAACTTAGACATTTCACCATCTGCAGAACCAATTTCTAAAACATTACTTCTTAAAGGAATTGCATTTAATGTTTTTCTAATAAAATCATGTATTTTCGTCTTATCATCTAAAGATTTACTAGAAAGTATTTTATTACACATCAAATACTTTTCAGCTCCTTTTTGATATGCCTCTATCGTTTTAGTATTTTGAACACTCATATTAGACTTTTAAATACTCAACATTTCCTGGTTCATCTTTAACTTTATTTTGTCTAGACTTTATACGATTAACTTCACAATATCTATTTTTAAATTCATCCTCTTGTTTAAGTAAACTTCTCATATCTTCTAAGAACACTCTATAAGTTTCATCTTCAAAGAACATGTTTTCAGGATTTTCTTCACTATATCTTTTAGATAATCTTTTAATTGTATAATCTAAATAATCTTCTATTACTTCTTCTGGCATTCTCTCATGTGCAACAAAGAAACTTCTAATAAATACTATTTCTATTCTAGTATTTCTATCAGCTGAAGATATAAGCTTACCATATATACTTCTTGGCTCATCTTCTTTAGATGATCTATGATCTTCTATTGCTTCTTTTATTATTTTTCTCTCATCAACATTAAAGAACTTCTTCATACCTTTATCATTAAAAAAGTTCTTAGCAGCAATCAAATTATGAGTTTCATGATCTACATATTTACCCCAATCATGACAAGATGCAATTGCATAAATCATATTATGATCTAATCCCAATTTATAAGTATCATTAAGTGCAAAACATCTTCTAATAACTTCTAATATATGAGCAAGATTATGTCCTCCATCATTTTTACTATATTCAGGAAAAATATTCTTTTCTATATATTTTTTTAAGTCCTTATTAACATCTTTAGTATAATAATCTAATTCATTAATACCATTAGCATCTAATATCATATTTCTTAAAACATCAAATGGTTTATTATAATCATCTTTTACTTCATCATAAACCATGTATAATACTTCATCTAATGACTTATCTGAATTACTCTTTTTTATTTCTTTAAACTTATCTTTTAATTTGTTGTCTTTCATAATTATTCTCCTCACTATTAACTATTATATTATAAAAAAAAATATATATTTATAAGAATTCTTTATATAAAAAAAAGACTACTAATAGTCTTTTTTAATGACTCATAGTAGCCATATTAGCAACTTGTTGTTTAACTTTAGGTTTCTTCTTTCTAGTAAGTATTAATAATACAAATAATACAACACCAACAACACATAATATTATAGGTGTAGATATATTTAAAGGTTGTGATAATTGATTAGGATTATTAGGATTATAATGAATAGTTATTCTATCCTTTTCTTGGAATCCATTTAAACCACCTATTTTAGATTCATACTTAGTACCATTAACAGTATATCTTACAAATACATCATATTCTGATTCTACAACAATACCATTAGATTTAGTATATCCTTCTTTAGTTAATTCTACTCTAAATACTTTGGCTTCTATTTCTACATAGTTTTGATAACTAAAATAAGTCCAAAATAAATATCCTCCTAATAAAATACATATGATACTTATTAAAAATAAAAGTCTTCTAAAACCCTTCCCACTTAAAAAATTAATTATTTTATCCATATCATATCCTCCTATTATTATTATAACATCATATCAAAAAAAAAGACTATTAAATAGTCTTTTTTAATTAATTTTTATTCCAATCTAAGAACATTTGCATTGCTTTAGATTGATAAGGTAATAATAACTTAGACATTATTTCATCTTTACTTACTAATACTAATTTAGATACACTCTCAGTTGGTTCTAATATATCATCTTCTACTTTAACTATATAGAAGTTTGCTAAAGAATTCATCTCATGATCATCTCTTGTATGCCAGTAGCAATCAATTGTAACAAATGGAATTATCTCTTTTATCTTAAGTCCTGCTTCTTCAATAAACTCTCTTCTTAATGTTTCTTCATGTGTCTCATCATTATCAATTCCACCACCTATTAAAGAAATCTCTCCATCTTTTTCAGTAACATAAAACTCATTATCTTTATAAACTATTCCAAAACAAGTTTCTCTAAATTTATATTTAACTTGTTTTTTCTTACTTCCTAATTTAATTGTTCTCATACTTTTCCTCCCATTTCATCCATAGAGCTTTTCCATCACGTATTAATCCTTCTAAGATATCTCTATCTCTTCTATAATCCATACATTGCCAGAATCCATCAAACTTATAAGCAGCAACCTCTTTTTCTTTAGATAATCTCTCTAATATTTCAGTTTCAAATGCTCCTGAATCAGGATTTAAATAATCTAATACTTTCTTATTAACTACCATAAATCCAGCATTAATTCTATTATCATCTTTATTCTTTTTCTCTAAGAAACTTACTACGTTATCATTATCATCTGATTGTATTATACCAAAGCTTTCTATTCTTGGAATAGAAGTAATTGTAATTAACTTATTCTTTTTCTTATGAAATTCATATAACTTATTAATATCTACATCACTAACAGCATCTCCATAAGTTAAGAAGAATTCATCATCAGTTATATACTTTTCAACTCTTTTTAATCTTCCTCCGGTTAGTGTATCAGGACCAGTATCAATTAATGTAATATTAAGTTCTTTATTATCACTTTTTAATACTTTTATTTCTCTATTCTTATATGATATTTCTATATCATTTTCTTCTAATAATAAATTAGAAAAATATTCTTTAAATTTCTCTTGATGATATCCTAAACATATAATAAAATCTGTAATTCCATAATGTTGATAACTCTTAATAATATGCCAAATAATTGGTTTACCTCCAATAGTAACCAATGGTTTTGGAGTAGGATCATCATAAGCATTCATTCTTGTTCCTTTTCCACCAGCAAAAATTACACATTTCATATTAATCACCTCTATAATTTTAAAATACTTGCATTATTAATGGATGTATTCCAATAATAATCATCTTCCCTTTTCTTAGTTAATACTTGAGTCTCTAATGAATCAGTTAAGAAAGATATTTCATTAAAGTTTAACTCTACATCATTTAGTATTACTAAATGGTCTTTAATTTCAATTTGTTCTAATGAAATTATATGATTAATTTTCTTTAATAATTTCATTACATCTTTCTTAGTTGGATTCTTATATTTTTCTTGTTTTAATTTACATCTATTTCTTTGTTCTTCCATACATTTATTACAATTCTTACAGATATCTGTATTAAAGAAGAACTTTCTATCTGCTTCTCCTAATGCATATCCTAAAGCACATGAAGTAGTTTGATAAATTGGATAATTATCATCTCTATTCTTTAATTCTTTCCAAACATAATCATAAGCAAACTTATTCCAAACATTATCTGCTTTTAAAGCTTTCTTTCTATTCTTTGTTAAAGCATCCCATCCAATATTATCAATAATATCATCAGTAGTCTTTAATCCAATAGCAACACTCGCAACACAATATTTTTTAACATAATTATATACTTCTTCAATCTTTTCTTTAGAAGAGTTTTCTTTAATAAATGGTCTCCAATAATGTACTATTGTTTTATTATATTTACTTAAAGTTTGAAAGTTCTTTTCAATTATCTTTTTATCTACTCCAACTTCTACTGTATGATCAAGTCCAGAATAACTTAGGAAGAATACAAACTTATTACCGTTTTTTTCATATTCATCTATTTGTTTAATGAAATATTCTGGAATATTACATTTAGAAATAAATATAATTGGATTTTTAATTTTCTTTCTCATTAAATTATCTAATAACTGTAATACATATTCTATATTCTCTTTAGTAGAAAATGCATCTGATTGAGATTCTAAACAAAGTGGCATTGTAGGAGAATAAAACTTACTCTTTAGAAGCATATTAGTTGCTTCTTCAGGACTAACTAATATTTTAGGTTTAACTTGATTTAAGTTTCTTTCTCTTAAGAAACAATATCTACATTTCTTAGGACAACCCTGTATAGGATTTAATACCATCCAAGTAGCATGTACATCTACTATAGGAAAGAATTTAGCTTTCTTACTATCATCAAATCTATCTAAGAAACCAGTCGCATCTTTTAGCATATCTCCAAATTCTTTATTTAAATCTACTTTAAGTTTTTCTCCTAATGAAAACATTATTTCAATTAATCTAACTAATTTATATTTAATAAATTCACTTTGTCTACTAAAACCATATCTAATCTTATAATGTCTAAATCCCATTATTTCCATAGTAGTCTCAGTAATTTGACCTATTAATGTATTACTAATAAGAATTGCTTCTTTTGGATTAATTAATTTAATTTGTTTATACTGATAATCATAATCTTTAATATTAATATTACTCTTCCAGCAATAAGCAATTATTTGTAATAATACATCTGAAATTTCATCTCCAATATTATCAATTTTTCTCTCAGCTTCTCCATAATCTTTATAATCAGATAATAGATAGCTTAAATGACCAACTTGTACTTGTAATTCTGCAAGTACAGTTATAGGTGTCCACTTTTTATTCTCAGTAATTTTAAATTTTTCTTTTAATTCTATTGCTGCATCATAATATTTTTCAAAAAAGGTTTTAATTTTATCATTCATATTCTTCACCCATCTCTCTTTAATACTTTTGTCTTAACTTTTTCTTGTAGTTCCTGGGGAGTAATATCAGGATGATACAAACATTCATATATTTGTCCTCTATCAACTAGATCACTAATAATTTGTTCTCTGTTTGCATATAATTCTTGATCTGTTAAATCTCTTTTTAATATCCATGGTTTTCTTTTAGATTCATGATCTACTGGAGTAAAACAAGTATCAAGTATTCTACTTTTATCATCAATTTCTCTTATTTCTACCCTATCTCCATTTAAATTAATTTTAGGTAAAATTACATAATCCAAATTTGTAGATTCGACGTTTTTACAATTAGGAAATATCTCAAAGAAATGATTTCTAAATAATGCGTACTTGTCATCAACTTCTCCATGTAATAAAGTGTCTCTTCTATAGGTACTATCATATAAAGAATCTTTTTTACTTAAATAATCAAATAATCTTCTATTATTTTGAGCAGTACCATTCGCAAGAATTAAAGGAATTGGAAAATAATCAATTCTTCTATTTTCTTTTAAGAATACTCTATCATTTGATAAATATGATGTATCATCATCCGTATCAAGTAATTTCATCATAAATGTAGTCTTACCTGATCCACTATTACCAAGAAGCATAATCCCCCTATTATCCATTTCTATTCCATTACCATGCATAAATAATGATTTTTTATTTTCTTGAAGTCTTACATATATTTCTCTAATTAAATAGATAACTTCATGTCTTTTCAAAAAATCATTACAGATCATTCGATACGTATTATTACCTTCATTTCTAATTAGGTATCTCTCTTTACTACTAACATATGTATCACCATATAAGTCATAGTATTCATCTTGAAATGAAGAAATAGTTTTCTTATCACTTTTCTTTATCTTACTTAAAAGACTATTATAAAGATCTTTATCATTTTGATAATATATTTTAATAGTTTCATTCTTAGAATCTTTATGTTTCATATCAACTACAGAAGTCTCTATTTGTCTTTTATAAAATAAATAGTCTTCTAAAGTATTAAAGTAAACACTAAAGTTCCATTCAGACAAAGAAAAATCGACTTTATACATATCACTCCCACCTTTCTGTAAGAATAATAATTTATAAAGTCGATTTGTTTTATTTTTCTATTTCAATTATTCTGTTAATTTCAAAATGTCTTATATCTCCTCTTAGATGACAAAATGCTGTTACGTAGAGAACATCTTCAAACTTAAAGAATGTTATTGGACTAATATCTCGCTTCGTATATGTACCATCTACATTTTGATAAAGTATAGTAATTTTCTGTTGTAATTTTAAAGCGTCATTTATTAATCTTATCTTTTCATCAGAATTATATACAGTAACATCTACCTCATCATATTCTGACACTTTTTTATTTACTTCATAGATTGCTCTAAGTCTACTTAATAAACTCTTATAATCATTTATTAATTTACTATCTAATTTATCATCTACAGTATTAAGAACATTTTCAAGTAATTTTAAATCATATTTATTAAAATAAGATATTTTAAATTGATTCTTCTTGTTTATAAAATATCCTCCGTTGGGCCCCTTATATGATTCTATCATAATTCCCGCTAGTTCAAGTTGTTCCTTATAATAACGAACCATTCTTTCACTAACACCGAGTTCTGTAGATAACTCTTTTAAAGAATACTTTTTGCCACTATCAAGTAATTCTAATAAGATTAATGCATTTGTTATTTTACTCATAGATAACTCCAATTCCTAAAACAACAAGACTTTATAAATTTATCACCTCACACTTTCATTGTAAAAGATGTAGTGGAAATATAATGTCTTTATTGTTTTATATTAAGAAATATTTTGTCTTTACTATTATTTTATAGTTCTCCCTTATAGAAATATATACCCATAGAAGCATCACTATAATTAGGTTTTGATAGATCAACATCTAATAATTTAGATACATAATATATAAAGTATTGAACCATTAATAATAGATCATATTCAGCAATTAACTCACTCTTTTTACTCTCTAAAATTATAGTTTTATCTTTATCTAAATATTCTAATAATTTATCCTCATATTTAGTTGTCTCATTAGTTTTTAAATAAATAGAATAATTATTATTTAAATTCTCATAATTAATAAATCTACCATGAGAAAAATTCTTCTTTTCATGAAGTAATACATTACAGTAACCAGACTCAGTAAATTTACTTTCTAAGTCCATTGCAGCTGAAACTGTATAATCTCCATAATATATATTAATTGTTCTTCCTTTTTTAAAGAACTCTTTTAATAATTCTCTATTCTCTTTAAAGTACTTTTCAAAATAATCCTTCCAGTATTTAGAAGATTCTTTTATAGTCTTTTTAGGATCATCATCAACTAATGATAAGAAGATAGATGCAGGAGCAAGTGTTCCTTCAAACGATAAGAATCCCCTATCTTTTCCTTTATTATTACTTCCATAATAAGAGAAAATATTTTTATTATTAATACCAGTTTTAGCAGATACCTTATCTTTCTTACCCTTTGTAATTATATATTTATTTTTATCAGGAATATCTCTAGAACTTCTAATAATATCATCAGTAGTACCAGAATATGAGAATAAGAATATACTATCTACCTTTGAATTATTTTGATATAAAACATCTCTTGGATACATTGCTTTAGTAAGAATACCATATTTATTATTGATAACTTTTGATGCGTAAAAAGCTGCTCCAAAAGAACCACCAGTTCCAGTAAATATAGCATTATTCATTTTATCAAAACGAATCTTACTTAACTTATTACCAATATTTTTATCCATTGTCTTTAAAAGTCTAGACTCTAGATGTTGTACATTTATACTACAACGACTAGTAATCTTTTTAAATTCGAACTTTTTACAAAGACAATTCTTACCAGATTTTTTAATCTTATAAATACTATGTAAGTGTCCTCTAGCGCCTAAATGACTAACTACTTCTTTAGTAAGATTAGTTGCTCTTTCAAATGATTTATCTGGATCAAAATCATTATTTAAATAATCATTAATTATACTGGAGAAGAATGCATCTCCTGCTCCATTAGAATCTACTTCTTTAACAGATTCTAATTTCATTTTATAAGTTTTACCATTATAAACAAAGTCTGCTCCATCTTTTCCTCTAGTAATAATAAATAATTTACAATTAATAAAATCAATATTTTTAAATCTACTAATTAAGTATTTTTCTACTCTTTGATTCATATTAATTATTTCAAACGAATTAGAAAATAAATCTTTAATTTCTTTATCTGACATATTCTCTAAGTCAGCTTCATAACCAATATCTAAGAATGTTCTATTTTTAAATTTACAAATAATTTCTTGATTTAAAGGACATAAATTATCTATAACAATACAATCATCTTTTTTAATTCTTTTCTTAACGAAATCAAATGTAATTTCTCCGTCATCATACCATTCTTTTTCACCACATATAGGACATCTCTTTTTAGAAGTAAAATCTTCTCCATTAAAATTAATATGAAAACTTCTAGTCTTTATATTATTCCTTTTTTCTATTAATGAAGTATCAACTCCTAAAGAGTCTAAACTCTTAAGTGCTACTTCTCCTAAAATATCATTACCACATATACCTATAACAGTAGTTTCTTGTCCCATTTTAGATAAATTTGCAATTATATTATGACAAGATTTTCCTCCATCAACGCCTAATATCTTTGAATTGTTATAGTAAAAATCTGTTACTAAATCACCAACACTAACGATTCTCATAACATATCCCCTTTCCTACTATATATATCATAACATACTTTTCTTTTTAACGTATGCAACTTCTGTTTCCTCTCCAAAATCATGATTTTTATATAAACATCTAAGTATTTTCTCTCTATTTAAATCAAATACTCCTAATGAATCAAGATATTGGCTCTGACTATTATTATCCCTGTAACTATATGGAGATGGGAATAATAATCCTTGAATATAGTTAAAGAAACTACCAAATGCAGCCGCTCCATGATTACGACTAGTCATTTGTTGGAATCTATTAATACTTGGATATCTAACAACAAGTACTTTATTAACCATTAAACCTAAATCATAGAATATATTAATTGCTAACTGAATAGTTTTAGCAGTTAATATATTATCATCTGAAATTATATAGAAAGAATCTCCATCTACTCCTACAGTATTAATCTTTTCATCTGGCAAACTAAACTTTCTAATCTCAACTGAATGCTTATTTCTATAATCTCCAATATCATCAGGAAACTTAAATAGTAATACATCTTTACAATTATTAAATAAAGACTTATAAAGAATTGGTAGTTCAATACCACCATAACTAATACCACAAATTCCAAGTCCAGGATTATCTGTTTTATCATAAACATAACTTGCAGTAACAAACTCTTCAGCAAAACTATCTAACTCTCTATATGCTCTATAAGTTTTAGAATAATCTCTTTCTTCATCATCCATTAAAGTTCTCATATATTCTTCTACTAATATTTCTCCATTTAAGCATTCACACATACTTTGTATTTCTACTGGTGAAATTTGAAAATCTTTTTCACTACATATATTAATCATTAAACTATGTACTTTTAATAATAGTTCATATATTTTTCTCATATGAGAATCTTTATCTAATGCCTCTAAATTAACAATACTACATTTGAGAGGATCATAATCTCTATTAAGTGCAGAATTCAAACATACTAAAGCAGCATTTCTTAAATTATCAAGAGCACCTAATATTAATCTCTTATTAATAGGATCATTATAATCAATTGGATTACTTAAAGTCTCTCCCAATCTATTAAAATAAAGTCTATAATTAACTATCCAACCTAAAGCATCTTCTTGAGAAGTAAAATCCTTAAAATTACCTTGCTCATCAGGAATACTATGTCTATAGTTTAAAAGATAATAATAATTCTTAGATCCTCTAAGTAGAATATTCATATCATCTTTTAACATATTATTATATCTACCATCAGCATCAGTCATACTAAAGAACTGCTTTAACGGATTATCATCATCTATAAGTTCCCATTCATACATTGGAATCATTACACTACCTGATTGCTCATCAAATATATCTTTAAACCCATTATTAACATTAAAGATAGCATTAAACTTCCAATTAACTGAATCATATGCTCTTTTTCTTCCTCTATTAATTCTTCTCTCAATTTCGGCATATTGTTTTCTATAAGTACCTTTATCTATTTTCTCTAAACATATAGTTGGTAAAATCTTAGCTTTTTTAAGTAAATATATAGTTGCATCAACACCGGTTAATAAATTGTTTTCATCATCAAATATAGGGAAACATCTATTCTTAAATCTACTTGTTTCTTGAACACTAAATCCTTGTTCAGAATCAAGCATTGAAAAGTCATTTCCTCTTTCATCCCCTCTATCTCCAATTAATAGCATTGAATTTCTAGGAATACCTATTATTTGTTCTGCTTTTTTAACTGCTGACGCTTTTTGACTTGTTCCAATTTGTAGTACTTTTCTTCCTTGATAATTACCTTCAGTAATATTTAATAATCTAGAATCTAATCTTAATGACATTTTAATAACTTTATATACTTCATCACTAATTTTCTCATTATCAGTTTTAATATTTAATCTAATATTAATAATTCTTCCAGTAACTGAATCTTTTGAATAAGATATATCATAATAGTTTTTATAACTAGAAGTAGAAAATGCTCTTTCTAAACGTTCTTTTAATTCATCTAATTGTCTAAAAGCTTCTTCCTTAGATATATATTCACATTGAGTTAAATACTCATCATCCCTTGAAGGATCACTTCTAAATAAACGTGCTCCATCATTAACAAGTACATATATTTTTCTTAAATGATCTTTTCCAAGTCCGTAATCATGAATTAAAGTAGGAAAAAGATCACGTTTAAAGTCTTCTAATCCTGTTTCTCCTCTTCCAGTAATAAATACTATAGGAATATGTCTTTTTAATAAATCAGCAATTACAGGAATAATTTTTGGATCAATTGTCTTCTTCCCTTTTTCAGTAATAGTACCATCAATATCTAAACATACAGCATTGTATTTTTGAGTAAGAGCTAATCGATAGTTGTCTATTACTTCCTTATCTATCTCTTTACTCATATTATTATCTCCTAATTAAGAATTCTAAACTCTTAACTTTTTGTTTATCTTCTTTTTTATCTTCTGGATCAAATAGATATCCAGTTCCGCAACTTTCTCTCCATTCACCAATTTGTTTAGTAGAGTCATCTACTAGTAATATATCACTTGAAGGAATAAATATATCACTCTTCTTAACGTGTGGAGGAACAATAAACATAGGAATAACAATACCTTCTTTTCTTATTCTATGTAATTTCCATCTACCCTCTTCTAAAGTATGAGATTTTGAAACAATAAATGAATTATCAGGATTCATTTCTTGATAAGTTCTAAGAATTTTTAATGAATCATTAATTTCTTCAGCTTCTTCATATAAGCCTTCCCAATCAACTGTATCAAAGAACTGATTCCAACTTAAATCATCTCTTTCATTCTTCATTCTAACAATTCTATCTTCGCTATCTAATAAAACTCCATCCAAATCAAATAACACTTTTTTAAAATTTTCCATACCAAACCCTCCATTTGGCTTATATTATAACAAAAAAGATGAAATTATCAAGAAAAATCAACAAAACAAAAAGGACTAAATATTTAATCCTTTTTTAAATTTAATATAGTATTAAGGTCTTTATCTCCTCTACCAGATAAATTAACTATTATTGAATCACTCTTATTATATTTTTTAGCTATTTTAATTGCATAAGCAATTGCATGAGAACTTTCTAATGCAGGTATAATACCTTCTAATCTTGTAAGTAGTTTAAATGCAGAAATAGCATCCTTATCAGTAATTGAATCATATTTAACTCTACCTATTTTATTTAAGTATGCATGTTCTGGTCCAATTCCAGGATAATCAAGTCCTGCAGATATAGAGTAAGCATCTTTAATATTACCATTATCATCTTGCATAATATATGTTTTCATGCCATGTAAAACCCCTATTTTATTATTAGAAATAGCAGATGCATGTTTACCAGTTGAAATACCAAGACCAGCTCCTTCAACTCCATAAATATCTAATTTATCTTTTAAAAAAGCTGTAAATAAACCAATACTATTACTTCCACCTCCAACAGAGGCAACTATAGCAGAAGGAAGTTTACCTTCTTGCTTTAGTATTTGTTTTCTAGCTTCATCTCCAATTACTCTTTGAAAGAACTTAACCATTTCTGGATAAGGTTCCGGTCCAACAGCAGAACCAATTAAGTAAAATACATCTTTATGATCCAAGAAATATTCAAAAGCTTCATCAACTGCCTCTTTTAATGTACCATTACCTCTTTTTACAGAAACAACTGTTGCTCCTAACATTTCCATCTTTTCTACATTTACATGTTGTCTTTTAACATCAACTTCTCCCATAAAAACAGTACATTTAAGTCCCAAAAGAGCACAGACTGTAGCAGTTGCAACTCCATGTTGACCAGCACCTGTTTCTGCAATAACATGAGTCATACCAATTCTTTTAGCAAGTAATGCTTGTCCAATTGCATTATTAATTTTATGGGCACCTGTATGATTAAGATCTTCTCTTTTTAAATATATTTTAGCTCCACCAATATATTTAGTTAAATTACAAGCATAGTATAATGGTGAAGGTCTACCTACATATTGTTTTAAATAATATTTGTATTCATCAATAAACTTTTTATCCTTAATAGCATTCTTAAATTCATTTTTAATAATATTTAATTTTTCTTTTAATTCTTGTGGTACATATTGACCACCAAATTCTCCATATTTCATATTTTTCTCCTCCTATATTTATTTTCCTTTTTATTCTTAACCAATCCCACTCACTTTCCATATGCACCACCTCCTTTCAAGCACAAAAAAGCACATGCAGGAAAAATCCATACATGTGCCTATTAATCTAATTAATTATAAATATTAAAATATCACGACAAAACCTGTATGGATTAAATTTTCCATACATTCCACCAATTATTTAAACTACTTTTATTTAAATAACTCATGTTTTTGCCTCCTTGTAAGCATTATAGATATATTAGATTTAATTGTCAATACTATTTAACCCTTTAATATCTTTATAAATTCTATTAATTATATCTTTATCAGTATTTTCATCAAACTTTCTAGCAAACATCATATTACTATTCATTAATTCTGAATAATCATCTTTTCTCCAAGTATAAGGACTACCCTTTTCCCAATCAACTAACCTCATACAAGCAATATAATTACTATCATATTTATCATAATATAAATTATTTTTAAATTTAGAATTATAAACCAAAGTTTGAATAAAAGCTTCATCTGGACTCTTAGTAAATGGGAATCTCTCCTCAATATAATCCCTCTTAGATAAGATATATCCAGCAAGTTCATGAGTAATAGAAACCCAATTAGCTCCAAATCTAAATTCATTTGGATCTTTTTCTATTCTATTAATTCCATCTCGAGCTTGCTTTTTACAGCAATCATTATCATATTCCATTCCAAAATCATTATTCTTAGTATTTAATACATTATGATAATACTTAATTCTATTAATCTTATAAGAAATAACATCATCTAATTCAAAATGAACAAATTCTTTAGGAAAATTATCATTAAAGAAATCATATATATCTTTATTAGATTTTAATGGTAAATCTACTCCTGATATTAAATGATAATATAAATAATTATTCTTATAAGCTTCATCAAATAAAAACATTTCAGTCTCTACCATAGAGTAATCAGCCCATATAACATCAAACTCTTTATAAAAAGATAAATTAGACTTTCTACACTTATAAATATCAGTCTCATTAATATCACTTTTCTTATCAATATGCAGAAATATATCAAAGTAATCACTATCTAATAATTCAATTAATTTATTTAATAAATCTAAATTATTATGAGCCATTATTAAAACAGCTTGCTTAGTCATATTATTCACCTCTAATAATATTTTCTATAATTTTAACCATCTCATCTATATTACTATATTCATATATATTATTTGTAATAGCTTTAACTAAAGAACTTATCTTATTACCTTTTTTATATATACAATATATTGGTTTATTATCATCATATGCAAAACCAAGTTCTATACCCAAACCAGTTGCTGGATAACTAACCTCTCCAATAAATAAATCAATATTTTTATAAAATTCTCTATCATGAGGATCATTACTATTATTCTCATGTGGAAGAATTATTTCATAACCATGAATATTATCTCTGATTGGTTTATATAATTCATTAACATAATCAAAACCTCTTGAATGAGCAACGTATATTTTCATAAAATCACCTATATTTTTCTAATATCTTTAATATTATTAATAACTAATTCTTTATATCCAGTTTTTTCATCAAATACTCTATCAAAAGAATAATTATCAAAACTCTCTATACATACTTCACAAGTAGTATTAATTAAACATCCTTCTGTCAAATGTCCTCCTACAGTTTTACCATTCTTATCAGATAAAGAAATATGTATATGACATCCATTTTTAGAAACTGTTCCAGTTACACTAACTATTTCAAAATCTTCTTTTGCTTCATAAAAACCTTCAGCACCTGCTAATCTAAAACGTGCTTCATAAACGCAACCAACTGCACATTTAATAATACCTGCGCTAATATTATTATCTTTCGCAAATTTAACTATCTCTTTCTTTAAATCTTGTCCTTTTGTTAATCTAAAAATATAATTCATAATACCTCCTAAAATATAATTAATGTTCCAAGCATAACTAAGAATTGACATAATACATTAGATATTTCAATAATCCAATGTACTTTTGGATTCTTAAGATCTGCTTTAATTCCAATACAAACTAACATTAAGAATAATAAAATAGCAATTCCATATAGAATAATTGGAATAAATAAACCTAATCTAATTGATAAAGCAATTAATGATATATATAACATTAAATAACCAAACATACCAGTAAGAACTGCTATTGTATTAAGTTTTTTATTAATTAAAAATATAAATAATAATAAAGAAATAATTACACCAATTATTATAAATAAAGTAATAATATTAAAATCATAAATATATTTAAATAACATAAGTCCAGATAATAAAATACCTATATTAACTAAGAATACTAAACTAACAGGCATTCTAAATTTTATTAATCCCATTCCTACTATTACTTTACCAGTTGGTATAATAAAACCAAATAGTATTGATAAAACTGCTCCTATAATCATAATAGTATTATAAAAAGAAGTCATATAAATACCTTTAATTATAGTAATAATAGTAACAGTATATAATATTGGATTAATATAATCTAATAAACCTAATGGAATAGAAAATTTATTAAATTTCTTCTTATTCATATTATCACCATTCTTATTATAACAAAAAAAAGACTAGAATTATCTAGTCTTTTCTAATTTCTTACATAAAGCAGTTGCTCTAACATGCCCCTCAGCATATTTTTTTCTTAATGGATTATCATAGCTAAATCCAAATCTTTTAACATAATCTCCTACCATAGGAATACTATGATATTCTAATAAGAACCATTTTTGTTTTTCTTTATCATATATATAATCAAATCCACATAAAATTCCTAATTCAGAATGTAATAATTCATGTAAATCTTGAGAAGCACTAACTACTTTTCTAAATTGATCAGAGTCAATATCATGTAAAGATAAAATCTTCTTCTCTTCAGGAGTATAACTATCTTCTCCAAGAATTATATTACTTCCTCCAGAACAAGTATTAGATACAATAGACTTAGTACTTATAGGATAAACAGTACTTAAAAATGAACCAACTAAAGATGTTTCATCAGTGTATTCTCCTACTTCATTATATTTTAATGATGCATATAATAAATCATTAGATGAAGAAGTTAATAATCTAACTGAAGTATTATAATCAGTTGGAGTATCAACATATTCTTGAATAACAAAGTTAGAAAGATATCTTCTATAATTAATATGATATCTATCATCATTATTACCTTTCCCAACCATAAAAAGAAAACCAGGATTCATTAATATATTACATGTATTAATTAAATTTTCATAATCTTCTTCAGTTTGAATTAAAAACTTTTCTTTACCACGATTAATATGAACATTTTTAAATACAAAAGGTAGTTTATATTTATGATGTAATAAAGCATCAAAATCAAAATTATAAGTTTTAGGTGTAGTAATATCTTCATCTCTTAAGAATCTCTTTACAACTCCATCTACTAAAGCATGATACTCTTCAGTACTACTAACCATATAATCTTGTTGTCTCTCACTTACATAAATAGTATCTTCATCAGCATCATTTATATGATTAATAAGTCTATATCCTTTATCAAATAAAGTTCTTAAAAATTCTGCATCAGAATTAAATTTAATATAAATAGAATGTCTACCATCACTTTTAGGTATTTCACTATAACCTACAATTCTTTCCATATAACCAACCCCTTAAATACGTGCATATTATAACATAAAATAAGATTTTTTTCAAGAAAAAAGACTAGTTCTTCTTCAAACTAATCTTATTTATAACAAATACTATTAATACAATAACTAATAACAAAATACTAAATATTTGATTTCTAGTTATAAGTATATTTAAATGTTCATATCTTAAGAAATCTAATAAGAATTTAATTATAGATACAAATATTAAAACTATATAACTAATATACTTATTATTCTTAAATCTATTTAATATAAGAAATAAAACTATAAAAGTAATTACCTCAACTATTTGTATTGGAAATTGCCATATATTTAAAGCATTAAGATATTTTACTTTAAATAAACCAGTATATGGAATACCCCCACAACAACCTACTATAGAACATGCTACTTTAGTAAGACCATATACTAAAGGTAATGATAAAATAGTATACTTAGTAATACTACCATTAGTTGGAATAATCTTTTCAAAAATTATAGCTGCAATTACTACTCCAACTAATCCCCCATAAGCAGAAAGACCAGCTTCTAAAAAACCAGACTCTAAATAAACTAATGAAGTATAAATTTTACCAAATACAAAGGCAAATGCAACATACATAATAAAGTACATAAGTATTTGCTTATTATCAAATTTATCTTTTCTTAAATTAGAATAAATATAATACATTCCTACTAAAATAGATAAAACAATAATTATTCCATAAAAAGGAAAATTAATTTTAGGAATTATCATTAACTACACCCACTAGTATCCATTGTTGAACAAGTAATCCAACACCAAAGAAATATTAATATAAATATAATTATACTAAATAATATAGAACAAATAATGATCCACATAACAACTTTTAAGAACTTATTCTTAGGATATTTTACTCTACCAATAATCATAGTAACTATACCAGCTAATGGAGTAAGACTAACTATAGACTCAATAACATATTTAGCATTAGAAGGCATACCTATAGTTAAAAGGCCTACTATTACAGGACCAGCATAATAAAGAAGTAATGATATAATACCCAAAACAGTTGGAGTAGATCCTTCATTTACATCAGAATTATTATTAGTAGGAACAACATTAGTATTAGTAGGAGCATTAGGAGTTAAACTCATACCACAAACACCACAGAAACTTGATCCAGGAATTATTTCTGCTCCACATTTAACACAATACTTACCTTCAACTTGATTAAATTGTTTGCCACAATGTATACAAAACTTAGAATTATCATTAATATTCATATTACAATTAGGACATTTCATATAATACTCTCCTTTTTATTATTACAAAAATAATTATAGCATAAGATAATAAAAAAAAGAATTAAACTAATTCTTTTTTATTATACTTAACGTAACTTAAAAATATAAATCCAACAGTAATTAATAAACTAATAATAACCATTATAGGATTAATCTCTATATTAGAAATAACATTTCTAGTATCAGCTAAAGTGTAAATACTAAAGTATTTTAAAAATCCTACATTTTCACTTATTTCACTTAAAACACTAATTACATAGAATATAAATACTAATCCTAAACTAATACCAATAGTTTTCTTAGATTTATTTAGAAGTGTTGAAATAAATAAATTAATTCCAAATAAAGGTAAACCTATAAGTACAGGAGTAATACTTAATAATATAAATTGTTTACTATCTAAATCACCACTTATTTTTAATGAAATAAAATTAAATATACCTAATAATAAAACAATAAGTATTACATAAAAAACTCCAACTATTATTTTATTAGTAATAATAGAACTTCTCCTAATTGGCAAAGAATTTAAATATTCAATAGTCTTATCGTTCTCTTCTTTAAGTAAAATACTTCCTCCTAAAAAAGATGAATAAATACCAATTATTAAAAGTACAAACATAAATCCTTCTGTCTTAAACCAACCATATGCAGTAGTAATAGAAGTAACATCCATATTAAATGCTTTTAATACTTCTGGAGGAAATACCTTCATCATTTCATCTATTTCCTTCATAGAATCATCAGTAATAATATATGGATAAATTAAATATACAAGTAAGAACATTGCAACTAAAACAAATAACCAAATAATAAAACTTTTTAAGTTTGCTTTTAATTCTCTTTTTATCATATTATCACCTACTTATAATAATTAATGAATAAGTCTTCTAAAGAAACTTCTTCAATTAATAAACTTTCTATATTATATTTACTAAGTTTAGATAATAATTCATTAGGTTTTAAATTATTAAAGAAAACTACTTCATTATTATTTTCTTTATATACTTTTAATTTCAATTCTTTTTTAATATTCTCTATATCTTTAGATATAATTTTTAAATATGTATAATTATCTTTCTTAATATTTTCAATTGTATCTTCTTTAACTATTTTACCATCTTTTATTAAACCAACTTTATCACAAATATTTGAAACTTCACTAAGTACATGAGATGAATATAGTATAGTAGTTCCCTTTTCTTTTTCTTTTATTAATAAGTCATGAAAAGCATTTTGCATAATTGGATCCAGTCCACTAGTAGGTTCATCTAATATTAATATTTCAGGGCTATGCATTAAAGCAAGTACTATTCCTACTTTCTTTAAATTGCCTAAAGATAAATCATCTATCTTTTTATTTAAATCTATCTTAAATAATTTAACTAATTCATTTTTTCTTTTAGTAAGATTCTCTTTATAAAATGACTCATGATAATCAAGTAATTCTTTAACTGACATATCTCCATATAGATTTACTTCTGAAGGTAAATATCCAATTCTTCTTTTAACATCTATATCATCAAATTCTAATTCTTTACCATTTATAAAAATATTACCTGAAGTTTTATTAATAAGTCCCATAATAGTTCTAATAGTTGTACTTTTACCAGCACCATTTGGTCCAATAAAGCCATATATTTCACCTTTATTTATTTTTAATGAAACATCTTCAATTCCTCTAGATTTACCATAGTATTTTTTTAAATGTTTTAATTCAATAACTACATCACTCATATAATCACCTCTATTATTATATCATTTTTCTTTAGATAATACTTTTCTAGCCCAACTCCATTTATGACATTTAGGACATTTCATAAATCTTGTAGTAAAAACATGTGGAGCAAGTAAAGCAAAAAAATAATTTGAATGGTATTTATGATGACATTTTCTGCATTCATAATATCCAACATCTACTTCAATCTTAAAAGTATAAAACATTGCTATACATAATAACACAGTTGATAAACCAATAACTACTCCAAGTACTGGTCCCTCTTCAAGCGTCATACTTGCAAGGAACATAATACCTAAATAGAACAAAATGTAAACTACATAACTAACAAACATATTATTATATAATTTTTTATTTTGAATTTCTTCTTGTTTAGCCATGGAAAGTAATAACTCTTCTGTTTTTTTCTTTTCATCTTTCATATTAATTCTCTCACCATTAAAAAGTTCATTAATACTAATATCTAATATATTACAAAGATCTAACATCTTATCAGCATCTGGTAAAGATAAACCTCTTTCCCATTTAGATACTGCTCTATCTGTAATATATAGTTTTTCAGCTAACTGTTCTTGTGTAAGATTTTTCTTCTTACGACATTCTGAAATAAACGCACCTATCTTAATTAAATTCATGAACTTTTCTCCTTTCATGAGAATAATATATTATAAAAAGATTAAAAATAACACATACTATTAGTTGAGTTAATTATAGCACAAAAAAAGAGACTAAATCTCTTTAAAATTCTACTACTCTTGCCTCATCAGTAAATGAATAAAAAGTTGCTTTAGCATCAGTAAAATATAATACTTCAGTATTATCATCCTCTGCTGAATACATGTTTTTAAGCATTGGATTAGCATCTAACATACTAGCCTTAGCTTCAATTCTATCATCTCTAACAACTTTTCCTTCTAGTCTTATCCAAACCTTTCCATCAAATGCACATATTTCTACATTAGGATTTATTTGCATTTGTTTAGATACATTCTTAACTTTGCCAGTTTGAATATATAACTTATCCTCAAAAATATTAACTACACCAAAAGGTCTAACTCTTGGCTTATCTCCATCAACAGTTGCGATATAAAAAGTTCCTACATTTTTTAAAAATACATATACTTCTTTCATAATAATCTCCTCTCTATTTTAAAACTAATTTTTTAGTTTTAATTCTCTCTTTAACATATTCTTCATTAGATGTTAACGTAGTAACATCCATTTGTCTATTACAAAGCTTATCTAATGGACGAATTAATCCAGGAGCACTATTAGATAATTTAACCCATCCTCCACTATATACTAAATAAGTACCAGTATCTAATTTAATAATACCTCTAGCACGTTTAGGAAGTCTTTTCATTCTTGGAGTAATAATTCCAGCATTCTTAGGATAAATTTTATCTAAAAATGAAGGGACGCATCCATTATGATAATGTCCCGTAAGAATAACATCATAATCTTTAAGTAATTCTTGTACACTTAAATCATTAATAGGTTCAGGTGAATGAGTAAGAAGTATCTTAGGAAGATCTTCATCTAAACCTTGATATAAATCAGAATGCGAAATAAAATCATGATAATAAGAAGCAGCATCTTCTATATGTTCTTCTGCTAAATTAAGATAAGCATCAGCTTTTTGTAAATAACCACTAATAATAATCCTATTATCTTTAAATACTTTATCATTCAAAAGATAAACGTTAGGAATTTTTCCCATTTCTGCCCATATACCAGTATCATCATATGAATAGAAACTAACTCCAGGATGTTCATAAACAAAGTCATGACTACCAAGAATTACCATAGTAGGAGCAATAGAAGAACATAAAGAGAAAAGTAATTCTAATTTCTTAACACTCTCTTCTTTAGTTAATTCTCTTGGAGAATCTACTATATCTCCAAGAAGACAAATATAATCAGGATTAACACTACATAAAGCATCATAGATATTATTAATATCTTTTTTACCAACTAATCTAGATATATGAATATCTCCTATACTAGCAATCTTAATATCATCCCTAACATTAGGATTATAAAAAGTACTTTCTCTAATTTCTAATATATCAGAAGGTTTATTCACCTAACCACCCCTTTGCAAGTAAAACTATATTATCAAAATAAAAACAAATATTCAATTACTTAAGATTCATTTTTTCTCTTACTGTATCAAAATACAATTTAGATGATTCAGGAAAAGTTAAATTATCAGGTAAATCATCTGATAGCATAACCTGACTCATTTCATATTCTTCAGGTAACTTTTCAAGTTCTAATATTTCACAGTAACATAATAATCCAAAAGTAGATATTTTATAAACACATACAGGAGTTACTTTAATTTTAGTTGCTCCTGTTTCTTCATACATTTCTCTTTTTGCGGCTTCTTCCCATGATTCACCCTCTTCTATGTGTCCTCCAGGAATTTCCCATCCAACTCTTTTTTTATTGTATGAAAATAAATATTTATCTTTATATCTACAAACACATACTACTCTAGTATATTGAGACTCATCACAATAACCTAAATCATAAGTATTAATTTCAAACATTTTTCTTTCTCCTTAATTTATTTATTAAAATTAAAATTATAAACACTAATAAAAATATTAATATTAATGGAATAATAAAACTAATAAAATTTAATCCTACACTATAAGAAACTGATGCTCCTCCATCTGCTGTCATTGGAAAAACAGCTAATAAATAAACACCAAAACCAATATACTCAATACATTCTCCTCCAGGAATAGCCTGACCTATTGGAAGTTTATGAAACATATTAGCACTTACCATATTAATAGAAAATAATAATAAATTAATAACTAAACTTACAATAAAAGCAATTAACAATTTCTTTTTCATAAAATCACATCCTTTGATCATCAGCCATTTGCCATGGTCTAAATCTTTTACCTTCAGTATGTCCACTTAAATTAAATTCTAAGAATCCTTCGCTTCTTAAATAATCTTCATTTTTTTCTAATGGTTTAATAATATTTTTAATTATATCTAACCAAATAAAATCAGGAATAACTTCATATTTCATAGGAATCTTCTCATCAAGTATATCTTTTGATACATCACATTTAATTAAAAAGTCAACTCTTTCATCACGACTCTTTTGATAATCTTTATCATTAATTATATAAGTATTATAAGATTTAAAATTATCTATATTTACTTTTCTAATATCACTCCAAGGAATAGAATATCTCTCATGACAACTAATTCCTTTTAAAACTTCTCTTCCATCAAAACCCTTTCCTACAGCATCAATATATATCATATTACCTAAAGATATACCAACACTAATACCTGCATATCTTTCATATCTATTAGATATATCATTCTCTAAATGGAATAATATTAAAACACCATTCTTATTATCTTTCTTAATCATTTTTAATGCTTCTAATCTATCTTGATTAAGATTTTTAATAATAATGGATTTCATACAAGGTTCACTAATAGGATTACCATTTCTAATATTATCTAATCCATCTAATTTAGATTTATTTTTTTCATAATCTTCTTCATCAACAATAACAACTAAATCATCTACTGGACTTAATCCAGGAAAGAATCTCATAATATTAACCATATCTTTAGCTCTATGATATTTTAATAATTTAGGAATATCGGATTCATTCTTAATAGAATACATACTATCACCTAAAAAAATTATATCATAAAATAGTTTATATTATGATAAAATAATATTGGTGATAATATGTTTAAATATCAAACATTAGATAAATTAGAAGAAACTGTATATGAAGTAAGAGATACTGATACAGAAGATAATATTTCATTTGTATTATCAAGTTTTATGAATGAATTAATGGAAAGAAGAAAATATGATAGATTAGAGGGTGGAATGCAAGCATCAGGTGTAATATTACCAAATAATGCAGGATTTAAAATAAACGAAAGAGATGGTAAAGCACCTCACGCTCATACTTTAGAAACACTTTCTCAATATCTAAATGGAGAAACTATGTTTTCAGGAGAAAATACAGTTAATCAATTTGGACTAAGAAGAAATGATCCAAATGGATTCTTAAATATTCCAAAGAATGGAATCAAAGTAAGAATAATTGCTAGTGAAGATAGATTAATTTTTATATTTGAAACATATCTATCAAACTTAACTCCATTTCAATTAGATGTAGTTGAAAGAACTGTTAATAATATAGAAAAAGAATATCAATCAGGAATTATTAAGAAACCATTTATTAATTATATAACTGGTAAAGATAGATTTATATTTGATGAAGATAAAAACTATTATGAAGAATTAAATAGATTAAAAGAAATTATTAGTGAAAGAAAAGAAGAATTAAAAATGAAAGCAATATAGTAAAGTAATAAAAAGGTATTACACGAAGATAATAATATATAGTAAAATACTATTGAAGGTAGATGATTATATGGCAATGGCGGTTGGGACGGTTACCTAAGATATACAGGTTAAAATATAAATAAAAAAAGACTATTTATAGTCTTTTTTTTCTGGTCTAATTAAATATATTGTTATAGCACCAATTAGTAATATAACTTCAGCAATAAGTATTATTAGTACTCCATTACTATTATCATTTTTTATAAAAGAATTATTACTAATATTTCTATAAGTTATTTCATCTCCTCCACTATAACTATTAATTTTTGTATATAAACCATTAGTCTCTTTACCATCAATTTCTCCACCAGTATTAATCTTATATGACTTATAGTTTAAATCTTTACTACTATATAGTAGGTTTTGTATATTTCTTCCTGTTTTAAAAGCAGTAATTACTTTATCATCTTGATCCTTAATAGCAATTAAAGTATCTTTATTTATCTTATCAAAACTAGCAAAAATATATTTTTTTTTAGATTCATTTGATATAGCATCTGCCATATTACCAGTAGCAATAACAGTACCACCATTAATATAAATACCATTTACTGAATCAAGTCCAGCATCTCCACTATTAGATTAGCAAATGCATAAATATTTCCCCCATTAATGATTAATTTACCATTTGAATCTATTGCATCTCCTTCATCTGCATCAACATTAACTGATGCAAGTAAAGAATTAACGTCGATAGTGATATCATTTATAACTGTACTATTACTATTGTTGGCTGTTGTAGTATTAATACAATCATCTTCTGCATATATTTCATAGTCTCCAGTACCACCACTAAAAGTTAAATTACCCTTAGTTTCAATACCTTCATCACCTTTACTAGTTACTTTTAAATAACCATCTCCTTCAAAGTATAAATCTATATCTGAACTAATTGCTCCACTAGCTTTATAAAAATAGTAAGGATCTCCATCATTTAAATCTTCATTATCTGCAGTAACAGTCGCAAATAATATATTATTAATTTGATCACTAGAATAAACTCCATAATATGAAGAATATTTATTATAATTAGTTAAACTATCATTAGAATAATAACTACTATATTTATCTAATTCATCAGATCCAATTAAACTAACTTTTTTTAATTTACCACCTTCAATATAATTTTTAGTATTAGAGAGTGTTTTAATTGTAACAATACAATCGGTATAGTTTTTATCTTTATTATAAACATATATTGCAGGTGCTTTCTTAGAATCAGTATCTATACTAGCATTATTTAAAATAATATTAATATTACCCTTCTTATTATTAGTATCTACTCCAAGCATAATACCCTTAGCTTCTCCAGTAAATTCTATATCTCCAGTTGTATTTATATTAATAACTTTAATATCTACTTCTGAAATATCTATATCATTAGAATCTTCTTCTATATAATCATCTAAATCATATATTTTAACAGTAGATACTCCATCAAATATAAAATCAGTAATATAAATATCGGGTAATTTATTAGAATTATAATCTTTTAAAAATTCTTCTAAAGTTTTATATTCAGTAATACTTTTATAATTTTTATTAGTAGTAGAATACTCTAAACTATCTAATTTTACATATATCTTTTTAGTAGCAGCATTAATATTAAAAGGAATCATACATATACCTATTAATATAATGCTAAATAGTTTTATTATCTTATTCATATATCACCACTAATTACTATTTTCTACTTCTTCAGTATTAGCATTTTGATTATTTCCATCAGGTCTTTCTGGTGGTTGACCATTCTCATTATTTTTATTATTTTCTCCATTCATACTTGGAGGAGTACCTCCAGGCATTTGCATTGTTTGATTATTATTAGAATTATTACATGTAGTTGCTTTTGTATAAACAAAGAACGCTCCAGTTGAAATAACTGCTCCTACCAAAACCCCAATAATAAATAATAATATTTTATCTTTCATTTAATCCCTCCATCCATATTTTATATTCATATATTATTAATTTAATTATTACGTTTTATTCTCTAAATAAATTCATATATCATCTCCTTTTCTATATAAACAATAACATTGTTTTATTAAATTAATATTAAATAATTATTATTCTTAATCTTTTCTTATAATCATCTCTCCTTTCATGATTTAATCTTATCTAATGAAAATTAAAAGAACATTAAATATTAATTAATGTTCTTATTTTTTTAAATTAATTGTAAATGTAGTTTTACCATTATTAGAACTAGCTTTAATTGTACCATTATGATTAGTAACAATATTTTTAGCAATAGCAAGTCCTAAACCATATCTATTAGATTCTCTATTTCTTGATTTATCTCCTCTATAGAATCTTTCAAATATCTTTTCTTCGTCTCCTTCTTTTATAGGATCACCAGAATTAATAATTTCTATCTTTATATTATTCTTATCTTTAGAAACAAATATATCTATAGAAGAGTCTTTATAACTATGTTTAACAGCATTATCTAATATTATTGAGATTAATCTTTCTATCTCATCCTTACTACATTTAAATATAATATTATCTTCTATATTAGTATTAATATTAATACCTTCCTCATATGCAATACCTTCAAATGTTAAAGTTACTCTTTCTATTATCTTAGAAATATTTTCATCTTTATAATTACTAATATTTACTCCATTTTCTAATTTAGATAAATCAAGTAAACTTCTAATTAAAGTATTCATTCTTTCAGATTCATATTTAATATTATCAATATATTTTTTATTTTTCTTATCATTTTTTAATTCATCAGATGATGCCATTATAACAGCAAGTGGTGTTTTTAATTCATGAGATGCATCAGCAATAAACTCTTTTTGTTTTTGAAAAGCATCTTCTGCAGGTTTAGTAATTCTCTTAGTAAGAGTAATAGATAAATAATAAATAAATATTTCAAATATAAATAAAACTAATAGTGATTCTACAAGTACTAATAATAGTTTTTCTCCGACACCAGTTGTATTAATAATAACAATATTATCTCCTGTATAATTATAAGCATATCTATTTAAATAAAGATTACCTATACTATAACTATTATTACTATTAATTACTTTTTCAGCAACTTCTTCTATATTAAAATTAGTTAATTCATTTCCATGATAAGTAATCTTTTCAATTACTCCATTATTTAATTTAATAGTATAAACCTCATAATTCATAATCATCATATTATCAAAGTCACCTTCAGGACCAAATCCATCTAGTCTTAAAGGATCATTAATAATATTTAAAGTTCTACTAATATCATGATATTCTCTAGTATAAATACTAACGTTATATACAAATATAACTATTACTATAAAAGAAGATAAAATCCAAAATATAGTTTTAAATACTTTTCTATTCAGTTCCTTCATCTTTATACTCCATCTTATATCCTAAATTTCTTAATGATTTAATTTGTACATTAGAATTAATTAATTTTAATTTCTTTCTAATAAAAGATAAATAAGCTTCTAAGTTATTAGAAATAGAATCATTTTCTACTCCCCATACTTTATCATATATCATTTCTTTAGATAATACTTGATTAGGATTATTCATAAAATATTCAAGTAATTGAAATTCTTTATTAATAATATTAATCTTTTCATTATTGTTTTTATTAATAATATCAGAAGTTTTTAAATCTAATATTAAATCTCCAAATTCAAGATTATTATTCTTAACTGTATCAAGTCTAAGTTGAGCATTTACTCTAGCAACTACTTCATCTATATGAAATGGTTTAGATATATAGTCATTTGCTCCTTCACTAAATCCAAGTAATTTATCATCTAATTCAGATTTAGCTGTTAACATAATAACTTTAGATTTAATATTATTCTTCTTAATCTCTTTAAGTATATCTATACCATTAACATTTGGAAGCATAATATCAAGTATTATTAAATCATATAGATCCATTAAAGCATTATAAAGACCCTCTTCCCCATCTGAAGACACATCTACTATATATTTTTCTTTTCTTAATCTATTTGCGACTAATTCAGCTAATGATTCTTCATCTTCAACAATTAATATTCTCAAAAAGATCACCTCAAAATTAATTATCTATATATTTATTAAATAAACATTAAATAAATTATATCAAAAAAAAGACTAGATTATCTAGTCTTATAACCATGATCCATTTTTCTTTAAATAAATTCTTTTTACTACTTGTACAATTATTGCATAAAGTATTACTAAACCAATAACATATAAATAATAATTTAATGGTAAAACTACAAAGTTAAATCCAGCAATTCCTGCTAATATAACAGGTATTAATATAGTACAAGCAATAGTAATAAGAGATAGACCAATTAATATCTTACTTGGATTAGATTTTAAATAATTAAGTTTATTAGTTCTTAAATAATAAATAATTAATGTTTCAGATATAATACATTCAACAAACCAAGCTGTTTGGAAATACATTTGTTTTTCAATAGAATTATATTTAAATATAAACCAGAATATTAAGAAAGCTAATATATCAGTAATAGAACTAATAATACCAAATATCTTCATAAATTTACTTAAGTCTTTAGTATCCCAATTCTTAGGTGTTTTAATGAATTCAGGATCTACATTATCATAAGGTATACCTATCTGTGATATTTCTACAATAAAGTCCTGTATAAGCATTTGAATAGGCATTAAAGGTAAGAATGGTAAGAATATACTAGAAATCATAATACTAAATACATCACCAAAATCTTGACTTAAAGCAAGTTTCATATATTTAACAATGTTACCATATACTTTTCTTCCTTCAATTGCTCCATTATAAATAACATCTAAGTTTTGTTCTAGTAAAATAATATCACTTGATTCTTTAGCAATATCAGTAGCATCATCTACACTAATAGCAACATCAGAAGAATGTAAGGCAGGAGCATCATTTACTCCATCACCCATATATCCAACACAATGACCATTTTTACGAAGTAGTGCAACTACTCTTTCTTTTTGTAATGGATTCATTCTAGCAAATACATTAACTTCTTCTACTACTTTAGATAATTCCTTATCATCCATCTTATCTATATCAATACCAATAAGTATTTTACTCTTCAATCCAACAGCTTCACATATAGCTTCAGTTGCATATTTATTATCACCTGTAAGAATCTTAGTAGTAACACCTAATTCTTTTAATTGATTAATAGTATTAGCAGCATCCTTCTTAGGAGGATCTAAGAAAGCAATTAAACCAATTAAAGTAAAATCAACTTCATCTTCTTTGTTAAAATTATCTATACCTTCATATTCATGTTTAACAGCAAGAGCAATTACTTGCATTCCCTTCTTAGCAAGTTCTATTGCTTTATTCTCTACATCTTTACAAATCTCTTTAGTAATAGGAATTTCCTTATTATTAATTAAAGCCATATCAGATACTTTAATTATCTCTTCTAAAGCTCCCTTTGCTATAACGGAATACTCTTTTTCATTTTGAACTACAACAGAAGATCTCTTTCTAGTGTAATCAAATGGTATCTCATCTATCTTAGTATAATTAGAAATATCTATCTTATGTTCTTTACCATATTGATTAATTGCTTTATCTACTAAATTCTTAAAACCAGTACTTAACTCACTATTAACATAAGCACACTTTAATACGTAATCATCATCTTCTCCTCTAAGATTAATATATCTTTGTAATACTATATTATTCTTAGTTAAAGTACCAGTCTTATCAGTACATAATACGTCCATTGATCCTAAATTTTGAATAGACTTAATATTCTTAACTAAAGTCTTCTTTTTAGATAGTAATTTACTACCTCTTGTTAAATTAACATTAACTATCATTGGTAACATAGAAGGAGTAATACCAACCGCAACACTTAAAGCAAATAATAAAGCTTCTTGATAATTACCTCTAATAAAACCATAAATAAAGAATACAAATAATGATATAACTACCATATATCTAATAAGCATAGTACTAATATGATTAATACCTTGTTCAAAAGAAGTAGCATCTTTAATATTAGATACTTTCTTATTAACTTTACCCATAAAAGTATCTAAACCAGTTTTAACAACAACTCCTAAAGCATTACCACTAATAACAGTAGAACCCATTAAACAAATATTCTTAATATTAGTCTCTTCATCTGTAATCTTAGCTTTTCTTAAAGCAATCTTTTCAACTGCAACACTCTCTCCAGTAAAAGAAGATTGATTAATAAATAAGTCTTTACTTTCTATTAAATATAAATCAGCTGGTACTACTGATCCAGCACTTAAAGTAATAATATCTCCTAATACCACTTTTTCTTGCCTAATTTCTTTTTGCCTACCTTCACGTATAACATCAGTAAATATTCTAATCTTTTCTTTTAATCTAACATTAAATCTATAAGTAGAATAGTTTTGAACAAAACTTATCATTGCACTAATAAAAGTAATAACAAGAATAATAATAGAACCAATAGAGTCCCCAGTAAAATAATTAATAATTGCAAGTACTATTAATATTAAAATAAACTTATCATTAAAACTATCAATAAAAAAATATAATGGTCCCTTCTTCTTATTATCAGTTGGAACATTATCACCATAAGTATCTAATCTATCATTAACTTGCTCTTTATTTAAACCTTCTATATTAGTATCAAATGAATTTAATATATCTTCTTTACTCATATTAGATAATTCATAATAAGACAAATCTCTTTTCATATTCTCACCATTTTAATTATATCATTATGTATATAAGTAATAAATATTTTTATAAATAAAAAAGATAAAAAAAAAGACTAGATAATTCTAGTCTTTTGGATTTTGTACTTCTTTCATTTTCTTACGATAAGTTTTAACTTCAGGATCAGATAACAATGAAGCTTTAACTGCTTTAACATCATTTACTCTAGCTTTACTTTCTACAATTATATCAAGTTGTTTATTTATAATTTTTCTAGCTTCATTTTGAGATTCTTTTTCAATTGCAGCAATATAGTCAGTAAATTTAATCCAGTCATTTTTAAAATCAAGTGCAAATAAATCAAGTGCTGGTCCAATAACTTCTAATCCATATTTAAGATCATCATCCCAGTAATAACCTTTTTTAGCACTTCTTAAACCAGTAATAATCTGATTCATTATATTAGCATTTGTACATTCTTCAACTGGATATCTATTATAATAATCTCCCCATTCAGTATCTCTATTTGATATAGTAACCAATCTATCATCATTATTATGGCCATCTATAACATATATACCATGAGAGTGGAATGAGTTTTTTGATCCTTCAAATCCTATATATGTGAATGTAACGCTTTTCTTTTTACCTTCACCATAATTAATAGTAATATCCATTTGCTCATTTCTATCATCAAAATTTGATATTTTAATACTTAAAGTATCATTAAAGAATATTTCAGTACCACCAAATTCATCAAGGTGAATTACTTCTCCTTCTATACCTTTAAAAATAGTAGTTTTAGTACCAGAATAAAAATCTGACATTCCATTTAACCATTCTTCTTCTGTTAAATCTAATAAACTTGCTACTTCATATGGAAGACCAATTCCAGTTTTCTTATTAACTAATCCTGCAACTCCTTGGATTCCATCACCATGAACTACTTCATACCCTAAATCATCAAGAATACTTTCTGTATACTTATTGATTGAATATCTATCATCATTACTCATATAATCATTCTCCCGTTGACGCTTATTATAGCATTCGATAAAACTCATTGCAACAAAAAAGACTAGATTAACTAGTCTTATACCCATGACTCTATTTTAGATTTAGAATCTTTTGCTTGAGATCCAACTATTGCGATTGAATCTAATACATTAGCTCCAGTACAAATCTTTTTAACATCATTAACCATATTACCTAAACCAGATCCCTCATGTGTTGAAACAACTCTTACTGTTTTACCAGTAAAATCTAAATCTTTAATAGCAGTTTCAACCTCTGGTGCATATGTTCTCCAATATATAGGAGACATAATATAAATGACTTCATAATTAGATATATCATTAATTCTTTCTTTGATTGGAGCATTACCAACTCTATCTTTTGCTTCTTTAATACAAATTTCATATTCTTTTGAATATGGAACTAATGGTTCTACTTTAAACATATCAGCATTAGTTAAATCTCTAACATATTATTATTTAATAAAAGCAGTAGTAGGACCCCTATCACTTTCATATTCATGAACTACTCTATATCCATCTTTTAAAATATTATTAATAGAATATATATTATCTGAATGAGCCTTAGTAAACATATGTAAAATACCAATACTTTTAACATAATTATTTAATACTTTCATCATATCTTTCTGTAGTCCATTACCAACATACTCACTTCTTACCATTATTGGTCCTAAACTACCAGTATCTTTCTCATCGTATGAAACATTATGTTTTCTTAAAGTCTTATTTTTAACTGGTATATAAAAAACAGAACATACTGGAATATCGCCATCATAATATAACCAAATCTTACCACCATTATTTAATATATCAATAACTTCATCCTTAGTAAAAGTACCTAACCACTCAGGATGTTCCATATTATCTCGAACAATACTATATAAAGATAAATAATCATCTAAGTTAACATTATCACTTACTTCTTTTAAATCACTTAATCTCATATAAACACCTTCTAAAGTAATTTAATTATATCAAAAAAACTGTCTATTGTATGACAGTTTTATTTAACATTAATACTTTATCCTTATTAACTTCTCTTGTATCTTTATCAGCAAATAAAGCTTTATCTTTACTAGATAAACTTAATCCTTCTTTTAAAGGTAACCATAAATGTAATCTATAATCACCTTTATCATCTGTTACTTGTACCCATTCAGTAATTATCTTATCATCTTCCATACATATATCAAGCCCTGCTCTTCTCATTAATTTCTCACTCTTAGATCCAACTAAATCAGTTCTAGCATATACTAAATCAAAATCATTGTAATAAGCATATTCTATAGCAAACTTAATTAGTTCACCACAAGCACCTCTTCCACGATATTCAGGAATAGTAGATAATCCATAAAAATATAAACTATTAATAGAATTACCATTACTATTATTAAAATCTACACTAACATTATCTTCATTATAAGTAACCCCATTCATTGAAATAGGTCTTAAATTTTCATCAAAATATATAAACAATTTACCCCTATTAAAATATAATAACAATTCTTCTTTTGCACTTTGATAATCAATCTCTTCTCCATATTGTTCTGCAAAAGATTGTAATAAAGTCATTAATAAATTAATGTTTTCTTCGCTATAACCCAATGTCCCAATATAACAACCATTATCTAATTTCTTCCAAATCTTTATATCAGATTTATCTAAGAATATTAATCTATGCATTAAAAGATCCCAATTAATATTACCAAGATTTTTAACTGCTCTACATTGTAGCATTAATAAACTCCTCTATTATTTTATATAAAGTTAATAAACTATCTTTATTAACAAATTCATTAGGACAATGAGGATTATCTCCTATAGGATTCATTATTACAGTAGGCATATTCTTAGAACTAAAATATATTGCATCACTTGTACCTTCACTATAAGTTTTAATAAGTTTTTTATTTAATACTTTTTCACTACACTTAATAAACTTCTTTACATATTTATCTTTTATATTAGAAACAAAACATATTCCTTCAATTAATACATTAATATCTATATCTTTATCAATTTTCTTAATGTTATTTAATATCTTATTAATACTATCTTTAGATACAAATCTAATATCTAGAATCATACTAGCATATCCAGGGACTTGATTATTAGATACTCCACCATTCATTTTAGATAAATTAATACTAGTAACATAATCATCACTTGATTTTGGTAATGGATATATCTCAATTAATTTATTATATACATTAAATAACTTAGTAATAGCATTTTCTCCATTATATAACTGAGCAGAATGAGCACTCTTAGTTTTACAACTTAATTCTAATTGTAATTGACCTTTCTCTTCAACAACTAATTGAAAATCTTTTCCTCCATCTGGAACAAAAACAAATTTAGCAGTATAAATCTTACTTAATTCATTACTACAATTGCCATCAATTTCCTCATCACTTGTAATAAATAAAGCAAATTTCTTACTTATTTTAATATTCTTAATAACATTTAAACATACTGCTACACTACATTTCATATCAATAGTACCTCTACCATAGATATTATCTTTATCTTCATAAAAATCATAATTATCTGCATAAACAACATCTACATGAGTACAAAAAATATAATCTAAATTAGTATCATTAGTATTACTTAATACTAAACATTTCTTATCATTAAAAGTATATTCTTTTATTATAAATTCTTTATATTCTTTCTTAATATAATCAAATAATTTATTAAATTCATCTATATTATCTTTATAAGTTTTATAACTTAATAATTTCTTTAAAGTTTTAATTATCTCTTCTTTCATTATTACCTCCTAAAATATATTTGTTGTACCAAATATATCTTAGGATAATTTAGTACAACACTAATAATCTTGTACTAAATACCGTAGTACAAGAAACCGCACCTCTCGTCTCATTAAATTCTTCATAAAATCACTTCCTACAAAAAAATATCTATGTACTTGTACATAGATATTAATAATTATATATATAAATATTATTTTAATTCTAAATACAAGCACTATTAAATCCGCTTGTATTTATACAAGCGTTATTAATAACGTCTTCTTCGAATTAAAACAATAATATTTTTCATAAAACTTTTCACCTCAAAGTACTAAAATGATACCATGTAAGTATATTTTTGTCAAATTAAAGAATAAAAAAGTCTAGATAAACTAGACTAAATTAGGATTATTAACTTTTCTATATACTGTTGCTTCTTTAGGAAAACTATTAGTAATTTCATTAACTCTTTTTATTTGATCATGAATAGATTTCATTAATGATTTAATAACTGCAACAATTGCATCAGCATCTTCTCTAGAAATATTATATTTAACAAGTTCTTCATCAGTAAAATTAACTGATCTTAAATGCCATACATAAAAGATTTCTCCTAAAGACATTCCTTGAGCTCTTAATCTTAAAACATCAGGATTGCATCTTAGACATTCTATTATCTCTGGATTATCCATATCAACTTCATTTTCACTATCATACTTTAAAAAAGCAATACTAGAATTAACTTTATCTAACATATGAAGTACTTTTGCTTCAATATCAGCTTTATCTTCAAAACCATTTAATAATCTATTAATATTAAGAATATCTCCATATTCATCAATTAAATAGTCCATTGCAATTTTATTAACTCTTTCTTTTTCTCCTCTTGTAATACCCTCAAAAGTAGTTATATCACCTGTAATAACCTCTTCTAAATCATGAACTATTGCATAATCAATCATCTTATCAGTATCAATATAATTAGGTAATTTCTTCTTTATTAATTTAGTCATTATAATTAAATCAAATACATGGTCTTTTACATCTTCTGTTCTAAATCTTTTAATCTTCCATTGTAATGGTCCACTTCTAACTAAATCACCTAACATATCAAAAAGTAAAAATAATTTTGCTTCTTTATCCATTAAAATTCACCCCTAAAAGCACTGAGTATAATACCACTTATCATACTAATTGTCAAAAAACTAAATATAAACAATTTTTATCAGTCATATTTTATTAATTGTGTTATTATTGATAAGAGGTGTTAAGATAAATGAATGAAAATATTGATAAAATGATTAATGCATTTAAAAATAAAACAATAGATAGTGCAATAGAAGGTTTTATTATAGAGCAAAATGATGAAATAACTAATAAAGTAAGAGAATATTTAGATTCCCTATCAAATGAAGAATTATTAAGTATAGAAGAATACTTAAAAACATTATTAAATTATTGCTACAATGGTAAACTATTTGAAGAAGAATTAAATGAAGAAGATCTTAATAAAATAAATAAATTAAATGAAAAAGATTTATTCTTATTAAAAGAAAGTATAATTTACTTCTATGGAAGATTAAGAATAGATAGTGATATTTCTATACTTAAAAAAGCCTATGATATAGATGATAATAAATTTATTAAATTAAACACTACTTTTGCAAGTCTACAATCATTTAATGAAGACTTAGAATTAGACTTTGTAGATAAAGTATTAAAAGATAAAGATTATGATAAAATGATTAGATCTTGGACTATTGCTTATTTTAAATTAGCTCCTAATCCATATAATTATGTAGATAATGAAAATGATGATTGGACTCCTGCTAAAATGCCAAGAATTAATAGATTAAAGATTAATGATCAAAGTAATCCTAAATATAAAAAAGCTATGTCATTTAGATTATTAGATTTAGTAGTACTATATTTATTTATTAATAATAGAAAAGAAAATAACTTAACAGATGAAGAAAAACAAATAATAAGAGATACATCTATTGATTATGAAAAGTATTCTGATAATAAAAAGAAGAAACTAGAAGAATTAAAAGAACTAATTTTAAACTATTAAAAAAAGAGTCATATGACTCTTTTTTATTTTAATTCATTTCCATCTAATTCATAAGATTTAATATTCTTGTTTTCATCTACATATAATTCTAAATAAATAGTCTTATCATCAAATGAAGATAATGGATATTCATCTTCTAAATCTCTAATCTTTTCATAGTAAATAGCTGTCTCACCCTTACTTTTAGCAGCAAGTCTAAATCCTGTTGAATCCTTTACTCCATCACTATTACTTAAACTAAATGCATAATCAAGTGTACTATCAACTGTTTTACTAGTATGAACAGCTAAATGAATTTCTTGATCCATTTTATTAGTAATTTGTAGTACAACTACTGGTAAATTAAATACAGTTTTTTGATTATTCATCATACCAGGAACCTTTTTTAAATCTCTTCTAATAAACTCAATTTTGATATTACCATCATCAACTACAGTTTTATAATTATTATCTTCCTCTTCAACAGTATTATCTTCTTGTTTATTTTGTTTATTATCTTTATTATTACCACAAGCAGTTATAGTAAATAAACCTAAAATAATAAATAAAAATATAAATAGTTTTTTCAATATCTTATTCATTTTCACACACTCCTATTAAAAATGTACCACATTTTTAAAAAAAAGACTAGATTTCTCTAGTCTTATTTCTAATTTACTACTGTAAAAGATCTAACTAATGATTGGTTAAATACTGAAGAATAACCACTAACATTAGTAACGTTCCAGTCTGGTGAAACATATACAGTCGCTAATCTTGAATCTTGATAAAATAAAGCAGAAACATTTTCAGCACTTGAACTTGAAAAAGATGTAAGATCTAATTCTGTTAATTGATAGCATCTCGAGAACATACTACCAAACTCCGTTACCTTAGATGTATCAAAACTTGAAACATTAATTTCTCTTATTACATAATTACCCCAAAACATACAACCCATAGTAGTAACATTAGATGTATTAAAAGAAGTTAAATCTAACTTTTCAAGCTTGTAACACGAACTAAATAAGTTAAACATATTAGTTACATTGCTTGTATTAAATTTACTAAGATCTAAATTAGGAATACTTTCACAACGCCAGAACATTCCATACATATTAACTACATTAGATGTATCAAAAAGACTTAAATCTATATCTAATACTTTAGTTAAGTTATAAAACATAGAGTCACAATCAGGATCTAAATATATTTTAGATGCTTCTGTATATAGATAAATTGTTTGATTATCATACCAAGCATATACCTCATATTTAGAAGTATCATTACTTACTATAATTGGATTTTTATCTTCATCAAGAGTATCTGCTATAGATATATGTTTTATAAGAGTATCTACTGCACCATATTCTATATCAGGATTAGATGCTGACAATCGTTTTATAGTGGCATTAAAAGTCTTTCCATCAACTAAAAATGCTTGCTTTTCTTTTATTGTGATATTTGATTCTAAATTAATATTATATTTACAAACTGCATATACACTTATTGGTAATATGATACTAACACCAATTATTAATAACATAAATTTAGCATATTTCTTTTTTCTAAAGACTATATAAATAATTGCAAAACTAATTAATAATGCAAAACCAATCAATGAATATAAACCAACTCCAGTTTTTGGATTGATTATCTTATTGCCAGATGATAACTCTACAGTAATAGTTTTATTATCATTAAAATCTCCTGAATTAAAAGCATCATCTGGTACTTTATTAGAATATGTTACTGTTAAATATACTTTTTTACTTGATTTAGCAGAAACAACATTTGACCCATCATTATAAGAAATTTTATAATCAACATAATCTGAACTGATTCTAAAACTATTGTTATCAAGTTTATAATCTTGGTTAGAATCATTTTTTATAACTACTTCATATTTTATATTATCTCCAACATCAGACATAGATAAGTTTAAAGTAATATTCTTTTTATTTGCAGTAGCATCATCGTAACCCTCTACATTATCTGATTTATCTACCCATTTAATTGATTGAATACTTATACCATCATTATCACAAGTTTCTGCATAAACAACAAATGGTATAAATAATATAAATATAAGTACATAAAAAAGTATCTTTTTCATACTATACACACCCTACTATAATCATAATTAAATTATATTAATTATATAATTTTTTATCAAGCAATTTAAATATAATAATCTACCATAAGTGTAAAATAAAAGAAAGAATTCTCATTCGTTCTATTTATCTTATTACTGTCTGTATGAATTGCTTTTGTTTTTCATTATGAATGCCGTGCCCACAATCAAAATATTCAACATCAATGTTTTTGATTAGACTTTTTACTTTATCTAAATCTTCATCAGTCAATGCACATTGAATAAGCCCATCTTCACCAATTACCGTTTTAGCTTTCATAAATATAGTTTCACAATCTATATTGGATAACAAATTTTCATAATCAATATTACTATTAAACGAATCATTATAAAATGCTTCTCCAAAGTTTGGATCATAATCATTTAATCCATTAAATGCTTCCATAAACTTTTTAGGCCAAAAAATTACTTGTAATGTTTTATTAGGATGTTTTGCTCTAAATTTTAATGCATTATTACCTAACTTAGTTTTAATTTTATCCCTTGAATTTTCTGGAAAGAAATTCCAACAATATTGATTAATAAAATAATAATAAACAAAGTCTTTAATTTCATCTTGATTAATAAAGTTATGACAAACTGTAGATAAATCTTTATAGTTATAATAATTAACTCTATTCTCTCCACATGATGAAAATAATGGCGGATCTTCTAAAAATAGTTTGTCACATAAATCAGTTTTGGAAGCAATATAACTTGCAATTAATCCTCCCGAAGAATGGCCTAATATTGATGTTTTACTTTTAATTACACATTTAATAAATTCAATTAAATCATTACCTTGTGTTTCTAGATTATATAATTCTTTATTATGAGTACTTTTACCATGTCCATAACAATCAATTAAAAATAAATGATAATATTTTGATAATTTACTTACAACATTTTTATAGCTATTAGCATTAGTCCCTTGTGCATGAATTATTAATAATGGAGGATTTTCATTATCTATTTCATAATAATTAATGATATTACCAGCTTTAGTTTTATACTTTTTATTCTCTATTTTCATATTATCACTTCCATAATAATTATAACACAAAATAAAAACTAGATTTCTCTAGTCTTTATTAATTACTTATTATTTTTTGCTTTGATTGTGGATTGTACAACAGCTAGCCTAGGGGGTTATAGAAAATAAACATCGTAATATCTTAATCTTCCGAGCTATTTATCTAAATCATTAATATAGTCTTTTATTATTCTTGTTAATTCATCAGGCTTTTGTTCAAAAATATAATGATCTCCTGATAATAATTTAATTTCAGTGTTACCTAATAAATCAATATAAGGAATAATTTGTTTTTTCTCAATTTCTATATTTTGTTCTATCAATTGTGTTATCTTATTATCTGATGGCATAGTTGTAATTGTTTTTAATCCTAATTCTTGTTTTCTTTTCTTTACCCATTTTAAATCTTCTTTTACTTCTTCA
>DFEZ01000003.1:57398-126273 GCA_002369415.1 Caryophanales bacterium UBA3789 | reverse complement strand
TCATCTTTTCTTTTACGATAATTTATTAATTCAGCCTGACTCATTTTAATCTTACTAGTTAAATCTTTATTTTCTTCTTCTAACTTAGCAATATTATTCTTAAGTGTCTCTAATTCATTATTTTCTACTGGTGTAGTTGGATTTTCCATAAACACTTCTTGAGTAGGACTAGTAACTGGTTCAGTTACATTTTCTTTTTCTTTTTTCTTCATAAAAGCCTACCTTTCTATATTCTCTTTAATGTATTCTAGCATTCCAACAACACGATCATATTCCATTCTCTTTGGTCCTATAATAGCAATAGTTCCTTCTTCTGCCCCATTCTTAAAATGAGTTTTAATTACAGTTACATCACTATCAATATTATTTTCATTACCAATATAGACTTTTATATTATTGTCGTCATCTTCTTCGATGTTTTGAAGTAAATTCTGATCATCTAATTTATTAAATACATTCTTAATCTTCTCTACATTAGATGAAAATTCAGGTTGCTCTAACATCTTAGTTCTACCCATAACATTTACTTCTTGATTTGTAAAATCATTAAATACCTTATAGAAGGCATTATATAGTTGTTCATGCTGTTTAACATAATTACCTATAATAGGTTTAATTTCAAACTCCAATTTACGAGAAACATCATCTATTGGAGTACCAGAGATTAGATTGTTAATTAAACTAACAGTCTTCTTAACTTCCTCTAGTGGAACATCTTCTAATTTAATAGTTTTATGTTCTACATAACCCTTATCAGTAACTATAATAACGGCCATACTAACATCATCAATCGGAATTACTTCTATTTGTTTAAGAAGATTCTCATGAGAAGTACTACCAAGTACTACAGCAGTATAATTCGTCATATCTGATATAACTTGCAAAGACTTTGTTATTACATCAGATAAAGCAAGTTGCTGATTCTTAAAGACTATTTGAAGTTTAAGCATATCTTCTGCATTCATTTTCTTAAGTTCCATTAAGTTATCTACATAGTAACGATAACCAGCCTCACTTGGAACTCTACCTGAAGAAGTATGTGTTTTTTCAAGCAATCCTAAATCCTCTAAAACACCCATCTCATTACGAATAGTAGCACTAGAGCAATTGATAACCTTCGAAATTGCTTTAGACCCTACAGGAGTTGGATCTTTTATATATCTTTCGATAATTAATTTTAAGATTTTTGATTGTCTATCAGAAAGCATAACATCAACCTCCTAGCACTTATAAATTATTAGTGCTAATAATAATATACTCTTTATATTAGCACTTGTCAACTCTTTGTGCTAATTATTTTTTAAAATAAAAAAAAGTACTTAAAAAAGTACTTTTAATAATCTAATTTATAGAATTTAAACCTTGCTGTAGCAGCATTCTCAGTAGCAATAATTAACTGATTAGAATGATCAGAAAAATTATTTGCAGTAGATGGAGAAGCAAGTAAACTACCTGTATTAGTATCGAAATAAGTAACTGGTGTATTAATTCTATAAGTACCATTACCTACTCTTATTATTCTCCAAATCTGAGGAGTATTTCTAGCAATACTATTAAACTTATCATAAGCAATTATTCTATTCTTAGCCATATTTTCATCTAGTTCAATTGTAAGTGCTCCATATCTAGTTAACTCAACAATTGAATATTCATTATTTTCAGTATAAGCAGGATCTTTAATCTTATCAGGTATCTTAGATATAGACCATTTTTGTCTACTTTCACCCATTAATGGATCTAGTTTAACTGGGTTTAAGTCACTATCATCACTTTGTTGTGCACTAATAACTTTATTTTCTGAAAGAATAGAAAAGATATAGTAATTACCACCATCATAATCAAGATCATTATTAAAGTAATCTGGTTGGAAAGCAGTTAATCTAACTCCATCTAATGTCTCTGTACCACTATCAGATAAGTTTAATTCCACATTCTTATCTACACCTTCACTATTATCATAATAAGTAATAGTTAATTTTTCATTTTGAATATTTTTCCATGGCTCATGCCATAAAGCTATCTCATCAATGAAAAGACTACTACTATAATTATATTGTTTACAAGATAAACCATTCTCTTCAAATGATGTTTCAGTAAAACTACCCTTGTAATCAATTCCATCATGAATTATTTCAATATTCTTTAGTGGAGAAGATGAACAATCTTTTATTGATTTAACTCTACTAAAATATTTTTTATTTCTAAAATTATTATTGTCATTATATTTATAATAATAAATATAACTCTTTGCTATTTCCGCATCTACAGATAACTTTTCAATACGAGCAGCACCATTACCACTTTTAACTCCTGGAAGCATTAAACCATCAAGGAAGGTGTACTCATTCTTACTGTCACCAGAGCTTGTATCTTCATAAAAGATATTTCCAGAATCATCTACAGATAAATTTTCAACATTTGTTTTTCTATATGTTGACCAGCCTCTACCACCAAGTGTATTTGTAACAGGAACAACTCCTGCATATCCAGAAATATATGAAGATCCTCCATAGTTTCTAGCATCTTTCTTAGGATCAGAATCTTCAGCATTAGATACATAATATCCATCTCCAGATCTAGAAACTTCTTCATCACTAGATTTAGTAGTACCTTTAACAGGTCCAACTAAACAATCATTTATTGATTGAGGAGATGCATTACCATCTTTTGTACCAAAATAATTACCACTACTTAATTTATATTGATTAAGTGGCATTACTTTTCCTCCATCAGAATTCATATAAGAATTATATCCGCATAATGTACCACCTAAAGCAGTTGAAACTTGTCCTCCTCCACCTGCAACCATTATTCTAGAAGCAAGTCCAAGTTTACCATTATCTTCAATTATTCTAACATCAGTTGATCCTCCTGGCTGACCAGCAGCTGATCCACCAACTTTAAAGAATAATATATCTCCTTCTTGAAGAGCAACAACACCAGTTGTATAGGCTCCTTTTCCACCACTTTCTCCATTACCTTGAGCACCCCATAACTCAATTCTATATAAACCAGTTTGTCCAACTGGAACCTCAAACTGTTGTAAATCATTTGGTTCTGTAAAAGAATATGAAATTGAAGATCTCGAATAAAAATTTAATTCATTATCTATATCTCTAGATAATTCTTTTATATTAGCTCTATTAGTAGATAAACTACCCATAATAATAACTATAAGTAATAATCCTAATATAGATAATCCATATATAACAGTAGTAATCGCAAACCCTTTATTATTCATATAATCACCTACTATAAAGATTATAACATAAAAAAAATAATATGTAATTACATATTATTTAATAATACAATGTACTTGTCACCATACTTTTTAGATTTAATAGACTTAAATGTATTAGGATATATTATTTTATCAAGATTATCACTCTCACAAACAATTAATCCTGATTCATTAAGTAATTTTAATTCACTAATTAATTTTAAACTCTCTTCTATATAATTAGTCTTATATGGAGGATCTAAAAATATAATATCTAATTTAATAGACCTATTGCTAAGTTCTTTTAAGCATTTTTTATAATCTAAATTAAATACTTCAGAGTTACTAATACCAAGTTTTTTAATATTATTATTAATAGTCTTAATAGCTTTAAAATTATTATCACATAAATAAGCAAATTTAGATCCATTAGATAAAGCTTCTATTCCTAAATTACCACTTCCAGAAAATAAATCTAATATAATACTATCTGGAATATAATTCTGAATAGTTGCAAATAAACTCTCTTTAACTCTATCCATAGTAGGACGAGTCCCATCTATATCAAAACCATCTATATTTCTACCTTTATATAAACCACTAATTACTTTCATTGACATCCCTTTTTTCCATTAATACTCTTTAATCTACTATTAATATCCATTATAAGTAGATTAATATCAGTTTCATTTACTTTATATTCTTTAAATAATTTATTATCTAATATTCTCCTTTTCAAGTTCTCATCTTGATTAATCTGATAAGTATGAATTAAATCACTCAACTCTTTATCTTCAGATATTTCTTTATTTAATTCTTTAATTCTTTTAACTTGAGATATCTTATCTATCTCATTTATTAAATTATTTGTTTTATCTATTAACTCTTCCATATAAAAATTATAACATAAAAAGAGACTATTTGTCTCTTTTTACATATTGTCTAGCTAGATTTCTATTTTTAAATTCTTCTTTTAATTTACCCTTAGTCTTTCTTAAGAATCTCTTCTTATCATATAAAATAGTATCACTATCTAATAATGACTCTTTATAAGAATCACAAGTAAAATCAGGATTCTTATATACAGGAGCAAATATAGGCATAATAGTAAATGAAACATCACTTACTTTATTATTATATCTATTAATTGAAGAAACTAAATTAATTAATCCTTCAAGTAATTGATTATAATCTTCTATACTCTTAGTAACAATAACTAATTTATAATCAGTATCAGTATATCTAACAGTATATGCACCATCTATATTATGATAAGGCATTAATCTATCAACAAAATCCATTAAATATTCATTAATTTCTTCTTTTCTAGTTTGATCTCCATAAATAATAGATTTAACTTCAGGATAAATATTCTTAAATATACGATAATCACTATTCGCAAATAAATCAGTTTGTTTAATTCTCTTACCTCTAAACTTCTTATGAAGATTTAAATCCATTAAATTATGTATTCTATATAAACCTTCTAATTGAGAATAATTAATATCATCAAATTCACTAAAATAATCAGTATTATTAGTTTGTTTTCTATGTTCTACTATATATGTAGATAATTCATCTCCATATCTTGATGCCTTATCTTTATTAATTCTTAATTTTGTGAATCTCTTATTAGCCATCTTAAAATAGTTAAACATAGCATGATTAGAATAATCACTATTATTAAAACCATAATTATATATTTTACTAGTAGTATCATATAACATTAAGTTAGAGATTGCTCTATCAGATATCTTTTCATCTCCTATATTTAATAGTCCACCTAAATATATAGAAAAATACATATTAAATATCTTATTAGCAGTATCAGAATCTATACTATTATCAAAATTCATAATATGCTTAATCATTCTTTCACGAAAATCTTCATATGTATCAGAATTATGATAAGCATAATCTTGTTGTATTCTTATATTTTCAACTGCTTCTACTGTATCTACATCTTTAATATCTTCTCTTTTTTTATAATCATAATATAAATCAATTAAATCATAATAATGTCCGTCTAAGTATCTATATTTCTTACAATAAGAACTAATCGAATACATTAAAGCCATAGTTGCAAATAAATGGTCATTATCAGTAAATTCTCCTCTTCTAGATTTTAATCCATCTATCTCCTTATATTGATCATAAATATAATCAATCTTACTCATACTATAACCTCCAATTTCTAGTTGTATATTATACCATAAATTCCCTAAAAAGTAAATAAAAGGAGATTTTACTCTCCTTTATATTCAGTATTATAACCATGATTTTCTTTAGGTCTTAAATCGTTTGGATACATAACATCAGTATAAATATCTTGTTGTAATTTCTTAATTGTATTATATACCTCAGTATAATTGGAAATACTATTAATATTAATACCTGCTACTGTAACATTATTATCACTATAAGCATTATTACCATTAGTGAACTGATTAGAAGTAAGTAATATATCTCCTACTCCAAACATCTGATCAAATATACCTCTATGTAGATTTACATGAGATAATTCAGCAAATGGTTTATTATGATAATTCTTAGTAAATACTCCATTTGATAAATATACTGCTTTATCAGTAACAACATAATATGTATTTCTATATCTTCTAATAGAGAATATTACTCCACCTAGATATAACCATACAGGCATTAAATGGAATAGCATAAACACTAATAAGAATGCTCCCATTCCATCATTAAAGCCATCACTTAAAGCAATTCCTATGAAGAAACTATCGAATAAAAACCAAATCAATGCTACTGGAAGCATAGGATTAAAAATACTTTCAAATATGAAACATTTAAAATCAGGCTTTCCTTCATAATATATTTTTTCATTTTCTCCAACCAAACTCTTTAATTCATTATCCATTTTTTATTCTCCTTAATTCAAAAAATCATCTATAGTCATTAATCTATCATCTATTTCCTTTAGATTAACTTTTTCTTTTTTAGGTATAACCTCTTCTTGTACTTCAACATCTTCTATTGTTCCATCTTCTATTAAAGTATCTTGTTCTTTTCCTGGTTTAACTAAAGTTGCAACTACAAAGGAATCACTAATATGACCTTTAACAATTTGAGTACCAGTAGAATATCTATCAGCTATAGGTAATTCAGTAATCTTTATAGTAGTAATATCACCATTCTTAAGGCCAATATTACATCTATTATCTTCAATAAATATCTTTAATATTCTATATGGATTAGATTTAACTTCTCTAATTACTTGAATACCTCTTCTTGTACGAGTAGATAAATCAAATTCAGTAAGTCTTACTCTCTTACCAGTTCCTTTATCAGTAATAATACTAATAAATTCATGAGTATTATAAGAGAAATTAGCTACTCCTACAATATAATCATCTTTAAGTTTCATTCCTTTAACTCCAGATGCTTTAGCACCAACCACCGGAATTTCCTCAGTCTTAAAACTTAAACCATATCCGGTATTAGTGGTCATAAATATTGTATCATAATCTTCAGTAACTACGCTTATTAATTTATCTCCTTCTTTTAACTTCATACAGCTAGAAGCTTTATTATATCTTTGTAATCTAAAGTCTGTTAATTTAGTTCTCTTAACTAGACCATCTTTTGTTGTTAAGATTAAGTTCTTATTACTACTGAAGTCATATGCAGGTATTGCTGCAATTACACTTTCTTCACCAGGAAGTTCAATTACATTAGATACATGTTTAGGCATATCTTTCCATTTAAGATCTGGAATTATATGTACTGGTATATGTAAGTAATTACCTCCATCAGTAAATACAAATAATGTATCAGTAGTATTCATTTCATATAATCCTAAAATATAATCATTTTCTTTTAGAGTTAAGTCGTTTGCATCTGATGCAGTATAACTTCTATAAGATGTACGTTTAATGTAACCATCTTTAGTTACTAGTACTACGACATCTTCTTTTTGAATCATATCTGCTTCATCTATTTTAATTTCAGTTATTTCATCTTTAATATCAGTAAGTCTTGGAGTTGGATAGTTATCTCTAACATCTCTTAAGTCCTTCTTCATTACTGATTTTAATACTTCTTCACTACCAAGAATTGCAGTAAGTCCATCAATTATTTTTTGTAATTGTGCCATTTCTTGTTCTAAAGCAACAACGTCTGTATTAGTTAATCTATATAGTTGTAATGTAACAATTGCTTCAGCTTGTTCTTCTGTGAATTCAAATTCCTTAACTAAGTTATCTTTAGCATCACTCTTATTCTTAGAAGCACGAATTACTTTAATTACTTCATCTAGTATTGAAATACATTTAATTAGACCTTCAACTATATGGAATCTTGCTTTAGCATGTGCTAAATCAAATTCAGTTCTACGTCTAACTACATCTCTTTGATGAGCAATAAATGCATCTAAAGCTTCTTTTAATCCTAATAACTTAGGTCTTCTATTAACAATAGATACCATATTGAAGTTATAACTTATTTGCATATCAGTATTTTTAAGTAAATAATTAACTATTAAATCAGTATTAGCATTCTTCTTTAAATCAATTACTACTCTAACATCTGCAGCAGATTCATCTCTAACTTCAACTATTCCATCTACCTTTTTATCTATTCTAATGTCATCAATTTTCTTTACCATTAATGCTTTATTAACTTCATAAGGTATTTCAGTAATAACGATAGATTTACCATTCTTATCTTCTTCAATAGTATATCTACTCTTAATTACTATTCTTCCTCTACCAGTTTCATAAGCATCTCTGATACCATCTATTCCTTCTACAATTCCACCTGTTGGAAAATCAGGTCCTTTAACATATTTCATTAAAGTATCTAATTGACAATTAGGATTATCAATTCTATGAATTGTAGCATTAATAACTTCCTCTAAGTTATGTGGAGGAATATTAGTAGCATAACCAGCACTAATTCCTTGAGCACCATATACTAAGAGTGCAGGAAATCTTGCAGGTAGTACTGTAGGTTCTACAGTAGTATCATCAAAGTTTGGTGCAAATTCAACTGTATTCTTATCAATATCTCTAAGCATTTCATTACTAATTTTAGAAAGTCTTGCTTCAGTATAACGATAAGCGGCAGGAGAATCACCATCTATTGATCCATTATTACCATGCATATCGATATATGGTAGTCTTGTCTTCCAAGGCTGAGACATACGTACCATAGCATCATATATAGAAGTATCTCCATGTGGATGGTAATTACCTATTACATCTCCAACAGTTTTGGCACTCTTACGATACCCTTTATCGTAAGTATTCTTCTCTTTATGCATTGAATAAAGAATTCTTCTTTGAACTGGTTTTAATCCATCTCTAGCATCAGGTATAGCACGATCTTGAATTATGTATTTTGAATAACTTCCAAATCTCTCACCCATGATATCTTCAAGGGTATAATCAAAGATCTTCTCTATTACCTCTTCAGTTTCAGTTTTTTTCTTTGGCATAACACCACTACTTTCTTTTATTATTAAGCTTCTATTTTATAGTCATCTTCTAGTGAGAATTCAACATTCTCTTCAATCCATTCTTTTCTAGGAGGTACATCGTCTCCCATAAGAATAGATACTCTCTTTTCGGCAAGTTGTGCATCTTCAATATTAACTCTAATTAAAGTTCTACTTCCTGGTTTCATTGTTGTTTCACATAATTGATCTGCATTCATTTCACCAAGTCCTTTATATCTTTGAATTTCGCATTTCTTGCCTTTACTCTTTTCTTGCATCTCTTCAACAGTATATGCATATTCTATATCTTTACCAGATTGTATTTTGAATAAAGGTGGTAAAGCAACGAATAATCTTCCATCTTCTATTAATGGTTTCATATATCTATAGAAGAATGTTAAAAGTAAACATTGGATATGTCCTCCATCTTCATCAGCATCGGACATTATAATTACTTTATTATATTCACAATCATTTATATCAAAGTTAGATCCATATCCAGCACCTATTGTATAAATCATTGTATTAATTTCTTCGTTCTTTAATATTTCATCTTCTTTAGTCTTTTCAGTATTAAGAACTTTACCTCTTAATGGAAGTATTGCTTGATAACGTCTATCTCTTCCTTGTTTAGCAGAACCTCCAGCAGAATCTCCCTCAACTAAGAATAATTCTTTTTTAGTTTTATCTTTACTTTGAGCAGGAGCAAGTTTACCAGAAAGACTTCTTTCTTCTTTCTTTCCTTTACTTCCTTTTCTTGCTTCTTCTCTTGCTTTTCTTGCAGCTTCTCTTGCATTTCTACTCTTTAAACTTTTATTAATAATATCAGTTGCAATTGCTTTATTTTCTTCTAGATATGTTTGTAAGTTTTGAGTAACTACTTGTTCAACTGCATTCTTTGCTTGAGGAGTACCAAGCTTTCCTTTAGTTTGTCCTTCAAATTGAAGAATACCTTCAGGTATTTTTAAACTAACAATAGCAGTAAGACCTTCTCTTACATCACTACCTTCAAAAGCTTTATCTTTTCCTTTAACAAATCCATTATTTTTAGCATAATCATTAAATACTCTTGTTAATGCTGTTTTAAATCCAACTTCATGTGAACCACCATCTATAGTTTTAACATTATTAACGAATGATACAATCTTTTCATTATATGTATCAGTATATTGCATAGATATTTCTACTTCTATTTTATCTTTTACACCTTCAAATGTTAAAACTTTATGAAGAGTATTTTCTCCTTTATTAAGTTCTTCTACATATTCTTCAATTCCTCTATCATAGTGGAATTTAGATTCTCTACCATCTTCTTCATCCACTACTTCTATAGTAATTCCTTTTAGTAAGAATGCAGACTCTTGCATTCTTTCACATATAGTTGTGTATGAAAAATTAGTTGTATTAAAAATCTCATCATCTGGCATAAATCTAACAGTAGTACCTGTTTTATTAGTAGTTCCAATCTTCTTTAATGGAACAACTACATGACCACCATTTTCAAATCTAATATATGATTCTTCTTTATCTCTTTTAATAGTAACTTCCATCCATTTAGATAAAGCATTAACTACAGAAGAACCAACACCATGTAATCCTCCAGATACTTTATAACCATCAGATTCAAATTTTCCACCTGCATGTAATATTGTATAAATAACTTCAGGAGTACTTTTACCAGATTCATGCATACCAGTAGGTACACCACGACCATGATCTTCTACAGAACAAGAGCCATCTTTATGAAGAGTTATTTTAATATAATCTCCATATCCATTAATAGCTTCATCTACAGAATTATCTACAATTTCCCAAACTAAATGATGTAGTCCTCTCTTATCAGTAGAACCAATATACATACCTGGACGTTTTCTAACTGCTTCTAATCCTTCAAGTATTTTTATCGAAGATGCATCATATTTTCCAGCCATAACTTATCACTCCTATTAATCCAATAATTATTATATCGAATAGAACCCTCTTTTTCAATGAACTTTACCTTATTTTACATTTATTTGTTGATATATAAAGGTTTTGATAAAAAAACTAACTAATTTTAGCTAGCTTATCTTTAATAAAATCTAAACAATCAGAATATAACTTATCATATTCTTCTCTAGTAAATAATTTATAGTTCTCTTCTCTATTATTATATTCTAAAAAATCATTACTATTCATATAATCAATTCTATTATTAACTTCTATTTCATTAATAAAAGAATGTTTTAAATCGCATAAATGCTTATATATAAGTTCCTTATCTTTAGGAATACCAACTCTATTATTATTAAGTAAATAACTACCATACATAATAAAATCATCCTGTTTCAACCTTCTCCTGGACTCTATATCAGGAGTAGTCCCTAGAAGTAATTTAATCTCTCTGATAGAACCTGTATCATCAAGAATATAAGTATTATCAAATATATATTCATTGAAATAGTAATCGGTTAAAAGATGTATGTAATATCCTATTACTAAGTCTCTATCTAATCTATTCTTATATTTATCCATAAACTTATCGAAATCTATTATTACTTCATCAGGATACTTTGGATGATCTATATAAAAATGTGCTTTGAATTTACCAACCTCATTACCTTTATCTACATCAGGGAGTACTGCTCCATAATATAATAAATCAGGATTAAGGTTTAATTCTTTATTTAAATCTTTTGCTATTGCAGTATGTATTGTCCAACAAGGCATATTATCACCCCTTAACCTACATTCCTATAATAATAAAAATTATAAACATTGTCAAAACATATGTATTTTTTATTTCTTATTCTAATAATATTATTGGAACATTTAATTGTTAGGTGCTACCTCCAAAGGAGGTGATGCTTATGTTTAAAGATAGATTAATATCACTTTTGATTATAATCATCCTACTACATTTAGCATTACTATTCGTAATTCTAAAATAAAAAAAGCACCTAACTAAATAGTTAGGTGTCACACCAATATTGTAGCACTTAACTTGCTAATTAAGTGTTCCTCATATTTATTATAGCATATATTATTATTTTTTATAATTATTATTAAAAATTATCAATATAATATATTGGAACATTTAATTGTTAGGTGCTACCTCCAAAGGAGGTGATGCTTATGCTTAAAGATAGATTAATATCTCTACTGATAATAATCATCCTACTACATTTAGCATTACTATTCGTAATTCTAAAATAAAAAAAGCACCTAACTTGTATTAGTTAGGTGAAAACCACAAAAGGTAGCACTTAACTACTACGATTAAGTGTTCCTCAAATTTATTTTAACACAAATTATTTATTTTTACTATTTAATTTAATAGATTCTTCTACTTCTTCAATATTATAATTACTGTTACCAGTATTAATTAAACTATTTTTTACATTACTAACAAATACTTCTTGATCAACATATTTAATTATTTCTTTAAATGAATCTTTATCATTAGATTTATTCTTAGCTTCATGAGTCATTTCAGATATTTGTTTTAATACTTCTAATTGATTATATACAATACTATTCTTTTCTTTATTATAAGTAGTTAATTGTTCTCTTACTTTATGTTTATAAATAATATTTTTATAAGATTGAGTAAAGAATGTAATTGCTAAAGAAAGAAATATTATAAAGTAAGATATATTATCATCTACTAATAAATTAATTAATGGAATCTTTGCAATAGACTTTTCAAAGAAACCAAATAATAATAAAGTAAATACAGGTAATATATTTAATAAAGTATTTCCTTCACTTACACATTGAATTATTGTTAATAATAAACTTGCAATCGCAATACCTATTAATAATGTACTACTAGTTTTAAAGAATATTGATAATATTCCAATAACAATAATACATAAAGCAAATGATAATACTATACTATTATTACTAAATTCTTCTTTTATTTCTTCTTTATATTTTTTCATAAAATTCACCTGATATATATATTAATATTTATACTAATAAAAATCAACAAAATAATTGAATAATAAAATAAAAATAATGTTATAATAATTATGGTGATAATATGAAAAGAATAAAATTATTAATACTATTAATAATAGGACTTACTTTTACTAATGTTGATGCAGCACAATTATATGAATTAATACCTGTAGATACTCCAGCTACTATTGAAACTGAACATTTTATTTATAAAGATTTTTATTATAATAATAATCAAATGCAAGCTGAAGGATTAAATAGTAACCACGTTATATTTCCTATAATAGAAAATAAAACTAAAGAGGAAATTCCAGTAAGTATATCCTTCGGAGTATTTAATAAAGATAAGGAAAATATTGGTACTATTAATTATTGTAGTACTAAAGATAAATATACTTTTGCAACTAAAACAATTGGACCTGAATCAGAAGTTGCTTATTCAATTCCAGTTATGCAAATGGATTTAGCAGATGGTGCTGATATTAAAGATGTTGCATATATTTCAGTATATGATGAAAATATAAAGTGTTCTAATGTTAATTCAATTAATGATGAAGGTAAAACTATAGAAGATCTTCAAAAAGATTCAGATAATCCTCATGCTAAAGTAGATAAAAATACTAAATATTTTATTTATATAGTTGCAGGAGCATTTGGATTATTAATATTAGTATTAATAATTAAAAGATTAGTAACTGGTGGAAAAACACAGCAAGATTTAATTAGAGAACAATATCAAAATATAACTCCTCATACTGAACCAGTAACAGAACCAATTACTACTCCACCTACTGTTCCAATAACTCAACCAGTAACACAACCACCTGAAAATAGTGACTTAATGAATATGTTTAAATAAAAATAAAAAGAACTCATTTGAGTTCTTTTTTTAACATAAATAATCTCCTGATTGATAGAATCCTTCAGCCCAAGGTCTTATTACCGAATCTAAATCAATATTTCTATTTCTTTCACATTCGTCTTCAGATCTACAATTATCATATGGAGCAAAGAATATGCTGAAGTAACTATCTGTACCAATAATATCTTCTGTTAATTTATACTCTTTATTAGCCATTAATTGATAATAAGGAGAATTAAGATATTCTCTCCAAGTCATTCCTTCTACATATGGGAATACCCCTGTATCATCTCTTGTACAATTAACATAGTCAATTCTAAATTGATTTAATGAATTAATCTTGACTTTAGATCTAACTTTAATATTACATGAACATATAGCAGATACACCAATTGGAATAATTAATGATACTGCAAAAAGTATTACCATATATTTAGCATATTTCTTATTACCATATGTTATAAATACTATTCCAGTAATTATTAATATTGCCGCAATAATAATATATAAATAGAGACCAGTTCCTGTAATTGGATTAGCAGCAAGAGTATCATTTGCTGATAGATTAACATCCATTACTTGACTATCATCAAAAACTCCATTAGTAAATTTATTAACTGGAACTTCATTCTTATAATTAACTCTTAAATATAAAGTTTTAGTTGAATGAGCTTTTACTATAGTAGAATTATCTTCTGCTTCGAATTCATAATCAATATAGTCTGTATTAATATTAAGACTTGTTTTATTAAATTCAAAATCATCTTCCGAATCATTTTTAACAACAATCTTATATTTAGCATAATCTCCTACAGTACCCATACTTAAGTCAATAGCAATATCTTTTCCTTCTGCTTCTGGATCTTCATTTTCAATTGCAGTACCATCTAGCTGCTCTAAATCAATTGATGAAATTGTAATCTTATCAGTATCACAAGCTGCAGCATATACATTAGGTGTAAAAATAAATACTAATAAAATAAACATAATAAAATAAATAATCTTTTTCATATCATCACCTATATTAATTATAACATATAAATTAATATAATTGTACATAGACTAATATATGAAATGTTTAATATAAAAAAAAGAACTCATTTGAGTTCTTTTTTTATTGTTTAACTAATACAGAAGGAGTTTCTCCCTTATCTTGTGCTTCTTCAAAGAAATCACTTATAATATCTCCTGTTGCCATTGGCAAGTTAACACATCCATGAGATCCATTAGTATGGTAGGAACTATCTCCGAATGTATATCTCCAATATGCATCATGTAATCCTTGTCCTCCATTAAATGCATAGAAGTCAGTGATTGCAACTGGATCAAAATCTGGTCCTGATAAATAGTCATCGTGTTTTTCATACCATACAGGGAAGAATCCTGTAGAAGTTGGTGTTGAATCTTTTCCAGTAACTACTGGAGATGAATATAATAATTCATTATCTCTATATAAATCTATTCTTTGATCACTTTTATCTACTACTGTATAAGTACCAGTAAGAGTAGCATATTCTCTATTTTCTACATAACCTAATCTACCATCAGCATATACTAATAATCTGTCAGGTTCTTCTCCAAATACAAACATAACTTCATATGGGTTTAATGTTTTTGTAGTACCTTGTTCTTTATCCTTAAAGTTAACCTCATATTGTGAATAAATTACACGTGTTGGAGTACCTTTAACCATATATGTGTCTGTTGTATAGTCATCATGTACATATCCAAATTGTCCATAGTATTCTACTTTATCCCAGTCTCCAACATCTTCTATTTTTTCAAATTTAAATCCTGGAGTAACTGTACCTAAAATCATACTATCAGTAGATGGATCAAATCTAACATTTAAATCTGTAGTAGATTCAACTGCTGGAAATATTTCATATGGATAATGATCCGGTTCTTTAGTCTCTTCAACTATTTGAGTTGGTTGAACTTGAACTGCATCAAATGCTTCTAATGGAACTCCTTCTTCATTAACTAAACTTGGAACATCATTAATAGGTGTACCTTCTGAATTAACTGGAGTTTCAATTGTTTTTGCAGGTAAATCAATATTTGCAGATACCTCTTTTGGCATACCAGCTTTAGCTGCAACAAATACTGTAACTCCTGCTAAAATAGCTAATCCATATACTTTTAAATTTTTAAATTTCACACAAATCCCCTCTTTAAATAAAAAGTGTTAACCATCTCACTCAATGGTTAACACATTATACCACAAAATCGATAAAAAATCAAATTACTTAATGTTATTGTACTCTTTTCCATTAAGCATTCCATTAATTAATTTAGAAGAATATTTAACACTTGCTTCTTCTGGATGAGTAACATAACATGCAATTCCTGGAGTTGAATAAGTCTCTTGATAACTAAATCCAGTACCAGCAACCGCATTATTATATACATTCCAACCACTCATATCATCTAATTGTTTCTTAACATATTTTCTAATTAATTCGTCTTCTACATTAGTTTGTACAAATGAACTAATTTGATCAACTAATGGAGCATAATTAGTTAATAATTCAGTACTATGACTTATCTTATTAATAATACCTTGAATTACTATCATTTGATGTTGTCCTCTACTCCAATCACCACTTTGTTGATGATATCTATCTCTACTATATGCTAAAGCTTGTTTTCCATTTAAATGAATAGTTCCTTGATTAAATGTATATCCTCCAGCACTAAAGTAAGTATCATTATCAATGTCAATTCCACCTATAGTATCAATAATCTCTACTACACTGTCGAAATTAACTCTTACATAGTATTTAATATCTGTTGATAAAAAGTCTTCTAAAGTACTTTTAGTCATGTCTACACCATATATTCCAGCATGAGTTAATTTATCAGTTAATCCTTCAGTTCCATGTAATTTAACTTCCATATCTCTTGGAATATTAGTTAATAATATTTCATGAGTATTAGGATTAACTGTCATAATAATATTAACATCACTTCTAGACACTTTATTAATATTACCATTAGTATCTATACCACTAATTAATATATTAAAAGTACCCTTACTATTCTTATATTCTTTTTCTTTTTGTTTAATAACATCTATACTTATCTCTTCTAATACCTTAGTACCATCTTTAATAGTTTCATTATTCTCACAAATAATTTCATAATTATTTGAATTAATTAATATACCATCTAAACTATTATCTAATAATCCAGCAAACATAGTAAAACTATTATCAAAATCTTTATGAGTTACTTTAATAGTCTTATCTATTTCATCTAAAGCTTTATTATAATTTTCAGTATCACTTTTCATAGTACCAATTAATTTATTATTAAGATCTTTTAATTCTTTATAATTACTATTATTATTAATAACTACATAATATAGACTCTTTTCTTTTACTTCAGTTAAACTACTAAATAGTTTATTAGTAGTATTAATATAATATATACCTATACCAGAACCTATACATAAACATAATATTATTAATATACCAATAATAGTACATATAATATTCTTTCTAGTAACAAAGAAAAATCCAATTAAATTAATAACTAATAAACCACCTATTATTATTAATAAATATTTAGTTGGTAATATATTAAGTGTAATAATAAATGTAATTAACAATATACTAGCAACTAAACCAATTAAACTAAATATCTTCTTCATGTAAAAACCTCTTTTCTTTTAAAATTATAACATATAATAATAAATAATAAAAAAAAAGAGTCTTTAAAACTCTTTTTTATTTCTTTTAAATAGTAAAACAAGTGTTAATAATAATAGTAATGAACTAACTAATACTATTAAATTATTACTAGTCTTTGGATTATTATTTATTGGATTGTTTTTTTGTTCAGTAACTATTAATTTATATTCAAGTACTGTTTGAGTATCTTTAGGTGTTGTTGTAAAAGTTGTTTCTCCAGCAGACTTAATAGTAATAATACCTTCATCTATAGTAGCAACATCAGTATTACTAGAAGTCCATTCTTCTTCATTTAAATTAACATTTCCAAGATAAGGGAATAATTCACTGATGTTAATTTTTCTTTTATTTTTTAAATCTATTTTTTCTTCTTTAACATCTCTTATATTAATAGTTCCCTCTTCATCAGTAATTATATAATTATATTCATTGTTACTTACAATATAATTAGTTGTTTCATTAGAAATGATTTGACCAGTATTTGCAATATCTTTATTTAAAAAATAAATCTTCTTATCTTGATACCATTTATTATTAGAATTAACATTAATAACTGCTCCTTTACTTGAAATAAGAGATCTTACTGTAGAATTATTAACATTAACAACAGTATCAAAAGTAGCAATTATAGATATATCAAAATCACTACTATAATTATTTAAGTTATAACAACCAGCATTTAAACCGATTCCAGTTATAGTACCACCTTTAGTAGTAATATTATTCAATTCTACCTCACTACATATTCTATTATCATTATCATCTAAAAAGTAATCATTAATAATTGCCAAAGGAAGTCTTGTATGTTCTGATTCTCCAACAATAGAAGAAGTAATATTATTGACACTATTAGGATTAGAAAAAGAAACACCAATATAATCCATTAATAATTTTGCTTTAATGGAACCACCATCATAATTATTTCTACGAACAGTATAAGTAATAACATTAATAGAAGATGGACTACTAATAAAATTAATATTAGATATATTATAAAAATTTCCCTTAACAGAACGAAATGCAAAATAATTAGCAGCTTTAAGTGTAGATCCTTCTCCATCTATATTGTATACATGATTACGGAAATTAATAGTAATTATTGATTTGAACTCATGAGATTTAATTTTAAAATCAGATTGTGTACATTCTATATTTATTTTAACAGTAGTTGTATCTTCTTCTGCTTCAGTTAATAATTGATCTAAATCCGTAAAACAAAGATCATAACTACATTCATCAGGATTATCTACTAATCCATATGTTTTAGCACTAACATTAACTGAAAAGAATAATATAAAAATAATAATTAAATATTTGATATATCTTTTCATACTACCACCTATTATAATTATATCATTATAATAAAAAAGAATAATAAAATTATAATATTAAACTGTAAAGTAAAAAGAGATTAAAATCTCTTTTTAAAATCTAAAATAAATAAATGGATTATAATTACTTCCTATTATAAATATTATATTTATTATAAATAATATGAAGTAACAAATATTAATAATATTATATTTAATACTATTATTAATATCTATCTTCTTATGTTCATAACTAAAATATATACAAGGTATTATAAATAAGAAATTAAAGAATAAACTACTATTAGTATGAATAAATAAACTAATATTAGATGACTTATATATAAACATATCTTTAAGTATTATTAATAAACTATTAATATCTTCTATTTTAAATATAGTCCAACTAATTAATATAAAGAATATTGTTACCAAGTGTCTAATAATATTAGGAGTCTTTTCTAATATATCTTTAAATATAAACTTTTCAAGTAATAGTAATATTCCAAAATAAATTCCCCATATAATATAATTCCAATTAGCACCATGCCAAAGTCCTGTAAGTAACCATACTATAAATATGTTTCTTATATTTTTTAATTTACTACATCTAGATCCACCTAAAGGTATATAGATGTAATCTTTAAACCAAGAACTTAAACTAATATGCCACCTTCTCCAGAACTCAGTTATAGATTTAGCAACATAAGGATAATAAAAGTTTTCTAAGAATTCAAATCCAAAGATTTTACCAAGTCCTATAGCCATATCTGAGTATCCTGAAAAATCAAAGAATATTTGAAACATAAAAGTAATAGCAGCAATCCATAGTATTATTGTTCCATAATTATAGTATTGATTATATATAGTATCACATATTAATGCCATACTGTTAGCAAGAATTACTTTTTTACTTAAACCAATAATAAATCTATGAGATCCCTCTACCACCTTTTCAAGTGTCTGTTCTCTATAATTAATTTGGCGTTCAACCTGTTCATATCTTACTATTGGTCCAGCAATCAATTGAGGGAATAAGCTTATATAAAGAGCTAAGTTAAGTATATTTTTTTGTACTTTGAACTTTCCTCTATATAAATCAATTAAGTAAGATAAAGCTTGAAATGTATAAAAAGATATTCCTATAGGTAAAGGTAGATTTAAACTCTTAATATTTAAATCAAATAGATAATTAATATTATCTACTATGAAATTACCATATTTAAAGAATAATAAATTAAATAGTAAGAATATTATTCCAAGTACTAGGAATGTTTTTTTATGTTTACTTTTATCAATTAATAAACCAAATATATATGTAATTAATATACTTAGTAGCATTAATAATATATATACTGGTTCACCCCAAGCATAGAATACTAAACTAAATAATAATAGTATTATATTTTTATATTTTATATTTGGAAATATAAAATAAAATAATAAACATAATGGTAAAAATATTAGTAAGAATGTAAGTGATGAAAATAACATTTAATCACCCCACTCTAAATCATCATAGAATAGTACTTTACTTGAAAGTATTAATACATCATCTATATTATGTTCATTTATATAGTCAACCATATTAAATCCACTTGTATGTCTTCCATCTATTACATATGTATTCTTATAGTGAGATGCAAGTAGCTTATTAACTCCATTACTATATGAATTACTATATATTAATAAATTCTTATTACTTAATGTTTCATCATTTTCTATTACTATTTCAGCATAATCTGGTCCATATATAGTAGCATAACTAATATAATCTAAATCTTCTAATTCTTTTATAGTAGCACCATAAGTAGATTCTTCTCCATTAATAGTTATTTTATAATTAGGTAGATTAAATTCATCTACACACATTTTCTCTACTAATTTATTTTCTAGTGCTAAAGTTTTTGATTTAGAACCATATACTTTATTTTTGTTAAAACAAACTGTGTTTGTTTTTTCTATTTTATTATTTAAATTCATTAATTCATATAAATCACTATATACTTGATAAACTCCATTATTAGTAAAATGATGATCTAATTGTAAGAAGTATTTACTATAGTCTTCAAAACTATTTACTTTTAATGAATCAAAATGATTACTTGGAATAGATAATCTATCTCTAATATAAGTATCACAATCTAATCTATTAAATTTATCTAATCTAATATTATGATCACTATTAACATAATAAACATACATATTAGCATCTACTCTACCACTTATATCATTTATTTTACTTAGATAATTATCATAGTATTTTAAATCTTCCTCATTCATAGGATTATAAACTAAATAACCTTTATATAGATTTAAATCATTACCCATATCAGCATAAGTCTCTTTATCTAAATTACAAGCATCTATATAACTACAATTAATATTATTTTTAACTGTAGGATATAATAACTGAAAATAGTTATATAAAGGTAATTGATCAGATGTAGCTTCTTCCATATTAGATTGCAAATCTCCTGACATAAAATCTTTAACAGTAAATTTATTATATTTATAAGAGCCTCTATTTTGAATAGTATTAGTATCATTAGAACTTCTTATTAAGAATATTCCTATTACTATAAAAAATATTATAAATAAACTTATATAAAAAATATTACTCTTCTTGTACACTATTATCACCAATTAAATTATAGCATAAAAAAATAACTAGTTTCCTAGTTATTTTGTTAATCTATAGCTATCAATTATATAATTATAATCTTCAACATCACTTGGACCTTCTATAGCTAAATAATGCATATTAGAATCTCCTGGAATATCAAACCAATAAGTATATAGATGAATTGCTTCATTTGGATAATACATACCTATTTTATAAGCAGTATATTTTTCTTTTCCTACTGTAGTTGTCTCCATTGTAACATTAGTTACTTCAGTATCAGCTTTTTCTTTATTGTAGAATGATTCAGCTACTGTTTTAGCAGTTGCAGCTGGACTTTCAACATAATCAACTGTAACTATATAAGTTTGACCATATGAAAATTGAATAGAATGAGTTCCATTAACATCAGTAAATTTACCCCATTTTTCTGGAATATCAATATATCCAAACTTATCTTCTCCTACTATTCTAGTTTTAACTTTTGGTTCTTCTTTAGCAGGTTCATCCTTACCATTATTATTAATTTCTGGTTCTTCTACATTTAATTCCTTTTTACAAGTTCCACTAGTATTATTTTCAAACCATTTAGTGAATTCATCTGCATAAGAATCTCCACCTCTTTGATCTGCTAATTTCTTTTGAGTATCAAAATCAAATGTAATACCACCATTAGCTGTATAACCTGTAATAGTCTTTTCAGTATAGTAAATAGTTATATTACCTTCATTAGATTCACATACAAGTCTATTACTTGTAGAAGTAATACCTTTAAATACAAATATAAATAATACTACTATACCAATAATAAATAATAAGAATACACCAAGAATAATTAATATAATTGGTAATACACTTTTCTTTTTAGGAGCAGGAGTATTATTAACTACACCATCTCCATTTACTGGTTTAGCTTCTACTACAGTACTATTTACTGGAGCACTAGCAACATTCTCTGTTGTTGGAGTATTATTTTCTCCTACAGGATTACCACATCCTTGACAAAACTTAACCCCCGGACTAATCTCTTTACCGCACTTATTGCAATACATTTAAAACACCTCTCTATTAAGATAATTATAGCATATAAATATAAATATCAATATATTAAATTAATTAATATATCCTTTGATAGGTTTTTCCATCTATTGCACCATACTTAGTGGTAGACGCAAATTTTGCAACAACCACTTCATCATTTAATTCCTCACTTAGAGCATTATTAATATGTTTTCTAATAGTTTTTACATTTCTATCAAATAACATGGCCATTTGATTAGCTTTTTGTACAATTAAATAACAAGCATATCTTGATAATTTATAGTCAATAACTTTCCTATATGAGTTTCCAGTTCTAACCATTTTGTTGGTCTCAACAAAATGGTCAGTAATATTTAATCTACTTAATAAACATGTATTTATTTCTTTATTAATGACTACTTCAAAATCTCTCCTTTCTTTTATTATTAATTAACTTGTTTTTTATAGTCACCACCTCCTAAAAAACAAAAAAGGGATATACCTCCCTTTCTAGGAAGTATATCCCACAGCGTGCAAATTTACTCCTTGCCCTAAGTAAATAAACCTTAGCGTCCCAAATTGTCATATTAACACATTGTATGTTTTATATAATCAATACTATTTTTAACTATTTTTTATTATTATTTTTCTTTAATACTTTATTAACTTCTTCTTTAGTAAGTTCAAAGTCTTCTAAGAAAATCATTTCATAATCATCACTAAGATCTATATTAAAAGACCTAGTATAATTTAATAATTTATAATATATCTTTATTAATTTATTAGTATCACTAAACATTAAATTAAGTAATTGATCAAATAAATGACTAAGATAATCTTCATCTCTAATATTATTCTTAATAGTACTATTAACTACTCTATTTAATCTTTTTAATTCACTATTACATAATTCATTTAATTCTTTTCCTAAACTAATAATATGATCAATATTATCCATATTATCCACCTCAATTAACCATTAATTAGTTTATTATTATTTTGATAATAAAAAGAATCATACTTAATATATTTATCATTAGCAAGTCTATAAGCTAAAAAGCATCTTACTTCATTATTATTATCATAATTTTTAGACTTCACTATTTTATTATATTCTGTATCACTTACCATCCAACTAAACGCAGTATTATCTGCTCTAACTTCATAATCTTCATTAGATATATCATTTTCTAAACTAATAATACTACCACTCTTAGCTCTATTAAAGTCACTTTTACAATGAGCCAATTCATGAAGTATTGCAAAATATATATCAGCATATCTATTATATTTAGGAGTAATATATATTGCTGGTTTATTATTTAATACTCTAAATGCACCTCTAATTTTAGAACCTTTTATATCCTCTTCAATTGCAAGAAAAATACCATTCTTATTAAATTCTTTAATTAATCTATCTTTATCAAATCTGTAATTTCTAGCTTCTTCTTTAATAAAAGAAACTAATCTTTCAATATTATCTTTATTATATATTTCCAGTTTTTGATCTTTCACTGTTCTATAACAATGTTCTAACCATAAAGCAAGTAATTCTGGTTTATCATTTTTACTTTTATAAAATATAGAATTATTTTCTTTATATATTTGTTCTGGATTAGTAATTCTCAAATACTTTAATATACTTCTAGCAATACTATAGTCATTTAAATCATTTTTAAACTTAATATTATACAATTTACCTAAATCTTTATAATGATAATTATTTATAAACTTACGAATAGTAATATTATTACTATTTAAATACTTATTAATATTATTATCTATTTTAAAATTCTCTTCTACATTAGAAATATAGTTAACAGGAATATCAGATACAAAAGAAATATTACAAATGAGATTAAAAGATAAAGATACTTTCCCACTTATAATATCAATTAAATTTTTAGGAGTAGTACCTATTCTTTCAGAATATTCTTGAATACTTATATTTTGAAAATCTAATAATTCACCCAACTCTTCTCCAAATTTATTTAATCTTTCACTCATAATAAATCACCCTCTTTGGATCAAAATCTAAATAATGATCAAAACTAATATCAATAAGAAATATTTCAACAACATTTTCTTCTTTAGGTTTAACAATTAATCTAATCTTACCTCCAGTCTTTTTAGGATTAAAAGAATAAAAATCATTTTTATCATGTTTAAGTCTTTCAAATCCATACATAGATACCTGAGGCAAATTACATAGTTGCTTAAAGTCATCAACGTTTTCAATAATATCTAAAATCTTAAATAAATTGTCATATTCCAAATGATGTCTCTTTAATTTTTTTAAAGAAGAATCAAAACTTTTAGTATGTATAATCTCCATTATCTTCTCCTTATGACTATATTAACATAGAAGTTAATACAAGTAAATAGATTTAATAAAAAAAGACAAACTTTGTTTGTCTTATTTTACTTTATAAATAAACATTGTATCACTACTATTATTAGTAGAATATCCATTATATTCTTTAGACATATTAACTAAAGATTTAACTCTATATTTATAATTATTAATCTTATTAGATACATTAGTTAATCTAGAAATACCTTCATTATTTAATTTAACTATTCCATCTCTTAATAATACACTACCTTCATTTAATGATTTAGCTCCATTACTTAATTCACCTAAACCAGTAGATAGACTATTACTTCCTTCATCTAAAGTATTTATTCCACCTACCAAGTTATTAATATTATTATTAAATACTTCTATTGCATAACTAGCATTATCCATAGAATTAATACCTAAAATACTTTTTAAAATCATCTCTATTGTTTGATTAGAACCAGTTAACATAGCAGCACTTGTAGGTAAATTATTTAATTGTTCTTGAGCAGTATTAATACCAGTCTTATATTGTTCTATTCCATAATTAATAGAATCTATATTAGAACTTAATTGATTATAAATAGCTAATTTATCTTCAGGTAATTCTACTCCAGCATTAACTAAATTATTTAAAGTCTCATATAAAGCCTTTTTCTCTAATAAATCATTTAATCCATTATTAGCACTCTTAATACCCTCTTCTATTTCAGTTTTCATACTACCATCATTAATCTTATTAAGAAGATAAGTATTTTCTTGATACTTAGAATATAAAGTATTAACTAAAGTACTCATATTAGAAATAGAACCAATATTATTATTAATCTCATCAAGACCATTACTAATCTTTTTAGATCCTTCTACTGCTTCATTTAATTTATCACTTAATAATAAACTACCATCTACTAATTTATTAGATCCATCTATTAATTGATTAACTCCATTACTTAATTCATTCATAGAATTAGATAAATTATCTAATCTATTAAATATACTTAAATCAGTATCACTTAATACTTTAGGAGTTGCTACTAAATAAATATCTATATCTTTATATTTATCAGTATCAAAACTAATAATAATATTATTCATATCTTTTAATTCAGATATATCTAAATCATTATATAATCCAGGAGTAGCTATACCTACTGCTACATTTCTAGTACCAGTATTAACTACTTTACCATTATTAATACTAATATTAGAATTATTACTATTTAACATTAATACACTAGTAACAACAAATGGATTATTCATATTATATTTATCATTATATGAATTATTATTTAATAATAATTCTATTCTAACATTACCACTCTTATTAATTAAATCCTTATGACTTATTTCTTCTCCATTTAAATAATATTTAATATTAACACTAATAGGTAACTCTTTATCAGTAGTACCTTGATAAGTAATATCTTTACCATTAGTTTTAAAAGTTAATTTATTATCTTTTAAATTCAATTTCTCATTACCAGAAATATTTAAAATATTATTAAGTATAGTATAATCTTCTATTTCTTCTTTAGAAGTATATTTTAAATGATTATTAACTATATTTTCTATAACTTCTCCATTACTATTTAATGTAGTAAATACTACTTCTTCTTTTTCATAAGCAAATGTATTTATTGGTAATAAAATACTTATTACTAATAATATTATTTTATATATATTTTTCATTTTAAACCTCCCCTAGTAGTCTTTAATATTAATTTATCAAATACCATTATAAGTGTTGGTAAAATTAATAAAACTACTAACATTGAAATAATTGAACCTCTAGCAAGTAAATTACAAATAGAACCAATCATATCTATTTTAGTATATAAACCTACTCCTATAGTTGCTGCAAAGAAACATAATGCTGATGTAATAATAGATGGTGTAACTACTTTTAATGTTTCTTTCATAGCATTATAACTATCTTTATCCCTTCTTTGTTCTAGATATCTATTAGACATAAGTATTGCATAATCTATTGTTGCACCTAACTGTATTGTTCCAACTACTATAGATGATATAAATGGTAAACTAGTACCAGTAAAATAAGCAAATGCCATATTCATAAATATTGCAAATTCAATAGCTATTATTAAGATTATAGGTAAACCAAGTGATTTAAGTACAAATAACATAATAATAAATATAACTATCATAGATGAGTAATTAACTGCTTTAAAATCATGGTCTGCTATTCTAACTAAGTCTTTCATTAAAGCACCTTCTCCAGCAACAATAGAATCTTTATCATATTTTTTAACTATATTATTAACCTCATCTATTTGATTATTTAATTTATCAGATGCTATTTCATAAGTAGAATTTAATAATATTAAATTATATTTATCATTATTTAATAATTTATTAAAATCATCAGGTAATATACTAATTAAACCATTATCAGTAATTTCTCCTAAATTCATTACTAAGTCTACTCCATCTACATTTCTTAATTTATTACTAAGTTCTTTTAAATCATTCTTCTTTATATCCTTATTAATTAATATTATTTCAGGAGAAACAATATTAAAGTCTTTAGCAAGTTTATTATTCGCAACATTAAAATCTAATGTTTTAGGTAATGATTCATCTAACTTATAATAAACATCATAATTCTTATTACCATAATATGCTGGTATTAATAATATTAAGAATAATACTATTATTAATACTTTATTATTTAAAGCAAAGTTTTGTATAAACTTAAATTCAGGTAATAGTCTATTATGTTTAGTTTTATCAATAATATTATCAAATAATAATATTAAAGCAGGAAATATAGTAAGTACAGTAATTACTCCACATAATACTCCTTTAGCCATAACTATACCTATATCTTTACCAAGAGTTAAAGACATAGTACATAAAGCTAAGAAACCAGCTATAGTAGTAAGAGATGATCCAAGTACTGAATTAAAAGTACTAATAATTGCTTTACTCATAGCTTTCTTATGATCTTTATTATTCTTCTTTTCTAATTCATATGTATTATATAAGAATATAGAAAAATCAGTAGTAACACCTAATTGTAATATAGCAGTAATAGCTTTAGTAATATAACTAATTTGACCTAAGAATATATTAGATCCTAAATTATATATAATTGCTATACCTATATTTAATAATAAGAATATAGGTACTATATAAGAATCAGTTGCTATTAATAAAACTATTAAACATAATATAACTGCTATAACAACATAAGTAACTATTTCTTGATTAGCTAAATCCATAGTATCAACTACCATAGCAGTCATAGAACTAATAGTATCTCCTTCTACTATTTGTCTTAATTCTCTAACAGAATTAATAGTTTCATCTTCTGATGTAGAACCATTAAAAGTAACCATAATAATAGTTTCATTATCTTTATATAATTTATTTTCTATATCCTTTGGTAACATACTTTTAGGTATACCACTATCTAATAAATCATATACACTAATAACTTTATTAACCCCATCTACCTTTTTAAATTCATTTTCTAAATCAATAATATCTTTATTAGTATTATCATCAATAATAACAAAAGCATAACTACCTAAACCAAACTCATCAGTTAATATATTTTCACCTTTAATAGTATCTACACTATCAGGTAAATATACTAAAATATCATAATTAATTCTAGTATTAATATATCCATATAAAGCAGGTATAAGTAATAATAAACCAATAATTAATATTAATTTAGAATGATTAACTATATAATTAGATATCTTCTTCATATTATTACCTCCATTGTTGAATTATAGTATTATTAAATAAATTGTTAAGTACAATAATCTTTTATTTTGTATGTTTTCATATAAAAATTAAAAAAATGTAGTATAAATATCCTACACAATGTAGTATATTTTTACATTTGTAGGTTTTTATATTATAATGTAATTGGTGGTTATAATGGATAAAAGAATATTAAAAACAAAAAAGAACCTATATGAAGGTCTATTAAAAGTAATGAAAGAAAAAGAATTTGAAAATATAAAAATAAGTGAAATATGTGAAAAAGCATTAACTACAAGATCTACTTTTTATGATCATTTTACAGATAAATATGAATTATTATATTCATTAATAGAAGATTTAAAATTAGAATTAAATAATTTTATAAATGAAAATAATATAGAAGTAAAATCTATAAAAGAATATTACTTAGTACTAATAAATCTATTATTAGAACATATAGAAGAAAATATAGATATATATGGAACTATATTAAAGAAAAATAATAATAGTATAGTAATGGATATGATTAATGATACTATTTATAAAGATATCGAAAAAGAATTAAGTAAATATGAAAATAATAGTAATGTACCAACAGAAATAATAACAAGATTCTATGTATCAGCAGTATCTAATATATGTATAGATTATATTATTTATCCTAATAAGTATAAGAAAGAACAAATACTAGATTATCTTAATAAACTAATACCAAGTAATATATATAAAGAAAAGAACTAACTATTAGTTCTTTTTTATTTATATTATTTTATAAGTAGTTTTAATTATTCTAGAATCACTACAATATTCCATTATGAAATTATTATCTTTTTTTACTATAATTATTCCAATAGTTTTATCATGATCAATTCTTTTTAATTTCTTATCAATATAGTTCATATATGTTTCAATTTGACCGATATGTTCTTTCTTTAATTCTGTTATTTTAAGTTCTACTACCACATAACAATTATATTTAATATTATATAGTAATAAATCTATGTAATTGTATCTATCTCCTATTTTTATTTTATACTCATTGTCTATAAAAGAAAAACCTTCACCTAGCTCATTCATAAAAGAGGAGATGTCTTCAAGTATTAATCTTTGTAATACTTTTTCAGATATATCACTAATACCAAAACTATTCTTAATAATAATTGGACTCTTTATATAATCTTCTATTTTAGAAATGTTTTTTTCTAAAGAATAATTTCTAGTATTTTCTGGTAATCTTTCATACTCACCATTCCTAATAATATCCATTAATTGTCTTTTAGTTAAATTTCTATTAATTGATTGATTAATATAATATTTAATTTTATTAATATCCTTGATTGGCAAAAGCTCTCTATAATGACTCCAAGTCAATTGGTGCCCCAGTGGGGCACCTTTTTCAATCATATAATAAAATTGTCTATATCTTTTTAAATTAGTAACATTATACTTTTTATCTACCTCTTTTACTAATTTAACAGAATACTTATTAATAATACCTTCACCATAATGTTTACCAGCATTACTTAACATTTTACCAACTTCATAATAAGTATTTAAATCACTTTTATTCTTACTATAATCCTTTGCTCTTTTTATTATTTCATTATTAATAAGCCTTTCTTTTATCTCATTATAATAATCTATAATACTCACCTCAGAAATGAATATTAATATAAAATTAAAACTATTACAAATAACTAATTTATTAATTTATAAATAAAATAAATACAAATAAAATAATTTATATAAACTAAATAATTAATTATAAAAATAAAAATATATAAAAAAACTCTTTTGCATAAAAGAGTTTTAATTTAATTCATAATTTCATATTTATGTATTTATATAAAGAATTACAAATACTACTTTACTTTAAATTTTAAAGTGTTATAATTATTTCTGCTTTAGGAGTTGATAATATGAAAAGAATTATAAAATTATTTAATTGGAGTATAGAAGATATAATAAAAGTAATTGTAGGATCTATATTATTTTGTTTAGCAATTAATATATTTATAGTACCAAATCACTTATATACTGGAGGAATCTTAGGTATTGCACAATTAATAAGAAGTATAACTAAAGAACTATTTAATATTAAAAATAGTTTTGATTATTCAGGTATAATTTATTATTTAATAAATATCCCATTATTTATATTAGCTTTTAGAAATCTTGGTAAAACATTCTTTGTAAGAACAGTATTCGCAGTATCATTACAAGCATTATTATTATCTGTTATACCTACAGTATTATTAATAGAAAATAATATATTAACTAATGTATTAGTTGGAGGAATCTTAGGTGGTATAGGAGTTGGATTAACTCTTAATAGTGGTGCTTCTACTGGAGGAACAGATATCATAGGACTAGCAGCTGCTAAAAAGAATAATAATGTATCAGTTGGTAAATTAGGACTAATAATAAATGTAATAGTATATTCTATAGCTGGAATAATGTATGGATTAGAAACAATGATATATTCTATTATATATGCAGTATGTGATAGTTTAATGATAGATAAAATGCATGAACAAAATATTTGTTCAACTGCATTTATATTCTGTAAAAAGAATCCTAAAAAAGTAAATGATTATATAAAAAATGAATTAAAAAGAGATTTCACATATTGGGATGCTAAAGGTGGATTTGATGATTCAAGAACATATATAATCTATACAGCACTAACTAAATTTGAATTAATAAAATTAGAAAGATACCTAAAGAAAATAGATGATCACATGTTTATGATTAAAAGTATAGGTGTAGGAATAAAAGGAGAATTTGAAAAGAAGTTCTAAAACCAGAACTTCTTTTTATTTATTATCAAAAAAGAGTAGTCTCCTACTCTCCTACAAAATGCGTATGTTTAGGTTTCCATTTTTTAATTGCTATACTTACCCAGAAGCCATATATGCCTATAGTAATAACAGTAAGTAATAACCATTTAATCCAGTTACCAAATAATCCAATAGTAGTACCCTCAAATCTTAATCTGTGACCATTAATAACTGTATGTTTAATCTCCCAATTATACTCCATACATACTGCCCAATAGTTATATATACAAAGAGTCATTATAATAAGACATCCAAGAAGTTAAACATCAAAATAAGAGTGATAATGTTTGGAAGCCTAGAGTTGCATAATATATAGATAAGATCTTTAACTCCAACACGATAAATGTATTAGGATAGCATTAATACTTCATCTACAACAAAAGAACGCCATTAAAATGGGTTCTTACTACTTATTATTTTCCAAATCACTTTGCAACATTAATAAAGCATTAAATCCAATGAAATAAACTTCTTCTTTAGTATACTTCTTATTATCGTTATTAATCTTACATAATTTAGAAATAAACCCCAAATCATTCTTTTTATAATCTTTAATACACTCTTTATAATCGTGATATAAATCAAGTATAGCTCTATTTAATTCTTCTTGTGTATGCATCATAAAATCACTCCTTTCAGTTATAGGTTATCAAATAAAAAGTATAAAAATGTATACATTTCACATCAGATTATTATCATACTATTATATGAAAAACAAAAAAACGTAAAATTTTACATTATTTTAATCTATCTAAAAATGTCTATCGAACAAATACGATTTTGTTGAAAAACATAGAAAAACAAAGAATAATAAAGTTAAGGTAAAAAATAAAAAAGTAAAGTTATAAGAGTTTTATACTAAAATATAAAGATTTATGATAATCTAGAAATGTAGAAAAAAAAGAAAAGCCATGTTGACGCATGGCTTATCTACAAAGGCAGATAAATCTACCTTATAGAAAATAAAAATGAGAAAGCAACAAATATATCTCTTATTATCTTCTATATTAATTTTAACACACCAAATAGATGTGTCAAGGACTATAATAGCAACTTAACACTATATAGTCAACTAAAAGATAGATTAATTCTGCCTCCATTCTTTAGAAAGGAGGAGAATTTATGGCAAGAAATAATGTTCATGTAACATATAAGAACAACACATGGAATGTCAAAAGTGAGAATACATCAAGAGCAAGCAACTTGTATGGTACAAAAAAAGAAGCATTAGAACGAGGAAGAGAGATAGCCATAAACAAACATGTAGAGTTGATAATACATGGAAAAGGTGGCAAAATACAAGACACTGACTCATATGGAAGAGATCCTATTCCACCAAGAGACAGAGTAATGTAAAAAAAGAGAAGTATTTTACTTCTCTTTTTTATTAAATTGTTCAATAATATCTACTATACTAATACTCTCATCTTCACCTAGAGATACATTAGGAGTACCATTAAGAATAGAGTTTAAGAATTCAGCAACTTCATATCTAAGTCCATCTTCTTCAAACTGATAATAATACTTTTTATTATCTTTAGAATGTTCAAATCTAACTTCAAAATATTCAGTCTTCCACCAAGGAGCAGGAACATAGATATAACCACGAGTTCCAGAGATAATTAATTCTCCTTCTTTCTTAGCACCTAAACCTACATTTGCAGTTGCAATAGCATTATCATATTTAAGAATTATTTTAGTATATATATCTACTTCTTTATCTCCTTTAAAAGAAACAAAAGATAAATCTTTATAATTAGCACCTAGTAACTTAACAATAGCAACTAATGGATAAGTAGAAAGTTCATTAACACTTCCTCCACCTTGATATATATCAAACTCTCTTAAATTAGGATCATCCAATAATTTTGTAAATGTAGCATCAACATCTTTTATTTCACCTATAATACCACTCTTAGCAATTGCTAACATTCTCTTAAATCCAGGAGCATAAGCCGTCTTAATTGCTTCATAGAAAACAAGATTCTTTTCTTTTGCAAGAGCATACAATTCTTCTGCTTGTTCTCTTACTAGTGTTAAAGGTTTCTCACATAAAACATGTTTTCCTGCTTCTAATGCTTTTTTTGCATATTCATAATGAAAAGGATGAGGAATAGCAATATATACAGCATCTACCTCTTTTAATAATTTATCATAATCATCAGTAAAGAAAGTTAAATCATTAACCTCAGCAAATTTAATTGCTTTATCTATATTACGATCATAAATGTAATCAAAACTAATACCACTTACATATTTAGATTCATAACACATTCTATTAGCAATTCTACCTGTACCAACACATCCAAGCTTAACAATACCTCTATCATTACGAAGCTTAGTACTAGAAACACCTCTAGTTCTTTCTAAATAAACTACATCACAATATTCTTTTAAATAATCGAACTTACCTTCCCAATCAGAACCTATAACAAAAGTATCAACATTATATTTCTTAATATCTTCTATTTTTTGTCCAAAATATTCTTCTACTATAATCTTATCAGCAAACCCACTATTTTTAACATTCTCAATTCTATCTACTAAAGATTGTTCAACATTTAGTTTACCACGAGACTTATCATAATTTTCAGACGTAACTCCTACTATTAAATAGTCTCCCATCTCTTTAGCTCTCTTTAAAATGTTATAATGTCCTTCATGAAACAAATCAAAAGTTCCATATGTTATAACTGTTTTCATTAATTATCACCACCAATAATTTTATCAATATACTCTGATGCATGCCCACATTCTTCTACAAACTGATCCTTGAATTTTTTTGTTTTCTTAGCTTGTTCTTTATAATTACAATTCTTAATTTGTTTCAACAAATCATCCTCATTTTCAGAAACTCCATTAGGCATTAATTTATGCAGATCAAAATATAATCCTCTTTTATTATTATACTCATCATAATCATAGCAATAACAATAAATAGGTCTCTCTAAAATAGAATAATCTACCATAATACTAGAATAATCAGAAATCATAATATCACTTATTTTTAATAAATCATTTAGATGTGGATAATTCGTAACATTTTTTAAGAACTCACTATCTTCAATATTTAATACTTTATTTACTTCGTAATGCGCTCTAAACAGCACAACATATTTATCAAATAATTCTTTCTCCCATTTTCTTAAATCAACTGGAGGTGCAATAAAGCAACCATTAATATCATAATTGTATTCTCTAAATGTTGGAGCATATAAAATAACTTTTTTATCTAAAGGTATATTTAACTCTTTCTTAATTGATTCCAATTCTTTTTGATCAACATTACACAATTCATCATTTCTTGGTAATCCAACTATTCTCATAATTTTTTCATCAAACTGAAAAGCTCTACAAAAAACATCTTTATCAAATGAACTCTGACAATAAAAATAATCTGGAATACTAGTTTTAAATTTACTAGAAGTAGTACTTGTATCAACACCTATTTTTTTTAATGCCGTTCCATGCCAAGTATTAATATAAATAGTATTCTTCTTTTTAAATTTTAAGCCTCTTTCCATAGAAGAATTGGTAATCCAATACTTTGCCTTAAGAGCAAAAACAAAAAACTTGAAAGAATTGTTTTTTACATAATTAACATTCTTATTATCAAATAATTTAGGACTATCTATTGCCCAAACCAATTTATAATCTTTATATTTATTAGAAGAAATCATATAATCATATATTGCTTTTGGACTATCATCATATTTAGCGCCACCAAATGAATTAAATAAAATCAACTTTGTATCAGTTTTGCAAAACAATCCAATAAATCTAAGAAAAAATGAACCAATAAAGTTAAAACTCAAATATAAAAAGCGATTATTCTTTAATAGTGTTTTTATTTTTTTCATATTTTTTGTAACATCCTTATTTCTTTCTCCAAACCATCTTATCTACTACACCAGTATAGCTTTGAATGATCTTTACTACTTTAGCAGATACATTTTCATCGATATAATCTGGAACAGGTATTCCAAAGTCTTTTTCTTTATTCATTTCTACTGCAGTATCTACTGCTTGTAGTAGATTTTTTTCATCTATTCCTGCTAAGATAAAGCATGCTTTATCTAATGCTTCAGGACGTTCAGTTGATGTTCTAATACACACAGCTGGGAATGATTTACCAATACTTGTATAATAACTTGATTCTTCTGGTAATGTTCCAGAGTCACTTACTACACAAAATGCATTCATTTGTAAATTATTATAATCATGGAATCCTAATGGTTCATGCATTACAACTCTAGTATCTAATTTAAATCCAGTTGCTTCTAGACGCTTTCTACTTCTAGGATGACATGAATAAAGAATTGGCATATCATACTTTTCAGCCATTTTATTAATAGCAGTAAATAAACTATTAAAGTTTGCTTCTATATCAATATTTTCTTCTCTATGTGCTGATAATAAGATATATTTTTTAGGTTCAAGTTTTAGTTTTTGTAAGATATCAGATGATTCAATATCTTTTAAATTATTGTGTAATACTTCTGCCATAGGTGAACCTGTTACATATACTCTTTCTTTTGGTAGACCACATTCATGTAAATATTTTCTTGCATGTTCACTATATGCTAAGTTTACATCAGAGATAATATCTACAATTCTTCTATTAGTCTCTTCTGGTAGGCATTCATCTTTACATCTATTTCCTGCTTCCATATGGAAAATTGGAATATGTAGACGTTTAGCAGATATAGCTGATAAACAACTATTTGTATCTCCTAAAATTAATAGAGCATCTGGTTTAATTTGGTTCATTAATTTATATGATGCAGCAATGATATTTCCTACTGTTTCTCCTAAGTCATCTCCTACTGCATCCATATATACTTCTGGATTATCTAATTTTAAATCTTTAAAGAATACTCCATTTAAGTTATAGTCATAGTTTTGACCGGTATGAGCTAAGATACAATCAAAGTATTTACGACATTTAGTTATAACTGCTCCTAAACGAATAATTTCTGGTCTTGTTCCTACAATAATTAATAATTTTAATTTTCCATTTTCTTGCCATTTAACATCACTATAATCTTTTCTAACTTCCATACTATACCTCCATTCCATATGTATCAGGATGATTTGGATCAAATAATTCATTTGCCCACATTACTGTTACTAAGTCTTCTGTATCAGATAAGTTTTTAATATTATGAGTGTATCCTGGAAGCATATGTACTGCTTCTATTTTGTCACCACTTACTTCAAATGAGATTACTTCATCTGTTCCTACTTTTCTCTCTTCAATTAGAGCGCATCCTGATACTACCATAAAGAACTCCCATTTTGAATGATGCCAATGTTGTCCTTTTGTAATTCCAGGCTTACTTATATTAACAGAAAATTGCCCACAGTTTTCTGTTTTTAATAATTCTGTAAAACTTCCTCTATCATCTTTATTCATCTTAAGTTCAAACTTAACTTTTTCTTTTGGTAAGTAAGATAGATAAGTTGAATATAATTTCTTTGCAAAAGAATTATTTTTAATTTCTGGAATTATTAATGTATTTGGTTGTTCTTTAAATACATTTAATAATTCTACTATCTCACCTAATGTAACTTTATGAGTTGTAGGTATGTAGCAATATGCTCCATCTTTATCATCTATAGCAGTTACTCCATCAAAGTGACAATGATGTTCTTTTCCGTCTAAAGCATCTAACATTTCTCTTACAACGTCATCTATATAACATAATTCTAATTCTGCATTAGGATCATTTACTTGTATTTCTAAATCATTGGCAATATTATTACAGAATGTTGCTACTACACTATTGTAGTTTGGTCTACACCATTTACCAAATAAATTAGTGAAACGATATACTAGTACTTTACTGTTATTTTCTTTTGCATAATTGAAGAATAAGTTTTCTCCTTCTAATTTACTTTTTCCATAATCACTTTCTGCATATCTACCAATTAATGTAGCTTGAATAGATGAAGATAACATAACAGGACATTTATTATTATTCTTTTTTAATGTATCTAATAATGTAGATGCAAAACCAAAGTTTCCTTCCATGAATTCACTATTTTCTTTTGGACGATTTACTCCAGCTAAGTTAAATACAAAATCACAAGTCTTACAGTATTCATCTAATAGATTAGGATCTGTTTCTTTATCATATTCATAGATTTCTTCTATTTTTAATTCTGGTCTTGTACGGTCTTTATTATCTTTTAAATTCTTTAAAGATTCTACTAAGTTTTGTCCTACAAAACCTTTTGCTCCTGTTACTAATACTTTCATACTATCCTCCTACTTATGTTCTTCTTGCCATTTTTTTAATTCTTCTTGTACATAGTCTGTTGTTAAGATTTTTTCAACAGTTCCATCTACGTCTAGTCTATTAGTATTATGAGATGTATATGACTCATCTGCCATTGTTTTAACATCTCCTTTTACTACGAATTTATCATAGTTAAGGTCACGAGAGTCAGCTACAACTCTGTAATAATGACCCATATCCTCACTTCTTAATCTCTCTTCTCTAGTCATTAATGTTTCAAATAATTTTTCACCATGACGAGTTCCAATAATATTTGTTCCTGTATCACCAAATAATTTTTGAACAGCTTTTGCTAAATCTCCAATAGTTGATGCATCAGATTTTTGAATAAATAAATCTCCAGGATTTCCATTTTCAAATGCAAATTTAACTAAGTCTACTGCTTCATCTAAGTTCATTAAGAAACGAGTCATGTTAGGATCTGTAATTGTAATTGGTCTTCCATTTTTGATTTGATCAATAAATAATGGAATAACACTACCTCTTGAACACATTACATTACCATATCGTGTACAGCAAATTACTGGTCCTCCTCTTTGAGCAGAAACTCTTGCATTTGCATAAATTACTTTTTCCATCATTGCTTTAGAAGTTCCCATTGCATTGATTGGGTAAGCTGCTTTATCAGTTGATAAACATACAACTCTTTTAACACCTTCTTCCATTGCAGCATGAAGTACATTATCAGTTCCAATAACGTTTGTTCTTACTGCTTCCATTGGGTAGAATTCACAAGATGGAACTTGTTTTAATGCAGCAGCATGGAAAATATAATCTACTCCTACCATAGCATCTTTAACACTTTGTAAATTTCTTACATCTCCAATATAAAATGTCACCTTTTTTGCCTCATCAGGGTGTTTAGCTTGTAATTCATGTCTCATGTCATCTTGTTTTTTTTCATCTCTTGAAAAAATTCTTATTTCTTTTATATCTGTCTCTAAAAAATGCTTTAATACTGTGTTACCAAATGATCCAGTACCTCCAGTTATCATTAAGACTTTATCTTTAAATATACTCATTATTATTTTCCTCCTTTTAAATGTAACATAGAATATATTAATTTCTTTTCATCATTATTTAATCCAAAAAATATCATTCCAATAATATAAATCAGAATCATTATTCCTGACTTTATTACAAAACCGATTAATGAATAATCATTAAAAACCATATTCAGTATTATACCAAAAATAATAGATAATAATATAGCTGGCACTATTCCTTTAGACAAATTTCGATAATAATCAATTATTTTTAAACCTAGTTTATTATGGAATATTATGTCCATTACAACAACATCACCTAATAACATTGATATAAATGTCCCAATTGTGGCTCCTAATAATGGTTGCCACTTAATTAATAATATAGTTAAACCTATATTTAATAGGACAATAATAAATTTCAATATAGCCTGTTCTTTATGTTCATTCATTGCCCATAATATTTGAGTACCAATTGACTTGGTTAAAACCATCATTTCTACGCTCATCAAAATGATTGCAACAAGATAAGCATTTATATTATCTTTACCAGCCCACAAAACTACAAATTCTCTTCCTTCAATTAAAAATACACCCCATATTATAATTAATACCATCAATATGTATCTTCCAATTCTAACCATTTCATTGCATATAACATTATTACTCGCTTTGTTTTCAACAAGTTTTACAACTCCTGGCATAAGTACCCCGGTAAATGCTGAACCAATAGATTTAAAGTACTGATTAATCTGACTTCCAACACCATAAATAGCTAATATAACTGCTGATGAAGACACAAATGAACCAATAAGGATTTGATCTACACTTGAATTTAATTGGGTAGCTACCATCTGCAATAATATCCAACTTGAATAAAAAACTATTTCTCTGATTTGATTTTTACTAATATTTTTAAACAAAGGTCTAATTCTTATTCTAAATAATACATAAAGAATAAAGAATACTCTAATTATTATAGTCATCACAAGATTTATCAAAACCAAAGCAATACTTCTAAATCCAAGTTTTAATGCTATATATGAAATACATATTCTAATTATAATAGTAATAATTTGTGATATTTTTGATATTCCAAATCTTTCATATGCAAGAATTATATTTCCAAACTGAGATGTTCCTAAAGTAATTGCTGAAGTAATCATTGTAACAAACACCAATGTTTGTCCTAGCCGAATTTCTTCATTACTTAATCCCTTAGAAAAAACATAAGGAAAAGAACATGTAATAATTAATCCAATTAAGAGCGTTATAATACCAATGATAATATAATAAATTGTAACTATTCCTAAAAACTTTTTCTCATTTTCAGAATCTTTATTTACTCTATATTTTGAAATATATTTAATAGTTGCATTACCAATTCCTAAGTCTAATAACAACAAATATCCATTTATTGCTATTATTAACTTGTATACACCATATTCAGCTTGACCAAGTGTCTTAATTATAATTGGAGTTAGCAACAAAGTATTAAAAACTTCAAAAATCATTAAGGCATAAGATAATATTACACCTTTTTTTCTACTCATATTTTCTCCTTTCTATCATATAAATTCGATTTATAAATAAAAATATAATTAATAATATTAAATAATTATTTTTTACTAAGTATCATTTTTTTTAAGTCTTTTTTAAAATCAATATCTAATTTTTCAATAATCTTTTTACTATCATAATTATCGTTCATATCAACATTCATGATTGCATTAGCTATTTCTTTAGGGTTTTGTTTATCATAATAATACAAATATTTCCCAATCTTAGAAGACTCTACTGCAGGAATTCTTATACCTACGACCCTTAATCCGTTAGCCATATAAGATAGTATTTTACTAGGAAAAGATGTTGCATTAAAGACTGCGTCTGGATTTTGAGTACTTAAACCAATATCACAACTCTGTATAAATTTTAAATAATCATCACCAATTAATAAACCATCATAAGAAACTTCTGCTTTAGAAATCTTTTTTATTCTCTCAATTTCTTTTTCCATCATTTTTACATTTTGTGGAGAACCAAATCCAATAATATGAATATGATAATTACTAGGTAAGTATTCTGCTGCTGCTGCTGCTGTAGCCCCTCCCTTTCTAGGATCAAATGTGCCTGCATATACACAATGTATTTTATTATCAACAAAACTCTTTTCTTTGAATTCCTTTTCTACTTTATATGTCCCATGGACAATCACGTGTGGTTTATTATTAAAGTTTATTTCATCATTTAAGAGTTTTGTTGGAAAAATATACTTATTTCCCTTGTTTAAATAATTAATTTCTTTTTTTCTCAGTTTCTCTTTGTTAATAACATCAGAATATATCTCTTCTACTTCTAAAGTATATTTCTTTTTATATTTATTTAGTAATTTATAAACTCTAAACAAAGATAAAGAATGATATATAATAATATTAGAATCATTAAACACACAATGCTCTTTTATATATTTTTTTTGTTCTAACCATGTAAATAATCTTCCTATAACTCTTATAACTCTATACTTTGACGAATAAGATGAAAAATATCTTATCTTTATTCCGTTTTTTTCATTTACATATCCTTTATATTTTTTTAATATGTTACTTTTATCATCAACATAGCAAAAAGATAGTAATTCAACATCATTCGAAAAACATTTCAATGATTCAATGATATAATCCATTTTAGTATCTGCCGCAGGAGCTGTTTTTCTATTATTATCAACATCACTATAATATCCAAAATAAAATACCTTCACTTATTATCCTCCTCATTTTTTTAACAAATTATTAAATAAACTAATAAATTCATTCATATTATTAGAATAAGAAAATAATCTTTCAGAACGTTCCCTTGAATTAATAACATACTTTTCTTTTCCTTTTTTTCTAATCTCATATATTTTTTCTATATATAAATTAATGTCATTTTTTTCAAGTAAAAAACCACATTTATTATCAGTTCCAACTAATTCGGGAGTTGCTGTACTATTATATGCAATTACAGGAGTTCCACAGCAAATGGCTTCTGCAGTAGTTTTTCCAAAAGTTTCCATTATAGATGGATTTATAAACACATCTGCCATAGCATACAAATCAGATAATCTATTAATATCTTTAATCGGACCTAGGAATTTTATTTTTCCTAAATCTTTTTGGTTATTGTTTATGTTTCCCACGAGAATTATTTGATAATCTTCCATTAATTTTTTCGATAACTCAATAAAAATATCCAATCCCTTTTCTTTGCTCCATATGGCTGCAATTCCAAATATAACAAACTTATTATTTAGTCCTAATTTCTCACGCAGTTCTTTTGTATCATGAGGCTTAAAAACGTCTAAATTAATCCAATTATATATAGTTTCTATATATTTTGCGTTTTTTAGAATGGATTTTTTTGCATCTTCGGTTACCCATTTTGAAACACCTACGACAGCAAGATTATTAAAAGAAGAATACAATTTTTCTTTATCCAAATACATTTTCTTTGAAAAATCAAAAAAATAACTCTTATTATATTTCTTTTTTGCAGGGCATTTATAGCAACCACTCTTCCATTTATCACATTTCAAATCATTATAATAACAACATTTACCTGTATAAAACCAACAATCATGTAAAATAAGTATGGTGACAATATCTTTTTTAGACAAATAATTCAATAATAACGGAATATTAATATAATTTGAATGCAAATTATGCAATAAAACCACATCTGGTTTTGTTTTTTCAATAAATTTTATTAATCTTTTTGTGGAAATACGTGAATAATAACCTTGCAAACCAGTTATTCTTGACAAAATAGCATGAATCTTATGGTCAAATTTATTTCCTATTTTATAAAAATTATTATCTTCAACGACATTTTGAGCTGCAGCAATATAAGACTCGATTTTATTATTAATAAAATATTCATGCATTTCTTTAACTGTTCTGCCTGTCGAATATTTTTCATATATTACGTTTATTTGCAATACTCTCATGTAACTCACCTCCAAAATGGGATATATGGGAAAATTTGCAGTATATCATTACCATTATAACCATTATAAAAGAAATAAAAAATCAAAAAAGATGTAAGAAATAATTCAAAAAGATTGGTTATTTTAATATTTTCTTTTTTGCATTTATATTTAACCATAGGAATTAATAGCGGAACAAATAATAATAAATAATAATTAATTCTCATAACTATAGGATTTATAGATGCGAAGCACTGAATAAATGTGGATAAGACAAGGATATTTCGTAATCCATTAAAATCTCCATCAATTTGTCCTTTTTCAGGTAAAATAAAGCAAAATAGATCAAGCATTAAAAGTAAAATAAGCATTCCGTATGCACCGGTTGATTCAATAATATTATATCTTTCTTGATATAAAGGATCGACAAATTGAATTATAGTCGAGAATAATTGATTCTTAAATATCCAAGTAATAATAAGAAGGGGTACAAAGAAGTAAAAAATTTTTTTAGTATGCTTGAAATGATATATTGGATAAATAATTAGACAAACAAGTGAAGATTTATGAAATAAAGATGCAATTAAAACTGTAATAATAAATGGTATGCATTTTTTCTTTTTTAAAAACGGATAAGATAAAAAAACTATGCCAATTGCTAAAGATTGTCTTAATCCAGAAAAGAAAACGCTGAAAGGAGCAATTGTCAAAAATAATGAGAGTGTTAAAAGCATATTTTTACTTTCATTTTTATATACGATTAAAATTGGAATTATAGATATTAAAGCAGAAATAATTATCATTACTCGAAAATCACTAAATAGTACATAAACAATTTTATTCAGAGCATAAAATAGAAATTCTCTATTATATAAGTTAAAAATATTGCTTATTGACTTAGTGGATAAATTATTAAATATATAATTGTAGTTTTTTAAATCAACACCACAATCAATACTTCTTAATGACAATAAAACAATAAAAATAATAAAGAATAAAGTCAAACATTTCTTATCCCATTTTTTCCCTTTTACTAAACCCAATACATATACTGCAAATGGTAATATAACTAATATAAAATATGGTAGCATTAAACTCACTCCTACTCATTTTTTAATAATATAAAATCATTTTTTATTCTTTTTTGGTTATCTATAATGCTATGGTTACTTAATGCATATTCTCTCATTTTTTTTGCATTATTTAATATTTCAAATTTATTGATAATCAAATTATTTATTTCTTTCTCAATGTCTTCGTAATTGTCAATAACTGATACACCAGGAATCCTTTTCATGTATTTAATTGATGAAATATTGTTTGGTCCAATTGCAACAGCTGAACTACCAGACTGTAGACAGTCTATTATTTTTGTTGAAAATGAATATTTTACAATATCGATTTGCCTTTTTTCAAATGATTCAACTTGCAAATTAAAATCTGCATTATTCATAACCTTTTTTATTTCATCATAGTCTTTTTTTCCAACAATAATAGAGCAATTTTCTATGTTCAATTTTTTTTTCAATTCTTCAGTAATAACCGTTCCTGTATATATTTCTAAAACAGCTTTTTGCTCATTTATACTATTATTCTTTTTTATTGCAATTCCAATTTTTTGCAAAGTTTTATCTCTACCATAAAGTAAATTCCCTGCATATATAAATTTTAACGGATCATTTAATTTTTTCTTTACTGGGTAATCAAAAGAGCATCCTTTATATAATAGTTCAATTTTTTTATTAAACATTTTTGAATAATCTTTAATCAATTCATTCGATATAGCATATATTTTATCGGCATTATTTATAACATCAGTAAATTCTTTTATCAATTTATTTTTTCTTAATATCGACATTTTATTTATTGAGCCAAAAACATCATCAGCAATAAAAAGTACTATTTTCGCATTTGTTGACTTTTTAATATAATGAATCATAGGTTTAAGCATAGCAACATTTGTCAAAAAAGAAAAAAATATATCAGGATTGGCCTCATTTATGAAATTCTTAAATTTTTTGTTAATCCATTTTTCTTTTCTATAAATATATTCCATAAACGGATATACAAAATTAATTCTTTTCTTGTGAATTAAATTGATATATTTATTATCATTGAAAGTCTTTTTTGTAGAGTCAAAGCAATTGATATTATGACCAATTTTTTCTTTTTCAAAAAAGTGAAATACCAACTCATCAGGTTTTATTTGAAAGTATTTTTTGCATACCTTATTATTGGGATTGCTATTTCTCATATATATGTTATAAAAAGTATCTTCTTTCCATGGAGCACCATTAAAAAAATTAGATAATGTATTTCCAAGTGAATTTGAATCATCCCACGAATTGTTTGAAAAAACCAACACTCTCATTTAGTATTCACCCCTTCAAATTATATATTTGTTTCATTATTTTTAATGAATTACTTAAAAAAAATTTTTTTATGCTGTTATAACTATTATTTTTTAATTTGTTGTATAATTCATGATTTTGATACAACATATTAAACTTTTCAATTAAATCATCAACATCATTTTTAATAATGAGACCATTTTCCCCGTCATTTATTATTTCTCGATGGCCTCTATTGTCTACTGCAATAACAGGTACTTCACATGCTAGCGCTTCTACTAGATTAATACCAAATCCCTCTCTAACACTTGATGCAATTAGTAAATTAGATATTTTTAACAATTTAGATATATCATCCCTATGTCCTAAAAAGAATACATTATCTATTTTATTGTCTCTTACATACTTTTGATAATATCCATTATATTCATCTTTTCCTGGTAGAAATAATTTTATCTTTTTATTATTCAATTGTTTCATCATATTTATTAGTAGTAGTTGATTTTTGTCAGGGCACAATCTTGCTGGATACACAATCACAAAATCTCCTTTATCTATTTTTAGCTCGCACTTCAATTTATTTTTTTCATAATCATTAATATTTAAATCAAATTTTTTAATATCTATTCCAACTCCAGGTACATATTGAATGTCACGACATCTTTTACTAAATTTCTTCTTAGCTAATTCATAGTCCTCAGTGTTGATAGTTATTAATGTATCAGTATATTTTGCCAAATACTTTTCTATTGGATAGAATAACATCCAATTAAGTAATGGTGCTCCTTTAAAGAAATGAAATCCATGAGCTGTATAAATCACTCTAGTACCATATTTTTTTCTTGCATGTTTTGCTGCAAGTCTTGCAACAACACTTCCCATTGGAGTATGGCAATGAATTATATCAAACTTTTCTTGATCAATTATCTTTTTTAATTGTTTAATTGCCTTAAGATTTTTTAATTTATAAGGACTTCTTTCAATACATATTTGATGTTTAACATCACAGTTAGGAAATTGTTCATCTCCGTTAGTAGCAACATGAACTTCCCAACCTTCATCGTGCATCATTTTAAGATATGGTAAATGAAAAGTTCTAATATGAACATCAACAGTTGCAACATATAATATTTTCTTTTTCATTTACCCATCTCCTCTATTTCTTAATTAATATTTTTGCAGGTATTCCAATAAATGTACTATTATCCTCTTCTATATTTCTAATTACTGTAGCTCCTGCACCTATTACATTATTATTACCAATCGTAATATTATTGATAACTGTAACTCCTGCACATATCCAAGTACTTTCACCTACTGTAACAGTTCCAGCTAAATGGCTTCCTGGAGATATATGTACATAATCATTTATTCTATTATCATGATCTAAAGAAACAGCTGTGTTTACAATACAATGTTTACCTACAATTGTTCCAGGATTAATAATAACCCCTGGCATAATAACAGTACCTTCTCCAATCACAACATCACTTGCAATAATTGCAGATGGATGTATTGCAGTATACCATTTTAAATTACTATATTTTTCAGCAAACATTTTTCTAACTTTATTACTACCTATTCCTATTACAAAATATTTATCTTGATAGTTAACTACTTCATTAATCTTACCAATTACTTTTCTTCCAAGATAGATTCCTTTTCCTTGAATTTCTTCATTATCATCTAAGAAACCTAATACTTCATCTCCACTTTTTAGAATAGACTCAGCAATAACTTTTGCATGTCCACCAGCACCTAATATTATTACTTCTTTTTGCATACTTTTTTCTTCCTTTCATCGTAAAGAAAAGTCATAGTTTGCGTTTTACCATCAGTAATACCTTCTCTACATAAAACAACTTTTATTGTTTTAAATATAACTTTTAAATCCATTTTAAATGTTAAATTATTAACATATTCTAAATCTAATTGAAATTTTTTATCCCAATTAACTAAGTTTCTTCCATTTACTTGTGCCCATCCAGTTAATCCTGGAGTAACATCATGTCTATGATGTTCTTCTTCAGTATAATAATCTAAATATTCTACAAGTAATGGTCTTGGTCCAATAAATGACATTTGACCAAATAAAATATTAAATAACTCTGGTAATTCATCTAGTGAAGTTTTTCTTAAGAATTTACCAAATTTAGTTAATCTTTTATCATCTGGTAATAATTTACCATTCTTATCTTTTTTATTAGTCATAGTTCTAAATTTGTATAAATGAAATATCTTTTCGTTTTTTCCTGGTCTAGCTTGTTTAAATATAGCAGGAAATCCCATAAATATTAAAACTAAAATATATAAAATAATAAGTAAAGGAGATAGAATAATAATACCTATTAAAGATAATATAATATCTAGTAATCCCTTGATGTATTTCTTATACATATTATTCCTCCTTTACTTATTTATTCAAAGCAACTCTTAATTACTTCTATAATTGTGTCTTGTTCTTCAGTTGTCATTTTATTATCACTTGGTAAGCATAATCCTCTTTCAAAGATATCCATACCGATATCAGTAGCAACTCCATCAATATAAGCATTAGTTTGAGCTCTACCATTTCCATTTCTAGTTACAAATGGATTCATTCTAAATATTGGTTGCATATGCATTGGTTTCCAAATTGGTCTTCCTTCTGCATTAATACTTGCTATTTTCTCTAATATCTCAGTTGGAGTAGACTTACCTTTTTCATGTTTATATAACGCTTTTTGTTCTCCTCTAACTTGTTCTCCCATTGCATCTTGATCAATTATCATACAACTTAACCAATAGTTAGGTTCACTATTTTTAAAGTCTATTGGATTCATTTTAACAGGTAAATCTTTTAGTCCTTCTTTGTATCTTTCATAGATTGCTTTCTTTTGAGCTATATGTTCTTCTAAGTGTGGAATTTGTCCTCTTACAACTCCAGCAATAACATTACTCATACGATAGTTATAACCAATTTCTTCATGTTGATACCATGCTGCAGCTTCTCTTGATTGAGTTGACCATTTTCTTGCTTTATTGGCAGCTTCTTCTGAATCAGTTAATAGCATACCACCAGAAGATCCTGTAATAATCTTATTTCCATTAAATGAAATACAGTTATAATTTCCAAATGTTCCTGTTTGTTTTCCTTTATATGTTGCTCCTAAAGACTCTGCTGCATCCTCTACTATAACAGCATTATGTTTTTTACATACTGCTTTTATTTCATCTATTTTTCCTGGAGTTCCATAAAGGTGAGCAACTACTACTACTTTTACTTCTGGATATAATTCAAATGCTTTTTCTAAAGCTACTGGATCCATATTCCAAGTATCATATTCAGTATCAATAAATACTGGTACTCCACCTTCATATACAACTGGATTTACTGTTGCAGCAAAAGTCATATCAGAACAGAAAACTTTATCTCCTGGTTTTACTCCAGCAAGTTTAACTGCTAAATGAAGTGAACTTGTTCCACTTGCTAAAGCAACTGCATATTTACATCCTACTTTTTTACAAATTTCTTTTTCTACTTCATTAATATTTGCTCCAACTGTACTCATCCAATTTGTTTCATAAGCTTCTTGTACATATTTGATTTCTTCTCCATGCATTGTTGGAGATGATAACCAAACTTTTTTCTCTAATGGTTTAATTTCTTTTGACATAAATTACTCATCAACCTTTCTATCACCCTTATCAACTGTATAAGTTGGTACTATTTTAGCAACCATATCTTTAATATCATCATTATTCTTATATGATGCTTTTATTAAATCATCTAAATCATTCATGAATTTTTCATAATTCATTCTAATAGGTTTACCTATATGAATTAATTTATTTGGAGTAGATTTCATACCCTCTTCATCCATTAAAGTCTCTTCATATAGTTTTTCTCCTGGTCTTAATCCAGTAATTTCAATCTTTATATCTACATCAGGTTCATAACCTTTATATCTAATTAGTTTTTCAGCAAGATCATATATTCTTACTGGTTTACCCATATCTAGTACAAATATTTCTCCACCTTCAGCATAAGTACTTGCTTGTAATATTAAACTAACTGCTTCTGGTATAGTCATAAAGAATCTTGTAATCTTTCTATGTGTTACAGTAACAGGTCCCCCGTTTTCTATTTGTTTTAAGAAAAGTGGTATTACTGAACCATTACTTCCAAGTACATTACCAAATCTAACGGCAACATAATCTGTATTAGTACTTTTCTTATCATATGCTTGAATAATCATCTCACATATTCTTTTACTTGCACCCATAACATTAGTTGGTCTTACTGCTTTATCTGTTGATATTAAAACCATTTTTTTAGTCTTATGTTTATCACATAATTTAACAACATTTAAAGTACCTAAACAATTATTCTTAATTGCCTCATTTGGACTAACTTCCATTAATGGAACATGTTTATGAGCAGCAGCATGAAATACTAATTCTGGTTTATATTTCTCAAATACTTTATCTACCCTATCATAGTCTCTTACTGATCCTATAATTACTTCAAGATTTAAATTTCTATAATCTCTTAATAATTCTTGTTGTATATCATAAGCATTATTTTCATATATATCAAATATTATTAATTGTTTAGGTGAACACTTTGCAATCTGTCTACACAACTCAGATCCAATAGATCCTCCACCACCTGTAACCATAACAACTTTATCTTCTATTGTATTTATAATTTCATCTAAATTAGTTACTATTTGATCTCTTCCTAAGAAATCTTCATAACTTAATTCTTTTACTTTATTCATTAGGTTTCCATTTACCATGGAACTTAATGCTGGAAGTATTTTAATATTTGCTTTTGTCTTTTGACATTCATCTACTATTTTAGCTATTTCGCTTTTATCAGCAGATGGAATAGCAATAATTATTTCTTCTATTCCAAATTTATCTACTGCTTCTACTATATCTTTTCTTCCACCAACTATTGGTACTCCTTTTAAATATGTTCCTTTAATTTGTTTATTATCATCTATAAAACAACATATTCTATTAGGAAATCCACTATTATTACTATGAATCTCAGTAACTAATAATCTACCAGCTTCTCCAGCTCCAATAATCATTGTATTTACTTTATTCTCACCTTTATCAAGTTTTATTGCTAAAAATCTTAATACTCTATATGAGAATCTAGATCCACCAATTAATGCTACCATTAAGAAAAACTGTATAATGTAAAAACTTCTTGGCATAACAGCAAGCATAAATGTATTTTTATATACAAATGTAACAAATTCAAATATTGTAACACTTGATATTACCTCAATAAGTTCAGTAACTGATGCATATCTCCAACTACTTATATATAATCTTCCAATCATAAAAATAAATAGCATTATTACTACATCTAACACTATAAATGCAATTGAACCATCAATATACATTTCAGGAATATTTCCAAAATCAAATCTTACCCATAAAGACAAAAAAGTTGATATTACTAATGCCATAATATCGTACATTACAAACAAAGCAATTCTATTAGCTTTTGTCTTTACTATTCCCTTTAATTTTTCCATGAAATTCACTCTCTCTTTTGTTTTTTAATATCTGTACACATTTCTATATAATTATACTCTATTTCTTTCTTAATAACAATTAAAATTACACAAAATTGATATAAATTGTATAAAAAAGAAGTAGAATGATTTCTACTTCCTTTTTAATTTAGTGAATCATAATAACTTCTATTTCTTCCCATTACCATGAGTATCTTGATCAGAACTACTCATTTCTTCTTTACTATCTTCTAACATTTCTACTAAATCTTTACTTTTATCTTTTTGTACTATTTTTAATCCTTCTGATAATAATCTTATTTTTTCTTTAATTTTATCAATCATTTCTTTTTTAAATTTATCACTTAAATTAGATGCTTTAATCTTATAATTATCACAAGTATAAACTCCATTATTAATATCATTTAATACTCTCTTTAATTCATTTATACTATCTTCTGAACTCTTAAATTCACCAACTCTTTTAAAACATACTCTTACTATATAAGCTTCTACTATTTTTCTATAATTATCATCATTTATTAAAGACATATCTACTTCTTTATTAATCTTATGTAAGATATTAAATGCTTTATTTTGACTTATTATAAATTTAAATGTTCCATCTCCAAAGTAACAAACTTTATTTGTTGTTCCTCCATTTAATTCTCTTTCATGTAATACACTTAATTCCATAAATACTTCTTTTAATCTATCTTGATAATCACTATTATTAGGATCTAATCTTTCATTATAACTATCTACTATTTCATTTAATATTTTTTGATTTTCTTTTGTTTCAATATACTTAATTCTATCATTTCCTAATAAACCCATAATAGTATATATATATCTACTATTAATACCACTAAATTTAATACCTTTTAAATATTCAAATTCAGGACTTATATCTAAATCTTCAGGTATTTGTAATATATGTTTATCTTTAAGATTACTTATCATCTTAATAATACCATTAATAATAGTATTATCAGTTTCCTTATTATTATTTAATATATCACTTAAATACTCTCTAGTAATACCATAACTCTTTAATAAAGTAGGTATTTCTACTGTTAAGAAATTTAAAAGTAATGCATTAGGTCTTCCTGAATCTCCATCTTTAAAATTAAAATCAAAATCTATTCTTTGATTTCTAAAATCATATGAATAAGTACTATTATTATAAGTTAAATTCTTATTATCTAGTTGACTATTAATAATAATTTGATTTTCTCTAACTCTCTTTCTAGTATCATCATCTTTTATTACTTTACCAGTTAAATGTATAGAATAAGGTTCTCTTACATTTTTAGAATAAACTACTAATACATCTTGTCCAGGATTTAATACATCTTCTTGTATCTCTACAATTATTCCACTATTTTTAAACATCTCTAATTTTTCATCTTTAGTAAAATTAACAATTCTATTCATAATATCAACAGAATCTTTACTACTAGTATTACCTAACTCATCTATTAAAGAATTCATAAGTATTTCAGAAAATCTATTTTTTAAATCATACATATTTCTCTGACTAATAGCATTATCTATTAAATGATCTATTACATCAGGTTTCTCTTTATAGGAATCTCTTACTTTCTTTAAAGATCTAAATATTCTTATATAATCTTCTACACTAAATTCTCTATCATCAGTAATCTCTCTACTATCATCATAATAATCAACCCATCTAGTAAAGTTATTATATATTTTAGTTTTCTCATCACTACTTAATATTAATGGATTAACATGAGCAATAATCATATTATCTTCATCTTCAGTAGAATTCTTAAATATATAATCTACAATATCTTTGTTGTCTCTATAATAGTCTTTTATATTTATAGGAATATTCTTATCATTTCTTCCTTTAAATATCTTTCTAAATTCACGATAATTACTAACTACAAAATCATAAATCTCATCAGCCTTAGTCTTATCTAAATCTAATAAATAAACTTTTTCATATTCTCCATTATCTACATAATCATAGAATCTACTATTTTTAAGAACTCCATCTTCTCTAAATAAATCCTTATAAGTAAACTCTATATCATTATAACGACCTAATAAAGTTAAAGCATCTACTACGTTATTTGCAAACTCCTTACTTTGAGTCATTAATTCCGTACTATTATATCTATATCTAGTAAGATAATCCGAAGGTATGAAATCTTCTATTTGTTGATGAGCCATTTTATTTAAAGCAACTAATGCTATACCTATCTTTTCAATATCATTTATATCAGGATTACTTATAAGTATAGGATTCTCTACTATCTCTTCAGTAGATTTAAATAATATAGATGGATTATTAGTTCTATATAACATATCTACTGAATATATAATCTTAGATAATCTAGTTCCTTCTTTAGAACTACCTTCTATATATTCATTTACTAATATTTTTACTCTATCTTCAAAATCATGTCTCTTATTAATAGGTATATTAGATGGAACAACTTGATTTTGTAAGAACTCATAGAATACTCTCATAATATCAGGTTTAGTATTAACCTCTTCTATTCTATAAGCCTCTAATTGTCTTTTATATTGAGCATATTTAGGATCATTAATCACTTCATCTAATTGTCTATTAAAATCTTTTATTTTTTCTTCATAATAAATATCTTCTTCTCTAGTAAATCTATATCCACTAGCTTTAGCAATTCTATAATATCTTACATCATCATATCCAAGTAATATATTATTACAAATAATAGATTCAGGTATTAAGAATCTTGAAATAGCCTCACTCTCTCTTAAATCAGTATAATCAAATAATTGTCCTTGAATATTATTAGATTGTGGTATTAAATCATCTAATTGTTCTTTAATAGAAAAATCTATTTTACCAGAATGATTCCTAAACATATCAAAAGCATATGGATCTATTTTTAATAATACTTCTATACATTCAGGATCATCTACAGAATCTAAGTAATTAGAAAATAAATCATCTGGAGAAAGTATCATCTTACTTCTAATATTCTTAAAAGAAAATAACTTTTCTCTTATATATTCTTCTGTAATAGGTTCTTTATAAGAAGATTTAATTCTACTAATTATAGTATAAAGAACTCTACCACATATTATATTCTTCATATATTCTAATTGTTTAGTATTTTCTCCTCTTAAATAAGTAGACATATCATAATAATAATCTAATATCTTTTTACCTACAAAAGTATTATTAAAATTGTTAATAGCAGCATCAAATACTTCATCAAATAAAATATTCTCATCATCATCTTGATAAATATATCCTTTTAATTTCTCATATACTAAAGTTTTAATTCCTTGGAGATAAGGAAGTTTACTATTAGTTTTAGATGCTCTATCTTTATAATCACCAAATATACTATTAAAAGTCTCATCATCAACACTCTTAATAATATCAACACTATCTTTACATAAATACTCATCTTTTTCTCTACCGGTAAGATGCATAGTAGTTACATAATTTAATCTATCAACTCTTTCTATTATTTCTTCTTGACTTCTTCCACAGAACAAACTATTTAAAGCAATAGGTAATTTATCATGTTTTTCTATATAATGATCTAAATAATCTTTAATAGAATCAGGATTATCTAAATCAATAGTTAAATCACTATCATCAAAATAATAAATTCTTATATCATTATCTGTTACAGTACTATTACTTCTAATAATCTCTATATTAGTAAGTACATCATCAAAATCAATCTCTAATAATTTAGGAGATGCTAAAAATACTACATTAACAGATGAAGCACATCTTTTCATAGTTCTAAAATAACTAACATTCTTTTCAATAGCTGCTCTATTATATTTATTAGAGAAACCTTTCAAGAAATCAGAACCTTCATCATAAGATAAATCAAGTGTCTTTAATGTATTAATAGCATCATTACTCATCTTCATATAATTAATTAATTCAACAGAATTATTAATAGGATGATCTAAATCTAATATTTTAAGATCTATTTCAAAGTCTCCCACTGTTATTTTCTTAAATGTACTTTTAGGATAAATAGAAAGAATACTATTTAAGTCTTTAATTCCTTCATAATCTATATTATCAAGTACTAAGTTTTCTATAATAAAATAATCATATTTCTGTAGTTTAAGTAATTGACTTACTGTAGCTTTACCCACAGTAATAGTAGTTTTATTAAATACTCCTTCAAAATCAATTTCTCCAGGTATAACTAAATCCCCTATATCTGAAACATAAACATCTTTTAATGACTCACATCCATAAAAAGATTGTCCTATAGCACTCAACAATTCAGGAAATTTAAAGTATTTTAATTTCAAACAATTACGGAAACTAAAATCCCCTAATATTAATAATCTAATTTCATTATTAAACTCTTCTAAACTTTCACAATTAGCAAAAGCCTCAGTATCAAAATTCATTCTAGAAGTTTTAGAAATACTAATATCACACAAACTTCTACATCCACTAAAAGCACTTACTCCAATACTTACTTCTTCAAAAGCCTCACTATTAGAATTAAATTTTACTTCTTCCAAACCAATACATTTATTAAAAGCCTCTACTCCTACTTTAATACTATTAGGACAATTTATTTCTACGGATTTTAAATAATCACAGTAAGAAAAAGCATTTTCTCCTATTTTTATTGGTCTATTTGAATTAATAATAATCTTTTTAACCTCTCTTACAGGGTAACCATTAATATTATAATTAGTATAGAAAAGTCTACTATCAATTTCATCAATATCTTCATTTAATTCTAAAACTCCATCATGAAAACAATCTACTAATTGATAAGAATCACCAGTCTTATTAATATTAGTAGTTAATATTCTCTTACCAGATGGACTAGTAAAAATATATAATTGTCTATTATCTTTAGAGACATTAGAAAAAGAATACTCCGTTCTTTTAACAGAAGTCTTATATCTCTCTAATTTGTTACTATCATTGAAATCACTATTATCCATAGACTCACCTACTATACATAATAAATTATATCAAATTAATAATCAAAAAAAAAGATAAATAGCATCTATTTATCTTAATATTCCAATCTCTTCATTATTAATAACTTTATCAAAGTTATTATATAATAAATCATCAACATAATCTTTATCTTTAGTAATTCTAAGTAATTTTCTTCTTAATTTCTTTTCACTATATCTTTTTACTTCATTATGAGTATCACTACCTAAAAAAGTAATCCAATGATTTTTTAAATAATAAGTTAATACCTTCTTAGGTTTAGAACCATATTTTCTAAATAAAGAAGTAAAATTACCTTGTAATAATACACCCATTCTTAAATATTCTTCTGCTAAATCAGGATGTTTAATAAACTTCATATATCTTTCAGGATGAGCAAGTACAGGTACACAACCTTTACTAATAATACTACTAATAACTTCAGGAGTATTAGTATATAAATGATTCATTGGAAACTCAAATAATAAATACTTACTATTATTAAGAGTCCTAATCTCACCATTCTTAATTAATTTTAAGAATTTATCAGTAAAGAACACTTCATTACCTAAATATAAATTAATATTAATATTCTCCTTCTTAGCTCTTTCCTTTAATTTATTAAAAATCTCTTTCTTAGCTTTATTATTACAAACATATTTACTATTTTCTACATAATGTGGAGTAAGCATAAGATCAGTAGTTCCAGCCTTCTCCATCTTTTTTAATAATTCAATTGATTCTTCTAATGATTTACTACCATCATCTACACCATATATTAAATGTGAATGAATATCTTTCAAATTACTTTAAATCTCCATTTTCATTATAATAACTACTAGTATAATACTTACTATAATAATGACTTGAATTCATTTTAGCATTATTTAATATAACACCATCTATTTTTAAATTAGTTTGTTCAAATAATTTCTTAACTCTTTCTAATCCTTCCATCTTAGTCTTTCTAGATGAAACAGTAACTAATCTAATATCTGCTAAAGATGCAAGTATTAAAGAATCACTTAATCCAAGTATTGGTGCACAATCAAGTATTATTAAATCATATTGTTTCTTTAATCTTCTAAGTAATCTCTTATTATTGTCACTACCCAATAGTTCAACAGGGTTTGGAGGTAATGGTCCAGTTGGTAATAAATCAATATTTTCATCAAATGTAGGGAAAATATATTTTTCTAATTCAATTTCATCTTTATAGTTTAATAACAAGTTAGTATAACCACCACTAGTAACATTCATAACCCCAAATATTTCATGTTGTCTACCTTTTCTTAAATCTGTATCTATTAATAAAACTTTCTTACCTTCTTGTCCATAAGCAACTGCTAAATTAGCTGTAATAAAACTCTTACCATCACCAGCTTCTGGAGAAGTATTCATAATAATCTTAACATCCTTATCAATAGAAGCAAAAGCTATATTAGTACGTATACTTCTAATAGACTCAGCAAATAATGATTTCGGATTCTTATTAATAACTAAATCTTTACTCTTATTCTTCATGTCCTACTCCTTCTCTACCTTAGGTACTATACCTACTACAGTTAATCCTAATTTATTTTCAATTTCTTCACTAGTTTTAATTGATGTATCAAAGTAATAAATAATAAATATTACTCCACAAGATAAAACTAATGCAACCATAATATATATTAAATTATCTTTAACATAATTAACATTGTAAGGAGCCTTATTAACTTCAGCTTCATCAATAATAGATACATTATTTAATTTATAAATCTTTTGAACTTCACTCATAAATACTTCAGCAATTTCATTTGAAATCTCTGCAGCAACTTGAGGATCACTATCACTAACAATAACTTTAATAATTTCAGTATTAGTAATAGCTTCTACATTAATATTATTTTTTAAATTATTATAAGAATAATCTAATCCTAAATTATCAATAACTTTATTAAGTACCTTTCTACTTTTAATAATCTCAGCATATGTACTAACTAAGTTCTTGTTAAGTTGTTGCTCTGTAGTATTATAAGTAGTACTGTTATTTTCACTAACTAAAACAATAGTAGTATTACTATTATACATAGGTACTCTAGTAAGTACTGTAAACACATTACCAACACCAATAGCTAGAATAATAGCTGCTATTATCCATAATATTTTACCTCTAAAATATTCAAATAATTCTCTTAAATCAATCTCTTCCATACTCTCTCCTTCTAACCTATTTAATTATATAATCTTTTCATTCTTTTTACAATTAATAATTATTTAATTTTATATTTTTTCTTTAAAATTTCAAAAACAATATTTGAAACAACTAAATATATAATATATATAATTGTAAAAGTCAATAAATTTTCATAAGTTCCAACTTCAAAAAATTCACTAGCAGCAGCAAACATCAAAACCATAACTATAAATAAAGCAATATAATTATTAGCAGTCTGTAAAAAAGAAATAAGCTTTTTATTATCAACTTTTAAATGTATAAATATTTCTTTAATAGAAAACAATAAAACCATTAATATTAAAAATAACATTATTGAGAAAAAAACAAATGCAATTATACTTGAAGTATTATATATAGAATTAATTACACTTGAAAATGCAACAGCATAAATAGGTATATTTATAATAGAACCCAATAATCTTAAAGCATCTTCTTTTTCAGAAACTTTTTTATTCATATTATCACCTATTATAATTCTAGCATATATATTTTTATTAAACACAAAAAAATAGAAGTGTTTTACACTTCTATCTTCTTTTTATTTTTAAAAATCGTAATAAATCCTATTAAACTAATTATTATAAATAATGTAATAAAAGGTATTATAATTCCACTTGTCTTAGGATTAATCATATTTTCAGTTACTTTTAATTCAATAGAATAATTATTATCATTATATTCTCCAGTAATTGTAGTAGTTCCTACTTTAAGTAATTTTATATTACCATTTTCTATAATAGCAACTTCTGGATTAGAACTAGTCCAAGTAGCTTCATTAAAATCAAATCCTTCTACATTACTAAATATATTCTTTAAGTCAAGATCACTTTTCTTAAAATTATCTTTATTAATAGTTAAACTATTATTTAAATCAATAATAACTTTTCCCCCATTTTCTTCAATAACATTTTCTCCTCTTTTTATTGGTTTAGTCCATGTATTTGTAGAATCAACATATACTATTTGAGCAGGTCTATTATCAGGATTATTATTAATAAGCCACTCACTTATGAGAGTTTTAACACCATTTAATTTAGTACCAGATACTTTAACATCATATAAGTCTCCATAATTAAAATATTCACTTAAAATAGATAATGGAGTATCTGATAAATCTGAATTTGTAATTAAAACTTTAGCTGGATTGCTTTTATTAAAATATGAAATCAACATACCAGAAATAGTTGCTCCCTTAATATTAATATTATCTATATTTGCATTCGTAGAATAAAGTTCACAACCATATTCATTAGCAGATTCTACATAAACATTTTTAATATCCATCTCTTCCGCATCTAATGTAAAATATCCATCTTCAGAAACAGTATCAACTTTAATATTATCTACTACTAATTTACCACTTCTATTATTTAAAGGAGCTAAATCAACCCCATTTTCAGAATAAAAGTAACAGTCTTTTACTTCTCCATATAATGACCAAAAAGCAAATGTATCTTGAGTATAAAAATCACTGTTTTTTAAATATATATTTTTTTCTTGAACAAAGAACATATCTCCACCATGGTAACTATGATCAGTCTCTAAATTTTTCATAATCATGTTTTCTACTATAAAGTTCTCTGCTTTATCATATTCAAAACTAAATTGATTTTGCCCAGACTCTAGAGTCGCTCTATTTTTAGGATCCTCACTCTTAATTGTCATATTAGTAATATATGGGTTTTCTGAATATCCCATTATATATTGATTCTGATTACCATAAGTACCAAAAGAAGCATCAAAATCAACATGATAAACTCCATTATCTTTAAATAGAATAACTACATCTTCTTGAGCAGTACTGTATTGTAATTCATAAAAAACATCTTGTGCATTATCATAAGTACATCCGTTCTTACAAATATCATATGTTTTAGCATTAACTTTTAAGCACATAAAACAAACAACTATAAGTAACAACATTTTAAATATCTTCTTCATATTATCACCTATTATCATTCTAACATAAATAATTAAGTGTTAAACAAAAAATAGAAGTGTTTTACACTTCTATTCTAAGTACAATCAACACATTCTCCTTTGATGATATTAGCATTAGCAGGATATTTATTAGCAATGATATAGTCAACATAATTCTCATTTGAACCAATATAATTAATTATAACTTTTGCATCACTAGCAGTAGCAGTAGATCCAAACATACCATTAAATCTACTTGTATTAAAATTATCAGGTAAATTTAAAGTAAACTCCATTGAACAATCTGGTAATGTATCAGCAAACCAAATCATATTAGTTACACTAGAAAAATCAAAATTAGGCATTATAATTCGTTTTATTAATCCATATCTTAATCCGTTAGGATCATCATCACTAACATTAAACATATGTGACATATCAGTAACATTCTTAGTATTAAAACTACTTAAATCTAATTCTTTTAAATGACCACAATTATGAAACATTCCAGCCATAGTAGTTACTTTTTCAGTATTAAAACTACTTAAATTAACTTCTTCTAAGCTGGCATTCCACAAGAACATATATGCCATATCTGTAACATTACTAGTATTAAAACTACTTAAATCTAGTTTTTTTAATTTAATACATCGTTGAAACATAGAATGCATACCAGTAACATTATCAGTTTTAAATTTATTTATTCCAATTATTTCTTCAAGTTGCATTTCTCCATTATATGCACCAAACATAAAACTCATATCAGTAACTTTACTTGTATCAAAACTACTTACATCAAGACTCTTTAAACTAATACTATTATAAAACATACTTCTCATATTAGTGACCTTACTAGTATCAAAATTACTTAAATTTAAATGCTCTACTTTTCTTGTACCATCAAACATACGAGACATATTAGTAACATTACTTGTATTAAAGTTACTAACATCTAAAGATTCAAGTAATGAATCTTCATAAAAAAGTGCCTTCATATTAGTTACCCTACTAGTATCATATAAATTATTAAAGTTAATATTCTTTAAAGTAGCCATACCTCCAAACCAATAAGTTGATAAAGGATTACCATACATTTTATGATTAGATCCAATATACATTTTATACTTTCCCGTATTTTCACTATCATTAATTAAGTAACCAATAATAGTATTATCTTTTTTATCAGATAAATCCCATGAAGTAATACTATTATCAGGAATATCCATATTATTAATAAAATCTATAGAAATAATATTATCTTCATATTCTTCCATATGAAATGCTTCATATAAGAAAGTTAAATCATCATTACCATCTACATATCCATAAAAACTTCTAAGCATATTATTGTATACTTCTATTTCATTATTCATTGTAATAGTTATAGAATTAATTGCTCTTATACTTAATGGAAATAATAATAAAATAAATATTATTATAAACACTCTATTCTTATTCTTCTTAACAAAATATAATGAAGAAATAATCATTAACAAAAACACAATAGAAATAATTATATTTCTACTAGTTTCCGGATTAATAAGATCTTTAATTAAATTAACTTCTATTTTCTTATTAATAGAATAATTACCATTATCTAATATATTAGTTGGTACCATATTCTCATATTTAACAGTAACATAAAAAGACTTAGTTGAATTACCATTAATAGTATTACCATTATCATATGAATAATAATATTTAATATAAGAATCATCATTATTATCAAGAATTTTATCTGTCATTTTATAACTCTTATCACTATCATTTTTAATAGTAACTTTATATTTAACTGAACTATCTAAATCATAAAATCTAATATTAAGTTTTAAATTCATATCATCAAATACTGGATCATCTAAAATTTCTACATCACCAGTAATAGAATCATTAATTAACTGAGCATCTTTAATATAAACATCTTCTTTAGCAAACACATTTACATTAATAAATGCTATAAATAATAATATAAATAATTTTATAAATCTTTTCATATTATCACCTATTATAATTTTATCATATTGTATATATCATAAATAAAAAAAATAGAAGTGCTTTACACTTCTATTTATTATTCTACAATAACAGCTGTTCCTGTAGCTTGTACCATAATCATTGAAGCATTAATTGTCTCTAAGTCAACTGTTACTCCAACAATAGCATTAGCTCCTAATGCTTTAGCTCTATTAATCATTTCAGTCATAGCATTGGCTCTAGCATCAATTAATTCATTTTCATATTCTTGTACTCTACCTCCAGTAATATTAGTAAGACTGGCAGTAAAATCCTTCATAAAATAAATTCCATTAATTGTTTCTCCAAACACAACGCCTTTGTATTCTTTAATACTCTTACCCTCAATTGTTGGAGTTGTTGATATAATCATAAATTCACTCTCCTTATATTTATATTATTTCATCATCAACATATTTTTTCTTTTTCTTAGATTTCAATAATAGAATAAAGAATAAAGCAATTAAAATAATTACTGTAATAACTATAAATGGAATTACACTTATAGATTTTTTTGTATTTGTAATACTATCAGATAAATTAACATTTGACATAGTAACAAAATAATCTGATCCATTTTTAGCAACAAATTCTATATATCCATCTTTAACAATTACTTGTTCTTTTACTAATTCTAGTTTTTTATTAGATTCATTATAATAATAAACATTTACCTTATCACCATTAGAATATTTATCACCTACATATAATCTAATTCTTGTACCATTAGGTAGTTTACCTTTATGTTTCATACTTACATATAAACCATCTGCATAATTAGATAATTTAGATATTTCTTTACTATTATCAGATTTAAAACTAATAGAAGTATCTAATTCATCAAAATCTTTTATTTTAGAACCATCTATTATCCAAGTATATAATTCCCTATTATCTTTATCTTTATATATTAAAGAAACTACTTTATCACTATCTTTTATCTTTGATAAATCTTTAGATGATAATTTACTATTATCATTAATAATTATATTATTAGAAGAACCTTTAAGTGCATTATCTAACTCATCTAATCCAAATGATTCTTTTCTAGTAATCTTAATATTAATCTTATTTTGAGATCCCGATTCAGAAGTAACTACAATAGTAATTATATTTTCTCCATCTTTTAATTTATGATTACCTGTACCAGTTACCTTTGCTTTAGAATCTACTGCACTAGCTTTAATATTAATATCATCAACATCTTTACTAACAGTTAAAGTATAATTATTATCGTCTACTTTTACTAATTGATATCCATCTATTGAAATATCTTTTAACTTATTATTAGTTGATTTATTATTATCATTATTATTATTTTGATTATTGTTATTGTTATTATTATTGTTATTATTATTTGGAACAGGTTTAGGAACAACATTAACTGTAATTGTTCTAGTTTGTCCAGATAAATCTTCTCCATCAAAAGTAGCAGCATCTAAAGTTAGCGTAATAACTGCACTACCTTCACCATTACCAGTAATTGTAATAGTACCAGATTTAGTTTGACCTTCATCAACCATTCCAGTACCCCATTCACCAGCACTTACATTAGCAACGCTTGTATTACTAGAAGAAATATATACATCTCCAATAGTATTAGTTGCCGTAATAGTAAAAGTTTTAGAACTTCCTACTTCAATAGTAAGATTAGAAGGAGAAACACTAATATTACCAGTAGCAAAAACACTCACTGGAAATAACATAAACAATACAAATATAATAGTGTTTAAAATTACTCTTTTCATTAATGATTTCCTCCTTTTAATTCTTTTATCTTTTTATAAATTGCTACATAATCTAAATAACTTATTTTATTATCACCAGACATATCAGCAGCATAGAAATATTCATTATCTAAGAACTTCTTATTTGAATCAGGATGTTTTACTTTTTGAATATGATTATAAACATTAACATAATCTAAATAATTAATCTTACCATCACCACTAGTATCACCTAAATAAGCTATTTTATATATAAATGTCTTCTTACCATTAATAGTAACACCTATACTATCACTTGTTCTTAAAATATCTCCATCAACCAATTCATAATCAGTATCTAAATGCTTAAATTCAACAGAAGTAGCATAAGTAGTAATCATATTACTAATATTATTAAAATTATTATCTTTAATAACTAAAATATTATCTTTAATATTTATAGAAGAATCTATTTTTTTAATACCATAAATTTTAACAGAATTAACTCCTTCTATATCTTCATATCCATCAACACTAATCTTATAATAAATTTTATGTTCTCCCACTTCTTTAAACTTAGGTAATTCATCTAAATTATAATCATTACCATCTATAGAATATTTAATTGTATAATTAGGTAATTCAACATTTATTTGAATAGAATGTTCTTTCTCATCATAAATAACCTCATAATCAGAAGATGTATATGGAATCGCTTTTCCTACTACTTTAATAGGAATCTTAATATTTTCTACAATTTCATAATTATCAGTATTTTCTGGAGTATATTTAGCAATAAATTCTTTATTACCTAACTCATCAAATGTAATATCTTCACTAGTCCATTCAAATCCATCAGGTAATTTTATATCATAAAGTTTTTGACCTATCTCAGCAGTTAAATTATTTGGGATTTCAAAATATGGTGTCCCTTTAATAACCTTTATAGGAGCAAATATTTCACATTCTTGTTTATCTCCTGGAAAAGCATTATCCTTATAAAAATCATCATTTAATTTAACAATTACTTTAGCCATACCCCAATCAGTAACTTCATTAGTCAATAATTCAGCACTTATGATTTTATAATTACTCTTATCTACATCAGGAATACTAATAGTACTAAAATCAATATTAGTAGTACCATCATATTTCTTAGGAGATATTTCTGCCCAATCAGTAACATAATTCTTATCCATTACATGAACTGGTATTAATAAATCATCTAACATATATGAGCCATCATTTTTAACATAATAGCCACCAACAATATAGTCCCCTGCTTCATCATATACTGCTTCACCATATATATTGAAACATCCAACATCATCACAAGGTGGAGCATAAGGCTGACCTTTTAATAAATTAACCGTTGGTACATCAAAGTCTATAACTGCCATATAACTAGTAATTTCAATTTCTTGTTTATTTCTAGAAAAAGCAAATTTATCAAACGAACTATCTTTAATCTTAACTTTTATTCTAACAGGTGCATGCTCATTAACTTCAGGAGAATCTAACTTAGCACTTATTATTTCATAGTCTGTTGGTTTTAAACCACCATTAACACTACTAAATATAATATTATCAGGATTAACATCAGTAGTTCCATCATACTTTTTAGCATAAACATGATCTGTATATTCAAATACTAATTCTTTATCATGTACATGAACATTAACAGTTACAGAATAATACTGCTTTCCAGTTCCAAACTCAGTATAATCACCAACTATAGTATAATCACCCGCTTCATTATAAATTGTTTCTTCATAAGGTTGAAAACTACCATTAGGAAATTCATAATAATAAATAGATTCACCTTTTACAATATCAATAGCAGGTAATTCAATGGAACTTGCTTCTTCAATTACATTTATAAAGATTGGAATCTTAATATTTTTAAAACTACTATCTAGATTAACAATCAAATAAGCCGCATAATCATCAAGCGTTAAACTATCACCATTTTGATATTTAATATCATAGTCACTTATTGATTCAGTTAACTCTTCATTATTATAAGAATAAATATATTCAACATTAGAAATATAATCTTTAATATTTTCATCTAAGAAAAAAGTATTTTTACTAATAGAATAAAACACTCCAAGAATATCAACAACATTAGAAGAATCTTCAATAATAACATATGAAACATTATTATTAACAGCAAATTCATTTGCATAAGAATCTTTATGAACCCACATAATAGTTTCTAAAAGAGGAGTTCCTGACCCCGAAGTGGCAGCACCTAACAATTTACCTTCATCTTCATTAGCATAATAACTAAAAACTGTTTCATCGATACTAACTACACTATTTGGAAAAGTAACCTTTTTTAAATATAAAGAACCCAAAAATGCATTCTTTTCAATAGTTGTAACTCCTTCTGGTAATTCCAATTCTTCTATGTTAATTACTGAGAAAGAATTCCTACCAATTATTTTAATACCACTTGGAATAGTAGGATTAATAGAACCTGTAACAACCTTATCAGTTGCAGTTTCAATAATAAGATTACTATTATTTCTACTATCATAATATTGATTATCTTCTGAAACCACAACATTTTCTAGATTACGATTCCCCGAAAATACATTACCTACTAATTTATGAACATTCTTAGGAATATAAATAGATGTTAGATTATTATCAGAAAAAGAATTCTCATACATTTCTTCTAACGACTCAGGAAAACTTATAGTTTCTAACTTATTACGGAAAAACGCCTGTACACTTATTTTTTTAAGATTATGAGATAAATCAGCACTAGTTAAACTACCCTCAAGGAATGACATAGCACCAATTTCAGTAACAGCATCAGGAATTTTAATATTTTTAAGAGATATACATCTAGCAAAAGAAACACTAGGAATTACTTGAGATGTATTTTCTGAAATAGTAATATTAATTAAAGAAGGATCTTCATAAAATGCTCCCTCACTAGTCTCTTTTAAAATAACATTTCCCCTTACCTCAGTTAAGCTAGGCATTCTAGCAAATGAGTAATTATTAACAATTAAGTCATTTGCCTTACTAATTACTGTATTACATGAAGCCAATCCTTTAAATGCAAAAGATCCAACTTCTTTAATATTAGAAGGTAAAATTATTTCTTCAATATCATTAGCATTTTCAGAATCTTCAAACAATTTAGAAGAAATAGAATCAACATAACCATTACCAGAACCAATTATTCCATAAATTGTATTTTCATCAATTGACTCAGGAAAATACAATTTACTAATTTTAGTACTATTATCTTTATACTTAGATAAATAATATTTACCATTATCTAATTGATATTCCCATCCAGACAAATAATTATCTGGATTTTTTACTTCTATAGACTCTTCTAAATCTAAATAATGAATTGTTACTATTTGATTAGAACTACTATATGGATCATAACCAGTAATAGTAACATCATCTAATTCACCTAACTCTTTAGTAAAATCTAATCCATCTACTTCTTTAAAACTAACTTTAGTATTTAATATATTAGTTATACTTCCATAATTATAATCAGTATATATAACTTCATCTATATTCATATCTGTTGGTTTAATAACTTTAAATACTTTATAATCATCACAATTCATCTGTTTATTTGTACAAAAAGCAGCTTCTTTATAATTAATAAGTCCATTACCAAAGAATATATCAAAACCTTTACCACCTAAATCAATGGCATTTTCTTTAAGCAACTCTCTAACATTATCTATAGTTAGATTCTCATTTAAACTTTTTAATATTGCAACTGCACTTACAGCATGAGGTGTTGCCATAGAAGTACCACTAATAGTTGCAAAATCATCATCCCCATCATCTGCTATGTTTTTAGATATTTCCATATAACTTGCTAAAATACTCTTAATATCTGTACCAGCAGCAGCAAAATCTATTGTATCTCCAAAATTAGAGAATTCAGATTTATTAAGATTTGAATCAATAGATGCAATTGAAAGTGTTTCATCATATGCTGCAGGATAGTTTAACTCAGAAGTGTTATCATTTCCAGCCGCAGCAACACATATAATATTTTTTTGATTAGCAGCAATTATAGCTTGATGTTCTGCTTCAGTATTATAATAACTACCAAAACTCATATTAATAACATCAACATCAGTATAGTAAGTTATATATTCAATACCAGCTATAATATCAGTTTCCATAATCACAGATGAGTCACTAACCTTAACTGACATAATTTTAACATTATCAGGAGTAGATTCTGCTATTGTACCAGCAATATGTGTACCATGGCCATTATTATCATACATATTTTTACTAGATTCTAAAACATTATATACATCATGTAATTTACCAGAATAGTATTTATTAAATAGGTTAACATCTAAACCAGAATCTAAAACCGCAACAATTACATCATTAGTTTCTATCTTAGAAAGTTCTTGAGAAGCATAATCAAGGCCCATAGCCTCTACTCCCCAAGAATTATATACTATATCATCTTGTATATTTACATTATCATCATTTATAAATAACTCTCTAGTAATATTCTCTTCAACACTAACAACATTCTTATTCTCTTTTAATAATTTAGTAGCTTTAGTTTTATCTAATTTATTATCAAATAATAAATAATACTTATTATTAGGAGTCTCAATAACTTTCTTTGCTCCATAATTATCTTTTTTAATTTTTTCAGAAGAAATAACTATTAATAAATCTTCTTTATCTTTAGAACTTAGTTTACTATATTCTTCAAAATAATTATCCATAAATCTTTTAGATAAATGATTAATATTAATTAAATCATTACTCTTAAAAAACATACTTTTTATTAAAAAAACTAAACCGATTACAAAAACAATAGATAAAATAATCTTAATTCTCTTTGACATATAATAAACACACCTCTACTATATATAATTTTATCATACAAATATAAAAAAAAGAACATATTGTTCTTTTTATTTAACATGTTCTTTATAAAGATTAATTCTTTCAATTATCTTATCTTTTCCTAAAATTTTCATAATACTATATAAGTCAGGAGATTTAGTTCTTCCAGTAATCATTACTCTTATAGCTTCGCAAATATCTCCAACATGGCCTTTATATTTATCAGGTTCCTTCTTATAGTCTTTTGGACTTGAAGCATAACCATTATTAGAAGCAAATTCTTTTACTCCATTAAACCAATCTTCATTAGAAACATCTAAGTCTAAATGATTATTAACATAATCAAGTACTAAATCAGTATCATAAGTTTTATCACCATCATACTTAGAATAATCTTCTTTCTTAAAGTATTCATCTATAGCATAACTAAATTCTTCTTTTACATCACTATATTTAGAAATATCTTTTCTTGGTCTATCTCCATCTTTTTCTATATTAAAGAATTTAACCATATCATCTTTATTATCTTCTAATACTTTAGCATATTCAGTATCATGTTTTAATGCCCAAGCATGAGTCTCATTATAAACATCTTCTGCACTCTTTCTAGAGAAATATGTCTTACAAAGATTAACTAATTTAGCTTCATCAAATGAAGTACCACCAATAGCTTGTTTATCAAATGAAAATTCAAAATCAAATATAGTTTTATCTGGATTATTTAAATACCATTCCTCAAAATTAGTATTAGTAATAGTTGCTAAATATAAATGTAATGCTTCTATTGGAATACCATTTTCATCATAATATTTAACTCCAAACCATGGATCTTTTCTTTTACTAATCTTTCTAATATTACCAGTTTCTTGATCCTTAATAGTTATAGGAGCAATATGTGCATATTTAACTGGTTCAAATCCTAATATCTCAAATAATTGTAGATGTAGAGGTAAACTAGATACCCACTCATCTCCTCTAATTACATGAGTTGTATGCATTAAATGATCATCTA
>DFEZ01000003.1:0-57337 GCA_002369415.1 Caryophanales bacterium UBA3789 | reverse complement strand
CTATTGCATGAGCAAAGTGATAAGTAGGAGTTCCATCTTTCTTAAGTAAAACAGTATCTACATTATGTTCAGGGAATTTCATTTTTCCTTTGATACAGTCTTCTACTTCTACTTCTTTATTTGCATCTCCTGGACTCTTTAATCTTATTACATATTCTTGTCCTTCATTAATTCTTTCTTTAACTTCTTCAAGTGATAAATCTCTATCTACTGCATATACTCCATATATACCTATCTTAGTTTTATTAATTTCTTGTTCTTCTCTAATATTTTGAATTTCCTCTTCAGTCATAAAACATGGATAAGCATATCCCTTTATAATTAAATCTTTTATATATGTTTGATAAATCTCAGTTCTTTCACTTTGAATGTAAGGATCATAACTTCCACCAAATGAATAACCTTCATTAGGTAAAATATCAAAATCATGAAGTACTCCAGTAATATTTTCAATACCACCTTCGATCATTCTCTTTTGATCAGTATCCTCTATTCTTAAATAAAAACTTCCACCACTTTGTCTAGCATATACCATATCTGCAAAAGCACTTAATAAGTTTCCTAAATGAACACTACCAGTTGGAGATGGTGCATATCTAGTAACCATTGCACCTTCTGGTAAATCTCTTTCAGGGTATCTTTTTTCATAATATTCTCTATCGTGCTCTAAATTTGGATAAAGTAAATCAGCTAGTTCTTTTCTTTCTATATCTGTCATAAATACACCTCTTTTTAAATACATTTATAATATACACTATTTTATTAAAAAAAGAAATAACTAATTATTTCTTTTATATCCTTGAATAACCATTCTATCATTATCTTTCTCATTAATAGTAGATAATGTAATAATATGATCTACTCCATTTATATTTTCTCCAAAAGGAACTTCTGTTCTTTCATTAAATATTTTTAATGAATCATTCATATTATCAAAATTTCTTTTTAAATAGTCATTATAATCAGTACCAATATAAGCACTAAAAATAGTATATTCAGTATAACCATCTTCAGTAATAAATATTATCTTATTTTTTTTCTTAGTATTCATAGTACTCTTTTCTTTTTCAGTACCAACTTTCATTAATTCATCAATAGTACCAAAAATACTACCATCTAAATTAAATTGACCATATACAATTAAATTCTGATCAGTAAGTTTACTCTTACTATCTAAGAATACCCATCCATTACTATTTCTATCATCATAGAAATCATGACTTAAATAATATTCATTATCACTATATTGAACAACAGGATAATCAATATCTGTTCCTTCTACTTTTAACCATCCAACAGTATGTGGATTTTGTTCTTTAATTAATGGATCTAAATAATACTTATCATTTGTTTTCCTTAAATAATTTTGAGATCTATTAATTATCTCTTTAGCTTCATTATTATTATAAACAAATAATCCTATAAATATTATTACAATAGAAATTATTATTATAAATAATATAAGTACTAATCTTTTACCTTTCATAAGAGAACCTCCTAATCTTATATAAATAATATAACATAAAAAACTTATTTATTTAATTTCTTATTTAAAAATAACATAATTAATCCCATAAAATAAGTTATTAATACTATGATAGGCAATACTATATAAATATTCTTAACATCTCCAAAGAAGAAACCATAAAAATCATATTTTAAAGTTAAACCACCATTATCTAGATTATATAAAACATTAGTAATATAAAATACTGCATATATTATCATTGGTATAATTCCTAAGAAACTATCTTTATATTTACTCTTATATTTTTCAAAGAATAAATAAGAAATAATCGCAAGTACTGGAACTATTAAATGAAATATTAAATTACTATTATTATATAAAGCATAGAACCCATACTTAGGAGTTAAAAATACTAATGTAGTAACAAAAGTTAAAGTAATAGATGTAGTCCCAATAAACTTTAATATATGAACAGATTTAGGAATAAACTTCTTTTTAAAAATATATTTATATTCATTTATTAAAAGTATTAAAGAAACTATTCCCATAAGTATATTAGAATCAACTGTATAATATTTAAACATTTCTAATCTATTATCTGTAAGTACTGCATTACTTGGCATAAACTTAATACCAGCAAACATACAAACACAACCTATTATTACTAATATAACTATTAATAAATTAAGAAAAAAAGATATTTTTACCTTCTTCATATTATCACCATAATCATTATAATATAAATCATAATAAAAAACAAAAAATTCATTGATTTTAGAACATTTGTTTTATATAATAAATAACTGAAACATTTAGTTGTTGAGTGTCTACCTTCATCCTATACGGAAGGAGGTGATATGGTGAAAAAACGTGAATACGTTTGTAGGATATTATTATATCTTGCCATAATTATATTCCTTCTATTAATGATAATAGTAGTAATAAAAAAATGACACTTAAGCATTAGCTTAAATGTCTCTCAATTAATGTTTGGGTAGACATTCAACTTTGCGAAACTGAATGTTCCCTCTTTTATACAACTTAATAATAACATAATTATTTATTATTATCAAGATATTACATATATGGTTGCCCTAGTTAGATTCGAACTAACGCATCGTGGGGTCAGAGTCCACTGCCTTACCGCTTGGCTATAGGGCAATATATAAATATATTTTACTAAATTAAAAAGACTTTTTAAAGTCTTTTTATTATTTATCTCCTATTTAAATAAGTTGAAGGTATTAAAAAATGAGTACTACTCTTTTCATTACCCTCTATTGATATAAAATGAGTTATTCCATTGTAATCTTCAAATGTCCATGTATATAACCATTTATTTACTTTTAAATTATATCCATATACTTTATAAGCAACATATCCATTTATCATTTCATTAGTAGATTCTACTCCAGCATAATCTTTATTATTAATACTCTTATATAAAGTACTAGATAAATCTACTGCTTTAGTTTCATTAGAATTAAAAGCACTCATAGTAAGTAAATATCCATCTTTAGATTTAAAGTATAAAGATAAATCATCAGGATCTTCACTTTCTACTTGAACCCATAATGGAGATAATTCTATATATCCATGTAGATTATTACCATATAACTCTCTATTGTCTTTTACTTCAGTAAGATTTCCTTTATTATTAATTAATCCATTTTTAGATAAAGATATTACGCTAACAAAAACAATAGTAAATACAATAAATACTACACAGATTACACTTAATATAAAATTTCTATTCTTATTAATATCTATATTCATATAATTACCTCTAATTATATTTTATCATTTGAATAATAATTAATAACTACCTTTTAATTAAAATTTACATAATATTTGTAAACAAATAAATTGTAAAAATAAAATATAAATGATAAAATTATTCTTGAAGATAGGAGACTCTTATGGATACAAAAAAAGATTATAACAAAAAAAGATTATATATAATTTTTCTATTATTAGTAGGAGTAGCATGTATTTATTATATTGGTACATTCTTCTTTAATTATTTTGATACTAATAATTATAATAGTAGTGTTATTGATCCAGACGAATATATTATTGGTAAATGGAAATGTACTGACTCTAATAAAGAAAAATTAACAATTGAATTTATATCTAATGACAAAAAAATGTTATTAGATTATAATAATAGTGATGACCATATATATGGTAAATATTCTAAAGAGAAAACTATCAATGCAACCGATGGATCATCTACTCTTTATCTAGATATTAATACAGATGAGTATGTCATAAAAAACGAAACTAAAGAAAATCAAGAATTAAAATTAAAGATTGATTTATATACTCATACTAAGTATTTATATTTATATCTAGATCAAGAAAAAAACCATTATACTTGTGAATTAATAAAATAAGGAGGGATTATATGTATTGTGGTAATTGTGGACATCAAATGAAAGATGGAGAAAGATTCTGTACAAACTGTGGTTTTGATAATAAACCATCAGACAAGAAAGAAGAAGTAAAGGAAGAAGTTAAAGAGGAAGTAAAAGAAGAAGTTGTTGAAGTAAAACCAACTAATGGACCTACTCCAGTACCAGTAAATAATAATGCTCCAGCTGATCAAACACCAGTTATTGGTATAATCGCATTAATTTGTGCATTTATTTTCTGGCCAGCAGGTTTAATTTTAGGTATTATTGCTATTGTTAAAGGAAAAGAAATTAAAGCTAATAAAACTTTAGGTATAGTTGCAACAGTTCTATCAGCATTAGCATTCTTATTTGTTATTCTATTTGTAACAATCTTCTTTGCAGCCGTTGGTGATACAATGGATACTATTAATGATACAAGAGAAAAATATGAGGATATTAATGATAATTACAAAGATAATTATAGTAGTTATGTTTCTGATGTAGAAAAAATGGTAATGGGAAAATGGACTTGTACACATGATTCATCTAAAGAAAAAATGGTAATTACTTTTGCTGAAGAAAATGATTTTAATGCAACACATGAAGATGATAAAATTGAAGGTAACTATTACGTATATAAAGATTATGATGATGAAAATAAAGCAGAAATTCACTTATACTACTATGATGATGACAAATATACTTCATCAGATGCATACTTTACTAAAACAGGTACTAATAAAGCAACTCTAGAAGTTGATGAAGAACCATTCACTTGTACAAAATAAAAAAGAACTAAAAGTTCTTTTTTTCTTGCATTTTTTTAATAACTGATTCATCTACGTATCTAGAAATATCTTTATTAAGACTAAATATTTCTTTAACCATACTAGAAGATACAAACTGATATTCTTTATCAGCAAATAAACAAATAGTACTAACTCTATTATTAGATATCTCTTTATTAAACTGATTCATTTGTACTTCATAATCGTAATCAGTTAAACTCCTAAGTCCTCTAATAATAGCATTACAATTATTATTAATAGCAACATCTACAGTAGCATCCATACTAGAAATAACTTCTACATTAGGATGATCTTTATACAATTCTTTAATTAAATTAACTCTCTCTTCTACTGTAAACATATTCTCTTTCTTAGCAGGATTATGCATAACTGCAATAACTACACTATCAAATAAATTAATAGCTTGATCCACTATATTCATATGTCCTTTAGTAATAGGATCAAAACTTCCAGGATATAAAACTCTTGTCATAATATTTCCTCCAATCTTTCTTTAATATTATCATTATCCTTAAATATATAATCAAAGTCTTCTAAATTATAATTATAACTAGCTTTTTCTCTTAACTTAAATAACTCTTCTGAAATATCATCTCTAATACTTGCTCTTCTAAATCTTTCTTCATAAGAAATATCTAATAATATTTTAATATCACACATATTAAAGTATTTAACTTTAGGAAGTAATATCCAATCTAATAAAATATTCTTATCTTTATTAGAATTAATAATATTATTAATCTCACTATCCATATATTTCCAAGTAATATTAGTTAACTTATCCATTTCATCTTTATTATCAAATACTATTTTACTTAACTCTTTTCTATTAACTGTATTATTACTAATAACAATATCTCCAAAAGTATTTTTTAAATCTTCTTTTACTTTATCAATTTTTAATACATCATGCCCTATCTTATCAATATCTACATGAATTGTATTATTATTAATATTAATTATTTCTTTAGCAAGATTACTCTTACCAGAACCACTCTTACCACATAATCCTATTATCATTTTAATCATCTCTATATAATTATAACATAAAAAAAAAGCAAATTAATTTTGCTTTTTATATTTATTATAAAAGTATCTTCTGAATGGTCCCATCTTACGTACTTTTTGTTTTTCTACTACCGTTTTAACAGTATCATTAATTTTATTAATTGTACTTGCATCAAGATCTTTTTCATTATATTTCATTATAACATCTAATCTCTCTAATGCAGCCATTCTATCTCTAAGTAAGAATAATCTTTCATTGATATCATCTTCATCCATCATAAAAGATTCTCTTCTTTCTAATTTAACTAAGTATTCATATAATTTAATAATAAATTCATCTGGCATAATAGCAAGAGTAAGATTAAATTCATTATCACTATCAATTATATAATCAAACATAGTTAATTCTTTATTTCTCTCTTCTAATACTTCTTCCAATACGGATTTATCTTCCATATAATATTTATTAATCTCTCCTTCTCATGCCAATATTATATATAGTTGCACTTAAAATGTCAAAAATATTTTAATATGTTATAATGATTATGGTGATTATATGGATGAATACAAAATAGTAGAAGATGGAAACTATGTAATGCAAGAATTAGAACAAAGAACTTATCACCCAGTAAGAGCAATGAAAACGGGCAATGTAAAAGCCCGTGTTGGTAATATTGGAGAACAAATAATAACATGGTCAGTTGATGAAAATGGAAATGAACTAGTAGAAAAAGTTAATGAAGTAGCTTTAGATGATAAAACTAATAGACCAGCTTGGGTAGTAACAAAAGTAGATAAAAATGGTAACCCAATATTAGATAAGAATGGTCATCCTAATGAATGGATAGTAAGTGATTCAGAATTTTCAAAAAAATATGAAATAGACAAAGATAATGAAGGTTTATATAGGCCAAGAAGAACATTCCAAATATTTGATAGAGTTGATAAAAATATAACTCTAGTACATAGAGGTAAAAGAATGAAAATATCAAGAGGCGGTTATATTAATTTAACTAATCCAGATAATATATATGGAGTATCAGCAAGAGATTTTTACGATACATATGAAATAGAACAAGTAAGAAAAACATTATAAAAAAAAAGAACTCAATGAGTTCTTATTTATTAAATGTCTTTTTACCAGTAGAAACACTATATACTGAATAACCAACAAATCCAAATACAACTAATAATAGTATTAATAAATAACTACCAGTTTTAGGATTATCAGGAATTGGTTTTTCATCATCTACAATTCTAATATTATTAATAACAAGATTTTCATTATTTTTATCTAATAAATTAAAAGTAAAAATCATCTCTTCACATACATATCTTAATTCTTCCAGATTAGTATATTCTCTACCATGATTATCTACCATACTAATTAATTCTACCTTAGCATCAATCGGTTCAGAAACAACATAACCTTCTGGTACATCTATCTGAGTTACATTAACTTTAATACCATTAACAAAATTTGTAAAAGACTCTATATAATCATCACAATAAGTATGATAATCAAAATAATATTTATCAACATTAACTTCAACTAATCCATCTTTATCAGATGTTCCAGTTAATTTAATATTTAGTTTTGATTCTTCTTCAGGCAAATCATCACCATAATCATACCAAGCATCATCAGTTTCAGGAGGAATAAATACAATATTAAATTTAGCTCCTTCAATAGGTTTATTTAAGTCATCTCTAACATTAAATCTTAACTTAAATTCAAGTGAAGATACACAAGCAGTACCATAATATTCAAATAATAATCCTACTTTATTATCATTAATATCTGTCATAGGAACTTTAATTAAATATTCCATATGTTCCCAATTAATATTATAAGGATTATCAGTATATTTAAAATACCATTCTCCATAAACATTATCTTCTACAGTATTAACTTGATAAGATTTAATACCCTCACTTGTCTTAATATATACTTTAGAATAATCTTTACCATGATCAAAAGTGTTATCTATATAAGCTTTAGTATAAATATATAAGTATTCATCATCATTAGAAACATAATAATCCATTGGAGCAGTAGGATGACCACTACCAGTAACAACATTATCTAAATGATAAAATAAATAATTATTATAATCTCCATAATTAGAATTAATTTCATAATTTAAATAATTAGAGTTATCATCTATTTTTTTAAGATAATTATCTTCAGGAAATTTAAATGCAAATTCTTTTCCTTTTAAAGTAAGAGGACTCCTACCACTAATAGTTAATTTACCGAAACCAACAATATCTAAATACAATTCATCCTCTACTTCAATAACATCATTATCAGTATATTGTAGTTTTCTAATATAATTATTATCAGTTATACCATTAATAGTAACTTCATCTAAGTTTAATTCATATCCACTCTCTTTTATGATCTTAATACCATAAATCATCTTATTAATATTAAATGTTTTAGTACTAATATTTTTATCATAATAAAAAGTATCATAGTAATTATAATTATTATTGATATCTTTATAATAAATTGAAAAACTACCAGCATCTTCCTTATTATATTGATCTTCATGAACTAGTTTTATATTATTATCAAATTCTTTTGCATAAACAGGAGTAATAAATATTAATAATAATATAAGAAAAAATACTTTCTTCATATTATCACCATCCTAAAAGAATTATATCAAAAGAAAAGAACTATTACTAGTTCTTTTAATTATATCTTTTTTCTAATCCAATTAAACTTAATGAATTAATTAAAGCAATTGATATTAAGAATAGATTATTACTACTACTTACTCCAGTATTAGGTGGAGTTATTTCAGTATTAGTATTAGTAGTATTCTTTTTAACTACATTAAATGTAGTATCAGCAATTTTATTGTTATTAAATACAACAAATAAGTAATGCTCTCCTTCATCTAATGATTCAACATATGCACCATTTAAAGTAATAACTGTACTACCTGCTTCAGCAGTATAATTAGCTGGATTTAATAATTCTCCGTCTACTGCAACTGCTCCACCATCTTCAAAGTAGTCATAGTAGTCAGCATCAACTACGAATCTAGCTTCTTCTCCTTGAGCAACAGTTTGTTCAGCACCTTCAATTACTTTATAAGTAATATCACCAAATATAATAGTCTCTCCAGAAATAAATAAATTACCTTCATTATCTACTTGAGCTATTTCATAGGCAGCATCCCCTACTGTTAAAGTTCCTGCATATTCACCATTCTCATCAACTGGGAATTCATATCCATCAGCTGGTGTTAATGTGATTATATAAAAATATGCATAATCATTTTGGAAAGTAGAGTCATTATTCATATCTCCAAAATACATTCCGTTTTCTGACTCATTCCACATAAATTCATTAATTGTGTAGTTAGCGCCATCAGGAATTGCAACACTACCAGTGATATCAGCTACCTTATCACCAATAGTTGGTTCAGTAATTCCTGATACTGTAACTTCATTAATTGCTTCTTCAGCATATACATTTGTAAAACCAAATAATGCAAAACATAATACAAATGCTAATAAAAATTTCTTCATATTTACCCTCCTATAGTCATTATATAAAATATAAATAATAATAATCAATAAAAAACAATTAATATAAAAAAAACTCATACCAAGTATGAGTTTTATAACTAATAAGTAGTTCCTCCCCATTCTACTACAGTAAATCCATTTCTTTCAAAAGGAACAAGTTTTTCTTCATTTATTTTAGTTTTCTTATTAACCTTTTTAATATGAATTACTATTCTTAACATTGAATCAGGTTTAGGATTAATATTAATCTTTGAATAAGAATTTCTCTCTTCAGTTAATTCAAAATAAACTAAACTCTTCTTATTCTTTTCTAGTATTGGTAACCAATACATTATAAATTCATTTCTTTCTTTATCATTTAATCCAATATATGAAAGTTTCTCTTCTAAGAAATCTATTGCATTATCTTTAGTAACATAGAATCCTTCATTAAAGTTAGTTGTATGAACTTTCTCTTCATCCCAATATAATGCATAATAGTATTTACCTTTATTATCATATAAACTACCATCTTTTTTAGCAGTTACTTCCCATCCATTATTATATTTAGGATAAGTAGTTTCTAATATAGAAGGATCATCAAAAGTAACTTTAATATTCATATCTTTTTTAGGATAGAAATAAAGAATTGGTTTAGATATTCCACCACACATATTTTTTTCAGATGTACCTTTACCAGTACTCATATCATATTTAAAAGTAATACAATCACTAGATGCAGAAGTCTCAGCAATTTGTGCAGTAATTGTATCAACAGTTGAACCCATTATATGTAAATGATCAACAGTATATTCACCAAAATCATATAATTCATTTCCATTAATTAATAATAATTTAACATGACCATCTACTGAAGCAAATACATATGCATTATTAGAAACAGCAAATATATTATCAATCTTTCCATTATTTAATATTTCTTTTCCATCTAAACTATAAAGAACACCTTTTTTATTTTCTCTTGCTACAAGCATTTTATCTTGTCTTAAGAAACTAGTATATTTAATTGGAATAACTTCTTTTCCTGTTGTAATATCAACTACACCATATTTCTTATCTTTAACAACCGCAATATTATTACCTTTTAATGTATTTAAATACTCAGCTGGTCCAGTAGTACCACATCCATTAATATATGGACTTAAATGATCATAACCAACATCACTAATATATTTATTATCTTTTAAACTATATAAATAATACTTATTATTTTTATATATAGCAGCATAATTATAAATCAAGTAAGATCCATCCATTTTATAAAGATAAATACCACTATAGTTTTCTTGAGATGCAACCTTTTCTTCTTTAAGAATATCATATAATTGAGCCAATTGATTTTTATCTAAATAAGCTAAGTATTTATTATTAATAATAGTTACACTATTTTGAGTATAATATTCAACATCAATATCTATTTTATGTGCAACAACATTTTCCATATTAATTGGTTTAATTAATGATAATGAACTTCCATAAGGTCCTTTTGTCTCATAAACAGTTACTGTTGTTCCTTCAACTGTTGGGGCAGCTTCAGTTATAGGATCTTCTTTCTTTACTCCATAAGATATAGGTGAACCAACACCATCAACAGTACATCCATTTAAGTATACTGTTCCATCTTTATAAGCTTCTGCCTCACTACATTTAACATCAGTTTCACCAACTATATTCATTAACTCAGTAATAGACAAATAATTACTAGTTTTAATATAGTTTTCTAAATCAGCTTTTTCTAGTCTTAAACCATATTCATTAACTGCTCTTTCTACAGTAGTAGTTAATACTCCTTCTTCTGATTTAAACTTATCATTTAAAATGTTTTGTAATTTATTATTATTAAATAACATAAATAATAATGAGCAAATCAATAATAATATAATAATAATTAAAACAACTATTCCTATTTTTCCTTTACCTTTCTTTTTAGGTACCTCTGTTGTTGGCGGATTAGTTGCTTCAACTTTTTCTTCCATAAACACCTCTCCTATTCTAAAAAAATTATATCATAAAAAAAAGAAAGCGAACTTTCTTTTTTATTATTTTGTAATTAATCTAGCAACAAAGATAACTATGCAAGCACCAACTACTGATACAATAATTGTACCAATTAGTCCGTTAGCAGAAAGTCCAAGTATATTAAATACTAGTCCACCTACAAATCCTCCAACTACTCCTAAGAAAATATTCTTAATAAGTCCAGTCTTAGAATTCATAATTACTCCAGCTAACCAACCAGAAACAGCTCCTATTACTAAAGATAATATTAAATTTACTAACATATATTCCTCCTATGATTAAATTATATCATACGATTTTTTAAAAGTCTTTTATTTTTACCAGTAATTAATGAAGTAATTGAATCAGTTCCATCTATATCACTAATAGATACTATCTTATCAGCAAAAGACATAATTCTACCTTCCTTAAATTTACTTCTAGTAAGAGATACTTCTCCTATTCTAGATCTATTAGAACTATCAATAAGTATTTCTCTTAAATCAGGTCTAACTCTTTTAGATAATTCATAATTATATAACTGTAAGATATTTTCATCATACGAATTATATGAAGTAACTGGTAATGGATACATATGATGAACAATACCATCTATTATTATTTCACTTTTTTTACTATCATTAAATTCATCTTGAAACCAAACTGATGAATTAATAACAGCTTCTATAGGATGAACAAATCCATGTCTATGAAAGAATTCTTTTTTAACTCCACTATTTTGCCATGGTCTAGTATATAAGTCATGCATCATTGCAATCTTTAATGCATATGAAATATTAATATTACCATTTTTCTTACATAACAAATAAGTAACAATCACATCTTGTAATATATGTTCTCCTAACATAATATTCCCATGATGATAAAAAGGATCTTTTAAACGTCTTTGAAATTCATCATGTAATAATATATTTTTAATAGAATCAAAAATAATAATTCTATCACTATTAGGTATTTTATACTTATCAAAAAGTTTATCTAAAACATCAATACCAGTTTTCATAATATCTCCCTTTTCAAGTTTCATATTATACCAAAAAAATAAGAATATAGTCAAAGTAACAAAAAAAACGAACCATAGGTTCGTAATATTTAAATGGTAGCGAAGGAGGGGATCGAACCCCCGACCTTTCGGGTATGAACCGAACGCTCTAGCCAGCTGAGCTACTTCGCCATTTCAACTCGCATATTAATAATAACAAAATAAACATTAAAAATCAATAGTTTTTTAAACAAAAAGATTAAGTATATTACTTAACCTTTTTCTTTATATCTTCGCTTACTTCATATAATTTACTTAATATCTTAACCATTGCGAAAGTATCAAGTCCACAATATTTTAATAAATTACTTCTAGTAATTTCTACTTCTTCAGGAGTCATATTTCTCATCTCTAAGAAAATACTCATTGCTTCTCCACCATTATGTACTTGATCTAAGTTATGATAATCAAGTTCAGGATCATTTGGGAATAATGCCGGTAAAACTAATTTTATTGTATGTTTACCTTCCATTGCATTATTATAATAATTTTTCTTTTGAAATGGTTCAGCTAAATCTACTATATTATCTCTAATATTTAGTAAATGACTACTTAAATCAGGAAATGCAGCCGCTAATTCAGTAAGCCTTCCTTGTTCAAAACTCTTGTTATAAGCCATACTCATTACATTCATAGGTATATCTCTAACTAATGCCTCAGCAACAGCCCTTCTTGGATCAGTACCAGCTTCTGCTAAAAACTCTTTATGAGTAACATTATCTAAATCTTTTAAATCTTCTTTTGAATTAATTATATGTAATGAATATTGAAATGGTATTTGTTGATTAGGTCTAGTTCCTACAATTTCAGGTATTGGTTGCATATAAGTTTCAAAATCTAATAAATATAATGGATAAGTTAAACCATCTAAGAAACTTTTAATTCCATCAGTATTAATAGAATCCCCTAAACCATAAACTACACCTTCTACTTGTAATTTCTCATTAGGAGTAAGAGCAGGTTTAGAACCTTTGTTATTTGCTTCTAATAAATCTTCGAAAGTAATTATACCTTGATTATAATATTTAAGTTTCTTAGAAAATCTAGTCCAACTAAGATCAAATACACTATTTTCTTTTATTCCAACTTTTCTTTTACAAAACTCAAAATAAGGACAAGCATAAGGACTATTACATTTATCAGAAAGATCTACAGTAGGTTCCTTATCTTCATCCATATAATCTTTAATCTCTTTTATTTTTTCTTTAACTTCATCTTGTTTACTTAAAGCTAAATCAGTTAAATCTTCAATAGTAAATAATTTATCTAACTCAAGTTCTTCTCCTCTTACATAACTACTATTAATATGAACTAAATAAGCACCCTCTACATTTAATCCTAAACTTCTTAATACATAAACTTGATAAGATAAATCATCTTCATAAATATCTTTTACTTCACTAGAACTTTTAACTTCATATATATAATATTTATCATTCTTTTTAACTAATATATCAACACTACAGAAATTACCATCATAATTAAATGATGCTTCAGTAACAATACAATTTTCATTTTCTAAATACTTTTTAGTTTCTTCTAACATTTTAGATAGATCTTCATTAAAAGAAACATTTAAGTAAGGACCAAATATTCCTCTTGCAAGTTCTCCTACTTCAGTACCATTTTCTAATACAGATGAATTAGCAGTATCTTCTGCTTCTTCTGGATTATGTTTATCATAATAAAGAATATCTTTACATTGAATACCCTTACAATATTTTGACTTTGATAAGTAATACATATTATCACCAACCTATAATTATTATAATATAAAAACTATTTATTTGCGAACAAATATAAGTATGTGGTATTATAACTACACGAGAAGGAAGGTTATTATGGCAAGAAAAGTACAGATTTATCAAGGAGCAATAAAAAAATTATATGTTGCGAAAGAAACAGTAGATAGAGGACAAAAGAGTTACGATTTAGAATCTATGGTATTAAAAAAAGATGCATTATTCTATGAAAATTTCTTTAGAAGAAAAATATCTATTGATCATGATATGTACCTACCAACAGAAGAAGAAGCATATGCTTTCTGTAAACGTCAGACTATTGGTGGTATAGATAATATTGATAGAGCAACATGTATATATGCAGATTATGATCATATGAAACCACATTCAGAAGTAAGTAATTCTGAACTAAAAAGATTAATTAAAACTGCAAAACAAAAAAGAAGCTATTAAGCTTCTTTTTTAAGTCTAAACTTTTTTTGATATACATGTGGATGAGCAACTGTTGTAGCATCTAAAACAACTTCTTCCAAAGGATTATCACTATATATTAATCTATATGCTTCTGCATATGCTCTCCATGTTGAATCCTCAACAATTGTCTTTAATCCTCTTGCACCAGTTCCTTGTTCAAGAGACTTTTTAGCTAAAGCTTCCAAATAATCTTCTGTATATTTAAAATCTACTCCCAATTCTTTAAATAATTCAATTTGAACTTTTAATTCAGAATCATCTGAATCAGTTAATATTTCTTTTAAAATATCCTCTGTTAAATCATCTAATTTTATTACTAAAACTCTTCCCATAAATTCATCAGGTGCATTAGCAAGTTTAACAAAGTCTTCAGGAGTAGCATCTCTTAAAACATCTCCCTTTTTAACAGTATTAGCAAATCCAATACCATCTTGTTCAGCTTTTAATCTTTTATAAACATCATTATATGCTCCACCTAAGATTATAATCATATTAGTTGTATCAATATCAACATATTCTTCACCATGTTTCATATCTTTACAACATCTTAATTTTTTACCTTCAATTATTTCTAGTAATAAATTTAATACTCCTCTACCAGAAACATCACTATTCTTTTCACTATTCTTTTTATCTATTTCATCTATATAAAGAACACAGTTTTCTACTTTAGATTTATCTTTTCCTACCTCTTCATAAAATCTATATATTTCTTCTTCAATGTCTTTACCAACATATCCAGGAACAGTTAAGCCTAATGTATCAAGTTTAAAAAATGGTTTACCTAAATGTTCAGCAAGTAATTTCATAATAGTAGTTTTACCTACACCAGTACTTCCTGTAATTAGAATACCTCTCTTCTTAGATTCTGGATGACGTTCTTTTCTAATAATTTCAGTAATTATTCTTTCAATATGTTCATCTTGTCCCTTAACAGTTCTAGTAATATTATTTTTTAATTTATCAAAATTTATATAATTTAAAATTTTAGCCTTTTTAGGTTCCTCTTCTTGTACAGCTGCTTTAGGAGCATCAGTTGCTTTAATATCTTTAGATAGTTTTCTTTCTGAAGAAACTGCTAAATCAATTTGCTCTATCAACGAAGATAAATCATCTCTTTGTAATCCAATATTTCTTCTTAACTCAGTTAATTGTTCTAATGAATAAACTCCATCATCTATTTCTTGAACTAATGCTGCTACCTTAGGATTAACATCATGTGAAAAATCTTCAATTAATTTTCCATTATCAAGAGTATCATCATATTTACTATCAGTTGAACTTGTATCTGGAGTAAACATAACTCCTTCATTACCTTCATCAGGAACAAATGTAAATGAACTTGTTTTGTCATCCATATGATATCCCAATTCAATTGATCTAGTATATTTAGTTCCATCTGAAGTTATTCCTATTAATAATATAGATTCCTGAGCTAATTCATCATATCTTGAAATAGCATCATTAACTGTATAGACGTCTCCTTCATCTTTAAAGACATTCTTTATATCTTTTAATTTAATTACATTTGCAAATCCACGTTCTTCATATCCCCAAAGACAATCATCAGAAGATATATGAGGATATTCTCTTCCATTTCTATCTATAAATGTTTCACTATCTTCATCATAGTCTCCAAGAGTTGTATAACTTGATACAAATATATACTCTCTATCCCCAACTCTTTTCTTATCATATATAGTTGCGACATATTGACCCATACCATCATCCCCATAGGAATTATTATAATAAAAGAAAAGAAATTAGTAAACTAATTTCTTTATTATTTGAATAAACCTTTTAATTTATCAGTAATACCAGTTTCATCTAATTTTAATTTAGTTTTAACACCTAATACAATCTTTTCAATTTCCTTATCAGGTAAATCTACTCCAATTAAACCCTCTACTGTTTTAATAGGTTCTTTTTTAAACTTACTAGCAATATTCTTATCGTTCTTAATCTTATCAATAATCTTATTGATTTCTTTCTTAATATCCATATAATACTCCTTTTTTTAATATTATAACATATTATCTATAAACAACATTATTATTGAATTTATCTACTATTCTCATAACACTTCTAGCAGCATCTTTAATCTTACCCAAAGTAAAACTTCTAAACATTTTCTTATTAGAATACTCTAACTCTAAATTATAAATATCATTAAGTAGTTTAATTAATTCTTTATAAGAACCATCTTCTCCAGTAATATTATCAAACCACTTACTTATATCATAAACATCTCCGTTTATTCTTAAAGTTTCTAATGTTCTAATAAATGTTTTATTCTCTAATATTTGTTTACAAACATAACCCTCTAAGTAATATGAATTAGAATTATACTTATGACCAGTCTCACTATTAATAGCATATATAGTATTCGCAATATCAGGATTACTTTGATCAAATCCTTTAATGATATTAATAATATCAGAAGTCTGTTCTGTATTAATTATCTCCTCTAACATATATGAAGGATCTTTTCTAACAAAACTTAAATCACTCTTTCTAAATACTCTAAAAGTTAAACCCGTTCTTAAATATAAATAGTTTTTACCAACTTTAATTTCATTATTATATGAATTAATTGCATGATTAAATTCATGTACTAAATTATCATATAAATCAACTAAATTAGTTTCATTATAATTTTGTAATACCATATATTTAACAGTTTTATATTCACCATTTTCTAATATTGGTTTACTACTATAAAATGCTTTAACAAAATCTCTCTTTTCATTAGTAATCATAATTCTAATATCTCTAAAAGCATTTAATATTAATTTTTCTTTATTAAAACCATACTTAATAATAAAAGCAGGAATTATAATATATAGTAAATGTCTAATATTATTATCATAGTTATATCTATCACAAATATTATCTATAAAAGCTTTTTCTTGTTGAATAACTAAATTACTATCCATAATAACTCCTCCTATCTTATTAAATTATATCATACTAAAATAATATCAATAATATTATCTAAAGATATTTTATTTTTATCTGTAAATATAATTACGTTGTTATAAGTATCTATCTTTTTAACAATACCACTAATAGTTTTAAATTCTCCTCCACTTTTTCTTTTATCTTTAACAAAATATGTAATTGTAACTTCTACTTTATTTTTAATATTCTCTTCTATTATATTTAATTTATTTCTAATAATTTCTTCTTCATCTTCAGATAAATATATCTCAGTATCAGTATATCTAGCAGTCTCTTTTACTTTATCTTCATATCCAGTAAGAGCTGCAAAAGGAGAAAACTGTCCTGCTCTGTTTATAAGACTCATTCTAGGATGATTTAATGATGTAGGATGTTCTAAATATAAAATATCTTTGTATGGAAAATCATCCTCTATGTCCGCCGACTTGTCCATTTCTCTCAATCATAGTTCCCCCTTCCTCATAATTCATTCCTTTAAGTATAGAATTCTTTCCATACTTTTTCTTAATACCTAAAAGAGCTTTTTGAAGATTATTTTCTCTTTCTTCTTCTTCATAATTTATCTTATTATTTTCTTCTTGTTTTTCATAATCATCAAATAAATTAAATTGCTCTATCTTAACTTCTTTTTTATTATCATCTCTTCTTTTAGTATTACAAAATACTACATATATTCTTCTAACAGTAAGATTAGGATCAATTATAGAATCAAATAATTTTAATACATGTTTCATAATTATAGTAGTAGAACTAGTCTTATGATCAATATTAATTGTACCATGTGCATCTTTTGGAGCACGCCTTCCATAAAAATCACTTTTAACTTCACCAGTATAAGTACTTAAATTACTAATATCATAACAAATAGTTAATACAATTTGATTAGTAACTAAATTCTTTTTAACTAAATCAAGTACTAAAGAATCAGTCATTTCTTTAACAATTAATCTAGCCTTTTCACTTCTATATGGATAAGCAAGTACTTGTCCAGAAGATATACTATTAACTTTAGGTCTATATTTTCTAACATCTTCTAAAGTAGTTGGTTCAAATCCCCAAGCATGGTCTATTAAAAGTTCAGCATTAACTCCAAATAGTTTATAAAGTAATTCTTCATTTTCTAAACTACATCTACATATATCTCCCATAGTATACAATTTATATTTAGCAAGTCTATTAGCAGTACCTTTACCAACTCTCCAAAAATCTGTTATTGGCCTATGTCCCCATAATAGTTTTCTATAACTTATTTCATCAAGTTCAGCAATTCTAACTCCAAAAGAATTAGCATCCATATGTTTAGCAACTATATCCATAGCAACTTTAGCTAAATACATATTAGTACCAATTCCTCCAGTAGCAGTAATACCAGTATTATCATAAACATCTTTAATCATTTTAGTAATTAATTCTTTAGCACTCATTTTATATGTTTTTAAGTAACTTGTAACATCACAAAAAACCTCATCTATTGAATAAGCATATATATCTTCAGGAGCAACATATTTTAAATAAGTATTATAAATCTTAGTACTATATTCCATATAATATTTCATTCTTGGAGGAGCAACTATATAATCAAGTTCTAAGTATTTATCTTTTTCTAGTTTTGAATCAATATAACTTTTCCCCTTAAATTTACCAAATATTTGACTTTTTCTTGTCTTATTAATTTCTTTTACTTTTTGTACTACTTCATAAAGTCTAGATCTACCACTTAAACCATATTTTTTTAATGTCGGAGTAACTGCTAAACATATAGTTTTATCAGTACGACTTTTATCCGCAACAACTAAGTTAGTATCAAGTGGATCTAATCCTCTTTCATGACATTCTACAGATGCATAAAAACTCTTTAAATCAATACAAATATATATTCTATTCATTTTATGCACCTCCAAATATATTATATCAAACATTTGTTTTATGAACAATATATTTTTTTATGATATAATTATTATTGTAAAGGAGTATTTATATGATAAAAGATATATTAAATGAAATAAAAAAAGAAACAGAAAACTATCAATATACATTAGTTGCTGTATCTAAAACAAAACCAAATGAATTAATAATGGAAGCTTATAATGAAGGAATAAGAAACTTTGGAGAAAATCATGTTAATGAACTAATAGAAAAGATTGAAACACTTCCAAAAGATATAAAATGGCATATGATTGGTCATTTGCAAACAAATAAAGTAAGAAGTTTACTAAAACATAATGTCTATTTAATACAAAGTGTAGATTCATATAAATTAGCTCAAGAAATAGATAAAGAAAGTAAAAAATTAAATAAAATAACAAACATATTAATAGAAGTAAATATATCAAATGAAGAATCTAAATACGGAATAAAAGAAGAAGATCTTATTAATACAATAATTGATATTAGTAGTCTAACTAATATTAAAATATTAGGTCTAATGACTGTAGGAGTAAATGGAATAGATAATAAAGAAAACTTTACTAAACTAAGAAAACTATTTTTAGATATAGATAAAATAAATATAAATAATGTATCAATGAAATATCTATCTATGGGTATGAGTAATGATTATTTAACTGCTCTAGAATGTGAATCAAATATGATAAGAATAGGAACTAAAATATTTGGAGAAAGACAAAATAAAAAAGAATCATAAGATTCTTTTTTTATTGATATTCTTTAGGTTGATCAATTTTTAAAGGAATGAAATAATACACTCCACCATTAATAAATTTATCAGTAATCTTAATAGGATTTTCTGGATTACCATTTAAATAAATATTATTAATTAATTCTGTTGGAAGATTATATTGTTCAAATGCATCTCCAAAAGGTACTATTCCATCTTCAAATACATATTTATATCTATTATGATCATTGTAACAATCTTTTGGTATATTAATTGGGCTTGATTGTGCAAACATTTTTTCTTGAAGCTCATCATCTCTCTTTTCAATAATAGTATCATTACCACAAGTACTCATAGTATCAACTACATAGAAATAATAATTCTTACTAATACCAATATCAGTATTAAGATTAATTGTAATCATCTTAGCAGCATAAATTGTTACTGGAACAATTGCTAAAGCAAGTGCAACAATCATAACTAAATGTTTATTTAATTTAGTCTTAGTACCAATAATTACACTAATAGATGCTACTGCAACTATAAATGCAAATACTAATAATATAGCAATTCCAGAACCTGTTTTTGGATTATCAACTTTATTTGTTAAATTAATAACCATTGCATTATTTTCTCTATATGAACCATCATCTTCTAATATAGCAGCAGGTACCTCTTTATTATAAGATATTCTAATAAACATATCTTTAGTAGAATTCTTAGGTACTACATTGTTATCTCCTACAAACTCAAATTCATATTTAAAATATTCACTTTTACTAAATGATGTTCCATTATTAATTTGATAATCTTCATTTGAGTTATTAGTAACTTTAACTCTATATAATATAAAATCTCCCTCATTCATAAAAGAAATTCCTTCAAATGATATTGTTAAACCATCAACATTAGGATTTTGATCATAAACTGCATCTTTTGATTTATCCTCCATTGTTACACTTTTAATTTCAATATCATTTGCAGCATATACATTTGGTATAAATAATAATGCTATTACCAAAAGAAATGCCATAACAATATTTTTTGCTTTCATAAAACACTCTCCTATCTTTATGTACATTATAACACAAATGATAAAAGTTTGTTTAATAATAGATAAAAAAGATGTCCAATGGACATCTTTAATTATCTTTCTCTGTCTCTTTCAACTATAGTATAAACCATACCATTAATTAATCTATCTGTTTTCTTAACATGAGTTTGACTATTTTCTGGGAATACATATTCTAAGTAACTTTCAGGCTCTTCCCAATAATATAGCACATCATCCCATGTAACATCCGCTCCAGCAAATGAATATTCTTCTTTAATAAATCCATTAGAACATTCTTCATCAACATAATCAACTTTAAGACCTTCTGATCCTAAAGTACCAAATTTATGATCTTTAGATAAACTGTCAAAGCTTCCACCACATGTATATCCTTCATCTACAACGTAGAAATGATAATTCTTATCGACAATAATTTCTGTATCTAATTTAATAGTAACCATTTTAGCAGCATAAATTGTTACTGGAACAATTGCTAAAGCTAAAGCAATAATCATAATAAAATGTTTATTTAACTTAGTTTTATTAGAAATAACCATACTAGTAGCTGCAACAAATGCTAAGAATAATAATATTAATGCTACTACTATTCCAGATCCTGTTTTAGGGTTTCCTGCAGTTACTGGTTTATTAGTTAAATTAATAGTCATATTATTTTCTTCTCTAAAAGTTCCATTATTATCAAATGCGCTTGCAGGAATATCTTTATCATAAGAAATCTTAATTATCATTTGCTTAGTTGATTTCTTTGGTACTAAGTTATTATTACCATCAAACTCAAATTCATACTTAAAGTATTTGTTTTCACTAAAAGCAGTTCCATCATTAATTTCATAATCTTCGTTTGAATTATTAACAACATCTACTTTATAAGTTACAAAGTCTCCTTTGTCTTTAAAAGTAACTCCTTCAAATGAAATACTTAATCCATCTATTGCTGGGTTTTCACAATAAGTTGCGTTATCACTTTTTCCTGCTTTAGTGATATTTTTAATTTCAATGTCTTCTGCAGCATATACATTTGGTACAAGTACTAGTGCAAGTACTAATATAAATGCCATAACAATATTTTTTATTTTCATCACACACACTCCTATCATATATTCATTATAACACAGCATAATAATTTTTGTTTAATACAACAAAAAAAAGATGTCTATTAGACATCTTTTATCCTAGTTCACCTAAAACCCAAATATAAGTCATACCATGAATTAATTTATCAGTTCCGTTAACATGAGTTTGACTATCTTCTGGGAAAACATCATATAACATGTCAGAATCTTCATCCCATTCTTCTAATACATCATTCCATGTAACATTTGCATCAATAAATGAGTATTCTTCTTTTATATATCCATTAGAACATTCTTCATCAATATAACGAATCTTTGAATTAGCACCTTTTAAACTAAATCTTGGATCTGTAGTATCAAAAGCAGAAGGTTCTGTACCACAAGTATTATCTTCATCAATAAAATAGAAATGATAATTCTTATCAATAATAATTTCTGTATCTAATTTAATAGTAACCATTTTAGCAGCATATATTGTTACTGGAACAATTGCTAAAGCAAGTGCAAGAATCATAATTAATTCTTTATTTAGTTTTGTCTTATTAGAAATAACCATACTAGTAGCTGCAACAAATGCTAAGAATAAAAGTATTAATGCTACTACTATTCCAGATCCTGTTTTAGGGTTTCCTGTTGTAACTGGTTTATTTGTTAAATTAATAGTCATATTGTTTTCTTCTCTAAATGTTCCGTCATCATTAAATGCACTTGCTGGAATATCTTTATCATAAGAAATCTTAATTGTCATTTGTTTAGTAGATTTCTTTGGAACAATATTACTATCTCCTGCAAATTCAAATTCATATTTAAAATATTTATTCTCACTAAATGCAGTTCCATCATTAATTTCATAATCTTCATTAGAGTTATTAACAACATCAACTTTATAAGTTACAAAGTCTCCTTTATCTTTAAATGTTACTCCTTCAAATGAAATACTTAATCCATCTATTACTGGATTTTCACAGTAAGTTGCATTATCACTTTTACCAGCTGGTACTATGTTTTTAATTTCAATGTCTTCAGCGGCATATACATTTGGTACAAGAACTAGTGCCATTACCAATATAAACGCCATAATAATATTTTTAATTTTCATCATACACTCTCCTTATCTTTAATTAGATTATATCATAGATATTAAACAAGTGTAAAAAAACCAGAAAAAAAGATGTCTAATAGACATCTCTTCTTAGTCTTCGTTATTTAGGTATTTAAATAGATATGCAGCTAGTGCAGCACCGATTAATGGTGCAACTATAAATAACCAAACTTGTCCTAATGCCTTACCACCTGTAAATAAAGCAGGTCCTAAGCTTCTTGCTGGATTTACTGATGTACCAGTTAAGTTGATTCCTAATAAATGTACAAATGTTAAAGATAAACCAATAACAATTCCTGCAACTCCAGAGTATTTCTTTTCAGAAGTAACTCCTAAGATAGCATAAACAAATACAAATGTAAGAACAACTTCAGTAACTAAAGCACCTACTAAAGATATGTTGCTTGCAGATAATGAACCAAATCCATTAGCACCTAAACTGGCAGTTCCAATAGTAGTACTAGCAAGAATTAAATATAGAATTCCAGTTCCAACAACAGCTCCTAGAACTTGAGAAATTACATATCCGCAGAATTCTCCTAAAGTAATATCTCCTCTAATTAGCATAGCTAGAGATACAGCAGGATTAACATGACATCCAGAAATTCCTCCAATTACATATGCACAAGCAATGATTGCTAAACCAAATGCTAATGCAGTAGCAACTAGATCTCCTCCTGATACGACAGCAATTCCGCATCCAAATAATACTAACACAAGGGTACCAATAAATTCACTAATATATTTCTTCATACTCTCGCTCCTTTCTTAAACTTATTATAATAAAAAACTAAAAAAAAAGAAATAATTTTTTATTTCTTATCTTATTAGTCTTTTTACTTTATTTATACTAGCACAAGACCTTGTAGTTATATCAAATCTACTTAATGTATCTTCTACTAAACTATCCCCATCAAAATTAGATTGAATACTACTAATTATTTCTCTTTTAATACCACTATTACCATTAATATATAATTCTAATAATTCGAAAGCTTTCAAAGTAGAATAAACATATTTAAAAGCAGTTGCTCTATGGAAACTATCAGTAGATGGATTATATGCTCTTAAACATTCAATACTAATATTAGTAATTCTACCAGCTATCATTCTTAAAAACAATTCCTCACTTTTATTATAAGCATGTAATAACTCATTAAATATACTAATTACTTCTCCATTATAAAAGTCTCTAATAATACCTTTATTACTTTCCAACTGAGTATGTGTAACTTCATGTGTCATAGCAACAGGATAATTAAGAGTACTAGAACTACCAAAGATATATTTTTGAAAGAAAACATTTAATTGCTTATATAATTTTAAATTCATTTCATCATCTTCAAATGAAAGAGCTTGTACTTTTAATAATCCCTCATTAGGACCTTCAACATACTCTATAGGTAATCTATATGGATCAATATATTTTGCTGAAGAATTATATACATCAGCAAGTTCCCTTAAATTAGAAAAATCCATAAAAAGAAAAATATCTTCTAAAGTCTCATCTTCTAAAAACCCAACATCATGTAATCTATAAAGACTAGTCATAAAATCTTTAGAATCTTTTTTAAATCCTTTTTGTCTTCTATAAGTAACAGATTCTTCATAAGGAAGTCCTAATTCAAGAGTCTTTGCTATAAAATCAATTAATCTTTCATTAAGCTTCTTTTCTCTAAAGTATTTATGTCCATGTAATGCATTATATAAATCTATATTACTAACACTTGCCATCGAACCACCTGTTTCTTATTATAACAAAAAAATAAGAATTATAAAATTCTTATTTATTTCAAATATGAGTTAATAAAATAACCATAATTCTTTTTAAATGATTTAACAACATCTTTAATAAATTTATCTAAATCTTCTGTTGCTAAAATATTTAAATTAGAACTTTTTACTTTTTCATCTTTTAAATATTTTTTCATTTTAAACACTGCATAATATGCATATATTGGTTTTGTTTCTTCTATATCTATATGAAATTTACCTTGATCAATATATTCGAATAAATCATCATAATCTATTTTTAATTCATACTTATTTAATAAATAATTATTTAGAATAGAATAATCTCTATAAATACCAATATCACTATCTTTACTAAAGAATTTACTATATTCTATTATTTCTCCAGTTCTATTAACTTTTACAAAACTTACATCTTTTCTATTTTTAGTTTTTTGCATATTATCATCATAAAAAGATAAGACACTAGTTAAAAACTTTTTAAAGAAATAATAATCAGTATAAAGATGAAAAAAATATGCGAAACTTGTAATACTACTTTTAACATTACCAGAATATTTTTCTAAAAACATATCTAAATCTGGATAAGATAATATAGCATTATAATCTGTTCTAAAATGAGTAGATATTTTATTATCTTGAATAGATTTTCTTTTTTCTTTTGTATCCTTCTTTTTAAATCCCGGTACTCTACTAACATCAGGAATAATATTTGCAATTATAAAACTTCTTTTAGCATTTTCACTAAGATTCATTTCTTTTAATATTTCATTTCCACATATAGCATGTATAGCAAAAGATGGCATCTTTATCACCTCAACAGGAGTTAATTATATCACAAAAAATAAGAATAAAAAATAAGAATTATAAAATTCTTATTTTCTACTCTATAAGTTTTTTTTATTACTTAAATATACTTTTAAATATTGAATTTAATCCCTTATTAATAGCTTTATCTACTGTTTTATTAACAACTTTCTTTCCAAGTTTATATCCAACGCTACTTTTTAATTCTCTTTCTTCTTCACGTTTCTTTTTAGCAGCTTCTTTTTCTGCTTTAGCTTTTTCTTTCTCTTCTTTTTCTTTTTGTTTTTCTTCTTCTTTTGCTTTTTTAATAGCTTCTTCTGCTTCAATTTTTTCTTTTATTAATTTATCTAATTCTTCATAAGCAGAATCTCTTTCAACTGCTTCTTCATATTTACCAACTAATGGAGAAGCATTAATAACTTTATTTCTTGATATATCATCTAAAGTTCCCATCTTAGATTCAGGTGGTAAAATATAAACTCTTTCTACCATTTCTGGTTCACCTTTTTCATTTTGGAATGAAACAAGTGCCTCTCCTGTACCTAATGCAAGAATAGCTTCTTTTGTATCGAACTCTGGATTTGCTCTAAAGGCATCAGCTGCAGTTTTAACAGTTTTTAATTCAGCTGGAGTATATGCTCTTAAAGTATGTTGTACTCTATTTCCAAGTTGAGCAATTACTTCATCTGGAATATCTAATGGACTTTGTGATATGAAATATAATCCAATTCCTCTAGATCTTATTAATTTAACTACCTGAGTAATTTGTTTTAATCTATACTGAGGCATTCCATTAAATAATAAATGTGCTTCATCAAAGAAGAATACAATCTTTGGTTTATCTAAATCACCAACTTCTGGCATCTTATTAAATAAATTAGTAAGTAACCATAGTAGGAATGATGCATATAAATCAGGTGATTTAAATAATTCAACAGCATGAAGTATATTAATCATACCTTTACCATTAGAATCAACACTAATAAAATCATTGATATCAAGTTCTGGTTGTCCAAAGAATTTATCTGCTCCTTGATTCTCTAATGTTAATAAACATCTTTGAATTACTCCTACACTTTGAGAAGTAATATTACCATACTTAGTAATAAAATCATTTTTATTATCACCTACATATTGTAGTAATAATCTTAAGTCTTTTACATCATCAAGTTTCCAGTTGTTTTCTTCAGCAATCTTATAAACTATCGCAAGAACTCCTTCTTGTGCTTCAGATAGACCTAACATCATTGATAAAATATCAGGTCCAACAGAATCAAGAGTTGTTCTAATTGGATGACCAAATTCACCAAAGATATCCCAAAATCTTACCGGAAAACTTTTATATTCAAATCCATCTAGTTTTAATTTTTCTACTCTACTTGTAACATTTTCATTTTCTTCTCCAACAGAAGCTGTTCCACCTAAATCTCCTTTAACATCTGCTAAGAAAACTGGAACTCCTGCATCAGAAAATGATTCAGCCATTACTTTTAATGTAATAGTTTTACCAGATCCACTTGCTCCTGTAATTAATCCATGTCTATTAGCCATTTTAGGTAATAGATATACTTCCTTTTTATCATTTTTACCGATTAATAATTTCTCATTAATATACATATCATCACTCCATTTAAATTTATTATATCATTAAACTCCAAAATTATAGTCTAAATCATCAAAATCTAATAATTCTATATCATATAGATTATCTCCATCAAAAGTTAATTTAAATACTTCTGGGGCATTTATTCCTCTATCCATAACAATCTTATCTTTAAATTTTATAGTAAATTTTTCTTTACTAACATGTTCTAATTTACAATATTTTAATATATAAAAAGTAATCGCATAAGCATGACTAAATATACATATTCTTTTATCTTTATAATTATCTAGTACTTCTTTTATTACTTCACTAAATCTATTTCTAACATCAAGTTGACTTTCTCCTCCAACAGTTTTAAAGTTCTCATCTAAGTATTGTAGTTCAAACCAATTAGGAAATTCTTTATCATTAGGAATACCAGTTCTTCTTTCATCTAACCTATCATCTATAGTACATTTCAAATTTTGTTTTTCCATTAAGTACTTAGCAGTTTGTAATGTTCTAACACAATTACTACAATAAACTTTATCTATATTTTGTAATTCTTCTTCATCTGCTAAAATTTTAGCTCTTTCTTCTCCTAAAGGGCTTAATATTATTTTTTCATTTAAAATTAATCTATCTTGTGAAGTATTATACTCCAGTTCACTCATCTTTATTCTAACTGAATGTCTTATTAAATATATAGTAGTCATAATTCACCTCTTATTTATTGTATCAAAAAAATAACTATTTAAATAGTTATTTTCTTTTATCAATTACTAATAAATCACTCTTATATTCATCGATTGCTTTCTTAATATCTTTAATATTTTTAATGCTATAAATATATATAGATCCAGGACACACAAAATATACTCCATCTTTAGTAAATACTACATATCTTATATAATCCCAAGAAATACCACTTCTAAATTTATTATTAGTATCAGTAATACCAAATTCATCAATTAAAAGATCTCCTCTTAGATCATAATAAGTTAATACTAAAAATACTATTAAATATAATACAAATTCTATAATTATAAATACAGTGAAAAAACACAAAAATTTAATTAAAGAATAAAGTCCAAACATATTACCTATTACCATTAATAATAAAGTAATAATACATTGTATTAAAACTATATAAGTATATTTTAAATACCTACCTTTTTTATTAAAATGTTTGCATATATCAAGTCCTAAAAATTCATCTGTAATATTAATAATAGAATTCTTATTAAGATCATACTTAATCTTCATAGCAATCACCTATTATAATTTTATCATTATAATTACTATTATTCAATTAAAACTTAATAAGCTTTTCCCAAGGTAAATTACTTTTACCAAAATGACCATAATTAGTTGTTTCTTTATATATTGGTCTATCTAATTTTAAATAATTAATAATACCATTAGGAGTTAAATTAAATTTATTTTTAATTTTATTTAATATCTCTTCTTCAGATATTTTATTAGTACCAAAAGTATCTATAAAGATTGATATTGGTTCACTTACTCCTATCGCATAAGAAAGTTCTATTTCACATTTATCTGCATAATTATTATGAACTATATTTTTTGCAAGTAATCTTGCCATATAAGCAGCACTTCTATCTACTTTAGTATAGTCTTTTCCAGAGAAAGCTCCTCCTCCATGTCTTGCATATCCTCCATATGTATCAACAATTATTTTTCTACCAGTAAGACCAGAGTCTCCCAAAGGTCCACCTATTACAAATCTACCAGTTGGATTAATTAAATACTTAGTATTCTTTAATAAATATTTCTTTGGAATAACTTTTTCAATTACTTCTTTTTTTATTGTATCTCTTACTTTTTCAATAGATACATTTTCTTTATGCTGACAAGATACTACTACTGTATCAATACCAATAATTTTATCATCATCATAAATAACACTTACTTGACTTTTACCATCAGCTCCAATAAACTTATAATCTTTTCTAATTTCTATTAATCTTTTAGTAAGTTTATGTGCTAAAGATATAGGTAATGGCATTAATTCTTTAGTCTCACGACAAGCATAACCAAACATAATACCTTGATCTCCTGCTCCTATTTGATTAGAATCTAAACTACTATCAACTCCCATAGCAATATCAGGTGATTGAGAAGATATATTAATTATAACTTTACAAGTTTTATAATCGATATCATAATCCTTTCCAAAATAATTAATACTTTTAATTGTATCTCTTACAATCTTCTCAATATCAACTATTCCTTTTGATGTTACTTCTCCAGTAACAAACACCATGTCCTTTCCAACAGCTGTCTCCATTGCAACTCTACTCTTAGAGTCTTGTTCCAAATAAGCATCTAAGATACTATCTGAAATTAGATCACATAACTTATCTGGATGTCCTTCAGTAACACTTTCTGAAGTAAATATTTTCTTCATAAATCCTCCTTCTCATTATGTAATCAAGCAAAATAAAAATTACCCTAAATACTAGAGTAATTATTATTTTATTCTTATTTATAATTATCACTCAAAGTATTTACTTTGCCGGTATTAGCACCTAACTTAAATAGGTTGCTGTGGAGTCATTGAGCCGTTCTCTCGTCCACTCTTGATAACACAATGTAATTTAATTATATATTATTTTCATTTTTAGTCAACTACTTTTTAGCAGTTCCTTGACTATCCTCTTCTGGTTTAACTACATCAAACATAAAACCAATATCATCTTTTTTACCATAAATAGAAGCATCTATAATCTCAGGAGTTAATTCATCAAATATTGTATAATCATGATCTCTATTTCTAATGAAATCTCCTAAGAATTCACTTAAATGTCTATATATTTCTTGCCTTCTTTTATCAGGATACTTTTCTGTTAAAAATTTAAAAGTATCTTCTCTAATCTTATCAAGTTTTTCTCTAAACATCATATTATTATATCGTCTCATAGTATCTTGTGCCATTTTCATCATTTGATCATTAACCATAGAACTTAATTTTCTATCTTGAGCAGCCATTTGTTCTCTTAAAGCCTGTGCTTTTTGATTTTCCTTATGAAGAGAATATGAAGCTGCAATTCTTTGAGTATATAGTAAATTATTAATATCAGTTAAATCTAAATCACTATTATACATTTTTCTATACATGAATCTAGATACTTGAGCATTATTAACAAACTCAAATACTGCAGTAGGAGTTCTTCTTCCCATCATAACTTGTACTTGATATAATAATTCTTCATTATTAACAACTGAAGAAGTAAGATCAACAGAATTAATAATTATATTTCTAGCTCTAGATAAATATTCTTTTCTATCTTCAGCATCCAATAAAAACAGATTAGTCTTCTCAGTTAAGAATTCTTCTAATTCTTTATCAGACATATGCTCAAATTTCTTTCTCATTTGGAATAAGACTTTTCTTCTCATATTCTCTTTTTCCTCATTAGAAAGATACATATATTTAGCAGGATCAATATTGATACCTTTATAACTATTCATATCATTAACTTCTAATAAAGTATGATAAATCTCTAACATAAGATCAATACTCATATTATCAAAGTTACCAATCATTGAACCAAATCTCTCATTAAATTTAGGATTTCTTCTAATATCTTTATATACTTCAGGTAATTGTCTTTGTACTCTAGAATCCTCTGATCTAACTAATTCTCTAAATTTATCTTTAATTAATACATAAGCAACTAAGTCTCTATAATCTGTAGCACTTAATCTTTCATAACCCATTCCATTTAATTTACTAACATCTTTAAAATGTTGGAATAGTCTTGCAATAGCTTTATCTTCATCAAAACCTTCTCCAAATTCAGCAACTAATTTCTTTCTAGTTTCATTATCATAAGTACTAACATAAGATCTAACAAATCTACAAGCATCTTTAGCAGCTTCAAGTCCTGCTTTCATTCTTTTAGTATAATCACTATTTTGATAAGCATATTCTTCTTTAGAACAAGTAACTGCTCCCTTTAAATACTTATCATAATCTTGTCCATTTAAGATCTTTAACTTAGCATTCAATCTTTTATTAAATAAATCATAATCTTTTTTAACTCTATCATAATCCTTAGTACAATAAGATCTTAAATCTAAATAACTGACACCTCTAGTAGGATTAATATGTTCTAATTCTTCTAATCTTTCTGATACATATTGAGCGGACTTACTTCTTTTATTAGTAAATGCAAAAACACCAAATCTTTTTCTAAGATTCTTTTCATATCTTTCTCTACGTTGTCTAATACTACCTTCTAGTAATTCAACACCCATAAGATATACCTTAACAGCACTTACTTTTATTTGATTAATTTCTCTAGTATCCCCATTAATAAAATCTTCTCTAGATATTTTGATTCTTCCACTTAAAGCATCATAAACTTCTCCTAGATCTTCACTACTAATACTATGAATACTATCAAGAGATACATCTTTAATTTCATTACCACCCTTATATGTAATCATCTTATCACCTACTATAAAAATTATAACATACCTTCAAAAGAATTAGAATAAAAAAGAATAAAAAAAGAACTATAAAATAGTTCTAAAATTGCATAAGAATTGCATCAGTATAAATATCTTTAATCTTATCTCTATAATCAGGATTCTCATCAAGTAAATTACTCATCATTACACCACTATTAATCTCAAGTACAAAATACTTATTATCAAAAGTCTTAATAATATCAACAGAACAAAACTTAATTTCAAAAAGACTAGTAATCTTATTAACTATTTCTTTTAAATGAACTAATACTTCATCATCTATGTCAAAAGAAGCTCTTGCTCCATTACAAAGATTAAATCTCCAATCATATTGATATTTCTCATTTAATTTAGGAATATAATCTCCATTAGTAATATCTTTATTTTTAAAATAAACTGGATTAAATTTAATTAATAATTCTCTCAAAGTAGATTTACCATCTCCATATACTATAGGTAAACTCTTTTTATGTATTAATCTAATTTCTCCATTTAATACTATAACTCTATATTCATTTTCTATATTATAGAATGGACTCATACTATAAGATATCTTTTTATCTTTAATCTTTTCATATAACTCATCTAATTGAGAAACTTCTGTTATATGATGTACTCCATTACCACAAGTACCATCATTTCTTTTAATAACTATATCTTTATATTTATTAAAGAAATTTAATAAGTAATCATAACTCTTATAGTCATTAGAATAATCTTCTTTATTTAGATATCCATATAATAATTGATGTTCTATTACTGGAATATCATATGATTTTAATAATTCAAAAGTAGCAAACTTATCATCAAATACATTTGAAATACCATTTCTATTTAAATCAAATTTATATCCAGCAACAGCTCTTACTTTATGATCTTTTTCTAATGATAAAATCCATCCATTAGAAATAACATTATATTTAATATTATTTTCATTACAAATTTCTTGTAATAATAATTGTACACTATTAATAAAATTCACCTTCTTATTTAGCAAATAATTTTTTAGTTTCTATTTTTATATTGTGTTCTTTAATATACTTAGTCCATTTAATATATCCATAAGTAGAATTAGTCAAATAACCTAATTTAAGTACTAATAAAACCATTTGTCCAGAAAGTACATTAATTACTCCTTCAATTATTGAACTTGTAATCCAAGCAATCCATTGCTCTCTAAATCTAAATAATATGAATACACCATTCATAATAGCAAGTATTGAACAACAAGCATCTAAGTAACAAACAACCATTTCAATTGTCTTATTACCATGGAATAATTCAGTACCGAAATCTAAATATGTAAGAAAATATCCAATTACTATTGTCCAAACAAATATACCAACTATACATAATACTTCAGCAGCTCCTGATAATTTTCTAACTTGAGTAAGTTCTTTCTTTTCTTCATCAGGATGTCTATGCCAATTAATGAAACTAATAATATCAATTGGTATCCAAAAGAAAATTGTAGTTGCCATAGTCGCAAATCTATAAGCAAGTATTATACAAATAGTAATTTCAATTGCTTCTACAAATAAAGACACAATAAAATTCCATTTACTTTGTTTAGATATTAATAATTCACATAATATATTAGTAAATATATCAAGTAAATATAATATCATTATAATTGAACCCTTTACTCCATTAGTATCTTCTTCAGGAAATATAAATGCAAATATAACTGAAAGAATTAATATACTAAAGAACCAACATTTCTCATAAGTAGTAAAGAAATTCCATAGTTCTTTTAATTTATTTTTCATCTAGCACCTCTATTCCAATAGGGCAATGATCTGATCCCATTACATCACTATATATTTTTACAGATTTAACTTTATCAATAAATTCTTTATTAACAATAAAATAATCTATTCTCCATCCTGTATCATTTTCACGAGCTCTTCCCATATAACTCCACCATGTATATTTAGTACCATCTGGATTAAGATGTCTATAAGTATCAATAAATCCACTATCAAGTAATTCAGTCATCTTACCTCTTTCTTCATCAGTAAAACCTGCATTACCTCTATTACCTTTAGGATTTTTAATATCTATCTCTTCATGAGCAACATTTAAGTCTCCACAATAAACTACATTCTTTTTAGATTTTAAATCACTTAAATATTTTCTCATTAAATCTTCAAATCTCATACGAGAATCTAATCTTTCTAATTCTCTTTTAGCATTAGGTACGTAGCAATTAACTAAGTAAAAATCATCAAACTCTAATGTAATTGTTCTACCTTCACTATCATATTCTTCATCACCTATTCCATAAACTACACTTAATGGTTCAACTTTAGAATATATTAATGTTCCTGAATAACCTTTTCTCTCAGCTGGATAAAGATATTCTTTATATCTTAATGGATGAAAAGGATTTTGTTCTTCAGTAACTTTAGATTCTTGGAAACAATAAATATCTGCTTTTTCTTCTTCAAAGAATCTATCTAAACCTTTATTTAAACAAGCTCTAAGTCCTGCAACATTCCATGATATTATCTTCATATTTTTCCTCCTAAACGTTTTAATTATATCAAAAAAAGAACTACATTTGTAGTCCTTTTTATTACCAATCACTACTCCAGTCAGATCCACCAGAATCCCAACTAGAATCACTATCCCAATCACTATCACTATCCCAATCATCAGAATCCCAACTTGAATCATAAACATCACTATCTCTTATATCAGAATAATCAGAATCAGAACTATAGGTATCACTATCATAATAATCATTTATTTTACCTTCATGTGCTGGCTCACTAGTAGAATGCCAATCATCATTTTCATATATATACCATGAACTACCATTATAATAATAATTATTTCCATTAACATCATAATATCCACTACTTGGACCATTTGCAACAGAAAAAATAATTCCAAAAAATATTATAGTAATAATGATAGCAGTAATATTACCTACCATATATCTATTGCTAGATTTAGTAGTTCCATTCTTTCTCATAGCAATCTCATCTTTAAGTTTTAAATATAATTCATTAACTGCATACTTTTCATCAGTACCTTCATAACGAATTGTTCTTTCACCTGTATCTTTGTTTTTATAAACAACATATTTACCAGTATTAGAATCTTTATAAATACCAAAAGCTTTTGGTTCTTTATAATCAATTCCTATAAAGAATCTAGTAGTCTCATATGGAGGTAAATTTCTCTCTTTATACCATTGCTCTAATTCAGCAATTGTTGTAGGTACTCCTATACCACTTCTTTTATAATTCTTATTAACTGCCCCACATCCAGGACATTTCTCTTCTCCGTCATCAATTAAATTATTACAGTACTCACATCTTACTTTCATATAATCACCTACAATAATATTATCATAATAAATATAAAAAAGGACATCAATTTGATGTCCTTTACATTATTTAGAAAATTTTTCTTCTATTAATTTAACTGGAAGACTCTTATCATTTAATAATTCAGAAATAGATAAATTATTATGAATATTATAAATAATTTGTGCCATATATTCAGAACAATCACATACATGTAACCATTTTTCTTGTTTAAACTCTTCTGGTATATAACTTAAATTAGTAGTATAAATACCATCTAATAATTTATTTTCATAAGCTTCCTTAAACTTATCAATACCCTTAGTAAATAATGCATAAGTAACTATCATATAAATATGTTCTACTCCATATTTTTGTAATTCAGTAATTACATCTAACATACTTCCACCTGAAGATATCATATCATCTGCAATAATAGCAGTATATCCTTCAAGATTCTTATTACCAGAATAATCATGACTAATAATTGGATACTTACCATCTACCAAATTATTATAATCTCTTTGTTTAACAAAACTTCCTGCCTCTCTATGAATATGTTTAGAATTAAATGAATTTAAATAAACATTACGTCTTCCTGTAGCGCCATTATCAGGAGCAACAAATACAAGTTTCTTTAATCTGCTCTTTGGAAGATCATTTATAAATTCAGTTAATATTGTATTAGTAGGAAATGCATTTTCAAATTCCATATTTCTAATTGAATGTTCTACTCCTTGATCATGAGCATCAAATGTAATAAAACTCTTAACTCCTTTTAAATGATCAAGTTCTCTTAAAGCTGCTCCACAAGCAAGAGCTTCTCTAGTATTTCTTCTATGTTGTCTTCCTGCATATAATAGTGGCATAACTATATTAATATTCTTAGTATGACAATTACATGCTCCTATTCCATCTTTTAATTGACAAAACAAATCATTAGGAGAAGCATGATTAGTAAATCCGTGCATTTGATACTCAACACTGTAATTACCAACATCAGTTAATACAAACATATCCATACCTCTAACAGTATCATGAATCTCTACTTTTTGATGTCCATCTTGAAACCATAATTCACTTACATTTACTTTAAATGTATATTTATCAGGATCTAAATTATACATTTTTAATAAATGATAATCTACTTTATCTCCTAACTCTCCGGCACTAGAAAATACCATTAATCTTAAATTGTCTTTATTAACATTCTTTTTCATAAATCCTCCAATCAAAAAAAGAGTATGCTAAAAACTCTTTTTATTTTAATATTAAAAAGTATAGTAATACTAAGATACCTAAAACTATTCTATAGTATCCAAATACTTTAAAGTCATGTTTTCTGATATAGTTCATTAAGAACTTAATAACAAACATACTTACTATAAAAGCAACTATACAACCAACTAGTAATATTCCAAGTTCTAATCCACTAAATACAAATCCTACTTTTAGTATATATTTAGCAAGTTTTAAAAGTGATGCTCCTGCCATTACTGGTATTGCTAAAAAGAAAGTAAACTCAGCAGCAACACTTCTTTCTAATCCTATTAATAATCCTCCAATAATAGTAGATCCACTTCTACTAGTTCCAGGAATTAAAGCAAGTAATTGGAATACTCCTACTTGTAAAGCTTGTTTATAAGTAATCTTATTAACTTCTTTAGTTGATCTAGAACCAATATTCTTATTCTCAATAATTATAAATAAAATACCATATACTATTAATGCAATTGAAACAACTACACTATTATAAAAATGTGCATCTATCCAATCATCTAGTAATAATCCTATAATTGCAGCAGGAACACATGCAACTAATATTTTACCCCAAAGATTTAAAGTATTATGAGTTTCTTCCTTACTCTTACCAAATCCCCATGGAAATAAACTTTTAAAATAAATTACTACTACCGCAAGTATTGCACCTAATTGTATAACTACTTGGAATAATTCATAGAAATTTTCTGATACACTTAGATTAATAAATTCATCTAGTAATATCATATGACCAGTTGATGAGATAGGTAACCATTCAGTAATACCTTCTACTATACCAAATAAAATTGCTTTAAATATTTCTATCATTTTATCACCTATTTCATTATAACATTTAAAGTAAATATTTAAAAACTATTTTTAAAAATATTTGATATAATTTATATAGGTGATTATATGAAAGTACTATTATATTCTCATAAAAGTGATATTGATGGAATGGGAAGTGTCATACTAAGTAAATTAATATATGAAGATTTAGAATATAAATTATATAAAAATCCTCACGATTTATCTATTCATTTAGAAGAAGATTATAGAGATGGAGTATTATATAATTATGACTTAATAAATATAACTGATTTATCTCCTAATAAAGAGTTAGTAGATATATTATTTAATGATAATAAATTAAAAGACAAAATATATTTATTTGATCATCATGAAACAGCACTTGCTACTGGAATAACTAAATATAAAAATGTTAATATAGAAATAGAAAATGAGTCAGCTACATCAGTTTATTATAAATATCTATTAGAAAATAATTTAATAGAAAGAAATGACTGTATAGATAGATTTGTTGAATGTGTAACAAGAGAAGATCTTTGGACATGGAAAGATAATAATGATACTATAGCTCATGATTTATCTATTTTATTTAATAGTATTGGTTATGAGAAATATATTAGTTTAATAACTAATAAAGTATTAACTTATGATAAGTTTATTTTCAGTAAAGAAGAACAAGAAGAAATAGATAATAAGAAAAAACAAGTTCTAGAAAAAATAGAATTATTTGTAAAAGATTTAGTAATAAAAGAAATAGATAATATAAAAGTTGGTTTTTGTTTTATTGCTTATGAATATCGTAATGAAGTTGCTGAATACTTAAAAGATAAAGTTGATATAGATACGATTGGAATGATTGCTCTTGATAATAATCAAATATCATTAAGAAATATTAAAGATGATAAACCTTATTCTAGAATAATAGCTGAAAAATATCATGGAGGTGGCCATGATAATGCAGCAGCAATTCCTATTACTAAAGATATAAAAGAAAAAATAATAAATACTATAATATAAAAAAGCATTAATTTAATGCTTTTCTTTTTCTTCCATTTAATACTATACATAAACTCATAGTAATTATAAATATAAAGGATATTATTCCAGTAATTAAAACTTCTACTGGATAATGTTTATCATTTTGTAAATCAGCAAGGTTAGCATAAGAAACAGATGTTTCTAATTTACTTAAACTATTAATACTAGTAATTAAATATTCATTGTTTTCTTCATCATAAACTCTAACTCTTTGTTGTATATTATTTCCTTGTATTTGATTAGCAACATCATCTGCATAATTATATGCAAATACATTTATATTAATAAATAATAAACCAATTACTAAAAATATAAATATAAATTTCTTAGTCATATTATCACTACCTTACTATATTATTATAACATATTAATCACTAATATCTACATCCATAGTAATAAATATATTATATTTAGGATATTTTTCTTTAACTTCTTTTTCTATTCTCTTATATAATTCTACTTTATCTTTAACAGAAAAATCAAATATTAAGTCAAAATTAATATCTCTACTCTCTTTATTTACGTAAAAGCCATGCATTTGTTTAATACCTTTATAGTTCTTAATAATATCATTAATTTCTTTCTTAATACCCATTATTTCTTTATCATTTTTATTATATGAATATATTCCAACTGCAGTAATAATAACATTATTCTTTTCATATACTACTTTAGTAATTTTTCTTGCTAAATGGTCTATTTCAACCGCACTCATCTCATCACTAACTTCTACATGTAATGATCCCATTAAAGTATCAGGTCCATAATTATTAAGTATTAAATCATATACACCTTCTACTTCGGGAAAACTATTAATAGTATGTTTTATTTCTAAAGATAAATCTTTATCAATTCTCTCTCCTAATATTTGACTAACAGTAGTCTTAATCATAATAATACCAGATCTAATAATTACTAAAGATATAACTAAGGCTAAATATGCTTCTACTGGTAAATCAAATATTATAAATATAAGTGCTGCAACTAAAGTAGCAGCTGAAATAAATACATCAGTTAAAGCATCATATCCAGAATTATATAATGAATCTGATTTATAATCTTTACTCTTTTTAATTACATATAAACCTAATACTATTTTAGTTATAATAGCAACAACTAAAATAATAATAGTAACCATAGTATATGTAGGAACTACTGGATTAATTATCTTCTTAATTGATTCAGTTAATGAAGTAATACCAGCATATAAAATAATTATTGCAATAACAGTTGCTGTAATATACTCTATTCTTCCATATCCATATGGATGTTTTTCATCTGCTGGTTTATGAGCAAGTTTTGTCCCAACAATAGTTATAACAGATGATAATACATCAGTAATATTATTAACTGCATCTAATACAATAGCAATTGAATTAGAAACTAAACCAATAATCATTTTAAATATACTTAAAAATATATTAGCAACTATACTAACAATACTAGTTCTAACAATACCTTTTTCTCTATTAATTTTATTTTTCAAGTAAGGACACCTCTTCTTTTCCACATACAAAATTATCTCTTAAAGTATATAATTCAAATACAAACATAACACTAAACATAATAGTAATTATAGTAAATAATATTTTAATAAACATTTGAGATTTAATAATAATTAAAACATTAATAATAACTTCAAATATAGTAATAACAATTAATATAACACTAACTACATTAATATAATCAAGTCTTGATATAGACCCGTTAGATGGAAAACAATCATAACTCATCATATGAGCTTTTAATACACCACTAAAGAATACTATAATTAATAGTACTAATAATATAATACTAATTAATTTTAAATCAAATGACATTTCTTTTTTCATTTATTAAACTTTTCTCCCTTTTCTAAACTTTCTATTAATCCAGCTAAATCTTTAGATTCATTTCCATTACTATCCATAAATACTATTTCTGCAGCTTCATGTTTCTTATGTAATGCATTATATTCATCTAATTGCTCTTTAAATTTTTTTAATTCTTTTAATTGATATTCAGTGATATTACTTGGATAATATAAAACACTTACATTATTAATAATAGATACCATTCTAATAAATATAGTATTAAATTCACTTGCTATAAAATGACCATAGTCTCCTTCAACACTATCAAGATTAACATTTCTATTAAATTGATTACCTAATAAAGTTTCACATACTTTTTTATGAGAAATTCCTTTTGGAGCATCACCTGTTAATAAAGTATCAGGAGTAATTAATACTACTCTTCCATTAGTTGAATTAGCAAATTGCAAACTCTCTTCATAGAACTGATAAACACTGTTTTCTTCATATAGATGTTTTCGTCTTTCATTAGCTGCAAGTAACTCTTCTCTTTTCTTTTTTAATGTATTTATAAGTCCCATAACATCACCCTATATAAATTATACCATAAAAAAAGACTAAAATAGTCTTTATTCAATATTTTCAATATACTCACTTTCACAAGTAAGATTAATCTTTAATTTCTTTAATGAAGATTTATCTCCATTAGTAACTAAATAAGTAGCATGAGCTTCACATCCATTTAATTTACTAATAGCAGATAACGCTCTCTTAATCATATCATTTGTAACAGAACAAATACTAAGTGCAGTGAGTACCTCAGTAAGAGTTAATCTATTACCATCATTCATTTCTTTTTTAAGTGCAAGCATAGGTTGAAGTACATTAGGAGATAATAATAATATTTCATCAGGTATCTTACTTAAATATTTAATAGCATTTAATACAACACTTGCTGCTGGAGTTAATAAATCAGTTTGTTTACCAGTAATAATCTTTTTATTAACCTTCATCGCAATAACAGGTAAATTCTCTTTCTTACTCTTATCCATTGCTGGTTTAATAACATCTAAGTAATTTTCATCTATTTTTAATTCATTCATTAATAGTTTAACTTTTTTATAAGGTTCTTCATCACTAATACCCATCTTATAACTATTAAGTTCATTGTAATATCTTCTAACAATTTCTCTTTTAGCAGCATCTTCTACTACATCATTATCAGTAATACAAAATCCTACCATATTAACTCCCATATCTGTAGGAGATTTATAAATATCTTTATTACTAACTCTACTTAAAATTGCTTTAAGTACTGGGAATAATTCAATATCCCTATTATAGTTAATTGCAGTGATATTATAATTATTTAAATGAAAAGGATCAATCATATTAATATCTTTTAAATCTGCTGTAGCTGCTTCATATGCTAAATTAACTGGATGTTTTAATGGTAAATTCCATACAGGGAATGTTTCAAATTTAGCATATCCAGCGTTAATTCCCCTTTTATTTTCATGATAAAGTTGTGAAAGACATGTAGCAAGTTTTCCACTTCCTGGTCCAGGAGCATTAACTAAAATAAGTTTCTTAGTTGTTTCAATATATGGATTAGCACCATATCCTTCTTCACTAACAATAGTATCAACGTCAGTTGGATATCCCTTAGTAAATCTATGAATATAAGTCTTAATACCATTTCTATTTAATTTCTTAATAAACTTATCAACACTAACTTGATTATTATATAAAGTAATAACGACACTATTAACACTAAATCCCATCTTAGTAGACATATTAATAAGTTTTAATACTTCATTATCATAAGTAATTCCATATTCTCCTCTAGTCTTATTCTTTTCAATATCACCAGCATTAATACAAAATATTATTTCTAAGTCATCTTTAAGTTCCTTAAACATATTAATTTTAGAATCACTTAAAAATCCAGGAAGTACCCTTGAAGCATGAGAATCATCAAATAACTTACCACCTATTTCTAGATATAACTTATCAAATAATTTAAATCTTTCTCTAATTTTAGCACTTTGTATCTTCACATATTTTTTATTATCAAACCCTTTTTTCATTTTATATCACCTCCGACTATCCACTATAAATTAGTATAACATAATCAAAAAAAATATAGACAATAAATCTATATTTTTTAAATGTAATGTACTTTTTCTAAATCAAATCTATCTTCTTGCTCTTTGTAAGTTTCAGGGTATCCAAAAGGAATTAAAGTAAAAGCATCTAATCCCTCTTTAATATTAATCATATTATTTAATTTTTCAATTTTCTCTTTATCAGGAGATATACCAATCATACATCCACCTAAATCTAAATGAGCCATTTCAAGTAACATATTCTCAGTACATAAAGCACAATCTATATCTCTAAATTCTTCTCTAGTAGTTTCTCTTTTAGAACAAACTACTATTGCACAAGGAGCATTCTTAACAAATCCAGAATATGGAGTAACTGTTGATAACTCTTCTAATTTAGATTTATCTTTTATAACATAAAACTCCCACTCTTGTTGATTCATTGCTGTAGGAGATGCCATTGCAGCTCTTAAGATCTTTTCAATCTTTTCATCTTCAATTTCTTTATCTAAATATTTTCTAACACTAACTCTTTTAAATATAGCTTCCATATATCCTCCTATACTAATTCATTAATTAAGAACTTACAGCTTTCAGTAACAACATCACTTGATAAAGCATCTTCTTTTGTAAAGAACTTATAACCCAAACATTTATCAGGTTCCATAACTTTAAGTTCTCCATCAATATATTTACCAAAATATATAACAAATACCCAATTAGTATTATTTTTAAAACAATGATATATACCTATAGATCTTCCAATCTCTATATTAGCATCTTCTCCGGCTTCTTCCTTAAATTCACGAATAATTGCTTCTTTAAAAGATTTATCAGTATCATCAAATTTACCACCAACATCTTCAAATAAACCATTTTCATCACGTGATTTAGATCCTCTTTGTTGTAGTAGAATTTTACCTTCACTATCTTCTACATGAACAATGACACCTATCTTTTTATTATCATAAATAAACTTATCTATATCTTCCATTGTTGCTTCATGATCTATTTCATGATAATCCATTTTTCTTCACCAATATTAATATAACTAAAATAATAAAAATTGTAAATAAAAAAGACTTGTAAAAACAAGTCTAAATTAATTTACCCATTATAACTAAATTATATCTATAATACTTTTCATAAAAGTTAGGATCCATTGAACAAGTTTGTAATATTAATATCTTATCATCTTTATTAACACTAACACCAGTATCATAATCTGAATTACTCTTATACCAGTTAATTGTTCTTTCCCAATCTTCATCTGAATAATATAATTCTCTATAATATTCTAATCCTTGATCTTCTTCACTATTAGCAACAGATACATATACAGAGAATATTTCATAAGTATAAGTATTACCTTCATAATTAATAGTAATATATTTATTATTGTCATAATAATTCTTATTATAATGATAATTTTGTAATGCATTAAATGGTCCATTACCTGCTAAAGAACTATGTGCATAAATAATAGTCTTTCTGCCACCAAAGTTAGTTCTTTGATCAATGAATGGAACACCTATACCATTTTGTGTACCATCTAATCCATGATCTAAGTAATAATAAGAACCATCATCTTTCATTAAATGATTATATATACTTGCTACTCTAATACTATTACCATCAATATTATTACTATAAGTAGTATATTTAATTTCTTCAGAAGTAGTATTATTAACTTCTTTTATTTCGACATTTTCTAAAGCATTAAAATCACTAAGTTTATAAGCAACCTCTAAGAAAGTTTTATTAATCTCAAAAGTCTTATCAAGTAAATAAGTATTAGCGTAAACAAAAGTTGAATTAAATAGTAAAACCAACACTAAAAATAATTTTACTAATCTACTAGTAATTCTCTTCATAACCCTAACCCCCATTAGTGGCTACATTATACCATAAAACAACGATTTTGTCAATGAAAACCCTTGTTTTATAATGGTATTGCTAATTATAAAAAATATGATAAAATGATGTTGGTGATACTATGAAAACTGTTAAAAAGATATTTAAAATTATATTAATTATCATATTATTAATACTATTATTACTATTAATTGCCTATGTAAAAATTAATATTAAATATCAAAAAAATAAAGATAAATATTTTAGTACTTATAAAATAGTAATAGAAACAGGATATGCTCCTCAAGGATTAACATATTCAGAAAAATATAATGCTATTATTCAATCAAGTTATAGTTATAAAGATAAAGAAAGTAAAATTTATGTAATTGATTTTAATACAAAAAGATTATTAAACGAATTTACTCTAGAAAAGAATAAATATCATGTAGGTGGTCTTACTACTAATGAAGATACTTTATATATCACTAATGATTATTATTTATATACATATGATTTAAAAGAAATAATGAATACTGGTCTAAATTCAATTAAAGAAACATCTAAAACTAAAATAAAAAATAGAGGTGACTTCTGTCTATATCATGATAATGTATTATGGATTGGAGATTTTGCTTTATGGCCACTATATAGAGTACCTAAGAATAAACCATTAATATTAGGTTATAAAGATGGAAATACTAAATATAATAAACCAGACTATTCATATGAAATACCTAAAATGGTACAAGGAATGGCAATTGTAGATGATGAATTTATATTTACTAAATCATATTCTCCATGGTTAGAATCAGAACTAGTTACTTATAAATTAAAAGATAAGAAATTAAAAAAGGTAAAAGAAGTAAACCTACCACCTATGGCAGAAGGAATGTTCTATAAAGATAATCATTTATATATACTATATGAAAGTAATAGTTATAAATATTGGATGGCAGTTCCTAAAATTAAAAACCTAGTAAGATTAGAATATAAAAAGAAGTAGTATCTACTTCTTTTTTTTACCAAATATTAATCTTCTCAGAAAATACTTCTTCTTTATCTTTTTTACCTATAACAGTTAAACTAGATGGAACCATACTCTTACCCTTATAATCTAAATTACAAGAATAACCAGTTAATTGTCCCTTCTTAATTAAATCTTCTATCATATTATCTGCTCTATCCTTTAATTCAATTATTGCTTTAGGAACATATACTTTATTCTTTTCAGAATCTTCTCCATTAAACCTTAAAGGCATAAGATATAAAGGATATAACTTACCATAAGTAACAAGCATCTTAATATCATCCTTAGATACTACAAAAGAATAATCATTATTCTTAAGTAATCTACGTCTTTTAATTATATCTTTAACTAATCTAACTAACGCCATATTATCACCAGTAATAATTATATCAAAAAAAATATTATATATAAATAAAAATATATTATAATAATATTGGTGATATTATGAAGAAATTAATTATTCCATTACTAATAATATTATTAATATGTGGATGTACTAAAGAAACTAAAAAAGAAGAAGTAGTAAAAAAAGAAAAGAAAGAAGAACCAGTAGTTGTAGAAGAAACATATAAAGACTTAAATAATACTCCTATCGGAATTTATAAATTAAATGGTAATACTCTAACTAAATTAACTTCTATTGATAAACATCTAAATGTAGAAGAAGATATTGGAGTATTTCAAATATATCCTTCTAATGAAGATGTAATTAATTTAAATACTAATTATGGAGAAAGTTTTTATAATGAATATATAAAATATCCAAATATAAAGATTGGTTTTAATATTAAATATGAAACTTCTAATGGAGTAACATCATATAATATACTTAGTCCTGATAATACATTTGATCATTGGGAACACTTAATGAATTATTTATATGATGATTATGCTAATAGATATTCATCATTCTATTCACATATAGAATCTAATCAGGTAAATGAAAATACTCTATATACATCTATTAAACTACAAGCATCTTATTCTTGTAGTGAAATAACTAATATAAAATTAACAGTATTTACTTATGATACAGAAGATGATTTTCTAAACAACGAATATAGAGGAAATTCTAAATATACAATGAATATTAATATAAATTAAAAAAGACTAGTAATAGTCTTTTTATTTTACTTCTCCAAATACTTTTTTAAATTCTTTCAAATCATCAAATGTTTGATAAGCATCTCCTGCTTTATAAGTATAAATTATTCTACTATTCTTTTTCATATGAGATTTTAATTTCTTTTCAAAATCATTAAAATCATTAATAGAAGTAATATCTCCTCTTTCAATAACATCTTCATTACTACCCTTAATAGTTATTTCTTCATGAACATATACATAGAAATAATCTCCATCATTATTATAAATATAATATTTATAAATACTACCATGATCTGGTTCATTATAAACTTCACATTCCATTATAGCTTCATATATATCTAATTTAGGATACTTATTTTCAGGTTTCTTAGATTCCATAATATATGTACCAATTAAAAATAAAACTAATAATAAAATGATGCATATTAATATAAACATTATCTTTTTCTTTAATCTCATATTATCTCCTCATCTGGCAAACTATTATTAAATTCTTCTACAATACTAGATTCATTTTCTAAGAATACATCTGATTCATATTCTTCTTCAACATACATATTTTTTATTAATTCTAATCTATCATCTAAATCAGATACATGTTCATTATAAGATATTTCTCTATCAGGATATCTTTGAAATAATAAATCTATTTGTTCTGGAATTTGATATTCAGGATATTTTTCTTTTAAGAAATTAATTCTTTCAGGATAATCAATTGGTAATACAACAAATCCTAATTCCATAAGAATAGGACCTATTCTATTACTAAAACTCTTATTAGAATCTATTCTAATATTCTTAATACTCTCATTATTCTTACATACTTCTAACACCTTCTCAAGAGCTTCAATAATATAAGATCTATAAAAATGATCATAAATGTATTCTTCTTGAGAATGAACATCTTCTATTTTATTATTCTCATTAACATAAGATTTTAGTTTCCTTTCTAAATAATGGAAATATGTGATTGGTCTATTATCTTTATCTTTAACCATATATCTAGGAATACCACAATAAAGGTATATAGAATCTCCCACTACATTATAATACATTACTTCTACCATATCACTTGTTGGTAATTCCTTTTCTAATAAAAGAGTACCATTTTCTAAATCTTCTCCATTAGCTTTAGAAATAATTTGATATATCTTATGTTTATCATCTAAGTGATTATTTAAAATATTATAAAGATTTCTATCAATAATATCTTTTCCTTCTAAACAACCCAAAGAAGAAGTATCTACTTTTACTTCATCATTAATACTATGAGCTTCTAGTAGTTTATTAATATGTTCAATATATTCATTAATATTTTCTTCCATATTTCACCTCTAATTAATTGTTTTAGTTACTTCAAATAATCTATTATGATAACCATGTTTTATATAAAAATCATAAGCTAAATCATTATATCCAAATACTTCTATAAGAATGTCTTTGCAACCTTTTTCTTTTAAATAATTTTCCATATCAGTAATTAACTTAGATCCTACACCAACACTTCTACTATCTTTAGAAACAATTAATTCATTTATTCTTCCTCTTTGTGGAGCATGAAAAGAATGAGTATCTTCCCCTTTTATGATAGTTCCCATAATAAGACCAATTACTTTATCATTTTCAATATAAAGTCTAATAATACCATCATTTTCTTTTAGAGTTTTCATATCTTCTAAAAATGTCTCTTCTCTAGTTTTATCAGTAACGATATTATATCCTTCTTTATCAATACTTGCGATATAAGTAGCAAGTTCAAGTAATAAGTCTTTTACTGAATTAATATACTTATCTTCATAGTCAACTATCATATAATCACCAATATAATTATAACAAAAAAAGAACTACTTATATAGTCCTTTTATAATAATGATTTTAAATCCATATTTATATATTTATTAGTATTAGTCTTAATCTCTGAAATTAATTTATTACCAACTTCAATTGCCATATCATATTCTTCTTTAGTAATTTCATGATTATTATAAGCTTCTTCTAATTCATCTTCATCTAATACTTTAATTTCTCCATCAGTTAAAGTAACATCTAAATATAAATCATCATAATAAGGAATCTTACTATCTTCATCTATTCCACTACCACGAATAATATCAAAATAGTATTCAGTAATATTTTTATTTTCATCAAAATAAACTCTCATAGAATAATTCTCATTCTTTGGAACTAATTCCATAACATAAGTACCATTACCTATAATAGTTCTTCCATCTATTATAAATGGTGGATCAGTTTTTATGATATGTTTAACTGCTAAAAAATAATCATCATTTGATAAATCAAATTTAATTTCATATTTACTAACATCTCTTAAATATGTTTTACTTAATAATTTCTTTCTTATTTTCATATAATCACTCTTTTGTACCAAATCTATTAAATGGGAAAATTGTTAATGATGTTTTTCCTTTAATAAGTTCCTTTTTAAATGAACCAAATACTCTACTATCCATAGAATTAGTTCTGTTATCACCTAAAACAAAGTATTCTCCTTCAGGAACAGTATAATTAAAATCATTTGTTTCATATGTACCATAAGTATCTTTTACTTTTTTTCCATTTACATATAACTGATTATCTTTATATTCAATTGCTTCTCCTGGAAGTCCTATTACTCTTTTTATTAATAATTCATGTTCTTCTTTAATAACAACAATATCAAATCTTTTAATATCATTAAATCTATAACCAATAATATTAAGTATCATAATATCTCCATCTTTTAAAGTATCATCCATACTTGAACCATTAACTCTAATTGGAGTTACTACAAATAGTTTAATTAATATTACTAAAACTATTACTGCTATATAAGGTAACCATTCTTTTACAAATGATTTAAATTTAACTGTCTTATTATCATATTTTCCCATAGTCGTTCTCCTCTACTATATGATTATAACACAAAACAAAAAAAATAAGGTTAAAACCTTATCTTTTTTATTGTTGTCCTCTTTCTTTAATACGATAAGAACCAACCATTCCTTTAAGGAAGTTAAGTTTAGCTCTTCTAACTTTACCTCTACGTACTACTGTGATTCCAGCAATCTTTGGTGAATGAATTGGGAATGTTCTTTCAACTCCTACACCACTAGACATTTTACGTACTGTAAATGTTTCAGAAACAGATCCACCGCGACGTGCAACAACTACACCTTCATATGCTTGGATACGTTCTCTTTTACCTTCGATGATCTTAACATCTACTCTTACAGTATCTCCAACACGGAACTCAGGAACGTTAGGCTTAACTTGTTTTTCATTGATTTTATCAATAATGTTCATATTAAGTCTCCTCTCTGCAAATATTCAAATAATGATCATAATCAATTTATCAGCGGATCACTAACGCAATTAATTATAGCACAAGCACTTTGTTTTTGCAACAAAAAAGGGATAAAATCGTATTTTATTCCCCATTAACGTTAGTATATATTTCTAAAGGCTCGTTTGTACCATCTAATGTTGTAAACAAATAGTATCCAAATAAGAAGCAAGCCAATATGCCTAATATAACAATAAAACTAACATTTCTTACATTAACACTATTCATATACCCTCCTATTCATCATCTGATTCTTTTATGCTATACTTATAAACTATTTCAGTATCTTCTACTATGAATTCACTCTTAATATCATTAACTTTAGAATATATGATAGGTTTATTTAAAGCTTCTCTAGCATCCATGAGTTCTTTAAATTCTGAAACCTTTACAGTTTTCTTATTACCATCTGGAATAAATCCATCTCTAGCAATAACTATATATCTGTCATATTCTTTTAATATATTGTTTAATTCTTTATGATACTTACTCTTTCTAGCAGTTCCCTTAATTACTAATCGTGTTACTCTAATTAGTAAAAATAATGAAACTAAAATCAGTAATGTCCCTATTATTATATAATAAGAATTATTTTCTGTCCACATATTGGCATCAACTGATACATCTGATGTCTTTTCAATTTCCTCTTTATTTATACCATATGATGTAGTCGCAAGTGGTACATTTACTGAAGAAATCTTTCTAGTTTCAGTCTCTTCATCTAAATAAAGAATTAAGTCAACATCTGAAGTTGCTCCTGGAGCATAACTATTAATATATTGAACTACACTCTCATTATATTTACTATAATCAATTAAAGCATTAGTATGAAAACTAATATTATTACTATTATTACTAATATCAACTCTCTCAATAATAGTATCTTCATTCTCATATAATATCTTAGTATGATCAACTGGATCATATATTCTTACTAATGCATTAACATGATAAGCTAATTTATATTCTATTTCTTTAGATAAATTAACATTATAATTAAAATCTACATCAATATTATTAGTTAATGCTGATAAGTATTGTAATCCTTCATCTAAACATTCTTTATTATAATAATTATTTTCTTTTAAACATACTTTGTAATTAGCATGACTTTCTTCTTTATAACTAACTGTTTCACTTATACCAAAATTAAATGCAGATAAAGCAATGAAACAACCAGCTAAAAAGAATATAAGAATAAATATTACATATAAACATACTCTTGTTTCAAAACCAATATAAATCTTAAAGAATTTTTGTTTAGGTTCTTCTACTTTAGTAGATACTTCTTTAGTAGATACTTCCTTAGGTGCTTCTTTTATAGATATATTGTCAACAAAATTAAATTTATTTTCCCTTTTATCCCCATTCATATGGTCTCACCTATTATTAATTATACCATATATATAAATAATTTTGTATATAAAAAAAGAAACTATCTACTTCTCTTATTAGTTTCTTCTTTTAATTCATTAATTCTATAATTATGTATTTCTAATAATTTATTATTTGCTTCTTTTTGTAGAATAACCAACTTCTTAGACATCTTTTCAAGATCTTGTCTTAATAAAAAATCTCTATATTTATTTTTTATTATCATTCTAAATCTTTCTATTTGATTTAATGCTTCTCTATAACTATCACCAGAATCATCATCATCTGTTAATAATTCAGCAAGTAGATTAAGTAATTTCTTATACATAGTATGTACTTTAACATAAACAACTGGATTAGCAAGTTTTCTATCACACACTTCTATATTCTTAACATTAGTATTATTAACTTCAAATACTGCATCTTTTTTACCTAAAACAAATCCTTCTTCACTAATGTAATCTAAATCTCCATTTATTTTTGCTTTAACAACAGAATACATTAAATCATCTCCTCTAGTCTAATAAATCAGGTCTTCTCTCTTTTGTCTTTTTTAAACTCTCTTCATATCTATATTCATCTATCTTTTTATGATCACCTGATATTAATACATCAGGTACCCTCATTCCCCTAAAATCATATGGTTTAGTATATGTAGGATAATCAAGTAAATGTTTATCATTAAAAGAATCTTCTAAATGACTTTCTTCCTTTATAACTCCTGGAATAAGTCTAGTAACTGCATCTACTATTACCATAGCAGGAACTTCTCCACCAGTAAGTACATAATCTCCAATTGATATTTCCATATCACATATACTTTTAATTCTCTCATCAAATCCTTCATAATGTCCACAAAGTAATATTAAATGTTTCTTCTTACTTAAGTCATAAGCAATACTTTGTTTAAAAGGAACTCCATCAGGAGTAAGCATTATAACTGTACTATCTTCATCTCTTATATCTTCTATTGAGTCAAATATAGGTTGACAAGTAAGAACCATTCCAGCTCCTCCACCATAAGGAGTATCATCCACTTTATTGTGAGGATCATTTGTATATTTTCTAAAATCAATAATATTTATTTCTATTTTTTTATCTTCAATTGCACGTTTAATAATAGATTCACTAAATACTCCATCAAACATATCAGGAAATAAAGTTAAAATATCAATTTTCATACAACCACCTACATACCATCAATAATATCTATAGTAATTTCTTCTTTTTCTTTATCTATTTTTACTATCATTGGAGAATTAAAAGGTACAAGTATTTCCTTATCTAATTCTACTCTTAATATTTTATTATCTGGACTTGCCATAAATATTTCTTTAATTGTACCATATTTTCCATCATTAGTAATTACTTTATATCTAATTAAATCTTCATCTAATATTTCACTATCATTTAATAATAAATCTTCTTTATTAAAATATACTTGTTTCTTTAATAAGAAAAGTACTTGATTAATATCATTATAATCATCTAAAGTAACCATATCATAATTCTTATGAACTCTATAACTTTTAATAACATATTCTTTATCATCTATTATTAATTTATTATTAATCTTAAATACTTTATCTTTATATGGAAAATCACTTAATATTCTAAGTTCTCCTTTAATTCCATGAGTATTAACAACTTTACCAATATATACTTTATCCATATTATTTCTCCAATTCATATAATAAAATACTACAAGCAACTCCTACATTTAAACTCTCTACATTATCTTTCATAGGAATATATAAATTTACATCACTAAGATCTTGTATATTTTGTTTAACTCCATTACCTTCATTACCAACTATTAAAGCATATTTATTTTTATCAGTAATACTAGTAACACTAACTCCATCTACTACATTAGTACCATATACTTTGATACCTTTAGATTTAATTATATTAATTGCATCTTCTAAATCCATAGTAATAATATTAATATGACAAAACATGCCTTCTGTCGCTCTTATAACTTTTGGATTATATAAATCAACTGTATCAGGAGATAAAACTATTGTAGTAACACCAAAAGCAACACTACTTCTAACAATAGTTCCTAAATTACCAGGATCTTGTACTCCATCAATTAATAATATTTTATCTCCAATTATTTCTTTTGAATTATTCTTTTCACATACAGCAAGTACATTACTTGGAGACTCCATAGAAGACATTTTTCTCATTACTTCATTAGTTACAAAATAAGTATCATTATTATCAACAAATTCATCTTCTACTAAGAATAAATCTTTAATAATACCAGCTTTTTCTGCTTCTTCTACTAAATGTTCTGTTTCGACAACAAAAGTATTAGTAAGATCTCTATACTTCTTACTTTGTAGTTTAACAACATCTTTTACTTTCCCATTTTCTAAACTAGTAATAACCATTAAAACTCCTTCATTTCATCTCTATATTTTTTATAATTAGGCATATTCTCTTCAACTAACTTCCAGAATCTATTTGAATGATCTCCATATATTAAATGACTCATCTCATGATTAATAACATAATCTAAATAACTTGTATCTCTTTTAATTAATTCTAGATTTAAAGTAATTATATGAGTCTTAATATTACATACTCCCCATCTAGTAGTCATCTTTCTAATTCTAAGTTTTGGATAAGGAATCTTTCTAGTAAACTTATTATAATTATAATTTAATCTTTCTAAGAATAATTCCTTAGCTTGTTTCTTATACCAATTATCTATATCAAAATTATGATTTATAAAAACTTTATCTCCATTAAAAGTAATACCATCATAATCACCATATACCACAACATATTGCTTACCTAAATAAAAAAATCCATTATTATTTTTAAATTTAACTTCTTGAAAATCTATCATCTTACAAATTCTATCATAATTTTCTTCTATAAGTTTTTTAATAGAATGCATACTAGAAAATATATTAGTAGTAACATGTACTTTTAAATCTTTCTTAACTCTTATATAAGTGTTTCTAGTAGAAGCTTTCTTTTCAATAACAATATCATAATCTCTGTCGTTGTAACTAAACTTCATATAACCACCAAATATATTTTACCATAAAATAAAAGAAAAGACTAACCATTAGTCCTTTCAAATCCTAAATAATAGTAATGATCTTTATCTATTTTAAATTTATAAGTATATTGATATAACTTATCTTTATTATTATTAATATAATTAATGAAATAAGCTTCATCTGTAGAATCAGGTGGGAATGTATCAATAACATTTTCACAATTATAATCTAAACATATAGAATTAGTTCCATAATGAACAAATACTACAGCAGTTGTAATTAATAAAGTAGTTTTACTCTTTCTAGCAGATAAAACATTTTCATAGTTTTCAAATGCACTTCCTGAACCACATCCATAACCAGAAGAAACATATCTTTTGAATACTTTATCATATTCTAATTCTCCACAGTATAAAGGAATAGTATCAAGTGCTTCATATGTATCAGGTCCAAATAAATCATTATATTCATCTCTTACAACATCTTCACTAATTTCAGCTTCAATTCCACCTTCATTAACATTATCAAGTAACACTATCTTATCAGCATAAGTATTACTTGCTAAAGCAAACTTATAATAAGAATCCATCTCATCTACACTTAATTTCTTATTAGTAAAAACAGTCTTATCTCCTTCTACTCCATATTTATGAACTCTTTTAACTAAAGCCTTAATATCATTAGTAATTTCTAAGTCTTTATATTCTTCCTTTACTTTAGTTTTCTCTTCTATCTTATTCTCCTCTTTATTAGTCTTATGAATAACATTACTATTTAAAAATATATATCCTAATGAAATAATCGCAATAACTAATAATATACAAATAACTATATTAATTAATACTTTACCTTTAGTTTTTTCTATTTCTGATTTATTTAATCGCTTCTTCATATTATCACCATTTTAATTATAACAAAAAAAAGACTACATTTGTAGTCTTTATTTATCTCTTAATTCTGCTTTATGAGTATCTACTACTTTAGCAATAACTTTATTAAAGATCTCCATTACTTCTTCATCAGTAAGAGTTCTAGTAATTCCATTAAATAATAGAGAGAACGCTACACTCTTCTTATCAAAAGCAATATTTTCTCCTTCATAAACATCAAACACTTCTATTTCTTGAAGAATCTTACTTGATGCTTTCTTAATAGTTTTAATAACATCATTAACATCTATTCCTCTATCTAAAATAAATGCCATATCTTTTACTATTGAAGGATATTTATAAGGTTCTTTATATTTTAACTTATTAGTCTTTCCAATAATAGAATTTAAATCAAGTTCAAATACAAAGATATCTTTCTTAGTAATATTAGGATGAACTTTTCCTATTATACCAATACTCTTACCATCAAGTACTATATTTCCTTGTACTCCAGGATGTAAATCACTACATTCACTTCTAACAAATGAATATCTATCTTTATATCCCATATAATCAAGTAAGTTTTCAACTACACCTTTAACTACATAGAAATCAATCTTAGAAGAACCTTTCCAAGAGTTGGTATTATATTTACCAGTCATTAATCCACATATCTTAGATACTTCATTATATTTAACATCATATGTCTTAGCAATTTCATAGATTGATATATCTTCAACACCATGACTCTTATTATATAAATAAGTATTATATAAAGATGGAATTAAAGTAGTTCTAACAATACTCTTATCCATACTCATTGGATTAGGTAAATGTACTTGTTCCTTATCTTCATACTTAAACATATTAGCCATTTCTTCACTAACTAATGTATAAGTCTTAACTTCATTTAATCCTAAAGTTCTAAGTCTCTTAGAAACTAGTTTTCTATACTTAACATCATCAATATATTCTCCTCTTCTAATAGGAACTGATGGAAGTGAACTAACTAAGTTTCCATATCCATAAAGTCTACCAATCTCTTCAGCAATATCATTAACATTAGGATCAATATCTAATCTTCTCTTAGGAACAACAACATCAAATTTATGATCTTTTACTTTATATTCAAAATCTAATCTATCAAGTTCTCTTTTCATATCATCTTCTGAAATAGTAATTCCTAAAATCTTATCAACATCTTCTGGATAGAAAGATAATTTCTTTTCAGTATGATCTTCATTATCAACTAAAACATATCCATCTAATACTTCTGCATCAGCATACTTTTCAAGTAAATGACAAGCTCTCTTAGATGCCATTTCAGTATATTCATAATTTAATCCCTTACCATATCTGATACTAGCTTCTGAAGGTAGTTCTAATCTTCTAGAAGAATATCTAATTCTTACAGGATCAAAAATTGCTGATTCAATTAAAATATTCTTAGTATTTTCATCTACTTCAGTATTTTCTCCACCCATAATACCAGCAATACATACTGGTCTAGAACCATCAGTAATAACTATATCTTCAGAAGTTAACTTTCTAGTTTTACCATCTAAAGTAACAATCTCTTCATCTTCTTTAGCATCTCTAACTAAGATCTTATCTCCCAATTTATCTTTATCAAAGAAATGAAGTGGTTGACCAAATTCTAACATAACATAGTTAGAAATATCTACTACATTATTAATTGGTCTCATACCAGCAGCAAGTAGTCTTTTCTTAATGAAGTCAGGACTTTCTTTAATCTTAACTCCTCTAACTTCTCTTGCCATATAATAAGTACATTTAGGAGTATCTACTTTTAAATCAAATTTAATTTTATCTTTAATAGTCTTAAAAGATAAATCTGGTAAAGTAACTTTTCTATTTAAAATACAAGCTATTTCATAAGCAAATCCAATATGATAATAGCAATCATTATTTCTATGTTTATGAATATCTAAATCATATAAAGTATCATCTAAACCTAAATAATTAAGTGGATCTTCTCCTACTTTTGCATCTTCTCCAAGTTCAGTAATACCTTTAGCATATGTTTCATCATTTTTTTCTTCTAATCCTAATTCGAATAAAGCACACATCATTCCACATGATTCTACTCCACGAATTTTACTTCTTTTTATTTCAAAATCTCCCGGAAGAACTGCTCCTTCTTTTGCAACTATAACCTTAAGTCCTTCTTTTACATTAGGAGCTCCACATACTATTTGTAATTCTTCACTTCCAATATCTACCTTACATACATGTAAGTGATCACTATCTGGATGATTTTCTACTTCCTTAATTTGTCCAATTACTAAATTATCTATATGATGTGAAATTACTGATTCAACATTAATACCAGCTTCAGTAATCTTTCTTGCTAATTCATGAGGATTTTGATCTTTAATATCAATATAGTCTGCTACCCAATTTAAACTAATCATTAT
>DFEZ01000002.1:101014-258983 GCA_002369415.1 Caryophanales bacterium UBA3789 | reverse complement strand
CTGTTAAATCTCTACCAATTAGTTACGGACCGGGAGGATCAGTTAGATATAATACAGTAGTTACTTTCGGAGATATTAAAAACTTAATTCCACAAAAGTATTCATGGTTATATTCAACGACATATTGGAATAAAACAATATATCGACCTTTTATTCCTGAAAATCCAGGTCAATCAAATACTTATAGTGGATATTATCACTTGTTTACTACTTCATTTGGAAAAATTTGTGGTTCAGGATCAGCTTATTGTCAAGGAAAAATTGCATTAGGTTGTGGAATAAGACCAGTAATAGAAATAGATAATACCCAAATAAAATACAATATCAAAACAGAAACAGAAGGAAATGGAACAATTGATGTAATAGAGAGTTCTCTAGGTGGAGAAAAAATCCAATTTAAACTTTCAGTAAACAAAGGCTATAAACTTGGAAGTGTTGTTATTAAAACTGACAGTGGAGAAAAAGTAGATTTCAGTGAAGGTGAAATTACTAAAAATGATGATGGTACTTTTAGCATAGATAAAAACAAATTTACCATGCCATTTGAAAATGTAACAATACAAGCAAAATTTGAATCAGAAAACATTCTAAAAAATCCAAAGACTGGAGATAAAGTATTGTTTATAATACTTATACTAGTTGCAAGTATAGGAATAGGAACATTTATATTAAAAAAGAAAGAATTCAGATACGATGTCTAAATTCTTTTTTATTAAATTTATATTAAAAAATTACGATAACTAATGCTATCGTAATTTGTATTCTCATGGGGCGTCATAAGAGAATCGAACTCTTGCGTACTAGTGCCACAAACTAGCGTGTTAACCACTTCACCAATGACGCCATCTCAAAAGATATATATATTTTACCAACAAAACATATATTTGACAATAGTTTTTTCAACATTTTGTAAAATAATGTGCTATAATGATTTTAAGGTTGGTGATATATATGTTAAAGAAATTACTAAGTATTCTAGAAAACATTGTCATAATTGCCCTTGCTTTTTTTGGAGGAAACGTTGCCTATAGTAAACTAGTTGTAATCCACGCTAATTCATGTTGCAGAACTGCAGGAACTTGCCCAATATATGCATGTGAAATTGATTCCCCAGATTTTTATAAATATACATTACTTGCAGCAGCAGTAGTATTCTGTGGAGCACTTATTATTTTCTTAATATTCAATACTATAAAATTATTATTTAAAAGATAAATTTGACAAACTCAAACATTTGTAGTATTATGTTGGCAAGTCGAGTGAGTGTGCATAAGGAAACGAGCTGCACAGAGATTTATATCTTACACGTAATAAACGGAGTCACTACTATTTTATAGTAGTGTCTCTTTTTGTTTTCTCGACTAGTTTTCATAGATTAAGTGAGTGTGTATAAGGAAACGAGCTACACAGAGATTAATATCTTACACGTAAAACACGGAGTCACTATTTTTTAATAGTCTTTTCGTGTTTTTTTTGTTTTTTAAAATTAAAAATAATTATATAATAGTTTTGATGATAATAATAAGTCTATGAAAATGAAAAATATTTAGAAGGGAGTGATAGTATGGCCGTAATTACAGTAAAAGATTTATCTAAAAACTTTAAAGTAAAAGTAAAAGAAAAAGGATTAAAAGGTAGTATCAAATCAATTATTAAGCCAAAGTATAATATCATCAAAGCAGTAAAAAACATATCTTTTTCAATTGAAAAAGGTGAAATGGTTGCCTTCATTGGACCTAACGGTGCTGGTAAATCAACATCTATTAAAATGATGACTGGTATTTTATTTCCAGATAAAGGTGAAATAGATGTCTTAGGTTTAAATCCAGAAAAAGATAGAAGAAAACTTGCCTATTCAATAGGATGTGTATTTGGACAAAAAGAGCAATTATGGACTCATCTAACTCCATATGATAACTTTAAATTCTTCGGTGCCATATATGACATCCCGGAAAAACAGGTTGAGAAAAAAATTGATGAATTTAGAGAATTGTTTGAGTTGGACGAATTTATTAATACACCAGTTCGTAATCTAAGTTTAGGACAAAGAATTAGATGTGAAATAGTAGCAAGTTTGATTCATGAACCTAAAGTATTGTTCTTAGATGAACCAACTATCGGTTTGGATCCAGTTGTTAAGGAAAAAATTAGAACTCTTATCAAACGAATGAATAAAGAGTATAAAACTACAGTTATCTTAACAAGTCATGATGTATCTGATATAGAAAAACTATGTAAAAGAGTAATAATAGTTAATAAAGGACAAATTGTTCTAGATGATACAATGGAAAACTTAAAATATCATTATCTTAATAAGAAAATAATAGATGCTAAGATGAAAGAAAAAGTAAACTTAGAAGATAAAGATGGTATCACTATACTAAAAGATAAAGACTATAACTTAAAGTTAGAAGTAGATTTAAAGAAAACAAGTATAAGTGAAGCTATTAATTTATTAAATACTGATAATATTATTGATATTAATATTTCTAATGTACCTCTAGAGCAAATCATCAGTAGTATTTATAAAGATGGTGATAAGTAATGAAGAAATATATTTATATTTTTAAATCAGAACTTATGACTAATCTACAATATATATTCGATATAATTGTAGGTTTTATCAGTTACTGTATCATGATATTCATATTCTTTAATCTATGGAAATACATTTATAGTGATCCATCAGAATTAATAAATGGATATAGTATGGGTCAAATGATATGGTATGTTATCGTAACTGAAATATTATGGATGAGCTTAGGTGGAAGACAACTAAGTAAAAAAATATGTAATGATGTACGTAGTGGTAACATTGCATATAACATTAATAAACCATATAACTATGTAGGATATATATTATTCTCTCATATGGGTTTATTCTTATTAAAATTTATATTACTAACAATATTAGGAGTAGTTTTAGGATTAATCTTCTTAGGAAGTTTTCCTAATATATCTATTTTAAGTATTGTACTAGTATTAATATCATGTTTATTTGCAACTATAATTAATATTTTATTAATTACTACAATAGCATTAATATCTTTCTACATAGAAGATGCTAATCCATTTTACTGGTTATATAGTAAAGTGATCTTAATTTTAGGAACTATTTTCCCAATAGAATTCTTCCCTGTATTTTTACAACCAATATTTAAATATAGTCCAATCTATGTAGTAAGTTATGGACCTGCTAAATTATTTGTAGATTTTAATTGGAATAGTTGCATAGAAATATTCATATTACAAGGAGCATATTTAATATTAAGTATTTTATTAAGTAATTTTATATATAAGAAAGGGGTGAGAAAATTAAATGTTAACGGAGGTTAAAAATCAAATTAAAGTAAATATATTATCAACTAAGTATGCCTTGGAACGGGAAATGTTAAATAAAGTAACATTCGTATCTAATATTATTTTTATGATCCTAAACAATGCAAGTTTCATAGTTCAATGGGTTATTTTATACGCAATAAAAGATAATATTGGAGGATACTCATTTAAACAAGTATTACTACTTTGGGGTTTAGCAGCAATGGGATATGGAGTATCAAGATTCTTCTTTAAGAATGCATTTAACTTAAGTGATATGATTAATACTGGTAAATTAGATAACTACTTAGTACAACCAAAAAATGTTTTATTAGCAGCAATTACTAGTGATGTAGAAGTTTCAGCCTTAGGAGATATATTATATGCATATATTATTCTGTTAATATATGGATTAAGTTTAAAAAGTTTCTTATTATTTACATTATTTGGTATAACTGCAGGATTTATCTTAGCAAGTGTTTCAGTAATTTTCTCATCATTAGCATTTTGGTTTGGTAGAGTAGAAGTAATATCTAATACATTAAATAGTATTATGACTAACTTTGCTACTTATCCAGAAGGTATCTTTAAAGGAATAATTAAAATATTATTCTATACAATTTTACCTTTAGGATTTGCTAGTTATTTACCAGTACAAATAATGACAAATTTTAATATTTATAATTTATTAGTAGTAATATTTATAGTATTATTATTTATAGGATTAGCTTTCTTAACTTTTTATAAAGGATTAAGAAAGTATAGTAGTACTAATTTAATGAATGCGAGAGTGTAATATGAATGATTATATTTATGAAAAAGGTTTATTTTATTTACTAAATTTAATTTGTACCAATCAAGATAGTTTAGTGTGTACTGATAATGAAACATATCTAATGGGTAGAAGTAATCCAGGATTACCTACATGGATCTGGACAAAAGATAATTTATCAGAAGAAAGTTATAGAAAAGTAAAAGAAGATATAAAGAAATATTTAGTAGACAAAGAAAATAAATTTACTTGCAAAAAAGAATTATATGACAAATTATCTCAAGAATTTGATACAGATAACTATTTTGAAATGGGATATTTAGAATGTAAAGAACTAAAAGAAATAGAGAATAAAAAAGGTTTATTTGATAAAGCAGATTACAGCGACAAAATGGTTTTAGCAAGATTTTGGCAAGATAATTGTAGAGAAATGGATAAGGAAAATATAGATTTACCTGCAGCCTTAGAAACAGTAAATAACTGGATAGAAGAAGGTAATTTTTATGTATTAAGAGATGGTACTGGAAAAGCAGTATGTATGGCAGGGTACTCTACATTAGATGAATATGCTAAAATAACACATGTATATACAGAACGTAAAGAAAGAGGAAAACATTATTGTACAAGTCTTATTTACTATTTAACTAAAGAGTTAATTGAAAAAGGATATAAACCTATGTTATATACAGATTTCCATTATGAAGCAAGTAATAAAGCATATAACAACGTAGGATTTGAAAACGAAGGAATCCTAATAAATTTTATTATTAGAAAGTAAGATATTAATAACTATGAAAATGAAAAGAGGTATATCCTCTTTTTGTGTTATAATGAAGAAGGTGATAGCATGGAATATAAAATTACATTAAAGAAAATATTTGGTCATTTACATACTATTAATAAACATAGATTCAAAGTATTTTGTTTATGTTGTAGAGTTGGAATACCATGGAGAGGATTAGTACATGATTTATCAAAGTACTCACCAATTGAGTTTTGGGAAAGCGCAAGATACTATGATAAAGGAAACTTTAGTCCAATAAGAACATGTAAAAAAGTAAAAGGTTATAGTAATGCATGGATACATCATAAAAATAGTAATAGACATCATTATGAATATTGGTATGACTATAATGCACCAACACCATCACCAATTATTCCATTTAAGTATTTTTTAGAAATGATTTGTGACTCTTTCGCAGCTGGAATGACTTATCAAGGAAAAAATTGGGATCAACATTATCAACTTACTTATTGGAGCAGAGTAAAAGACCAATCAAGAATGCATCCAAAAATGAGAGACTTACTTGAAAGAGTATATAAAGATGTAGATAAAGAAGGATTAAAACCAATCCTTAAAAGGAAGAGATTAAAAAGGCTCTACGATGAGTACACAGTTGAAAAATAAGACTATGGAATCAATCTATCACAAATGTGAAGTTTAAGAAGAGCAGTTAATTCTGCTAGAAAAAATGGCAAACTATTTGTATTTCCATATCCTGAAGAATTTTGCGAAAAAGTATTCAAAAAAGTAAGATAATCTCTTACTTTTTTATTTATAAAATAAATTAGCACTCTCTATTGACAAGTGCTAAAATGATAGTATAATATTTAGTAAGGGGTGATATATATGTATGGTTATCCAGAAGAAAAAGAAGAAAATGTACTAGAAAAATATGGACGTAATATTGTAGAAGATGCTAAAGCTGGAAAGATTGATCCAGTAATCGGAAGAGATGAAGAAATAAGAAGTATCACTAGAGTATTATCTAGAAAAACTAAGAATAATCCGGTTTTAATAGGAGAACCCGGTGTAGGTAAAACAGCTATTGTTGAAGGATTAGCTCTAAGAATTCTAAAAGGTGATGTTCCAAGTAGCTTAAAAGATAAAACCATTTGGGAACTTGATATGGCTGCTCTAGTAGCAGGTGCAAAATATAGAGGAGAATTTGAAGAAAGATTAAAAAATGTCTTAAATGAAATTAAAAAGAGTGAAGGAGATATTATCATGTTTATTGATGAAATTCACATGATAGTTGGAACTGGTAACTCAGAAGGTTCAATGGATACTTCTAATATTTTAAAACCAATGTTAGCTAGAGGAGAAATCCATGTAATAGGAGCAACTACTCTAAATGAATATAGAAAATATATTGAAAAAGATGGAGCACTAGAAAGAAGATTTCAAAAGATTAAAGTTGAAGAACCAAATGTAGAAGATACAATTACTATTTTAAGAGGTTTAAAAGAAAGATTTGAAATCCATCATGGAGTAACTATTCAAGATAAAGCAATCATATCTGCTGCAACTCTATCTAATAGATATATTACAGATAGATATCTACCAGATAAAGCAATAGACTTAATAGATGAAGCCTGTGCAACAATCAGAGTACAAATGGATTCAGTTCCTTTTGAATTAGATAGCTTAACTCATAGAATAATGAGATTAGAAATAGAAAAAGAAGCTATTAAGAAAGAAAAAGATGAATTATCTATTAAAAGAAGAGAAGATATTGATAGAGAATTATCTACAATGAAAGAAAAAGAAAAAGAATTAACAGAAGCTTGGAATAAAGAAAAAGAAATAAATAATAGTATCAGTAAAAAGAAAAAAGAATTAGAAAAATTAAAATTCGAATTAGACCAAGCAGAAAATAATTATGATCTAGAAAGAGCAGCAGTACTTCGTCATGGTGAAATACCTAAACTAGAAAAAGAATTAGATGAATTAAATAAATTAGAGAAAAATAAATTATTAAGTGATACAGTAACTGATGAAGACATTTGTAAGATAATTGCTAAATGGACTAATATCCCAGTAACTAAATTACTAGAATCAGAAAAAGAAAAAGTTCTTCATCTAGAAGATTATTTAAAGAAAAGAGTAATGGGTCAAGATGAAGCCCTAAAAATTGTTAGTGAAGCTATAATGAAATCACGTAGTGGAATAAAAGATCCAAATAGACCAATTGCAAGCTTTATGTTCTTAGGACCAACTGGTGTAGGTAAAACAGAAGTTGCAAGAACTCTTGCATATGAATTGTTTGATGACGAAAGACATATGGTAAGAATTGATATGTCTGAATATATGGAAAAATTCTCAGTATCAAGATTAATTGGATCACCTCCAGGATATGTAGGATATGAAGAAGGTGGACAATTAACTGAAGCAGTAAGAAGAAACCCATATTCAATAGTATTATTTGATGAAATTGAAAAAGCTCATCCAGAAGTATTAAATCTATTGTTACAAATACTAGATGATGGAAGAGTAACAGATTCAAATGGAAGAACTGTAGATTTTAAAAACACAATTATTATCATGACATCTAACTTAGGAAGTGAGCATGTTCTAGAAAATAATAAAGAACAAGTTCTAAATGAAGTTAAATCTACTTTTAGACCAGAATTTATAAATAGAATAGATGAAATAATAGTATTCAATGCATTATCTAAAGAAGCAATTAATAAGATATTAGATAAGATTATTAATGAAATAGAATTTAGATTAAAAGATATAGATCTACATATAGAATTAACAGATAAAGCAAGAGAAGAATTTATTAATCAAGGCTATGATATTAATTTTGGAGCAAGACCACTTAAGAGATTAGTTGGTAGAACTCTAGAAGTAGACTTATCAAGATTACTAATAGAAGGTACATTAAAAGAACATGACACAGTAGTAGTTAACTATGTTAATGATAAATTTGTTGTTAAGAAAAGAGTATAAGAGAAAGTAAAACTTTCTCTTTTATGTTATAATAAATTAAAGGGATTGATATTATGAGAATAAAAAGAATAATCACATTTGTATTAACATTTTTAATAGTTTTATCTATATCACTATTATTAATAAGTTTTAATCTAAAAAGAATTTTAGTAAATGGAGTAATTAAAGAAACTATAAAAACTACAATTACAGTAAGTAACTTTAAAGAAGGTAATGAAATACCTAAAGTAGTAACTGATAATGAAGAAGTAAATAAGATATTAGAAAGTAAAGAAGTCGAAGATTTAATGAATAAATATCTAGATAAAATTATTAATAATCTAAGTAGTGATGAAGAAATAGATGAATATGAAATAGAAAAAGATGTTATCAATTTCCTTAAAGAAAACAAAGAAGAAATAGAAGAAATTACAGGTAAAGAAATAACTAATGAACAAATAGAAAAGACTAAAGAATTATATGAAGATAATCATATTAGTCATAGTGTAGAAAAAGCAATTAAAGAAGCAAAAGAAAACATGACTACTAAAGAAAAAACAGTCTTAAAAGGATATAGTTTTATTATTTCTACTTTGTTTAAAGTATTAATGTTTATTCTAATAGTAATAAATTTAGTATTAATCTCAGTAATAAATAAATCATATTTTATGTGGATAAATACATTAGGAAATTCCATGTTTATGAGTGGTTTATTAACAACACTAATAGCTTTAATAACAAGTTTAATATTAAGAGGATCTACTGGTATTAAAACAATAAATACAAATAGTTTAATAATTCCAAGTATCATAGTTGGATTAATTGGATTAGTAATATCTATTGTATATAGATTTGTTGAATATAAAAGGAGTGATCAAAATGAATTACCCGAATTTTCTGAAGAAAAACAGTAATATAGGAATTACTGCTCCATCAGCTGGAATAGAAGATAATTTAACTTTTGACATGTCTCTAGATTGTTTCAAGAATAATGGTTGGAATATTTATGAAACAGAAAATGTAAGAGTACCAAAGGATGTATCATCTTCACCTAAAGAAAGAGCAAAACAGTTTCTAGAATTAGAAAAAGATGATAAAATAGATGCCATCATCTGTGCAACTGGTGGAGACTTTTTAACAGATATGTTACCTTATATAGATTTAGATAGTATTAATAATAAATGGGTAATGGGTTACAGTGATCCAACTAATTTATTATATTTAATTACAACATCTAAAGATATCGCAACTATCTATGGAAGTAATGCAGGAAGTTTTGATTCGAAAAAATTATTTAAATCACAAGAAGTAGCATTAGAATTTTTAAAAGGTAATTTATCTACTCAAGAAAGTTATGAATACTATGAGACTAATAGAGATGGTAGAGTAGATGGTAATTATAACTTAGAGACAAAAGTAAAATGGAAAACAATAAATGGACCAGTTGATATAAAAGGAAGAATAATTGGTGGATGTATAGATTGCTTAAAATATCTTCCTGGAACAAAATACGATTATACAAAAGATTTTATAGATAGATATAAAGATGATAAAATAATTTGGTATTTTGATGTCTTTAGTTTAACTGCAGAAGACTTTTACTTAACACTATTTCAGTTAAAAGAAGCAGGTTGGTTTAAAAATATTGGAGGAGTAATAGTTGGCAGAGTATTATTCCCAAATAATTATACAAGTATGACTTATGAAAAAGCATTAAAAGAAATATTTGAGGATATTCCAATTATTATGGATGCTGATATAGGTCACGTTGCCCCAAAGATGACTATTATTAATGGAAGTATAGTAGAAGTAAAGGCTAATGCAGGTAAAGGTAGTATTACTACTTATCTAGAATAAGGAGGAAATATGGAAGATATAGAATTAGAAAGAACAAATCTTATGAAAACTATGATTGTAGAAAATGAAACAATTTATGATGATGAATCATCAATCATAGAATCAATAGAAGAATTTGAAGATAGATTAGATTATTTAGATATAGATGATAAGAAAAAAGAAGAATTAAAAGAATTATGTACTAAAATAAAATCTGAAGAAGATGAAAAAGTACGTGAAACATTATTTAAATTATTACAAAAAGAAGTAAATTAATTGGAGTGATATCATGAAGTTAGAAATAATAAACCTATATAAAAAATATGGAGATAAAGAAGTATTAAAAGACATAGATTTTGAATTTGAACAAGGAAAAATATATGGACTATTAGGAAGAAATGGTGCTGGTAAAACAACATTCTTTAATGCCTTAAATGAAGACATTGATATAGATAGAGGAGTATTCTATTTAAATGATGAATATGGTAGAAATAAATTACAAACTAAAGATATTGGTTATGTAGTATCAACTCCTACAGTACCAGAATTCTTAACAGGAAGAGAATTCTTACAATTCTTTATTGATATTAATAAAGATAAAATACCAGATTTAAAAGATATAGATTATTATTTTGATTTAGTAAAATTAGATAAAAATGATCAAGATATTTTATTAAAAGAGTACTCTCATGGTATGAAAAACAAAATCCAATTATTAATAAATATAATAGCTAATCCAAAAATAATATTATTAGATGAACCATTAACTTCACTTGATATTGTAGTTCAAGAAGAAATGAAGAATCTATTAAAAGGATTAAAAAAAGATCATATAATTATCTTTTCAACACATATTCTAGAATTAGCATTAGACTTATGTGATGAAATAGTAGTTCTAAGTAATAAACAATTTGAATTAATGAAAAAAGAAGATTTAAGTACAAAGAAATATAAAGATAAGATTATTAAAGCATTGAAAGAAGACGAAGAAAATGTTTAGTACTCTTAAGAAATCATTACAAATAGATATTGCTTATTCAGTAAATTCTTTTATATATTTCTTAAGAAAATTACCAATATTAAGAGACTTAATAACAAAGGATGCTTATTCATCTAAGTTCCTAAAAAGATTTATAGAATTAATAGGATTTATCTTTTTTGCAGTAAGATCAATATTCTTAAAATTCATGTATTTCTTTGTAATAATGTTTATTTGTTATAAGTTCTTTTCTGATAATTTAGTTAAATCATTTTTTCATATTTATTTCTTATTAACAATCTTAGGAATGTTTATTAATAATAAACAACTAAATACAAATACTCAAAAATATTTTTCTATCTGTTTATTTAATATGGATGGAACTAAATATTTTAGAGCAAACTTATTTTTTCAATTATTAACAAGTACAATTCTAAATACAATAATGATATATTTCTTTATAGATTACTTGTTATCTCCACCAAATATTCAGTATGCTTTAATGTTAATAATATTAACAATATCTGTAAGAATAATAGGAGAAGCATTAAATATAATGTTCTATAAGAAGTATCATTATATTTGGTATACAAATACTGCACTATACTTTACAATTGTATTAATTCTATTTGGATCTTGTTTTTCACCATTTATAGAATTATTTATTCCAATTAAATTAATGTTTGTATTTACTACAATATTTGCACTTATTGCAATCCCTGCATTATTATATTTAATTAGATTAAAAGATTATAAATTAATTTATAAAAATCTAACAAGAGTAACAAACGTAATGGATGAAAAACATGAAAAAGATTATCTAAGACAAGCGATGGTTGAAGTAAAAGAAAAAGATAAAAAGATAGATACAAAGATTATAGAAAATAAAAAAGGATATGATTTATTTAATACAATATTCTTTGAAAGACATAAAGAAATACTATTAAGAAGTGCTAGAAAATGGGCAGGAATTGCTGCAGTTGTTTATATGGGATTAGGATACTTAGTATTAAGTACTCCAAGATATTATGATGCAGCAAGCTTAACTTTAAATAAACATTTAGCAATCTTTATAATTATAATGTATTTCATAAATAGAGGAGCAATCATAACACAAGCAATGTTCTTTAACTGTGATCATGCGATGTTAAGATTTAATTTCTATAGAGAACCATCAGTATTACTAGCATTATTTAAGAAAAGATTAATAACAGTAATTAAAGTTAACTTAATACCAGCCTTTGTAATAGGAGTAGGTAATGTAGCATTATTAATGTTAACTAATAATTATAATGTACTAACTTTAGTAACAACATTCTTATTCATAATGTTATTATCAGTGTTCTTTTCAGTTCACTATTTAGTAATTTATTATTTATTACAGCCATTTAATAAAGATATGGAAGTAAAGAAAGCATCTTATTCAATAGTAAACTTAATAATGTATATAGTAACTTATCAATTCTTTAATCTAGTACTTGATTCACTAAAACTATCAGTATTTGGAATTCTATTCTGTATAGTTTATATAGGATTAAGCTTATTACTAGTTTATAAAGTTGCTCCAAGAACATTTAAATTAAATTAAAGTAGATTATTCTACTTTTTTTACTTTACACAATTTATCGTAAAACGATAAATAATTATTGACTTTCAAAAATTAAGATCTATAATTGTACTTAAGAAGGAGGAATTATATGTTTCCAAAAGAAATAGATAAAATGGGTAATATATTAAAGAACATAGTTATTATAGGAATAGTATTTGCAATACCAGTTATAATACTAATTCCATTTTTATTAAATAATAATTATAGTATTCTTTATTCAATGATAATTGTATATCCAAATGGATTATTAATGGTTGCAATCGGAATACAATTCTTAAAGATGTTTAAATCATTAGAAAAGAATAAACCTTTTACACATAAAAATGTGGATATTTTAAAAAGAACTGGATTTTTATCATTTGCTATGAGTTTTTTATGGATTATAGATTTATTAATAATGGTATTTGTTATTAAGAATACCTATATAAATTACATAATAGTTTTATTATTCTTATTCATTTTATTCTTTGGAGTAGGTATAGCTCTTTGGACACTAAGTCTATTATGGTTACAAGCAACAGAATATAAAGAAGAAAATGATCTAACAATATAGGGAGAATAATATGATTATAGTTAATTTAGATGTAATGATGGCAAAAAGAAAAATGTCATCTGGAGAACTTGCTGAAAAAGTAGGTATAACTCAAGCAAATTTATCAATATTAAAAACTGGAAAAGGAAAAGCAATAAGATTTTCTACACTAGAAAAAATATGTGAAGTATTAGAGTGTAAGCCAGGAGATATCTTGGATTATAAAAAGGAGAAATAACATGAAGAAAATGTTTTTTATGACAATAATATTATGTTTATTACATTCAATATTATTAGTAAATCAAAGTTTAGGAATCAATGTAATACTATTTACAATTCCATTATTAGGAACAATTATTTATTTTTTAAAAGAAAACAAATCAATTAAAAATAAAAAAGGATTACTATTAATAATCCCGATAATTATATTATCATCAACATATTTTATTTATAGCAATATCTTTAATGAATTAAATATATTAGTAATACCAGCATTATATTTTTTAATGTATGCAATTACTATGGATAAAATAAAAAGATTTTTAGATGTATTAAGAGAAATATTAGGCTTAGTATTTAAACCATTAGATTATATAAGTAGTTTCTATAAAGAATCAGTTAAAGAATTACCAAAAGGTAAAATATCTCAAAATACAAAGAAAGTATTAAAATCACTTCTTATAGTAATACCAGTAGTAATAGTAGTACTTTTACTATTAATAAGTGCAGATCAAATATTTGGTAATTTATTTTCTAAATTTAATATATTAATAGAAGATGAAACTATAGGTAAGATAATAATAAGAATTATTAATTTTGTAATATTATTCTTCTACTTAGGAGGAACACTATACTATATATCTAAAAAATATAAAGATGATAATGTTGAAGAAGAAAAGAAAGGCTTAAAAGATCCATTAACAATAAATATTCTATTAACAACATTAAACATTATTTATATAGTATTTGATATTATTCAAATTAATTCATTATTATTACATAGAGTATCAAGTGGATTTAATTATGCTGATTATGCAAGAAGTGGATTCTTCCAATTAATGTTTATATCAGTAATTAATATAGTAATAATTCTTTTATCTAAAAAATCAAAAGAAAAGAATTATACAAAAATAATGAGTTTACTAACTGTATTATTAACATTAGTAATAATAGTATCTTCATTCTATAGAATGTTCTTATATGAACAAGCTTATGGATATACAGTATTAAGATTAGGAGTTTATATAATATTAATAACTGAAGTACTATTATTAATTCCAACAATATTCTATATATTTAATAAAAAAGTAAAAATAGTTTCTTATTATTTAATAATTACAATAGCAGTTTATTCTCTAGTAAATTGTTTCTCAATTGAAAGAATAATTGCAGAAAATAATATTAAAAGATATGAAAGAACTGGAAAGATAGATCTATATTATTTAGAAAATTATAATTATGATAATATTAATCAGTTAAGAAAATTACAAAAGAAAATAAATGAAGATGGACAAATACTTCCAATAGAAAAAGAATCATTAAAAACATATCTTAATAATATGGATAAAAGAAATAAATTCAATATATTAGAATTTAATATTTCTAAACATAATGCAAAAAAAGAAGATTAAATCTTCTTTTTTATTTCACTAAATACATCTCCTAATTTTTCATAAAGAACTAAGTCACACATATGATCATATGGAGTAATAGACTTATTAATTAAAACCATATGTTTACCATTAAAGTAATTGATGAAAGATGCTGCTGGATAAACATTAAGACTTGTACCAGCAATAATCAACATATCAGCATTTTTAATCTCGTTAATAGTCTCACTAATAGTATCAGGGTCTAATCCTTCTTCATATAAAACTACATCTGGTTTAATAATACCTCCACAAGTACAATGAGGAACTCCTTCACTTGAGAAAACATATTCTTCATCATAGAACTTACCACAGTCCATACAATAATTTCTTTTAATAGAACCATGAAGTTCTAATACTTTTTTAGATCCAGCTTCTTGATGAAATCCATCAATATTTTGAGTTATAACACTACTTAATTTACCTTTCTTTTCAAGTTCAGCTAAAACTATATGTGTAATATTAGGTTTACATCCTTTAGTATTTAATTTATCTTTGTAAAACTTATAGAATTCGGGAGTCTTATCAATAAAAAAATGATGAGATAAAATTTCTTCTGGAGGATAGTCATATTTTTCATTATAAAGACCATCTTTACTTCTAAAATCTTTTAGTCCAGATTCAGTAGAAACACCAGCTCCACCAAAGAAAACTATTCTTTTTGATTCCTTTATCCAGTCAATTAAAGTATCTATTTTATTCATACTATCACCACCTACATTATACCAAAAATTTGACTATAATAAGAAAAAGTAGTAAAATTCTATTATGCATTTTATTTATGCGGGGTGAAAAAGCAATGAAAAGAATCTTATACTCCATCACAATACTTGGAGTATTAGCAATCATAGGAACACTTGCTTTAAATAATGATATAATATCTGAAACATTTGCCGCTAGTGAGTTATCTACTAGTGTAGGCATGGCTATAAATGAAGACTTTACTGATAAAATAGTAAAGGAAATAATTGGTGAAGAAAATGAACCTGTTAACTTAGAAGAGTATCTATCCTTAGAGATGGAAGTAACTGAGGCAACACTTCAAAAGACACCACTTGAAATTTATGAGAGTATGAGTATTGCTGAAAGAGAAGCAGCTCTATACGCAGGAACACTTCATATGGAATATTCAGGATTATATACATATTCTGGTGAGCGTTTAAGTAAAAATAAAGGTGCACAATATTATAATGGACATAAAGAAACATATTATTCAGAAAGAGTACTTCCTGGAACAAGTTTAAATATTCCTGGAAGACATGCTGCAGAGGATGGAACAATCCGTGATGGAGATGGATTCATTTGTGTAGCAGCTGATCCTGGATTTATGCCAAAAGGATCAATTCTAATTACTTCATTAGGACCTGCTAAAGTATATGATAGTGGTTGTGCTTATGGAATAATTGATATATATGTGAATTGGTAAAATCTATACGAAAGTATAGATTTTTTTATTATTTGACCAATACAAAAAAATATTATAAAATTATCTTAGTCAAGGTTGTAGAGGTGACATATATGCAAAAAACTAGAATTATTTGCATAATTACTTCATTTATAGGAGTCATAATGATTTCTATGGGACTTGTAATGCAAGGAGATTATTCTAATAATAGAGTTATTAGAGATAATACAGAATATAAAATGAATAGAGTTGCTGCAAGTGCTAATATGATAGTAAAAAAGAAAACTAAAAAGAACTCATCAAGTACAAGTTTACTTCTTACAGAAATAAAAATGGAAACAGCAAATGCTTCTCTATTAAGGCAAGAAGTATATGAAGGAATGACACTAGATGAACTTGCTGAAAAACTAAACAGAACATTAAAGAATGAAATAGCCGGACAAGGCTATACAATTGCAAATAAATGTATTGAATTAGGAGTAGATCCATATATTGCAACAGCAATAATAATGCATGAAACAGGATGCGGACAAAGCCAGTGTAGTAATATAGCAAGAAATTGCTATAACTTTGGTGGACAAAAAGGATATGGATGTGGAGCCTATAAAAGATATAATTCAATTGAAGAAGGATTAGAAGGAATGATTACTAATCTATATAAGAATTATTATGCTCATGGATTAAATACAGTAGAGTCAATTGGACCAAGATATGCAGAATCTAATACATGGGTAGGTAAAATTAATTGGTATGTTAATAAAATAAGAAATACTTAGTATTTCTTTTTCTTTGCAATAATAACATTTTTATGGTATAATATGACCCGATTAGGGGGTTATAGTATGGGTAGAAATAACAGATCTTCTGGAGGAGGAGCAAAGTACTTTATCATCATGATGATGATTTATGCAGCACTAACTCATTGTTCAAATGAAGATATAAATTTAAATCGAGACAAAAGTAATGAATTAGCTGGTTCAAATATAGAATCAATGCTAGAAGAAGTAGAGCAAATTACAGGAATTGAAGCAAGTAATAATGATAACTTAGTAATAATACATGCTGCTATTAATAATAGTAATCTTTCTGATGAAGAAAAAGCTATTGTATATTCATTTGCTGATATTATTAATGATAATCCATATATAGATAGTAATAGTGCATATGGTTCTATTGGTAATGTAGATATTTTCTATGTACCAAGACCTGATGGAACAAGTGAAACTATCTTAGGAGATTTTAATTTTAATAAAGATATAATTAATATATATACTGAAAGCGATTCATTAAAAAGAGAAACACAAATACATGAATTATTACATTGTTTATTTACTAATTATAGAAATGTTAATATACCAGTATTCCTAGCAGAAGGTGTAACAGAAATATTAGTAAATGAATATTTTACTCCAAACCCATTTGTAGAAGAATCAAGCTATCCATATGAAGTAGCATTAACTAAATTATTATGTGAAATGGTTGAACCAGATAGAGTATTAGAAGCATATACAACAGGAAATATGAATGTAATAAAAGATGAATTAAGAAAGTATGAAGGTACAGGAGATGCAACTACATTTATTAATGCATCAGATAGAGTACTTGAAAGATTAGAATCAGGTAGAGAAATAGATCCAGAAACTTATAATTATATGATTAATTATCTTGATACATATTTTAATAATAAATATTCGGATGATAATGAGAAAATGGAAATATATAATTACTATAGAGGAATGCTTGCTCAAATACCAAGTGAAGATAGATATACAGAGTATTGGAATTATATCTATGAGAATGGTTATTATGAAAGAGCATATTTCTCAAGTAAATTAAAACTAATTTATGGAAATGATTCAGTAAGAGATAATGTATCAGAAGAAGTCAACCCAGTATTGAAAAAATAGTTGTAAAGTTGACATTTTTTCGTAAATATGATATAATTACATACGTAATTGATGGCACATTATTCTAGTCAATTGCTTTTTTATGAAGACGAGCTTAAAAATTCGTTAAAGGGCATATCTGTGAAACCTTTGGTGTCTGCTTCTTACGCCCAGTTTGGGGTGGATGCTGGAGAGAGAATCTTGGGCGACTCGTAATGGCATACGAATCCCGACCCAATTTTCGTGGAGACCTATTCTTGTGGATTAATCTATACGAACTTCGTTCTGATGATTCTTTTACGAAATAGGATAGAACCTGTATGTGGCGAAAGTTATGTGCAGTGTAGCCTGTCTTGAGTGAAAATCTTGGGATAGATGATCTTGCTTTATATAAGCGGCCACTTATATTAAGTACTGCATCTTGAAATCATTTTTGCAAAAAAGGACTAATATTAAAGCGCTGGTGAGGAAATCTCCTAGAGTGTAATCATTATAGGATTGTAGTGGGCACTAAGTGGTAATCAAGTCGTATGAATTGGTGACGACATATTAATTTCTTTAAAGGGGAACCGCAAGTTTGGTAACGAACCTGTAGAAATTAGGGAAATCCTACTTGACCTAAGGCTCAAAGTTAACTATAGTGAAAGCCAAGCAATTTATAAAAAATGAAGTAGAATATCTACTTTTTTTTATGTTATAATGAAAACGATAATTATCGATTAATGATAAAGGAGAATTTTTATGTTTTTATTTAAGAAAAATAAAGAACTAGAAAGTTTAAAAGAAATAGATAAGAAAAAAGAGAAAGTAAAAAAAGAAAAAGTAAATGTTAAATGGATTGCGATCGTATCAATAACTGCATTTATAGTTTCAGTATGCTTATCTTTTATAGCACAAATGACAATACCTAATTTCCCATTATGGTTAGGTATTATAATTACATTATTATTTATTGGATTAGGTATAATGTTTGATATTATTGGAGTTGCTGTAACAACTGCAGATGAAGCTGTATTCCATTCAATGAATTCTAGAAAAGTAAAAGGAGCAAGTATTGCAGTTGCTTTTAAAAAGAATGCTGATAAAGTATCAAGCTTTTGTTGTGATGTAATTGGAGATGTATGTGGTATTATTTCAGGTGCTGCAGGAACTGCTATAACTGCAATATTAGCAGCAGATTTTAAATTCAATTTATTAGTTACAGGACTTATAGTTGCAGCAGTAATAGCATCACTAACAATAGGTGGAAAAGCTATTGGAAAAAGTTATGCAATTAATAAGAGTGAAATAATTTTATATCAATTTGCTAAATTTATTTCAAATTTTTATAAAAAATAAAATAAGTATGTTATAATAAACCGCAAGGGGAGTCTTGATATATGGGATATCGTTTAGAAAATAAAAGTATAGATCTTTCTGGTCTTAGACAATTAAATTTTAAACCTGATACAAAAGCGGGAAATGTATACCGTTATAAAGGATATGCAATAAGAGTATTTGATGAAGGGGAAGAACCAATTGATGAAGAAACAGCAAAATACCTAACAGATATAAGAACAGAAAGAATTATTCTTCCAAAAAAACTATTATTTTATAATAACGCTTTTAGAGGTTATACAATGAAACTTGTTTCACAAAAGGGTGCAGGTAAAAAAATTTCAAATGCACCAACAGATGAGTTTATTAATAATGTAAGAGTAATTGAAAAAGATATTGAAGCATTAAGTCAAAGAAGAGTATTACTTAATGGAGCAACTCCAGGATATACTTTATATAATGGAGAATTATATATAGTAGATCCAAGTAATTATAGAATACTAGATTCAGTTGATGTAGAAAGATTGCAAGAATTAAATCAATTCCAATTACATTTACTTCTTACTGAATTATTATCATCAGAATTAAGAAAATCAAATGTTCCAAATAGTTCAATACAACATTTAAAAGAATTATTAGGTTTAAGAGATATAGATCAACCTAGTAGTAGTTATTTTGGAGAAATAATGAAAGGACAAAGGAACTTAAAAGAACTAGTAAAGAAGATAGGTTAGAAACTTGTCTTTTTTTTGTTTTTACGATAAAATATAATAGATTTTGAAGAACAAGAGGTGACTTTATGATACAAGTATCAAATGTAAGTTTAAAATTCGGTAAAAGGACATTATTTGAAGATGTTAATATAAAATTTACTAACGGAAATTGTTATGGATTAATAGGAGCTAATGGTAGTGGAAAATCTACTTTCTTAAAACTACTAAGTGGAGAATTAGAAACTACTACTGGAGAAATTACAGTATCAAAAGATGAAAGAATATCTATATTAAAACAAGATCACTATCAATTTGATGATAAAAGAGTAATAGATGTTGTAATAATGGGCAATACTAAACTTTATGAAATAATGGTAGAAAAAGATAAAATGTATTCTCAAACAGAATTTTCTGAAGAAGATGGTATGAAATTAGCTAATCTAGAAGCAGAATTTATGGATTTAGATGGATGGAATGCAGAACCAGATGCTGCTCAATTATTAAATAACTTAGGTGTTAGTGAAGAATACCATTATATGAATATGGGAGAATTACCAGTAAAACTAAGAGTTAAAGTATTACTTGCTCAAGCTCTATTTGGTAATCCAGATATACTACTTCTAGATGAACCAACAAACTCTCTAGACTTAGAAGCAATTAAATGGTTAGAAGAATTCTTAATTAACTTTAATAATACAGTAATAATCGTTTCACATGATAGACACTTCTTAAATAAAGTATGTACTCATATCTGTGATATAGATTATGGAAAAATTAAATTATATATTGGTAACTATGATTTCTGGTATGAATCAAGTGAATTATTACAAAAACAAATGAGAGAATCAAACAAGAAGAAAGAAGAAAAGATAAAAGAATTACAAGCATTTATTCAAAGATTCTCAGCAAATGCATCTAAATCTAAACAAGCAACTTCTCGTAAGAAAATGTTAGAAAAAATAGAATTAGATGAAATAATTCCAAGTAGTAGAAAATATCCATATATTGACTTTAAGATAGAAAAACCTGCTGGAAAAGAAATATTAAAAGTAGAAAACTTAACTAAAGAAGTAGATGGAAAGAAGATTCTAGATAAAGTATCATTCACAGTTCTAAAAGGAGATAAAATCTGTTTTATAGCTGAAAATGATATGGCAAAAACAACTTTATTTAATATCTTAAGTGGAAAAGAAAAATATGATAAAGGAACAATAGAATGGGGAAAAACTATTATTCCTGAATATTTACCACAAGATAATAATGAATACTTTAATAGTGATAAAAATATTATTGAGTGGATGGGACAATATCATGAAATAAAAGATGAAACAATATTAAGAGGATTCTTAGGAAGAATGTTATTCTCTGGAGATGATGTATTCAAAAAAGTTAATGTCTTATCTGGAGGAGAAAAAGCAAGATGTATGCTATCAAAGATAATGTTACAACAACCTAATTTCTTAATATTAGATGAACCAACAAACCACTTAGATCTAGAAAGTATTACATCCCTAAATAAAGGAATGGTAAACTTTACTGGAGAAATATTATTCACATCACGTGATTATGAATTAAACTCAACAGTTGCTAATAGAGTAATAGAAATAACTAATGATGGAAAAATAATCGATAGAGTAGTTCCATACGAAGAATATATAGAAAACAAAAAATAATTGTATATTTTGAAATAATGGTTTAAACTAAAAGAAAAGAGGTGTTATTATGGGGGAAAAGAAAACAACAATAATAACAATAATTGTAGTAGTAGTTTTATTAGCATTATTAATAATAGCTGCTCTAGTAGGTGGTAAATCATCAAGTAAGAATGAAGAACCAACAGAAAGAACTGCAGAAACAGTAGTTGCAAATGCAGAAAAAGAAAGTGCTGCAGTAAAAGAAAATGAAAAGAAAGAATTTACATACATTAATGTAGATACATATTTAGAATATTTAAATAGTTCAGAAAATAAGTTTATTTTAGTCGCAAGACCAACATGTCACTATTGTCAAATAGCTGAACCAATATTACAAAACATAATGTATGAATATAATATTGATTTAAACTATCTAAATACAGATGACTTTGAAGGAGAAGATCAAAATAATTTTGTAAATTCTTATGAAGGATTTAAAAATGGTTTTGGTACACCAATGTTATTTGTAGTAAAAGATGGAGACGTATTAGATGGAATAGATGGTCTTATGGATAGATATGGATACATAGAATTCTTTAAGACATATGGTTTGATAGAATAGGGAGGAATAAAAATGGCAGGATCAGTATATAGAAGAGTATTAGAATTTAAACAAAGACACCCTGGTACAATAGCATGGAGATTAAGAGCAAATTCAGCAGTAGTTGAAATGCACCTTAATCCAGATGAGGAAGTATTATATGCTTTCGCAGCTCAAAAGAATGATAATCCATTCAATATTGTAAATACATATGTAGTTGCATTAACAAATAAAAGAATTCTTATGGGAAGAAAAAGAATTATCTACGGATATTTCTTAAGTTCAATAACACCTGATATGTTTAACGATTTAAAAGTATTAGGAGGCCTAATTTGGGGAAAAGTATATATTGATACTATTAAAGAATTTGTAACACTATCAAACATTTCCAAATCAGGATTAAGAGAAATAGAAACAGAAATCTCTAATTATATGATGGAAGAAAAAAAGAAATACGGAATGAGTGGAGAAAAGAAAGATGCTTAATCTTTCTTTTTTTGTTATAATTAAAAAGAGGTAATAATATGAAAAAAATAAGATATATATTATTTTTAATAGTAATAGTATTATTAGTTATCTTTATCCATAAATTAACAATAAAAAAGTTTAATACTCTATATAAAGTAGATAAACATATTATAAAAGAAGAATTCTATATAAATAATAAGAAACATACTTATAATATAAGAATAGATAATAAATATACTTATACTATTATTAAAGATTTAAATAAAAATAAAAGAATAATTAAAAATATAAAAACATATAAAAAGAATAATATATCTTGTATTGTCCCAATATATAAGAAAGGAAATAGTAAAGAAATATATTGTTTAAAAGATAAAGTACAAGTATCTAATTATTATCTATTAGATGAAAATAATTCTGACTATTTAGAAATACTATCTAAAGCAAAAATAAAAGTACCAGAAAAGAAAGAGATAGAATCAAACTATAAAAAACTAACTATCTATAATAATCTAGATAATAATAGAAAATATATTATATGGAATTATAAAGGTATTTATGTAATAGGTAAAAATAGAAATGATTATATAAAAATATTAGATTATGATATCTATGATAATATTATGTCTATAGTAAATTCTAGATACTTTGTATTATTTGAAAATACAAAAGTAACAGGTATAGAAAATATATATTATTATGATTTAAAAAAGAATAAATTAAAATCATTTAAATTAGAAAAGAAACTAGATAAAGATTCATATATAAATGGTATATATAATGATCTAATATATGTAACTGATAATAAAAATAAGAAGCAGTATACAATTAATATATCTAAAGAAGAAATAAAAGAAGTAGGTAATGCAGAAAATGATTTTATTGTTTATAAAAATAAAACAAAAAGATTACTAAATATAAGTGACTTCTTCTTAAAAAAACAACTATTTAATAATAATTTAATAGGTAAAGAAATAAAAGAATATGATTATAGTTATTACTTTGAAAAAGATGAATTCTATAGAAAACTAGATAATGGTAATAAAGAATTGTTATTTGAATTAAGTGAAGTTAATGACTGGAAAGTATATGATAGAGATATAATTTTAATAAGTGATGGAATAGTTTATTTATATAATGATGAGGCAGGTTTAGTAAAAATTCTATCAAGTAATGAATTAAAATATAATTATAAAGATATAGTTAGAATATGGAAGAATTAATTTCTTCCATATTTTTTATATAAAACAATTGATTTTTTATATGGTGTTTTGCTATAATATTTGTGCATGGGGCTATAGCCAAGTGGTAAGGCGTGAGTCTGCAAAACTTTGATCGTCGGTTCAAATCCGTCTAGCCCCTCCAATTTATGCGAACGTGGTTCAATGGTTAGAATACGGCCTTGCCAAGGCTGTGATGGGGGTTCGATTCCCCTCGTTCGCTCCATTTGTTTATTAATCAGCAAACGCTGATTTTTTAATTTGAATATGTTAAAACAATGACATAAGTAAATCAAAGGAAAAGAGAAAATATACATTAAGTATTTTTCTCCTTTTTTGATTGACTAGTCTTTATTGAACTTAATAATTTATAAATATCACTGGTCTTGTTCTCACAATTAATAATAATTGGAATTCCCATCAACTTGTGTTTAATAAAGAAATAATTGTTTTGGTATTTAATATATTTAATATCATGATTATCTAACATTACTATTACTGATGGTGATTTTACAATTAAATTTTTCTCTTTCAAAAAAATAGTTAAGTCAATGTTATGCTCCAACGTTTTTTTGATAATTGCTTCAATATGTCCTTTAAAAAAAATAATTATATTCACAACAATTATTGCTGTTATGAATAAAAACCATGATAAATTAAATTTTATTAAATTATAAACAAACAAAAATGAGAATGTTATGATGAGAAAAAACATACTAGTAATAAAAGTAATTAAAAACCATTTAATAAAAATGTCATACTTTACTTTTTTTAAATTATAGTAAGCAGATAAAGAATCAAAGTTTATTTGATTAATAGTGCCTATTGCCAAATTGCTTAACTTATTGTTGACAATACCCCATAAAGATTCTTTTTCATCTGAATTATATTTAATAGTTTGATATTTTTCACTCAAATAATTCAAAAACAATATTGTCTCTGAATCTAATCCTTTTACGTTTATCATAATTATATTTTTATTAAAGATAATATTAGCAAAACAATCATTAATAGTAAAACTTGAAATACAATTATATAAAAGCAACCCAATAACTTTTTTTTGTTTAACAACAAAAAAACTATCAAAAAAGCATATTTCTACTTCTTCCTCATCTTTACCATTTTTACCAAAACAAGCACATTTACTTAGTTTTTTTATTGATTCAAACACCTCATCAATGCATGAGAAATCCATTTTTTTAATCATTTCATTGTACCTCTTGTTATTATTTTATCACAACATCTTAGAAAATTTATAGCGATATTATAATAGTTTACAACTATTATTTTTTAGATATATAATATAAAATGAACATGATAATAGGAGGATATTTATGAAATATGATATCTGTGTATTTGGAGGATGTTCTCTAGATCAAACTTTTTTCCAAAATGTAGATGGTAGTTATGATAAAGTACCTAATAGTATTGCACCCGGAGGAAAAGGTTCTAATCAAGCTGTTGCTGCATCACGTGCAGGCGCAAGAGTAACTATGATTTCAAGACTTGGAAAAGATGAAATCGGAAAAAGAATATTAGACAATTTAAACATAAATGGAGTAGATACATCACATATTGAAATGGTAGATGGATTAAATAATGACTCATGTAATATTTATGTTGATATAAATGATAAAGATAATAATATGGAAAGAATTACAGGAGCAATAGATAGTTTTACTCCTGATATGATTGAAAACAATAGAGACGTATTATTAAGTTCTAAAATAATAGTTTGTCAATTAAAATGCCCAAAAGAAGTAACAATTGCTTTAATAAACTTCTGTTATGAAAATAATAAGACATTAATATTAACTCCATGTAGACCAGATAAATTAAAAATATCCGATGAAGGTAATTTAGAATTAATTGATAAAATTACTATGATTACTTGTAACAAAAAAGAATGTATCACAATATTTGGTACAGAAGATATAGAAGAGTGTGTTAAAAAATATCCAAATAAATTAATAGTAACTTTAGGAGCAGATGGATTAATTTATTATGATGGAGAAAAAGTAATCGCAATGCCTGCAATTAAAGTAGATGTTGTTGATACAACAGGAGCAGGAGATACATTAAATGGTAACTTAACAGCTTTCTTAGTAGAAGGATTAGACTTGCAACATGCACTTAGAAAAGCAATGTATGCATCTACAATGAAATTAATGAAGAAGACTGCTCAAGCAGGAATGCCTTATAAAGAAGATTTAGATTTATTCATAAGAAATATGAGAAATCAAGATTTCCATTATAGTAAAGAACTAAATTATGCATTAGAAATAGTAAAAGATTCATATGAATTAGTAAGATATTCTCAAAATATCAAGATTGCTAATAAACCAGATTCAACATTACTTACAGAATCAGACTTAACAATAGAAAGATATTTAATATCTAAAATTAAAGATAAATATCCAAGAGATCATTTTGTTACAGAAGAAAATTATCCAGGAAACTCTCTAAAAGATAGAACATGGGTAATAGATCCAATGGATGGAACAAACCATTACATAAAAAAAGATGGTATGTGGGGTATTCAATTAGCTTTCTATGATAAGAAAAAGACAAGGTTTGCAGTAATATACTTACCTGAAAAGAATGAATTATATTATGCTGGTGAAAATATAGGAGCATATCTAAATAATAATAGATTATTTACTCCAAATATTGTTCCAATAAATCAAACAGTAATTGAATTTGGTGGATCAATTTATAAATCACCTAAAGCAAAAATATTATGTTTAAAGAAACTTATGGATGGCAATGTATTAAAAGTTGCTGACGTAGAATATATAAATACATGTTGTGTTTCTTATACTAATCTATGTACAGGTAAAACTGATGGATTAATTATTTCATCTAAAAAGCCATGGGATATTATGCCTGGAGAATTATTATGTAAGGAATGTGGCATAAGACCAAGATATATAGATGTAAATAGAGGAGTAAGATTATTAACAAATAATCCTGAAATAACAAAACTAATATTACCAAAATAAAAACAAGATTAAATCTTGTTTTTTATTTCATATAATTTAATAAATCATTTATATTAGTTTTTCTCAATGTCTTTTCTTCTTCAGACTTATCTCTATATGGAGTAGCTTGTGATTCATATAATGAATATAAAGTATCATCATCAGTTGATATTTGTTCTATCATAGGAGAAAAATAAAATGCTTTCGAGTTTAGTAGAGGATTAGTATAATCATCTATACTATCATCATATTTATATATTTGAATAATAGATGGAACATCAATACCACAAGATCTACTTAATATCATATATTTAGTATCTTCATTTTTATAGAAAGATATTCCTTGTACTAAATTAGGTACTTTAAATCTTCCTTCTTCCTTAAGTCTAACAATTCTATCAGTACCAATATCAACTTTAAATCTTTTAACAGTACCTTTATTATTTAAAGTAAAATTCCCAACATATAATGAACCATCATCATAAGCTAAATATGAAACAGCAGTTTCAAAAGGTCTATTATAACTTCTTAAATCTCTACCTAAATATAAATCTTTATATAAAGGATAAACTTGTTCTTTATGAGTAAGATCATATAATCTATAAGCATCTACATGTCCTAAAAAAGATGAAACCCATAATAGTTGATGTTCCTTATCATATGAAATACCACCAACATGTGCTTTATTACGTAATTCACAACTATTAACAAGATTACCTTCTTTATCATAAACATTAATCATTGAATTAAATTCATGTTGAAAGTCATACATTGATATAAAGAAATAATCATCTGAAACACTTAATCCTTGTGGAACAAAATTAGAGTGATTTAATGTATATTGAAGATTATCTTCTATTGCATCAGGAAAAATTTCTTCACTGTAAAAGTCCACATTATCTTCACAAAAGTCAGCAGGATATCTATTAAAAAGATGATGGGCATCATATGTAATAGAACCAGCTATTAATAAAGCTGATAAAGATAGTGTAGGTAAAATTAACTTCTTCTTTTCCATTTAATCACCCCACTTTTTATAGGGTGTATTATAACATATTATTTAATTTAAGTAAAACCTGATATAATAACTATAGGTGATGCATATGAAAATGTTTTTAATAAGACATGGAGAATCAATGCAAAATACAAAAGAAAATTATGAGATAGGACTACCTGATCATAAAGTATATCTAACAGAAAAAGGAAAAGCAGAAGCACAAGAAGCAGGGGAGTTTCTAAGACAATATATTGAAGAAGAAGGTATAGATTTATCTAACTCAGTAATGTGGGTAAGTCCATATACAAGAACAAGAGAAACTGCAGAAATAATAAATGGTGAATTACATATTCCAAGAGTAAAAGAAGATTATGCATTAGTAGAACAAAGATATGGATTATTTAGTGATAAAGAAATTGATTTAATTAGAAAACTATATCCAGATCAATTTCAACATTATGATAACTATTATCAAAATGAAGGGAAATTCTACGCAAGACTTCCTCAAGGAGAAGCACCATTTGATGTTGCTTTAAGAACAAGACAATTCTTAGAAACAATTTATAGAGATAAAGAAGATACCATATTTGTTGTATCTCATGGAACAGTAATAAAAACATTAGTAATGAATTTCTTTCACTATTCACCAAAGTGGTATAGTGAAGAACCAACAATGGGTAATTGTTCTATAAGATTGATAGATAGAGAAGATAGAAATAATATAGAAGGATATATTTATAATCCACCTAAAGGAAAACAATTAATTAAAAGGAGAGAAAATGGAATACGAAATTAGATTTTATTTTAGTAAAAAAGAATTAAATGAAATATTAAATAAATTAAAAGAAATAAAAGAATTAAAATATAGTGGAAGATTCTATGAAAAAACTATTCAATATAATACAACTGATCCAAATAATGATTTCTATAGTAAAGAAATAGATGGAAGATTTAGATTAAGAATTACTAAAGGTGATAATGTAAATAAAAGTATGCTTAGTTGGAAAAGAAGATTAAAAGATACTAGTAAAGGAAAAATAAATAAAGAAGAAGAAAAAGAAACAAGAATTAATCCAGAAGACTTTGATAATTTTATTTACGTAGTAGAAAATGTATTAAAAATGAATAGAGTAGAATCATATGAAAGATATAGAAATAATTTTATTAATGATGAAGTAGAAATATCAGTAGATGAATATCCATTTGGAATAGCTTTAGAAATAGAAAGCAAAAAAGATTCTAATCAAGAAGAAATAATTGATAAATATGTTAAATTATTAAATTTAAAATATGAAGATTCATATAGATTATCTTGGGATGATAAATATGCTGAACTATGTAAAAAGAAAAATACAGAAATAAAAAAAGATGTTTTATTTGAAGATAAAACAATTCCTGAGTTATAATAATATTGGTGATAATATGAAAAAGATAATACTTTTATTATTAATTATTCCATTATTAATAACAGGTTGTTTTAACAAAGAAGAAAATCCATATAGTAAACTAGTATGGGAAACAGAAGGAAATGAAACAGGAGTAATAATAGATGGAAAAACATATGCTCTTGTAAAAATAATAATAACAAATAATTCAAAAGAAGATGTAAATCTATATACAACGAAATTATGTATCTATGATAGTAATGATAAAGAAATCGCATGTAATTCTATAGGGGCATCTGATACAATATTATCAATTACAGGATATTCAAGTAAAAGACTAGATACAACTGTTCTAAAAGAAGAATCAGTAAAAGGGTATGTTGCTTTTGAAACTGATTCAGAAGATATTAAAACATTTAGAGTAAAATAAAAAGACCATTTAATTGGTCTTTTTTTATTTGATTAATGATCCTCCCCATTCAACAACAGTGAAGCCATTCCTTTCGGGAGTTTCTAATACTTGTTCTTTTACATTTATTTTTTTATTTAATGGTTTATAATCCATTAATACTCTAATAACTGAATCTGGTTTAGGATTAATATCAAGTGGCATATAACTATTAATTTCATCTATAGTTTCAAATCTAATATAGTTATAATTATTCTCTTCTAAAATAGGTAACCAGTATATTATAAATTCATCTGCTTCTCTTTCAGTTAATCCAAGAATACTTAATTTATCTTCTAAGAATTTAGAAGTGTCTTCTCCCTTAACAACAAATCCTTCATCAGTTACTTTACTATAATGATTATTTCCTTCCCAGTATAATCCATATAATTCTCTACCAGTATTATTATCAATTAATTTACCATCAGGATAAGCATATACATTCCAAGAATTATTATACTTAGGATATGTATGAGTTAAGTAATTACTATTTCCTAATTTAACAGTAACATTCTCTTCATTAGTTGGATATAAATAAATAATAGGCTTATAAGCAACATTAGGATCACAATGAGGATCATTAATTGCTTTATAGTCGAAAACAACATCATTAACATATTGATCTTTATCTATTTTTAAAAGGTAATATTGATAATCACTTATTGGACATAGTCCACAACTTCTTTCATATTTTACAGTAATCTTTAGTTCTCTATTTTTTATTACATAACTAGTTGGATTAATATTATCTTCACTACAAGTATCAAATCCAATTTGAAAATAAACATATTTATAATTACTAAAATCAGGTTTTATTTTTTTAGTCTTTACATATTTATTGAAATCCTCCATGTCGTTAATTACAATATATTTTTCTCCTAATTTATCAAATTCATCTTGCATTCTAGTTGTATGTTTTACATAAGTGATATCTTTACTAATTTCTGTATTATTAATAGAAAAACCATATATAGTTAATCCAATAATTAATAAAAATATAATTATAACAGCAATAATCTTTCCTATCTTCATCATTTCACTCTCCTAGAAAGAGTATATCACGAACTATTAATAAAATAAACTTGAATAATTTAATTTAGTGAACTATAATTATCATAGAATAAGGAGCATGATAATATGAATAAAAAGGTAGTTTTAACAATAGTAATACTTGTATTATTAGTATTAGCATTAGGTGGATATATTGCCTATGATAAGGTTTATTTACAATACTTTAATGAAGAAAGTGCAAAAACAGTAATTAATGATGTTCCAATAGATGTAAATGATTTATTTGAAACTGGAATTGTAATAGAAAAGTTAGATAGAGCTTATGGAGATTCTAATTCTACTTATTTTGGTTATTTATATGAGTTACCAAAAAGATTATCAAAAGTATCAGAATTAGAAACTAGTCAATTATTATATGCTGCTATGTATGATGATATGATTTGCTCTGATACAGAACAATATATTTCTGAATCTAAAGTAAAAAGTAACTTAAATAATTTATTTGGAACAAATGCCAAATATAAAGCTGGAACTGTAACTGCAGGAACATCATATATTTTTAACTATGATGAAACAACTAAATTATATACATATAAAATACCAGCACCAACTAGTGCATATGCACCAGCATATATTGCAAGAAATATATCAACAACAATAGAAAATGATACTATATTAGTTACTAGAAAAGTATTCTATGTTGAATATGAATTATCAGGAGATGGAAAAACATATTCAAGAGCCAATATTTATAAAGCAAGAGATAAGAAAGAAAAACTAATTACATTAAATCTAAAAAATGGAGTATTAAGTGTTGATGAAGTATTTGCAAAAACTGCATCAAAGATGAAAACTTATCTATATACATTTAATTTAGATGTTAATGGATACAAATTATATTCAATAGAGAGAAAATAAGCTCTCTTTTTATTTACAAAAATTTACGGAATAATTTTTTATAATAAAGTAATATAGTGTCAAAAGTCTTTATTTTATCAATATTTCAATGTAGTTGTGTTATAATTAAGTCGGAGTGATTTAATGAAAATTAATATTAATAATTTAAATGTAAATTATATCCAATATGGAACTGGTAAAGATATTATTCTATTACATGGATGGGGACAAAATATTGAAATGATGAAACCATTAGGAGATAACTTCTCTGATAGATTTAGAATAACAATATTAGATTTACCAGGTTTTGGTGAGAGTGAAGAACCAAAAGAAACATGGACAATAGATAAATATGAATTACTTTTAGAAGAATTTTTAAAAGAATTAAACATAAAAAAACCTATAGTAATAGGACATTCATTTGGAGGAAGACTTGCAATTAGATTTGGTGCAAGAAACCCAATAGAAAAATTGGTACTATTTGGTAGCCCATGTATTCGTATAAATGAAGAACTGCCATTTCATGTAAAAGTATTAAAAGGATTAAAGAAAATACCTGGATTAAATGATTTCGGTGAATACATGAAAAAATATATTGGATCAAGAGACTACAAAGCAGCGAGTCCAATTATGAGACAAACACTTGTAGAAGTCGTTAATGAGGATTTATCAAAATATGCAAGAGAAATAGAAGAACCAACTTTACTTATATGGGGTGATCAAGATGATGAGGCTCCATTAAGCGAAGCAAAAGAATTAGAAAAGATAATGGTAGATGCAGCATTAATAGTTCTTCCTGGAACACACTATGCATACTTGGAAAATCTACCACAAGTAGTAAATATATTAAACAACTTTTTTTAGGAGGAACACATGAATTTATTTATATATATTATTTTGATAATTGCTTTTATTTATGCTAATGTGCATAAATCAAAACGTTTTTTACACATGTTACAACAAAACTTATACAATGAAAACAATAGATATTTAAAATGGTTATTTAAAAATGGAAAAGTTTTTTTAAGCCTAGATTTATTAATAATATTAATAGCCGTAATAGGTTATATATTTATAGTTGATTATGAATTGTTATCAATACTTTTATTAGTAGTAATGGCATTAATATGTTTATTAATTGGATACAATTGGAATAAGACTATAATGAATGATCAAAATAAAAAGAAATTAGTTGTAACAGCAAGAATAAAAAGATTAATTTTTACAATTTCTATTTTATATATTATTCCAATAATATTAATGGCACTTAATATTGATAATAGTAAATTATGTTGGTTAATGTTCATAATAGAAAGTGTAATGTTATATTTAAATCCAATAGTAATATTTATTGCAATGTTAATAAATACACCAGTAGAAAAACTTATATATTTGAAATTTAAAATACAAGCTCAAAGTAAAGTAAAGAAAATGAGTAATTTAAAAATAATAGGTATTACTGGTAGTTATGGTAAAACAAGTTGTAAAAACATATTAAGTGATATATTAAATATTAAATATAATGCACTTCCAACTCCAAGAAATTTAAATACATTTAATGGTTTATTAATGACAATTAATAATCATTTAGATAAATTTACAGATATCTTTATTGCAGAAATGGGTGCTTATGTTAGAGGAGAAATAGGAAGACTTTGTAAATTAGTTAAACCAAAATATGGTATCTTAACTAGAATTGGAACAGCTCATCTAGAAAGTTTTGGTAGTCAAGAAAATATTCAAAAAGGTAAATTTGAACTTATAGAGTCACTTCCAAGTGATGGATTTGGAGTATTAAATGGAGATGATCCTCTACAAGTAAGTTATGAATTAAAAAATAAAATTAAAATCTTATGGATTGGAATTGATAATGAAGATGTTGATGTAAGAGCAACTAATATTAAATATTCTAATAAAGGAACAACATTTGATGTAATATTTAAAGGTGATGAAAAGAAATATCACTTTGAAACAAAATTATTAGGAAATCATAACGTATATAATATTTTATCCGCAATTGCCTGTGGAAAAGAATTTGGAATAGATACTGAAGATTTAATCGCAGCAGTAAAAACAGTTAAACCAGTAGAACATAGATTAGAATTAAAGAAGATAAATAACTTCTATATGATAGATGATGCATATAATTCAAATCCTGTAGGAGCAGAAAATGCTTGTAAAATTCTTGGTATGATGCCAGGAACTAAGATAGTAGTAACTCCTGGAATGATAGAATTAGGAGATAAAGAAGAAGAGTATAATAAAACATTTGGAACTCAAATAGCAGAAGTTGCTGATTACGTAGTTCTAATTGGAGAAAAAAGAACAAAACCAATAAAAGAAGGATTATTAGAAAAGGACTTTGACAAAGATAAAATAATAGTATTTAATGATGTTAGAGATGCTTATCCATTTATTGGTGAAATAGCAAAAGATGAAGAAGTATATGCATTATTTGAAAATGATTTACCAGATACTTTTAATGAAAAATAGGAAGGTGATATTATGAGAATTAGAGTAGGTGTAATTTTTGGAGGAGAATCAGTAGAACACGAAGTAAGTATTATTTCAGCAATTCAAGCCATGAATAAAATGGATGAAGATAAATATGAAATAGTACCAATTTATATTACAAAAGATAGAGAATGGTATACAGGAGATATGTTAAGAGATATTGACGTATATCAAGATTTAAACTTAATTAAGAATTATAGTAGCAATGTAGTACTATATTATAAAAATGGAAGTTACGTATTACAAAAGAAAAAAGGATTATTTAAAAGTGTTGTAAGAGAAATCGATATAGCATTCCCAATTGTACATGGTACAAATGTAGAAGATGGAGTATTACAAGGATATCTTCAAACAATAGGAATTCCATTCGTTGGACCAGATGTATATGGAGCAGTTGTAGGGCAAGATAAAGCATTCATGAAAGATGTATGGAAAGGTGCAGGTCTTCCTATGACAGATTATGTTTGGTTCTATGATGTAGATTACAAACAAGATAGGGAAGCTGTATTAAAGAAAATTTCAAAATTAAAATATCCATTAATAGTTAAACCAGCAACAACTGGATCAAGTGTTGGTATAAGTGTTGCTGATAATGAAGCAGCATTATTAGAAGGAATAGATGAAGCTATTCAATATGATAGTAAGATTATTGTAGAAGAAGTAGTTGAAAATCTAAAAGAAGTAAATATTGCCGTAATGGGTAACTATGAACATCAAAAATTAAGTGAAATAGAAGAAGTATTATCAGGAAATAAATTCCTAACATATCAAGATAAATATATTGGTGGAGGAAAAGGTAAAATGAAAGGAGCCGTAAAAGCTCCAGCTAAAACTTCATCAAAAGGAATGGCTTCTGCTAATAGAAAAGTACCAGCAGACCTACCAGAAAAAACAAGAACAGAAATTGAAGAAATAGCTCATACTGCATTCAAAGTATTAGGTAGTGCAGGTAACTCAAGAATCGATTTCTTAATTGATGATAAAACAAATAAAGTTTATATTAATGAAATTAATTCAATACCAGGAAGTTTAGCTTTCTATTTATGGGATGCTAAAGGAGTAGACTTCACTAATGTATTAGATGAAATGATTAATATTGGTATTAAAGATTACAAGAAAAGAGTTAGTAAAACACATTCATTTGAAACAAACATTTTAGCAGGATTTGCTAATAATGGTGGTGTAAAAGGAATGAAAGGTGCAAAAGGAAAATTAAGATAATTTTCCTTTCTTTAAATTAAAAAGGGGTGATGAACCTAAAAATGAGCAAACAATTTGTTGATAAAATTTTAACAAAGATAATACATCAATATGTGTGATTATCAAGCTGAAAGAAGACATTTGAATAGTAGAAGAAAAGATAATAATTATGAATATGAAGAAAATCCAGAACACAAAACAGGACATAAATAAAAAAAGGACTATTACTAGTCCTTTTATTTTTTTAAATGGTGGGGCGTTAGGGATTCGAACCCTAGACCCACTGATTAAGAGTCAGTTGCTCTACCAACTGAGCTAACGCCCCATTTCCAAGTTGCAAAACTATTTTATATCAATTTTTGATTATTATCAAGTCTTTTTTTTGATTTTATGCATTAATTAGTTAAAAAAACACTTGACTTTAAGCGAAAATATATAGTATTCTATATTTGCAGTCGGGAAATATTGAAAAAATTCAAAAATTCCTTGCAAACTCAGCAGTTTTATAGTAAAATGAATGAGTACATGTGATGGACCTGTAGCTCAGTTGGTTAGAGCACACGCTTGATAAGCGTGGGGTCACAGGTTCAAGTCCTGTCAGGTCCACCATTTTAAATGCCTCAATAGCTCAGTTGGTTAGAGCACTTGACTGTTAATCAAGGGGTCCTAGGTTCAAGTCCTAGTTGGGGCGCCATTTTTATTTGGCGAGTTGGTGAAGTGGCTTAACACACTGCCCTTTCACGGCAGCATTCACGGATTCGAATTCCGTACTCGTCACCAATTTTGAACCTAACCATTGCAATGCAATGGTTTTCTTTTTATAAAAAAATTGCTATAATAAAAAAAGAGTAGGTGATTATATGAATAATGAATTATCATTTAACTTAGCCAAATTAAATGAATTAAAAAGCCAAGCTTTAGACAACCTAAATAAATACAAAGAAGCCCTTGATTCAGTCAAGAATGAAATTACAAAAATAGGTGATAATTGGATTAGTACTGATACAGGAACATATGAGGCATTTAAAGAAAAATTTGAAGAAAAAGAGGGTAGATTAAATGAAGCAGTAATTCTTATGCAAGAATTTGTTAATAATCTATCAATAAAAATAAATGAATATGAGTCTGCAACTGCAAACTTAAATGGATCATTTCAATAGGAGGATTTATGAATACAGTTAATTTTGATGAATTAAATAAATCTTTAACAAATTTAAAAGTAATATCTGAATCCGTTAAAAATTCTTTAACTTCAATGAATAATCTAGTTGAAGAAAACATAAACACAGGATCAGGAGTTTGGGATGGACCTTCAGCTGCAACTTTTAAAACAAAATGGAATTCTATTAAAGATGAAATACCTACTTTTATAGATGATTTTAATAAACAAGCAGAAAATTTAGAACTATTTATAAACACTATGAAAAAAGGGGAAGAATAAAATATATTTGTTGACTTTTGACCTATAAAATGCAATAATATATGTGCGGACGCAATTTGAGGAATGGAGTAGTACTCAAGAGGCTGAAGAGGCGCCCCTGCTAAGGGTGTAGGTCGGGCAACTGGCGCGAGAGTTCAAATCTCTCCTACTCCGCCATTATAAAAATAACGTTGAGAAATCAACGTTTTTTTGTTTCTGTTTTTATAGTATATGAAATATTTTTATGTTATAATTATTTTGGGAGAATGATTATATGGCTAACATTATTAAAAAATTTTTAAATAACTTTAATGACATAACTGATTATTATAATTTTCTTGTGGATAAAACAAAAAGGCATGAGTATGTAGAAATTACAAATGAATGGTTAATTGATAACTATTATTTGTTAGTTGAGCATAAAAATAATATTATTAATTCTAAAAAAGAATTAAAGAGACATCTAAAACAAATAAATGAAAATTATTATCTATTAAAAAATATTGTAAGCAAGAAAAATTATAATGTTAGTTTTAAATATATAGTTGAAGAACTAAGAGCATATCAAAAACAAAATAAAAAGAATTTTACTTATATAGAATTAGATTGTATTTTACCAATGCTAATTTTTATATACACTGAAAGATTAAATAACCTATGTAGAGAAGAGTATAGAAAATTAGTTGATAAAGAAGATGTTGAATTAATAGTAAGAGAAAAGAAGAATCATTTAACATTAAACGCATTTATCTCTGAAAATTTTGATTTAACAAGAAATAAACACTATATATTTGAAATTAACAATCAATTATCAAGAATTGAGAATAATGGAGATATATTTAAATCTTTAAATGAATATTTAAATAATAATGATATTAGTTTAAAAGAATTAGTTAATGAAGAATATCAAAATAATATTAATAACAACGTACTAATATCAAATATATTTAATGACTTCAAAGAATTCTTTGAATTTTCTATAGAAGAATTATATGAAAAAGTATCTAAAACAGAAAGATTATTATTAACTGACGAAGTATATAAAGCAACAACAATAGAGACAAAAAGATCTTATCGTAAGAGATTATTAAAGTTAGCTAAAAAGCATCATACTGATGAATATTCATATTTAGAAAAGATATTTACTAAAGATGAACATATCGGATTTAAATTATTTAAAGAAAAATCTTCTACCCCAAGAATAATTGTTTATTTATTAGTATTATTCTTATTAACAGGAGTAGCAGCATATTTCTTATCTGCATATTTTATTAAGATAAGAGTATTAGGATTTATTATTTTATTCATTCCACTTAGTCAATTAATTATTCAAATAATGAATGAAATATTAGTTAATGTAGTACCAACTACAGTAATACCAAAACTAGATTATTCTAAAGGTATCCCAGAAGAATCTAAAACAATGGTTGTTATACCTACAATAGTTTCTTCAACGACTAAGATTAAGCAAATGTTTGATACATTAGAGTCATTCTACTTAGTAAATAAGAGTGATAATATTTACTTTACTCTTTTAGGAGATGTAAAGTCAGGTCAACAAGAAGTAATGGACTTTGATGAAGAAATATCAGAATATGGTAGAGAATATGCTGAAAACTTAAATAAGAAATATAAAAAAGATTTGTTCTATTTCATATATAGAAAAAGATTATGGAATGAACATGAAAAAATGTATTTAGGTTATGAAAGAAAAAGAGGAGCATTACTTCAATTTAATAATATCCTTTTAGGAAATAAACTAGATGAAGAAAAATACTTCAATGTAAATATGTTACATAATAATAAATTAGGTATTAAATATGTAATAACTCTAGATACAGATACAAAACTAGTATTAAATTCTGCTCTTAACTTAGTAGGAGCAATGGCACATCCTATGAATAAACCAATACTTAATAAAGAAGGAACAAAAGTAATTCATGGATATGGTTTAATGCAACCAAGAGTTGGATTAGATATTGAAGCAACTAATAAAAGTTTATATAGTCAAGTATTTGCAGGTATCGGTGGATTTGATACATATACTGCAGTTATTCCAAATGTATATCAAGACTCATTTGGTGAAGGAAGTTTCGTTGGAAAAGGTATTTATGATCTAGAAATATTTAATAAAGTATTAGATAATACATTCCCAGATAATTTAATTCTTTCACATGACTTGCTTGAAGGTAATTATATTAGATGTGGATACGTATCAGATATCGAAGTAATAGATGATTTCCCATCAAAATTCTTAATAGATGTAACTAGACAACATAGATGGGCTAGAGGAGATACTCAAATTATTGGATGGTTAGGTAATAAAGTAAAAAATAAAGCTAACAAAAAAGTAAAGAATCCAATTAATTTCTTAGGTAAATATAAAATATTAGATAACATTATAAGAATGTTCTTAAATCCAATGTTATTACTAATATTATTATTAGGATTTACAACTAAAGGAGTATATCCATATCTATGGGTAGGAGTAGTTGTTCTAGAAATAGCTGTTTCAATTATCTTCTTCTTAAGAAGTAAGATGGCTAAAAAAGAAAAGAATCACAAAGAAGTTTATTATAAGAACTTATACTTTGGTGGAAAGAGTATCTTATTAAGATCTTATATCATGTTTGCAACTATTCCATATTATTCTAAATTATATATGGATGCATTCTTTAGAACACTATATAGATTAATTTATAGTCATGATAATCTATTAAACTGGATTACTGCAGAAGAAGTAGAAAAGACAGTTAATGGAAGTCTAAAGAATTATATTAGAAACTTTATATTTAATATTATTGTTGCAATAGTATTTGTTGTAATAGGAATATTTACACATAATATTGTGACATTTGTAATAGCATTTGTATTCGCAACTGCACCATTTGTATTATATGCAGTAAGTAAAGATATTAATCATCATGAATTAGAATTAAAAGATAAAGAGATTAATGAAGTAGAAGAATTAGCTCTAAGAACATGGAAATATTTCGAAGATAATTTAAAAGAAGAATATAACTATTTAATTCCAGATAATTATCAAGAAAATAGAGAAGAAAAACTTGATATGAGAACATCTCCTACAGCTATAGGATTCTCTTTAACAGCAGTAGTTAGTGCTTATGAGTTGAACTTTATTGAAAAAGATAAAGCAATTGATTTATTAGGAAAAATTCTAGATTCAATTGATTCACTAGATAAATGGCACGGTCATTTATATAACTGGTATGATATTAAGTCAAAGAAAGTACTTTATCCTAACTTTGTATCAACAGTAGACTCTGGAAACTTAGTTGCTTGTTTAATAGTAGCAAGAGAATTCCTAGAATTAGTAAATGAAGATAAATTAGTTAAATTAGCTGATAAACTAATTACAAATACTAACTTCAAAAAACTATATACTAAGAAAGATGTATTTAGTATTGGTTATGATGAAAATGAAGGTAAATTATCAGATTATAACTATAATAAATTTGCATCAGAATCACGTCTTACAAGTTACTTAGCAATTTGTTTAGGAGAAGTTCCAAATAAACATTGGTTCTGTCTAGATAAATCACTAACAACATATAAAGGTAGAAAAGGATTAATTTCATGGAGTGGTACAGCATTCGAATATTACATGCCATTACTATTCATGAAGAATTATCAAAACACTTTGCTTGATGAAACATATAATTTCGTTCATTTATGTCAAAAAGAATATGTAAATAGCGTTTCTCGTAAATTGCCTTGGGGTATTTCAGAATCTGCTTATAATGAATTAGATAATTCACTAAATTATAAGTATCAAGCATTTGCTACTCCATATTTAAAAGCAAAAGAAGAAAAAGAAAATAGATTAGTATTATCACCATATTCATCTTTAATGGTAATGGATATGTTCCCACAAGATGTATATGAAAATATTAATAAATTTAAAGAACTAGATATGTATGGAGAATATGGTTTATACGAATCATATGATTATGATAATAAAGGTGTAGTAAGATCATATTTTGCTCACCATGAAGGAATGAGTCTTCTTGGATTAACTAATTATTTAAAGAAAGGTGTAATTCAAAACTTATTCCATTCAAATATCAATGTAAAAACATTCGAATTATTACTTAAAGAGAAAGTTCAAATTAAAGCTAGTATTGATCTTAAGATGGCTGGTTATAAGAAATATAACTACAATAAGGAAACAATTGAAAATGATATTAGAGCCTTTGATTATATTTCATACTTACCAGAAATGTCAGTACTATCTAACAAGAAATATTCTCTTATCATGAATGATAGAGGTAACAGTTTCTCAAGATATCGTACACAACAATTAAATAGATATCGTAAAGTAACAGAACAAGATTATGGTATTTTCTTATTCATAAAAGATTTGGATAATAAATATATTTGGAGTAATACATATGCTCCTATGAATATTAAACCAGACAAATATGAAGTTGTTTTCGCAGCAGATAAAATAAAATTCTTAAGAAGAGATACAGATATTTCTACTAAGACAGAAATAGTTGTATGTAAGAGTCATCATGCTGAAATAAGAAAAATATCATTTAAGAATGAATCAAGTGTTAATAAAGAATTAGAATTAACAAGTTATACTGAACCAATTCTTTCAGAGAATATGGATGATATATCTCATAAAGTATTTAATAATATGTTCATTTCAACAGAATATGATGAAAGAACAAATAGTTTAATTGCTAAGAGAAAAAATAGAGGAGATTCTAATGTTAATAGTTATATGGTAACTAGATTAATAATAGAAAATCCTGAAGAAAAATATTCATATGAAACAGAGAGAAGTTCATTTATTGGTAGAAATAATCTTATTAATACTGCTCAAGCATTAAACTCTAAGTTAACTAACTATGTTGGAGATAACTTAGACCCAGTAATGTCATTAAGAAATAGAATAGTAGTTCCTGCAAATGATTCAGTGACTGTATATCTATTGGTTGGTTTTGGTAGAAGTAAAGAGCAAATAAATGATATTATTGAAGCTTATGATTCCAAATCAGTATTAGATAGAGAATTTAAAATATCTACTCTAATGAATGTAATAGATACTAAGACACTAAACATTACTGGTGCAGAAATGAGAACTTATAACATAATGTTAAACTTCTTATATCAAACAACAAGAATATCAGTTAATGATGAAAGAATGGATCTATTAAGAAAGAATGCTTTAGGGCAATCAGGATTATGGAAATTTGGAGTTTCTGGAGATAGACCAATAATCACAGTAGAATTAAGTGATATAGAAGATATGAGTTTTGTTTATGATATCTTAAAAGCATTTGAATACTTTAAAAATAAATCAATCTTCGTAGATGTAATTATTATTAATAATGAGTCTGGAGAGACACAAAGAATTGTTAAGAAACAAATAGATAATGAATTATATAGAATGTATACATTAAATAGTTTCTATCATACTCCTGGAAGTGTAACAGTAATTAATAGTAGTAATATTACTAAAGAAGATAAGAGCTTACTTGATGTAGTTCCAAGAATTAGATTTGTTGTTGAAAATCATATTAGCTTAAAAGAAGCTGTTGAAGAGATGCAACAAAAGAATAAAGTAAGTGATTACCCAACATATCCAAATGAAGAAAATATTAAAGAAGAAAATACTGAAAAATTATTATTCGATAATGGATATGGAGGATTTAAACCAAATGGTAAAGAATATGTTATCTATAACAAAAACACTCCAACTCCATGGAGTAATGTAATATCAAATAAAAACTTTGGTACTATAATTACAAATAATGGTTGTGGTTATACATATGCTTATAACTCAGGAGAATTTAAGATAACATCATGGACAAACGATATAGTATTAAATGATAAATCTGAAGGATTTAAATTTGATGGTAAAAACTTTGATCCTGAAAAATGTACTCATGGATTTGGTTACACAATCTTAGAAAGTGAAACAGATAGATTTAAACATAAAGTAACAGAATTTGTTGCATGTGAAGATAATGTAAAAATCTATTTAATGAAATTACAAAATAAAAAGAATACTAAAGTTAAAACAAATGTAGAATTCTGGATTAATCCAACATTCGGAAACTTTGAAGAAAAAACATCTCGTCATATACTTACAGAATTTATGGGTGATGATAATTATCTAAAGATGCGTAATGTATATAGTATTAACTATGGAGATGTAAACGTATTTATGTCAGCATCAGAACATATTGATTCAGCCACTTGTGAAAAGATGTTAACAAAAAATATTACATTTGACCTAGACTTAGATGAGCAAGAAGAAAAGACATTAGTATTTGTCTTAGGATGTAGCCTAAGTGATAATGAAAATAAAGAATTAATTAAGAAATACACTAATATCCAAAATGCAAAGAAAGAATTAAAAGCAGTAAAAGAAAGATGGGATAAAACATTAGGAGTAGTTCAAGTTAATTCACCTGATAATAGTTTTGACTTTATGATTAATGGTTGGTACTTATATCAAACACTATCATCAAGAATCAATGCTAAAGCAGGATTCTATCAAGTATCAGGTGCCTTCGGTTTCCGTGATCAATTACAAGATGCTATGAATATTGCTATAGTAAATCCAGCATATACAAGAAAACAAATTATAACTAATGCAGCACATCAATTTGAAACAGGAGATGTACTTCACTGGTGGCATGAAAAGAATCACTTTGGTTTAAGAAGTAGATATAAAGATGACTTCTTATGGTTAGTATATGCAACTGCTTACTATATAGATATTACAGGAGATAAAGAAATATTAAATGAACATATACCATTTGTTGTAGGAGAAGAATTAAGTGACTATGAAAATGAAAAAGGTATAGTATTTAATTATTCTGAAGGAGGAGCAACACTTCTTGAACACTGTATCAAATCCCTTGAACTATCTATGGATTCCTTAGGTAAACACAAAATCCCATTAATGGGTGGTGGAGACTGGAACGATGGAATGAATAGAGTAGGTATCAAAGGAAAAGGAGAAAGTGTTTGGTTAGGTTTCTTCTTACATGTAGTAATTGATATGTTCGTTGAAGTACTAAAGAAAGCAAAAGTTACTATTGATTATGATAAATACTTAGATTTCAATGAAAAATTAAAAGATAATCTTAATAAGAAAACATGGGATGGAGATTACTATTTAAGAGCATTCTTCGATAATGGAGATAAATTAGGATCTCATGAAAATAGTGAATGTAAGATTGACTTAATATCTCAAAGTTTCTCTATACTAAGTGAAGTTGCTCCTAAAGATAGAGTTCAAAAACTAATAAACTCAGTAGAAGAAAACTTAGTAGATGATAAGAATAAGATTATTAAATTATTAACACCACCATTTGCTAAATCACTAAATAATCCAGGATATATAATGAATTATCCTGAAGGTATTCGTGAAAATGGAGGACAATATACACATGCAGTTGCATGGTATATATTAGCACTAATAAAAGCTGGTTATTACGATAGAGCATACCGTTACTATCAAATGATTAATCCAGCTAATAGAACTAAGAAACAAAAAGATGTTGATAAGTATAAAGTTGAGCCATATGTAATTGCTGCAGATATTTATTCATCTGAATCCTTCCCAGCAAGAGGAGGATGGACTTGGTATACAGGTTCTGCAGGATGGTTCTATAGAGTAGGAATTGAAAGTATAATTGGTATTCATAAATCTGGAGATAAATTAAGATTAGATCCAAGAATGCCAGTTGCTTGGGATTCATTCAAAGCAGTATATACTTATATGGATACAACTTATAACATCAAAGTTATGAAAGCTAAGAAAGAGTCCTTAACATTAGATGGAATCTGGAAAGATAAAAATGTAATAAACTTAGTCAATGATGGTAAAACACATGAAATTGAACTAAAAGTAATATCAAAAGGAGATTATTAAAATCTCCTTTTATTATGTTATAATGATATTGGTGATATTATGTTAAATCCACAAAAAGACAAATATATAATTTTAGAATTAATACCAACAAGAAGTGATCCAAAGTATGGGATAATTGCACAAATAAGTGCTTTAAAATTAAATGGTATTAAATTAGAAGATAGATTTGATTATAGAGTAGAAGATAAATTTGTTAATAATGACTACATATTAGATATGATTCAATATGATAAAGAAATGTTTACATATGTTAATAACATATATTTTATGTTTGAAAAATTTAAACATTGGGCAAAAGATTATCCACTATATTTAGTAGAAGAAGAATATACTCTAAAATATTTAAAAGAAATGGATAATGAAAAAGAATTAGTATTCAACTATCTTGAATTAGAAAATGGACCAGATGTAATTGATAGAGTAAAAGAAAAATATCATTTGCAACCTACTTTTCATATAGTTGATTTAATATATGAAGCAATTATTTATGAAGGAAATAATAAAAAATAAGGAGTAGTGTTATGAACATATGCTATGATGATAGCCTATACCAAAATTTACTATTATTAAAAAAAGCATTATTGATACTTCAAATAGGAGTACCAATTTTAATAGTGTTCATAGTATTCTTATTATGCCTAAGAAGGAAAAGAAAAAAGAATTTACCAGTTCATAAATACGCAAAAAAATTATCTATAGTTGGAATATTAATTGTATTATTAAGTACTATAGGATTAATCATAGTAGATTATTCAAATAAATTATCTAATTATAATGATTGTCTAGAACCAGAAGAGTTAATGTATTTAGATAAACAAGTAACTTTATTTGATCCTAAAATAGTAAAAGCACCTCTTAAAACAGAAAAAGAAAAACAATTAGAAGAGTCAAATGCTTTTTTAGCATCACCTGAAAACATTGAAGGAGAAGAGATAATAATTCATGAAGATACTGAAGAGGAAGAAGAAAAGAAAGAAGAACATGAAGAATTAAAAGAAAAGGACTTTTCTGAATTATTAACAAAAGAAAAAGAAGAGGAAGAAGAATTATCAAAAGATAATTATATTTATTTTTTAAATGTAGGAGCATCTACTGAAAGTTTTATTATTGAAGATAGTGGACACTTTGGACTTATAGATACAAGTTATAACAACAAAGCAAACTTCATATTAAAACAATTAGCAGAATTAGGTGCAGAAAAATTAGATTTTATTATTATTACTCATGCTCATATGGATCATATGGGAGGATTTAGTAAAATAATAAGAAATATTCCAGTAGATACTTTATATATAAAGAATCCAGAAAACTTGAATTCTAGCTATTTAATGACTTATCATCAAATGGTAAGACAAGCAGAAGTAAGAGGTATCGCAATATGTGATGTATCAAATGAAATATGCCAAAGTTTTAGATTAGGAAACTTTGATATTAAATTAAAAAACATTGATTATATTAATTCAAAAAATATAGATGGATATAATAGATCTAGAATAGAAAATGCTAATAGTTTATGTACTATGATAGAAATAAATAATAGAAAGATTTATATGGCATCAGATATAGGTAATTATTTTGGTCATAATATAGAATCAGAATTATCTAAACAAATTGGAGATGTAGATATTTATAAAGCATCTCATCATGGATATGTAACATTTAATAATAATCAAGATGTTATTTATAATTTAAAACCAGAGTACACTATAATTACTAATCCTAGAGAACAATCTGATACTATAAATAGAAGATTAAAATTCGCAAATGATGATTATAAGAAGACATATTATACCCCAGAAGGTACAGTAGTTTTACATATCGATAGTGATGGAACAATAGAGTTTAAACAATAATCTATTGTTCTTTTATTATTATGAAAATGTGATATAATTAAGAAAATGGAGAGTGAGATAATGATAAGATTTGATTTTAAAACGTATGTAAACAGTTTCATTGATCAAAAAGAATATGAAGAGTTAATGAATAGAAAAAACGAAGTATTAGAAAAATTCCATACTAGTGATATGATCGGATGGACTGAAAGAATAGATGAAAGCGTAGTAGAAGATATTAAAAATACTGCCTATAATATTAAAAATAATTTCGATTGTTTAGTAGTTATTGGTATTGGAGGATCATTCTTGGGTAGTTTCGCTTTTGATAAAATGATGAGAAGATATTTTAATGATGATAAGTTTGAAGTTATCTATGCAGGTACTACATTATCTAGTAAATATCTAGATGAATTAACATACTATTTAAGAAATAAAAATTTCTGTTTAAATGTAATTAGTAAGAGTGGTACTACAATGGAAACAAATATCACTTATAAAGTATTAAAAGATTTATTAAAAAGAAAATATGATGAAGAAGAATTAAAGAATCATATCATAGTAACAACTGATAAAGAAAAAGGTAAATTAAGAGAAGAAGTAAATGAAAAAGGATATAAATCATTTATTATTCCAGATAATATTGGTGGAAGATATTCATTTATGACACCAGCACATCTCCTACCTTTAGCACTTAACTATGATTTAGATGAAATAATAAGTGGATATTATCACGGAAAAAGATTTGTTGATCTAGCATATGAATATGCAGTAACAAGAAATGTATTATTTAAGAGTGGAAAATATATAGAAAACTATACAGTTTATGAAGAAAATATGTCTTACTTCTCAGAATGGTTAAAACAACTATTTGGAGAAACTGAAGGAAAAGAAAATACAGGAATATTCCCAGTATCAACAGTAGGAACAAGAGACTTACATTCCTTAGGACAATTCTTACAAGAAGGAAACCATATAATATTTGAAACATTTATTAAAGTATTAGAATCAGATAATTATATTGATTATAATGGTAAAGACTTACATACAATTAATAATATTGTAGAAGACTCAGTAATGCGTGCTCACTATAAAGGAGGAGTACCATGTCTAGAGATTGAAATTGATGAAGTATCATCAGAAAATATTGCTAACTTATATTACTTCTTTATGTTATCAGCAGCATTCTCTGGATATTTATTTGGAATAGAACCATTTAATCAACCAGGAGTAGAAGTATATAAACAAGAAGTGAGAGATTCACTAAATGGATAAAAAAAGTTTAATAAAATATATTACTAGTTCAGTATTTTTAATACTTTTCATAATAGTAATGATCTTAGTAATAACAAATAATACAAAATCATTTGATGATACTATTTATAATTTCTTAATAAGCTTAAGAAGTAATGGAATGGATACATTTATGAAAATAATTACTCAATTTGGTAATACTGTTCCAGTAATTATAATTATATTGATTTTAATGATAACACTAACTTCAAGAAAAGAAGTAATACTAATTGGATTAAACACAATTCTTACAGTTGGATCTAATCAATTACTAAAACATATTATTTGTAGACCAAGACCAGATCATATTAGATTAGTAACAGAACACGGTTATTCATTTCCGTCAGGACATTCAATGATATCAATATGTTTATATGGACTATTAATATACTTAGTTAATAAAAAGATAAAGAATAAAATATTAAGGGTAATATTAACTATACTTCTAGTAATGATAATTTTAGGTATAGGTATAAGTAGAATATATGTAGGGGTACATTATCCAAGCGATGTTTTAGGTGGATACTTATTATCATTAGCAATACTTATTTTTACTTTAACAACAGTAAATAAGTATTATAGGGGGAATAAATATGAAAAAGGTGGCAATCTGTAAATTTGAAGATTTAATTGGAAAAGAAGATGCAATATCTGTAAACACAATGTTAAACATTGAAAAAATTAAAAATAAGAAATATTTATTGCTTGTTCATTCAAATAAAAACCTTGAAGAACTACTATATTACAATAGAGATTTCCCATTTATAGATTATATTGTAAGTGAAAAAGGATATTACTTTTATGATGTAAAAAAAGGTAAAAAAGTAATTAATAATAAATTTAGTAAGCAAATTATTAATAAAATATGTAAAATGTTTAAAAATAGGACTATTAAATTTATTGGAGAAAATGGTATAATAAAAGAGAATAGGATAAGAGACGAAGATATTTACGAGATAAATATTTTTGATAGTGTTATAAAAAACGAAGATTTCAACTTAAATATAAGTAAAGAAAAAGATAGAGTAAATATTACTATTAAAGAATTATCTTATGAAAATATTATGAAAGATATTTATTCTAAACTTAAATTAAAAGAAGAAAATATAATTGAAATTAATAAAGAAATGTTAAATTAATTTTATTAAAAGGAGAATGTTTATGGGATATGGAATAACAAGTACTTCACAGATAATTGATATTGATGCAATTAAAAATGGCTGCAACCAAATAAAACAATATGTTGCAGATTTTGATGCTTGTGGATCACTAGTAGTTATTGCTGGAGAAAACTGTACAGAAAAAGCGCTTGCAATTGATGAAAATACATTCCAATATTCTATAACAGGAATTGGAGAAGAAATTACAAAGTTAAAAGCAGGATATATAGCTATTGCTGATCAAGTAATCGCAGAGGCACAACAAGTTTATAATGCTCAAATGGCTGAATATCAAGCTTATCAACAACAACTTAAACAACAACAAAATAATAATAATTAGAGAGGTGCAATATGGCTAAACTAAGATATGATCAAAAGAAAGTTGATAATGTATTAGATTATCTAGATAAAGCAAAAGCTAAACTATCTGGTACAGAAGCTGATTTAACTGGTGCTGTAAGTATAGTACAAGGCGCTAGAGGAATAGAACACGTAGGAAGTGCTTCTTCTTTAGCAACTGTAAAAGATAAACCAGCAGTTTGTATAGAATTAATAGATAATGCAATTAAAGAGATTAATTCAAGAGTACAGGCTATTGTTCAATATAATCAAGATTATGACAATGCACCTTTATGGAAAAAAGTATTTGGTACTGTTGGTATGGCAGCATCAAAAGTTGGAGAAGGTTTCGTAGGAGCTTTTGAAGATATTGGAGATGCTGTATTATTGCTTGGAGCATGGGCTGCAAAACCAATAGATAAAATATTTGATACAAAAGCCAGTGAAGCAATTATTAATTTCCAAAAGAGAGACTTATCAAGAGAACTATTTGATTGGGTTTATTATGATAGAGATATAGCTAAATACTCAGCATTTGGACCAGACAGTATAGCGGCGTCCGTCTTTAGAGGATTAGGACAAGCAACAGGTTATATCCTTATGGGTGGATATGTCGGTGGAGCTAATAATGCTATAGCAAGAGTAGCAGGAAAAGGAACAAAGATGGCAAAAATTGCTGGAGCACTACAATCAACGACAAACGCGAACGCATTAGTTGCAGCAGTTGGAGGTTTAGGATCAGGATCCGAAGATGCCTTCGACCATGGATATGGTTTAGGAGCTGCTACTTTATTTGGTATCAAAGATGCTGCAATCCAAGGTGGTATGGCATATGCTGCTGGAAAACTTGGAGAACGTCAACAATTAAAACAACTTGAACAAAACTATCAAGAAGGAATTAAAAATGCAACAAAAACAGCAGAAGAAAGAATTGCATCAGCAAAAAGTGCTGCAGCAAGAGCCGCTAAAAAATATGGCAAAGGAACTGCTGAATATTATAAGGCAATTGCAGACTCATCGTATGGTAATTATCTAGGAAAATCAACTGCAGAAGCAGAAAAAATGGTTATAGATGGGCTAACACGTAATAAAAATGCAGCAATTACAGAAATTGCAAAACTTGGAGGATACACTGATAGATTAACATCAAAAGCATATACAAAAGGATTCTATGATATGGATCATTTAATTACTGTATACAATGATGCTGGAAAAGGTGCTGCTGGAATATTTAAAGCTGCAACTGTTGGCCAGTTTGATAACGTTACACAACCAATTAGAGATGTTCAAACTAGAATGAAAAATTATAATGAATATAAAGATGCATTAGGAAGAGTTGATGCTGCAAAAGCGGCAGGTAATAAACCATCAAAATCAGATATGAAAATTGTTAATGACTACTTAAATAATAAGAAAGTGACATATAGTGAATATAGAGCAGCCCTTAGAGAAGTAGAAGCAGCTAAAGCTGCTGGTGAAAAAATACCAGCAGCAGCACAAAATACGGTTAATAAATATTTAAATAACAGTAGAGGATTAGATATGTTTAGAGTATCTAATGTTAACCCTACATATATAGATGATGGATTAAGACACTCATATAAACTTGCTCATACAAGAGCAGCGGGGGTTGGAAACTTAGTTGGAGAACTTGCACATGGAACTATGCTATATACTGGATTAAATATGGCAAAAGATGGTGTTGGAGAACTTGGACAACATGTATCACAAGCTTTAGGTATGCCTACTAAATTATCAAGAGCATTATTTGTTGATGAAAATAGAAAATACTATGATGAGGATGATGGACCACCTGACTTAATGCCAGATACAGAACCAAAACCAGTTCCTCCAACAGGTGATCCAAAACCAGATCCAGTTCCACCAACTGATGATCCAAAACCAGATCCAGTTCCACCAACAGGTGATCCAGGACCAACTCCAGGACCAGGGCCTGATCCAGGACCAGATCCAGATCCACAACCAAGAAGAGTTGATCCAACAACTCCAAAAACTGATCCAAAACCTGAACCTAAGACTGAACCAAAAACTGAGCCTAAGACTGAGCCTAAGACAGAACCAAAAACTGAACCTAAGACTGAGCCTAGAACAGAACCAAGAACTGAACCAAAACCAGTTCCACCAACAGCACCAGAATATGTACCTGAATATGAAGTTATTCCAGATACAAAAGTTGGCGGAAGAGCATCAGGTCATTATGGAGCAGCTGCTGCCGCAGGAGCTTTAGCTGGAGCAGGAGTTTTAGGAGCATCACTTGCTGCAAAACGTTATAGAAGACAAGATGATGAAGAGGATCAAGACGAAGACGATGATGATGACATCGAAGATTACACAGAAATCGTTCAAAATTAATATATAAAAAGACTAGAAATAGTCTTTTTTTATTTGTTAAAACAAGGTATTTGTAATATAATTTACTTATTGAGGTGGATTGTATGAAACTAGTAGTAAAAAAAGAAGGAGAATTATTAGATTATCTATATAATAATCTAGATATGCCTAAAAAACGTATTAAACAATATTTAACTCATGGATCTATTTTTGTTAATAATAATAGAACGAGAAAATATAATCTAAAAGTAGTTCCAGGAATGACTATTGTTATTGATACAGATAGTAAAAATAAAAAGACATTACCATTTGATATATTATTTGAAGATGAACATATAATTGTAGTTAATAAGCCAAGTGGTCTTTTAACAATTGCAACAGAAAAAGAAAGAGATAAAACACTATATCATATAGTAAGAGAATACTTAGTAAGTAAAAATCAATATGCAAGAGTATTCATAGTTCATAGATTAGATAAAGATACTAGTGGAATTGTTGTACTTGCAAAAGACGAAAAAACTAAGAATAAATTACAAGAGAATTGGAATGACTTTGTATCTTTAAGAGAATATGTTGCAGTTGTACATGGAAAACCTAAAAAAGATGAAGATAGAATAGTTCAAAAATTAAAAGAAACTAAAACAAATCTAGTATATATAACTAAAGATCAAGATGGTAAAGAAGCAATTACTAATTATAAAGTAATTAAATCTAATGATGATTATTCAATGTTAAGTATTAATATTGAAACAGGAAGAAAAAATCAAATTAGAGTAGCTTTATCAAGTATTGATACTCCTATAGTAGGAGATAAAAAATATGGATTAAAAAATGATAAAGAAACAAGATTATATTTACATGCAAATAGATTAAAAATGTATTATCCAGAAATAAAAAAAGATATATTATTTGAAACAACTACACCTAATGAATTTAAAAAAATAATGAATTAAGGTGAACTTATGCATAAAAAAAGAAGTAAGAAACTTTTATATTTAGTATTATTAATTGTTTTAATAGCAGGAGGCTTATATTTTTATAAGAATCTAAATCTACAAGAAAAACAAACTAATAAAAAAGAAAAAGAAATCAACTATGGTATTTTTAATGACTATTATAAAGATGCAAAAGAATTAGTAAAAGAAATGACTATAGAAGAAAAAGTTGGTCAATTATTTATAGTTCAATATCGAGCAAGTGATGTAGAATACTTAAGTAACTTTTATCCAGGAGGATATTTGTTATTTGCAAAAGACTTTCAAGGTCATACAAAAGATACTATTTTGAAAGAACTAAATAAAGATCAATCTCTAAATAAATATAAGTTAATAATCGCAGTAGATGAAGAAGGCGGCTTTGTAACAAGAGTTAGTAGATTTCAAAACTTTAGAAATGAAAAGTTCCTATCCCCAAGAGAATATTTTGAACAAGGTGGATATGAATTATTAGAAAAAACAGAAAATGAAAAAGCAACTCTTTTAAAAAGTATAGGAGTTAATTTAAATCTAGCTCCAGTAGCTGATGTATCTACTGATGAAAATGATTTTATTAATAATAGAACATTTGGAAAAAGTGCTAAAGAAACAAGTGAATATATTAAAAATATGGTAAAATATGCCAACAATAATAAAATAAATTCTTGCTTAAAACATTTTCCTGGTTATGGTAATAATGTAGATACCCATACAGGAGTAGCAATAGATAATAGAAGCTATGAAACATTTACTGAAAATGACTATCTACCATTTAAAGCTGGTATTGAAGAAAATGTTCCATGTGTATTAGTATCACATAATATTATGACTTCAGTTGATGATAAATATCCATCAACATTAAGTAAAAAAGTAATAAGTGAATTACGTAATAAATTAGATTTTACTGGTATCATAATTACTGATGATTTAAGTATGGATGCAGTTAAACAATATGTAGAAGATGGAAAAGCTGCAACAATGGCAATAAATGCAGGAAATGATATGATAATTACAGGAGATTTCATATCAATGAAAAATGAAGTAATAAAATCAGTAGAAGAAGGATTAATAAAAGAAGAAACTATAAATAATGCAGTAACACGAATTATTGCCTGGAAATATTATAGTGGCATATTAGAGAAAAAATGATATAATAACGAAAGGAGGCATACATATGGATCAAATAGATTTATTAAATCAATTAGAAAATGATAATGGTTTCTATAAACACAATAATTATAAATTGGTTGATTACAAAGATGAAGAATTTGTAGAACTAAAAGCAGAATTAAATGAGAATTCAATGAATCCATATGGATTTGCTCACGGAGGATTAATCTTTGGATTAGGAGATACAGCAATGGGAATGCTTGCAAGAACAACTGGTAGACCAGCAGTAACATTAAGCGCAAATATATCATATTTAAGACCAATTACAGGTAAATATATGACAGCAAAAGCTTCAATATTAAAGAAAGGTAAAAATACAACATATCTAAGAGCAGACATATATAATGATGATAATAAATTGGCTGCTGTAATGGATTCAAATTATTTTTATGTCGAGTAGGAGGATTTATGACAGATAGAGAATTATTTAAAAACACAGAAGAGTATATAGGAAAAACAGTTACTATAGAAGGATGGATAAAGAATCATCGTAAACAAAAAGAATTTGGTTTTATTTCATTTTCTGATGGTACATTCTTTACTCCAATTCAAATTGTTTATGAAAAAGATTTAAAGAACTTTGATGATATTCAAAAATATCATATAGGTTCATCAATACAAGTAGAAGGAGAAGTAGTTGAATCTCCAAAAGATGGACAAGCATTTGAAATTAAAGCAAAGAGTATTGCATTATTAGGAGATTGTCCTGAAGACTATCCAATTCAACCAAAGAAACATACAAGAGAATTTTTAAGAGAACAAGCTTATCTACGTCCAAGAACAAATCTATTCCAAGCAGTATTTAGAATACGTAGTAAAGCTGCTCATGCAATACATTGTTATTTCCAAGAAAGAGACTATGTATATTTCCATGCTCCAATTATTACAGCAAGTGACTGTGAAGGAGCAGGAGAAATGTTCCAAGTAACTACATTAGATTTAGATAGAGTAGCTAAAGATAAAAAAGTAGATTACACAAAAGACTTCTTTGGAAAACAAGCATCACTTACAGTATCTGGTCAATTACAAGCAGAAACATTTGCCTTAGCTTATGGAAAAACTTATACATTTGGACCAACATTTAGAGCAGAGAATTCTAATACTAAGACACATGCTAATGAATTCTGGATGATTGAACCAGAAATAGCATTCTGTGATCTAGAAAATGATATGGATATTATGGAAGAAATGCTTAAATACGTAGTTGACTATGTATTAAAGAATTGTAAAGAAGAATTAGTATTCTTAGATAGCTTTGTAGAAAAAGGATTAATTGAAAAATTAGAAAAATTAGTTTCATCAAAAGCAGTAAGAATTACTCATAATGAAGCAATTAAATACTTAATTGAATCAGGAAAGAAATTTGAATTTGAACCAAAATATGGTGAAGATTTAGCTCGTGAACATGAGAAATACTTAACTGAAGAAAAATTCAATAGTCCAGTATTTGTATATAACTGGCCAAAAGACATTAAAGCATTCTATATGAGATTAAATGATGATAAAGAAACAGTAGCAGCAGTTGACTTACTTGTTCCAGGTAGTGGAGAACTTATGGGAGGAAGTCAAAGAGAAGAACGTCTTGATGTATTAGAAAAACGTATGGATGATCTAAAAATGTCTAAAGATGAATTATGGTGGTATTTAAAACTAAGAGAATATGGTGGATGTGTTCACTCAGGATTTGGAATGGGATTTGAAAGATTAATTATGTACTTAACAGGAATTGAAAACATAAGAGATGTTATTCCATATCCAAGAACTCCAGGAAACTGTGACTTTTAATAAGATAGGCAATGCCTATCTTTTTTTGTGTAAGTTTACAGTGTAAAGTGTATAATTATTTGCATTATTTGACATGATGATTATAATATTTAGTAGATTGGAGTTATATATGGAATTATTACAAACAGAAACAGACATTGGTTTAATAAGACATAAAAATGAAGATGCTGCTTTAGCAATTTCTCATCCAAAGAATAAAAGAATTAAATTACTTTTAGTCGCTGATGGAATGGGTGGAAAAGCTCATGGAGAAATTGCCTCAAAATATGTAACTTCATCTATAGAAAAATGGTTTCTTAATAAAGAATCAGAAGAATTAAAAGACGTAGAAAAAACTGAAAGTCTATTAAGAAGATTAGTAAAGAAAATAAATAATGATTTAATAAAAGAATTTGGTATCAATAATATAGGAACAACTCTAACTCTAGCACTTATCACATATAGAAAAACAATATTTCTAAATGTAGGAGACTCCCGTGGATATCTTTTAAAAGATAATAAATTAATTCAAATAACAGAAGATGACTCAGATGTCTGGAGTTATTATAAATATGGTGGAGTTAGAAAAGATGATTTAAGATACTTTTCAAATAATAATATTATTAATGCCTGTATAGGATTATCTGAAGAACTATGTAGAATATCAACTACTATAGTAAAAAATGATTATGATATGTTATTTCTATTTACTGATGGAGTAACAGATCTAATTACAGATAAAAAAATAAATAAGCTGATTAATATAAATAAGAAACCAGATATATTAAAGAGTATTATCAATGAAGCAGTTAATATTAATCAACACTTACATGTACCAATAAGATTATTAAGAAAAAAATATGTTAATTATATAATTCCATTTAGAGGAAGAGATAATGCTACTGGAGCATTATACGTAAAAGAAGTGTAAATGAAAGAAAAAGTCTTTAACGACTTTTTTTTTATATTGTTTTTTGATATACTTATGTAGAATAGAGGGTGATTGGATGCTAGGTAAAATAGAAGAAATTATCGATAATAGCGTAACTGTCAAACTAAGCATTAATATTAATGAACAGCCTAGTTTAGTAAACTATCACGTAATCTTTGAAGATGATACAGAAAAGAAAGTAGTAGGAGAGATTGCTAATGTTAATCAAACTACTATGATTGTAACAATAGTAGGAGAGATTACAAAAGGACGTTTTATATCTGGTGGAGGAACAAAACCTTCATTTAAATCAAATGTAAGACTTATAAAATCAGAAGAGTTAGAATTACTATTTGGTAGACAAGAACTAACAAAAGGATTTACAAACTTTGGAACAAGTAACGTATATGAAGGATATAAAATTAATGTAAGCATTAATGATTTCTTTAATACGCACTTTTCTATATTAGGAAACTCTGGTTCAGGTAAATCTTCTTGTGTAGCATCTATTCTACAAAAATTATTTAGAAGTAATACTCCACCAACAAATTCAGCATTCTTTTTCTTTGATGCTTATGGAGAGTATACAAATGCTTTTAAAGAGTTACATATTAATAATCCAGCCCTTAATTATAAAACATATACTACTAATACAGTAGAACCAGATTCAGAAATATTAAGAATACCAATTTGGTTATTAGATGTTGATGATTTAGCATTATTATTAGATGCAACTACACCATCTCAATTACCAATTATAGAGAAAACATTAAAATTAGTTCCTATACTTACAGGTACTAGTGAAAATGTATCAAAAAGAAAAAATGATATTATTGCAAGAGCTCTACAAGATATTATGCTAAGTGGAGCAGAATCTACAAAAATAAGAGACCAAGTAATAGGAGTATTAACTAGATTTAATACAACTACACTTAATTTACAAACACAAATAGTACAACCAGGATATACAAGAACATTAAAACAATGTTTATTTGTTGATAAAACTGGTAAGATGCAAGAAATGGAATTAGTTGTAGAATTCTTTAGAGGATATATCATTGATGATGAAATAGAAGTTCCAGAAGAAGAATTAAATTATTTCTATACTTTACAAGATCTAGAAGAAGCAATGGAATTTGCTCTTGTTAGTGAAGGTGTCCTAAAGAGTGACAAAGTATATGAAACAGCTAACATTATGAATGTACGTTTACATTCCCTTGTTACAGGAGAAAATGCAATTTATTTCACATATCCAACATATGTAACAAGAAGCCAATATATAGATAGTTTATTATGGGATCAAAGAACAAATTCTAGAGCTCAAATAATTAACTTTAATATTAACTATATCGATGATAGAATTGCTAAAGTAATTACAAAAATAGTATCTAGAATGTTATTTAATAAACTAAGTACATTAAAACCAAGAGGTAGTGAAGCATATCATGTTGTAATAGAGGAAGCTCACCGTTATGTTAGACATGATAGAGATATAGAATTATTAGGATACAACATATTTGAACGTATCTCTAAAGAAGGACGTAAATATGGAATGTTCTTAGGATTAATTACACAAAGACCAAGTGAATTATCAGATACATGTGTATCTCAATGTTCTAACTTTATAATTTTAAGAACAATTCACCCTGTGGATTTAAAATACATAAAGGAAATGGTTCCAAATGTATCAACAGAAATAATGCTACAGATGAAAAACCTAAAACCAGGAAACTGTGTAGCCTTTGGTTCAGCATTTAAAGTACCAACAGTAATGTACTTTGATATGCCAAATCCACAACCATTGTCTGATAACGTTGATCTTGCAGATGTTTGGTATAGAGATAATACACCAAAACATTTGATTCAAGATATGAATGCAGCTCAACCAGTACAACAAGGAACATATATTCAACAGGGACAAGACGTTAATCAAATAATGCAACAACAAATAGCAGCTGCCCAACAAACAACACAACCTGTACAACAAGCTCAACCAGTACAACAAGGAACATATATTCAACAACCTGCACAATAGAAAGGTCTATAATGTGTAAACATTATATAATTGACTTTTGCTTTTAAAAATATTGTGATAAAATAAAAAGTAGTTAAAGTAGTTATTAATTAGTAATAATGGAGGTATAAATATGAGAGAAAAAGGTATGAAAGATAAAATCAAAGGATTCTTTGGTGGAGAAGTACAAGAAGAAGCAACTGGAGAAGACGATTACTATACAACTTCAAAAGAAGAATATCATGAACAAAATGGTATGGCTGGATCAAAGATGATGTTATTAGAACCACGTGCTTATTCTGAAAGTCAACAAATAGCTGATTACTTAAAAAATAGAAGTGCAGTAGTTGTTAATTTAAAAAGAGTAACACCAGATCAAGCTAAAAGAATAGTAGATTTCCTATATGGAACAATCTATGCCATTGGAGGAGACATTCAAAAATTAGGTGGAGGAATATTCTTATGTACTCCAAAGAATGTTAACGTTGAAGGAAAAATAAGTGATGATCAAAATGCTGCTAAAACAGCAAAAGGTAAAAAAGATGAAAAAGAGGATGGAGAGGAAGATTTCTTTTAAAAATTAATATACTTTCTGAGGTGATTATATGGACAAGTTTAGTTTTGAAGCTAACGGATATAATCGTAGTGAAGTAAATAATTTTATTCAAACAGTAATAGTAGAAACAGAAAAGTTATTAAATAAAGTAGACGAACAAAAACAGGAAATACAAGAATTAAGAAAAGAACTTAATTATTATAAAAGATTAGAAGATACTTTAGTAAATACGATTAATAAAGCTGAAGAAACAAGCGAAAACATAAAAAGAATATCAAGGGAAGAAAGTGAACTTATCATTAGTAAAGCAAAGAATAATGCAAGTAGAATTATTAATGAAGCATTATTGTCTACTGAAAAACTAGAAAATGATAAAAACATATTAGAAAAGAATATTACCATTCTAAAAGGAAAACTAAAAGTCATCTTAGAACAACAAAAAGTAGTTTTAGATGCACTAGAAGAATTAGATTCTAATAATTAAGTAGACAAAAGTCTACTTTTATTGTAAGGAGATACATTTATGGAAGAAAAAACAAAAGAATTAAAAAGGATAGAAGATTTAGAAGAAACACATGAAGATGATATTCCAACAAAAAAACTAGAAACAGTAAGTGAAGAAGAAATATTAAATGAAGAAGTTGTTGAAGAAGAAACTGAACCAGTATTAGAAGAACAAAAAGTAGAAGAAACAACTCCTCCAGTAGAGAAAAAAGAAAAGAAAAAAATATCTAAAAAGAAATTATTTATAATAATAGGTATTTCTATTGCAGTATTAATCGTTCTTATAGTAGTTTTACTTTTATTATTAAAACCTAAGAAAGAAGAAAAGCCTAAAGTAGAAAGAATTAAATATACTGAATATGGAGAAACAATACATAAATCATTAGAAAAAGGTGATTTAGATAAAATAATTAAAGAAAACTTAGAAAAGAATAAAATAAAAGCAAGTACTGTTACATTATTAAATATTGATATAGATTCTGATAAAAGACAAGATTTAGTAGTTTTTGCATCAGAAAACAATAATAAAATATTATTAAATCTAAATGTAAAAGATGAAGTATCATATGAAAATTCATATAAATTAGATTCTAAAGAAGGTATTGGATATCTATATAGTATTTCTGATGATAATTTCTATTGGTATGTAGAAAATGGTATAAGAATAAAACCTTTAGATAATCACAGTAATTACATAGAAATAGAAGATGTAAAGAATAAATATAGTTATTACTTAATAACAAAAGAATATAAAAATGAAAATATAATTGAATATGGATTAAAATATAATTTTGATAAAAAACTTGATATAGAAGAATTAGAAGAAAAGGCAATAACTATTAGTGATATGCAAAAAGATATTAAGATATCTAAAGAAGATGCTAAAAAGAAATTAGAAAATGGTATAGAAGAACAAATAAAAAAAGATATGGAAAAAGCTGAAAAAGCAGCAAAAGAAAGAAAAGAGAAATTTTTACAAGAAATACCTGAGGAAACTGCAAGAAAAGTACTTTTAGTCGCAATTACAAATTATTTAGCAGATGATACAAAAGATGAAGAAGGAAATTACGATGTATCTAAATTCCATGATTCAGCATATGATGGTGAATTTAAAATAACAGTAAAATCTGAAGGTGAATGTGAAGCAATAGAATATGCTAAATATTGGCATTGTAAAAATATGAATGTTTTAAATTCAAATAGTGGATATATGGTTCTTGATAGTCAAATCTATAAAGAAAAATCTGATTATGTAATTAAGAGATTTGTATTCGTAAATTCAGATGAAAAATTTGAAGTAGATGGAAATGTAACTAGTCTAGATCCATATCCATTCCTTAAAGTATCAGAAGATCTAATAAAATAAAAAAGAAACAAATAGTTTCTTTTTTGTTGTAAATAAAACAATAATGTGTTATATTAGTTCCTGAAAGCATGTGCGAAAGACGGAATATTTTGGAATTTATAGAGAGTCTATGTTGGGTGGAAATAGACAAGGAAAAAATATTTAGATCACTTTCAAGTTGCGATTTATGGATAAGATAAATACGGTAACGCGTTATAGTTTTTAAGATAAGTATTTTACTTATAAATTAAGGTGGTACCGCGATGATTTCGTCCTTATGGATGAAGTCATTTTTTTATTTCTATAGAAAGGGGAATAGTATGTTAATAAGTATTATATTATTGATAATTGGATTTGTTATACTAATCAAAGGTGCTGATTTCTTTGTAGATGGTGCAGTTGGAATTGCTAATAAATTAAAAATATCAAAAATGCTAATTGGACTAACAATAGTTTCATTTGGAACTAGTGCTCCTGAATTTGCTGTTAGCATTAAATCAATGCTAATAGGAAGTGGAGATATAGTTTTAGGAAATGTAATTGGTAGTAATATTATTAATATTTTACTAATTATAGGTTGCAGTGCAACCGTACATAGTTTAGTAGTTAAAAATAATACAGTTAAAAAAGAATTACCAATAGTAATGTTAATAACAATGCTATTTGGAGTATTACTTTCAGATAATCTATTTGATAATTTTAAAAATACATTTACAAGAAGTGATGGAATAGTATTAATATTATTCTTCGCAGTATTTTTATATTATTTGATTAAGATGGCAAGAAGAAAAGCATCAGAAGAAGAAATAGAAAAAGAAGAAGAAAAAAGTATTAGTCTAAAGAAAGCAATTTTATTAACAGTTATTGGAATAACTGGAATAATATTAGGAAGTAACTTTGTAGTAGATAGTGCTTGTGATATAGCAAAAATATTAGGAGTAAGTGAAAGACTAATATCACTTACAATAATTGCTTTAGGAACAAGCTTACCTGAATTAGTTACATCAGTAACAGCAACTTTAAAAGGAGAATATGATATAGCTATAGGAAATGTAGTAGGAAGTAACATATTCAATATTGGAATAGTTGTTGGAGTACCAGTTGCTTTATTAGGAGGAATTGGAACAATTGCATTTAGTTATATTGATATATTAGTAATGGTAGTAAGTGCATTTGTATTATTTCTATTTTCATTTGATGACTATAGAATTACTAGAAAAGAAGGAATTATGCTTTTATTATTATTCATATTTTATTATGGATACGTAATAGTATTTTAGGGAGGAAAGAAACATGAAATTCAAAAAATTAGAACAAGACAAAATCAGTGTAGTAGAAAACAAATACAGTGAGTATTGGGGAAAGAATAAGATTTTTGAAAAATCTATTAAAAACAGAAAAGATAGAGAAAATTATGTCTTCTATGATGGACCAGCAACTGCTAATGGTATGCCTGGAATTCACCATATGATGGCTAAATTATTAAAAGATACTGTAACTAAATACAAAGTAATGCAAGGATATAGAGTATTAAGAAAAGTTGGATGGGATACTCATGGATTACCAGTAGAAGTACAAGTAGAAAAAGAATTAGGATTCAAAGATAAAGGTGATATTGAAAAATATGGTATCAAAGAATTCAATCAAAAATGTCGCGAAAGTGTTTGGAAAAATGAAGAATACTTTACTAAATTTACAAGAGAAATGGGCCAATTTATTGATTTAGATAATCCATATGTTACATATAATAATGATTATATTGAAACAGAATGGTGGATTCTAAAGAAGATATTTGATGAAGGACATATTTATGAAGGATTAAAGATTGTTCCATGGTGTCCAAGATGTGGAACAGGACTAGCTTCACATGAAGTTGCTCAAGGATATAAAGAAATATCAGTAAATACTGTATATGTTCCATTCAAAGCAAAAGATGAAGAAAATACTTATTACTTAGTATGGACTACAACTCCATGGACATTACTTTCAAATACAGCATTATGTGTAAATCCAAAAGAAGAATATGTTAAATGTTTATCTAAAGGATATAACTTTATAGTTGCTAAAGCACTTGCTAATAAAATCTTAGGTGATGACTATGAAGTAGTAGAAACATATAAAGGAAAAGATTTAGAAAATAGAGAATATGAACAATTACTTCCATTATTAAAAATGCCTGAAGGAAAGAAAGCATTTATTGTTACATGTGATGATTATGTAACAATGGAAGATGGTACAGGAATCGTACACATTGCTCCAGCTTTTGGACAAGACGACTACGAAGTTGGATTAAAATATGATTTAGCAATGGTAAATCCAGTAGGAGAAGATGGATGCTATACTGAAGGACCTTGGAAAGGAAGATTAGTTGTAGATCCAGAACTAGAAGTTGAAATTATTAAATATTTAGCAGAAAATGATAAATTATTTAAGAAACAAAAAATGAACCATGATTATCCACATTGTTGGAGATGTAAAACACCACTTGTTTATTATTCAAAACCATCACTATATATCAGAACAACTGATAAAAAAGATGAAATTATTGCTGAAAATAAAAAAGTTAATTGGTATCCAGATTATGTTGGAGAAAAAAGATTTGGTAACTGGTTAGAGAATATGAATGATTGGGCTATTTCAAGAAATAGATATTGGGGAACACCAATCCCACTATGGAGATGTTCATGTGGTCATGAAGAAATGATTGGTTCACGTAAAGAATTAGTTGAAAAAGCAATTGAAGATATAGATGAAACAATCGAATTACATAGACCATATGTAGATGATGTTCATATCAAATGTCCAAAATGTGGAAAAGAAATGACAAGAGTAAAAGATGTTATTGACTGTTGGTTCGATAGTGGAGCTATGCCATTTGCTCAATATCATTATCCATTTGAGAATAAGAAATTATTCAATGAACAATTCCCAGCAGACTTTATTTCTGAAGGAATTGACCAAACAAGAGGATGGTTCTATTCATTATTAGTAATTTCAGTATTCGTAACTGGAAAATCTCCATATAAGAATGTATTAGTAAATGACTTATTATTAGACAAAAATGGTCAAAAGATGCATAAATCTCGTGGAAATGCAATTTCTCCATTTGAAATTATGGAAGAGTATGGAGCAGATACAGTAAGATTCTATATGTTATATGCTTCCCCTGTATGGACTCCATTAAAATTTGATGTAGATGGATTAAAAGAAATTTATTCTAAATATATCTCTACATTTAAGAATGCATATTCATTCTTTGAAATGTATGCTAATGCAGATCATATTGATCCAAGAGAATATGATATCCCAGTTAAAGATAGAGAATTAATCGATAGATGGTTAATATCTAAATTAAATAAATTAATTAAAGGTGTAAATGAAGCATATGCTGAATATGATTTAAATAAAGCAACTAAGTTAATTGTACCTTTCTTAAATGATGATTTATCTAACTGGTATATTAGAAGTAATAGAAGAAGATTCTGGGATTCAGAATTAACAGAGTCTAAAAAACAAGTATACTTAACAATGTATGAAGCATTAGTTGCACTATGTAAATTATGTGCTCCAATGACTCCATTTATGACTGAAGAAATCTATCAAAAATTAACAAATGAAAAATCAGTTCATTTAGCAGATTTCCCTGTAGAAAACACTGATTTAATAGATGAAGCAGTAGAAGAGAGAATGGATTTAGTAAGAGATATTTGTTCATTAGGAAGATTTGCTCGTGAAGAAGTAAATATTAAAGTTAGACAACCAATTAATAGTCTAATTCTTCCAAAGAGTGATGAAATGATTATTGGAGATTTATTACCAGTAATAGAGGAAGAATTAAATGTTAAACAAATAATGTTTAAAGAAGATATGAATGAATATATCGAATATATTGTTAAACCTAATTTCAAAGTATTAGGAAAAGAATTAGGACCAAAGATTAAAGAATTACAAGAAGTATTATCTAAGTTAACAAGTAATGAAATAAAAACAATTGCTGAAGAAGGATTAACAGTAAAACTTGCTGGAGAAGACTTCAAACTTGATAATGAAAACACTTTAATCACAATTAAACAAAAAGAAGGATATGCTTCTCAAAGTAATAATAGAACAATAGTAGTTCTAGACACAGAATTAACTGAAGAATTAATATTAGAAGGATTAGCTCGTGAATTCGTACGTAAAGTACAATCTCTAAGAAAAGATGCTGATTTCGTAATCACTGATCATATCAAAGTTTACTATAATGGTACTGATAAGATAGATGAAATGTTTAAACTTTATAAAGATTACGTAATGGGTGAAGTATTAGGAGATGAACTAATCAAAGATATTAGTTTAAAAGATAAATATAAATGTGAACTTAATGATGAAGAAGCATTTATCAAAGTAGAAAAAATAAAGAAATAAAAAGGATTATTATAATCCTTTTTTTAATTGTAAGAATTTGCTTTTTATAGTAAAATTATTATAGGTTGGTGTATATCATGGAAATAGATTTAGAAAAGATTAGAGAGATATATGGTAACAGTTCAATCTATGAAATAAGTGATAACATAGATGAATTAAAAGCAAACATGAAATATCTATATAATTTAGGTATAGAAGATGTTTTAAATGTAATCGAACTATATCCATATATGTTTCTACAAGAAAGAGATATTTTTAAAGAAAAAGTAGATGAACTAATAAATAGTTTAGGAGATAACTATTTAGAAGAATTATCTAATGACTTTAATCTATGGAGTAGTGTAGATGAATAATAGCCTAGAATTAAGAAAAGTATTAAAGAAATATAATCTATCTTTTTCAAAAGAAAGACTATCTCAACTAGATGAAAAAGCAAGATATTATGAAGTGGATTATATATTAGATTACTTAATTAATGAATTAAACATCAGCCCAAAAAATATAGAAAAATGCCCAAGTGTTTTATATAGAAAAGTATCATCAGTAAAAGCAAATTATAATTTTTTAAGTCAAAAAGATATATATAGTTATAACTTAGATTCCTGTCTACATATATTATCTATGGATACAGAAGATCTTGTTGATACATATAATTATGTAGAAAGTACCTTTGGAGCAGAATGTATAAATAGAAATACAACAATATTAAGAATACCAAAAGAAAGAATAGAAACAATAAAAGAACATTATGGTAAATACTTAGATAATGAAACTTTGTTAGGAGCATGTATAACTAATAGAGCAGTATCTGAAATAGGAGAAATCATTGGTATATGTTTAGATAATGGAGTAAAGATAACAAGTACTATTTTTAAACAACCTCCTGTGGAAGTAAAAAAAATAATAAGATTTGCTAAAGAACATAATATAAATATTACAGGAAGTCTATTCCATAAAAATAGTGATACATTAAGAGAATTATATGAATATGCATTAGAAAATAATATTACAATTGCTAATAGTATGTTTTCTTGCTCATTAGAATCATTTAAAGGAATAGTAGAAAGTTGTAGAGAAAACAATTTAGATGTTTCAGGAGTAGTATTTAGAAAAGATCCTGGATATGTAAATGATTTATTAGAAATATGTGATGAATTTGATTTAGAATTAACACTTTCTATGTTTAGAACAACACCAGAAGAAATAAGAAGAATAATAGAAGTATGTAATAGAAAACATGTAGAATTAAATAATTCAATGTTCTCTAAAGATTCACATGAAGTAGAAAAAATAATAGACTTATGTCAATCAGAAGGAATAAAAGATATAACAGGAAGTTTCTTTAAAAAAGGAGTAGAAGAACTAAAAGAAGCCTTCAAAGTATGTGAAAAATACGGATTAAAAAAAGAAGGAACAATCTTTTATAGAACTGCTAAAGAAATAGAAGATATTGTACTATATTGTAAAGATGAAAAAATAAAACTAGAAATAACAATGTTTCATAGAACACCAGATGAAGTAAAGAAAATAGTTGATATGTGTAGAAAGAAAAAAATACCAATTACTGGTGGAATCTTTCAAAGATCTCCTCAAGTGTTAGATCAAGTATATACAATATTTAAAAGAAACAATATTCCATTTACTGCATCAGCTCTAATGAAATCACCAGAAGAAATAAAGAATATTATTAGTATTTGTCAAATAGAAGGAGTAGAACTATCAGGTAATATGTTCTCACAACCTCCACAAGAAATAATTAAGATTATTCATATATGTAGGGCAAATAATATTAAAGTCACAGGAGCATTCTTTCAAAGAACTTCTAGTGAGTTACAAGATATAATCGATTATTGTAAAGGTAATAATCTTACTTTAACAGCTTCTATGCTTTTTAGAACAAAAGATGAAATAGAAGATATAATGGATATTTGTGAAAAATATGGAGAAGATTATTGTGAATCTATGTTTAAAAGACATCCTGAAGAAGTAGAAGAAATAATATTAATATGTAGAGAAAATAACATTCCTGTAACAGGAAGTACATTTAGAAAAGAACCTAAAGAGTTTATAGATATTGTTAATAAATGTAATGAATTAGGAATACCACCTAAAGGATCAGTATTTAAAAGAACTCCTAAAGAGATTGAGGATATTAATAATATTTATATGGAACTTCTTCATCAAAAACCAGCACCAAATGCATTCAATAAAAAACCAAATGAAGTTAGAAAAATATTAGAATTATGTATTAAATATAATATTGAAATAACAGGAACAATCTTTAGAAAAAAAGCAAGTGAATTAGAAGACACAATTATATTTGTAAAAAAACATTATGGAGATGAATACCTTTTACCATTAGTTATTATTTGTGATAAAAAACATTTATTATCAGTATTAAGTTATTTAAATGGTAAAAAGGTTTTACCAACTTTAAAGAATAGTTGTGGAATTTTAAGATTATCTGTAGTTGAAATTGTGGAAAGAGAATCCTATCTTAATGAATTAGGTGAAAACATGGTTACTGAAAATGATACATTCCATCCAGTATTTGGTTGGACTAAAAAGCAGTTTGCAGCAAAAAAACAAGAACTTGAAGACAAGAAAAAACAAGAATCTGAAGATCAAACAGTAACCGCTAAAGGAAGAGGGATATAATGGAAGCAGAAGATGAAATAAGAAGTTTAAGAAATAAAATTCTTTTAGGAATATTTATCTTTATATTATTCTTTATTCCAGGACTTGCAGTTTTTATGACAAAATTTGGAAGAGTAGAAACTAAGATTATAGAAAAAGTTGATAAAGAAGAATCATTTGTAATTCTATTCACAAAGACAGAATGTGATTATTGTAAAGAAACAAAAGAAATTCTAAAAGATAATAATATTAAATTTGAAGAAGTAAAGACGGATTCCGAAAGATATTATGGTACAATAATACATAAATTAGAAATATCTAGAAATGATATTGTTGAACCAACAGTAATGATCGTTGAAAAAGGAAAATTACGTTCTAGTTTGGTTAACATTAATAATAAAAGTGAATTGGAAGGATATTTAGAAAATTATAATTTATCTTCAATGGAATAAAAATAAAAATGGAGTGATAAAATGAAAAGAATAGTTGCCTTAGTAACAGGAAGCAATAGGGGAATAGGAAAAAGCTGTATTGAAGAATTTGCTAAAGCAGGAGTAGATGTTGTCATTAACTATTGTCATCATAAAGCAGAAGCAGAAAAATTAGAAAAGTATATTAGTGAAACATATAATGTAAATGTTATGACAGTAAAGTGTGATGTTTCAAAAGAAGAAGAAGTAGAGCAAATGGTTAATGAAATAGTAGATAGATTCGGTGGAATAGATATCTTAGTAAATAATGCAGGAGTAAGTAGAGATAGCTTATTACTAGATAAAAACATTAAAGAATTCCAAAGAATTTTAGATGTAAATTTAATTGGAACATATCTATGTAGTAAATATGTAGGAAAAGTAATGTTAAATGCCAAAAAAGGAAAAATTATTAATATTGCATCTACTAACGCAATAGATACATTCTATCCAGAAAGTTGTGACTATGATGCATCTAAGGCAGGAGTTATATCATTAACTCACAATCTAGCAAGAGAATTTGCTCCATTTATCACAGTAAATTGTGTATGTCCTGGATGGACTAAAACAGATATGAATAAAGATTTAAGTATAGAACAAATTGTAGAAGAAAAGAAAAAAATATTATTAGGAAGATTTGCTGAACCAGAAGAGATTAGTAAAGTAATAGTCTTTTTAGCAAGTTCAAAAGCAAATTATGTAAATGATTCAATAATCAGAGTAGATGGAGGCAGTTATTAAAATGTATGAATTATTAGGAATTAGTAATAAAACAATTGAATTAGTAAATAAATGTGAAGAAGAGGTAAAAGAAGTATTTAATAAAATAGATAAATCCTGTGAAAAAAACAGTCTAAAAGTATTAAGTGCTTTTCATAAAAATGGAGTAACAGAATCATGTTTTAATGAAACAACTGGATACGGTTATAATGATTTTGGAAGAGAAACAATTGAACATATATTTAAAGATGTTTTAGGAGCAGAAGATGCAATTGTAAGAAATCAATTTGTATCAGGATCTCATGCACTAAATGTATGCTTCTTTTCATTATTAAGACCTGGAGATTTATTACTTAGTATAAGTGGAAAACCATATGATACATTGGACGAAGTAATTGGAATAAAAGAAAATCCAAGTTCATTAATTAGTTTTGGTATTAAATATGATCAAATTGAATTAATTAATGATGATTTCGATTATAATAGTATTAGAGAATATCTAACTACTCATAAAGTTAAAGTTGTAGAAATTCAAAGAAGTAAAGGTTATTCTACAAGAAAAAGTATAAGTATAGATAAAGTAGAGAAAGCAATTAAATTAATTAAGGAAATAGATAGTAATGTTATAGTAATGGTAGATAACTGTTACTGTGAATTTGTAAGTGATAAAGAACCAACTGAAGTAGGAGCAGATGTAATGGTAGGATCACTTATTAAGAACTTAGGTGGAGGAATTGCTCCAAATGGTGCCTATATAGCAGGAAGACACGATTTAATAAATCTTTGTGGAGAAAGATTAACACTTCCTGGAGAAGGTAGAGAAGTAGGACCAACTTTAGGAATTAACAAGTTAATATTACAAGGAATATATCTTGCACCAAATGTAGTTGCAAGTGCCTTAAAAACAGCAGTTCTTACTAGTAAAGTACTAGAAGAATTAGGCTACGAAGTGGAACCTAAATATAATGATGAAAGAGTAGATATTGTTCAAAACATTGTATTTAGAGATCCAAATAAACTTATAGAATTTACTAGAGGCATACAAGAAGGATCTGCAATAGATTCAAATGCTACTGTAGAACCTGGAGATATGCCTGGATATGAAGATAAGATCATTATGGCAAGTGGGTCATTCACTCAAGGATCTTCTATTGAACTTTCTTGTGATGGTCCAATAAGAGAACCATATATTGCTTACATGCAAGGATCATTGACATATCCATATGGTAAATTAGGATTGATGAAGGCAATCGAAAAAATAAATGGATAAGGAGGTGAAATAATGACATATAATTACAATTATGAACCAACAGGAGCTGAAGGAATCATCGCTGGATTAATTGCAGTATTAGGATTTATTATAGTAATTGGTATAATAGTAGGTGTAATTCTTATTATTGCTAGATGGAAAATCTTTACAAAAGCAGGAGAAGAAGGATGGAAAGCTATCATTCCAATTTACAGTGACATGGTTTTATGTAAAATAGTTGGAATTTGGGAATTCTATCCACTTGCTATCTTTGGTATCTCTTTTGTTGTTGGAATGGTTAGTGGAGTAGCTGAAGGAGTAGGATCACTTCTATCTTTAGCAGCTTATGCAGCATCTATTTACTATACAGTAATCTTAAGTATTAGTGTTGCTCAATCATTTGGAAAAGATACCGGATTTGGAATTGGATTATTATTCTTAAATGTAATTTTCTATCCAATCTTAGGATTTGGAAAAGCTGAATACGTTGGACCAAAACCAATGAAAGATCCAATTCTTGGCTCATTAGCTGCAAATAAAGCAGCTCCAGCTGCACCTGCAGCACCAGCAGCAGGAGGAAACTTCTGTCCACAATGTGGAGCAAGTAACCCAGCTGGCTCAGGATTCTGCGAAAAATGCGGAAACAAATTAAATTAAGAATATTCTAAAAAAGAATATTCTTTTTTTATTTTATTAAAAAAGACTTGTTTTTCAATGGTTTTTGTATTATAATCTTAGTTGTCAGTTGAAACATGTCTGCGTAGCTCAGCTGGATAGAGCAATCGCCTTCTAAGCGATCGGTCAGGCGTTCGAGTCGCCTCGCGGACACCATTATAAAAATAACTCAGCCAATTGGTTGAGTTTTTTTGTGTAAAGTTGGGGAAATTAAATCAAAACAAAAGAAATATAAGAAAAAACGTGTTATACTTATTTATAGGATAAAAGTGGGTGATGAAATGGATTTAACAAAAATTGGTTTGTTGCTTTTCTTAGCTATATTACCGGTTATATTAATACTAGTATTTGTATATAACAAAGATAAGTCAAAAGAACCACTACACTTGTTATTAATACTGTTTGTATCCGGATTTGGATCTTGTATTTTAGTACTAATACTATCAGCGCTGATGGATAAATTCATTCCATTCATGGGTTCAGATTTATCCGATATGTCATTTCTTCAAGTTGTGTTCTATGCTTTTATAGGTGTTGCATTATTAGAAGAATTAAGTAAATGGATAATGGTAAGATTCATAGGATATAATCATAAAGAATTTGATGAAATATATGACATAATTGTATATGCAATATTTGTATCATTAGGATTTGCTTTTGTAGAAAACATTCTATATGTAATGTCAAATGTTAAATTATCAACAGCAATCTTAAGAGCAATTTCTGCAGTACCTGCTCATGCATGTGATGCAGTATTCATGGGATACTATTTAAGTATTGCTAAACAATATGCTGAAAGAAAAGATAAAGAATCAGAAAGAAAAAATATGATACTAAGTATTTTAATACCAACAGTTCTACATGGAATATATGATTTCTGTATAATGTCTGGTTATAATATTTTACTAATAGTATTCTTAGTATTTGTAATTTTCTTATATGTAATTTCAATAAAAAAATTAAAATTTATGGCAGAAGCTAATAGAAAATTTAGATATCAAAATAAATTCTGTAAAAAGTGTGGAGCTCCAATAAGAGGAGATTTCTGCGGAAACTGTGGAACAAAGCAATAGACAAGTACATAACTTGTCTTTTTTTAATTCGTAAGATATAATAATCATAATGGAGATGAGAAAATGAAAGTTTTACTATATACAGAGGGTGAAAAATTATTTTCAAAAAGTGGTTTAGGTAAAGCTATTAAACATCAAATGAGAGCCTTAGAATATGAAAAAATCGATTACACTACAGATTTACAAGATGATGATTTTGATATAGTACATATTAATTTCTATGGCCCAAACTCCTTTGCATTAGCAAAAATAGAAAAGAAAAAAGGCAAAAAAATTGTGTATCATGCTCACTCCACAGAAGAAGACTTTAAAAATGGTTTTATTTTTTGCAAACAAATATCTCCTGCTTTTAAAAAATGGTTAATTAAGTGTTATAGTTTAGGAGATGTTATTATTACACCAACCCCATATTCAAAAAGACTATTAGAAGGATATGGAATAGATAGAAAAATATATGCTATTTCAAATGGAATAGAATTAGATAAATTCAAATGTGATAAAGATGCAAGAAAAAGATTTAGAGAAAGATTTAACTATTCTGAAGATGATAAAGTAATTGTTGGAATAGGATTATATATTGAAAGAAAAGGAATAGTTGATTTTGTAGAATTAGCAAAACGACTACCTGAATATAAATTTATTTGGTTTGGATATTCTCCTTTATCTGCAGCAGGAAAAGCAGTAAGAGAAGCAGTTAATACAAAACTAGATAACTTAGTGTTTGCTGGGTATGTAGAACAAGAAGTAATAGTTGAAGCTATGAATGGTTGTGATATATACTTGTTCCCAACATTTGAAGAAACAGAAGGAATTCCAATTATTGAAGCATGTGCATGCAAAGCAACTGCAATCATAAGAGACATACCAGTATTTGAAGGATGGCTTGAAGATGGAGTTAATGTTTACAAAGCAAAAGATATAGATGAATTCTATGACAAAATAAAAAAGATAATGAATAATGAATTACCAAATCTTGGTGAAAAAGCCTATAAAGTTGCAGAAGAAAGAGATATCAAAAAAATAGGAAAACAACTAAGAGAAGTATATGAAGAAGTATTAAAACAATAAAAAAGAACTTAATATTTATAAGTTCTTTTTTTCTTTTGTGAAATATTAAGTAGTATTCCAACAAGTAACATATATGAAAGTAAACTACTTCCTCCATAAGAAACAAATGGAAGAGTAATACCCATAATAGGTAATAGTCCAATAGTCATTCCAATATTTTGTATTTGTTGAAAAATTAGCATTCCTATTATTCCAGAAACAATATATTTATCAGTGTCTTCTATTTTCTTTCTAGATAAAAGAATTATATTGATATCTAAAAAGATAATGATTGCGAGTAGAATAATTACTCCAACCAAACCAAAGTTACTTGCAAAAACTGCAAATATGAAATCAGTAGATGCTTCTGGGAAATAGATTGGAGTATTATTAAATCCATGTCCAAATAATCCAGCTGATCCTATAGCAGCAAGCGCATTTTCAAGCTGTAAACCAGAACCATTACTCCAATTAAATATTCTATCTAATCTATAGTAAATTGAACTTCCAAATACTTTTATAAATATATTTTCTTTAAAGAAATAAAGTCCAAAGATTCCACCTAATAATAGTACTAATAAAACACCACCTATAATAAACCATCTAAATCTAATACCACTAATAAATAGCATAGAAATATATATTGTTAAATAAATAATTACACTTCCTGTATCCGGTTGTAAGAAAGTTAAAATAGATGGAATAAGTACAATAATCAAAGTACTAAGTATAAACTTAAATTCATCCTTCATAGTTGGATTGTCATATTTCATTCTAAAATTATGAATCATTGTTGCTAGAGTAATCATAATAAATATCTTCATAAATTCAGAAGGTTGAATACTACCAATACCAGGAATTACATACCAGCATCTACTATTGTTAATAGGCTCTGCAAATAGAAGTAAACCAAGTAGGGATATATTTCCAAGTATATATAATACCCAAGAATTTCTATACAAGTATTCATTCTTTAGTTTTAATAAAATAACTACTAAAATCCAACCAATTACATACCAAACAGTTTGTTTTAAAGCAAGATTTCCTAAAGAACTAGAGGTATACTTCAATGCACTATAAATTGTTATTATACTAATCAATGAAAGAATAATAATAGGAATTAAAATCTTATAATTAATCTTATTGTTATCCATAATACCTCCTTCGATATATATTATAGCAAAATGAAAATAAAATTAAATAAAAAAAAGAGCATTGTCAAAAAATGTATAAAAAAAACAAGAAATACTTGATAATTATTAGAAAAAAAGATAGAATTAGTTTATAGGATATGGGTTCGGATTGTGAAGCATATTCTTAAATAGAATTTAGGAGGTGAAATAAGAATATGGCAATTCATGTAGATGAAGCAGCATTAAATGATTTAAAAAATGCAATGCAAACAGCAGGAGAAGGTTATAAAAAGAATTTAGCAAGATTAACTAGCCTTGTTGAAGAAATCACTAGTGGTGATATCCAAGGAGATCCTGCACAAGACTTATTACAAAAATTCCAAGCTAAAGAGGATACATTCAAAAACCTAGCTAACACAATTGATGAAGCTGAAGGATATATGGGAATGCAAACTACTAAGTTCACTAATATGATTGGCGACTTAAAGAGCGGAATGAAGTAGAAATAATTCTATTAAGAAAGGAAGGAATAATATATGAATTTAACAATTTTACCAGGAGCAGCTACAGAAGATGCTACTCAAATCGATCAAATTGTAACTGAAATGGAACAACAAATGGAAGAACTTAACGCTACAATTAAGAGAGATATTCCAGATGGTGTTGAAACAACTTGGTCTGATACAGTTAGAACTAACTGGGAAGGTTATTACGGAGCAGATATTCCTGAAGCTATGGCAGAAATGAAATTATCTGCAGCAAACTTACGTTTAGCTGTTGAACAAGCTTTACAATACGATCAAGAGCAATAATAAAAATATATACATTGCATATGCAATGTATAAGAACGAGAGAAAAGTATTTTTTCTCTTATTCTTATGCGTTGCATAAAATAAAGGGAGAGTGAAATATATGGAATCACCAAAAACATATCATGGCTATGATAAAGATGGTAAGTGTATTACTACTTCTACAGCAGAAGACGCAAACAATTATATCAATCCAGAAGAAGTAAAAGCTGCTGTTGAGAATCTTGAGAACGTGTTAAAAGAACAATTTAAAGGTATTACTGATGCACTAAGAGGACTTGAACAAGATGCTAACGAAGCAGTTATCGTTCAAGGAACTAAAATGGGTGGAACTATTGATGAAACATGTACTGCAATAGATGGAATTCCAGAACAAATAATGTCAGGAATTTCAGAACTATATAATGTTTCAGTTCAAGCACATGACGAAATACAAAGAACATTAAATGAAAATGCAAAACAAGCTGCATGGGGTAATAACGTAGTAAGCGTATCATAGAAAGGAGTTTATACTATGGGTTTTTTATCGTGGTTAACAGGTAGAGATGAAAAAGAGTCTGATGTATATGCCAATTATGATAAGGTTTCTACAGTTGTAGATGAAATTAATACAATCGCTACAACAAAAGTTTCAAATGCCCAATCAGAGGTAAATGCTGCTCTAACACAATTAAACAGCGTAAAAGGTTTAGACTATGTTAATTTTAGTATGCCTGCTGGATCATTAGATGCTGCATTTACATCAGTAACTGAAACTATAAAACAAATAGGAACACAAATTCAAAAGAAGTCAGACGATATTAAAACATATGAAGAAGCGCCTTGGTACAAAAAGGTTGGAAGTACTTTTGCTATGGCAGGAGCTAAATTAGGTGAAGGTTTACTTTCAGTAGTTGAAGACTTAGGTGATGGAATTGTTTCACTAGTTGGATGGGTAGCACCAAAAGATAGTGGTTTAGAACAAGCGTGTACAAATTTCGTAAAAAAAGAATGGTCACATGACGCATTTAACTTTTATTATAATAGTGACTTTGCTAAAGCATCTGCATTTACAGAAGACAGTGCTATAGCAAGTGGATGTAAGATTGTAGGAAAGACAATTGGTACATTATATGGTGCCGGAGTATTTGCTGGAGCTACTGGATTATCTGCATTATCTGCAGGTACAGGATTCATGCAACTTTCAGGTACGACTATTTCAGCGGCAACGATTGCTGGAGTATCTGGTTTAGGATCAGGTACAGAAACAGGATTGTTGAAAGGAAAAGATATCAATCAAGCCTTTACTACAAATGGACTTGCTTCAGGAGCTATTGGAGCTGGTCTTGCTATTGCCGGTGGACGTATTGGTGAGAAAATGTCTTTCAAAGCTATGGGAGCTGGAAAAGGTGGAGCAAATTATCAAGCTGTTACTGATGCTACTAATAAGGCAAGAACAGCTTGGAAAGACATTGCTACAAACAAAGGCCTTAGCGGTCTAGGAAAGACAGAAGCATATAAAGATCTAGCAAATAATCTTCAAACTACTCTAAGCGGTATAGATGGTGTGGATTTATCTAAACTTGGAAACTATTCTCAAGCTGCAGATGGAACAATAAATAGAGTCGGTGGCGTTGGTGTTCAAGGTTATACAGACTCAATTACTAATGCCGGTGTAAGATTTGGTGAAGCTGGAAGAGAATATGTTCAATCTAGTGCTGCAATATTTGCAGCAAATAAAGCACAAAAAGCAGCCGACAAAGCAAAAAAAGCAGCCGACAAAGCTGCTGATGCAAAGACTGCAGCAGATGGTAAAACAGGTATTAAAAAGACAGTAAAACAAACTCAATCTAAAATAGCATCAAAGAAGGCAGACAGTGCTACAAAAGCTGCTACTAAGGCTTCAACTAAAGCAACAAATCAAGCTAGTGGACATAGTGTTGATGAATTAAAAGCAATAAGAGATAGTGCAAAAGAAACATTAAAATCTCAAAATCCTATATCTCAAACTGCCGGAGCTCTTAAGAACAGTTGGCAAGGATATAAAGCAAATGTTACCGCAAATGGAGGAAATATAAAAGGCGTAGTAAAAACAGCAAAAGATGGCGTTGTAGGAGCAGTAAAAGGAATTCCTAGTGCTGTAAAAGGAGTTGTTACAAATCCAGCGACTCCTGGAGTAGTAGCAGTTGCAGCTGGTAATGCTATAAATGTATCTACAAATGATGCTGCATCAGCTGCATATAGAAGATCAGGTGGCGGACAAGGAGAAAATTCATCACAAATCTTTGAAGAAGATCCTAATAATACAAATACAACAACAAATACTGAAGAAGAAAATACAAATAATAATACAAACACAAATACAACAAACACTACTGGTGACACTAGCAATAATGGCGGCGGAGGCGGCAACTATTCTGGTGGCGGCGGAGGCGGCAGCTACACTGGAGGTGGCGGTGGAACTCAATATAGACAAGAGATTCCAACAGTTGCACCAACAACTCCAACAACAATAGCACCAACACAAGCGCCAACAATTGCGCCAACACAAGCGCCAACACAAGCACCTGGTGGTGGAAATAATAACAATAACAACAATAATAATAATAATAACAATAATAACAATGGTGGAGACTACCATTATACTGATGGTGGAAGCTATTCTCCAGGTGGTGGTGGAAACTACAATGGTGGAGGAGCATATTATCAACCAGCTGAACAATCTTATACAGGTGGTGGAGAATATGGTGAAGAAGGATTCGTATCAGATGGTACTGAAGACTTAGCACCACTAGATGAATCATTATTAGATGGAGCTACATCAATTGATGATATTATTAGAAATAATTCAGTTACAAAAGTTAAAACTAATGCACCAATAACTACTAGAGGAAAGAGTAGTGGAGCTAGTGCAGTTATTCCAATCGCTGCAGGATTAAGTGCTGCAGCAGCAGCCGGAATCGGTGCCAAAGCATACATGGATAGTAGAAATAATAATGAAATGGATGAAGAGGACGACGAGATGGAAGACAGCGAATGGTCAGATGAATATGGAGATGGCCAATACGAAGCAGATATGGGCGATGCATATTTAGATGATGAAGAATATGGATTCCAAGCTCAAGATTTAGGCTATAACGCAAGAAGTAGTGAAGAACTTGCGGAATTACAATAAAAAGGGAGGAATAAGAGATGGAAGATGAAAAAAGATTCTTACCAATAGGTACAGTAGTAATCCTAAAAGGTGGTAAAAGAGAATTAATGATCATGAGTTATTGCATCATGCCAAGTGGAGATGTATATGACAAGACAGGAAAAATAGATGCACAAGGAAAAATGTTTGATTACGGAGCATGTTTCTATCCAGAAGGAATGGTAACAAGCGATCAACTATTTGCATTCAATCATGATCAAATAGAAAGAATCTGTTTCAAAGGATATGTAACAGATAACTATAAAGAAATCTCAAGAGTACTAAATGGTGGATTAGAAGAAATGAAAAAACAACAAGAAAAAGAAGCAAAAGAAGGTCAAGAATAGGCCTTCTTTTTTGTTGACTTATCAAAAAATTTTTTCTATAATTATATTATGTAATAATAGGATAATTATCTAACAAGGTTTATTCGCGAAAGGAAGATGTGAAATGGGTTTATTATCAGGTTTATGGTCTGCTATAACAGGTAGAAATAGAGAACAAGAATCAGATTTATATGCCAACTACCAAATGGTTGACACTGTTGTAGAAGAACTAAACAGCATTGCAACAACAAAAGTCATGAACGCCAGTGACGAAGTATGTGCTGCAATGAAAGCAATAAATAATGTTAAAGGAATGGAACAATTTGTCGGTACGATAAGTGTTTCAAATTTTGAAACTGCATTTGACACTATATCAGATACAATTAAAGGTATAGCTACTCAACTTCAAGGAAAAGCTGAAGATATCAAAAGATATGAAGAATCATCAACATGGGAAAAAGTTACAAGTACATTTGCAATGGGTGCAACAAAATTTGCTGAAGGTCTTTTAACTCCACTTGAAGAAATTGGAGATTTTGCAGTTGGATTAGTTGGATGGCTATCACCAAAAGATAGTGGTGTTGAAAAATGGTGTACAGATTTCGTAAAGAAAGATTGGGCACACGATGCATTTAACTTCTATTACAATAGTGACTTCGCAGATAAATCAATATTTAGAGAAGAAGGTCTAGGTGCTAATGCAATTTTAGTAGGTGGAAAGACATTAAGCTTAATAGGATTGATGGGAATACCTGGTGGAGTAGCAGGACCAACTGGATTAATTTTATCTGGATGGGGAAGTGGAACAGAAACTGGAGTAAAGAATGGAAAGAGTATAAATTCAGCATTCTGGACAGATGGACCATTAGGAGCTGCATTACAAGCTACATTACCATTGGTTTTACCTACTGTAGTAGGACTTCCAATACTTCCTGGTGCTGCAATAAACCAATTTAGAAATTCAAAAGCAACTGAAAAAATGAAAGAAATGGCTCCTGCTATTGAAATAAAAGAAGCTGTTCCTGGAACAGAAGCATTTACACCTGTTGCTCATACAGAACCAGGTACAGGAACAGGACCAGTTAAGCCAACAGAAGCGAAAACTGAGCCAAAAACTGGTGGTAATGAAAATAAAACAGAACCAGATACTGGTGGAGGCGGAGGTCAACAACAAAAGAGAGTTGATCCAACTGAACCAAAAACTGAGATTAAAACAGAGCCAAAGACTGAGCCTAAGACAGAACCAAAAACAGAACCAAAGACTGAGGTTAAAACAGAACCTAAGACTGAGATTAAAACAGAACCAAAAACTGAGATTAAAACAGAGCCAAAGACTGAGCCTAAACCTGGAGGTGGCGATGAATATAAACCAATACCACAAACAGGATGGCCTGGTGGAGGAGAATATAGTGAAGACGGTTACAAAGCTGATGATGCTTCTGCAGGACTTGCACCATTAGATGAATCATTATTAGACGGAACTACTTCAATTAGTGATATCTTAGATGGTAAATCAATTACAAAAGTTAAAACTAATGCACCAATTTCTGGTAAATCTAGAACAAATAGTAGTTCAAGTAAAGTTATTCCAATCGCCGCAGGATTAAGTGCTGCAGCAGCAGCTGGAATCGGAGCTAAAGCATATCTTGATAGTAGAGATAATAATGATATGGATGAAGAAGACGAAGATGAAGAATTTGAAGAAGTTGACTGGTCTGATGAAAATGCAATGAGTGCAGAAAATTATGATCAACCAATAAGTGAAGATTCTGGAGAAGATTTTGAACTTAATGAAGAAAACAACTATTACACAGAAGATAATAATAGCTACAGCGCAAGAAACAATGAAGAACTTGCGGAATTACAATAAAAAGGGAGGAATAAGAGATGGAAGATGAAAAAAGATTCTTACCAATAGGTACAGTAGTAATCCTAAAAGGTGGTAAAAGAGAATTAATGATCATGAGTTATTGCATCATGCCAAGTGGAGATGTATATGACAAGACAGGAAAAATAGATGCACAAGGAAAGATGTTTGATTACGGAGCATGTTTCTATCCAGAAGGAATGGTAACAAGCGATCAACTATTTGCATTCAATCATGATCAAATAGAAAGAATCTGTTTCAAAGGATATGTAACAGATAACTATAAAGAAATCTCAAGAGTACTAAATGGTGGATTAGAAGAAATGAAAAAACAACAAGAAAAAGAAGCAAAAGAAGGTCAAGAATAGACCTTCTTTTTATTTGACTTATAAACCTGTTTTATTTATAATAATAATATGGAATAATAGGAGGTTACCTATGTCAAAAGTTGATTGGATTACATGGAAAACAGACCCTAAAGAAATACTTAGTGTTGAAAAAGTAGAAGAAAAATTATTTGAATGTTTTCAAGAATATAATACATATATGAATCCAGTAATATATGAACAAATTAAACATGAAGTAAACTTTGGAGGTCTAGATAAAGAATCTTTAAGTATTATGGGAGTTACACCTGCAAATGAAATGGGTGTAGATATTTTAAACTGCATAGATGAAATAAAAACAGTATATGATAGTTTAAAAGACAGAATACTTGAAGCAGCTAAAGAACAAAGAGAAAGTGAAAAACAGCAATTAATAAAAGCAATAGAAGAAAAAATAAGTATTGAAGAAACTCTATTAAGTAAAATAAGTACAAGTGAATCTATCCAAAATGAATTAACAAATCTTGGGGAAAACCCAAATGAAATACTCGACATAATCAATAGTAGATTAAGTAGACTACATGAAAGATTAGAACTAGCAAAAGCTCTATAGGTGATTAATATGAATGGAACATATCATTTAGATTTAGAAAAATTAAATAAAAGTGTCGAGACTATTTCAGGTGTAGAAGATTGTATAAGTACAAGAGACTTATCAGAAGGATTTACTAACTTAGAAAATTATTTTAGAGATATTAACTTTGAACATGGTAACTGTTTAAAATATAAAGAAGATTTAGAATTAATATTAAGTAATATTGATCAAATAAAAAGAAAAATAAGTAATTTAGCAGATGCATTAATTACAACTACTGAAAATTATGGAGAAATTGAATCATTATCTTCAAAAGATATAAAAGAATTAACTGGTATATATGGAAATACTCCATCTAGTGAAAATTTAGGAAAATTAGTAGGAGAAGTAAATCAATTTAGAAAAGATCTTGCTACTGACTTAACTCCGCCAGGAACTACTCCAGGGCAATCTTATACTAATAATCAACAACCTACAACACAAAATCCAAGTACAGTTATAAATAATGATAATAATTATAATAATTATCAAAATAATAATGTTACTACTATTCCTCAAGAAGAGGCAATTGAAGAATATCAAACTAAAACAATTAACACAGTACCAATTGGTATTGCTATAGGAGCAGCAGGAATTGCTGGTTCTATTGGAGCAGTAGTAGTAAATGAAAAATATGGAAGAAAAGCAAAAACAAGAGTACTAGAAGATTATGATGACTCATATGTGGAAGAAGAAGATAATTACTATCAAAAAGATGAAGATAATATTGAAGACTATTCTTCACCATATATGGCATCAAGACAACAAAGAGAAGCTGACAAGTATTATGGAAATGAAATAATACTAGAAGACGATGATGATTCAGATCAAAACAATGGCAATTATTATGAATAGGTGATTATAATGGAGTGTAACAGTTATGGTATTTTTATAAATATAGCAAAAAACCTTGTATTTTTAATAAGAATACTTGCTCCAATATTATTAATATTCTCATTAATGTATATTTTTATAAGTATAATGAGAAATCCTGATGAAAAGAAAAATTATAATAAAATAAGAAATGCAATGCTTGCAACAGTTATAATATTTTTTATAGTTAATATGGTAGATGCATTATTGATAATGTTAGGATCATCAACTGAGTTTTCTAATTGTTGGAATAGAGATTATGATATAAATTATAATTCAAGTTATATTCAACCATATGAAACTGATAAAGAAAAATCAACAATTGTAACTGATCCAGATAACTATGAAAAAGGTGAATTACAAGGGACATTATCAAAATCAAAAAATACAAAAGTAGTTTTTATTGGTAATAGTAAAACTTATGTATCAAATATTCCAGATAAATTTGGAAAAATAGCAGCAAATGCCGGATATAAAGTAACAGTATCTTCAATAACTGAAGGAGGACAGACTTTATCAGGGCATTCAAGTACAAAAGCAAGTGCAATACAAAAGTCATATGACATTGCTGTATTGCAAGAACAAACAGATACAATGGAAAGTAACTTACCTTTATATACATCAGGTGCTAAAGCCGTAGCAAATTTATTAAGACAAGGAAATAATAATGTATCAATTTATGTTAGACAATGTTGGGGATTAAAATCCAATGTTAATAATTCACTTCATAAAGCTGTGCAAAATAATGCAGCAACAGTTGCATCAGCAATAAAAGGAACAGTAATTAATGATGGACTTGCTTGGGATAGATATGGAAATATGTCAGCACTATACTCAGATGATACACATCAATCTAATGCTGGAGCATATTTATCTGCAATATGTATCTACAAAGCATTATCAAACAATGATCCAACAAATATAACATATTATGGTGGATTAGATGAAAATACAGCTAAACAATTTCAAAAAATTGCTAAAGATGTATGTTAAAAGTTGAAAATTATAAATAATTGTTATATAATTATTCGCAGATGCGACGAATCTGAGGAGTAAATATAGTATTTTTCAAAGAGAGTTCATGGTAGGTGTAAATGAATAAAAATATGTATTGAAGGTAGCAGAGGAGCAGAATTTCTGAACAAAAGTAAGTTATTCCGGATAATTCCGTTAAAGATATTAAGATACTTTATAGTATAAAATAAGGTGGTACCACGAGAATTTCGTCCTTTGGATGAATTCTCGTTTTTTATTTATTAAGGAGATGTAATATGAAAGCAACAGAAGAATTTTTAGAATATGTAAATCAATTTAATAATCTTAATAAAAAAATAGTTTTAAAGAAAAATCATACACTTCGAGTCGTGAGCCTTTGTGAAGAGATTGCTAGAGAATTAAAATTATCACAAGAAGAGATAGAATTAGTAAAACTATGTGGATTATTACATGATATAGGAAGATTTGAACAAATAAATAGATATGATAGTTATGATGATTTATCAACACTAGATCATGGAGATGTAGGAGAAATGATTCTAAAGAAAGATAAATTAATTAATAGATTTTCAAAAAATAATCATAATACTATTCTAAGAGCCGTCAAATATCATAATAAATATAGAGTACCAAATACATTAAATGAAAAGAACAAACTATTTGTTAATATAACAAGAGATGCAGATAAAATAGATATTTTAAATTTAATTGTTAAAGGAGAAATATCAATCAAAACAAATAATACTAAAATGTCTAATAAGATTTATAAAGGATTCTTTAATAAAAAAATGTTAAAGAATAAAGATATTAAAACACCTGCTGATGAAATAGCATCTAAGTTAGCATTCATATTTGATTTAAATTTTAAAGAATCTTATAAAATAGTAAAAAACAAAAACTATGTTAATAAAATAATTGAAATACAAATGGAAGAAACAAATAATAAAGATCTAATAAATCAATTAAAAGAAATAAAAAAAGTAATGAACAATTATATTGAGGAGATGATACAATGTTAGATAAAAAATATGATCATAAAAAAACAGAAGAAGGAAAATATGAAATATGGAAAGAAAAAGGATACTTTAAATCAGATAATGAATCTGAAAAAACACCTTTTTGTATAGTTATTCCTCCTCCAAATGTTACAGGTAAATTACATATAGGACATGCTTATGATACAGCAATTCAAGATGCTATTGTAAGATACAAAAGAATGAAAGGTTTCGATACACTATGGCTTCCAGGAATGGACCATGCAGCAATAGCAACAGAAGCAAAAGTTGTTAAGAAATTAAAAGATGAAGGTATTGATAAATACGAATATGGAAGAGAAAAATTCCTAGAAGCATGTTGGGATTGGACTAGAGAATACGGAGGAAGTATAAGAGACCAATGGGCAGGATTAGGATTATCAGTAGATTACACTAGAGAAAGATTTACTTTAGATGATGATTTAAATAAAGCAGTTAGAAAAGTATTTGTAGATTATTACAATAAAGGATTAATCTATAGAGGAGAAAGAATTATTAACTGGGATCCAGCTGCTCAAACAGCACTATCTAATGAAGAGGTTATTTATAAATCAGAGAAGAGTGCCTTCTATCACTTAAAATATGTTATTGAAGGAACAGATAAATATCTAGATGTTGCAACTACACGTCCAGAAACACTATTTGGAGATACAGCTGTAGCAGTAAATGAAAATGACGATAGATATAAAGAGTTTGTTGGAAAGAATGCAATTCTTCCACTTATGAATAAACCAATACCAATTATTACAGATGAACATGCTGATATGGAAAAAGGAACAGGAGTTGTTAAAATAACTCCAGCTCATGATCCTAACGACTTTGAAGTTGGAAATAGACACAACCTTGAAAGAATAGTAATCATGAATGATGATGCTACAATGAATGAAAATGTTCCAAAGAAGTATCAAGGAATGACAAGAGAAGAATGCCGTGAAGCATGTCTAGAAGATTTAAAAGAACAAGGATTATTATTAGAGATTGAACCATTAACACATGAAGTTGGTCATAGTGAAAGAACTGGTGTTATGGTTGAACCAATGATAAAAGAACAATGGTTCGTTAAAATGGCACCATTAGCTAAGAAAGTTTTAGATTTCCAAGATAAAAAAGATGAAAAAATTAATTTCGTTCCAAAGAGATTTGAAAAAGTATTAAGACACTGGATGGAAATATCATATGACTGGTGTATTTCACGTCAATTATGGTGGGGTCATAGAATTCCTGCATGGTATAAAGACGGAGAAGTATATGTTGGCATGGAAGCACCAAAAGAAGAAGGATGGGTACAAGACGAAGACGTTCTTGATACATGGTTCTCAAGTGCATTGTGGCCATTTTCAACTTTAGGTTGGCCAGAAAAGACTAAAGACTTTGATAGATACTTCCCAACAGACTGCTTAGTTACAGGATATGATATTATATTCTTCTGGGTAGCTAGAATGGCTTTCCAAACAGAATATATTACAGGTAAGAGACCATTTAAAGATTGTGTTATCCATGGATTAATTAGAGATAAACAAGGAAGAAAAATGTCCAAGTCATTAGGTAATGGAGTAGATCCATTTGATATGGTAGATAAATATGGAGCAGACTCACTACGTTTCTATTTAACAACAGATGGTTCTATGGGAATGGATTTACGCTTCGATGAAGTTAAATTGACATCTACTTGGAATTTCATTAATAAGATTTGGAATGCTTCAAGATTCGTATTAATGAATATTGATGATTTAGCTAAAATAAAATTAGAAAACTTAAAGAATGAAGATAAATGGATTTTATCTAAATATGAAAAAACTGTAAAAAGTGTAACTAAACATATGGATAAATATGAGTTCAACTTAGCTGGAGCAGAAATATATGAATTTGCATGGAACTATTTCTGTGATTATTATATTGAGATGGCTAAGTATTCATTAGATAGTAGTGCAACAAAATCAGTTTTATGCACTGTATTAACTGGTATATTAAAGATGTTGCATCCATTTATGCCATTTGTTACAGAAGAAATATATCAAATGTTACCAGTAAAAGATGCTGAAAGTATTATGATTGCTGATTATCCAAAATATGATAAGAAGTTCATATTTGAAAGCGAAGAGTCAGCAGTAGATGATGCAGTTGAATTCATCAAAAACTTTAGAAATATTAGAGCTGAAAATAATATGACTAAAGAATTAAAAGTAATGTTTGATACTGAAGATGATAATGAACTAATTGTTAAAATGTTAAAACTAGATGATAGTATAGTAAAAGAGCCATTAGGAAAGAAAGCATATAAAGTATTCTCAAATAGAATAAAAGCAACTATTTTCTTTGAAAAATTAGAATCAGAAGCAGACAAAGCAATTAAAGAAACACAAATCAAACTATTACAAGCATCTATAGAAAGAAGAGAGAAATTATTAAGTAATGAAAATTATGTTAATAAAGCTCCTGCTAATATAGTTGAGTTAGATAGAAAGAAACTTGAAGAAGAAAAGAAAAAGTTAGAAGAGTTAATGAAGTAATTTCATTAACTTCTTTTTTTATGGTAAAATAAAAAACATGAAGAAAAAAACAAGAAGAAAAATTATTTTTGCAGCAATTTTTTTAGCACTAATGATTGGACATTTACAAGATTATGAGTATCATCCTGAATATGAAATATTGGAGGGGGAGCAAGCATATGCAAGTTATCGGGATGGAGATATCTATATTGGAGATGAAGAATACCTAGAATGTGTAAATTGTAATCCAGAAGATGTGTTAATATGTGACAATAGAACTGCACTAGATAGCAACTTTAAAATATATGATTCATATCGTATTAGAGATAAAGAAGCACGTAATGATATCATTGAAGTATTACTTAGGTATGAAGAAGAACACCCTTCAAGATGGGATAGAACAAAGGAATCAATGAGATTAGAATGGTATGTTCATAATTTATCTCATGATTTAGACCTAAATAGAAGCCATGCATCTGATGTTGATTTAGATAATTATGATGAACAGGCATACAATAGTAAAGTATTAAGAAAAATATTTAAACTATAAAAAACTTTGTATTTGCAAAACTAGTATGTTATAATGTAAATAGTATGAATATTAAGGTAGGTAGAGTATATGAATAACGAAACTAATATTAACCCTAATGTAGATGCAGAACAAATGACAGGACCAGTTACTACAGAACAAGTACCTGTAGTACCAGAACAAATGATAGAGGAGGCTCCAGTAGCACCAGCTGCCCCTGAGATGGTTGCAGAAGTACCTGCTGATCCAGCAGTACCTGAAGTTGTAGCTGAAACTCCAGCAGTACCAGAAATGGTAGCTGAAGCACCAGCTGCTCCAGAAATGGCACCTGCTGTTCCAGAAGTGGTTGCAGAAACACCAGCAGCAGCACCTGAAGTTGTAGCTGAAACTCCAGCAGTACCAGAAATGGTAGCTGAAGCACCAGCTGTTCCTGAAATTGCACCTGCAGTTCCAGAAATGGTTGCAGAGACTCCAGCAGCAGTACCTGAGGTACAAGCTGTAGCACCTGCTGTTCCAGAAGTAGTTCCAGAACAACAACAAGTTGCACCAGCTATACCAGAAGCAGTACCTGCAGCACCAGTAGTTCCTGCAGCAGCAGCTCCAGTAGAAGTTGTTACTGAACAACCTGCAGCACCTGCAGTTGATATTCCAATGTCAAATGTTAATATGCCTACAATAGAAACACAACCTCCTGCAGAGGTTGCAAGCAATAATTTTGCTGATTTCCCAATGCCTGAGGAACCTGCAACAACTCCAGTTGTAGCAGAAGCAGTTCCAGCAACACAACCAGTTGTAGAAGAGGGAGTAATTGGAGAAACAAAGAAGGGTAATAAGACTATATATATAATATTAGGAGTAATAGTTGCAATAATCGCAATTGTTGGAATAGGTGGATTCTTATTAACTAAATCAAATAGTGGAAATAATAACAACACACCATCTACACCAGTAGAGGATACTCCTAAGGATATCACATGTTCATATGATACAGTTATTAGAACAATTGATGTTCACTCAGAAGCTGTTATAAAAGTTGATGGTGATTCCGTTTCAAGAATAAATTATACACATACTTATTCTGCAAGTGATCAATCTGCATTAAATGATAAACACTTAGCAGCAATTGAGTATTGTGCAACTCCAGGAGCTGAAACAAAATTAGGAAAAGACACAAAATGTGAATTAAAAGATGGAAAGATAATCATAACTGCATATCTTGAAGGAGAAAAAGAAAAACCAGTAGAAGATTATAAGACAGCTCTAGTTACACAAGGATTTGTATGTAATTAAAAAGAACGAAAGTTCTTTTTTTTATTATTTTTGGTGTTGACTTTAATATTTTAATTTGATATAAGTATGTCTATAAAAAAAGATATCATGTAAAAATTTGGCTTAGTTATTATTTTTTTCTATGTGGGGAGTGGTAATATGATAAGTATTGAAGACATTATCAAAATATTAAAAGAGAAGAAAGTTCCTGATGAAAAGATTAACGAAATTGAGCGGTCTTATTTAATTGCAGAAGAAATACATGATGGAGTAGTTAGACAAAGTGGAGAACCATATATAACTCATCCATTACATGTTGCAATGAACCTAATCGATATGGAAATATATGATCCAGATATGATTAGTGCGGCTTTATTACACGACACAATAGAAGATGCAACAATAAAATTTGGAAAAGAAGATATAGCATATCTTATCAATCCTGAAGTTGCTGAATTAGTTGATGGAGTAACTAAAATCAGTAGAATGAATTTTACCTCAAAACAAGCACAAAATAACGCTAACACAAGAAAGATTATAACTAGCTTAACTAAAGATGTAAGAATTATATTAATAAAATTAGCTGATAGACTTCATAATATGAGAACTCTACAGTATAAAAAAACTGAAAAGCAAAAAGAAAATGCTATTGAAACAATGGAAGTTTTTGTACCTTTAGCATTATCTATTGGTGCATATAGAATAAAAGGAGAATTAGAAGATTTATCGCTTCAGTATATTGCACCAGACGAATATAAGAGAATACTAGAAAATAGAGATAGATTAGAAGAAATAAGGAAACCTCTTATCATGGAAGTAAAAGCAAAATTAGAATATATTTTAGCAGAAAAAGATATTCCTAATGATATTATTTATAGAGTTAAAAATGTATGTACAATTTATAATAAGATGAGACATGGATATTCTATGGATGATATGTATGATTTATTCTATCTAAAAATAATTGTAGATACAGTAGATGATTGCTATAGAGCACTTCGTTATGTACATCAAAATTATAGACCAATTAATGGTAGATTTAGAGACTATATTGGAAATCAAAGAACAAACTTTTATCAATCTCTTCATACAACAGTAAGCCTACATCCTGCAACAAGCACTTCAGGAATTTATATTCCAAATAAAGGAGTTACTACTTTGGGTGAGGTGTCAGAGTATGGAAAAATAAAAATAAGAACTGGAAATATGAATAAAGTTGCAGCATTTGGTGTTTCAGCATATAGAAATCTTGATGAACCATTTAGAAAAACTCAAGAAGAAATTCAAAATGAAATAAGAAAGCACAATCAATTTGCAATTATCTTAAATGAAATTGATGAAGTATCTGCTGGTGAAGATAATACATTTATAGATTTAGCAAGCAAATTATTATTAACAGAACATATATATGCATATACTCCAGAAGGTATTCAAATAGAATTACCTGAAGGATCAACTGCAGTAGATTTTATTTGCCAAGCATATCCATATTTGTTAGAGCAAATAACAGGAGTAGTTATTAATGGTAAAATTATGCCAGTAAATACAGTATTAAATAATAATGATAGAATTCAAATTAGAACTAAAGGAACAAAAGAAACAGACAAATGGCTAGAGGGAGCTAAAACTCCAAAAGCAAGGGAAAAAGTTAAGTTTATTAGCAATGGACAAAACGCATAAATAGAATTATAATTATATTATAATAGAGAGGTTATGTATTATGGATAATGCTAAAAAATATTTAAAAATATCAGGAATAATAAATTGTATTATAGGATTACTACTATTTAACATTCCATTATATGGAATTGCTATGGTAGGAGTCGGAATATTCTTATATGCTCTTTCTCAAGAAACAGCAAAAGATATTCACGATAGTAAAACAATACTTCTTATAACTTCAATTGTACTTATTCCTTTTAATTTTGTTACATCAATTCTATTATTCTTAACATTCATTGAACTAAAGGGAATAAGAGTAGAAGTAAATGGACAAAATGCCCCAAATGAAGATAAGGAATCAAAGAAAATTGATATCTTATTAAAATTGGGTGTAGGAATGGTATTCTTATCAGGAATATTATTTGCTACAACAACATGGACAATCATAAGTGATTTAACTAAAGCAATAGCTCTTTTAATAGCAGGTACTTTATTCTTAGGATTATCATATTTAACTGAAAAGAAATTAAACCTAAAAAAATCTGCATATATGTATTGGATGCTAAGTATGGCATTTTATATATTAACAATAGTTGGATTACTATATTTAGGAGTATATAGTAAATATCTAACATATGGTGGTTCAGGAAGTGAATTAGCATATTGTATTACATTCTTATCAATTGCCGGATTTACATATGCAACATATTTAAAATATACAAAAAGATATTTTGCTTTTGCAGCATATGCAGGATTATTTGCTGCACTATATAATGCATTAACATTCTTAAGTTTTGAACCATTATTAAATATTTGTATTTTATCTTTAATAGTATTTGCCCTAAATATTATTACAAAGAAAGAAAATATCTTACATAAATTTACAAATATACTTTCATACATATTATTTGTACCAATATTTGTAAGTTTCCAAGATGCTAATGAATATATTACTTTATTAGCATGTGCAGTAAACATATTAAATGTAAACTACTTAGTACTTGATAAAGCTGATTTCAAAGTACCAGTAGTAAATATAATAATAACTTACATATTATCATTTGTAGGTATATTAAATTTAAGCATAGAAAACACATCAATTATATTAGGAGTATTTATAAGTTTATATACATTAATTCTTAACTTTAACTTAATTACTGACAATAAAGTAATTAAAGAAGTAAACTATATTTTCTATGGAATAGCATCAATAATAGTATTCGTAATATTATGTTTCAATAATATTAATTTAGCATTATCATATTCACTAATATTCTTATTAGTAAATACAATTACTAAATTTGAAATATTTAATTGTGATAAATGTGAATCAAGTAATATATTTGAAGCATTAGGATTATTATCAATAGTTTATACATTCTTTGTAATATTTAAGTATCAAACTTATTTAAATTATTTACTAATTATAACTAACTTAGTATATTGTATTATTCATAGTATTACTAAAGAAGAAAAAGCAAAAGATTTATATAAAGTAATAATCATAGTATGTAATGTAATAAATATATTCACTAATTTTATTAATACACAAAGATTTGCAGCTGTATTAATAATATTAAGTTCACTATATATATTAATATATAGTTATATAGAATCTAAAAATGCAGAAGTTAATTTCAATTACATTGTATTATTATCAAGTATATTCTTCCCATTTGTTGCATTTAATGTATTAGAATTAAATAAACTAATATTAGCATTAGTATTTATATTATTAATGATATTAGTAATAATATTTATTAATAATGAAACAATAAAAAAGATAACTTATATATATACAGTATTACCATTATTTACAATAATTAATTACTTTGATCAAGATTATATATTTAAAGAAATATGCTTAAGTTCATTAGTTTTATATACAACATTCTTAATTAATAAATTATTTATTAAGGATAAATCTACTATTAATGTAGTAACAATCATAGGTACTGTAATAGCATTATTCCCAATTATATTCACAACTGATGTTGCTGTAGGAGTATTCATTGGAGTAGTTGGAATAGTATTAATTATAATAGGATATAGTTTCGATGAATTCTCTCCAATATTTAAATTTGGTATTATAGTGACAGTAATAAATATAATTATTCAATTATTAGAATTATGGAAACAAATACCATTCTGGTTATATCTATTAGTAGTAGGTTTGGGAATAATTGGATTCGTAATGTATAGAGAAATAAAAAAATCTAAGTAATCTTAGATTTTTTTTATTTAATGATAATAATAATATAGGTGATTAAATGAGTAACTATAGAATAAAAGATATACCAATAACTGAAAGACCAAGAGAAAGATTAAAAGAAGTAGGTCCAAATAATTTAACTAATATAGAATTATTATCAATTATATTAAAATCTGGAACAAAAAATATAAATGTAAGAGATTTATCTATAGAAGTATTAAAAAGATATAACTTACTAGATTTAAAAGATATAAGTATTAATGATTTAATCAATATAAAAGGAATAGGTGAGACTAAAGCAATAGAGTTAATTGCATCAATTGAATTAGGTAAAAGAATATTTCTAAAAGAAACAAAAAAACTAATAAAATTAGATGATCCAATAAAAATATGGGAATCATCAAAATATCTTTTTAATGGAAAAAAACAAGAATTATTTTATTGCTATTACTTTAATACAAAACAAGAACTAATAGAAAAGAAATTATTATATATTGGAACAATAAATTCATCAGTAACACATATAAGAGAAGTATTTAAAGAAGCCTATAAAGTAAGTGCTTCATATATAGTATGTCTACATAATCATCCATCAAATGATGTAACTCCGTCCCAAGCAGATAAAGAATTTACTAACGCATTATTTGAAACAGGAAAAATACAAGGAATACCAGTAATAGATCATATAATAGTAGGAGAGAATAAATACTATAGTTTTTATGAAAACTCTTTATAAAAACAAATAAATACTTTATAATAAATATTAGTTTGGAGGTAATATTATGAAAAAAAATAAATACAATAAAGATAAAATAATAATACCATCCATATTAATAGTCTTTGTCTTATTAATAATAATAAGTATTGATGTAGATAATAGAAGTAAAAGTAATCAAAGTATAGTAAAAGACTTTGTACTGTTTGTAGAAAAAGTAGTAAAGTATCCATTCAATGCTTTTGATAAAAATAAGGGCAAAGATCAAAGTAATAGTAAAATAATAAAAGAAAATGTTGAAAGTGCAATTGAAAAAGATAATCAAGAATTAAGAGACCTTTTAGATTTAAATAAAACCTTAACAGAATATGTTCCAATTAATGCTACGATATTATCAAGAAATAAAAGTTATTGGTTTAATACTTTAACTATTGATAAAGGAACAAGTGATGGCATTAAAAAGAATATGGCAGTTGTAACTAAAAAAGGTTTGATAGGTAAGATATCTAATGTATCAAGAAATTCAAGTGAAATAAAATTAATAACTTCAGATGATGTTAATTTTAAAGTAAGTATTGCTATTAAAACAAATGATGTTGATAATTTTGCAATACTAAATGGTTATGATAAAGAAACAGGATTAATAAAAGCAACTGGAATTGATAAAACAACTCCAGTGAATGGGGGAGATACAGTAGTAACAAGTGGTCTTGGTGAGATGTTCCCATCGGGTATTTATATTGGTAAAGTAGAAAAAGTAGAAAGTGATAAATATAATTTAAGTAAAACTGTATACATAAAAACAGATCAAAACTTTAATAGTATTCATTATGTAACAGTATTAAAGGTGAAATAATGTTATCAATAATTATTTTAGCAATATCATTGTTTTTAGATGGACTACTTACTAATTATTTGCCATATCTTGTTAATGATTTATCACTATTTACTCCATTATTAACATTAATATCTATTTTTATAATTTATCCATTTCATAGAAAAGATGAAAGAAAATATCTTATTATGTTATTTATAGTAGGATTATTATATGATTCATTATATACAAATTTATTATTCTTTAATGCGGTTTTATTTGTAGGAATAGGAGTATTAACAAAATATATTTATAAAACATTTGAAATTAACTCATTAAAGATATTAATGTATATACCATTAATAATAATAGTTTATGAAACATCAACTGCACTAATTTTATTATTGTTTAATATAGTACCAATTACTTTCTATAAATTAATATATAAGATTAGCCATTCTTTAATATTAAATATCATCTATGGAGAACTATTATTCTTAATTATTAAAGTATTACCAAAGAAGTGGAAAAAAATTAAAATTAACTAAAATTTGTTGACTTTACGATAATTGCTTGCTATAATCTATTTGTCGCTTGAAAAAAGAGAGACAAATATGGGGCATTAGCTCAGCTGGGAGAGCGCCACGTTTGCACCGTGGAGGTCAGCGGTTCGATCCCGCTATGCTCCACCATATTTGAATATAAAAGAACTTTTAAAGTTCTTTTTTTGTTTTTTTAAAAAAAATTTAAAATTTTTATGTATTTTTCTAAAAAACTTCTAATAATACATTAGGAGGTGAAAGTAAGAGTAGTGAAAGTTGTACTACAAGATGGAATAAAAGATTGTGGTATTTGTTCTCTTTTATCTATTATTAGATTTTATGGAGGAGAAGTATCTAAAGAATATTTAAGAGAGTTAACAAATACTACTAAAGATGGAGTATCACTTTATAATTTGATAGAAGGAGCCAAAAAAATAGGTTTTGATGCTATCGGTGTAACAGGAAAACTAGAAGACATAGAAGTAAATAACTTACCCTGTATTGTACATACTATAGTTAATAAAAGTTATAAGCATTATATAGTCCTTTATCAAATTAATAATATAAAAAAAGAAGTATTAATTATGGATCCAGCAAAAGGTAAAAAAACTATCTCTTTTTCTGAATTCAACATGTTAACAAGTAAAAACTATATTTTTTTAAAACCCACAAAACAATTACCATTTCTAAAAAAGAAAAATATTATTATAAATTTACTAAAAAAGTCATTCCGTTCAAATAGTAAAAATTTAATTGTTATTTCATTTTTAACCATCCTTTTCTTTATATTTAATATAATGTATTCACTTAATTTTAAGTTTTTAATAGAGTATTCAATAAATTATAATATGACACTAAATATATTATTGATTACATATATAGTTTTACTGATAACATTTTTTAAAAATATCAATTTTCTTCTAAGAAATATTTTACTAAGCAAATGGAATTCCATATTTGATATAAGTACAACAACCACTACATATAAACAAATACTTTTACTTCCTTATTTATATTTTAAAAATAGAACTACTGGAGAAGTTATATCTAGATTTAGAGATTTAAATATTATTAGAGATTATCTAAGTAATATATTTTGTACTTTAACAACAGACTTAATCTGTATAATTATTTTTTTAATAATAATGTTTAGATATATCTCTTCAGTAACAAGTATTATTCTATTCTCAGTATTATTATTAATTATTTATACATTTACTATAAAAAGTAGAAAGAAAAAACTAATAAAAAATATTAAGAAAAATGAAGAAATAATTAATACATACCTAATACAGGGAATAAGTAATGTCGATACTATAAAAGGAAGTCATTTAGAAAAAAGATTTATAGATAAATTTCTGATTAATTACAAATCATTTATAGATATTGTATATAAATATAATAGATTCAATGAAATAAATAGATTCGTTAAAAATAATTTTAGTGATTTTATATTTATACTTATCTATAGTTTTGGAAGTTATTTAGTAATAAAAGATAATTTAAATTTAAGCAGCTTAATTGTATTTCAAACATTTACAAATTATTTTTTAAGTAGTGTTTTTAGAATACAAAATGTATTAGAAGAATATAGTACTTATAAAGTATCAAAAGATAGAATAGAAGAATTATTTCTTATTGGGGAGGAGAATTTTAATCATAATTATTTTTATTTATCTTATGATCTTAAAGGTAACATTGAATTTAATAATTTAAATTATAAATTAGGTAATAAATATTTATTTAAAGATCTTAATCTTGTGATTAAAGAAAATGAAAAAATCCTTTTAAGTGGAGAAAGTGGAACTGGTAAAAGTACACTTGTAAAGATATTAATGAGATACATTAATATTGATTTTGGAATGGTTAAAATTAAAGATATAGATATTAATCATTATCATTTGGAAAACATAAGAAAAAATATTACATATGTATCAAGTAATGAATATCTATTTAATGACACAATTAAGAATAATATTTCTTTGTATAAAGATTATCAAGATGAAGAAATAGAAAATGTATGTAAGATATGTTACGTAGATGACATTATCAAAGGAAAAGATACAGGATTAAATACAATGATAGAGGAGAATGGATTTAATCTAAGTAATGGAGAACGACAAAGAATAATACTTGCACGAAGTATATTAAAAGAATCAAGTATTTATATTTTTGATGAAGCTTTAGGACAAATTGATATTAATAAAGAAAAGAAAATACTAGAATCTATTTTTAAATATTTAAATAATAAAATTGTAATTGTAATATCACATCGCTTTAATAATAAAAAATTATTTGATAGAGTTCTAAAATTAGAAGAGGGAATTATAATTGAAAGTTAAGAGTTATGAAAAAATAGTAATGATAAAAATATTAATAATAGGAATACTTGTATTAGAATTAATCTTTTTTTGTCTACTATATCTGCATAAAGAATTTAATTATAAAAAGATAAGTGGAATAGTAGTAAAAGATAATGTAATGGTATTAGTATTGTCAAATGAAGAAAGAAAACTATTATACAAAAATAGTAATTTAATAATGAATGATAAATTAAAAAGATTTACTATATTAGAAGATAATGGAGTATTTATAAAAAAAGGAAATAAAAAATATTATGAAATAATTATAAAAGTAAAATTTGATAAAAAGTATAAAGCAAATGATTCTATTGATATAAATTTGAAAGATAGTAAATATAGAACAATAGAAATGTTTAAACTAATATGGAAAGGAGTAAAATGACAAGAATAAGTAATGAAAATTTAGATAGAATAAAAGGAGGAACTATTTCCGAAGCAATTTGGACAGGAATTGCAATTGCAAGTATAACAATATTTATATCGGGAATAATAAAAGGGATAACTAATCCAGAAAGGTGTAATAATGAATAAAATAAATAATGATGATTTAGATAAAATATATGGTGGAAGTCTTGAATCAGTATCTGGACCAATTATAAATGCAATTGTAAATATAATTAATGTTTTAGAACAAGCAGGATTTGATTTTGGATCAGGAATAAGAAGAATAGTAGAAAATAAAACATGTCCACTAGAATAAAAAAATATAAAAAAGCATAAGAATAAATGATATAATTATATTAATAGTAAGAAGGTATTAATATGTCGTGTTCAGTTATTCTAAATAATTTATTATATGTTTTTAAAAATATATCGAATCTTATTTTTATATTATCTCCTATTTTAGGGATAATAGGTGTAGCTATACTATTAGTTAAAATGGCCGCAAATCCAGAAAATAAAAATGGATTAAAAAAGATAAAGAATAGTTTACTTGCTTTAGTAATAGTCTTCTTTATACCAACCATAGTAACAGCACTACTATATATAATAGGAGAAGATAACGAAATTGTTGCGTGTTATTTCAATAGTAGTGAAATAATAACAAATGGAGAAGCAAAATATATTCAAATTGATGAACGAGAAAAGAAAGGATTGATAGAAGATCCCAATAGTTATGAAAAGGGTGTACCAAGTACAATGAATTTTAATTGTAAAAGTAATATTGTAAAAGCAAACTTTTCATGTGAGACATTATCCATTGTAGAAAAACACTTATATGATTTAAATGCTCAAAACTTTTATAATGTAATAAATAATCAATATGGAGGATTTGATAACTATGCAAAGAGTTTAGGAGGAATCTTTGGAACATACTATGGAAAGAAAATAGAAGGAAGAACAGAAAAAGACTTTCAAATAGCAGCAGAATATGTTTTGGGATGGATGTTTATGTATGGCTGGGATTATGCCGCAGTACATGAATCATTGGACGGTATTCCTGATAAAGGATGTTGCTATGCTCCTTGGGGATTATCAAAACATACACCAGATGCTTTCTATGTTAATGGTGGCTTTAGAAGAAAATATGTACCTGATTGGCCTAATAAACCTTATTCAAAACAACCTGATAATACAAATTTTGATCATGTTATTTCTGGTCAAAATGGCGTTGATGGAATGGCTTCAGAATGTGGAGACTTGATATATTTCACATACGGAAAAATGGGTTTAAAAACAAAAAAACCAATTGCTAAAATAACTAGACTGAAAGATTTAAGAGTTGGAGATCAAGTGGGATATTCAAATGATTCTGGTGGAGGACATGTGAATATGGTGGGTGAAGTATATTCAGATCATATTGTTTTCTATGATGCAGGAAGATATATGCAAGGGCATTTGGATTATAAAAGATCTGTATACTTTCCAAGCACAGATTCAAAGGCAGCAGATGATGCAGCAATATTTAAAGAATATGGAATGAATCATTGGGAAGGCAATAGATTTTATAATTTTACAAAATAAAAGAAGGTATTAATATGTCATGTTCAGTTATTCTTAATAACTTATTATATGTTTTTAAAAATATTTCAAATCTTATTTTTATATTATCTCCTATTTTAGGAATAATCAGTTTAGCCATTCTTTTAGTTAAAATGGTTAGCAATCCAGATGACAAAAAAGGATTAAAAAAGATAAAAAACATTTTAATGGCAATAGTAATAATCTTCTTTATACCTACTATTGTTACTGCACTACTATATATAATAGGAGAAGATAATGAAATAGTAGCATGTTATTTCAATAGTAGTGAAATAATAACAAATGGAGAAGCAAAATATATTCAAATAGAAGATAAAGAAAAAAAGAGTTTAATAGAAGATCCAAGTAATTATGAAAAAGGTGTGCCAAAAACAATGAATTTTAATTGTAAAAGTAATACCATAAAAGCCAACTTTTCGTGCGAAACATTATCAATAGTAGAAAAACATATGAATGACGTAAATGCCCAAAATTTTAATAATGTAATAAATCAGTATGGAGGATTTGATAATTATGCCAAAAATGTTGGAGGTATATTTGGAGAATACTATGGCAAAAAGATAGAAGGAAGAACAGAAAAAGATTTTCAAATGGCATCAGAGTATGTTATTGGATGGATGTACATGTACGGATGGGACTACATGAATGGTGGCGGAAGACATGCAAAATGGGGTGGAGGAAATTATACTCCAGACGCATTTTACGTTAATGGAGGATTTCAAGGAAAATACATTTCAGACAGTAACACAGGAAGAGGAGAGGGAACAAACTTTGATAACATAATATCTGGAAAAAATGGAGGAACAGGTAGAATGGCATCAGAGTGTGGAGACTTAGAAATATTTGTATATAACAAATTAAATATACCAAGAACAAATCAATTGCCAAAACCAACAAAATTAAAAGATCTAAAAGTTGGGGATTGTATATATTTCTTTGACCATAGAGTGGATAAAACTAGTGAAAAAGCTTGGGGAATAGGAACACATAATGCAATTGTTGGAGAAGTTTATAATGATAAAATAGTAATATATGATGCTGGAAGTTATCTTCAATATAATAGAAATTATAAACGTACTGTTTTAATTCCAGACAATTATTCTGAAGAATCCGACTATGCCGCAATAAAAAAGGAATTTGGATATGATGGTTGGGGAATTAGAAGATGGTATGAGTTTCAAAAATAAAAAAAATACAAAAAAAGATACAAAATCCACTTTTTTCTTTATAAAATAACAAAAAAAATAAAAAAAGTGGTTGAAAATAAAAAGAACATTTGATATAATCTTTTGTAGTTAAAGCGAAGGGAGGGAAATTGATGGCAACTAAAGTAACTGTTAGAGGCAATTTAGACCAAGCTCTTAGAAAGTTCAAACAAAAAGTAGCAAGAGACGGTGTCCCTTCAGAATGGAAAAAAAGAGAAGCTTATGATAAGCCAGGGGTTCGTAGAAGAGCAGCAAAAAAAGAAGGAATAAAGAATTCTAGAAAAAGAGATAGAGCAAATAGAAATAGAGATAATTAATCTCTGTTTTTTTTACAGTTTTTCTGTAAAAAAAACTATTTTGTATTGATTAAAAAAAATAAGTAAAGTATAATTATAATTGTAAAATACAAAATAGAAGGAGAATCAATTATGGAAAGAAAAAAAGATAGTCAAGTAGTAGTAATTGCAGCTTTAGCTATTGCTATATTATTCATGTCAGTTGGTTTCGCATTATTTACTCAAAATTTACAAGTAAATGGTACTACAACTGTAGATGCTGCATTATGGGATATTCATTTTGATCCAAACTCATATATGGCTCAACCAGGATCAGAGGAAATCACATACACATTAGATTCAGCAAATACAACATTACAATTTGAAACTGAATTAGTAGAACCAGGAGATTTTGCAACATTTGCAATCAATGCAAAGAACTTTGGTACATTTGATGCAGATTTAACATCAATTACTTTAAGTACATTAACTGCTGAACAACAAAAATATCTAGAATATACAGTTCAATATAATGGAGTTACTTATAATGCTACAACTACAGGATTAAACATTCCACTAAATGTAAATCAATCTAAGACTCTAGTTGTAACTGTAAGATATGTAGCACCTGCTGATAGTGCAGATCTTCCAGCATCTGATGTTGACGTAAGTTTAACAGCAACATTAGGCTATCAACAAGTTACTGAATAATAAATGGAGTATATATGAAAAAGAATATAAAGTTAATTTATCTAGTTGAATTAGCATTATTCTTTTTTACTCTAATAATATGTGGTCTTATATATGTGATAGCTAGTAAGTACAGAATATTTATTGCTATCACATTTTTATTAGTTTTATTAATTGCAAGTTATTTAATCTTTGGATTAAAGAAAGATAATAATTATAATAAGAACAGTTCTATAAGAATTGTAGTTGCCAAACTGATGTTTTTTGGAATAATTGCATACTTACTTGGAATTATTTTAGGATTCAATAGAGGATTTGCATATTCAATGCAATCATTAATGTATGGTGTTATTCCAACAATAGCTTTAGTAGTAATAACAGAGCTTTTAAGATTTATACTATTAAAGAATACATTTGGCCATAAGAAAACAATTATTATATTTACTGTACTGATCATAATATTTAATGTTGCAACTAAAGTTGGAGTAATAGATTCTAATTATAAATTATTCTTATTCTTTGTTGCTACAGTTTTACCTACCATTGCAATTGAGTCTCTATGCTCATATTTAGTAATGAAAGTAGGACCAGTATCAGGTATAGTTTTAAAGCTAACTTTAGGACTATATCCATATATATTCCCTATAGTTCCTAATTTGGGGGATTATATAAAAACTGTTATTGACATAATACTAGTATATTCAACATATACCACTATAAATAAAGGATTATTAGAGTATGAAAAGAATGATAAGTATATAGATAAGTTCAATATCAGAATCTTTACTTATCCAATAATAATAGTGCTAATAGGGTTAGTAATACTAGTATCAGGAATATTTAAATATCAACTTATTGCAATCGCATCAGATTCAATGCAACCAGTATTCTCAAAAGGAGATGCATTGTTCATTGAAAAATGTGATATAGATACTATAGAAGTTGGAGATATATTAGTCTTCAAGAATAGTAATGCAATAATAACACATAGAGTAATAAAAAAAGAGGTTGTAAATAATGATATAAAACTTACAACTAAAGGTGACAATAACAAGGCAAAAGATGATATAATATCAACTTCGTCAAACGTTATAGGAAAAGCTCATTTCGCAATTAAATACATTGGATTCCCAACTGTATGGATAAATGAGATTTTCAATAGACTTTAGGAGGTAATTATGTTTAAAGAAAGGAAATATGTATTAGGCTATATAATTGCAATTTTAGCTATAGTATTAGGAGCATTTGTAGCTGCATATGGATTCAATGATACTACATTGAAAAATATCAGTTATAACGAAGAAGGAAGTAAAGTAAATTACAAAGTTTACCTAAAGGAAAATGATTATTTTAATGATAAATATTTAGGTGAAGGAGAAACTTATATAGCAAGTTTGATTGATTATATTAATATTAAATATAACTATACAATTAAATTTAGTGAAAAGGTTTCAGGAGACTATACATATAATATAGTTGCAACTATATTTGCTAATAAAAAGAATGGAGATTCAGGATCATATTGGCATAAAGATTATAAGATAACAGATGAAAAAACAGTTCATTTAGATAATCAAGATTCATTCTTAATTAATGAAGAAACTAATGTTAATTATGGTACTTATAATCAAATCTTAGGTGGATTTAAGAAAGAATATGACTTAGATACAGATGGAATATTAAAAGTATCTTTAGTAGTAAAGAACAAATTAACAGGAGAAGTTTATAAAGAACAAATTGGAATTAATTCTTCTCTAGATTTATCTATTCCATTATTAGAAAAAGCAGTAAATGCAAATATCTCAGTATCTACACCAACTAATCCAGAAACATATACAACTACAGTAAAAAGAAATGTACTATTATTTACATTAATAAAAGTAGTTGGTTTAGGATTAATAATATTTGGAATAATCAAAGTAATCTTAACTTATATGGATTATAAGAGAAATAATCATAATAATAAATATATAGAAGAATTAAATAAGATTTTAGCAAACTATGATAGTATTATTGCTTCAGTAGTTAAACTTCCAGAGTTAGATGGAGTTAATGTAGTAGATGTTACTTCATTTGAAGAACTATTAGATGTTTACAATGAAGTAAGAATGCCAATTAATCATTGTCATGTTAATAATTATGAAAGTGTATTTATGATAATTAATGATAAGATGGCTTGGAGATATGTATTTGAAATAAATAGTGTCTTTAAACCAACTGGAAATACAGAAGTATTATCATTAACACAAACAGTTGTTGACGAACCAGTTGCTAAACTAGTAGAACCAGAAGAGAAAACTGAAGAGTCTACAGAACCAACACCTGAAATAATTGAAACACAACCTGTACAAGAAGAAAAACCTGCTGAGGAAAAGATGGAAGAGTTTACAACAACTGAAGATGATTCAATAGAAGTATTAGGTGAAACTAAAAAAATGGAACCTATTACTGAAGAAGGACAGTCAACTGAATAAATATAATAAAAAAGAGAGAAATATTCTCTCTTTTTATGTTATAATGATGATAGGGTGGAAAGCTTTATGAAGAAACTCAAAAAAGATGATAAAGATTATAAAAGTATTATTGCTAATAGAATAATAGGTCTATTAGTTTTTGCAGTGTTATTTTCACTTACTATAGGATATGCTCTTTATACACAAGTACTATCTTTAGATGGAACTGTTGCTGTAAAAACACAAGGAGATTTTTATATAAGTAGAGTAGAACTAGTTAATAGTTCAAATGTAGATACAACTCAAACCCCAACTCACACAGATAATACAATTGATTTTAATTTGATATTTACAGGAGCAGGACTTGACGCAGATTATACTGCAGTTTATGAAATAGATGTAAATAATGACACATTCTATGATCAAACATTTAATGGTTTTGCATTTGTTCCAACTATATATAATGCTGATAATGAGGAAATATCATCTGAGAATTTTACAATTTCAGTTAGTGGCTGTGATGATTATATTTTCCATAAATTATCAACAACAACTTTAACAGTAACATTCCATTATGTTCCTACAGATGACAGTACTACTTATGTAATAGATGGAACAGGAGAAATTGATTCAACAGAAAAACCAGAAGGTAACTTAGTAGGAACAGTATCTCCAACATCTGGAGACTTAACAGGAACTAATGATTTAGCACAATTTACAATAAGTGCACTTAATACATACACAACTAATAGAGAATTTACATTAGAATTAAATAATCCAAACTTTGAAGTTTGTGATTCAAGTGGAAATACAGGAATTACATTTAATATAGGATCTAATACAGAAGATACATTTACTTTCTATATTAAGAAAAAAGATGGAGCAACATTCTCTGGTACAAGTTTTAATGTATCAGTAACAATGGTATCTCCTAATATTCCAAGAGCTAATGCTGGAACAGTAACATTAGCAGTTGATGAAACACCACAGTTTATTGATAACTTCCCACCAGTAATAAGTAATGTTCAAGCAGAAATAAAAAATAATAATGGACAAATTGACGTTACATGGGGAGCAAGTGATGATAGTAATATTACTGGATATACTGTAATTGTTTATAGAAATAGTACAGAGTTAACTAGATATAATACAACATCTCAAAGTTATTCAGTTACAGGACTAAATGAAGGTAATTATTATTTTAAAGTATTTGGTACAGATGAACATGGAAATACAGCATCAACAACTGATATAAATAATGCTACTGAAAATAGTGGATATTGTTCAATGAGTAGTGTAGTTGAAGCTAAATGGGTATTCTCAGTTACATATAATTTAACTAGATTAAATGGTACAAATGGTACAGTAAATAGAGGAGAAACATATACAGGAACGATAACTGGGAGACAACAAGGAGGAGCAGCCTTTGTAGCGCCTGAAAACCTTTCATCTGTTACAATGGGAGGAAGGACATTAACAACAAGTGAATATACTTATACTCAAAACACTAATGATGGTTCAGGAACTATAGTTATTCCAAATGTAACAGGAAATATAGTTATTACAGCATCAGGAGTAAATCAAAATACATGTTTACTAGAAGGAACACCAATCCTTTTAGCAAATGGTAAAACTAAAAATATAGAAGATATTACATATGATGATTTATTAAAAGTATTTGATCATACTACAGGAAAAACTACTTATGTATATCCAATATGGTTAGAGAAGAAACAATTAAATGAGAAGTATACTAAAGTAACTTTAGAAGATAATACAGTAATTAAATTTGCTAAAAACCATACAATGTATAACGCAGATAAAAACATGTATGCATCAGTTATAAATAGAGAAGAACTAAATGTAGGAGATAGCGTATATAAATTAAAGAACAATAAATTAGTAAAAGTAAAAGTTAAAAAAATAGAAACAATTAATGAAAAAGCCAATTCATATAATATAGTTTCTACAATTCACTATAATGTATTTGCTAATGGTATACTTACAAGTGATGCAACTGCATCAATATCTAATATTTATGGATTTAATGATGATGCTACTTACTCAGATAATTATTATGCAATAAGTAATAGTGAAGGATTACCATATGAAAAAGTTAATATGATTCCTAAATATTTATATTATGGACTAAATCTAAGAAATGCTTCATTTGCATTTACCCCAGGTTTTGAAGTAGATATTTATGATATATTTGATAACTTTATTAATAATGATAAAGTAATGAAGAGTATGTCTACTAAGAATGGTAAATTACTATTTAATGTTAATGTAGATAATAAAGTAACTAAAGTGGTTGAAGGTACTAAATATAAATTACCTAATAATAATAATATTAAGTATTATATTGAAACAAGTACAAATAGAAAATATAAACCAGGATCTACAATAGATATAAATTATAGTGTTTATTTAAAAAGTATTAAGAAATAACTTAATACTTTTTATTTTTATGGTATAATACTACCAAGAGGTGTTAATATGGTAGAACAATTAGAAAAAGATATGATTGAAGCAATGAAGTCAAAAGATAAAGATAGACTTACAGTTATTAGAATGGTAAAGGCTGCTTTAAAACAAGAACAAATCGACCATAAGAAAGAAATTAACGATGACTTGCTTATTGATGTAGTTAATAAACAAATTAAAATGAGAAAAGATTCAATTGCTGAATTTGAAAAAGGAGCTAGACAAGATTTAATTGATAAAACTCAGGCAGAAATTGATATATTAATGGCTTATTTACCAGAGCAATTATCTACAGAAGAAGTTAATAAGATTATTGATGAAATATTTGAAGAAGTTAAACCTGAAGGACAAAAAGATATGGGTAGAGTAATGAAAGAAGCTCAAGCTAAACTAAAAGGTAAAGCTGATATGAAAGAAGTTTCGATGGTCATAAGAGAAAAATTACAATAAAAGCATAATTATTATGCTTTTTTTATTTTTTATGCATATAATAAGTTTGATAATATTAATAAAAAATAGTAAAATATATTGTAGAAGGAGTGGTTAAGTGTTAGGACCATTAAATGATACAATTCATGGTGTAATTAGTATGACATGGCCGGTTGTATTTATATCGGTTGTTATCATGGTGTCTACAAGATTATGCTATTTAATTAATAATAAAGAAAAGATAGTATTATATAAAGAACTAATGATGCTTATATTTGCAATTTATATATTATGTCTCTTCCAAGTTGTTACTTTCCAAGATGATACAGCCTGGGCAAGTAATAATTTTATTCCATTTCAAGAGATTTTGAGATATAATATCACAAGCCGTTTGTTCTGGAAGAACGTTGTAGGTAATATGTTAATGTTTTTACCATTTGGATTCTTTGTAAGTTATTATTTAAGAGTTGATAAAGTACATTTACCATTCATGTTAGTATTAGTAACTTCTTTAGCAATTGAAATAGTTCAAATGATGATAGGTAGAGTATTTGATGTAGATGATATTATATTGAACTTAATTGGTGGAATATTAGGATATTTAATTTATAAATTATTGAAAGGTATAGGAGAAAAATTACCTAAATTTTGTAGAAGTAATTGGTTCTTAAATACTTTAATGATAATTGCTTTAATAGGATTCATAATCGTATTAATGTAGGAGGAAAAATGAGTAATATCGAAATATTTGTAAATGTTGATGAAAAAATAAAAGAACTTGAGACAGTAAAAAAAGTATTAAAAAGTGCTGTTAAAAAAGAAAATCTTGATAATGTAAGTTTCAATGTCATAATAGTTGATAATGAATATATACATGAATTAAATAAGAATTATAGAAATATAGATAGAGAAACAGATGTAATTACATTTGCCTTAGAAGATGAAGATACTATTATTCTTCCAGATAGTGAAAGAATATTAGGAGACATTTATATTTCAATAGATAAAGCAAGAAGTCAAGCTGAAGAATATGGACATTCTCTACTTAGGGAATTATCATTTTTAGCTGTTCATGGCTTTTATCACTTATTAGGATATGATCATATGACACCTGAAGATGAGAAAGTCATGTTTACTAAACAAGAGGAGGTATTAGAAGAATATGGGATTACTAGAGAAAATATTTAAAAAGAAAACTCCAGTAAGAAACAAAGAAACAGGTACCGCACTAGAAAGATATTGGAAGAGTTTTAATCACGCAATAGATGGAATAATATATTGTATTAAATATGAACATAATATGATTATTATTCTAGTTGCTACTATATTAGTAGTATTATTTGGATTTGAATTAAATATAAGTACAGCAGAATGGCTATTTATAATATTTATTTGTGGAGCAATTACTGCTTGTGAATTTATTAATTCATCTATAGAAGCAATAGTAGATTTAATAACAAATGATTATAATGAATTAGCTAAAATAGCTAAAGATACAGCAAGTAGTGCTTCTTTAATATTATGCACAACTGCTTTAATTGGTGGAATAATTATATTCTTACCAAGAATTATAGAATTAATAGGAGGTTAGTATGAAAGAACAATTGATTGCATTACATAAAAATGCATATGTACCAATTTCTAATTTTCCAGTCTCAGCTTGTGTTGTAACAAAAGATGATAGCATGTTCTTTGGTGTTAATGTAGAAGATGCATCAACAAGAGCTGGAACATGTGCTGAAAGAAATGCAATTTTTGCAGCAATTACAGCAGGATATAAAAAAGGTGATTTTAAAGAAGTTCATGTAATGATATCCAGTGGAAAAATAGGTACACCATGTTTTGTATGTAGACAAATGATTAATGAACTATTTGATAGAGATTCTAAAATAATATGCTATTCAACAAATGGAGAAACTAAGATATATACAGTAGAAGAACTATGTCCATATCCATTCGGAGAGGAAGATTTAAAATGAAATGTGGATTCGTTAGTTTAGTAGGAAGACCAAATGTTGGTAAAAGTACATTATTAAATACTATTTTAGGAATGAAACTAGCTATTACATCAAATGTATCAGGAACAACAAGAAATATAATTCAAGGTATTTATAATGATGATAATTCTCAAATAGTATTTGTAGATACTCCAGGAATACATAAACCAAGTAATAAGTTAGGTAATTTATTAAATAAAAAAGCCTATAATAATACTGAAGGAGTAGATGTAATACTATTCTTAGTTGATATATCTAAAGGATTTGGAAAAGGAGATCAATTCATATTAGATAGAATTAAAGATAAAAACATTCCTATAATTCTATTATTAAATAAAATTGATCAAGTAAAGAATAAAGAAAATTTATTAGGACAAATAGATGAACTAAGAAGGTTACATGATTTTAAAGAAATAATTCCTATTTCCGCAAGTAAAAATGATAATGTAGATTTACTAATAGATTGTGTAAAAAAATATTTACCAGAGCAAGATGCAATATATTCAGAAGAAGAATTAACTAATGTAACTACAAGATTTATCATGGCGGAATTTGTAAGAGAAAAAGTATTAGAACTTACTCATGACGAAATTCCTCATACAGTAACTTGTTATGTAGAAAACTATGAAGAAGATGATAAAGTAGTACATATACAAGTACTAATTGTAGTTGATAGAGATAATATTAAAAAGATTATTATTGGTAAGCAAGGTTCTATGTTAAAAGAAGTTGGAACACGTGCTCGTAAGGATATGGAAGAATTCTTAGGAAAGAAAGTATACTTAGAGACATATGTTAAAACTTTAAAGAACTGGCGTGATCAAGAAAGATATTTTGTAGAATTAGGACTAAAAGATGAAGATGAATAATCACCAGAAATGGTGATTTTTGAATAAGAGAGTGATGATATGAAAATAGAAAGTTTTGAAGGTATCATTTTAAGTGAAACCAATTATAGTGAATCAAGTAAGATATTAAACGTCTTAACTGATAAATATGGACTTATTGGAATCATGTCTAAAGGATGCCGTAACTTAAAAAGTAAATTAAGGGGTGTAAGTAGAAAACTACTATATGGTAAATTCAATGTTTACTATAAACCTAATGGTTTGTCTACTCTAATAAGTATAGATGTCATTAATTCATTCTCTAATACATTAACTGATCTTGAAAGAATCTCATATGCTTCATTTATTTTAGATTTAACTATCCAAGTATTAAGACAAACAGAAGATGAAGAAATATTTGACTTATTAAAAAATACACTAATAAAAATAGAAGAAGGCTTATCTCCTATAGCATTAACTAATATTCTAGAATTAAAGTATTTAAACTTCTTAGGAGTAGCTCCTAATATAGATTCATGTGCTATATGTGGAAGTACAAAACAAATAGTAACACTTTCATCCTCTTCAGGTGGCTACATATGTAAGAATTGCTACCAAGATGAAGTTCTAACTTCAGAAAAGACCATAAAGATGATAAGAATGTACTATTACGTAGATATTGCTGGTATAACAAAATTAGAAGTTAGTGATGAAGTTACACAGGAGATTAATCGCTTCTTAGATGATTATTATGATAGATATACAGGTTTATATCTAAAAAGTAAGGACTTTATAAAGATAATTAATAAAGTTACGAATTAATAAAAAACTTTATTTTTAAAGAAAAATAATATATAATGAATTTGGTGATGATATGGATTATATACAATATATAGTAATTGCTATTGTAATGATTATTATTCTTTTAGCAGTAATAAAAGCAACTAAGAAAGATGCAGGACTAGATTTTAATAAATTAGTTGAACTATTAGGTGGAAAAGATAATATTGTTTCTACTGAAACTAATATGTCTAGATTTAAAGTAACATTAAAAGACGTATCTAAAGCTAATAAAGAGGGTATACAAAAACTTGGAGCTAAAGGTATTGTTGAAATAGACAATCAATTAAAAATAATTTTAGGTTCTGAATCTAAACAATTAAAAAAATATATTGATGAAATTAAATAAATGACATAAGTCATTTATTTTTATAGGAGGGGTATCATGGAAAGGTTACAAAAAGTTATTGCTTCTGCAGGAGTTACATCTAGAAGAAAAGCAGAAGAATTAATAAAAGAAGGAAAAGTAAAAGTAAATGGTAAAGTAGTTACAGAATTAGGAACTAAAGTAAATACTACTGATGAAATATTTGTTAATGATAAATTAATTAGTATTGAAGATAAAGAATATTATTTATTAAATAAACCAAGAGGTGTAGTAACAACAACTTCAGACGAAAAGAATAGAAAAATAGTAACAGACTTAATTAATACATCAGCAAGAATATATCCAATAGGAAGACTTGATTATGATACTACAGGGGCTCTATTACTAACAAATGATGGAGACTTTGCAAATATAGTAATGCATCCAAAAAGTGGCATAGATAAGGTTTATTTAGCTAAATTAGAAGGTATTATTAAAGGAGAACAAATAAATGCTCTAAAAAAGGGAGTTAAGTTAGATAATGTATTAGTAAAACCTTCAAGAGTAAAGTTAAAGAAAGTTAATCCTGAAAAGAATACTTGTATGGTTGAAATAACTATTCATGAAGGAAAGAACCATCAAGTAAAAAGAATGTTTGAAGCAGTTGGATTTCATGTAGAAAAACTACATCGTGAAAGAGTTGGAATATTCGCAGTACAAGATTTAAAATCAGGAGAATATAGAAAACTATCTCCTAAAGAAGTGTCAATTATTTATAGTTTAAAAAAATAAAACTGTCAAATGACAGTTTTTTTATTAAACGAATGTTGATGAAATGTATAATAAAAATTATAATTAAATTAGATAGTAGGTGATTATGTGAAGAATAAATTGTTCATAGGATTATTATTAATTACATTTTTATTAATACCATATGCAGGAAACGCTAAAATAAGAACATACGACATTTGTAAAGAAGGATGTGAGTACAATAATATTTTAGATGTATGGAGTAAAGTAAATCTATTAAATGACAATGATGATATTGTAATTAATTTTAAAGATGAAGGACCATATTATTATATAGAAAATGAAACAGATCTAGTAAAAGCAAAAAATTTAGGAAAAGCATTATGTGAGAGAATTGGTGGAGAATATGACGAAGATTATATAGATTGTATAGTGGATGGACAATCAGTTAAAGATACTGAATTTTTCGGTATTACATATATTGGTAATCCTAAACTATCATCAGTTAAGATAAATGGTGTATCAAATAAGACTACTATTAAGATGTCACCATTAATGGATGCATCAGCATTTTTATCAGCTCTATCTTTCTCAGGAGTATTATATACAGATTTTGAAATGAATAATATTAAATTTGATAGTTCTGTTTATTTTGCTAATAATAATGAAGATAGACAAGAAGGAGTAATGAATAACTGCGAAGTAGGACACGCTATATTAGTTTTTGGAAATACAGGTTTAGATATTTATAATTCAAAACTTAGAAACGTATATGCGGTTGGATCAGATTGGGAAGAAAATCAATACTATTTTAATGAACCAACTGTTGGGAACCCATTAATATTATTAAAAAATAATACAAATACATTCAAGAATGATTATATTAAATATTCACAAAAAATGTTAAATGATTTTAATGAGGAATTTGAAAAGTACAAAGAAAAGAATCCAGAACCAGAGTACCCAAATCTCGAAGGTGGATATTACAAAAATGATGATGAAAGTTGGCAGGAATACCACGAAAGAATAGATACATATAATGAAAAAATGAGCCAATATAGTGATGATTATGAGCTTTGGATGAATAATATAATAGAATTTTATCAAGATCTAGTTTACGAAAAATTAGGCAGAAGACCAAACATAACAAAAGAAAGCATATTAGAAGTAATAACAATGATGATTTCAAATGACGGTTATAAGAGGTTTGAAGATTATTATAATGAATATGTTGAGGATAATCCAATGCCAGTATGTAGAAATATTGTTAGGGAAGACTACGCAACAGAAGAAGAGTATCAAAATGCTATACAAGATGAAACTTCATGTTGGGAAGAATACGAAGAGTGGTGGCATGGATTAGTAGAACCAGGATATGAATCAACAAAAACTATATTTGCAAATGAAGGGGAAGCATTGTTAAATTTACTAATGAGTATTATATTCCCTGGAAATGATGGAACACTATCTACTATCTTTGAAATTGGTGGAGGAAATATTAAATTTTCTGAATATAAAACAAAAACAACATCTTTTTCTTCTAATCTAAGTCTAGAGGAGATTGCTACTGAATTACAGACATCTACTGATGATTGGAAACTATCTAAGGAAGGAATAATTGATATTAAAAATGGTAAGATAATACCTCTTGCTGTAGGAGAAGTAGAAATATCAAAAGTTACAGACGATAATTATTATGTTGTGAAAATAGTCGTTACTCCAGATATGTTAAATCCAAAGACAGGTAGTAAATTATTGCTTGGATTATTAACAATATCAATAATGACATTATTGGGTATTAAATCATTAAAAAGGACAAAAAAAGAACTATCATAAGATAGTTCCTTTTTTATTCTTCAGTTACTTCGATTGCACTTACTGGACATCCTTCAGCAGCAGCTTTTGCATCATCTTTCTTATCTTCAGGAACAGCCTCAACAGCAGCTTTTGCTAATCCGTCATCTCCGATTACAAATACACCTTCAGCAGTAGCAGTACAAGCACCACAACCGATACAATTTTCATTAACTTTAACTTTCATTTTTTAATACCTTCCTTTCAAGAATAATTATAACTAAAAATAATAGTTTAGTAAAGAAAAATGTATGTAAAGGCTATATGTAAATCACCTGTACATTGTCAATGTATCTTCTTTTGTTTTTATTGTTATTATGCTAAACTTATAATAGGAGAAGGTGAATAGTATGAGACGTATGGATAGATATAATGATGAATACAATCCAAAAGAAAAACGTTCTAATAAGAATGCCGAATTATATCAAGATGTTTCAAATAATACTAAATATACCCATATAACTGATGTTACTAATTCAAATGCTTATGAGATAGGTAATAGCGGTAATGGACGCTCTAGAGAAGCTTATCATAAGATGAAACTATATCAAACAGTAGAACCACTTCCAAGAGAGAAAAAAGAGTTAGAAGACTTCAATTATTTATATAAAGATTCAACTAAAAAAGTATATGATATAAATAGTGTTCTAGAAGAAGCTAGAAAGAATAGAAAAGAACAAGATGAATTAGAAGAAAAAAGAAAATTAAAGAATACTAGTTATAATATTTTAGCAGGTCTAAATCTAGAAGAATTAGAAAAATATCGTGAAGAGAAAAAGAAAAGAAATATAGAAAATCCTGATGAAGAATTAATTGATACAATTATTTCTAAAACTTTAGCAGGTGAAATAGATAAAGCAACTTCAGTAGATTTATTAAGTGACTTAATGGCTACACGTGAAATAGATAAAGTAGATAATCCAGAAGAAATAGATGCTAAAGAAGAATTAAAGAAACTTAAAGAAGAGTATAATGTAGAAGATATTGAACTATCATCAGATGAAGATGAAGAAGCAAATGATGTTCCAGAATTCATTAAAGATAATATTGAAGATGAAAGTAATGAGCAAACAGCATCCAAAGTAGTACTTGATAAAGATAAAATAGAGGAATTAAAGAAAAAAGCTGAGGAAGCAGCTCCAGAAGATGATGGAAATATCGATAATGATTTCTATACTAGAAGTATGGACTTATCAGAAGAAGATTTTGAAATGTCTGATGAATTCAAAGAAAAATCTCTTCCGTTCATAGTAAAATTATTGATATTCTTACTAATAGTAGGAGTAACTGCTCTAGCCGTATATTTTATATATCAAAAAATGTTTTAAAAGAAGAAGTTTATTATTCAACTTTTTCTTTTTTTTTGATATTATATATTTAGAGAGTGGTGAAGCAATAAAGATGAAATTTTTAGTTAATGATTATGCTTTAATTTGGAACTTGTTATTTCAAGCTTCATTTTCTGAAGGAATATATAAATTAAAACAAAAGTTATGGGATACGTATAGAAATGAATATAATGAAACATTTAAAGATAAAGACCAAATATTAAAAGATCCTAAAAACTTTATACCTAACGATGATACTATCTATAATATTATTTTAGAAAATAAAAACTACGAAAAATTAAGAAAACAAGTAGATAAATATAGATTAGAAGTAATGAAAATATGGGATAAAAACAAAAAGATTACTGAAGAGTTATATACAAAAATTATTAGAAAAGAAATACCTGAATATAATATATTTGTTGTTAATAAAGAATTAAATATTATTGATCATGCATGCCCAGGAAGTATTGTCTTTGGAAAAGAAATAGATAAAAGGGCACCATTAAATATATTGCTAGAAATAAATATGAGTATAATAATTAACAATATTAAAAAATATAATATTGAGGATAATAAATTTAAGAAAGCAATTATTGAATTAGCTGTTTTAAACGAATATGCCACAAGTCTTTGTGGAAAAAGTTGTTACTTAAGTGGAACACCTGATTTAATAGGACTAAAGAGATGGCTATATCCTTATTGGTTAATGTATATGGGTATTCCAAAAGAACAATTCTTATCATATATGATGAGAGATCAAATTGCTTTTGAAGTGGATAAATATGCTTATGAAAAAGAATTAAGAAAAATGAACTTAGAAGAGTTTATTGATTTCTGTATTAGAAATCAAAAATATATTGTGAGAGAAAAGAATATAAAGAAAAATCCAGAAACGTAAAAATAGATACAGGGGGATTATTATGGAAGAAAAGATAAAAATATTATTAGATAAAATAAATATTGATGAGAATTCTTATCAATATTTTAATGATGCTAAAATAACTAAGATTAAAGTTAGCCCCAAAAATAAAAGTTGGAATGTTTTTATCGAAAAAGATAGTCTATTACCTGTAGAAGTTTATAAAGAATTAGAAGAAAAGAAATATGCATTAGATGAAAATGCATCAAGTATTGAAATAGTATTTGATATTAAAAATTTAGATTTAAATTTATATCTAGATTATTACAAGTACTTATTAGGTTTAATTAAAGATAAAATTAGAGTATTAGAAATATATGAAGACTGTATGAAATTAGAAAATGATAAATTATTATTAGTTGTTTCTAATGATACAGAAAAAGAAAGATTAGAAAGTTGCCAAGTGGAAATAGAAAAGTTCTATAAGAAGATTGGATATAAAGAACCAATAGAAATAGAATTAAGACATGAAGGTAACATATTAGAAGAAATTCAAGAAGAATTAAGTCATACAGAAGCACCAACTACACCAAAGAAAGCACCTAAGAAGGAGAATAATGAGTCTGATGCAGTCTTAGGAAGAAATATTAAAGAAGATCCTATTACTATTAAATCATTAATTGGAGAAGATAATAATGTAGTAGTAGAAGCTAGAGTATTTGGTACTGAATTTTTTGAATCATCTAAGACTGATTTTAAGATTATTACTCTAAAGATTACTGATTATACAGATAGTATTTATTGTAAAGTATTTGTAAGAGAAGATGATGAATATAAAAGATTATCTAAAGAATTAAAAGAAGGTAATTGGTATAAGATTAGAGGTTATACAAAGAATGATCAATTTGCTAAAGAATTAGTTTTAAATGCAAGAGATATAGTTAAAATCGATAAAAAAGAAGAAGATGTAAAAGATACATCTGAAGAAAAAAGAGTAGAACTACATTGTCATACTAAAATGAGTCAAATGGATGGAGTTGCTGATGAAACTGATATAGTTAAAAGAGCAATGAAATTTGGTATGAAAGCAGTAGCAATAACTGACCATAATGGGGTACAAGGATTCCCTCATGTCTTTAGTATGGTTACAGATCATAATAAACACTTAGCTGAAGGAGAAGAACCATTTAAAGCAATTTATGGAGCAGAACTTACTATGATTGATGATGATGTAGATATCGTAGTAAGACCTAATGATGAAGTAATGTTAGATCAAACTTTTGTAGTATTCGACTTTGAAACTACAGGATTTAATGCCGGTGGATTTGATTCAATTATTGAAATTGGTGCAGTTAAAATAAAAGATGGAGAAATATTAGAACACTATGATGAACTAATTAATCCAGGAAGACCATTACCAGAAAAGATTACTGAGTTAACAGCAATTACTGATGATATGTTAAAAGATAAAGATAATGAAGAAAATGCTGTTAAGAGATTCATTGAATGGTTTGGCGACTGTCCAATGGTTGCTCATAATGCAAAGTTTGATGTTTCATTCTTAGAGATGGCTTATCAAAAATATAATTTAGGTACATTTACTAATCCAGTAATAGATACATTAGAATTATCAAGAACAATGGATAATAACTATGCAAGACATAGTTTAAGTGCCTTAGTAAAAAGATATGAAGTACCTTGGGATGAAGAATCACATCATAGAGGAGATTATGATGCTGAAGGAACAGCTCTAGTTTTCCACAAGATGCTTAAAAAACTATCAAATCGTAACATTGAAAAAATGTCTGATTTAGAGAAGATTGTTGACAAAAAAGAAATCCATAAATATGGTAGAGCACATCATGTTAATTTATTAGTTAAGAATAAAAAAGGATTAAAGAATCTATTTAAGATTATTTCCTTAGCAAATACAACTTATTTATATAAAACACCAAGAATACCAAGAAGTGTGTTAAATGAATACAGAGATGGAATATTAATAGGTAGTGGTTGCTATGAAAGTGAAGTATTCCAACAAGCAAAATCTAAGAGTGATGATGAATTATCTAATATCATCAGATTCTATGATTATGTAGAAGTACAACCAATAGATTGTTATGATCATTTAATTCAATCAAGCGATTTTGCATCTCGTGCAGAAGTAGCATCTAACATTGAAAAGATTGTTAGAGTAACAGAAGAAGCTGGAAAGATAATAGTTGCTACTGGAGATGTTCATCATATAAGAAGAGAAGATAAAATCTATAGAGAAATTATAGTTAATCAAAAAGTTCCAGGTGGAGGAAGACATCCACTTGCAAGAAATGGTATAACAGAAATTCCATCTAATCATTTTAGAACAACAAATGAAATGTTAGATGACTTTAAATTTTTAGGAGAAGAAAAAGCTCATGAAATAGTAATAACTAATACTAATAAGATTGCTGATATGTGCGAAATAGTAGAAGTTATTATTGATACAGGAGGAATTCCATTCTCTCCAAGAGTTAAAGCAGATGATGGAAAAAGTTATCTAGATTGCCCAGTTGTAGTAACAGAATTAGTTTATACAAAAGCAAAAGACTGGTATGGAGAACCACTTCCATATATGATTGAAGAGCGTATCGCAACTGAATTATATGGAGATATTGTATTTAAGATAATATCTGAAAAACATCAAGATGAAAAATTATCAGAAGAAGAATTTAATAAGATAGTACACCAAGAAATGCACGATGAAATATTAAAAGGAAAAGATAACATCGTTAAGATGGTAACTGAATATGTAAAGGCAACAACAGAAGAAGAATTATCTGAAAAAGATTTAGAGAAAAAAGTTAAGAAGACTTTAGGAGGAGTTATTGGAGGAGGATTCGATCCAATCTACTTAATTTCTCAAAGACTTGTTAAACACTCAAATGATGAAGGATATCTAGTTGGTTCCAGAGGATCAGTTGGATCAAGCTTTGTAGCAACAATGATGGGTATAACTGAAGTTAATCCACTTGCAGCTCACTATAGATGTCCAGAATGTAGATTGAGTATTTTCGATGATGAAGATGGTAATGCTTTAGGAGCAAAATATTCATCAGGATTCGATTTACCTGATCATGAATGTCCTAATTGTCATATTCCTATGATTAAAGATGGACAAGATATGCCATTCGCAACATTCTTAGGATTTAATGCTGATAAAGTACCTGATATTGATTTGAATTTCTCAGATTTAAATCAAGCAAGTGCTCATGCATATACAAAAGTATTATTCGGAGAAGATAATGTCTTTAGAGCAGGAACAATTGGTACAGTTGCAGATAAAACAGCATTTGGATTTGTTAAAGGATATTTTGAAGATCATAATATAACAGATGTTAGAACTGCAGAAGTTGAACGCTTAGCAATTGGTTGTACAGGAGTAAAAAGAACTACTGGACAACATCCTGGAGGAATAGTTGTTATTCCAGACTATATGGATGTATCTGATTTTACTCCATATCAATTCCCTGCAGAAGATGCAACTGCTGAGTGGAGAACAACTCACTTTGATTATCACTCAATTGACCAGTGCTTATTAAAACTCGATATCTTAGGTCATAGTGATCCAACACAATTAAGATTAATTCAACTACAATCAGGAACTGATATTTTAAAAGTTCCACTTGATGATAAAGATACTATGTCTATATTTACAGACACAAAAGCTTTAGGAGTAACTAAAGAACAAATAATGTGTAATACAGGAACTTTAGGAGTACCTGAGTTTGGTACACCATTTACTATAAAATTAGTAGAAGATACTAAACCAACAACATTTGCCGAACTTATTAAAATTTCGGGATTGTCTCATGGTACTGATGTTTGGTTAGGAAATGCTCAAGAATTGATTCAAAATAATATAGTTCCATTTAAAGATACAATAGGCTGTCGTGATGATATTATGGTTTATTTAATGTATCATGGTGTAAAACCAATTAAAGCATTTAAGATAATGGAATTTGTTCGTAAAGGAAAAGCATCAAAAGATCCAGAAACATGGAAAGAACATGTAGAAACAATGAAAGAAGCAAATATCCCAGAATGGTTTATTGGTTCATGTCAAAAGATAAAATACATGTTCCCTAAAGCCCATGCAGCTGCATACGTAATAAGTGCCTTTAGAATTGCCTGGTATAAAGTACATATGCCAGTATACTTCTATGCATCATGGTTAACAACAAAAGCTACTGATATAGATCTAGAACCTATGGTTAAAGGTTATGGCTCTATAAAAGCAAGAATTGAAGATATTCAAGCAAAAGGATATGAAGCAACTAATAAAGAAAATGGTCAATTAGAATCTCTAAAAGTTTCATTAGAAGCAACAGCTAGAGGAATGAAATTCTTAAACGTTGATTTATACGAATCAGAAGCAACTGTTTGGAAAGTAAAAAATGATACTGAAATCTATCCACCATTTAGTGCAATAGAAGGATTAGGAGATACAGTTGCAAAAAAACTTGTTGAAGAAAGAGATAAAGGTAAATTCATAAGTATAGAAGATGTTCAAAAAAGAGGAAAAGTCTCAGGTACATTAATAGATAAAATGAAAGAAATGAATATCTTAAAAGATTTACCAGATTCTAATCAATTATCATTGTTTTAAAAAGAGAAGCAATTCTCTTTTTTATGTTATAATGAAGTAGGTGATTCTATGAATGGAGTAATAGTAGTTAATAAAGAAAAAGGTATGACCTCATTTGATGTAGTACATGAAATAAAAAAAATATTTCATACAAAAAAAGTTGGTCATACAGGAACACTTGATCCCTTAGCAGAAGGAGTATTAATTGTCTGTATTGGTAATGCTACTAAAATAGTAGAATTAATTACTGCCAAAGATAAAGAATATATCGCAGAAGCAAAATTAGGAATAAAAACAGATACACTTGATACAGAAGGGGAAATAGTAGATAAAAAAGATTTTAATATAGAATTATTAGAAGATACTCTAAATAGTTATAAAAAAACATATCTACAAGAAGTTCCAATCTATTCAGCAGTAAAAGTAAATGGAAAAAAACTATATGAATATGCAAGAAATGGTATTGAAGTAGAATTACCAAAAAAAGAAGTAACAATTAAAGAAATAGAATTATTATCTTCTAGTAATGATAAATTTAAATTTAGATGTTTAGTTACTAAAGGATGCTATATAAGAAGTCTAATAAATGATATCGCAACTTCAATGAATACATATGCTACAATGACATCTTTAGTTAGAACTAAACAAGGTAAAACTACAATAAATGATGCATATACTTTAGAAGAAATAAGAAATAATAATTATAAATTATATACAATTGATGAAGTATTAGACTACCCAGTTATAGAAGTAGATGAATACTTAGAAAAGAAAATAAGTAATGGTATGAAAATAGATAATACATTTAATATTAAAGATAAAGTAATATTTAAAAATAAAGACAATAAATTATTAGGAATATATGAAGTAGATCAAGAAAAATTAAAAGTATGGAAAAACTTCAATTAAAAAAAAGAGCACTTAGCTCTTTTTATTTCTATGTAATCTCATATCTCTAGAAATTTCCTTTTTTAGAGTTTTAGTTCTTTCATGGAAATCACATAGTCTACTTTTACTATCTTCCATTCTTCTAAAAGTATCATATTTAATAGCATCTTCATATTCAAAAGGACTAATAATACCTTTACTTGAATAATCTTTATAACATCTCATTTTAGCTTTTATAGTATTTAAATTGCCTTCTCCCATAACAACTTCATAATATGGTTTATATAATAAACCTAAACTAGAATTAGTAGATATTTCTCTAAGTACTAAAGCATTAATGAAATGAAATAATCTATTACCATTATACATATCAATTCCATATAAATTATCTTCATGTTCAACAAGATTAATAACATGATTAGCTGGTCTATTTTGACCTCTACGTAATAAACCTTGATAACAGTATAAATTATCAGTAGGTATACCCATAATTTTATAAATATCTCTTAACATATTAGCATAATTTCTACAGCAACCTTGACCCATAATAATAGAAGTTCCAAGTCTATGAGATATTTCACCTTTAGCATCAGGAGATTGATTAATGAAAAAAGCATCTTGTGATAAATAACCATTTCTAATTAAATAAGAAACCATATTAGTACATTCTAAAGTGGAAGAATAACCCAATTGATGTAGTAGTTCCGCAACTTCTTCAATAAACTTATCATAATTAATTAATACATCTTGATATTCTTCTTTTTCACTTGCTTGATTTTCTAAATTTTGTAATCCAATATCTTCAAAATATCTATAAACTTCAGGTTCAAGTAAATAAACTTTTTCGTTGTATTTAGTCTTTTTCATACAATAACCCCATCTCAAGTTTCATATTATACCACAAAATACAAAAAAATGTTGTAAAATAAGAAAAATATGATATAATACATTCAGAAAGGAGTGGGAAAGAAGTATCCCACTCTTATTATATTATTTGGAGGTGTTTATGAAAGAAAAAGTAAAAGAACTTGTCGAAGACAAAATCAAAGAATTAAATGTATTTGTAGATGATGTATTTATAAGTACAGAGGAAGGAAAAAGAATCTTTAATATTGTTTTAGATAGCAATGAAATAATTGACTTAAATAGAATTACTGATGCCTCTAGAATAATAAATAAAGTAATGGATGAAAATGAAAGTTTATTAGATGATTGTGATGAACTTGATATTTTCTCTAAAGAGAAGGGAGAGAAATAAAGCAAAATGAACGGAAAAGAATTTAAAGCAGCACTAGATAATATCGTAAAAGAAAAAGATATTGATCCAGAAGTAGTATATAGTGCAATGGAATTAGCGCTAACTTCTGCATACAAGAAAAACTTCAATTCAAAAACAAATGTAAAAGTATTATTTGATCGTGCAACTGGAGATATCAAAGTATATTCATTCTTAACAGTTGTACCAGATGATAAAATGACTAAAGAAGAATATGATGATGCATTATTTGAAAGTTATGCAGATGATGATGAGAAAGATACTAAACCAGAAGTAGTTGAAGAAGATGAAGAAGGCGAAGGAACAGAAGAAGAAAAAGAAACTATTTCATTCTTCAATCCAGAAACTGAAATCAAATTAAGCGATGCTAAGAAAATTGATAAACAATTAGAAATAGGAGATACTATTGATACTGAAGTTACTCCAAAGGACTTTGGTAGAGTTGCTACATCTACTGCAAAACAAGTAGTTGTTCAAAAAATTAGAGAAGCTGAAAGAAATAGTATCATGGAAGAATTTGGTGACAAACAAGATGAATTACTTGTTGGTACAGTTGCCTTAGAAGATACAGATAATTACTTTATCGATTTAGGAAGAACAAATGGAATCTTACCTAAGAAAGATATTATTCCAGGAGAAAAGATTGAAATGGGTTCTCAAATTAAAGTATATGTATCTAAAGTAGATAATAACGGAAAGAATTTACTTATTTTATTAAGTAGAGCTCATTATGGATTTGTTAAGAGACTATTTGAATTAGAGATTCCAGAAATCAATGATGGAACAGTAATGATTTATAGTGTTGCAAGAGATCCAGGAAATAGAAGTAAAGTTGCTGTTTACTCAGAAAATCCTAATGTGGATCCAATCGGAGCATGTATTGGAGAAAAAGGATCAAGAATTGCAAGAATTATAGAAGAATTACATGGAGAAAAATTAGATGTAATTAAGTATGATCCAGATCCTGCTGTATTTATAGAAAATGCTTTAAGTCCAGCAAAAGATTTAACAGTAGCAATTACAGATCCAAAGAAATTAGAAGCTATGGTTATTGCTGATGGAGACAACTTCTCTTTAGCAATCGGTAAAAAAGGACAAAATGCTCGTCTTGCTACAAGACTAACTAAATTCAAAAAAATTGATATTAAAACTACAGAACAAGCTAGAGAAGCAGGAATCAATTTTAGATAGAGGTTTTTATGAAAGTAAAAAAAGTACCTTTAAGAACATGTGTAGTAACTAAAGAATCTCTTCCAAAAGGAGAATTACTAAGAATAGTAAGAACTCCAGAAGGAGTAGTTCAAGTCGATGAAACAGGCAAGATGAATGGAAGAGGAGCATATATCAAAAAAGATATTAATGTATTAGAAAAAGCAATGAAAACTAAAGCATTAGAAAATAAATTAGAATGTAAGATAGAGGATTATGTCTATGAAGAAATAAAAAATATAATAGAAAAATAGAAAAGTGAGGTGAGTCTTCATGATGACAATTATAGATTATGCACAAGATGTTGGAAAAACTGTTGAAGAAATAATGGCATTATGTGATAAGATTGGAATTTCATATCAAGACGAAAACTCATTATTAGATGATATAAGTATCACTCTTTTAGATAATGAGATACAAGATGAAGAAGATTATATTGAGGGGGATATTGAATTAGATAAGGAAGAAGTAGAAGAACAACAACTAGAAGAAGAAACAGTATCAAAAGCAGAAGAATTAGCTTATGATACAAAGATTGATTTAGATGATACTACTTCATTCACAAAAGTTAAGCAAAACAAACAAGCTAAAATAGAAAAAACTAATCAAAAGAACTTCTTAAAAGAAAGAAAAAAATTGTATAAACATAGAGAAAAACTACAAAGTAATGAAAATGATAAAGATGAAAACGTAGTACTTTATAAAGAAGGAATGACAGTAACTGACTTAGCAAATGCTTTAGAAGTTGCTCCTGTAGAAATAGTTAAGAAATTAATGGGATTAGGAGTAATGGCATCAGTTAATCAAAGTGTAGATTTTGATTCAGCTGAAATAATAGTTACTGAATATGAAAAGACTTTAAAGAAAGAAGAAACTGCTGATATTTCAAATTTTGAAAACTTTGAAATAGAGGATAAAGCAGAAGATCTAGTAGAAAGACCACCAGTAGTTACAATTATGGGACATGTTGACCACGGAAAAACTACTTTACTAGATGCAATTAGAAATACTGATGTAGTAGCTGGAGAAGCCGGTGGAATTACTCAAGCTATAGGAGCATACTCAGTAACATATAATGGAAAGCCAATTACATTTATCGATACTCCAGGACATGCTGCATTTACTGAAATGAGAGCAAGAGGAGCATCAATTACAGATATAGTTATTATTATTGTAGCTGCAGATGATGGTGTAATGCCACAAACAAAAGAAGCAATAGACCATGCTAAAGCCGCAGGAGTACCAATAATAGTAGCGATTAATAAAATTGATAAACCAGAAGCTAATATAGAAAGAATAATGACTGGATTAGTTGAAAATGGTTTAACCCCAGAAGAATGGGGTGGAGATATTATAGTAAATAAAATCTCTGCTAAAACAGGAGTAGGAATTAATGAATTATTAGAAAATATTCTATTAGTTGCAGAAATGAATGAATATAAAGCAAATCCATCACGTTATGCAAGCGGAGTTGTAATTGAATCAAAGAAAGACAACAAAGTAGGAACAACTGCAACACTATTAATTCAAAATGGTACACTTCGTATTGGAGATCCAATAGTAGTTGGTAACTTCTATGGAAAAGTAAGAACTCTAAAAGATGATAGAGGAAATAATGTTACAGAAGCTAAACCATCTACACCAGTAGAAGTAACAGGTTTATCAGAAGTACCATCTGCAGGAGATAAATTCATGGCTTTCGAATCAGAAAAACAAGCTAAAGAAATTGCTCATGCAAGAGAATTAAGATCTAAAGAAGCAGATACTAACTTTAGTGGAATGACTTTAGAAGACTTATTTGGAAGAATCCAAGAAGGAGTAAAAGAAATTAAAGTAGTATTAAAAGCTGATGTAAATGGATCTTTAGAAGCAGTTAAAAACGCCTTAGAAAAAATTGATGTTGAGGGTGTTAAAGTAAATGTAATCAGAGGTGGAGTAGGAGCAATCACAGAAAGTGATGTAGTTCTAGCTTCAGCATCAGATGCAATTATAATTGGATTTAACGTAAGAGGAAATAATGCCACTATAGATACAGCTAAACAATATGGTATTACAATTAAAACATATGATATTATCTATAAAGTTGTAGAAGATATGGAAGCTGCAATGAAAGGTATGCTTGAACCAGAATATGAAGAAAAAGTAATTGGTACAGCAGAAGTAAGACAAATCTTCAAATTCTCAAAAGTAGGATTAATTGCAGGATGTCATGTAACAAGTGGTGTAATTAAAAATAATGCAAAAGCTCGTATAATTAGAGATGACATAGTTATCTATAATGGAGCAGTTAATTCTCTTCAACATGAAAAAGATCAAGTTAAAGAAGTTAAAAAAGATATGGATTGTGGAATGACTCTAGAAAATTGTCAAGATTATAAAGAAAAAGATATTATCGAAGTATACGAATTAGTAGAAATTAAAAGATAATGAAAAAAACAATTAGAGAAGATATTGAAGAACAATATCTAAGAACAGTCTTAATAAATGACAACGCTTTATTAATCTATACAGAAGATGAAAACAATCCTGATAGAATAAATGTAAGGGTAAGATATGTTGATGGTAGTGTTATAAGAGAAGGAAGAGTTGCGAATCTTACAAGAGAGCAATTTGCAACAAAAAGAAATATGTTTTTTGAATTAAATTCAGATAGAACTGCACTTGCTGTTTATAGAGAACAAGATGAAGGCATGGAATTAGATTTTGTATATGATTTGAATAAACACACTCACATTACTACTCATGATGCAGAACCTGCATATAGTGTTTTGTTTCAAAAAAATAAAAAGGGTCAATATGTAAGGAAGTGATTAAGATGAGTATTAAAATAGAAAGATTAAATCATACTTATCAAGAAGTTATAAGTGAAATATTAATGACTGAAATAAAAGATCAAGATATTAAATTTGTAACTATTACAGGAGTAGATATTACTAATGATCTAAGTTTTGCTAAAGTATATTACACAGTATTAGATCAAGAGAAAAAAGAATCAACAAAAGAAGCGCTTGAAAGAGCTTCATCATTTATAAGAACAAAACTTGCAGAAAAAGTTGATATAAGACATACTCCAGAATTAAGATTTATTTATGATAAGTCAATTGCCTATGGAGAACACATAGATAAAATAATTGAACAAATAAATGAAAAAGACAAGAGTGAATAACTCTTTTCTTTTTTTATAGTTTTATGATAGAATGAATATAGAATAAGGAGAGATCAATATGGCTAGAAAAACTAAACTTGAAATAGAAGATAGTTATAATGATTGTTGGATATATATTTTATTATTAACAACACTAACTATATTATTAGAATCTGTTAAAACATATGAATTTAATTGCTTCGGTACAGGAGTAAGTTATGCAATCTTAGGATTACCATTTACTTATTTAATAGCAAACTATATAACTAAAAAATATGATTACAAAAAAGCAGTTTCAGCGATCGCTGTATCAGGTGTAATTGCAGTATGCTTTATGGCAGTAATGGCCTTTGCATTAGGAAAGAATTTAATACTATCAAATGTAACTGGAGAATTCTGTGGATATGTAGTAAGTCAATTTGTTAATTTAACAATTTACTTATTTATATTAAATAATACTAAAGCATCATATCCATTAATATTAGTGAATTATCTATTCTCAATAATAGTATTTTGTATGTTATATACACTTATTTATTTAACTAAAGTAGTCTATGAAAGTTATTGGACAAGTTACTTTGTAACATTAGGAATAGATGCAGTAATATGTATAGTACTTGCATTTATAGATAGTAAAATAAAAAGAGGCAAATAAAAAATCCCACATGGGATTTTTTTATAATATAAATAAAGATAAAATAACTAATACAGTATTATGAATAAAATGCATTGTCATAGAAGTATAAATTGTATCAGTTTCATAAAAAGCATAAGCAAAAGCTCCACCTAAAGCTCCATATGGAACTATATATAAATAATCAATTAATGTTTGAGCACTACTAATTACATGAGCACCACCAAATAGTAAGAATGATAAAATAACAAATATCCATTTGTTTTTAAATACATCTTTAATTGTTTTTCTAAAAGCAATTTCCTCATTAAAAGGAGCAAGTATACAAACATCAATTGCCATTATAGCAGGTAAACTAGATAAAAGATTTTGAACAGCTTGTTCATTATTAGCACCACCTGCATTTAGAATAAAGTTAAGTATTAAATTAGAAACCATCATAATTATTAATCCAACAAACCAACACTTAAATCCAGTATCTACATTTCTAATTAAATCACTTTTAAACTTTATTAAGTCGTCCTTAAGATCTTTACTATAAATTATAAATAATATAATTGCAGTCATTAAAGATAAAATAGTATTTAAAAGAACTCTAGTTTTATCATCAATACCATCAAATGAAATACCAAGAAATCTAAGTCCATAGATTACTATATATGGTAGAAAGTAAAATATTAAAAATGCACAAAGACTTTTAATTATATTTTTCTTTTCAATAATCTTTTCCATATAATCACCATAATAAACATATCACAAAATGATTAACATTTATACAAATTATCAAAAAATAAGTGTAAAAATGTGAATAATATATTATAATGTACTTATAATAGAAAGGAGTTAATTATGGAAGAGAATAAAGAACAAGTAGAAGAAAAGAAAACAAAGAAAAGAAAAAAGAAATCATGGATTTTAGTAACAATATTAGTAATACTATTATTAATTGCAGCAGCAGTAGGAGGTTACTTAGCAGGAGCAAGTAAAATTGCAGACTTAGTAATTAAACAAAATAATGAAGTAAAAGAAGAGATTACTAAAGAAGAAACAGTTGAAAAAGATGTTCCAAAATGTACAGGTAAATATTACGGTGAAAAAACTGGTACTGAAAATGGAGTAAGCTTTGATTACAAGTATACATATGAATTAAGAGAAGATGGTACTTATTCAGTAAACTATAGTGATGTTCAAGGTGCTGATGGAAAATATGTAGAAATTGGTAACTCAATTTGTTTCGTTGAACCACTTGAAGTAGTTGGTCCAGGAGATTATCCACATTATAATTCATACTGTAGTTTTATTAAAGATGACTGTTCTAGCATCTTAAAGAATATTTCTGATAACGGCGAAAGAATGGAATTAAAGAAAACAGAATAAAAAACACTTGTAATTTTCTAATATATAAAGTATAATACAAGTACTTACCTGATCTCAGTTCAGAGAATTTCCGACTCTTTACTTAGTTCTGGTTAATATATTGGAAAGGAAGTGTAAAAAATGGCTTTATCAAAAGAAGTAAAACAAAACATTATTAAAGAATATGCTAAGAATGAAAATGATACTGGTTCAGCAGAAGTTCAAATCGCAATTCTTACAAAAGAAATCGAAGAATTAACTGAACATTTAAAAGTACATATTCATGATTATCATTCACGTAGAGGTCTTTTAAAGAAGGTTGGACAACGTAGAAATATGTTACAATATCTTCAAAGAAAAGATGTTCAAAGTTATCGTGAATTAATTAAAAAATTAGGTTTAAGAAAGTAGACACATTTTTTAGTGTCTATTTTTTTTGAAAGAAAGAGGTTTTTATGGAAAAGAAAGTATTTGAGTTAGATTTTCATGGAAGAAAAATAGTAGTTGAACATGGAGAACTTGCAAAACAAGCAGATGGTGCAGTATTAGTAAGATATAACGATACAGTTATCTTAACTGCAGCAGTAGTATCAAAAAATGTTAACTTATTAAGTGATTTTTTCCCACTAACAGTAAATTATCAAGAGAAATTATATTCAGTAGGCAAAATCCCAGGAGGATTTATTAAAAGAGAAGGACGTCCTTCAGAAGCAGCAACACTTGCAGCTAGAATGATTGACCGTCCAATGAGACCATTATTCCCAGAAGGCTTCAAAAACGAAGTACAAATCATTTCAACAGTATTATCTGTTGATCAAGATTGTTCACCAGAATTAACAGCAATGTTAGCATCATCTTTAGCAGTATCTATTTCTAAGATTCCATTTAATGGACCAATTGCTGGAGTAAAAGTTGGAAGAGTAGATGGAGAATTTATTATTAACCCAACTCCAGAAGAATTAGAAAGATCTGAATTAGAGTTAACTGTAGCTGGTACAAAAGATGCTATTAACATGGTAGAATCAAGTGCAAAACAAGTATCTGAAGATGTAATGTTAGATGCATTAATGTTTGGACATGAAGCTATTAAAGAATTAATTAAATTCGAAGAAGAAATAATAGCTGAAATTGGTGAAGAGAAGATGGAATATGAAACATTAACTCCAGAACCAGAATTAATTGAAAGAATTTCAGGATTAGTTACTGAAAAGATGGATAAAGCATTACGTATTAAAGGAAAACTTGAAAAATATGCTGCAATTGATGCAATTAAAGAAGAAATGAATGAATTATTTACTAGTGAAAATGAAGATTCTATGAAAGAAGAAGAATTAAAAGAATTACTAGTAAAAGTACAAATGGTTGTATCTGATATTGAATATAACTTATTTAGAAGTATCGTAGTTAAAGAAGGATTAAGAGCAGATGGTAGAAAGATGGATGAAATTAGACCATTATCTACAGGAATTGATATTTTACCAAGAACTCATGGATCTGCATTATTTACAAGAGGAGAAACTCAAGCACTTTCAGTAACTACATTAGGAGCAATCAATGAACATCAAGTAATTGATGGATTAGGATTAGAAGATCAAAAGAGATTCATGTTACACTATAACTTCCCACAATTCTCAGTAGGAGAAACAGGAAGATATGGAGCTCCAGGAAGAAGAGAAATTGGTCATGGTGCTTTAGGAGAAAAAGCTCTAGCTCAAGTAATCCCATCAGAAGAAGAATTCCCATATACAATCAGAGTTGTATCAGAAATTCTTGAATCAAACGGATCATCATCTCAAGCAAGTATTTGTGCAGGATGTATGTCTCTAATGGCTGCAGGAGTTCCAATTAAAGCTCCAGTTGCAGGTATCGCAATGGGATTAATTACTCATGAAGATGATTATACAATTTTAACTGATATTCAAGGAATGGAAGACCACTTAGGAGATATGGACTTTAAAGTAGCAGGAACTGCTAATGGAATTACTGCTCTACAAATGGATATTAAGATTAGTGGAATTACAAAAGATATCTTAAAAGAAGCATTAGCACAAGCTAAAAAAGCAAGAATGGAAATCTTAGATGTAATTGCTAAAGAAATACCAGAACCAAGAAAAGAAGTATCTAAGTATGCTCCAAAGATGGTAACATTTATGATAAACCCAGCTAAGATAAAAGATGTTATTGGTAAGGGTGGAGAAATGATTACTAAGATCATTTGTGACGCATCTAATGTAACAGAAGTAACAAATGTAAATGCTGTTAAAGTAGAATTAGAAGATGATGGTAGAGTAATTATTTATCACTCAGATCAAGAGATAATTGATAAGACAAGAAAGATGATTGAAGATATCACAAGAGAAGTAGAAACTGGAAAGATTTATGAAGCTAAAGTAGTTAAAGTAGAAGACTTCGGATGTTTCGTACAAGTATGGCCAGGATGTGAAGGATTAGTTCACGTATCACAACTTGCTAATGAAAGAGTAGAAAAAGCAAGTGATGTAGTATCTGTTGGTGATGAAATCATTGTAAAAGCCTTAGGTGAAGATAAAAAAGGAAGACTAAACTTCTCTAGAAAAGAAGCTTTACCAAAACCAAAAGTAAAGAAAGAAGAACCTAAAGAAGAAATAAAAGAAGAAGTTACTGAAGAGTAATTCTTCTTTTTTGTTGAAAAATAATATTATTATGTTATAATAGAAATCAATTTAGAGGTGAAATAATATGAAGAAGAAATTAGTCATACTTGCATTATTATTACTTCCAATATTTTTATTAACTAATGTTAAAGCATTAGATATGACTACATTGAATCTAAAAAGAATAAAAAGTTTAGCTACACCAAGCGGGGGTTATAGTGTTGTACAAGGTGGTGGAGTAACTGATAAATATATTGTTTCAGTACTAGAAAATAAAAAGAAAGAAAAAAATGCTTTAATCATTTTAAATAAAGATGATTATTCATACGCAACTATTGATGGAGATAATCCAATCTTAAATAGAAAATATAATAAAGGAAATGATTTAGCATTTAATTCAAATACAAAAGAAATCCTAATATTAGGAGATAAAAAAGTATATGTTTTAGATGAAAACTTTAAAGAAAAGAATACTATTTCACTAGATAAAAGTTATCATGCTATAGCATATAATGCAAAAGATGATAATTATGTTTTAGCATCTAATACTAAGACAGGATCAAAAATATCTATTGTTGATAAAGACTTTAAAGAAGTATCAAGTTTTAATATTAAACATAAATATAATGGAGAGAGTTTAACTCTAAAAGGAAATAATATTTACTATGCCTGCTATAACAAAGATACTAAAGAAAATGTAATATTTATTTATGATAAAGAAGGTAAATTACAAAATACATTCTTAATTCCAAAAAGTTTCAATGGAGTAGAATATGGAGAATTACAAAATATTTCATTTAATGGAAATAAAATGATTCTTCAATTTAGTAAAGATAATAAAGTTAATTATTATAATCAAGTAGCAAGTAATAAAATTTCTGATACTCCTATAAAAATAAAATTAAATGATAAATATGAAGATAACAAATATGTATTAGGTGTCTATGAAGATGGTAATAAAATAGAAACTCTAAGAAATAAAGGTAATGTATTTACTTTTAATCCAAAATATACAAAAGCAGGTACTTATAAATATTTATTAAAGCAAGCATCTACAAATAAGGAAAATGTTATCTATGATGAAGAAACTAAAGAATTAACAGTAGATGTTAAATATAATCCAGTTACTAATAAGTATGAAACTACTTATAATGAAGTAACATTTAATAATACAGAAATTGAAGTATCAAATAAAAAGAGTAATGCAAAAGAAGATAATAGAGAAGTTATCATTGATAAAAATGGTAAGAAAGATGAATCAAAAGAAACACCAAAGGAAACACCAAAAGAAGAAACAAATGAAGAACTTCCAGGAACATCAGTTGATGATTTACCTGCTCAAATAGTAGAAGTTCCAGACACAGCTTCTTCATCAGCAATATCAATGGTAATTGGATCAATCATATTATTAATAAATTTAATTATAATTAGAAAAGTAAAAATAACAGACTAAGAAAGGGTGAGAGGTATGGATTTAATAAAAAGCATAATCAAATGGATTATTATTGTATTACTAATTGTATTCTTAATATATCTAATATCTAGATTAGGAACTAGTGGTGATAAGAACACTAATAATAAGAAAAACTTAAAACCAGTAACAACAGTTAAAGAAAAAACAGATAGAGCAATTGATTCATTAATACCAGATGAAGAATATGAAAATAGTAATAGTAATACTACAAGTACACAAGTAGTTGCAGTACAAGATACAGCATCTTCTGGTGAGTTAGCACTTATTATTGGATCATTTATTATAAGTGTAGGATCATTCTATATTTATAAACATGAAAATTAAGATTCGTAAGAATCTTTTTTTATTGAAAAATAAAGAAATATTTGAGAAAAAACAATCAGTATAGTATAATATTAAATAGGGTGAAGATTATGTACTTAAAAGGAATAGTGACAAGTGGTTTTAAATCTTTTGCTGACAAAATCGAACTTAAACTTGATAACAAAATTACTTGTATCGTTGGTCCTAATGGATCTGGTAAAAGTAATGTTGTCGACGCAGTTCGTTGGGTTTTAGGAGAGCAATCAATTAAATCCCTAAGAGGAGACGGATCAATGACTGATGTAATCTTCTCAGGTAGTAAAAGTAGAAATCCTCTTAATGTTGCAAGTGTAGAATTAATCTTTGATAATACAGATCACTATTTAAATATCCCTTATACAGAAATATCTATTAAAAGAAGAGTCTATAGAAGTGGAGAAAATGAATACTATTTAAATAATGAAAGATGTAGATTAAAAGATATAACTAATTTATTATTAGATACAGGTATGGGTAAAGAATCTTTCAATATTATCTCTCAAGGTGAAGTAGAAAAAATATTATCAAATTCTTCACTAGATAGAAGAGTAATATTTGAAGAAGCTTCTGGTATTTTAAAATATAAAAAGAGAAAAGAAGAAGCCCTTCGTAAACTAGATAAAACTCATAATAACTTAGATAGAGTAAATGATATTATTACAGAGTTAGAAGGACAAGTTGGTCCATTAAAAAGACAAAGTAAAAAAGCACAAGAATATTTAGAAAACAAAAAAGGTCTAGATAAATATGAAGTAGCATTACTTGCTTATGATATAGAAAATTTAAATATTGAATTAGAAAACAATAAAAAGAGAAAAGAAAAACTAGATAATGAAATAATAACTATATCTAATGAAAGTAGTAAAAATGATACTAAATATTTAGAAGATACTAATTTATTAGAGAAAAAACAACAAGAAAAACAAGAATTAAATAGAGAACTTTTAATAGTAACAGAAGAAAGATTAAAACTAGATAGTGAAAGAAGTTTATTAGTAGAAAGAAGTAAAACTAATAAAGAAGATGAAGAAGTAAAAGAAAAAATAAGAACACTTCTAGATGAAAAAGAAAAACTATCTGGAGAAGCAAATGTAGTAGAAGAAGAATTAAATAATATTACTAAGAATATTCATAGTAAAGAAGATGAATATAATAAAGTAGAAAAAGAATTAGATAATTCTAAATCTAAAAAGAATATGTTAATGAATGACTATTCAAGACATAATCAAGAACTTATTTCAATTAATCATAAAATAAATAATTTAAATAATGAAATTGAAAATGGTAGTGATATGCCTAATAGTGTAAGAAGTGTATTAAAAGAAACATCTCTTACAGGTATTCACAATACAATAGGTAATATATTAAATACTGAAGAAAAATATATTAAAGCATTAAATACTGCTATTAGTGGTTGTAAGAACTATATAATTACAAAAGATGAAGAATCTGCTAAAAGAGCAATTAATTACTTAAAAGATAATCATCAAGGAAGAGCTACTTTCTTCCCATTAAATGTAATTAAAGAAAGATTTGTAGATAGTGAAACAATTAATATATTAAAAAATTCAAGTGACTACTTAGGTATTATGTCTGATTTAGTAACATACAATAGAGAATATGATAGTATAGTTAAAAATCAATTAGGTAATGTTTTAGTAGTAACAGATATAGATTCCGCAACAAGATTATCTCATATGATTAAAGCAAAATATAAGATTGTTACATTAGATGGTGATGTAGTAAATGTAGGTGGTTCTCTAACAGGAGGATCAACATATCAACAAAAGAGTGTAGTAATGTTAAAACAAGAACTATTTAATTTAACAAGTACAAGTAATCTTCTAAAGAAAGAAGAAGAAGAAATTCAATTAGAATTACAAGATAATTCTAAAGAAATAACTGAATTAGAAGATAAACTATTTACCTTTTCAAGAGAAAAAGTAAACTTAAAAGAGAAGTATGAGAGAAAACATTCTGAGTTAGAAGATATTAAAAATAAGATAACTAATCTAAATAAAGATTATGAAATGTTAGAATCTATTCATAGTAATTCTATTTCTGAGAAGGAACAAGATTTAATAAGAGAGTATCATGAAAAGACTGCTTATAAAGAACAATTAGAAATAAGAATTAGTAACTTAGAAGATGAAATTAGTAATCTAAAAGATAGATTAGAAAAGATGCAAGCAGATGAAAAAGTAAAGAATCATCACTTACATGAATTAGAAAAAGAATCTCAAGAATTAGAGATAAGTAATAATAGAATAGATGTCCAATTAGATAATATGTTAAATACATTATCAGTTGATTATGAAATGACATTTGAAAGAGCAAAGAGTGAATTTAGTCTAGATATAGAACCAGAAGATGCTAGAGATAAAGTTAATACTTATAGAGCTAATATAAAGAGAATAGGTATGGTTAATCTAGAATCAATTGAAGAATATGAAAGAGTAAATTCAAGATATGAATTCTTAACAAAACAAAGAGAAGACCTAATAGGTGCAGAAGATACATTACTAGAAATCATGAATGAGATGGATGATGTAATGAAAGAAGAATTCAAAATTACTTTTGATAAGATTAAAGTAGAATTTGCTAAAGTATTTAAAGAATTATTTGGAGGAGGAACAGCAGATTTAAAATTAACTAATCCAGAAGATTTATTAAATACAGGAATAGATATAGTAGCATCCCCTCCAGGTAAAAAACTAACAACCATAAGTCTCTTATCTGGTGGAGAAAAAACATTGACTGCAATTAGTTTGCTATTCGCAATATTGAATGTAAGAGATGTACCATTCTGTTTATTTGACGAAGTAGAAGCAGCACTTGATGAAGCTAATGTAGAAGGATTTGGTAATTACTTAAATCACTATAGAGACAAAACACAATTCTTAATAATTACACACAAAAAGAAAACAATGGAATATGCTAATACTCTATATGGAATTACAATGCAAGAATCAGGTGTATCTAAATTAGTAAGCGTTAAATTAGAAGATGCTAAAGAAGTAATATAAAAAAGAAGATTAAGTCTTCTTTTTTTTCATAAAAAAAGAGATTAGATTTCTCTCATCTCATCTTTACCTTTAAATGGATTTTTAGGATCAATATGATCTATAAATAAAATTCCGTTTAAATGATCTAATTCATGTTGGAAACAAACAGCTAAGTCTTCACGACCTCTAACATGTATTTTATTTCCATCCATATCATATGCTTCCATTGTTACTCTAGCAAATCTTGGAACAATTCCTTCTACAGGTCTGTTAACACTTAAACATCCTTCACCTTCAGCAACATATATCATTTCCATTGAATTACTAATAATTCTTGGATTAATTAATACATAGTTTTCAAATTTACCTTCTTCATACTCATATACTACTACAAAGTATCTTTTAGGTATTCCTAATTGTATAGCAGAAAGTCCCATACCAGGACGTAAATCGTATTTCTCAGATAATTCAGGAATTTGACTATCATGTAGATATTCTATCATAGTGTCTATATTCTTTTTATCTGCTTTAGTTAGTGGAAACTCGACTTCTTTACTTACTAGTCTAAGTCTTTTATCTGATTCATCTAAAATATCTCTTGTCTTTAACATCTAACCACCTCAGTATTCTAATTTTAACAAAAATTTAATAATTTGAAAAGTCTATTTCTTCTTTTGTTTTGATTTATTTTTCTTATATTTATTAATTATATGCTTTATTCTCAAATTAGTAACAAACTCTATTATAAAGTCTCCGCCATCACATTCAACTTCATCCATATCATCAAGTAAATCACTTAATTGAGAAAAAGCTCCTTTAAAAGTTCTTCTATCAAAATATTTTCTAATAGTTGAAAGATTTCCAGGAATAACATTTTCATCTATTAATTTCTTAAAACTTTTACATTCCCATAAAGGTCTAAAAGCTTTAACTGACTTATTGTATCCATAATCTTCATCTAATATTTGTTTATTAAGCATGTTATACATATCTTGAACTTCTTTATCAGGGATCCATCCATCTAATGCTTTAATTTCTTGTAATGCTTCTGTAGTTTGAACTGTATTAATAACTTCATCAATAATTTCTCCGACTTTGTAATCATAGTATGAATTATCATCTTTATTAAATGAAATTCCATCTATATGTAATCCAGTTCTTACAAAAGCATATATTTTATTATTTCTTTCACTATGAGCATATCCCTTTGTATAACCTTTAATAATATGTCCCATTTCATGAATAAATGAATTTAAAAGTCTAGTAACTCCAACATGATCAAGAGATGCTGCTATATAAGGAGTATGCTTTTCAATTTTTATCTTTCCATCTTCTAGACAAACAAAAGTACCGATACTAGAAACAGCATATGTAGCAGAATCATCTTTCTCACTTCTTTCATCATATTTGTAATCCGCAAGGTCTATATCATTTCTATCTAATATTTCTTTTATTGTTCCGCTTTCAAACCATATATCAGTATCTAAAAATACCTTTTCTACAATATCTCGGTAATCACTATAGATAGATAATAAACCATATAATCCTAATATAAAGAATCCATCAATACCTGATCCTTCAGGAAATTTTTGATTAACTAATTGTTTTGCAAGCAGATAGTTTTCTTCCATAGTAATCCCTCCATAAGTAGTTCGTATTATAACACAAAAAGTGTAAAATACAAAGTTTTTCTTTACATTTATTAGGTCCAAATAATATTAAAAAACCAATTATGTGTTATATTTATAGTAGAAGGGAGCATACGTATGAAGAAACTATTAATGAATACAGATAAATTATTACTAATAGTTACTATTATTATGTTTATAGCAGGACTAATAATGGTATTTTCTGCTTCAAACGTAACTGCCTATATGTCTTATGCAGCAAGTCCATATAACTATTTTATTAAACAAGGATTAGTTCTAATAGTTGGACTATTTGTATTCTTATTTATGATTAATTTTAGTACAAAATCATATGGATTCTTTTCATGGATTTTATTAATTATATTTACTGCAAGTTTAGTAATTTTATTAATATATGGAACAGCTAAAAATAAAGCAATAAGCTGGTTCGATTTTGGATTCTTTAGTTTACAACCATCAGAATTTATAAAAGTAATTACAATAGTCTTTTTAGCAACGTATTATGATAGAAATCAAAAGAAATTAAATAGTTGGACAAAGAGTCTATTCCCAATAGGAATTTGTATTATGATAGCAGGTCTAATATTCTTACAACCAGACCTTGGAACAACAATTATTTATGGACTAATAGTTTTAATAATCTTTTTAGCAGTCCCAATCGCAGGAGAAATAAAATACAAAACATTCTTCGCGGGAGTAGGCTTTGTAGTAGTCGCGGCTATTGCTATGTTTGGTGCAGGAAAAGGTGTATTACTAGAAAGACAAATGGAAAGATTTGATTTTAAAAATCCATGTGAAAAAATTCTAAGTAACGGAAGTCAAGTTTGTAACTGTTATATCGCAATTAATAATGGTGGATTAACTGGAGTAGGTTTAGGTAATTCTACCCAAAAATATTTATATCTACCAGAAGCATATACTGACTTTATATTCGCAATAATAGTAGAAGAATTAGGAGTAATTACTGGTATTATTTTAATACTTGCTTATATATTTGTAATATTTAGAATACTCTTAATAGGTAGAAGATGTCCAAATAATAGAGGAGCAGTTATTTGCTATGGAGTAGCCTTCTATATATTCCTACATGTTGCAGTAAACCTATTGGGTATTATGGGATTAATGCCAATGACAGGAGTACCATTACCATTTATGAGTTATGGTGGTAGTTTCACTCTATGTTTAATCGCAGCACTATCATTAGTACAAAGAGTTAATATAGAAAATAACTTAATGAAGGAGAATTAATATGCCTAATATAATGATTCATGAAGAAGTAGGAAAATATATAGGTAATAAACTAAATATAAATAGTTATGACTATTACTTAGGTATACTTGCTCCAGATACACCTAACTTAGAAGGATTTGCTCCAAAAGAAGAAAGATGGACTGCTCATTTAAGAAAAAAAGATTATACAAAATGGAGAAATAATTTAAAAGAATTCTATCTAAGAGAAAAAGATAATTACAATAAAGATTTCTTATTAGGATATTATATTCATATATTAACTGACATAGTAGTAGATGATTTTATATATCTAGATTTAAGAGAAGAAATATTAAGAGATGGATATAAATTAGAAGAATCACATCAAGTATTATTAGATGATTATTCAAAGTATTATTTTAAAGAAATAGAAGAAATAAAAGATATATTAAATAGTAGTAATAAATCATATAATATTAATAATATAAGTAGTGATAAATTACTAAAATGGAAGATAAAAAGTATAAACTCCTTTGCAAGTTCTAATCAAAGTAAATATCTAAATAGTGATGTAATTAACTTCCTCAATGTAGAAGTGTATAAAGAATTAACTGAATTTATTAGTTGATTCTTTTTTTGTTATGGTATAATAACTTGAAAAAAAGGCACTTTTATGATATAATATGTCTGCTTTAGAAGAAGAGAAGTAAGGGGGACCTACTTATGAATGGAAAGGATAAAAATAGAAAACTACTTGATGGTAATGATTTATTAACTGCTGCTGTTTTAGCAACTGGCTTTATATCAGTAGTTGGTCTTATAGAAACATATAGATTTAATAAGCATCATTCTAATAATGGTGCAAAAAAAGAAACTATTGAGATAACACCTACACCAGAAACTAAAAAAACATTACCATTTAAAGATTTTGTTTCATCATTAGAAGATGAAATTAAAAAAAGCACAAAAGTTTTTATTGTAGGTCACAATAGTCCAGATTTAGATGCAATTGGTTCTGCAATTGGACTTCATCACCTTGTAACAACATATGGAAAGAAAGCATATATTGTAGTTGATGATGATGAGACAAAAATAGAACCAGGAACAAAAAGAATAATAGATGAAAATAGAAAAAAATATAAAATTATAAATAAAAACATGTGTAAAAAATTAATTAAAGAAGAAGATTCACCTTTATTAATAATGACAGATGTTAATAAAAAAGATATGATTTCTCTTGGAGATTCATTAGAATCATTTAGAAGAGTATTTATAATTGATCATCATAGTACTAATGAACAAACAGTACCAACTAAACATATGTATATAAATGAAGAAGAATCTTCAGCAAGTGAGATTGTATCAAAAGTATTATTTGCTAAAAAAATAAAATTAGTTCAAGAAGTGGCTAATTCATTACTTGCCGGAATCAGTTTAGATACAAAAAGATTTAAACAAAATACTACACCTTCAACACATGATGTAGCAGAAAAATTAATTGCTGCAGGTGCAGATATGGAATATGTAAATAACTTATTCCTACAAGATTTTGAAACACATTGTAGAATTCAAAATTTAATAATAAATGGAACAATAATAAAAAGATTAAGTGAATCATTGTTATCACCAATTCAAGCATCATTTACATTTAATAGAAATAATCCGCTTGAAGAGCATGTTCCAGAAGATTATGCAAAAGCAGCAGATCAAATGTTAAAATTTGCTGGTGTAGATGCAGCATTCGTTTTAGGATATGTTGAACCTGGAGTAATACATGTTTCTGCAAGAGGAAATAAAAAAGTAAATGTTGGTAAAATAATGGATGCAATTGGTGGAGGAGGAAATGCTCAATCTGCTGGTGCAAGAATAGAAACAGATAATATTTCAGAAGTAGAAAGTCAAATACTTGAAAAAGCAATGATGGTTATCGGCTCAGACGAAAAAGTTTTAGAAGAACCACAAGTAGTAAAAGTAAAACAATTAAAATATCCAAATAAATAACATTAGTCAGGGGAGATTAAAATGTTGAATACAGTAAGTTACGATATTTATAGTAATAAACCAATACCATTTAAAAGACAAATAAAATATGTTAAATCATATCATACAGAAGATGGCATATATTTTGATTTAGGTGGAGACTATCCAATTAGAATTGCAGGAGCTCCAATAGACATCAAAGAATGTGAAAAAGCAAAAGCATATTTAGAAAGAATGTCTTCTCCATTGGTAGAATATAAATATGGTTCAGTAGTCTTTGGAACAACTCTAGAAGAAGCACTTGAATCAGAAAGAAGATCAGAAGAAAAACTAAAAATTTATCAAATAAATTAGAAAAGTTTAAAACTTTTCTTTTTTTTTCTAATAATACTAATAGGAGGTGATATTTATTACATTTAAATATCGTCATAGAAAAGAAATACTAATAGGATTAGTATTATTAGTAATAGTAATAAGTATAGTAGGAGTAATAATGTACTTAAATATGAATACTGAAAAAGAAGAACCACTAGTTATAGAAAAGAAAAAAGATATAAAAAAACAAAACACCTCTGAGGTGTACAAAGTTGATATAAAAGGACAAGTAGCAAATCCCGGTATCTATTCTCTAAAGGCTAATTCAAGAGTGATAGATGTAATTGAAAAAGCAGGAGGTCTTACTGAAAATGCTGATACTTCTGTTATTAATTTAAGCAAAAAAATAAGTGATGAAATGGTAATAATTATTTATAGTCATGAAGAAGTAAACGAGTTTGGAAAAACAAAAGAAATAGAAAAACAAGTCTTAATGGAATGTAAAAATAACGAAATATATTCTTTAGAAAATAATGCATGTATTGAAATAGATAATTCCACAACCATCAGTGGAAAAATAAATATAAATACTGCCTCTAAAGAAGAATTAATGACTTTAACTGGAATAGGAGAATCTAAAGCAAACGATATTATTAAGTATAGAGAAACAAATGGACCATTTAAGAGCATTGAAGATCTAACTAAAGTAAATGGTATAGGAGAAAGCACTCTTGCTAACATTAAGGAAAATATTACTACAGGATAAATTATTTATAATAATATTTATATTTGTAATTATTATTTCAATTATTAGATTAATAATACCAAAAAGTTCTAATTATAATAATAAAACAAATGATTTAACTGGTATTATTATAGATATTCATAAATTAGATGATAATTATAAAATTATTGTTAAAGGAAAAGAAAAGGTAATAGTTAATTATTATTCTAAAGAAAATATTAATCTAAAGTTAGGAGATAAAATTAAAGTAGAAGGAGAATTTACTAAACCAGAAAATAATAAAACTAAATATCTATTTAATTATAAAAAGTATCTATACAGAAAAAATATCTTTTATATAGTAAAAGCATCTTCTATTAAAAAAATAAGTAGTAGTAATAATCCATATTATCATATAAAAAATATAATAATCTCTCACCTTGGCAATGATCCATATCTTAATACATTTCTAATAGGTGATAAAACGTATGTTAATGATAATGCCTTAAGGTCCTATCAAGAAAATGGTATCAGTCATCTTTTTGCTTTATCTGGGATGCATATAACATTACTTGTAGAATTAATTTCAAAACTATTAAAAAGATTCAAATTATATGAAGAAGATATTTTTAAATATACTACTATATTTTTATTAATATATTTATTTATAGTTGGATTATCTCCATCATTATTTAGAGGAGTATTATTCTATATATTATTTTCATTAAATAGAATTTATTATTTTTATATAAAAAAAACAAATCTATTTATGTTTATTATTTCTATTTCACTTTTAATTAATCCAAATTTTATTTTTGATATAGGCTTTTTATATTCTTATTTAATTAGTTTATCTTTAATAATGTTTTCTAATGAATTAAAAAGTGATAATTATATTATCTCTTTACTTAAAGTATCTTTATTATCTTTCTTTGTAAGTACTCCAATTACTTTATATAATTTTTATCAAATAAATATACTAAGTATCATTTATAATCTCATATTTGTCCCATTAGTAAGTATTGTTATATTTCCTTTTTCACTTATAGTTTTTATTATTAAACCTTTAAGTCCAATCTATCATTTATTAATTAATATTATGGAAAGTATATCAATATTTTTAAGTAAAATAAAAATAGGAAAACTTATATTTAAACGATTACCATTAGTAGTATATTTAATATATTTTTTAATAGTATTAGTATTCATATTTAGAAAGAAAAAAGAATATATTTATTTAATAATACTTTTATTATCATTTCATTTCTTAATTCCATATTTTGATAGAAGTGATTATTTAGAAATGATAGATGTAGGTCAAGGAGATTCTTTTCTTTTACATTCAAATAATAAAAACATTCTTATTGATACTGGTGGAAAAATGAATAATGAAGGTACTATTTTTTATAATACTATTTATCCATTATTAAAAAGTAAAGGAATAAAAAAGATTGATTTATTAATAATCAGTCATGGTGATTTTGATCATATAGGAGATGCAAAAACTTTAATAGATAATTTCAAAGTAAAAAGAGTTGTGATTAACTCTAACAGAATCAATTATTTAGAAAAAAGAATTATAAATAAAAATACATTCATAGGTTATCAAGGAACATATTTTAAAGTGGGTGACTTTAAACTTATTCAGTTAAATGAAGATTTAAATGATGAAAATGATAGTAGTCAAATATATTTAGTTACTTATAAAAAAACAAGAATGTTATTTACTGGAGATGCATCAAAAAAGAGTGAAGAATTATTATTAGATAATTATGATATAGGAAATATAGATATATTAAAAGTAGGGCATCATGGATCAAATACAAGTAGTAGTGAAAAGTTTATTAAAGAAATCAATCCAAAAATATCATTAATAAGTGTTGGCAAAGATAATAAATATGGTCATCCTAATAAAGAAGTATTAGAAGTATTAGGTAATTCAAAAATATATAGAACTGATAATATGGGAAGTGTAATAATTAAATTTAAAAATAAAAATCTTGTAGTTGAATAAAATAACATAATATAATAAAATCAACTTGGAGGAAATAATATGGAATTTAAAAAGATGAGAGAATATACTCATGAAGAATTTGTTAATCTTGTTTTAAGTTTAAGTGAAGAAGAATTATTAGAATTAAGTGCTAATTATGGTGGATATCCAGTTTTATTTAGAATGGCACTAGACGATAGAATTAGTCATATTCCATTTATTCAAACAGGAGCTTCAGTAATAGTAGTTAATGAAAAGGGCGAAATACTTCTTCAACAAAGATCTGATAATGGAAGATGGGGTTTACCTGGAGGATGCCAAGACTTAGGAGAAAACTTAAGAACAACAGCAGCAAGAGAATTATTTGAAGAAACAGGAATAAAAGTAAAAGAAGAAGAATTAATTCTAATAGATACATTATCAGGAAAAGAGAGAAAAAGATCATATCCTAATGGAGATATTGTATATAATAATACTTCATTATATTTTATAAAATTAAATTCTAAAGATATTAATATAAAAATAGATTCCGAATCAATCAAACTAGAATTCTTTGATCTTAATAATTTACCAGATTCATTACATGATGGAGATATGGTTGAAGAATATATTAAAAATATAAATAAAAAAGATGAGTAATTACTCATCTTTATTTTTTTTAGTATAGTCAACTGTTAAGTCATCAACTAATTCAAATCTATATTTTTGATTTGTTATATTATCTTTTCTATTAGGATCAATTTCTTCGAAAAACATTTTAGCAGGTCTTGCCCAAATATTTGAATCTTCTCTCTCATATAGATTTCTATAAATAACTGTATAATCCTTTGTTTCAGAATCCATACAAATATCTTGTATATAATAATAGTTACCTTTAAAGTGTCTAACAACTTTACCAATGTAATCTGAATAAATCATTGAACCTTGACGTCCATCATTATTTTGATAAGTTGTTTTTTTCTTACTTGAATAAGAATTATCTTTTTTAACCTTCTTATCAAGTTTTTCAAATATAACCTGAGCTATTTGAATTTTAGGAGTAATAATATATGAATTTACTGAATTATTGGTAACTGCTAAATTAAGTTTACCTTTGAATCCCGGATGTAAATGTTGAGTCGCAATAGTTAACCCTAATCTATTAAATGAAGTTCTTCCACGAATAGATCCACATATATTATCTGGAATATTAAATATATCTTCTAATACTACTAAAATAGTCTCTCCTGGTTCAATTGCATACCCTTCAGTAATATTTACTTCTTCATACATATTGTTTAACTCTTGGGCATCAAAGAATGAAATAGGTTTATTAATTTTTTTAAATTTTAATATATATTTATCTGCAGTAACATCATAAGATGAATAGTGTATATTTTGATTGTTTGCATTTTCAATTAATAAATTCTTAGATAATAGTTTTTTAATAGTATTATAACCTAAAACCATATAAATCCCCCGCTTACAAATAGATTATAACAAATTTATTAATAACAAACAAATGATATTAATAAAAATATGTTATAATACTTTTAGGATGTGATAGCATGGATGAAAATTTAATATTATTTCAACATTTCATGAGTGCAGATATGAGAATTAAAAACGAAATATTGAGAATGGCTCCTCCAACTGATTATTATGATCAAGATTCACTAGTTAAATATCTTGATAGATTATATGATTCTTTAGATTTTGTTTTTTCTGAATTAAAGTGTGTTGCATTAGACATATTTGGAAAAGATTCATATGAACTTCTTAAAATAAAAACATTTGAAAAAGAAACTAAAAAAGCTGCTTTTGCTTGTGGAACTGATTATGATAGATTAAATGAGTTTTATACAAATTACATTAGTAAAATGGATCAAAACTTTCTTGATGAAGTTAAAGAAAACTGTATTGGTTATGCATTTGGATGGAGAAATCCAATGAAGTCAGCTTCAACTGTAAATGAAATGCTACATTATATGCATGCATCACTTGTAAATAATGATCATTTCTTACAATCTATTCCGTTATTAGATGAAAAAATTAATGTTAATAAAGAGCCAATTTCATTAAGAGGTGTAGAATCAGATTATTTTAGAGATGTATTTAATCACATACCTAAAGTATTAGATATTGGTATCACTGATATGGTTTGTTTAAGTGATAGAAAAATGATTATGATGGTTAGAGATAGAGGACATGCTTTAACGATAGAGGTTACTTTAGAAAATGATACTGCATTTATTGAATACTTTGTTCCAAAACTATGCAATATTGATATGGTAAATAGTCTTCCTGGAGTAACTAAAGTTACAGAAAAGAGTGTAGGAGCAAGAGGAATCTTTGGAGTAAGAGTAGATGAACTAGCAACTAGATTACCAACTTTTATAGCAGCGGTTCCAACCGATCAGGATATGATAGATATGGAACCTGATATAGATAAATACACATATGCATAAAACGACTGATAAAGGCGTTTTTTTATTAATATAGTGTAAAAACCTGTTAAATATATGGACTTTTATTGTAATTTTGGTTAAAATTTAAGTAGTGGTGGTGGTTATATGAAAGCTAAAGAAGAACTTATGAAAACTGATTTAACTGCCTTAACACATTCTTTTCAAGATGCATGTGCAGACAAAGATTTTAGAAAATTTTTAGACGGGTTAAAAATTAAAGATGATATTTTAATGAAATATACATCTAGTTTGGAAGATGCTTTTGCAGAATACAAAAATTGTAAAAACTGCAAAGGTCTTTTGCATTGTAAAAATGTAATGCCTGGATATAGATATACACCAATAGAAAAGAATGATGTTATTACATTTTCTTATGATGCTTGTGATAAGGAAATAAAAGAAATAAATGATAATAAATATAAAAATAATTTAGAAGTATTTGATATGCCAAAGAGTATAAAAGATGCTTCCTTCAAAGATATATATAAAGATGATAAAGCAAGATTACCAATAATAAAATGTTTTAAAGAATTTATAGATAATTATAACAATGAAGAAAAACCAAAAGGTATATATTTACATGGATCATTTGGATCTGGAAAAACATATTTGATTGCTTCATTATTTAATGAGATGGCAAAAAAAGATGTTAAAAGTGTATTGGTATATTATCCAGAATTTTTAAGAAGTCTAAAATCTTCATTTAATACAACATATAATGAGCAATATGATTATATTAGAAAAGTTCCACTATTATTACTAGATGATATTGGAGCAGAGAATTCAAGTAGTTGGTCAAGAGATGAAGTATTAGGGCCACTTCTACAATATAGAATGGAAAATAATTTGCCTACATTTTTCACATCTAACCTTACTTTAGAAGAGTTGGAAAAATCCCTTTCAATTTCAAGCTCTGGAGTAGACAAGGTTAAGGCAAGAAGAATTGTTGAAAGAATTAAACAACTTTCAATAACTCAAGAATTAATTAGTAAAAACAGAAGGGATTGATTGAATGAACGTTGAAAGAGTATTAGAAAAATATCTTCAAAATAAGGGGCCAAAAATCAAGTATAAAGAATTTTGCACCCTAATTAAAGAAGAAAATGCTAATGCTGTTGCCAACGCTCTTTTTAATTTAATTAATCGTGAAATAGATGATATGCATGATGGTAAAACACTTGATAGAGTGGTAGAAACAATGACTTATTTTGAAGTGCTTGTTACCAATAAAAATGAAGTTAATAGAAATATTATTAATAGAAAACTAGTTAGTTTAAGTCGTAAACTAGATATAGTAGAAACTGAATGGAAAAATAGATTTACAAATATGAATGCCATCAGGTCAGAATTAAATAAAGTCAGGAGAAAGATTAAAGAAGTAATGGGAGTAGTGGCTCAAAAAGATGTTAAACAATATGATTTTATGGAGTATCTTATTACTGAAGCTAAAGATATAAGATATATAGAGTATGCTGTTCATAAGATGCCTACTTTAGCAACTGTAAAAGATAAAGAAAATGTCCCACTATTTAGAAACATAGTAAAAAGATATCTATTATGCTTGGAAGAAAATAATGAAGAGGAAATTCTTTATTATGATAATTTAATTTCATTAATGATGTCTTCTAAAAATTTTAAACTTAGTGAAAATGAAAAAAGAGATTGCTTGAATTTAATTTATGATTTTTTAAATAAAAAAATGGTCAAAAAGAAAAGAAGAAAGAATGACAGAATGTTTCAAACAATAGATTCACTAGTTGAGAGGATTAAAGGCGAAAGAAAGTCAAAATCAAATCTTGATTTATTATCTGAAAAGTATCATGTTAAAGTTTACTTTAATGATGACGATATAGAAACTGCAAAACTTGCTAAAGTAGACATGTCAGGAGAAATGACTGATAGAGAAGTAATTGATGTTTATTCAATTTCAATAGATAAAGGAAACGCAAAACAATTAGATGATTTAGTTGGATGTCGAAGATTACCAAATGGAAACTTTGAACTTGTAGTAAGTATTGCATCAGTTTTATCGTATTTTCCATATGAGTCAGATATTGTTCAAAATGCAATAAAAAGAAATCAGTCAATTTACTTGCCCACACCATTTCAAAGAAAAGATGATGACTTTTCAAGAACAATTTCCATTTTCCCTTTTGAATTTGCTGCAGAGAATGGATCATTAAATGAAAATAAAAAAAGATTTGCCAGAAGTTATATTTTTGAAATAGATCCTGAAGGAAATGTGGTATCTGAAAGATTTCCAAAAACCATTGTTACAAATAATAAAAGAATAACATTTTCAGAAGCAGATCATATATTAGAACATGGATCTAGCGATAAACAATTGGAAGAAACACTTCAAAACCTACAACAAGTAGCTACAATTATTGGTAAAAAATATGTTGGTAGTGAGATGTATTCAAAAGTAAAAGAGTATTCTGATGACCCATCTGGATTAAGAGTTAATACAATTGGATCAGAAAACATAATTTATCAAACAACTTTATTAACTGGTGTTAGGGTTGGAGAGTGGTTTGCAAGAAACGGATATCCGTGTATTTATAAAGTGTTTTATGAAGATGAAGATACAAAGGCAAAACTTCAATCTATGGTTGATAACTTAACTTCAACATATGGTGGAGATCAATATAAGAACCTATATCAGTTGATTTTAGGAGTATATCCAAAATCTTGGTATGATGTTGAAGGAAGACATGATGGTTTGGGTGCAGATCACTTTGTTCACTGTACATCAGAACTTAGAAGAGCAGCAGATATCATAGTAGAACACTGTCTAGAAGTTTGTTATGACAAAGATCCAACTCCAGAAGAAATAGAAGCACTTAAAGAAGAAATTGCTAGTAAAGTAGTAGAAATAAATGCTCAACAAAAAAATATTGAATGGTTCTTAAGAGACTATAAAAAATTATTTAGAAGATAAAAAGCTGATTATTCAGCTTTTTTGTTTGTTTGACTTTAAAACTTATATATAGTATAATATTCCAAGTTTTAAAGGAAGTGATGGACATGAGAAAAGTTAAAACTTTTAAGCAATATTTTGCTTTGTTACTTTCACTTGCCTTAATAATCTCTGCCATTGGAATAAATGTAATGGATGTATTTGCATCAAATGATCCATATGAAATAAATTATGAATACGTAAATATTAAAGATATGGCAGCAGCAAATGTATCTGAAAAAAGTACTGATAATGAAGGCTTATTAGATGGATTATTTGATGGGTTTGCAGGAGACGTAACACTAACAGAAGTCGAAATGACTCCTCCATCTAGTGTAGAATTACCTGTTAAAAAAGATTCAGCTGCATTAGTTACAGATAGACAAATATGGTATTTACCAACTGAAGTAGGAAGAGTTACTCAAAGTCCAAATTACTGGCATGTTGCTCTAGATATAACAAGTTATAGAGGAACAGCTGAAGTAATTCATCCAGTTGCTAACGGAGTAGTATCAGGAATATATACAGATAGTGCTGGAGCATTAATAGTAACAGTACTACATAATATAAATGGTCAAAAATACACATCTCAATATGTTCACTTATCAAGATATGCAGATGGATTATATGTAGGAAAACCAGTTACTATAAATGATGCATTAGGACAAATGGGAACAACTGGTAATTCAACAGGAGTACACTTACATTTAGCAGTACTTGATTGTGCATTATTTGATCCAAATGATAATAATTGTAGGGATTTGGGCGGATGGTATAGATACGATAAAATAAGATTCCAACAAGGATATATTGGTTTAGGAACTATGATGAATGTTCCTGGAGAATGGTACAGTAGATAATTTTATGTTATAATTAAATAGGTGATTAAAATGACAATAAAAAGTATGAATAATGAAATTAAAGGATTTATAAATGAAGCAAGTTTTATTTCTACTAGAACTAGAGATAAAGTAATAAAACTAATTTCAAAATACTTTTATGTTGAATTACCTATAGAGAATTATTTAAGAGTAGATATATCAATAAAAGAAAATGGAAATGTAGTAATGAAAGATGAAGAATATAAAACTACAAATCCTGTTAAAGATGAAAAAGAATTATTTGAAAGATATAATGGTTTCAAAGAAGAAGTTACTAATTTACTAGAAAAGAAAGAAGTAAATTTAGATACTATTAGAAAGAAAAATGATATTACTAATTTAATTCTTACAATTGTTTTAACAATTGCTATAATAGTAATAACATTATTCTCATTACATAGAATAATCTTAGGAGACTTTATTGGTGGACTATGGTTATTAATAGTAATATTACCTTTTCTAACAGATAAAGTAAGAAATAGATATAAAATGGCAATAAGATTTATAAAATCAATTTGCAAAAAAAAATAAAAGTGATATAATACTTGAGTAAATACATTGACAAAGGACGAGATTAATTATCTAAACTTTATAGAGAGTTCATGTTTGGTGGAAATGAATAAGTATTTAATTAGTTACTACCTTTAGAGTAGAATTATGAAAAGTAATTCCGGTTAATACCGTTAAAGAAACGAGTTAAACAAAGGATGGTACCGTGCATAAGCACTCCTGTACTATCCTTTTTTGTTTTTTAGGAGATGATAATATGAAAATTAGTGTTATTACTCAATCGGCTATTAAAATTAATAGTGGAGATAAAGTGATTTATTTCGATCCATATAATATAAAAGATGAATCACATGATGCCGACTATATTTTTATTACGCATGATCACTATGATCATTATGATGAAGCCTCTATTGAGAAGATAAAGAAGGATACAACTAAAATAATTGTTCCACTATGTCTAAAAGATAAAGAACATAATTTATTAATTGAAGGATATAGATATTATGGAATAGATGATTTAAAGTTCGTAACAGTACCTTCTTATAATATAGATAAACAATTTCATCCAAGAGAAAAGTATTATGTTGGTTATGTAATAGAATTAGAAGGAAAGAAACTTTATATAATGGGTGATACAGATCGAACCTTGGAGTCAGATAATGTTAAATGTGATATTTGCTTCGTACCAATAGGAGGAACCTATACAATGAATGTTGATGAAGCAATAGACTTTATTAATGATTTAAAACCAGAAATCGCAATACCAATTCACTATGGAAGTATAGTAGGAGATATGTCTTTAGGAGAAGAGTTTAAAAATAGAGTCGATAATAATATCAAGGTAGAAATTTTAATGGGAGAAAAAGAATATGACTGTTAAGAGATTTAGTGAATTAACAGAACAAGAACTTGACAAGATAATTGATAAACATTTCTCTCACTGGTCTCAATATAGTGAATTAATGACTTTAGAAAATACAATATACAAGTTTAAGGAATTATATGCTAAAAACAAAGATATTCCTTATGGCATTGCTCTTGTTGATAAAGATGACATAATTGGATTTTGTGTTTTAAAGGTTGATAATTTAAAGTTTTATCCAGAGTATAATCCATGGATAAGTGATGTAATGATATTTGATAAATATAGAGGAAAAGGTAATGGAATTAAACTAATAAATGCAGCCAAAGATGAATTAAGAAAATTAAATTATGATAAAGCTTATTTATGGACGGATAAAGCACCAGTTTTTTATGAAAAACAAGGATTTAAATATATAAAAGATGTATTAAAAAATGATGAAAGTGGATATGGGAGACTATATTCAATAGATATAAAGGAGAATTAATATGATAAACATAAAAGAAAATGAAGAATTAGACAAATTAAACCATTCTTGTGCACATTTACTTGCTCAAGCAGTACAACATTTATATCCACACGCTAAGTTTTGGGTAGGACCATCTATCGCTGAAGGATTCTATTACGATATTGACTTAGGTGATGATGTAATTAAAGAAGAAGATTTAGAGAAAATAGAAAAAGAAATGAAAAAGTGCTCTAAATCAGCAAAAAATATTGTAAGACACGAATTAACTAAAGAAGAAGCTTTAGAAAAATTTAAAGATGATCCATATAAAATTGATTTAATATCTAGAATGGATGAAAATGATACAGTTATTAGTTGCTATACTCAAGGTGATTTCACTGACTTATGTCGTGGACCACACGTTTCTAATACTAAAGAAATTAAATATTTTAAATTATTAAAAGTATCAGGAGCTTACTGGAAGGGTGATGCTAATAATAAGATGCTTCAAAGAATTTATGGTATTTGTTTTGAGAATCAAGAAGATTTAGATAAACATTTACAAGAATTAGCTGAAGCAGCAGAAAGAGATCATAGAAAGATAGGAAAAGATTTAGGTATTTATATGATGAGTGATCTTGTAGGAAGAGGATTACCAATGTATTTACCTAATGGATTTATTCTATGGAATGAATTAGAAAACTATATTCGTAATAAAGAAATTAAAAGAGGATATAAACATGTTCAAACTCCACCTTTAGGAAATGTTGAATTATATAAAACAAGTGGTCACTTAGATCACTATAAAGATGCAATGTTCCCAATAATGGAAGTAGAAGATGAACAATATGTATTACGTCCAATGAACTGTCCTCATCATATGGTAATGTATGCAAATGATATTCACTCATATAGAGATTTACCATTAAGAATTGCAGAAATTGCAAGAGATTGTCGTTATGAAACAAGTGGATCTTTAAAAGGAATCGAAAGAGTACGTACATTCTGTCAAAATGACTCTCATATATTCTGTACTCCAGATCAAATTGAATCAGAATTTAAAAATGTTGTTGATTTAATATTAGAGTGTTATAAAGAATTAGGAATTAAAGATTTCAAATTTGATTTAGCACTTCGTGATCCAAAAGACAAAGTAAAATTCTATCCAGATGATGAGATGTGGGATAAAGCAGAGAATGCTCTTCGTAAAATATTAGATGACATTGGTATTCCATATAGAGAAATGGTTGGAGATGCAGCATTCTATGGACCAAAACTAGACGTTCAAGTTAAACCGGCAGTTGGTAATGAATTTAGTTTATCAACTTGTCAAATAGATTTCTGTCTACCAATGAAATTTGAATTAACTTATGTAGATTCAGATGGTTCTAAGAAAACTCCAGTTGTTCTACATAGAGCAATATTTGGTTCATTAGATAGAACAATTGCTTATTATCTTGAAGAAACTAAAGGAATTTTACCAACTTGGCTTGCTCCAGTACAAGTACAAGTTATGCCAGTAAATTCTGAATATCAAGGAGAATATGCAAAAGAAGTATATGACTTATTAATGGATAATAATATAAGAGTAGAACTTGATGATAGAAATGAAAAATTAGGATATCGTTTAAGAGAATCACAAATTAGAAAAATACCATATACTTTAATCTTAGGTGATCAAGAAAAAGATAGTAAGAGTATAAGTTACAGACTATTTGGAGAAAAAGATACAACTACTGTATCTCAAGAAGAATTCATCAAATTATTAAGAGATGAAATTGATAATCATAAATTAAGAAAATAGGAGTAATCCTATTTTTTTATGTTATAATAAATATAGTAGGTGATACGATGAAGAATAATAAAGGATTTACGCTAGTTGAACTATTAGTAGTAATTATAATATTAGGTATCATAACTGGATTATCATTTCCCGTAATTAATCAATTAAAACAAAGAAATACAGATTCAAGATTTGAAACCTATCAAAAAGCATTAGTCTCAGGAGCAAAACTTTATATTGATTCTTATGAAGAAGATTTATTCGGATATAATACTGCAGGATGTGCATATATTTCATTTGAAAAATTAAAAGATAAAGAACTTGCTAAAGACATAACTATTGATGATGTATCTTGTGACACTGAAAATACATTTGTAAAAGTAGTAAAATTTCAAGGGAATTTTATTTATAAAGCATATTTAGGTTGTGGATATACAGACGAAAAAGGAAAAATTGAAAGTGTATCATTAATTTATCCACAAAGTGATGTTCCATATGAAATAGATCCTAATTTATGTAAGGGTGGAGATGAAACATCTAATATTTCAATATATGCATCTCCAATTAGTGGAAATTTATATAGAAAAAATTACAATGTTAGAGTAACTGTTCAAAGTATTGCTGGTATAAATAAAAATGCAAAAATATATTATTCATGGAGTCATAGTAGTGATCCAGCATCAATTACAGAATTAACTGAATTTGGTTTTAAATTTCCAAATAATCAAAAATCAACAATTGAAGCAGGAGATATTATAACTTCAACATCAGAAGAATTAGAAATGCCTGAAGGAGCTGATGGAGAATATTATTTGATTATAAAAACTGAAAATTTGACTGATTTAAGTGGAGAAGTATGGACATCTCCAACAGGAAACACAGATAATATTGTGTTTGGACCATATCGTATTGATGGACAAGCACCAACATTTGATGAAGTAACAATAAAATCTAATTCAGAAGAATATAATTCTACTAATCCAACACTATATTTAAATATCAATGATAATCATACATCAAAGAAGAGTATAAAAATGTGTGTATCAGTAGATAGTGATAGTTGTAGTATAGATAGTTTCCATGAAAATACATCTGAGGTAACAGTTCCACAAATAGATAAATATACAGGAAAAAAACATATGATATATATTACAGCTGTAGATGAGGCAAATAATAAAAACTTATATAAAATTCCATATCAAGTTCCTAAAGGATATACAATTATTTATGATTCAGCAGGAGGAACAAACTGTGAAAATAAAATTGTAATGGCAAGAGATAATAATACTGCAAAATTAGGAACGTTATGTACTCCAAAACTTAATGGTAAAAAATTCAAAGGATGGTATCTAGATAACAAAAAAGTAAATGAGAATACAACTATTGATAAAGATGTCATCTTAGGAGCAAAATGGGAATAAAAAAGTACTTAAAAAAGTACTTTTTTTGTTATATAATATTGGACATAAGGGAATCGGTGAATTTATGAAAAAAATAACAGAAATTGAAAAAGAATATGAGGAATTTGATTTAGAAGAAGGGTTTCTTGCAGATATGGGAGAGTTTCAAACATATCTAGATGTAAGACAAGATGACTTAGATGATGAATTAAAAGTATTAAAGAAAGAAAAAAGAATAAATGGAAAATATAAAGCTATTGGAGAATTAATAGATATATTAACATGTTCATTTATACAAAGTAATCCAGAATTTTTTGATGAAGATAATGAAATCATAGACTTAGGAATAAAAACAGTAATAGATTTTAAAGGTTATTATTCTGAAATGCTAGATATAGCAACAGAACAAAATTTTAGAGAACTTGCCAGATTAGCATTATTTTCTACTCATTACTATAATGAACATGTTGAATATATAGAGTATTTAAGGGATGCACTAGAACGTAATTTTAATGGAGTAAGCTATTATAATCCTAATTATGAAAACAACATTGCTCCATTTGCTCAATTCATGAGAGAACAGCTAGATAAAAATACTGATAAAAAGGGTAATCCTATGGAAAAAATAAAACAAATGTGATAAAATAAAGTTTGTGTTAAGGGTGGTGGTACTATGAACAATGATTTAGCTAATACTATTCGTAGTAAAGTAGATATAGTTGACATCATTGGTGAAAGAATACCATTAGTTGCCAGAGGAAAGAACTTTTTTGGAAGATGTCCATTTCATGATGATAATTCTCCGTCAATGTCAGTATCAAGAGAAAAGCAAATATACACTTGCTTTTCTTGTCATGCAACAGGAAATGTTTATACATTCCTAATGAATTATGATCATATGGACTTTAAAGAAGCACTAAAGTATTTGGGAGATAGAGTAGGAATAGATACTGGAAGTGTTAAAGTAACAAAGAAAAATACTAAATTTGATAAATTATATGAAGCATATAACTTATCATTAAAGTATTATCAAAATAATTTAAATAGTACAGTTGGAAAAGAAGCTAAAAAGTATTTAGCAAATCGTAAAATAAATGAAGATATTATAAAAGAATTTGAAATCGGTTTATCTTTAGAAAGTAAAGATGATTTAACAAAATTATTAATGAGTAAAGATTATGATTTAGTAACATTAAATAGAATAGGATTATCAAGCGATAATCATGATATTTACAATGATAGAATAATGTTTCCATTATATGATGTATTTGGTAAAGTAGTAGGCTTTAGTGGAAGAATATATAAAGATAATGGACAAAACAAATACGTTAATACAAAAGAAACAGATATATTTAAAAAAGGTGAAATGTTATATCATTATCACATTGCTAAAGAAGAATGTAGAATTAAAAAATCAGTAATAGTCATGGAAGGTTTCATGGATGTTATTAGAGCAAGTACTATAGGTGTAAAAAATACAGTTGCCCTAATGGGTACAGCTCTAACAAAAGAACAAATAAACCTTATAAAGAGACTATCTAATAATATAATTCTATGTCTTGACGGAGATGATCCTGGTCAAAAGGCAACTCTTTCGATAGGAGACACATTATTAGAACAAAATGTAGAAGTAAAAGTAATAGTTTTACCAAATCCTGAAGATCCAGATAGTTATATTTTAAAGAATGGAAAAGAAAAGTTTGAAGGATTAATAGAAAATGCAATTAACTTCTCAGATTATAAAATGAAAAAGATGAGAGAAAACGTTAATTTTAAGAGCGATGAGGAAACATCAGACTATATTAACGAAGTTGTAAAAGAAACAGCAAAAATAGAAGACCCAATAAGAAGAGAAGTTATCCTAAAAAGACTTGCAAAAGAGTTCGATATAGGTTATAATACACTGGAAATGCGTATAAATACTCTACTAGAAAAGAAAGAACCTAAGAAAGAAGAATTTATACCAAAAAAAGAATCAGTTAAAAAAGATAAGTATAATAAAGCCTATGAGCAAATAATATATTTCATGCTTAATAATGATTGGGTAATTACACAAGTAGAAAATGAAAGATTAATATTCCCTACAGAGGTAATGAGAACTACTGTTAGTGAGATAACATATTATTATAAAAAGTATGGAAGTATAAATGTTGCTGATTTTTATACTTATATTCAGGATAAAGAAAACATTCTAATATTCTTAAATGATATTTTAGGAAGTTCTTATTCGGAGAATACCACAAAGGATGAGTTGTTTGAGTATTTTAAAGTTGTAAAAGAATACATAAAGAAACAAGAAATAAAGAGACTCACAGGATTGATGAAGAAAGAAGTGGACCCATTAGAACAAGCTAAAATAAGTGAAAAGATTAGAAAGTTAAGGTTAGGAGATAATTAGTATGGTTGGAGAGATCAAGACACTTGATGAAAGAAAAGAAAAACTCCTTGTATTAGGAAAAAAACAAGGATACATTACTTATGAACAACTAGCAGAACAACTAAAAGGTCTAGAAGTAGATAGTGACTCTCTTGATGAGTTATATAACTTCTTAGTAGAAAATAACATCGAAATTATTTCAGAAGATGGTAGTGATGATGCAACAGGCGAAGAGATTAGTGAAGATATGTCTGTTGAAAATCTTACACTAACTAAAGATGTAAAGATTAATGACCCAGTAAGAATGTACTTAAAAGAAATTGGACGTATAAACTTACTTACATCAGATGAAGAATTTGAATATGCTCAAAGAGCAGTAGAAGGCGATGAAGAAGCTAAAAGAATGTTAGCTGAATCTAACTTACGTTTAGTTGTAAGTATCGCAAAAAGATATGTGGGACGTGGAATGTTATTCCTAGACTTAATCCAAGAAGGAAACATTGGATTAATGAAGGCAGTAGATAAATTTGATCCAACTAAAGGATATAAATTCTCTACATATGCTACATGGTGGATAAGACAAGCAATAACAAGAGCAATTGCAGATCAAGCAAGAACAATCCGTGTACCAGTACATATGGTTGAAACAATTAACAAGTTAGCAAGAGTACAAAGACAATTAACACAAGAGTTAAATAGAGAACCTACAGATGAAGAGATTGCTAAGAAATTAGGAATTACAATTGAAAAGGTTCGTGAAGTATATAAGATATCTCAAGATCCAGTATCATTAGAAACTCCAATTGGAGAAGAAGATGATTCACATTTAGGAGATTTCATTAAAGATGAAAGAACTATGG
>DFEZ01000002.1:0-100953 GCA_002369415.1 Caryophanales bacterium UBA3789 | reverse complement strand
CCTGAAGAATATGCAACAGTTGAAATGTTAAAAGAAGAACTTCGTGGAGTACTTGCTACATTAACTGAAAGAGAAGAAAAAGTCTTAAGATTAAGATTTGGACTTGATGATGGTCAATGTAGAACTCTAGAAGAAGTTGGACAAATCTTCGGAGTAACTCGTGAAAGAATTCGTCAAATTGAAGCAAAAGCATTACGTAAATTAAGACATCCATCTCGTTCTCGTAAACTTAAGGATTTCTTAACAGATTAATGAAAATAAACTCAAGACTTAAGAAAATAGGGGATTTAGTGGAAGCTAATTCCTTTTGTTTAGATGTAGGATGTGATCATGCATTCTTAGATATCTATTTAGTAACAAGAAATAAAGATATAAAAGCAGTCGCATCAGATATCGCAGAAGGACCATTAGAACAAGCCAAGAAAAATATAAAAAGAGAACGATTAGAAGATAAAATAGAAACACGTTTAGGTCCGGGTCTAACAACATATTCAAAAGAAATAAATACAATAATAATATCTGGAATGGGTGGAAGAAATATAATTGGTATTTGTAAAGATTCATCTAAAGTATTAAAACAAGTAGATACAATGATAATAAGTCCAAACAATTATCAAGAAGATGTTAAAAGATATTTAACTAAGAATGGTTTTTATATAGAAAATGAAGAATTCGTTAAAGATAAAAAGTTTATATATCAAATAATTATCTTTAAAAAAGGAAAAAAGAAATATACAAAAAAGGACTATTTCTTTGGACCTGTATTCTTAATAAAGAAAGGACCATTATTTAGAGAATACTATGAAAGAGAATTAAAATCTCGAGAAATATTACTTGCTTTATTACCTAAAGGATATAGGTTAAAGAAATACCAAATAAAACAAGAGATTAAAATGATTAAAAATGAGATAGAAGACTAGTAATTAGTCTTTTTTTGTTTTATAATTGTCTTAGTTGCTTTTAGAGGTGTGAGATGAAAAAAATAATTACTGTAATTATATGTATTATAAGTATATTATTTACATACAATTATAATGTTTATGCAAAAGATACAGTCTTTTCATTAAACAAGTATAGTGAAGAACAATTAGAATTTATAGAAAATTCCTATAATAAAAAAGGTAATATAGATGGTATGGTATCTGCAGGTACTTATTTAAAAGAATTAGTAGATGTAGATGATAAAGAATATGAAGACTACCAAGTAATGCTAATAAAATATACTAATTCAGGAAGATTAGACTGGAAATATTCATATGGAAAAACTATGGAAGACGTTGTATATGGTCTAAATTATACATATGATTCAAAAGGTAATATTGATGGATATTTATTATTAGTACAAAAATCTTGTAATATTAATGAAACAATCAATACAACTCCAATATTTATATTAGTAGACTTAGAAGGAAAAGAAAAAGACATTATAGAAACTAATCTAGATAATACTGAAATTACTAAAATAATATCCTTTTCAAGTTCTACAAAAAAAGAATATATTCTAATAGGCCATAAGCAAATTGAGTCAAAAGAAATCGGTGTAATTGCTAAATACGATAGTAAATTTAATTTAATTTGGGAAAAAGACTATTATGATAATGATAAGAACACTGATTTAGTAGATGTTACATATACTATAGATGATAATAATGTTGTTAATTATATTGCAGTTGGAAAATTAGGCGATGAATATAAATTAATAAAATATGATAATGATGGTAACTATGTTAAAGAAGTAAAAAGTGGCTTTGAATCTGAAGATAAACCAAAAGTTGCAATTTCAAACAAAGGATTCATATTATATGGAATTACAGATGAAGTAAAACTTAAAGGAAATAAAAGTACTAGTTATTATCTTGAAAAATACAATTTAAATGAAGAAAAAGAATGGGAAACAATAGGGAATGTTCCAGTAGATTCTTCAATTGCTCCATCATTAAAAACAATTTATAGTGAAGATACCATTAGTGAATATTTAATGATGTATCGTAATGATGATCAAAGTATGGAAATTGTAAAAATTGATTTAGATGGAAATATAACTGAAAAGATTAAAAAAATAAAAAATGAATATTATGATATCAATTCATTTAATAATAGAGATAGAACAATTTACTTTGTAGGACAAATTAATTGTCCTGAAGATGACAATTGTGATTATGATTCAAATTCTTTGTTTTTAATAAGTGATGAGGATAAAGTAATAGAAGTTGAATCTGATACAAATACTAATATTATAGTATTTTGTATTGGAGTGGTTGCCTTAGCAGCAATTATTGTCTTAATAAAACAAAGAAAAAAGATTGACATAGAAATTAGCAAACTACAAAAAAAGAAGAAAAAATAATTTTCTTTTTTTTTTTCATTTGATATAATACCATTAGAAGGTAGGTAATGTATTGTGAGTAAAGAGATTAAAAAGAAAAATACAACGCCAAAGAAAACAACAGCAAAAAAGACTACAGCAAGAAAAACAACTACAAAGAAAGGAAGCAAAAAGAAAGTGAATAAAAAAGGATTTACTTTAGTAGAAATATTAGCAATGCTAGTTATTTTAGCAATTATTTTAGCAATTAGTGTACCTAATATTACTGGTATTCTATCTAAACAAAAAGAAAGTATTTCTTTAGAAGATGCTAATAAACTTGTTGAAACAACTAAAATTAAAGTAAGAACAAAAGCAGATGTAACTTTACCATCATATAATCAATATTGTAATATTTACACAATGAATTTCTTGGATACTAATGATGATTATTCAACAGGTACAAATGGTGGAGAATATGATAAGTTAGAATCATTTGTAATTGTAAAAAAGGTTGTTACTGACCAATACGGAAACCCAAAATCTGTTCCAGTACGTGATGAATATTGGGGAGAACCTGAAAACTATGTAAAAGGACCAGTAACAGTATCACCACTAAGTCATAAAAAAATGGCACAATTATCAGAACCATATTATGAGGATGAAACAGATATAGTTACATATGAATACTATGTAAGATTATATGAAGTAGTAGATGGAGAAGCTATGGGTGTTAAACTTGTAAAACTTGAAGATCTAGAAAAAGATATTAAGTCTTATATGACAACTTTTGACAAAAAGATTGGAATTAGTGATGTTGCTGATGTAGTTACAGTAAAGAATGCAATTGATGGACTTGATACTGAAATACAATGCGCTGAAATTGAAAGAATATATGTTTCAGGTGAAGTAACTATTAAAGATGCCCATGATGATTGTTGGGGAACAGTAAGTGAAGGATAAGTCTGTAAAAAAAAGTAAAAAAAAGCAAAATATATTGTAAATAAAAAAATAATATGATAAATTTAAAATGTAATAAAAATAGAAAGAGAGTGAAAAAATGAAAAATAGTAAAGGATTTACATTAATCGAGTTATTAGCAGTTATTACAATTATGGGAATTTTAATGTTAGTAGCAATCCCAGCAGTTTCACGTACAATTGAAAACTCACGTCGTGATACTTTTGCAGATGTTGCACAAGGATATCTTAATGCAGTTAGAAATGCTGTATTAGCAGATGAAATTGAGTGTACAAGTTCTGCCAGTGAAAGCGCAACAGATTATAAAGTTGTAAACTCACTTGGAGTTGGAGAATATTGGTTCTTCCTAGCAACAGATGATACTACTTTAACAGCAAACAATTCAGGATTAGATGCTACAATTGCAACAAAAGCAAAAACTCAAACACTAGATTTAATGGAATCAGGTGGAAAATCTTCATGGGGAAGTGCAGATGTATACGGATGGGTACACTGGATTAAAAAAGCAAGTGGAAGTGAAACAAAAACTACTTACTTTGTAGCTTTAACTGATGCTTCAAAACATGGAATTTCTACTGATGTTCAAGATCAAAAAGTTACTAGAACTAATGTTACAACTTCTGGTGCTGTAGCAAATGTAAACAAAGCTATAACTGCAATTAATGGTAACAAACAATATGATAAGACAGACGCTGCTGAAGGCGGAAATGCTTATTACTGTCACTATAAGTAGAAATAATTAAGACTTCGAAAGAAGTCTTTTTTTATTGATTAATTAATGTTAAAATAAGTTTGGTGATTACTATGAGAAATAGAAGGAAAAAGAATAATTATGACAATATAATTAAGACTAGATTTATTGTTTTTTTAATTATTAATATTTTATTGTTCTCCATAGTAGGAATTAAAATAGTAAATGTAATGATATTTAATAATAAAGAGTATACAACTGCTCTTAATAATTTAACTTATACTGAAGTATCTGGATCTAGTTCGCCAAGAGGAAGAATATATGATAGAAACTATAATATTATAGTAGATAATAAATCATTAAAAACAATTGTATATAAAAAAGAAAAAGGCGTTACTAATATGAATATGATTGATGTAGCAACAAAGCTAGTTGATCATATTGACCTTGATTATTCTAAATTAACACTACGTATGAAAAGAGAATATCTATGTGCAAAAGAACCTAATTATTGCTATACATTAGTAACTAAAAAAGAAAAAGAAAAAGTAGAACAAAAGAAAATGACTTCTACTGAATTATATGAACTAGAACTTGAAAGAGTACCAGATGAAAAAATTAATTTTGATGATTTTAATAATAGAGTAGCTTATTTATTTTATCTTATGAATAAAGGTTATACTTATGATGAAAAAATAATTAAGAGTAATGTAACTGATAAGGAATATGCCTATGTATCAGAAAATAATGAAGAATTAGTTGGCTTTAATACAAGACTTGATTGGGAAAGAGTATATCCATATGGTGATACATTTAAAACTATATTAGGAAAAGTTTCTACTAGTACTCAAGGAATCCCAGCAGAAGAAAAAGATTATTATTTATCAAAAGGATATAGTTTAAATGATAGAGTTGGAATTAGTTATATAGAAAAACAATATGAAGAATATTTACATGGAGAAAAAGCATTATATGAAGTTGTCAGTTCACATGAAACAAGATTAATTAAAGAAGGAAGTCGTGGAAAAGATATTGTTTTAAGTATAGATATGAATCTTCAACAAGAAGTAGATAGAATTCTAACAGAGCAAATTTATTATGCTAAAAGTGAGGCAAATACAGAGTATTTTGATCATGCAAGTGTAATAATACAAGATCCAAATACTGGAGAAATTCTAGCAATGAGTTCTAAGAAATGGGTTAATGGAGAAGTAGTTGATTATACAACAAGTGTATTAACATCTCCAATAACTCCAGGATCTATTGTAAAAGGTGCTTCAATGTTAGTTGGATATAATACAGGAGCAGTTCACATAGGAGAATATATAAAAGATGAATGTGTTAAGATTGCCGGAATTGAAAAAGCAAAATGTTCATCTGTTGATAACTTAGGCACTATAAATGATATTACTGCTCTTGCTAAAAGTTCAAATGTATATCAGTTTAAAATAGCAATTAGAGTTAATGGACAAGAATATTATTACAATATGCCACTATATTTTAAACAATCTTCATTTGATACTTATAGAGAAATGTATCATTCATTCGGATTAGGTGTAAAAACAGAAATAGACTTACCTGTTGAAAGTAAAGGTGTAGGAGCAAAAGAGGATAAAGCTGCTGGTAATTTATTAGACTATGTAATGGGACAATATGAAACATATACACCAATGCAGATATCTCAATATATTTCAACAATTGCAAATAGTGGAAATAGACTAAAACCACATTTATTAAAAGAAGTTCATTCATCTTCAGATAATGATCAAATTGGTGAATTAGAATTTAAAGTTGAACCAAAGGTATTAAATACTATTAATACTGATCCTGCCTATATGAATAGAGTAAGAGAAGGATTTATTGCTGTTATGAATTCTCCGGGAGGATATGGAGTTGGTTATATGGATTATTCTGTAAGACCAGCTGGAAAAACAGGAACTTCTCAAAGTTTTATTGATACTGATGGAAATGGAGTAATTGATACTGAAACAATTACAAGCTCATTTATTGGATACTATCCATATGACTATCCTAAGATGAGTATAGTAGTTACTGCCCCAGATTCATCACATCCAAATTCAAATATTGATCATAGAAGTCAAATTACATATAGAATTACTAGAGAAGTACAACAAAAATATACAGAATTGTACGGATACTAGTCAGTTCACAACTTGACAATACATAAATATGGGGGTTATATTTTATTAAGATAGAGAAGTGATACTATGCATAGAAAAAGAAGAAAGCAAAACATATTTAATTCTATTTTGGTATTTCTAATTTTTATTGTATTATCTGTAGGTATTTATTACATTTATTACAACTTTATTAGAAAAGATAAAATGGCTCCTCAAGTAGAAGAACTAGTAAAAGAGAAAAAACAACAAAATTATGCAGATGCAGGAGCTAATCAAATTGATACAGCTAATTATGTTAATGAACTACCTAATTTTAGACAACAATATGGTAATAATGATATTATGGGTAGACTTGAAATACCTAATATGAATATTAATACTTTGGTAACAAGATCAGTTAATAATTCATATTATTTAAACTATGGTCTAAATCATCAATGGGATGGTTTAGGTGTACCATTCTTTGATTATAGAAATACAGATCTTGCTCATAATCAACAAATTAATATTTATGGACATAATACTAGAAATGAGAAGTTTTTAGCATTCTTACCATTTACAAATTTAGATGCTTATGTAGATAAAAATATATTTAATAATTATAGAGATGTTTACTTAAGTATCGATGAAAAACAAATGCATTATAAAGCTATAGCTGTAAAAATAATAAGTTCAGATAATGAACATATGAAAGTAGCGTTTAGAAATGATGTAGATTTCTTAAAACATATAGAAAGATTGATGAGTAATACTCTATATAAGAGTGATGATTCATCAATAACTAAGAATGATAAGATATTAGTTCTTCAAGTATGTCATTATGATCCACCTGGAACATACTTATTATTGATATGTAAAGAAGTTAATTAAAAAGACAAGAGTTTATTTGAAAACCTTGTTTTTTTTCTTTAATAATGAAATAATAATAATATAGGTGGAAAAGATACAAAAGAGGTATATTATATGTATGGTATAACAGATGAATCTCAATTAATAGATATCGAAGCTATCAAAAATGGTTGTGAAGCATTTAAACTTGCGATGGACTCTTTTTCAGTATGTGGTGATGAAATACATGCTGCTGGTGAAATGTGTTCTAAAAAAGCATTATCAGTAGACGATGCATCGCTTGAATTTTCTATTAATGAATTAGGTAAAAATGTTAAAAACCTAAAAACTGAGTACTCTGAAATTGCCGACTCTCTATATTCACAAGCTTTACAAGTTTATGAAGCACAAAAGATAGAATTAGCTGAATATAGAGCTAAACACCCAACAGCATAAGCTGCTATGGATTGATTGGAGATGATGTAATATAACCGTTTTAAATTATAAAAATGAAGTGGTTGATGAAGCACTTGAAATATTAGGATCAGCTAAGTTAAAACTAAATGGGGTAGATCAAGACTTAGCATCTGCATATCAAATGGTAGCAAATGCTAGAGGATCAAACTTTATCAACTTTGATGTTCTAAATATAAAAGATTTAGGATCAAATACACAAAAAGCAATCGATAAAATGATTGATGATATAAAAATAAGTGTAGATACAATTAATAAAATAGCAGAGGTACAAGAAGAGAAAAAACCTGATGCTAGTGTAGTGGCAAATGATTATGTTATTGTAAATCCAACATCATCAAATGAACCAAAAACAAGTGCAGAGTACAATAGAGGATTTGCAATGGGAGTAAAATCATCATTTATAGTTGCAGGAAGTGTTGTTGCTGCAGGATACCTTATGAAAGGTGTAGAAGGAATGTTCAAAAAGGTATTAAAAAAAGATGATAAAAAAGAAAAGAAAAGAATCCAAATGGGGATTCAAACTGCAATATCACCTCAAAATGCACAACAATTGATTCATAATCAGGCTGCAGTTCAAACACCACAACAACAAGTAGTACAACAGGTTGTCCAAGTACCACAAATTCAACAACAAGCACCAGTTGTTCAACAACCAGTACAACAAGTTGTTAATAATCCAATTCAATAAGAGAGCTAAGCTCTCTTTTTACTTGAAAAAAAGTGTAAAATATGGTATAATATGTGCAACTATGAGGGGGAATGAATATGAAAAAATTAAATATCTGTTGGCCAGTAGTATTGGCAATTGCTCTTGCTTGTACATTAACAACATGTTCAAATGATCAAGCTAGAAGAGAATATGAACACGAACAATCTAGACCAAAAATCGAAGTTCCATCAACAGAAGAATTCTTTACTCCAGTAGAAAATTTCGATGAACAAGTTGAAAATATAATAAGACATAAGTAAATTTTGCCAAAATATAGGTATTATAAACGATTTTTCTTTGAAAAATAGGAATTATTTGTTATAATACCTATAGGCGTATAAGGAGGGAAGGAAAATGGCAAAAGTAGGAAATAGACAATATAAAACTTTAGTATGTAGTGAATGTAAAGAAGAAAACTATAGAGAACCAAGAAATGTAAGAAATACAACTGAACGTCTTGAAAAAAATAAATACTGTCCTAGATGTAGAAAACATACTGAACATAAAGAGAAAAAGTAAAATAAGTCAAAAGCTTATTTTTTAGTTTAGGAGTGATAATATGATAAGTACAAATGATTTAAAAAACGGAATTACTATTGAATATGAAGGAAATATTTATGTAGTAATGGAAACACAACACGTAAAGCCAGGAAAAGGTGCAGCTATTGTAAAAGCAAAACTTAAAAACTTAAGAACAGGTGCTATTTACGAGCAAACATTTAACGCTGGAGTTAAGGTTGCAACTGCACGTATTGAAAAACAATTAATGCAATATCTATATAACATGAATGATGTTTATTATTTCATGAATATGGAAACTTATGAACAATTAGAATTAAAAGCTGAACAAATTAGTGATCAAGCAAAATTCTTAAAAGAAAACCTTGAAGTTTATATAACTAGTTATGAAGGAGAAATCTTAGGTATAGATTTACCAGATAAAGTTAATTTAGTTATTACACATACAGAACCAGCAGTAAAAGGAAACACTACAACTAATGCATTAAAAGATGCTGAATGTGAAACTGGATTAAAGGTAAGAGTACCATTATTCGTTGAAGAAGGAGAAACAATAATTGTTTCTACTGCTGACGGAAAATATGTTTCAAGAGCGTAATATAATTAATAATTGACTTTTATGTCAATTATTTTTTTGTTATAATAAAAGAGGTGATGATATGAAAAAGATTACTATCGGACTCTTTATAGATACTTTTTTTCCAATGGTAGATGGAGTAGTTATGGTAGTAGATAACTATGCAAAAGTATTATCAAAATATGCTAATGTAATAGTGTTTGCTCCAAAGATTCCATATAAAAAATTTGATGATTCAAAACTACCATATAAAGTAGTAAGATGTATGTCATTAAAAGTACCAGTATTGGACTATTCGTTACCTATACCAAAATTAGATTTAAAGTTTATTGATGAATTAGTTAAATATAAGTTAGACATTATACATATACATTCACCAGCAACTTTAGGATTACTTGGAATGCAATATGCTAAAAGAAAGAATAAAGTTTTAGTTGGAACAATGCACAGTCAATATAAACAAGACTTTTTAAGATCAACTAAAAGTAAAACACTTGCTAATCAGCTAACTAAAGAAATGATAAAAATATACGATGCATGTGATGAATGTTGGGCAGTTAATAATGAAATAGGAAGAATATTCTATGAAGAATATCATTATAAAAAGATGCCTAAAATAATGAATAATGCAACAGAAATGCTACCAGTAAAAGATAAAGAAAAAGCAAATAATCGTATTAATAAATTACATAATATAAAAGATAATGAAAAAGTATTCTTATTTGTAGGAAGAATAAATAAATTAAAAAATGTATTTTTTATAGTAGATGCATTAAATTATATTAAAGATAAAATTCCATTCAAGATGTTATTTGTAGGTACTGGTCAAGATGAGAAAGACCTCAAGAAATATGTTGATAAATTAGATTTAAATGACAAAATAGTATTCTGTGGAAAAGTAACAGATAGAGAGTTACTCGCAGACTATTATGCAAGAAGTGATTTATTCTTATTTCCATCAATGTATGATGCATCATCAATTGTTCAAATAGAAGCAGCTTCTCAAAGTACACCTACGTTATTCCTAAAAGATTCTGCAACATCTTGTAATATAAAAGATAATATAAATGGATATATTTCTAATAATGATTATAAAGAATATGGAAATAGAATATTAGAAATAATGAAGAACGAAAAAGAATATAACAAAGTATGTAAAAATACATTTAATGATATTTATATAACTTGGGATAAATCGGTAGAAGAAGTATATAAATCATACTTAGAATTATTAGAAAAAAGAAAGTAGGTTATTTATGGGTTTATTTACTAAAAAAAGAAAAGATGCTGATTGGATCAGACCAAAAGATACAATTCAAGCAATTGTACCATTCATTATGAAAAATAGATGTGATGCTGAAGTATCATGTCAAGTAGATATGGATGTTACTGAATTAGTTAAGTATGTTGATAAGATAAATGAAAAAGATTTAGGCTATAAAATAACTTATTTTCATGCTCTAATGGCATGCTTCGCAAAAACAATTTATAGTAGAGAAGCATTAAATAGATTCGTAAAAGATAAAAGATTATATCAAAGAAAGAAAGTGTTATTTGCTTTTATCGCTAAGAATAAATTAAGTGATGAAGGCGAAGAAAGAATGATAAGTCTAGATATTAAAAAAGATGATAATATTATGACTATGAGTAAAAGAGCAGCTATAGATGTTTTTAATGTTAGACAAGAAGGAACTAATAATATGGAAGGCGTATTAAAGTTCTTTACTGCTCTACCAAAATGGTTATTAAACTTAGTAGTTGGAATAATATTCTTCTTAGATAGAAAAGGTATTAATCCTAAGTTTATTACTGATGGAGATACAAATTATGCAAGTATTTTATTTAGTAATTTAGGTAGTATAAAGAATAATTCTTGCTATCATCATTTAAATGAATATGGAACAAATTCAATCGTTATAGTAATTGGAACAATAAAAGATGTTGATGGAAGAAAAATAGTAGATATTCAAGCAACTCTAGATGAAAGAATTGCAGATGGATTCTATTTTGCAAAATCTATTCAATTAGCAGAACAAATTGCTTCTACTCCAGAATTACTTGAAGAAGACTTTTCAAAAACAGTAGAATTAGAGAAATAATAATATATGTAAATGTATTATGACAAATTTTACATTTACTAATTATTATTTTTTTTATTTGTAGTATAATAAGAATATAAGATGGGAGTAGAAGCTATGGCAAAAAGAGGAAGAAAGAAGAAAAGACAATTCACAATAAGAGCTGAAATATATGCAATCCTATTTATAATTGCTGCTATAGCAGGTATAGGTAAATTAGGAATTGTAGGTAGAGCAATAGCTACAGCAAGTTTCTTTTTAACAGGAACTGTATATATTTTTACACTAGTATTATTATTTGTTTTAGGTATATATATATTTGTAAAAGGAGAATGGCCTGAATTCTTTTCTACAAAAATGTTAGGATTCTACTTATTTATAATAGGATTACTAACACTATTACAATGGTTTAATGTAGATATTGAGAATGGCGTAATATTTAAAAATACATTAAATGGACTACTTAGTTCATCAAGAATAATGTATGACTACGGAGCAGTAGATAATTTGGGATTATCAGGTGGAGGAATAATAGGTGCAGTATTTGCAATGATATTCTCTTCATTATTTGCTTATAAAGGTATGCAAATAGTTTCAATAGTACTTATAGTAGGAGGAATATGTTTATTCACAGGATTCTCAATAGTAGACTTCTTAAGAGAACAAGTAGATGTAGTTAAAGAGAAGAAAGAAGAACATAACTCTAAGAAACAAAAAGATGATGAAGAAGAACCAAGAACTAAAGTTAAAATTAGTAATGGATCAGAAGAATATGAAGATTCTAATAAACAAACAATTAGTAGAGAAGATTTAAAAAATAAATTAACACCTTCAGGGGTTCCAAGTAATAATAATGAACAACCAGAAGGAGAAAACCCATCAGAGGAAGTACAAATAAATGCTAATTATCAGTTACCACCACTTGATCTATTAAATAGACCAAAGAAGAAAAATCAAGCTACTGATAATGCTGCTATTACTGCAAACATTGAAAAGTTAGAGAAAGTTTTAGAAAGTTTCAATGTTATTGCTAAAGTAGTAGAAGTTCACATTGGACCAACAGTATCTCAATATGAATTAGAAATAGCATCTGGTACAAGAGTTAATAAAATAACAACTTTAAATAGAGAGATAGCTCTAGCTTTATCTAAGAAAGATGTTAGAATTGAAGCTCCAATCCCAGGAAAGAATACAGTTGGAATTGAGTTTGCTAATGATGTTCCATCTGCAGTAAACTTTATTGAAATAATGGATAGTAAGACAATGCGTCAATCTCCAGATAAATTATTAATGGTACCTTTAGGAAAGAGTATCATGGGAGAAATTGGTGTTTGTGAAATTAATAAAATGCCACACTTACTAATTGCTGGTACTACTGGTTCAGGAAAATCAGTTTGTGTTAACGGAATTATTTGTTCAATACTTATGAGAGCAAAACCAGATGAAGTAAAACTTGCTATGGTCGATCCAAAAGTAGTTGAATTATCTTGCTACAACGGAGTTCCACACTTAGTATGTCCTGTTGTATCAGATCCAAAACAAGCTTCAATCCTATTAAAGAAAATGGTTGAAGAAATGGAAAAAAGATATCATCAATTTAGTGATACAGGTACAAAGAAAATTGAAGGATATAATGAGTATATAGAAAAATGGAATAAATCTCATCCTAATGAGAAAAAACAAAAAATGCCATTTATCGTAGTTATTATAGATGAGTTATCTGACTTAATGATGGTTGCTGCTAAAGAAGTTGAAGATTCAATTTTAAGAATTACACAAAAAGCACGTGCTGCAGGAATTCATTTGATCGTTGCAACACAAAGACCATCTACAGAAGTAATTACAGGTTTAATTAAAGCAAACATTCCATCACGTATAGCATTTGCTGTTGGATCTGGAATTGACTCACGTACAATCCTTGATCAAATAGGAGCTGAAAAACTATTAGGAAAAGGAGATATGCTTTTCTTACCAATTGGTCAAAACTCACCAACACGTATTCAAGGATCATTTATAACAGATGACGAAATCCAAAGAATAATTGACTTTACTAAGTCACAACAAGAAGCTCAATATATTGGAAACTTCACAAAACTTGAAGAAGAAAAAGAAGAAGTAGAAGAAGACAATAATTCCGAAGGGGCAACTTCAGAAGGCGAAAATCTTTATGATGAAATAGTTGACTTTGTTATTAAACAACAAAAAGCAAGTGCATCACTTCTACAAAGAAAATTTAAGATTGGTTATAATAGAGCAGCTACTATGATAGATAAACTAGAAGAAGACGGAATCATAGGTCCTGCTACTGGAAACTCTAAACCAAGAGAAGTACTAGTACAATATAGTGAAAATGAAGAATAAAAGCATCAATTGATGCTTTTTTATTTGACATTATGATTTTCTAAATAGTTGTATAAATAATAATTGTTATATATAATTATATTAGGATAGTGATTGTATGAGAAAAATAATATTATCAATTATATTAATAGTTTTCTTTTTACCTTTAATGGTAAATGCTAAAAAGGAATATTTTTATGATGTAATAAAAAATAAATCTTTTGCAACAAAATATAACAATCCACATCAAGATTCTATGGATCCAAATTTGTCTACAGAAGAGGTATATTATTGGAGAGGCGCAAATCAAGAAACTACAGATACTATTTCCAATATCAATAATGTTATATTTGGAAATTTTTGTTGGCAATTAATTCGTACTACAGATACTGGAGGAGTAAAACTTATATATAATGGTGTACCAACAGATGGAAAATGTATTAGTACAGGAGCCAATGCAACAATAGGAATGTCACAATATGCGCCAAGTAATTCTGTAGCTTATTTAGGATATATGTATAATCAAGTAACCGATCCAAAAGGTACAACAAGTTATGGTGAAACTTTTCAAAGTAAAGGAAATTTAACATCAATCAAATGGTATGCAGATGAAATATCATATGATGCATCTACAAGAAAATACTCTTTAGTGGATCCTATTGCAGTAGATGAAAATACTGACTATACAGTTTTAGCAGGAAAATATACACTTAGTACAACTAATGTAATAGAAAATGCACAGACTGCTTATTATATAGTTGGAGTTGATGAAACTAATTACTATTATAGAGCTCTTTCAAGCGGTAGAACGCTTGCAAATCTAACAGATACATTTACATATGGAGATGATTATATAGATAATGGTGATGAAACTTACACAATAGTTAATCCAACAACAATCCATACGTATGATTATTATCAAAATATGTCAAATATCAATAAAAAATTTGTCTGTAAAAATGCAGTAAATAATACATGTAGTGAATTAAGATATGTATATTCTACTTCTGGAACTACAATGAGTTATATGAAAGTAAATTTAGTTTATCTATTTGCAAGTGGTTTCACATATGAAAATGGTGAATACACACTAACAGATGATGCAGAACCAATATGGAATTTTTATGACAATGCATCCATTATAGCAGGGAAACATTACACTTGCTTAAATATGACAGGTAAATGTGAAAACATTTCCTATGTTTATTATCTATATAGCCATTCGATTTTATACTATAATATGTCAGATGGTAAGGGAATCAATGAATTCTTAGATGATATGCTTTATAATGAGAATGTAAATAGAAAAGATTCATTAGTAAAAGCAAAAGTAGATCAATGGTATAGAAACAATTTAATTGATTATACTGAATATATAGATGATACAATTTATTGCTCAAGTAGAGTAATTAATAATAAATATGGATTTAGTGAAACCGGAAATATAACTGGTCGTATTTCTTTTAACACAGGTTTAAACTGCAGTAGAGATACAGATATGTTTAGTGTAAGTAATCCAAAAGCAAAATTAACATATCCAATAGGAATACCATCTCACTACGAAATGTCATATTTAGTATCAGGAAATCAAAATAGAGGAATAGGTGTTACATATTGGACAATGACTCCTACATTTGTGTATGAAAGAGGAACTGCTGTACAGACAATAACTGATACTGGTACAACAACTACTAGTTGGAATTCTGTCAATTCGCAATATATACGTCCTGCTATAACACTTAAAGCAAATATGGGATATGAAGAAGGAACTGGTAGTAAAGATAATCCATATATTGCTATACCAATTCAAAAATACAAAGTAGATGTAGTTGTAAAGAATGAAACCAAAGATATTAATATCGAATTAGAGGATTTTACAAAAGTCGAAGAAGGAGAAGAAGTTAAGTTCAAGGTTACTCCAATTAAAGGATATAAAGTAACTAACATTGAAATAAAAGATGAAGATGATAATCAGGTTGATTTTGAAGAAACTTCTAATAAGAATGAATATAAATTTACTATGCCTGCTAAAGACGTTACAATTATCCCATCTTATGAAAGAGTATCAAATTCAGTAAATACAGATAATAACGATCATACAAAAGAAATAAAAATAGATGTAAATGATGCATCAGCTGTAGTATATGAAGACGTTGTTACATTTAGAGTAGATCCTGAAGATGGATATGAATTAATAGATATAGAAATAATAGATGAAGAAGGAAACAAAGTTGAATATAGAAAAACAAATAATGAAAATGAATATTCCTTTGTAATGCCAGATGTAGATGTAACAATAAAACCAATCTATAAAAAATTAGATGTTCCAGATAACAATCAAAATAATATTCCAAATAATCCCAAAACAGGAGCAAGCATAATTTCACTTATAGTTTTAATGATTATATTTGGAATAAGTATAATCTTTGTAAAAAGAAAATCTAAATTAATAAGAGACTAAAAAAGTCTCTTTTTTAATATATAGAAAAATGCTATAATAAGAATTAAAGAAAGAAGGTTTTATATATGGCTACACCACATATAGGTTGTGAAAAAGGTGATATAGCAGAAACAGTATTAATGCCTGGAGATCCATTACGTGCAAAATATATCGCTGAAAATTTCTTAGAAGATGCAAAACTAATAAATGAAGTTAGAAATATGTTCGGTTATACTGGAACATATAAAGGAAAAAGAGTTACAGTATTCGCATCAGGTATGGGTATTCCAAGTATAGGAATATATTCATATGAATTATATAAATATTATGATGTTAAAAATATAATTCGTATTGGAACTTGTGGTTCATTTAATAAAGATATTAAATTATTAGATGTAATTCTATCAAGTGGAGCATATTGTAAAAGTTATTTTGATCAATTGCTTGATGGAGTTGACTTAGACTTTATACAATCATCAGCAGAACTTAATAGAAAGATTATGAATGCTGCTAAAATAAAAGGTTTAAATCTAAAATATGGTAAAACTATTACTAGTGATGTATTTGATTTATACTGTGATGATGAAGAAAAATTTAGAGGTAATTATCCAGATATGGAATTCTTATCAGTTGAGATGGAAGCCTTTGGATTATTCTATGTAGCTAAAAAATTAGGTAAAGAAGCAACATGTTTAATGACTGTTGTAGATTCATTGTTTGATAAGAGAAGCTTAACAAGTGAAGATAGAGAAAAATCATTAAATGATATGATAACATTGGCATTAGACTCAGTATTATAAAAAATATAGGATAGGGGGCAGAATATGCAATATATAAAGAAAGATTTAGGATCATTCAACTTACATATGATTCAAACGGATAAATTTAAAACTATCACTTTAAGGATAGTTTTTCATAGTCCAATAATAAAAGAAGATATAACTAAAAGATTAGCTTTATCTGAATTATTATTACAATCTTCTAATAATTATCCTACTAGAAGAGATTTAACTATTAAAGCAGAAGAATTATATTCTGCAGATGTATATAGTAATACAAGTAGAGTAGGAAATTATATTAATACAAGTTTTACTATTTCAGTATTAAATGATAAATATACTGAAGAAGGTAATATGGAAAAAGCAATTGAGTTTATTAGTGATGTTATCCTAAATCCAGATGTAAAAGAAAAAGGATTTAATAAAGAAAAGTTAGAAGTAGTTAAAAATAACATTAACGTTTCAATAGACTCAGTAAAAGAAGATACAGTTGGATATAGCCTAATTAGATTAGGTGAATCATTTGATAAGACTAGTCCAGTATCTTATAGAATGATTGGATATAAGGAAGACCTTGATAAAATAGACGTTAATAATTTATATGAATATTATGAAAAAGTTATTAATAATGATTATATAGATATCTTTGTAATTGGTGATTATGATAAAAAAGATATGCTACAAATAATAAAGAAATATTTTAGATTTAGAACTATTAAGAAGAAAAAAGCATCTTATGAATTAAAACCAAAGAAATGTCGTAGTAGAAGACTAATTGCTAAAGAAACAATTAATAATAGTCAATCTAAATTAGCAATAGCTTGTCCTATAAGTAAATTAACTCCATATGAAAAACAATATGTTCTACCACTTGCAAACATAATATATGGAGGAGGAACTGATTCTAAATTATTTAAAGAAGTTAGAGAAGAAAACTCCCTTTGTTATTCAATATACACTTCTGCAAGAAGATTAGATAGTTTATTAACAATTCAAGCTGGAATTGATAAAGATAATTACAAAACAACTCTACAATTAGTTACTAAAATATTAGAAGAACTAAAAAGAGGAAAATTTACAGAAAAAGATATTTCAACAGCAAAAGAATTATATAAAACATCAATTGATTCTATAGAAGATTATGAATATCAAATAATAAATGAATACTTTAAAGAAGAAATACTTGAATTAGATAATTATAAAGATAGATATAAGAATATTGATAAAGTAAAGAAGAGTGAAATAACTAAAGTATTTAGAAAAATTAATATGGATACAGTATTCTTACTAGAGGGGGTAGAAGAATGAAAGAAATAGAACTAGTAGGATTAGATAAAAAAGTATATATAGAAAAGTTAAATAATGGTTTAGAAATATACTTAATTCCATATGATAATAAAAAGAATTATTATATTAGTTATACAACTAGATATGGTAGTGATATAAATAGTTTTAAAGTAAATGATAAAGAGTATAATCCTCCGTTAGGAGTTGCTCATTACTTAGAACATAAAATGTTTGAAGAAGAGTCAGGAATAGATCCATTTACATTCTTCTCAGAAACAGGAACAGATGCTAATGCAGCAACATCATATGATAATACTCAATATATTTGTTATGGTAATAAGAACTTTAAAGAAAACTTAAGGTATTTAATTAAATTTGTTAATTCCCCATTCTTTACAGATGAAAATGTAGAAAAAGAAAAAGGAATTATTACTGAAGAAATAAAAATGTATAGAGATATTCCTGATTACAAATTAGAAATGCAATTAAGAGAATGTCTATATCATAATAGTCCAAGAAGAATAGATATAGCAGGTACTGTAGAAGAAATAGAAAAGATAACTAAAGAAGATTTATATAGTTGTTATAATAATTTCTATTCTCCTAATAATATGTTTATATTAATAGTAGGTAACTTTAATATAGATGAAGCATTAGAAGTAATAAAAGAAGAATTAAAAGATAAACACAATAAACCTTCTCCTGATATAATTACAAAGCCTGAACAAAAAGAAGTAGATAAACCATTCTATACACTTGAGGAAAACATTGATATTCCAAAGATTGGAATGGGTATAAAGATTCCACGTGAAATATTTAAACAAAAAGATATGGAATTAGAATTATACTTAGATATATTCTCAAAGATGATATTTGGACCATCATCAACATTTAGAGAAAGAACAAGATCTAATAAATTATTAAATGATATTTATACTGAAATAGAAACTACAGGAGACTATATAGTTTATTATTTATATGCTACATCTACTAAAGTTGATGAATTGATTAATGAAATTAATAAAGAAATAATTGCAATGAAATTAGATAAACAAGATTTTGAAAGAGCTAAGAAAGTTCTTATTGCAAATGAAGTAAAAGCAACTGATAGTATTGAAAGAATGCAAAATTGTATTCATGATGACTTAGTAAGATTTAAAAAACTATTTCCAAATAGAATTGAGACTATTAAAAAACTAAGTTTTAGTACATTAAAAGAAATAATTAATAAGATAGATTTTGGAAATAAATGTACTGTTAAGATGATTAAGAAAAGAAACTAACTTGTTTCTTTTTCTTTTTATTTATTATATAATTAGATTAGATAAAGAATAGAGATGATTATATGGCTGATTTTAAATTCGATACTTATGAAGAACAAACACCAGAGTTAATGGAAGAAAAAAGAAGTTCTGGATTTAAAAAGGGATTATTAGTAACACTAATCGTTTGTTTAGTAGTAGGTTTAGGAACATACTTAATTAGTGCTGCAATATTTGGAGCAAAAGTAAAAGAAGAGCAAGAACAAGGAGAAGAAATTCCTATTACAAATGAAAGTGTTAAGATTTTATATGAAAATGTTACTTATGGAGTAAGAGGTACAAGAAATGATAAATTTCTAAAAGAACAATCAGTAACACTAAATTCTTTTTCTAATTATGAGAAATTCTATTATGCATTACAATATTCTCTTCCTGGTGATGTATATCAAACAGGACAAAAAGACTCTAAAGGAAATAAAATATATAGATTGCCTACATCTAAAATAGATTCTTATATGAAAGAATTCTTTGGACCTAATGTTACATATACATTTGAGAATAGCCTTAATTATACATTTCTATATTCTATTGAAGGAAACAATGTTGGTAGAATGACTTATAATCAAGCAAATAGTGCTTACGATATAGTATTTGATAGTAATTTAGGAATAATAAAAAATGATAATCTAGTAAATGAATACTATACTAAGTTATATAAAGCTTATGTACTAGAAGATAATACATTAAAAATAGAAGAAAAAGTAATATTTACATCTTTAACTCAAAATCAAGATTTCTATAGTTTAGCAATTTATAAAGATAATGGTCATACTAATTTAATTGAACAAAAAGGTAATATGAGTAAAGATGAAATACAAGCATTAAACCTATCTGTTGATAATTATATTAATAAAGCTGCTACTGTATCATATTATTTCAAAGTAAGCGGAAATAGTTATTATTTTGATCATAGTACAATTAGTTAATAATAAAAGTACTAGTTATAGTACTTTTTATTATGATATAATATATAATGTTTAAGGAGGTCTGTATGAAACAAGAAAATATAAGAAACTTTTGTATAATTGCTCATATTGATCATGGTAAAAGTACTTTAGCAGATCGTATATTAGAACTTACAGGTGCAATAGACAAAAGAGAACTTAAAGATCAGATGTTAGATTCTATGGACTTAGAAAGAGAAAGAGGAATTACTATTAAGTTAAATGCTGTTCAGTTATCTTATAAACATAAGGGTGAAGAATATCAATTAAATTTAATAGATACTCCAGGACATGTAGATTTCTCATATGAAGTAAGTAGAAGTTTAGCTGCCTGTGAAGGAGCAATTTTAGTAGTAGATGCAGCTCAAGGAATAGAAGCACAAACATTAGCTAATCTTTATCTAGCATTAGATAACAATCTAACAATAATACCAGTTATAAATAAAATAGACCTTCCAAGCGCTGATCCCGAAAAGGTCATTACTGAATTAGAAAATATTGGTTTTAATAGAGATGAAATAGTCTTAACTAGTGCTAAAACAGGAGTAGGAGTAGAAGAACTATTAGAAAAAGTAATTGAAAAGATTCCATCTCCAAAGGGAAATAAAAAAGGTAAATTAAAAGCATTAATATTTGATAGCTTATTCGACTCATATAAAGGAGTAATAATAAGTGTAAGAGTTGTAGACGGAGAAATAAAAGTAGGGGACATCATAAAAATGATGGAAACAAATGCTGTCTATGATGTAGTTGGTTTATCAATAAATACACCTAAAGAGAAAAATGTAGATAAAATAGAAACAGGAGATGTAGGATACCTATATGCATCTATCAAAAGTATAAGTGATGTTCATGTAGGAGATACAATTACTCTAGAAGATGATCCTGCAGAAGAGCGCCTTCCTGGATATAAACCAATGAAACCAACAGTTTACTGTGGATTATATCCAATAGAGTCAAACAAATTTGAAGATTTAAGAGATGCTTTAAACAAATTAAAATTAAATGATGCAGCCTTATCATTTGAACCAGAAACATCAAAAGCTTTAGGATTTGGATTTAGATGTGGATTCTTAGGACTACTTCATATGGAAATAGTAGAAGAAAGAATTGAAAGAGAATTTGGTATTGATATAATCGCAACTTCTCCTTCAGTTGTATATGAAGTAGAATTAACTGATAAGTCTAAAGTAATAGTAGATAGCCCTACTAAAATGCCTAGAAGAGAAATAATTAGTAAGACATATGAACCATATGTAAAATGTTCAATCTTTTCACCAAAAGAGTATATTGGTCCATTAATGGAACTATGCCAAAATAAAAGAGGAACATTTATAAATATGGATTATTTAGATACAGAAAGAGTTACTATTAATTATGAATTACCTTTATCAGAAATAGTATATGATTTCTTTGATAAATTAAAAAGTTATACTAAAGGTTATGCATCATTTGATTATGATATTATAGGTTATAAAGAAAGTAACTTAGTAAAGATGGATATATTATTAAATGGAGAAATAGTAGATGCCTTAAGTGTAATAGTTCATAAAGATTTTGCATATACTAGAGGAAGAGCAGTAGTAGAAAAACTAAGAGAAATAATTCCAAGACAATTATTTGAAGTACCAATACAAGCTGCTATAGGACAACACGTAATCGCAAGAGAAACAGTAAGAGCATTAAGAAAAGACGTACTTGCCAAATGTTACGGTGGAGACGTTACTCGTAAGAAAAAACTATTAGAAAAACAAAAAGAAGGTAAAAAGAGAATGAAACAAATTGGTTCTGTAGAAGTACCACAAGAAGCATTCTTATCAATTTTATCTACAAAGGAGTAGTTTATGAATCAAAAGACTAAAGAACAAATAGTATTTGAATTTTTTGTGGAACATCCAACTGCTTATATAAGTGAAATAGCTGCCTCAACTGGAATCTCAAAATCTTCAATTCAAAGATACTTACAAAAACGTGCAAAAAGCCTATTAGATAATGGTCTAACTATTGGAGAACAATTACAATTAAATAAAGATAGAGGTAGAAAAAAAGGTGGAGAAATATCATTTCAAAATAATGAACCAACAAGAGATGAAAATGGTAAATTTACAGGAAGTGTATCTTCACCAACAGCAGACAATAAAGTAGAATCAAAAAAACAAGATATTATATTCTTATGTACTTATTATTATGATCATTTTCCAATTACATTTGAAAAAATGGCAGAAGAATTAAAAGATATTCCACATTTTACAAAAGATTATATTTATGATTGTTTAACATCTCCTTATTTAGAAGAAATATTAGGAGAAGAATTTGCTGAGGAAATACGTATCAAACTAGACAGTTCAAGAAATACTTTTATTAAGAAAGTTGGTCATGCAGTAGCAACTTTACCAGATGATTTATCTCCAAGAGAACGAATAGTTGCTGGTCTTAGAGCAAATAATGTTGATCAAAATGAAGTAGAAAGAATGCTTGGATTATCTAAAGGAGAGGTTCAAAGTATAGAAGACAGTGCAGCAGAAAAACTAAGAGGAAGAAAATAATGATTAAGTCATGTTATATTCATATACCATTTTGTAATAGAATATGTTCTTATTGTGACTTTCCCAAAATATATAATATTAAAAAGTTCAAAAGTAAATATCTAGACTCATTAGAAAAAGAAATAGATTCTATTTACAAAGGAGAAACGCTAGATACTATCTATATAGGTGGAGGTACTCCAAGCTGTCTAGATTTAGATGAATTAGAAAGATTATTTAATATTATTAAAAAGTTTAAAGTAAGTGATAAATTAGAATATACAATAGAAGGAAACTTTGAAAGTACTACTAAAGAGAAAATAGATTTATATAAACAATATGGAATCAATAGACTAAGTTTTGGATTAGAATCTACTAATAAAGATAATTTATCATTTATGGAAAGAGAACTTAATAAAGAAGAAGTAATTAATACAATTAATTATTGTAAAGAAATAGGTATTGATAATATAAATGTAGATTTAATATATGCTATTCCAAATGAAACAATAGATATATTAAAAGAAGATATAGAATTTATTAAAGAACTAGATATAAATCATATATCTACATATTCACTAATTATAGAACCTCATACTAAACTAAGTATTAATAAAGCACAAAGTATTGATGTAGATGTTGATACCAAAATGTATGAATACATTTGTAATGAACTTAAATCTTTAGGATTTAATCATTATGAGATAAGCAATTTTGCAAAACCTGGATACGAATCTAAACATAATACTTGTTATTGGGATAATAAGAAATATTATGGATTTGGATTGGGCGCAAGTTCATATATGAATAATAGAAGAATTACTAATACTAGATCTATTAATAAATATCTTGATGGTTTTTATAAATATGATGAAGAAATTATAAATAATCATGATGAAATAGAATATGAGATATTATTAAATCTTAGAAAGAATACAGGAATAAACTTGTTTGAATTTAAGAAAAAATACCATAAAGATTTAATTGATTTATATGATTATAATTATTTAGTAGATAAAGGCTTCTTGGTACTAAAGGACAATAATCTATTTATACCGGAATCAAAATGGTATGTTAGTAATGAAATAATAGTCGAATTGTTAGAGGGTGAAAGATAATGGATTTTGAAAAAGAATTTGAAATGGAATTAAGTTATATTAAAGATGAAAAGATAAAAGAAGCTTTAATAAATGTATTAAAACTATTACCAGATTATTTCTTTGAAGTAGCAGCATCATCTACTGGTAAATATCATCCAGATTATGCATTGGGAGAGGGTGGATTATTAAGACACTCTAAAGCTGCTATGAGATTTGGATTTGAATTATTATCTGATCCTGCTATAGGAGATAAATATACATCTCATGAGAAAGATTTAATGCTTATGGCATTACTTATCCATGATGGAGTAAAACACGGAATACCAAAAGAAAGATATGTTAGATTTGATCATCCTATTCTTATGCAAGAATTCTTAATGGAGTATGAAGAAGAGATTGGACTTGAAATGGAAGATATAGAATTTTTAGGAGATGTAATTAAAACTCATATGGGAGTTTGGACAAAAGATTATAATGGTGAAGAAGTATTAGAACCACCTAAAACAAAATATCAAAACTTCGTTCATATGTGTGATTATCTAGCTTCACGTAAATGTTTACACATTCCATTTGACAAACAAAACAAAATAAGTGTCTAATGACACTTATTTTATTGTAAATTAACATTCTATTTGGTATCATTAAGGTAGAAGGTGATTGGGTGATGGCTAAGGTACAAAAGAAAAAGAAAAAATCAACTAAGAAAAAGAAACAAACTAAGAGCTTATTCTATACTATTCTTTTGTGTGGCCTTGTTGCAGGAATCAGTTATGTTATTTTCGCAACAAATATCCTTGAACCTAAAATAGATGGAGTAACAGCTAGTTATATTTCATTCAATAATTCTAATTCAACTGATATGTTGAAAATAGTTAATTTATCAAAATTAAATGAAGAAGTAGGAAAGAGTAGTCTAAATACTAGTAGAGCAGATTTCACAATAGCTGGTAAAGAAGATAAAGAATATCAAGTGGTACTTTATCCTACAGGAAATGATATTCCAAATAAATATGTTTATTCCTTTTTAACAATCAATAAAGAGAAAAAAGTATTAGATAAATTAAGTAAAATGGATACAACAGAAGATGGAGGAATAATTGTATATCAAGGAACATTATTAAAAGAAAATAATTTCAAAATACAAATGTGGATTGATAATACATATAAAGAAAAGATAGATAATATATCATATGAAATAAAAATAAAATCTAGATAGGAGAGATTCAAATGGCTGGAAAAATTATAGTAATTGAAGGAACAGACTGTTCTGGAAAAGAGACACAATCAACTTTATTAGAGAAGAAACTAATAGAAATGGGAAAGAAATGTGTGAGATTTGATTTTCCAATGTATGATACACCTACAGGAAAAATAGTTGGTGGAAGTTATTTAGGAAAACCAGAAATTGGACCATCTCTATTTAAAGAAGGCGCTGTTAATGTAGATCCACATGTTATATGTCTATATTATGCAGCAGATAGAAAATATAATATGCCTAAGATACAACAATTCTTAGATGATGATTATTACGTAATATTAGATAGATACACAACTTCTAACTTAGCTCATCAAGGAAGTAAGATTCATGATAAAGAAGAAAGATTTAATATGTATCAATGGATCGATAAATTAGAGTATTGGTTACTTGGATTACCAAAACCAGATAAGACAATATTCTTACATGTTCCACTATGGAAATCTCTAGAATTAAGAAAGAATAGAGAATGCATTGATGAACATGAAAAAGCAGTTGATTATTTAAAATTAACTTCAGAAGCATATGTAGAATTATCTGAGTTATATAACTGGGATAAAATAGAATGTATTAAAGATGGAGAATTAAGATCAATTGAAGATATCAACGAAGAAATAGTTAACTTAATAAAAGATATGTAAAAAAAAGACCATTAATTGGTCTTTTTTATTTTATATATTTGGCATTAGTGGATTGCTTGTACTATCAAGTTTTTCCAAGTTGCTAGCGTTTACTTCTGTCTTTGGTATATATGCTTGTTGAATTGGAACTGTAGCTGCCTCAGTTGGAGGAGTTGTTGCTTGAACAGTTACAATATCTTGTAATGCTTGAACAGGTGCAGCTGTTGCAGGAACAGTAGCTTGAACAACTTGAACTGGCTGAGTAGCTTGAACAGGTTGTTGAACAGGCATTACTGGTTGTTGTACTTGTTGAACTGGTTGAGTAGCCTGAACTGGTGTAGTATTAACAACTGGTATTGCAGCTTGTACTGTAACAGGTTGTGTAACTGGAACTGTTGCAGGAACAGTAGCAGGTACAGTATATGGAACAGTAGTTGGTACAGTAGTTTGAACAACTTGAACAGGTTGTGTTGCTTGAGATTGTTGAGTAGCTTGAACTGGTTGTGTTGGTGCTACTGTATATGCTTGGTTATTCATAACACTTGCATTAGTTTGAGTAGCTGCATAAACAGAATTTACTGTTTGATTAGCAATTTCATTTTGAGTAACAGGAGCTGTTTCTGGAACTTGATTATTAACAGTAACTGCTCCAGTAGCATTTGCTTGTTCTACATTTTTAGCATTTTCTTCACCAGGTGCATTATCTAAAAAGTCTTCTGCAGTGAATGCAGGTGGAACTACGACACTAGATATTTCATTATTAGTTGGAGTTCCAAGTAAATCATCATCTGATTCTTTTTCATAAGCCTCTTCTGGAATAGAATCCATTATTTCTTGATCTAGTTCATTTTCGTAGTTGTCATCATCTTCATTTTCAATTTCGATACTCTTATAAACTTCTTCAAATGAAGTTTTTCCATCTAAACATTTAATTAAGGCATCTTGTAACATTGTAATAGTTTTTCCTGAATAAACCATTTTAGCAAGTTCTTTCTTTTCGAGTTTATCATTACTTAATGCACTTCTAACATTATCATCTAATTCAAGTACTTCATGGAAAGCAATACGTCCATGATATCCTCTACGGCAGTGTTCACAACCTTTAGGATTTGCATCCCATACATGTGCTACATCTAAATTTAAATATTTCTTAAATATTTTCTTTTCATATTGAGTAGTTTCTCTTTGGAATCTACAATCTTCACAAAGCATCTTAGCAAGTCTTTGAGAAATGATTCCAGTAAGAGCTGTTGCAAGTAAGTATCTTTCAACATCCATATCAAGTAGACGCTCAACTGTAGCTAAAGCGTTGTTGGTATGGATTGTAGATAAAACTAAGTGACCTGTGATAGAAGCACGAACAGCAATTTGTGCAGTCTCAGAGTCACGAATCTCTCCGATAAGTATAACGTTAGGGTCCTGACGTAAGATAGAACGAAGGGCAGCAGCGAAAGTCATTCCGATTTCAGAATTAACTTGAACTTGATTTATACCTTCAATGTTCATTTCTATTGGGTCTTCTACAGTAATTATATTTGTTTCTGGTTTATTTAATCCTTGTAAAATTGAATAAGTAGTTGTAGATTTTCCGGAACCAGTAGCTCCTGTAGTAAGAATAATTCCATTTGGAATACCCATCATTCTTTTTATTTTAGCAAGATTATCTGGGTGGAATCCTAAAGTATCAATACCTTGTAAACTTCTTGAATAGTCTAAGATACGGATAACGATTTTTTCACCCTCATTAAGTGGTAGTGCAGACACACGCATATCTAGATACTGATCACCAAAGTTACCTTTGATAGCACCATCTTGAGGTAATCTTGATTCAGTAATGTTCATGTTTGCCATTAATTTTAATCTTGTAGTTAAATTCTTTTCATATGCTTTAGGAACAAAAGTATAGTCTTGACAATCACCGTCAATTCTAAATCTAACCATCATTCCTTCTTCTCTAGGATCGAAATGAATATCTGATGCATTGTATTTAGAAGCAGCAATGATAATGTAGTCGGCTATTTGAGTTACTGGTGTCTTAGTAAAATCAAATGATACCATGAAACTTTCAGTTCCACTTTGAATTCGCTTAACGTCAAATTGGACCATCATTTCAACCCCTTATCTTTTTTTAAATACCATTTTTAATAGTCAAATAAAAAAATTATTGATAGTATTCTATGGTATTTTACTATAAAGTATTATATAATAATTTCATAAGAATATCAAGGAGAGTGAGAATGAAAAATGAAAAAATTAAGTAATAAAGGCTTCGTTCTTGCGGAAACACTTATTGTAACTGTTTTTTTAATGGTTTTGTTTACAATGGTGTACAGTAATTTTTATCCTCTTATTGGTGAATATGAAAAAAGAGAAAATTATGACGACATAGATAGTAAATATGCCGTTTTTTGGATTAAAAAACTAGTTGAATCAGCAGCATTTAAACCATCTGATGCCAAAAAAGACTTTATGCAAGAGTATGGTTATATGAGATTTGAATGTAGTGATATTGAATCAGTTGATAATCAACGTCAAATATGTATAAATCTAGTTGATTCACTAGAAATACAAAACTGTGAAAAAGATACAGGAAATGCCTGTGAAATATATATAACTAACTATAGAATAGGTGGAGTAACACCAGATTTTAAAACAACTGTAAAGACAAATAAGCATCCAAAAGATGGAACTCCACTAGATAGAGAAATTGAAATGTGTTATCAGTATAGAAATGACCCTGATGGCTATGAAGAGTGTATTACAAATAAATTTGATACTTGTGTAAATAAAAGAGTAAACATCGTAGAAGCTGATGAAGATAAGAAAAACAAAGTCCTAACATATTGTGAAAAAGTATATTCAGGAAAAGTTTTTTCATCTGCATTTCAAGATTATATTTTAACTTTACCAGATTATACAACTCAGTCACTTAATTATTCTAGATATAGAGTAATAATACAAATAAAACATAAAAAGGATGGAAATAATTTCTATTCATTTGCCACAATGGAGGTGAATAGATAATGAAAAAACTTAATAATAAAGGAATTACAATAATAGAAGTATTAGTATGTTTTGTACTTGTTGTTGTAATAGCAATGTCTTTATTCTCAACAATTTCTGCTTACAATGATAAAAGAATGGCTGAGAATTATAAAACAAGAATTTATAGTTATAAAAATATTTTAACTAAAGATATTCAAGATGACTTTATAACAATTGGTCTAACTCATGCTACTTATAAAAGAACTGTTGATAGTACAACTAAAAAAGTTACTCACCAAGTTGATTGTAACTTATCAGATGGAACTAGAAGACGTTTAATAGTTTCACAAAGATTCACACAGTCAGCATCACACCCTGATGGAAATCCAACACTTGATGATGAATTTAAAATTCAATATGGAAATCCTGATAGAGAAATTACTGATTACGAATTACCTGATTTAGGAAGTTCTTATGTAAAAATAAATGATGCCGGTAAACCTGTTTCATGTAAAACAAAAACAGAAGAATGTCATGAACAAAAAGACTTATCAATAAATAATATTTTAATTGAAATAACAGATGACAATGTTTTATCAATCTATATTGGATTCTATCATCCAGAATTATCCACAAGATATGGTATAAATATAGTTGCACCAATGGATTTTACATCAAAATTATCAGATATGTCTTCAGGTCTTGATATCTTACCACCTGAAGTAGATACATATACAGTTAGATTTGAATTAGGTGAAGGAGCAACTGGTACAGTTAACCCAGTTACAGTAAACTCTGGTGAAAATGTAAGACTACCAAATGCAACATCTGAAAATGGTATTCATAAAGATGGATGTTCACTTGTGGGTTGGACAGTTCGTGGAGAAGGAGAAACAAATATAGATTATAGTGTTGATTCATATCAAAGATTTAATAGAGACACTACGTTATATGCAGTTTGGGAACCTGCCAAAACAAGATTTACATATATTCCAGGATACAATCAATATTTTGAAGTTCCTACAACAGGATATTATTTAATACAAGTTTGGGGAGCTGCTGGAGGAGCAATGTCCGATAGCCCAACTGAAATGGGTTATGGAGGATATGCTGAAGCTTTAGTATCAGCTCAAAAGGGAACTATTTTATATGTAAATGTTGGTGGCGCAGGAAAAATGGCTACTACCGATGATGCTCAAATAGAAGGCGGAAAAATCGGTGGAGGTCCAGCTATACAAAGAAATTTAACAACTGGTACAGTTGGTTCCGGAGGAGGAGCAACTATAGTTTCCACAAGTACACTTAAAGATCTTGAAAGAGTAATACAAAATGATGAATATTGGGATCATTTTATGATTATTGCCGGTGGAGGCGGAGGATCATATTATTCTAATGGAGTTATAAAAGGAAAAGGTGGAAGTGCCGGTGGAGTCACTGGTGAAAGTGGTCAAAAAGAAGGAGTTTGGTCAACAGAACTAAATGAATGGTGGCCTACAAATTGGAGGTTCCCTGGTTGTGGTTATGGTGGAAACATTTTTGATTATTATCAACCACTTTTTGCCGAAGTACCAACAAGATATTATACTTCAGAATTCCCAGTTCCAGGAGCAGGAGCAGGATTCGGAGCAGGATTTGCCTCAGGTAGTGAAAACACTGGATCTGGTGGAGGTTCAAGTTACTTATATAATGGAACAAACAGAATAAAAATATGGGATTCAGCATTATATTGCTACAATTGTATGCAAAGTGATGATGGAGAAGCTGTTCATACTGTTTTACAAGATTTAAATTATGACGGATCTTCTTTCCGTATTGAAAATAACTCTGAACTATACAATCACTCATCTACATTATCATCATTAGAAAGCAATCAATTAACAGGAGAAATATTGAGTTCTGGTGATGGCTTTGTAATGATAACATATAAACCTAATGTAATGGGAGGATAAAAAGGTATCAATAGGTACCTTTTTCATTTGACAATTAATACAACCTAATTTTATATTTTTGAGTAAAATCAGTATTTTATTTGTTATAATTATATTAAGGTGATATACAAGATGAAAAAAATAATTAATTTCATACTAGAGTTGTTCAAAGAATTTATAACAGATTGGAAACTTGTATTATTCACAGTACTATTAATAGTATTAGTAAATGTTCCTGTTAATTACTATATAACAATCGGTGGAGGAGCAAGTGATGTATCAAGTAGAATAAAGGTTGCAAATAAGCATGAGAGCAAAGGATCTTTTAATATAAGTTATGTTACTCAATTAGATGGAAGTGTATTTACTTATTTACTTAGCTATATAATTCCATCTTGGGAAAGAGAAGATGCCAACTTATACAAGTATGATGAAAAAGAAAGTTTAGAAGATGTTGAATTTAGAAGTGATTTAGACTTAATGACTGCAAATGGAAATGCTACATATTGGGCCTATCATTTAGCAAATAAACAAATAGAAGAAAAAGCTTCAAAAATGTATATTATTACAACTTTTGATAGTGAATTTAACTCCCCATTAAAAGTACAAGATCAAATACTATCAATGGATGATGTTACATATGATACAATTGCTGATTACAGAACTTATCTACAAACAAAAGAATTAACTGATAAGGTAAAAGTAAAAGTAATAAGAGATGGAAAAGAAAAAGTATTAGAGTGTCCACTGTATGAAGAAAATGGTCATAAAATATTAGGAGTTGGACTTCAATTTGTAAGAGAGTATAAAACAAAACCAACAGTAGAAATAAATTTTAAATCTAGAGAATCAGGACCATCTGGAGGATTAATAACAACATTAGAAATATATAATCAACTAACTGAAAAGGACCTTACTAAAGGTAAAAAAATAGCAGGTACTGGTACAATAGAAGAAGATGGAACAATAGGACAAATTGGTGGAATAGAACATAAAGTATTAGGAGCTTATAAAGCAGGAGCTGAAATATTCTTATCTCCATCAGGAAAGAACTATAAAGCTGCAAAAAAATATATAAAAGAAAAGAAAATAAAAATAAAACTAATAGAAGCAACAAATATTGAAGAAACAATTAAAAAATTGGAGGAGTTAAAGTGAGAATAGGGGTTGATTTAGATGATACTATTTGTAGAACAACTGAAATAGTTCATGATAGAATCGAAAAATATTCAGAAGCAATTAATATGAATCCACTTGATATCATGAATGATGAAATGTTAAAACAAGGTTTCTTTAGTATTTATTTAGAAGATATTTATACAAATGTAGAAGTAAAAAGAAATGTTCAAAATGTATTAAAAAGACTAAGAAGTAAAGGTAATGAAATATATATAATAACAGCGCGTTCTAATAGTACAGTTCCTACAGTAAAAAATATGTTTCAGATAATAGATAATTGGTTACAAAAAAATGGAATAGAAGTAGATGCTGTTATATTATCAGCCTATGGAGAAACAAAAGCAGATGTTTGTAAAAGATATGAAATAGATTTAATGATAGATGATGATCCATATAATTATAAGAAAATTACTTCTGAAGGAATAAAATGTATCTTATTTGATGATAGAGAAAGATACGATTTAAAAGACGACTATTTAACAAATTGGCTTGATATAGAAAAGTATATTGAAAGGAATAGATGATATGAAAAGAATAATAAAGGTATTAGTAATTATATTAGTAATGTTTATGATTAATAAAGTAAATGCTGCTAACTATGAATTAAGGGAATTAATTCCTATCAATACAGAAACAACTATAGTAACAGATCACTTTAGTTATCAATCATTTTATTACAAAACAAAAGGTATAAAAGATATTACAAATCCAAACAATTATTTAATTTTTGGTAATATTAAAAATATTTCTGATGAAGATTTACCTGTATCTATATCAGTAGCTTTATTTGATAAGAATAAGAAGAATATAGGTACAATTAATTATTGTACTTCTATGGGAGAAGAAACTTCAGATACAGTACATATAATTAAGGCTAAGGGAGAAACACCATTCATTATTGAAGTATCAAATGAATACTTAGGAAAAGGAAAAAGACTAAGTGAAGTAAAATATATTTCAGTATTAGGTGAAAATATAAATTGTAGACATAATACTGGAAAAGATGAATATATTGGACAAACTATAGAAGAAATTGGTGTAGGTAAAAATACTCAAATAGGTCCAGAAGCAGAAAGTTTAATTCAAATATTAACTTTTTGTGGAATCTTATTAGCTGTATTATTTATTTATAAATTCTTATTTACATCAGCTTATCAAAATATGGATGGAGAAGATGTAAGACAAGAATATGTTTATATTAATAAGAGATTAAAAAACAAAAGAGAAAAAGATTTAAGAGAAAATCCTCCAACAGAACCACCTAAGAAAGATAATAAATCAGATAAAATTAGAAAAGAAGAAGCTACTGAAGGTAGCAAAGAACATAAAGAAAAAACAGACTTACATAATATGTATAAAAAATAAAAGGAGTGATGGTTATGAGTAAAATAAAAAATAAAGTAACCAGAGATATTATAACTTTTATAATGCTGACAATAGGAACAATTATTGCAGCAGCAGCACTAGAATGTTTCTTAATTCCAAACACCATTTTAGATGGAGGAGTAACAGGAATTTCTATTATAATTTTCAAGTTGTTTAATATACCTCTATGGTTATTGGTAATAGTATTAAATATCCCATTTATTTTTATAGGTTATAGAAATTTAGGAGAAAGATTCTTAGTAAGAGCAATCTATTCAATGCTAAGCTTTTCACTATTTATTGCCTTTTTCGAATTAATGCAACCATTTACAGATGAAATATTATTAGCAGTAGTTTTTGGAGGAGCACTATATGGATTAGGTGTAGGTATAGTAATTCACTTTGGTGGATGTGTAGATGGAACAGAAAGTGTTGCAATAGTAATAAGTAAAAAGACAAGTTTAAGTGTAGGACAAGTAGTATTAGCATTTAACCTAATAATATTTGGAGTAGCAGGATTTATCTTTGGATTTGATAGATCAATGTATTCACTATTAACTTATGTAATAACTTTTAAAGTAATAGACTTCGTATCAGAAGGACTAGAACAAGCAAAAGCTGCACTTATTGTTACTGATAAAGGAACAGACCTATCAAGAGAAATATATAAACGTTTAGGTAGAACAACAACATCTATTAGAGGAAAAGGACTAATAAGTGGAGAAAAAGAAGTAATGTACTGTGTTTTAACAAGAATAGAAGTATTTGAATTAAAACATTTAGTAGAAGAAATGGATGAAAGTGCCTTTATAACGATACTTGAAGTATCAGATATTATAGGTAATCATATAAAGAGTTCTCAAAATAAAAAAGTATTAAAAAATATAAAGTCTTAGCAATAAGACTTTTTACTTGAAAAAATAAAGATATTGTGGTATAATATGTGAAACATTGAGGGGGAATATTGAATGTCAAAATTAAGAGGAACAGGAGTTGCTATAATAGTTGCAGGATGTGTTTTAGTAGGATCAGTTATTGGCTCTATTAATAATGGATATTTTACTAGACCAGATAGAGAACATACTACACAAACATCAACTGAAGAACCAGAGAAAGAAAAAACAGAAGAAACTACAGTAATTCAACCAGAAACAACTGAAACAACTGAAACAACAACTGAAGAAGCTACAACAACTACAGTTGCTGATGAAGTAGAAACCTTTTCGGATTCATCTTATACAAAAAGTGAATTTATAAGCTTATTATCACAAGCAACAGGAGCAAACAGTATTGAAATGGAAGATGCTGGAATCTACTTAGTAAGAAATAGAGTTGGTTGGAGTAATGTAACTAATTCAGAATTATATAACTACAATGATTTTATAGTAGATGGAAAAGTAATCTACAGAAGTGGTTATGATATCGTAAATGGAACTAGAGTAGACATTGTAAATGATGATAATTTATATGATACTTATGGAACTAACATGGTATTCTTTATTGGTGATGAAACAACGATAGAATCAAGAAGAACTGTAAATAGAGAAGGATTATTTGAAGCATTAGAGTTTGACCCAGAATTTGTAAGTAATTTTACATCAACACCAGAAAACTTTGATGCAGAATATTCATTATTAGATCCAAATAGAAAGTATCATTATATTGATACTAAAGTATTAGATATCAATGGTGGATTAAAAACAGAAAGACAAGAATACTTAATAGATGATGAAACAATTTACGGTGTACTTAGAGATAATTATGGAACTGTTGAATCTACATATGGTACTTATTCAAGTAATTATCAAAAAGGTTATTAATTAGAAAAGTAAAATAATGAAAAGTGATATTAAATATCACTTTTTTTTATTGACTATTTTCATTGATATTAATATAATGTTAATAACAGGATATAAAAGAAAAAGGAGATAAAAAATGGAAACTATCGGTAACTTAAAAAAGTATAAAGAATGTTTAATTGTAGTAGATATGGTAAATGGATTTGTTACGGAAGGAGTTCTTCATGATGAAAAAATTAAAGACATTATTCCAAGACAAATTGAATTGATTAAAGAAGCTAAAACTAAAGGAAAATTAATAGTATTTATTAAAGATACTCATACTGAAGAATCAGTTGAATTTGAAAGATTTGTAAACACTAGTCACTGTCTAGAAAACACTCCTGAAAGTGAATTAGTTGATGAATTAAAAGAATTTGAAAACAATGAAGATACAATAAGTATTAGAAAGAATTCCACAAGTTTTATGGAATCTCCTGAGTTTAGAAAATTAATAGAATCACAACTAGAATTAACAGAATTTGATATTGTAGGTTGCTGTACAGATATATGTGTAGTTAATGGATCAATTGGCTTAGCTAATTATTTAGACCAACAAAATAGAAAACATATAATTAATGTTCATGAAGATGCTATTGCAACATATTCAGAAGATGAAAGAAAAGAATATGTAGATGCCGCAATACTTTTAATGAAACAACAAGGAATAAATATAGTAAAAAAAGGAGAATAATATGAATAAGACTTTAATGACAGATTTTTATGAATTAACAATGGCTCAAACTTATTTTAATGAAAATAAAAAAGATGAAATTGTATATTTTGATATTTTCTTTAGAGAGAATCCATTTAATGGAGGATATTTAGTAGCCTGTGGATTAGAAGAAACAATTAATTATATAAATAATTTTAAATTTAATGATCAAGAAATAAATTATTTAAGAAGTCTAAATTCTTTTTCAGATGAATTCTTAGATTATTTAAAAGGATTAACATTTAAAGGAGATATCTACTCAGTACCGGATGGAACAGTAGTATTCCCAAATGAACCAGTATTAACAGTAAAAGCTGATATTATAACAGCTCAATTACTAGAAACTGCATTACTTGCTAATTTCAATCATGGTAGTTTAGTAGCAACTGCAGCCAAAAGAATAACAAAAGAAGCAGGCAAAATCCCAGTAATGGAATTTGGAGCAAGACGTGCTAGAGGAATAGATTCTGCAATAGAAGCAAGTAAAAATGCCTATATTGGAGGATGCTGTGGAACAAGTAATACTTATGCAGGAATGAAATATAATATACCAGTTTTAGGTACAATGGCTCATTCATTAGTAACTGAAGCAGATAGTGAATATGATGCTTTCTTAGGATATGCAAAATCTAATCCTAATAATTGTGTATTCTTAGTAGATACATTCGATACATTAAGAAGCGGTATTCCTAATGCAATTAAAGTAGCTAATGAATATTTAAAACCAAATGGTTATAAATTTAAAGGAATCAGAATAGATTCAGGAGACTTAGCTTACTTATCAAAAGAAGCAAGAAAAATGCTTGATAAAGCTGGATACAATGAAGCTACAATATGTTTAAGTAACGGATTAAATGAACATACAATTAATAGTTTACTAGAACAAGGAGCAGTAATAGACTCAATAGGAGCAGGAGATAATATAGCAGCTTCAAAAGAAAGAGTTGGAGGAGTTTATAAACTAGCAGCTGTTGAAAAAGATAATCAAATAATACCAAAATTAAAAGTAAGTAATGATACTATTAAAACAACTAATCCAGGATATAAAAAGGTATATAGATTCTATGATAAAGAAACTAATTATGCCTTAGGAGATGTAATAACACTATATGATGAAGAAGTATCAGATATAGAATATACATTAGTACATCCACAGGAAACATGGAAAACTAAACATATAGATAACTATATAAAGAGAGAACTATTAGTTCCAATTTATAAGAATGGTATATTAATTTATAATTTACCAACTCTAAAAGAAAGACAAGACTATTGTACTAATGAAGTTAATACTTTATATGAAGAAGTAACTCGTCTTACTATGCCACATGAATACTATGTAGATTTAAGTGATAAATTAAGAGAATTAAAAAATAATCTAATTAATGAACATAGAAACAACGTAAAAGGAGAATAATATGTTTAATAGAAAAGAACAAGTAGATAAAATAGTAGATTTTATAAGAAACTATTATCAAGAAAACAACTTAGGTGGAGTAGTAATAGGTATCAGTGGAGGAAAAGACTCAGGTGTAGTAGCTGGATTATTTACTAAAGCCTTAGGAAAAGAAAATGTTTTAGGAGTAACTCTTCCATGTCATTCAAATGAAGAAGACAAAGAAGATGCCAAACTAGTAGCAGACTTCTATGGATTTAGACTAGTAAATATAGATTTAACAAATTCATTTGATTCATTTAAAGATCAAATTAAGTTAATTGGTAACTTTAATGATCAACAATTATTAAATAGTGATATTAATATAAAACCAAGAATGAGAATGATGAGTCTTTATTATATGGCTGCTTTAGAAAGTGCAATAGAAGGAAAGACTTATATAGTCGCAGGTACTGGTAATAAATGTGAGGAGTTTGTTGGATACTTCACAAAAGGTGGAGACTCAGTTTCAGATATAAAAGTAATATCAGATCTAACAGTATCAGAAGTAATCCAATTAGGAGAAGAATTACAAGTTCCTGAAAAAGTACTATATAAAGTACCAAATGATGGATTAAGTAATCAAACAGATGAAGACAAATTAGGAGTAAAATATAGTGATATAGAAAAGTACATAAATAATGAACCATTAGAAGAAGAAATAAAACAAAGAATAGAAAAATTACATAAAAATGCCCATCATAAATTTAACATTCCAACATATAGAAAATGAGATTAGGTGTATATGTAGGTAGTTTTAATCCAGTACATAAAGGACATATCAAAGTAGTTAATTATTTATTAGATAATGACTATGTAGATAAAGTGATTATGCTACCAACGCCAAACTATTGGCATAAAAATAATTTATTAGATGTTAATAAAAGGGTTGAAATGTTAAAATTTTATGAAAATGACAAAATAATAATAGATGATAAAAATAATCATTATAAGTACACATATCAAATATTACTAAGTTTAGAAAAAGAGTATCCTAATGATGAATTATATCTAATTATTGGTTCAGATAATATTGAAAAATTCCACATGTGGGACAATATAAATACAATACTAAAGTTTAAAGTAATAGTATTAAGAAGAGATAAAGTTGAAAGAAATAAATATCTTCAAGAATATGAAAAAGACTTTATATATATTGATAACTTTAAAAATATAACTGTTTGCTCTTCAGATATTAGAAAAGGTAATTATAATAATTTAGATGAAAAGGTAAAAGACTATATAATTAAGAATAAATTATATAGTGAAGAATAGGTGAAGTATATGGAATTTAAATCAGAAAAAGAATTCTTAGAAGCTTATAATCCAAATGATTTTGAAAGACTATCGATGACAGCAGATTTATTAATATTAAGTGTTTCATCAGTAGATACTGATAATTATCGTAAAACTGATAAAAAACATATGAGTATTTTACTTGCTAAAAGAGATAATTATCCATTTAAAGATAAATGGTCTCTTCCAGGAGGATTTATGAATCCTAAGAAAGAAACACTAGAAGATTGTGCAAAAAGAGTATTAAAAGATGAAACAAATCTAGATGATATCTATTTAGAACAATTATATACATTTGATTCTATAAAAAGAGATCCAAGAATGAGAGTAGTATCAACTGCCTTTATTGCTTTAGTTGATAAAAATAGATTAAAAAGTGAATTAAAAGAAAGCACTTCATGGTTTGATGTAGTTGAATATAAAGAATGGAATAATAATGTAAAAATAGTTTTAGATAACGGTAATGATAAAGTAACATTAAAGCTGAAGAAAGAATTAAAAGAAAAAACAACTACTAGATTTAATTATCAAAGTATAGAAAATGAATCTCTTGCATTTGATCATGATATAGTAATATTAACTGGATTAGAAAGAATAAGAAATAAAATTAGTTACACTGATATAGTATTTAACATGATGCCAAATTATTTCACTTTAGGTGAGTTGCAACAAGTATATGAAGTAATATTAAATAAAAAATTATTAGATCCTGCCTTTAGAAGAATGATTTCTAATAAAGTAGAGAAAACAGAAAGGATGAAAACAGGAGAAGGACATCGTCCATCATACTTGTTTAGGTATAAGAAATGAGAATAAATAAGGTTAAATTATTTGTAAATGATACAGAAAAAACAAATGAAGTAGTAAACATATTAAAAGAGTCTTTATCTAAGAGAAATATCGAAATAGTAGAAGATAATTTCGATTTAGGAATAGCCGTTGGAGGAGATGGAACATTCCTAAGAATGACTACTGATACAGACTTTGATAGTAATGTTTATTATGTAGGAATAAATTCAGGTACTTTAGGATTTGCTCAAGATATCAGTATTGATGAAATAGATGAATTTATAGATTGTTTAAATAATGAAAACTTTAAATATGAAGAAATAAGTATTCAAGAAATAGAAGTAGTAACTAAAGAAGAAAGATTTAATTTAAAATCAATTAATGAAATACTAATAAGAGATGATTCTCTAAAGACTATTAATTTAGATATTTATGTTGGAGATGAATTGCTTGAAGAGTTTAAAGGTGATGGTATTTTAGTATCTACATCTTTTGGTTCAACTGCTTATAATTTAAATTTAGGAGGAAGTATTGTTTATAATACATTTGATACATTACAAATAACACCAATTGCTCCTCAAAATAATAAGGTAACTAGAAGCCTAACAAATTCAGTAATTTTACCAGCAAATAATAAAGTGACTATTAAACCATATAAAGATGATAGTATATTAATTATGGTAGATGGAACTAACTATATATTTGATAACGTATTAGAAATAAATACAGTTATAAAAGATAAAAAAATAAAGCTTATTAGAAAAGATAATTATAGCTTTATAAGAAAAATTAATGATAAGTTTTTAAACTAAGCTTTAAAAAGCTTAGTTTTTTGATATAATAAATAGTAGGTGGTGTTTATGTTGAAAGGGTATAAATCATTTAATAAAGATTTAAGAAATAAAAATGGGGCTCAATTTGAAGTAGGAAAAACTTATATAGAAGATTGTGACTTATCTTTTAATGTTGATGAACGTGGATTTATGTTTTGCAAAAGACCTGAAGACACAATATTCTTTGCTCCTGATAGAGAAAATGTAACTATTGCAGAAGTAACTGCATTAGGAGAAATTGTTGAAGGAGTAAGTGGACAAGGTACATATGAAAATATTTATACAACTAATAAAATGAGAATTGATAGAGTTATCCCAAGAGAAGAACTAATAGATATGTTTTTAAATATGAATGAACATAATACTGATAGAGTAATTCGTTTCATTCAAATGTATAACTTAACTCCAGAAGAAGTAGCAATGTTTTATGAAAGATTTGTAACAAGCATTGAACCAACTATTAAAGTAATGAAAGAAGATGGAACAGTAGTATATGATTATGTTCATGCAAGAGAAAGAGTGCAACAAGCACTAGATTATTATCAAGGAAATGAAAAAGGAGCATATCAAAAAACTAAATTGAATCAACAGTAATTTTAGATTATAATGAAAATGGTGAATAAAATGACAGATAAAAAGAAAGAAAAATATAAATATGGAGATAGATGGTTCTATACTTTTATAAAACCACTATTAATATTTTTAGTATATTTGTTGTACCCACCTAAGGTAAAAGGAATAGAAAACATTCCAAAAGAAGGTGCAGTAGTACTTGCAGGTAATCATACTAAATGGGTAGATCCAGAAGTAATATGTGCAGTTGTTAAAAAAAGACAAGTACACTTCCTAGCAAAAGATTCATTATTTAAAGGTATTGCAAGTATAATTACATGGGGTATGGGAGCAATCCCAGTAAATAGAAAAATACACGATCATGGAGCCTTAGATAATGCTATAGAAGGACTAAAAAGAGGTCTAACTATAGGAATATTCCCAGAAGGTACAATTAATAGAACAGATGGCGTAATAATGCCATTTAAAATAGGAGCAGTTAAAATGGCTAAAGAAGCAAATGTTCCTATAGTACCATTCACAATAACTGGAGAATATAAGTTATTTAGAGGTGGAGAAATAATAGAATTTTATGAACCAATAAAAGTAGGAAAAGATTTAGATAAATCAAATGAAGAATTAATGAATATAGTAAAAACTAATTTAATTAGAGGAGGAAGACTTCATGGATCAAAACCTAAAAGAAACAAAAAAAACAAATGAAAAGATGCCAATATATAAATTTGGAAGAGGATTCTTAGGATTAATATATAAATTTTGGTATCGCCCAACAATAATTGGAAAAGAAAACATTCCAACAGAAGGATCATTCCTTATCGTAGGAAATCATATCCATATAATGGATCAATGTAATGTAATAATTGCTACTAAAAGATGTATTCACTATATGGCAAAGAAAGAATACTTTGATCCAAAATATAAAGAAGGAAAGTTCCCATGGTTCTTTAGAGGAGCTGGATGTATCCCAGTAGATAGAAGTAAAAAAGATGAAGAAGCAATGCATGCAGCACTAGATGTACTAGAAAAAGGAGAAGTTCTAGGATTATTCCCTGAAGGAACAAGAAACGGATTAAAAGAAGAAAGAGCAAAAGAAATATATGAAGAATATGTTGATAAAAATATATCTTTTGAAGACTTCTATAAGAAAGCTAAAAAGAATAAAACAACTCATATTAATTATCTAGAAGAATTAATGAAAGATAAAACCATCTCAAGAGATGAGTTCTTAGATAATCTAACAACAGCAGATGACTTATTGCAAGATCTTATTTTGAATGGAAGAATTACTAAGGAAGATTATTATGAACATAGCTTCTTACCATTAAAGTTTGGAGCAGTTTCAATGGCTAAAAAAACATCTTCTCCAATAGTTCCATATATTATTACTGGACACTATAAATTTAGAAGTAAAGATTTAAAAATATTAATTGGAAAACCTCTAGATCCACAAGATGACTTAGAAAAAGCTAATTATGCATTAAGAGAAACATTTAAGAAATTATTAAAAGAATCTTTAGAAAATAATGAAAAATAATGTCAAATGAGAGAACTAAAACTAGTTTAGTTCTTTTTTTATGTTATGATTAGATTGGTGATATTATGAGACATAATGAGTTTGACGATGAATTAAAATACAAATTATTTAGAACAGTAAAAGAGATATTACATCCAACTATATCAAAGAAAAATATAAGTGATTATAAAATAGTAATAGATGAAAAACTAATCCCAGTAAGAATATTTTATCCAAAGAAAGTATCTCATATGGAAAAAGTAATAATATTCATTCATGGTAATAGTAATATAACTAAATGTGATGGAAAATACTCAGATATTTCAAGTTACTTTTCAAAAGAATTAGATACTTTAGTAATTTCAATAGACTATGAAGATTTAAAGGAAGATTACTTAGAAGATATTTATAAAGAAATATATAAGACATTTAAATTTATTTATAATGGTCTAATAGAATTAATAGATAAAGATAATATTACTTTATTTGGAGATTCTACTGGAGGATCAGCTGTATTATATATAAATAATCAAATGATAAAAGATGGTATTACTATTTCTAAAGAAATATTATTCTATCCAGTATTATCCGGAGAATACTTTGGTAAAACTAAATATAATAGTATTAAGGATAAAACATTTGATCCTGAATTAATTGGTAATTTAAAAGAATATTATACAAAGAAATTAAAGAATCCAAAAAATAGAAGTAATTACTTATATTTCCAATTAAAGAGTAAAGAAGAAAGAGAATATCCAAAAACATTATTATTATGTGGAAATGTAGATCCATTAATAGATGAAAACAGAGATTTTTCTAAGAATAAAAATATTAATTTAAAAGAAATAACATTCGCATCTCATGGATTTTTAGGTACAAAAGACAAAGAAATAAAAAAAGAATTTATTAATCACGTAATAAATTTTATTAATAAGGATAATGATTAATTGTAGTCATTATTTTTATTTTATGTTATACTTTTTATGGTGATAGTAAATGGAAGCAAAAAAGAAAACTAAAAAAGAAATAGTTAAAATGCTATTAAAGAATAATGAACTTGATGAAAAAGACGAAGAAGAATTACTTGATTTATTAATAGATCAACCAATAAGTATTGATGTTGATAAACAAGAAGATGCTCAAATGACTTTAGGAGATAGAGTAGCTGATAAAGTAAGTGAAGTTGCTGGCTCATGGGGATTTATTTTAGGATTTTCATGTTTTCTAATATTTTGGGTAGTATTAAATGGATTTATCTTAAGAGGTAATACACAAATAGATGCCTATCCATTTATATTATTAAATTTATTATTGTCTTGTATTGCAGCATTACAAGCACCTATCATTATGATGAGTCAAAATAGACAAGCTGCTAAAGATAGTTTAAGAAACCAAAATGACTATAGAACAGATTTAAAGAGTGAACTTATTCTAGAAGAATTACATCATAAAATGGAAGAAATATTAAGAAATCAAAGAAAGATTTTAAGAACAATAGAGGAGGATTCGGATGAGGAGAATAATACTAAGTAGTATATTATTAATTGCATTTTGCTTACTAGTAACAGGTTGTAATGAAACTAACAAAGATAGTTTAAATAAAGATATCAAAAGTAATGGAGAACAAGTAGATTTATCAAAAACACAACATAAGATTTGTAAAGGTTCTGGACATATTGATAATAATTCTCAAGCAAATATGACTTATGATATCTACTATAAAAACAATGTAATTTATTTATTAAGATCTAATCAACAAATAATTTCAACTAGTGAAGAAACTTTAAATACATATGAAGAATCATTTAAAGGAATTAGTGAACACTATAAAGGATTAGAATATTATGATACTGAAATAGTAAAGAATGAAACAAGTGTTGATTATACAATTACAATTAATTATGAAAAAATTGATATTGATAAATTATTAGATATCGAAGGTGAAGAAGATAACATCGTAGAAAATGGAAAAGCTAAATTAGATAAATGGTTAACACTATCACAAAAATTCGGAGTAAAATGTGAAGAAGCAGAGGATGTATAATCCTCTTTATGTTCAGATAGTTTAACTGGATAAAATCTTTCCCTCCGACGGAGAGGATAAGGGTTCAAATCCCTTTCTGAACACCATTAATAAAATAAAAGAAGTATTACTACTTCTTTTTTATTGGTAAATTATTACATACATTAACAATATCTTTATCATCAATAAATTCATCTTTCTTCTTAATGGTCCATACAAAAGTAGGATATTTATTACTTAACTCCTTATACTGATCTCTTTTATATAATTGTTTAGATATTGCAATAAAGTTCGCCTTACTGTAATTTAATATGAATTTTCTTCTTAATATTAAATTATACAATCTATTTTTATAATCATGAGTAAGCAGTAATCCACATTCTACATTAGGGTGATTCTTTCTTATATAACGAACTATTCTAGGATTAAATGATTTAATAATATAGTTGTTGTAGTTAGAAAGTTCCTTCATTAAGAAGTAAACTGTTTGCTTTATTCTTTTAGTATTTTTGATTTCAATATCTATTAAAGAGTGATCATTATTTAGTTTTAATATATCTCTTAATAAAGGGATTTTTAAATCAGTATTTAATAGATTATATTTAAGAAGTTCTTCATATGTAGTCTTTTGTATATCAATATCAACTCCACACATTCTTTTTAAATTGAAATCATGAAATACAACTAATTGATTATCCATTGTTAAATGAACATCTAATTCAAAGTCATATCTTTCTTCAATTGCTTTTTTAAAAGCGGGGTATGAATTTTCTGGAATAGTTTTATTATCAAACATTCCTCTATGCGCAATAATGTTATTTCTAACCTTCATCAAATCACCTATATTTATAATAACACAATATTGATTATTTACAAAAAGGTAAAAATATGTTATAATATCAATGCGTTTTAAGGGGGAGTATTGTAATGGTAAAATTACCAAATTTAAAAACGTTAGAAGTGAAGGAGAGTAATGATCCACTTCACAATGAATATGTTGCTGAATTTGATGATGAGTTTATGAGTGGAACAGTAACAATAAAAGCAAAAAAGACTAATGATTATTATGGAACAGAACATGACACAATTAAAGAATCAAGTGATAAATTTGTAAACGGTTTCAAAGTTGTTAGATTAGATAATGGAAAGTATAGTTATGTTAGAGAAAGTGATAATCAATTAGTACCATTCAAATACGATTTTGCTTGTGATTTTAACGAATATGGAATGGCTATGGTTGCTAAAGGCGGATACGTAACTTGGATTAATACAGACTTTGAAGTATCTATATCTGGATTATTAAATATGTATGAAGATAAAAGCGATATAAATTTCGTTGGATGGCATAAAATTACTGAATTCAGTAATGGAAAAACACCACTATCTATAATGGAATTTAGAAATGTTAAACGTTATGGAAAATATGTTTTAGATAAAAGTTATGCACTTGCTTTTAGAACAAGTGGAAAAGCATTAAAATTCTTTAATGCAGAAAAACCAGGAGAAAGTAAATATCAATTTACAAGTATTGATCCATTTAATAATAATGAACAAACAGTTGCTTATGATGGAAATGGTGATACTCGTGATTGCTATGTAATACAATCAGATGGACTATATATTTCAGCAGAAAAATTTATTGAATTGATAAGCCAAAGAGATAGTCAATCAAATCAAGATAATGGATATGCATATCAAAAGGCAGCATAAAACACTATGAAAAAATACAGAAGAGGAGATGCTAATATGGAAGATAAAAGATTATATGATATCTTTACAAGAAGTGATATAGCTCAAAATGAAACAAGACTAGTAGGAAGAGTATTACTAGATAAAGAGGGTCACTTTGAAGGTGTAATAGGTCAAAGACATAAAGCAAAATGTGAATTAGTAACTGGAGATTTACTAGTTGAAAAAGGTTTTGGACTAGTAGAATTAACAGTTTATCGTAGTCAAGGTGATAGAAGACCATCTTTAAGACTTGAAGGAGAAAAAGCAGGTTTTAAATTCATTGGGAAGTCATATTTAAAAACAAATGAAGCCATGGTTGAATGTGGAAAATGTTCTATCGGAATTCAAGATGGTGAATTAATAAGAGATGTAACAACTGAAGAAATCGATTACGTAGAAGGACAAATATTAAACGCTATCAGAGATTTAAATGAAGATTCTCTAACTCAATATATGAGTCAGCAACCTGCAAAACAATATAGAAAAGAAATGCAAAATAAATAGTATTGCATTCTTTTTTTTGATAAAATATATTTAAGCCGATTTAGCTCAGTTGGTAGAGCAACTCCCTCGTAACGAGTAGGTCAATGGTTCAAATCCGTTAATCGGCACCACAAAAAAATAAAGCCGAATTTTCGGCTTTTTTTAATATCCAATTAATTTAGTGAACTCTTCAATTTCTTCTTTATATTCTAATGGTGCTTTTACATATAATAAAGTATCATCAACTCTACATAAATACATATAATATGATTCATTAGTTAAAGAATAAAGACTATAATTACTTAGATTAGTATATGTATAAGTACTAGTTTCATTCTTACTAGTTTTAAATATATTTTTATTATCATTAAACATATAAATAGCATCTGTTATACTTTTTAATTTATAAAATTCTATTTGACATTCATTATTCTTTTTAGCAAGAATAACTTTTTTTATTTTAGGATCTTTAAGAGCTTTAGTCTTATCAAGAATTTCATATTCATTTTCAGCAGCAAATTCAATAAATTGAGTAGTTGTAATTTTTTGTTTACTAACACTACAACCAACTACAAATACTGAAATAAGTATAACTAATAATATAATTTTCTTCATATTATCACCAACAAAATAAATATATCATAAATTTTAAAAATTAAAAACAAATAATATATTTGTTATGATATAATATAATAAGGTAGGTGTAATATAATGGATAAGATAGGATTATTTATTGGATTTCTTTTATATGCATCAATTTCTACTATTAGAAATGATAGAAGAAGAAAACTAAACAAAGAAAAGAAAATAGTTAATGACTTAAAAAAGAATTTAAAAGAGGATTTAAAGGATATAGGTGATATTAATGAACACTAGTATTTTGTTCATGATATTTAATAATGAAGTTAAATATCTAAATAATAGTAATATGGATCATAGAGAATGGTTTATATCATTAGGAGGTAATCCAGATGATTATCCTAATTTAATAAGAGGATTTATCAGTAATGGTAAGATTGTTTTCTATAAGAATAATTTTTCATATGATGAAGAAGTAGTTAAGGCTGCTAAGAGATATGCTCCATCAATGAAAGTTGTTTTAGGAGATAACTTAGAAGTATGGTGTGGAGTACTTCCAGGAAGACCAGGAGAAAAATGGGAAGCAATAATGAAGCTTAATAATGATGAATTAACTGGATTCATACAAGAAACACCAACAAATCCTCCAAAAGTACAAAAAGAATTTGTTCAAGAAAATGTATTAGATTTTAAAAATGATTATGAAAATCCTAAGTTTATAAAAGGTGCAACTATTATTACTATTATAGTAATAGTATTGACAGTAATATCAAAAGCAATATTAATATCAGGTAAACATTTTAAAACAGGACTTTCATATGATACATTACTAATGCTAGTAGAGTTTATTTCATTAGGATATTGTATATATGGGTATAATAAAAAGAAACCTAATACAAAGATTGTATCAATGGTAGCAGCATTAAGCCTAGTATTAATGTTTAATGTTATTGATGTAATTACAGGAGTAATATATTTCTTATTTAATGTAGATAGTGGATATTTCACTAGAGTTCCAGATTTAATTAATATATTGAAAAATAAAATATTAAAGAAATAATGCAGAAAGGATTATACAAATGAGAGATAAATACTATTATTCAATGACAACTGAAGAATTAAAAACACGACTTAAAACTAATGAAAATGGATTAAGTAATGCAGAAGCAAAAAGAAGAATTAATAAGGATGGATTAAATGAACTTCCTAAAAAGAAAAGAGATAGTGTATTTAAGATATTTATTAATGAACTATTAGATCCAATTATAATGTTATTATTAGTTGCAATAATAGCATCTTTAATCGTTGGAGAAATTGTTGATGCAATAGCAATAGCATTAATAATCTTAATAGATTTAATAATTGGATTAGTAGAAGAAAGAAAAGCAACTTCTACTGCCGAAGCACTATCTAATTTAGTTAGAGAAAAAGTAAAAGTAATAAGAGAAGGAAAAGAAATATTAGTTGATTCTACTGAAATAACTGTAGGTGACTATATAATGTTAGAATCAGGAGATAAAATAGCAGCAGATTGTAGAATAGTAGAAGCTCATAATTTTAATATAGATGAATCTATTTTAACAGGAGAAAGTCTACCTGTTGAAAAAAATGGTAAATTAATAAAAACAGATAAAGAATTAGCAGTTACTTCTCAAACAAATATGTTATTTGCAGGTACTAGTGTTGTAACTGGAAGAGCAAAAGTATACGTAATAGGTGTGGGATTAAATACTGAAATAGGTAAGATTGCAAATACAATTAATAATACAGTAGAGGAAAAGTCTCCTTTAACAATTAGAGTAGATAAATTTTCAAAACAAATAACAATTATAATTGCAATTATCTCAGTAATAATAGCAATTATGTTAATAAGTAAGAATATGCCTCTTAATGAGATACTTTTATCAGTAATAGCATTAGCTGTTTCAGCAATGCCTGAAGGATTACCACTTGCTTTAACAATGGCATTAACAATTGCATCTAATAAGATGGCTAAACATAAAGTTGTTGCAAAGAAATTATATTCAATTGAATCCTTAGGAAGTTGTACAGTAATAGCAAGTGATAAGACAGGAACACTTACAGTAAATGAACAAACTGCAAAGAAAATACTATTACCAAATAATCAAGAATATTTAGTAACAGGAGCAGGTTATTCAACAGAAGGAAGTGTTACTGGAGAAAAACTAAGTTATGCTAAAGAAATAGCCAAATTAGGTGTATTAAATAATGAAGCTAAGATTGAAAATAATAATCCTATTGGAGATTCAATAGATTTAGCATTCTTAATTTTAGGAGAAAAATTAAAAGTAAAAACAAATGATGTTGAAATATTAGAAACTATTCCATATGAATCAGCAAATAAATATTCAGCAGTATTCTATAAAAAAGACGGAGAAGTTTATTGTACTATTAAAGGTTCACTAGAAGTAGTTACTTCATTTTGTAAAGATATTAATTTGTTACATGATAAGAACTTCAAGAAGTTAGAAGAACAAAATGAAGCTCTTGCAGAAGAAGGATATCGTGTAATTACAATTGCTTATGGAAAAATAAAAGAAGCAGATAGCTATAAAGAAGAAAATATAAAAGACTTAACTTTTATGGGTATGGTTGGATTTATTGATCCAATAAGAAAAGAAGCTGTAGGAGCAATTAATAAATGTAGAGATGCTGGAATAAAAGTATTAATGGTTACTGGAGATCATCCACTAACAGCATTTAAAATTGCTAAAGACTTAAAATTAACAAAGAACTATGAAGATGTTACAACAGGAGCTGAAGTTGAAGAATATTTAAAACTATCAGAAGAAGAGTTTGATAAGTTTGTTGCATCTAAAATAGTATTCACAAGAGTAACACCATTAGAAAAACTAAAAATAGTTGAATCATTAAAAAGACAAGGTGAATTTGTTGCAGTTACAGGAGATGGAGTTAATGATGCTCCTGCCTTAAGAGCAGCAAATATAGGTGTTGCTATGGGTAGTGGAACTGATATAGCAAGAGAAACAGCTAAAATGATAGTAATAGATGATAACTTTAAATCAATAGTAAATGGAGTATTAGAAGGAAGAACTGCATATTCCAACATTCGTAAGATCACATATTTCTTAATTTCCTGCGGACTGGCAGAAGTGTTCTTCTTCTGTTTAGCGATTGCCTTTGATATGCCTGTTCCTTTAGTAGCAATCCAACTACTTTGGTTAAATGTTGTTACTGATGGTATACAAGATATTGCTTTATCATTTGAAAAGAGTGATAAAGATATTATGAAAGAAAAACCAAGAGATCCAAATGAAAGTTTATTTGATAAAGTTTTATTTGAAGAAATAATAGTATCAGGCTTTATTATAGGATTACTAGTATTTGGATTATGGTTCTACCTAATTAAAATCATTGGCATGGATCCAAGTATTGCTAGAGGCTATACGATGGCATTAATGATTATCATTCAAAATATTCATGCATTCAATTGTCGTAGTGAAAAGAAGAGTGTATTTAGTATTAAGTTAAATAGTAATTATATTTTCCTATGGGGAGTATTAGGTTCAATAATTCTAGGATTACTTGTATTAGAATTTGAACCATTATCAAGAATATTAAAAACACATTCAGTACCAGCGATGCATTTGTTAGGATTATTTGCATTCGGATTAATTATACTTGTTGTAATGGAGTGCTATAAAAAAATCAAATATCACAATGAAAAATAAGATGATATAATAATAGGCAAATAGGAGGAATCTATATTATGAATCAAGAATATGATATAAAGGAAATAAATCAAGATAGAATAGTGGATCAAATTAGATGTTTAGGAATTGACATGATTGATGAGGCTCATAGTGGACATCCTGGAATTGTTTTAGGCGCAGCTCCAGCAATCTATGCATTATTTGCTCATCACTTAATGTTTGATCCTAAAAATCCAGACTATTTTAATAGAGATAGATTTGTAATGAGTGCTGGTCATGGATCTGCACTTCTATATTCAACATTATACATGGCTGGATATCCTATTACTCTTGATGACCTAAAGGCATTTAGACAAATTAATTCAATAACTCCAGGACATCCAGAATATAGAGTAACTCCAGGAGTTGATTGCACAACTGGACCATTAGGTCAAGGTTTTGCAACTGCTGTAGGTATGGCAATTGCAGAAGCAAACTTAAATAAAAGATTCGGTTCAGATATAGTAAATCACTACACATATGTACTATGTGGAGATGGGGATTTAATGGAAGGTATTTCCTATGAAGCTGCGTCTTTAGCAGGAACATTAAAATTAAATAAATTAATAGTATTATATGATTCTAATAAAATATGCTTAGATGGGGAAACTAATAAATCATTTAATGATAATATTTCAATGAGATTTATATCTCAAGGATGGAATGTTATTACTGTTGAAGATGGTAATAGTTTTGAACTTATTTCTAAAGCTATAGTAGAAGCAAAAACTTGTACAGATAAGCCAACTATTATAGAAATAAAATCTACAATTGGTAAATATTCTAAATATGAAGGAACATCTAAAGTACATGGATCTCCTTTAGAAAAAGAAGATATTACAGCTATTAAAGAAAAGATGGATGTTAGAGATATACCATTCCAAGTATCTCAAAACACATTAGATGAATTTAGATTTATTGTTAATAGTAGATGCCAAAATCTAACAGAGCAATTTAATAAAAATGTAGAAAAATTATCAGATGAATTAAAAGAAGAGTTAGAATTCTTCATGGGTGATAATAAAAAGATAGATTTTAAGAATTATATATATGATGCTCCTGAAGATAATATGGAGTCTCCAAGAGATACATCTAAGAAGGTCTTAAATGGTATAGTTAAGAATTCACCATACATGATTGGTGGAGCTGCTGATACATTTGGACCAAATAAGACTTATATAGAAGATGCAGGAGATTTCAGTAAAGAAAATCCAGAAGGAAAGAATATTTTCTATGGTGTAAGAGAACATGCTATGGGAGCAATTACAAATGGATTAAGTCTACATGGATTTAGACCATATGCATCAACATTCTTAAGTTTTAGTGATTATCTAAGACCAGCAATGAGAATGGCTGCATTAATGAAATTACAAAATATTTATATATTCTCACATGATTCAATAAGTGTAGGAGAAGATGGACCAACTCATCAACCAATAGAGCAATTATTAGGTTTAAGAAGTTTACCAAACTTTGATGTTTTCCGTCCAGCAGATGCTAATGAAGTAATTGGTTCATATAAAGCAATATTTGCTAAAGAAAAAGGACCTGCAGTAATTACTTTATCAAGAAACAAATTACCAATCCTTGAATGTACTAATGCAAATGAAGTAGAAAAGGGTGGTTATGTAGTAATTGATCCAGAAAAGAAACCAGATGGAATTATCATTTCTTCAGGAGAAGAATTACATCAAGTAATAGAAGCAGCTAAAATGCTAAAAACTAAGGGAATTGAATTAAGAGTAGTATCAATTCCAAACTTAGGAAGATTTATGGATCAAACAGATGAATACTTTGAAGAAATACTTCCAGTAGAAGTAAGAAAAATAGTTGTTGAAGCATCATCAAGCCTATCTTGGAATCAAATAATTTATAATGAAAAATATTTAATAACTCTAGATAAATTCGGAAAGAGTGGACCGTATAAAGATGTTTATAAAGAATTTGGTTTTGATAGTGAATCTTTAGCTGATAAAATAGAAGAATTATTAAAATAACTTGTTAAAATATTAATATTTATGTAAAATAAATACACAGGGAGATGATTATATGTTACATGACATCCTAATATTAGTAATTGGATTACTAATTGGAGCAGCAATTGGTTTCTTTGGAGCAAGAGCATTCATGAAAAAGTATTTAAAGAAAAATCCTCCAATTAATGAGGATATGATTAGAGCATTAATGATGCAAATGGGAAGAAAACCAAATCAAAAACAAATTAATCAAATGATGAAAGCAATGGAGAAATACCAATAGTATTTCTCTTTTTCATTGATAAAAATAAGCTTTTGTGGTATAATATGCGACAGCGAGACAATATTTGTGTATATTTTACACAAATAAAACTCTAAATTAATCAAAAAAAAGAAATAAAATGGTATACTTAAAATAGGATATTATGAAAGGGTGAAATATTCATGCCATATAACGATTTTGAAAACTATGATGAAATATATGAGGATTCTAAAGAATTAAAAGAAAATATGATGAAATCAGGATATTTTACTGCTGTAGAAATAGATGATACTGATAAAGTATTATTCCATAAAACTCCAGTATTTAATACACTTGAAGATCTTAAAAAATATCAATCAGAACAAATTGATTACAAGAAAAGTGTATTAGAAGCTGCAGCACCAGAAGAAAAAGAAGGACCTGCAACTGTTGAGAAAGTTAATATTGATGGACCAAAACTAGTTAAAGTTGATCAAACACCAGATGGACCAGTATATACATATGAAATTAACTCCCCTGAATATTTATCAGCTGGACCAGCAAGGGTTGCTCCAGTAACCTTAGATGAAATTAATGCTCAAGATGATCAAAATAGAAGTGATAGAATCGGCTGGTTATTCTCATTAGATGGAGTTGTTTATAGATTCAATAGAGGAATTGTCATGATCGACCAAGATGGTGTAAAAGTAGAAGATATCTTTGATGGAACTACTAATCACCATTCAGATAGAATTCACTTTGTTGCACAAGACTCTTTTGGAGTTAATATAGTTACTGATGTTGGGCCAGTACAAAGATCAGTTGAAGCTGCAGATAATGGTTTAACTACATTAATGTTAGAAGGATCAAGATGTTATATATTCTTACCAGCTGAAATAACAGAAGCTGCCATAGATCAAATTATATCAGAGGTAGAACCAAGAGATTTCGTTTATTTATTAGCTAGAGGAGAAGATGACTTCACTGACTCATTAACAAGAGAAGATGTATTAGAATATCTAAACCATTTAAAAGAAAAGATTAGAAAGCAAGAAGAACAAGATAACTTAGTTGAAGAAGAAAACTTATCAGCAAGACAATCTTATGTTAATGCTTTAATGGAATATATTAAAGATAATGGTATGACATTAAATGATTATTTTACAATGTTAGGAGAAAGCTTACTAAGTGGAGACTTATCAAGAGTACCTGAATTCGAAAGAAAGAATCCATTCCTAACACAAGATGATATTAATAGATTACTTGATTCTGATGAAGATAGAATCGTTGAATATTTCGCAAATGCCATGACTAGAGTAATTGAATTAAATCTAGAACAAATGGAAGAAAAGAAACCTGAAAAAGAAGACGAAGAGTTAGAAAATGCTGTTCGTGAAGCATATATTAGATTACTAATGAGATATATTAATGAAAGAGGAATTACTCTTGAAGAGTACTATCGTTTATTAGCAGTCAAATTAAGAAATGGAGATACCATTTCAATTCCTAGATTCGAAGGAGTAAATCCATTCCTATCTGAAGAAGATATTAGATTATTATTAGATGAACAAGACGAAAGAATAGTTGATTACTTTGCACAAACTATGGCAAGAGTAATTGAATTAAATCTAGAACAAATGAATATAAATAATAATGATAAACCATTTGATACAACTAATGATAATAATCCAGTTGATAACAACACTGATGATAATAATCAAAATGATGATGACAAAGATAATAATAGAGATTTCAACTTTAATAATTTAGGTGGTGGAAATCCAGGCGGTCCAAATAATCCAGATAATCCTAATGGACCAGATAATGATGATGATATAGATCTAGATGAAATGTCATATTTAGATGATAAATCAAATTATATGTCAGGAATTAAGATTACATATATTAATACTGATTTAATTAATCAAATGAATGGTTTAGCTGTTATTAGAGAACCAAGAACTGGTAGAATTAATATTTACGGATATGAACATGAAGATATTAATCTAGCAGGTAAAAAAGTAATTGAAAATAGTGAAAGTAATATAGAAAGTGGATACTACGTTAACTTAAGTGAATATGTAGGAATCTTAGCTCATGGTATTGAAGAACAATATGGAGAAGATTCTAACTTCGCATTCGTTAATGATGAAGGTGAATACTTAAACTTCTATGATGTTATTAATAATATAATGGCAACTTGTAGAAGTGAAGGAGCTCTACGTTACGGTAAAGAATATAAAGACACATCTTTCGATAGTTATGAAGAATTAGAACAACAATATACTGGAAATAGAGGAGTGTTCAAAGGTATAGAATTAACTAAAGGTCTATATGTAAGAAGAGATATCTTAATAGATGAACTTAATAAATATAGAGTAGCAATTACAAAAGAAAATATTGACAATATCTCACATAGTAGATAATAATAAAACTACTCAATCGAGTAGTTTTTTATATAAGGAAGTGATAATATGAAAGACTTTAAAGAAAAACTATCTTTAGTACCAACAAAACCTGGTAGTTATCAAATGAAAAATAAAGACGGAGTAATTATCTATGTTGGTAAAGCAAAGAATCTTCAAAAGAGATTAAGAAGTTATTTTACAAGAACTGTAACTGGTAAAACTAAATTATTAGTAGATGATATAGATGATTTTGACTATATAGTTACATCATCTGAACTAGAAAGTCTAATCTTAGAAATCACTTTAATAAAAAAATATGATCCTAAGTATAATATATTACTTAGAGATGATAAATCATATCCTTATATAGAGTTAACTAATGATAAATATCCAACATTAAAAATAGTAAGAAATGTTCATAGAAAAAAGATTAAAAATCATTTATATGGACCTTATCCAAATGTAGCAGCAGCAAGAAAAACAGTTAATGTTGTTAATAGAATATATCCATTAAGAAAATGTGATAAATTAAAAAAAGATTTATGTTTGTATTATCATATTAATGAATGTTTAGGTTATTGTAAAAAAGATATTCCTAAAGAAACAATAGATAATATGAAAAAAGAAATAATAACATTCTTAAAAGGAGATTCATCAATTATATCTGAAAAGATAAAAGAAGAAATGAATGCAGCAAGTGAAGCACTTAATTTTGAAAAAGCACTTGAGTTAAAAGAAATGTTAAATGATATTAATACTACATTGAAAAAACAAAAGATTGATTTAAATAATAATTATAACTTTGACTTAGTTAATTTCTATTATGATAATAATTATTTAGGAATAGAATTATTCTTTATTAGACAAGGTCTATTATTTGGAAGACATAATGAAATAATCTCTTCAATGGGTGACTTTGATAATGAAATAACAGAGTATTTAATTAAATTTTATGATAAAGGTATTCTTCCTAATGAATTAGTTATTCCAATGGAATTAAATAAAGAATTATTAGAAAGTTACTTTAATATAAAAGTATCTCAACCTACAAAAGGTAAGATAAAAAAACTAGTTGATTTAGCAAAAGAAAATGCTAAAGAAAAAATGGATTTAGAAAAAGAAACTTTAAAAAGAAATGACGATGAAAGATTAAAAGCAGTAGAAGAATTATCTGAACTATTAGGTATTAAAGATCTTCATAGAATAGAATCATTTGATAACTCACATTTATTTGGAACATTCTATGTAGGAGGAATGGTTGTATTTGATGATTTTCTACCTAATAAAGATTTATATAGAAAATATAAAATCTCTACAGAAGTTAAAGATGATTTAGGAGCAATGAAAGAAGTGCTTTATAGAAGATATTTTAAAGTACTAATGAATGAAACATATAAACCAGATTTAATTGTAATGGATGGTGGAGAGTTACAAATAAAAGTTGCTAATGAAATATTAAATTCATTGAATTTAGATATTCCAGTAATCGGCTTAGTAAAAGATAAAAGTCATAGAACTAATCATATTATGAATAGTAAATATGAAATATTAGATGTAGATAAAGACTCTAAATTATTCTTATTCTTAACAAGAATTCAAGAAGAAGTACATAGATATGCAATTACATATCATAGAAATATTAAATCTAAAGGAGCTCTTTCTAGTGTATTAGATGTAGTTCCAGGAATTGGTGAAAAGAGAAAGAAAGAACTAATGAAAAAATTTGGTTCATTAAAGAAAATGAAAGAAGCATCACAAGAAGATTTGTCTAATATTGTTGGAAAAGATGTTTCTGTAAAGTTATTTGAATATTTGAAAGAAGTTTAACTTTCTTTCTTTTTTTATTTATAGTAAAATATTAATAGGTGATTATATGAAAAATAACAAAGGATTTTCATTAGTTGAATTACTTGCCGTAATAGCAATATTAGGAATATTATTTGGATTGGGTATTCAGGCTTATTCAACATATAAAGAAAAAGCAAAAAAACAAGGCTATGATACAATGGCAAAATCTGCAACAGAAGCAATGGAAGAATATAAGATGGATCATCCAGCAGCATCAAGTATGAATTTTGATACTTTATATAATTCTGGATACTTATCATCAATAGCAGACCCTGGTGATAAAGGAAATAATTGTACTGGAACAGTTACAGTAAGTACAATAGAAGGAACTGCAGCTAGAGAATTAGATCAAAATGAATATGTTGTATCAATATGTTGTACAAATTATAATTATACATATTCATTCCCATCAGGAAATAAATTACAAAATAAAAATGGATGTCAAGCAGAAGCAAATGTAGATAATTTAATTGAGACTAATAGTGCAAACTGTGCTGAAGGTAACACAAAGACTGTTAAAAAAGGAATATATACAATGGACTATATTGATAAAATATGTACTAAAGGTTCAAATGGTAGATATGGAGGATGCTATGATGCAAATACTCCTGGAGGAGACCCAAATCTTCCATGTAGAAGATATAAGTATAACCATGCAGTATGTGCTTGTACATATAGTAAGACATCAAATAAATTCTGTTCATCATCAGTTGTATCAACAGATCATCATACTATGAGAATAAAGTACCTAGAAAATAGTGATGGTCATGCAGCATGTGAATCAGATGATCCATCATATTTCAATTCATACGTAGATCACGTTTGTTGGCAAGGTCAATTTAAAAATGGAGCAACTGAAATTAGTTTCCATGGATATAAATTTTATAGAGGAAAATCAACAGCATATACAGATTTTAGACCAGATGGTTCATGGTTCCATGATGGTGGTAACTTTGAAAACAGAGTAGTTAGAAAATCAGATGCTGGAACTCCAAATGCCGAAGATGGATGTCAAAGAACATGCATTCAAATGACAGAAACATATAGTGGAGCAGTTCATTAAAGAGTCTACAACAAGACTCTTTTTTTTGATATAATAGTTTTGGTGATTATATGAAAAATAATAAAGGATTTTCTTTAGTAGAATTATTAGCCGTAATAGCAATTCTTGGAATATTATTTGGTCTTGGATTACAAGCATATTCAGTGTATCAAGAGAAAGCTAAAAAAGATGGTTATGATACAATGGCAAAGTCTGCATCACAAGCAGCAGAAGAATATATAATGGAACATCCTGCCGTAACAGAAATAGACTTTGAAACATTATTTAGTAGTGGATTTTTATCATCCCTACAAGATCCAGGATCAAGAGGAGAAGAGTGTACAGGTAAAGTAAATGTTACAACAACTAAAGGATCTAACGATGTTGAATTAGATGAAAATAATTATACAGTCGCAGTATGTTGTACAAATTATAACTATACATATGAATTTCCTTCAAAAGAAAAACATATAGATAAGTATTGTAAAGCACAACCATATGATATAGAAGAAATAAAAGATAAACTAAAAGAGATTAAAGTATTAAATGTTTATCCAAAAGAAGCAGGAAACAATTTAAAAACTTGGATGGATACATACGGAAAGGGAATAATCAAAGTTACACCAGTAGCATTATCAGACTTTAATGCTAATCCAGAATCTTATATTGGAACATCTGGAAATTGGAATTATGATGAAATAGTATTTGGATTTTGGGACTGTTATGCAAGTAAAGATTTATCTGCAAAAGCAGCAGAAGAAATGAGTAAATATTTAATGAATGGTGGAGCAGCAATATTTGGACATGATACAATTACTGCAAATGGATGTGGAAGTCATGTTAATTTTAATACTTTAGCTGGATTTGTAAATTTAACATTAAATAGTGGAGTAAGAAACTATAAATCATCTGATAAAGTAAAAATTCAAAAGAGTGGAGTATTTACAAAATACCCATATGATATTGAAAAAGAAGGAGAAGAACTTAGGATTCCTACAAGTCATGTATATGGACAAGTTGCTAATGGAGATGTTTGGATAACATTTTCAGGTCCAAATATGGAATCTGACATACCAGCCAACAAAATATATTTATCTACGTACGGAAATAATGCCTTTATTCAAACGGGACATTCTAATGGAAAAGCAACAGAACAAGAACAACAAATAATAGCCAATATAATCTTTTATATGGTAGCAAAACAATATGTTGAGGAATAAGAAAGAGTCTACTATAAGACTCTTTTTTTTGTTATAATAAGTTTGGTGATTAATATGAGTAAAATTCATTTAATGGACGAAGTACTTGCAAATAAAATAGCAGCAGGAGAAGTAGTAGAAAAATGTATGAATGTTGTTAAGGAATTAGTAGAGAACTCTATTGATGCAGAATCAACAGAAATTACAATTAAACTTATAGAATCAGGTATTAAACAAATAGAAGTAATAGATGATGGAATAGGTATGGATAGAGAAGATGCTAAGTTAGCTTTTGAAAGACATGCTACATCAAAATTAAGAAGTTTAGATGACTTGTTCTATATAGAATCATTAGGATTTAGAGGTGAAGCACTTCCATCTATCGCAAGTGTATCTAATGTAAGACTAAAAACTAGTAATGGAGAAGTTGGAACATTAGTCACAATAAATGGAGGAAAAGATTTAAAAGTAGAAAGTTCAGATCTTCAAAAAGGAACATCAATAACTGTATCAGATTTATTCTATAATACACCAGTAAGATTAAAATATTTAAAGAATCCATATGTAGAATTAGCTCATATAGTAGAGTATGTTAATAAGATGGCTCTATCTTATCCTAATATTAAATTTACTCTTATAAATAATGACAAAATATTATTAAAAACAGATGGTAATGGAGACCTTCTAAAAGTAATATATGAAATATATGGAGTAGATATTACTAAAAAGATGATTCCTGTAGAAGGAGAAAATGATGATTACTATATTCATGGATATATATCTTATCCAGAAGTAACTAAAAGTAATAGAAACTCTATAACTACATTAGTAAATGGAAGGGTAATAAAAAACAATGAATTAAATAAATGTATAGTAGATTGCTATCACACATATATTCATAAGGATAGATATCCAGTAATAATATTAAATATTGATGTAGATCCAATATTAGTAGATATAAATATACATCCTACTAAGATGGATATTAAGTTCTCTAAAATAGATTCTCTAAAAGATTTAATAATAGATGTATTTACTGATAGATTAGAAAATATTAATTTAATTCCTGAAATAAGTGTAAGAGATATAGAATCAGTAAAGGAAGTTAAAAATAAAATAACTACTCCAGTAAAAGAAGAAGTAATAGAAGAACCTAAATATGAAGAAATTAAATTAAACTTTGAAGTACAAGAAGAAAAAAAGAAAATAGAAGAAGAAATTAAAGAACAAGTTCCATTTGAAATGGAAGAAGAAAAAACTAGTAGAATTAAAAAGATGATTCCAAAAGGAGTAGTCTTCTTAACTTATATAATTGCAGAAAATGAAGATGGAATGTATTTAATAGATCAACATGCTGCAGCAGAAAGAATTAACTTTGAAAAGATAATGAAAGAAATGAAAGAAAAACCAATAATTATAGATTTATTAGTACCAATTAAAATAGAATTAAGAAAAGATGAATTTATACTTGCTAAAGAAAGATTAGACATGTTAAAAGAATATGGTATTGATATAGAAGAATTTGGTGAAAATACAGTTGTAGTTAGAAGCCATCCATCATGGATACCAGAAGATAAAGCAGAAGAAATAATTAGAAAGATAGTAGATATAATGGTTGAAAAAGGTAAACTAGACTTTGATCAGTTTATTTGGAGAATGGCTGCAACTACTGCTTGTAGAATGAGTGTAATGGCAGGAGACTATATTTCTAAAGAAGATACAGAATGGATACTAGAAAATATAAGATATTGTGAAAATCCATTTACTTGTCCTCATGGAAGACCAACAATAATTACATATACTAAATATGAATTAGAGAAGATGTTTAAGCGTATTCTTGATTAAAAACCCCAAATATGGTATAATATGGCCGATTAAAGGGGGTTAGGAAATGAAAAAATTATTCCAAGAAGTTTATCCTTTTACAACAGAATATATATCAGGAGAATTTGAAGAAATAGATTTTAAAGGAAAAAAAGTATTAACTTTAGGTTCATCATCAGATCAAGCCTATAATGCAATACTTTTAGGAGCTGGAAAAGTAACTGTTTATGATATAAATGAAAATGTATCAAAATTTGGAAGATTAAAAAGAGATATTATTACAACAACTCCAAGAAAAAAACTATATAGTAAAGTAACAGGTATTAAAGAAGTTCCGTTATCAGGAGACTTATTTAGTGAAAAAGATCTAAGACAAATGAATCCATATATGAGTAGTGAAGAAAATTATAAAAGACTACAAGAATTATTATTAGCTAATCCCGATATAATAGATTATAGAGTAGGAGATATTACAAGATTAAACTTAGATGAAGCTGATAAATATGATGTAATATTATTATCAAATGCTCTACAATATTTAGACTTATTCATTGATAAAGATAAAGACCCATATGAAGAGTTAAGAAGAATATTTAATGAATTAAAAATACACTTATCAGAAGAAGGTTTTCTACAATTGTTATATATTTATTCAATTAGTAAAAATAACTTCACAAAAAGTACAGTTATGGGTTCAACTCAAAGTATATTAAATGTAGTAAATGCTCTACGTCCAAATATATTATCAATGAGTCATTTTACAAATAAATCAACTAATAATGAGGATGCAATTATATACTATAAAAGGTGATCATATGAAAGATATTATTGTTATAGTAGGACCTACTGGTATAGGTAAAACTAAACTAAGTATTGAACTTGCTAAAAAATTAGATGCTGAAATAATTAATGGTGATAGTGTATCTATCTATAAAAAGTTAGATATAGGTAGTGCAAAACCAACTATTGAAGAAAGAGAAGGTATTCCACATCATCTTATTGATATAAGAGATGTAGATGAAGACTACACAGTATTTGATTATCAAAAAGATGTAAGAAGTCTTATAGAGGATATAAATAAAAGAGGTAAAAGAATCATAATAGTAGGTGGAACAGGACTTTATATAAAAGCAGCACTTTATGATTATAACTTTACTGAAGGAACTACATATAATGAATATAATGATTTAAGTAATGAAGAATTATTAAATAAAATTAAAGATTTTAATGTAGATAAATTACCAGAACTAAATAATAGAAAAAGATTAGTACGATTATTAAATAAATTAGAAAATAATGAAGAAATCACTAATAATAAAGATAAACCTTTATACCACATAAATGTAATAGGTTTAGAAACAAATAGAGAAGTATTGTATGAAAGAATTAATAGTAGAGTGGACCAAATGTTAAGTAATGGTCTAGTAGAAGAAATTAATTCTTTAAAAGAATACTATCCAAATTCTAGAATTCTAAATAGTGGTATTGGTTATAAAGAATTCTATGATTATTTATATAATAATGGATCATTAGAAGAAGCTATTAAAAATATTAAATTAAATTCAAGAAGATTTGCTAAAAGACAATTTACTTTCTTTAGAAATCAATTTGATACAAAATGGTTTAATGTAGATTTAAATAATTTTAATAATACAATTAATGAAGTATATGATTATATAAAAAAAGAAGCATAATTTATGCTTCTTTTAATTCTAAATAATGATCTTGATTAAATGTATGTTGTGATGTTTCTAAATATAATAGTTTAGGAGTATCTATTAAGAAATAGTTATATTCTAAGTATTGTCTTCCATCACTAGATACTGGATCATCCCAAGTAAGATCTAGATGTAACCATTTACCATCATAATATAATGCATTCCATACATGATCATCACTTGATATCTTATAACAATTAACACCCATTCTAATTAAGAATAATTCCATTAAATCAGAATATCCACCACATATAGCATATCCTTGGAATAAAGGTCCATAAGCAATATCTGATTCATAATTAATAATACCATTATCACTTCTATTAGAATCATATATAGTATTATTAATAATATAGTCATGTACTCTTTTTATATTATTATATGTAGTATCATTTTCATTTACTAGTTGAGGATATAATTCATCAACTTTTTTATTAATCATTTCAATTTTTTCATTTGTATAACTTTTAACTATATTAACAGTAACTCTTCCTAAAGAATCATATTCTGTTTCAATATGAGCAAATCCATTAAAAGGATGTACATAATTATTTATATCAGATAGTTGAGCTTGATCATTAGCTAGATCTTTAACATCTTTTACACAAGAAGTATATTCTTCATTACATTTAAATGTGAATGTATCAACTCCTGAATTAATAATAGTATAGTAAACATTTATTAATTCTTGTTTATTCTTAGGAGAAAAGTCATCTGTATTTTGTACAAATAAATAATTATTTTCTCTATAATACTCATTTTTATTATCTAAAGTTGTTATTTTAGGTTTATGAGAAATATATGTATCATAAACTTCTATTAAATAGTCTTTTCTAGTAATAACCAACCCAATTACTATTAATAACAACCCAATAGTTACTAATAATTTTTTCATAATTTCACCTAAGACTATTTTATATTAATTAAATAAAATAGTAAATAAAAAAACCAATTATTTAAATTGGCTTATTCCATTGTATTGTTCATCTTTGATAATCTTGATTTTAAACGAGCAGCTTTATTTTTGTGAACTAAACCGCTGTTCTTAGCTTTATCAATTCTTTGAAGAGCTATATTTAAATTGTTTTGAGCTTCTTCCTTGTTTCCAGCTTTAACTTCTTTTTCAAATTTCTTAATTGCAGTTTTCATACTTGAAGAAACTAATGTATTAACGTTAGCTTTTTTAGCATTTGAACGCATTCTTTTTTTAGCACTTTTAATATTTGGCATAATTTCACCTCACTTTTTGTAAACAAGTTAATTCTATCAAAAATAATCAAAAAAATCAATTAAAACATGAATATTTCTTAATAATATAAGGATATACTTTATTTTTTAGCCAAAATATGGTATAATATACGCAATATTGAGGGGGATATTATATGAAAACAGGGGTATTCGAAAAAACAGTTGATATTTCATTAAATACACTAATTAGAGAGTGTAGAACTACAAGAATCTTACCTGAAGATTTATTTATGATGTTTAGATCAGCAAATAGAGAAAATATTCACGAAGTATTTAGATATAAAAAGTTTAATGATGATTTTACTGATAGATTATCATGTTTTAATGATGGAACATATGTAGTTGGAAATATTAAACCTTCATATGATGAATTCTTAGATAAACTATTAACTATATTAAATATTAAACATAATTCAAGAACAAAAGATGATGATGAACTAACTAAAAAGATGTTAGCAAGAGTAAGATTATTAAAAGGTATTACTACAACAAGTCAATTAAAACATGAATTTCCATTATTATATAGAGATTTATTTGATGGTAGAAACTATATTGCTTCATTAGAAAAAATGAAAAAACAAGAAAAAATTCCAGAAGAGGCCTATGCCGATGGAGAACATTATTACTATTCATGTGCACTAAAAAGAAGATTAGATAACTTCGTTTCTACTCAAGCTGAAATGTACACAAGATATGTAACTGATAGATCTAAATTAAAAGCTAAATTAGAAAGTAAAAGTTATAATAAATTCATAAGAAATAACTTTGATAATAATAAATTAGCAATGTTAGTAGTACATGAATATATTGCTAAATGTGAAAACTCTAATGATATAGATATGATTAAAGAATATATCAAATTAATAGAAAAATATTTAAATTCTGATTATGATAAAAATGTATATATTATTTTAGACAATGGTATGAGAGTTGATATAGAAAATATCAAAGCCAGATTTGAAAACTTACAAAGAAGAGCAAAAGATAATAGTAGCGTAGTAGAATGGATCCTTGTACCAGAAGGAAAAGGTTATGATAAAGTTCATAAAGGTAAAGAACCAAAAGAAACTTTAATGACTTTTGAAGAAATTGAAAGATTAAAGAAACTTGGAGATGCAAAAACTGCATTCTATGAATCAACTCCATATATGAGTAAAGCTATTGGATTAAGAAAATATAGAGGATATGTTGCCTATATTTATCCAAACGGTAAAGTAATATTAGATAGAGAATTCAATAGAGATACACCATCAACTGCTATAGATAATAGATTCTTCGTATTAGATGCAAGAGACTTTATTAAACATAGTGGTGATGATAAAACTGCATTAAGATTAAATCCAAATGTTGCTCATCATAACCATTCAAAAAAATGGCAAGAAAGAGCAAGAGGATATATCGATATGGAAACATCAGAAGAAATGCAACAAGAAGCAGTTCAATTAGTAAAAACATTAAAAGAAAAAAGTATGTAAAACATACTTTTTTTATTGATATAATTCTTTTTTAATTAATTCTAAGTTATCTCTCATTATAGAAGTATAATTCTCTTTATTACTTCTTTCAGTATCAGTAATATTATCTAACTTATGAAGTTCTAGTTTACTAACATCTGGATATTTCTCAAGTAAGTTATTAACATTATCATTAAGCTCTTGTCCCTTAAACATAATTATATATGAATTACTCTTATTACTTAATAACTCTTCAGCATCACTTAAAGTCTTTTGAGAAGCATCACTATCAAGACATATTACATTTAAACCAAACTTTTCAAGATATTTTAAAGCACTATTAGCAACTATAATAGTTTTATTATTAGTACTTTCAACTGCAACTCTATATTCAGCATCTAATTCAGATAATTCTATTTTTAAATCTTCATAAGCTTGATCAACTTCTTTAGTTAAATATGTACTTGAAATATATTCATCTAATGCAAGTCTAACATTTTGACTCATCATAAGTAATGAAGATGGATTTAACCATAACTCTTCAGGAGAATAATCAGTCTCTAATACATAAGCAGTATCAATTATTTTTAAATCAGGATTAATCTCTAATAAGTCAACTGCAAGATTTCTTTCTTTTTCAAGTAAACCATTATATACAAATAAATCAGTTCTTGAATAATCTAATTTTTGTTTCTTACTAATTGTATAATTACTTGTATCAACACCATCTGGATAGATTGATGTAATAGCAGCATGCTTATCATATAATTTCTTAACTACATATTCATTAGGATAATTAGTAACGATAATCTCAATGTTATCCATACTATCATTAGAACATCCTCCACCTATGAATATAATAGGTATTAATAAAATAAATAATAATAAAATTTTAAATCTTTTCATGTTTCTTCTCCTTCTTCAATGGTACTGGATCATAACCAGATCCTCCCCATGGATTACATCTTAGTATTCTTTTAATTGCTAAAAAAGAACCTTTAATAGATCCATAAGTATTAATACTTTCAATAGCATAATTAGAACAAGTAGGAATATATCTACATTGTTTATGACTACTAAAAGGAATTTTTTTATATAGTTTTATGATAGATATAAGTAATTTCTTCATCCTATCACCATAATAATTTTACTATTAAATGACTATTTTTACAAGTATAGATTATTAAATAAACTGATTGAATATTAAAAATTAATATGATAAAATTGAATAGTAGGAGGCTATCATTATGGGTTTATTAGACAGATTATTAGGAAGAAATAATACAGTTGTTGTTCCAGAAAGAACAGAAGTTGCAAGAGAAAAAGTAGATGCAACAAAAGAAATAGATGATATTTTAGATGTATTAAGTGAATTAGGATTAATGGATGCATATTCTATTGAAAAAGAATTAGATAGAAAAAAAGTAAAATATGATAAAAGTATTCTATATAGATTAATGATAGATATAGATGAAAGAGCTATTTCTGAATTAAAAAGATATATTTCAAGTGAAAGATTAGGATATGGACAAAACAAACTTGATGAAATAAAGAAAAGATTAGAAGACAAAGTAAGAGAATGTAATGAACAAGGCAGATCTAGAATAGAAACTATCGAAGAACTAATTAGTATTGCTAAAGAATATATTTCAGATTATCAAGCTAAACTATATGCATTTAATAATACAATTAGAACTATTAAAGAAAATTCAGATTCAGAAGCAGAAGTAATCGCAATGATAGCTTATTGGATTGATTATTATAAAGAGCAAGAATTTGGATTCCCAATTGATTTAGATAAAAAACTAAGAGAAATGGCTGCTGAATTAAGAAATTTACCTGATGGCGGATATGGAGATGAAAAGATAAAAGAATTCATGGAAGCAGCAAAAGCTCAAATAGAAGAGGGTAAAAAACACGACTTATCAGATTCTGATATAGTACAAAAAATAATAAGTACACTAGTAACTCAATATAAAAATAGATACTTATATGATGCAAATAATCTAGCTAAAAGAATTCAAACAATTGAAGCTTCTACATTTATTGATGAAGAAGAGAAACAAAAAAACATTGCAGAATTACGTATAGATTTTAATAATATGTATGGACATAATGTTAATATAGGTGAAAGCATAAAAGAAATGCTAAGTAATCTAGAAAAACTAGAATTTGGTGGATATGGTAAACCAAAACTAGAAGATTTTGAAACCTTGGCAAGAAGAATAGATGAAGATGGACATGCAGTTGGCAAAGAAGACAAGGTGATTCTTGCAAAAATAGAAATTGAATATCATAAGTTATTAGATGAATATAATAGAAGAAAAGCAGCTTTAGAAGAAGAACTTGCTAAAGTAGATGAATCAGATATGACTGAAAAAGAAAAAGCAGCTAGAAAGAAAAGATTAAAAGATGATTTCAAAGCAGATAGTGGGCATAAAGTTGATTTAAAGAAAAAAGTTAAAGAAATGATTGAAACTCTTCAAGGACTTGAAAGAGGAGGATATGGAGCTGCTAAAGTAAGAGAATTTAAAGTTCAATGTGAAAAAATTCTTACAACTCAAAAGGAAAAAGCAACTGTTCTTGAAATATATAGACAAATTCAAGCTGTATATGATAGATATATCAATGACTATGAAAGAGGATTAAGAGAATTAAAAGCAACTCATGAACAAATTGATAATAATAGAAGTTTAAGTGCAGCAGAAAAAGAAGCTGCAAAAGCTGAATTTGATATTGATTTTGAATTAATGGCAGGAAGAAGTATAGACTTAAAGAAAAAAGTTGAGGAATATACATCTGAACTAAGAGGATTACCACATGGTGGATATGGACAAAATGCAATAGTAGAATTTGAAAACTATTGTTTAGATGTTATAGGTAGTGATAGAACTGAAAGAGAAAAATATTCACTAATTAGTCAAAAAGTAAGACTGCTAATGAATAGATATAATAATAACTTAGGTCAGTTCGAAGCATGGAAAAAAGATAGATTAAAGAAATATATGGGTTCTGATAAAGAAGGATATGAAAGAGAATTAAATGATAAAGTAACTTTCATGTTATCATTAAGTCAAAGTGAATTAGAAGCTTACTATAAAGAAGATGATAGACAAAAGAAAGCAGAATTCATGAATCACAATACAGAAGTTGCTGTTAAACATCTAGCTAAGAAAGAAGCTAAGAAAGCAAAAGATGATAAGTTATATTATAGAAGACTTGAAGAATTCCATAATGGAAACAATCCATATACTCAAGAACAAATCGATGGTGCAATTGATGATTTGAGAAAATTAGCATTATTCTCAGATGAAGAACCAGAAGATGAAATAATGGATCCAGTTGTTTATATTGATAGTACTTTATATAAACAAATGGCTGGAGTAACAGCAACACCTAGAAGAAGATAAAAATATAACTTTTATAGTTATATTTTTTTTGTTATAATTAATTAGGTGATTTAAATGGAAGAACTATTTAAAAAATTAAAAATTAAACCTAAAGATATAAATTTATATAAGGCAGCTTTTTCTCATAGTTCATATTCAAATGAACATAAAGTAAAATCAAATTATGAAAGATTAGAATTCTTAGGAGATGCTGTACTAGACTTAGTTGTTGCAGATTATTTATATAACCATTATAAGGAAACAGAAGGTGAAATGACTAAGGTAAGAGCAAGTTATGTATGTGAAAATGCCAATTATGCATATTCAACATCTTTAGGATTAGAAAAATATATATTAGTAGGTCATGGAGAAGAAAAAGATCATTTAAAGAAAGCAATTGTTGCTGATATATTTGAAGCACTTATGGGAGCAATCTATATAGACTTAGGTTATGCAACAGTAAGAAAAGTAATATTAGATGTGATTGTTCCATTCATAAATGATGATAAAATAACATTCTTCAGTGATTATAAGAGTAGCCTTCAAGAATTTGTTCAAACAGAACAAAAAAGTCTTGAATATGTTCTAATTAATGAAGAAGGACCTGCTCATGATAAAAGATTTACTGTAAATGTAATTATTGATGGAATTATTTATGGTTCCGGAATAGGAACAAGCAAAAAAGAAGCAGAACAAGAAGCTGCACGAGAAGCAATTGAAAAGATGGCTAAAAAGGATTAACAAAATCCTTTTTTTGTTTACAAAATAATTAAACAGATGTAAGCAAAATTGTTGACTATAAACACATTTTTAAGTAAAATGTTATTAGTAGAATATAGTAGAGTAAACTATATTTTCTAGAAAGAAAGGTAGGAATTTTATATGAAAAAAAGAACAGGAATTATAGGCGTATTAGTAGCTATCCTTGCATTAGGAATTGGTTATGCAGTAGTATCTGCTGTAACATTAAATATTAATGGTTCAGGAACAATTACTGCTGATCCAGATAACTTTAAAGTACATTATACTGGAGAAGTTGCTGTAACTAAGAATCCAACAACTATTACTACAACACAATCACATGATAATGCACAAACTGGACAATTTACAATTTCTGATTTAACTAAAGCAGGAGATACAGTTACATTTACTTATACTGTAACTAATGAAAGTAACGGAATTAATGCTGATTTAGCTGCTCCAACAGTTGAAACATTTGCAAATACTGAATATTTCGAAGTAACAACTTCAAGAGATGCAACTACATTAGCACCTGGAGAAACAACTACTCAAACAGTAACAGTAACAGTTAAGAAAACACCTGTAACACAAGATGAAACTGAAAACTTTACAATTAAATTAGTAGCAACTCCAAACAATAACTAATTTAAAATATCAAAAAAGAATGTAGGTGAAGGGGTACATGAGCAAAGATATTAAAAAAACATATGAAATAGAAGTCATACTTGTTGCTGTCTTAGCAATATGTACTCTTTTTTCACTTACAATTAATAAATGGTTTACAGCAGGTCTCTTAACGATATCTGCTATTGTTGTTTCTTTACTAGTAAAAAGAAATAAGACATTAAAAACTGCTAAAAAGAAAATATTAACAATAATGGTAGTATTTGGAATACTATACCTAGCTTTGTTTTATATGCTTGGATTATATACTGGATTTTATAATCAAAGAGTAACATTCGGTTTAAAAACAATTATTAATTATATTATTCCAATTACTATGATTATAGTATCAACTGAAGTAATAAGAAGTAAGTTAATAATTAATGAAAAACCAAAATCATTAGTATTAATAACAGCAATAACTACTTTAGCTGATATATCTATATATCTAGATATATATGGATTTATGAATCTAGAAAGTTTTTTAGGATTGTTAGGTTTTGTCACATTCTCAGCAATTGCTAATAATATGTTATTTACATATATTAGTAGGAGATATGGTAAAAAACCAATAATTGCATATAAACTAATAACTATGCTATATATGTACATAATACCAATAATGCCAGATGTATATATTTTTTTTAGAACTTTTGTAAGAATGCTATATCCATTATTAATATATGGATATTTAGAAAGATATTATAATGATGAGAAAACTAAAAAAAGACCTAAAGAATTAAAAGAACAAACTGCTTCTTTGGTAATAGGTACAGTAGTAACTGCTTTAGTAATTGCCTTAGTATCTTGTAAATTTCTATATGGAGTACTTGTAATTGGATCAGAATCAATGAGTGGAAGTATAGAAAAAGGAGATATAGTTGTTTTTAAAAGCACGAAGGACAATATTAAAGTAGATGATGTAATAGTATTTAAAAAAGATGATATAAGAGTAGTACATAGAGTAAGTAAAATAAGAAATGTTAATAATGAATTTAGATATTATACAAAAGGAGATGCAAATATTACTCCTGATGAAAAATATGTAACAGATAATGAATTAATGGGAAAAGTATTATTTAGAATAAGATATATTGGACAACCGACATTATGGTTAAGAGAATTATTTAATAAAGAGGGATGAAAAAATGAGAAAAAGGGAAAATGTGAGATTAAGCGAAATTAAAAACATTATAGCAATGATAATATTAACAGTAATAATTGCTGTAGCAGTACTAGTATTTTATATTTCAAAAGATAAAATACAATTTATTACCTATAATGAAAATTCTAATGTAGATTACAAAGTATATTTAAAGGATAATGATTTCTATAAAGAAGAATATCTAGATAAAAATCAAGGATATATATCTAATTTAATTAAATATGTATCTACTGATTTTAAATATAATATTAATTTCTCAAAAAATGTTAAATATATATATTCATATCGTATTACTGCAGAAGTAGATGTAAAAGATGAAAAGAACGATAGTAGTATTTATCATTTTACAGAAGATTTAGTAACTAAAAAAGATATGATATCAAGTGGCAATCTAGACTTTAGTACTAATGTAGATATTAATTATGATGAATATAATAATAAAATAAGAAAATTTAAAGATATTTATGACTTAAATAATATTTCATCTAATTTAAATGTTAATTTATATGTTGATATAGAAAAAATAGGAGATAATTCATCAATTAATATCCCTGAAAAGAAAGTATCAAGTATTACTATTCCTTTAACAGAAAGAACAGTATCAATTGATATTAATAATGAAGTAATTAAAGATAATGTTAATAAGATAGTTTTAAATAAGAATAATAGTTATAATTGGATATTAGTAATAAGCTTAGTATTCTTATTATTCTCAATCATATATACAGTTTATTTAATAATATATAGTAGAAGAACAAGAACAGCTCAAATGATATATGAAAAAGAAATAAAGAGCATTATGAACAATTATGACTCATATATTCAAAGAATAAGTGGAACATATGATATTGGAACATCTCAAGTATTAAAGATAGAATCATTTAATGATATGTTAGAAATAAGAGATACATTAAAGCAACCAATATTAATGTTGGAAAATGAAAAGAAAAATGGAACATTCTTTATCATTCCAGCAACTAATAGTATTATTTATACTTATGCATTAAGAGTAGTTGATATAACTGCTAAAATGGAAGGAAAAGAAATTCCAACATATGATATAACTGAAATCCCTCATACTGAATTTAAAAAGAACAAGAAATATACAGATGAGTTTATTAAAGATCAAATAATGTTAACTACTAAGTTACCATCTATTGATGAAAGAAATATCATTAGAGGATCTAAATCTGATGAAGACTTATATAATCAATTAGAAAAAACAAGTAGTTTTGATTTAAATGAAATACGTAAAGCTAAAAAAGAAGCTGAAAGACAAGAAAAAAGAGCTAATAAATTTAAATATGTAAAATTAGTAGATAAAGAAGAAGTAAAAAAATCAACTAAGAAAAAAGACAAATAGTGAAAAGAGGTGGAGCATATTAAAAAGCTAAAACTAATAATAGTATTAATTGCTGTTTCATGTTGTTTTTTAGGTATAGGATATGCTTCAATCGCTAATATTAATCTTGATATAACTGGAACAGCTCAGTTAAATAAACAAACTGGTTTGGTAATAAGTGAAGTAACACTAAGTGAATATAGTAATGTAGATCCAGAACTATCAGAAATAAATACTTATTATCAAACTATGTTAGATAGTAAAGTTGTATTAGGAAGTGATCCCAATTCGTATATTACTTATCAAATAACTCTTACTAATTTAAGTGATAAAGAAAAGAAGTTTACTGGAGTAGTATTTGATGATGAGTTCTATGACAATGAAAATATTACTTATGAATTAACAGGATTAAATGTAGGTGATACAGTACTTGCAGGAGCAACAAAAACTTTTACAGTAAAATTTAAGTATCTAGACCAAGAAGCTACTCCAACTAATATGCTATTAAATTCTGTATTAAAGTTTAATTTTGAAGATATTTATGATTATGGATTTAGTACTGATTGTGTATTTAATGGAGTAGGAAATGATATAGTTGGTGAATGTGCAAACGGAGAACATATTGACCACATTAATACAGGTTATAATCTATTTAGTCCATTTAATTATTTAAATGATTTTGAAATTAACTTTACTATTGGAGACGTTGATCCTTCAAGATTTCGTTCCGGAAAAGTAGATACAGTATTTAGTTGTATTTCAGAAGAAGCTCCATTCCCTGGAATAGTATTTAGAATTCAAGAAAGAAAATGGTTTTTCCAAGCAGGAAATGGTACAGATAAAGTACAACTACAGTTTGATAAGGATGAAATTCAGTCATTTAGAGTAGTTAGAGAAGATGGAATAATCTACTACTCAATAAATGGAGGAGAATTAATCGAAACTGTAGATGCAACAAATTTATCATCTTATTTTACAATTCCATTAACTATTGGAACAACACTAAACACAGATGGTAGTCCATGGGCTGATCGTTACTTTGAAGGTACACTATCAGATTTCTCATTGAAGTTCTCTGATAATGAAAGAGATCCTCAATCATATGAAGAAGCAGATGAAATAATTGAAAGTTTTATTAGAACTCCTATGCAAGTAGTATATAGTTCAGAAGAGGCTCATACTTTTGATGGAAATAATGATAATATTATTAATACAGGAATATCTTTATTAAGTGAGGATAATTATCAAAAAGACTTTGTTGTTACTTTAAATATTGATGATGTAAATTATAATAATCAAGTAAATCAAGCAACTTTAGTAAACATAAAAAATGAAGCATTAAATAATGTATGGCCAGGAGCTGCATTAAGAATTCAAAATAAACAACTTGAACTTACATATAGAGATGGTGGAAATGGTAATAAAACAGTTAAGTTAGGTACTAACATAAATAGAGTAAACATTATAAAGAAAGGAACTGGACTTTATTATCAAACGGATTTAGGAAAAATAATTTTCTTAGGAGATTTTTCAGGCTTTACTGAGTCTCTTGCATTTGATGTACCAGTAACCTTCGGAAGTAATATTAATGCATCAGGTAATTATGATCGTAAGTTTAAAGGAACTCTATCTGGTATGAGTATAAAAATGACTAATTAAAAATATCTTTTGAAATTTCAAAAGATATTTTTTATACTTTATTTTAATGTAAAAAAATGATACAATGTATATGCTGTTTACTTGTTATTATTTAGAAAGGAGAAATTATGAGTAAAATTAAAATATTTGCTTTAGGAGGCTTAAACGAAAACGGAAAGAATATGTATGTTGTTAACGTAGATGAAGACATATTTGTATTTGATGCCGGACTAAAGTATGATAATGATATTAACTTAGGAATAGATTATATTATTCCAAATGTTGATTATTTAATAGAGAATAGAGAAAAGATAAAAGGGTTATTTTTAACACATGGCCATGAAGGAAATATGGGAGCAACTCCCGATGTTTTAGAATTAATACCGGAAATACCAGTTTATGGTACAAAACTAACTTTAGATATAGTTAAAAAGGATATGACTAAACAACAAATAGATAGTACTAAGTTTGTTGAAATCAAACCACATAATAAGATAGATTTTGGAACTAACTCAGTATTTCCAATAAGTGTAACACACTCAATACCAGAAGCAGTTTGTTACGTATTATATACACCAGATGGAGCAATTGTTTATACAGGAGACTTTGTATTTGATTCAACAATGCAAGGTAATTATAAAACAGATATAGGTAAACTAGCATATGTAGGAAAGCAAGGAGTATTATGTTTATTAAGTGAGTCTTTTTATGCAGATAAACCTGGACATACATCTCCAAATTGTCGAGTAAGTAATTTCGTAAGAGAAGTACTTGCAAAGACAAATGGAAGAATAATTGCGACTATCTTACCAGCACATTATTATCGTATTCAAGAAATCTTTAATGAAGTAGGTAACACACATAGAAAAGTAGTAATAATGGGTAAGCAACTACAAGAACTAATTTATAAAGCTATAGATAATGGATATCTTGATATTGATAAAACAATGATTGGTACTTTAGCTGATCTAGAAAGCCCTAATGCGGTAGTATTAATTTCAGATGAAAAAGAAAAACCATTTGCTAATCTAGAAAGAATAATTAAAGGATTTGATAAGTATATAAATATAAGAGAAAATGATACTATATTTATTACTGAACCATCATATCCTGGAATTGAAAGACGTATGGCAATCATAATGGATGAAATATCTATGTTAGGAGCAGATGCAATAAGCTTATCAAGTAAGAAACACTTATTACATCACTCATCAAGAGAAGATTTAATGTTAATGATTAACTTAATGAATCCAAAATACTATATGCCTGTAAAAGGTGAGTATAGAAATCAATATGCAAATGCTGAAATAGCAGAAGAATTAGGAATTCCAAAAGAAAATATTATTTTAAAACTAAACGGAGATGTTTTTGAAATAGTAGATGGAGAAAATACTAATACAACAGAACATATTGAAACAGATGAAATATTAATAGATGGAAAAAGTTCTGGAGACATTGGTAATCTAGTATTAAAAGATAGAGAAATGTTAAGTGAGAATGGAATAGTTATAATTAGTTGTACTCTTGATAAGAATACAAAAGAAATAGTAGGTGGACCAGAAATCTTAACAAGAGGATTTATCTATGTTAAAGAAAGTCAAGATTTACTAGAAGAAACTAAATCATTATCTAAAGGAGTTATCTCAGAAGATATAGAATTAAATTCTAAGAGAGTAGATTATACAAAGATTAAGAATGATGTACGTGAAGTCTTAGGAAAGTTCTTCTATGATGAGACTGGATCAAAACCAATGGTAATAACAGTAATTCAAGAGGTATAAATTACCTCTTTAAATGTTTCCGTAGCTCAGTTGGATAGAGCAATCGCCTCCTAAGCGATAGGTCACGAGTTCAACTCTCGTCGGGAACACCATAAAAAATAAAAGGTTATGAATTTTCATAACCTTTTTTATTATTTTTCTTTATAGTATTCAAATCAACCATCATTTTATTGAACTGTTCTGTAAGGACAAGTAAATTATCTAAACCAACTTCATCTATTAATTGTCTCATTAATTCATTGAATTTGCTCTTATAATATCTTCTAATTTCAAATAATTCATTAATTTTTTGAATTAGTTCTTCACTTACAAGACCACTATCTAAGATATATTTTAAATGAAGTTCATCAATCTTTTCAGCTTCTTCTTGTCTTTTTTCTCTATCTTCATAATTTATTTCTGAATAAAAGTGTCTCTCCTGTGAAATACCATTATTTTTACTATATTCATGAATAAATTCAAACATTTCACTGTCTTTTGTACCAGAATCTAATCCTTTTCTATAACCATGATCACATACTTCAAAGAAATCATATCCTAACTCAGTTAATACATTCTTAATAGCATCTTCTAAAGAACCTTTGTATGTACGTATATTCATTCCATTAAAGCCATATTTTTCTTCAAGCAAAACAGCTTCATCTTCAGGTATTAATATAATAGATTCATTTGATAATTTCATATCATCAGTAAAATAAGTATCTTCAACTCTAAGACTTTTTAAAGAAGAATCATTAACATGATGTTTTAATGGTTCAATAATTGCGTACGGATAGGTAAATTGACCATATAAAGAGTCTGCAACAACACCATTGATAGTAAAATGTATAGTTCTTCTATATGTTTCAAAATAAACACCATATTTATCTAATTTTTCACGAAATTTATTATTATCAGAATATTGTTCTCTTAATTTATCTTTTAAAGCATCTCCAATTATTGTAGATGTTCCAAACTCATAGGCAAATCCATGAATCGGAGTCTCAACTATATTATCTTTAGGAAAAGTACCAGTCTTACGAATTAAAACACAATCATTAATATTATACATATTATCACCAACTTTATTATAACAAAAAAAGTAGAGTAATTAAACTCTACTTAGCGCTTATTTTAGGAGTTTCTTCAACTTCTTGAACTTCATCCATCATTGCTTCAAGTTCTTCATCAGTATTATCTAGAAATTCAAATTTCTTAACTTTATCAATTTTATTTCTTAATAAGTCAGCTTCTTTAGTAGTAGCATTAGTTTTAGAATCAGCTCTTTGTACACCTTTTATTTCGATTTCAAATTTAGCAATTTCTCTACAAGCATCATTTCTTAATTTAGTTAAGTTATCTCCATCAGTATTAGTACCATTTTCAATAGCTTTTTTTCTACTTTCATATCTACCAATAGCAGCATGAATTCTATCTAATACAGAGTCTTTTGCATCATTATTTATACGAGAAGCAGCATTGATTAAATCATCAAATTGACTATTTATAGGATCTTCTAGTTGCAATGGCTCAACTGCCATTTGTTCTTCTATAGTAACCGAATTAGGCATTATTAGATTATCAACACCATTAATTTTTCTTAATTCTCTTTCTTTAGCTTTATTGTTTCTTCTTTGTCCCATTTTTTCTTTAATGTCTTTAATTATAGATTTTGCATGATTAATTGGTAAAAGTTCTAAAGTAGGGTAATCACCAACAAACATATTAAATGTTCCTTCAGCAAGTCCTCCAGCAGTTACTCCAAGTAATCCTGCTAAAGCTGTAATACCTAAAGCAGCAGGAGCAAAGCAAATAGCTCCAGCAGCAACACCAGCAGCAAGTGGAACACCTGCAACAGCAGTTAATTTAGCTGAACTTTTAGCGAGATCTTTTGCATTCTTCCTATCTTGTTTTCTTAAATGATCTAAATATAATCTAGCTTCTAATGGAGTTAATTGTTCATGACTACTATTTACTTTAGCAATTATCTCATTTAATCGTTCATCATCGCTTTTTTCTCTATCTAGAACTTTACTTTTTTCATCACTTCTAAGTTTTAATCCATGAAGTTTTAAAGTAATATCATAGTATTTACCATTAGCATAGTCTTCCATAAACAATTTATTCATATCTATTTCATATAAAACAGTATAATCAAATCCATCACTTTTCTTAACTTCAACTAAATAAAATTTATTAGTTTCTTTATCATATTTAACAAAACTTCCACCATTTTCAATATCAGAACTAAGTTTTTTGATAAAATCATCTAAAGGTAATTCCATTTGTTTTCCAGTATCATAGTCCATCATAGATACTGATCTTAATTCATTAATATAAATATCTCTTCCATGATTAACTGGACCAGTTCCAAGTCTATCTTCTAAAGATGGCTTTTGTTTAATCTCTAATTCATTATCACTCATAAGCATCCCTCTAGTATAATTATAGCATAATAAAATAAAATAAAAGAGCAAACTATGTTGCTCTTTACTATTTTTGACTAGTAATTTTAGTCTTTTTGATAATATCCTTCATAATAGGATTTAAATCACTATAATAGTCCATTATTCCAGGAACAGCATTTTCCATTTCATTTAAAATTTCTGGAATTATTGAATTAGAACTTAATTGACCATTAATACTATCTTGTGTTGATACTGTAGCTTTTTCTGTAAAAGTAAAACCAGAAAGCATTTTATTATTAAGATCATATCTACGAACAATATGTTTAACTTGATTTCCATCTTTAGTATAGTAATCTAAGTTTTCTTTAGTAATTCCATTCTCATCAGTAACAGAATTAGATCTTTTCATTCTATAAAAATTAGAATTATCATCATATTCGAAAGATATACCAGAAGAAGAGTCATCACCATAACTATTAAAAGTTACAGCACTTCCATTGAGATTAAATGCCGTAGCAACTTCCTGTGTACCTAACTTTCTTCTAAAATAAGAAACTTCGTTTCCATTAACATATAATTCAGTATCTCCCATAAGTACTATAATATATGAGTCACTTACATGACATTCCTTATCACCGATAGTAAACTTATATCCATCTTTACCATCAGCCTCTAATAAAGAAGCATCTTCATTTTTTAGGTCAATTATAAATACTTTACCATTTTCTTGATAAAAATTTAATTTTAAAAGATTTAAAGCTTCAATAAAACGACTATTATCAAACATACTATTACCTCCAGTTGCTGTTTATTATAATAAAAAACCCATTAAATGGCAAATATATAGTACAAAAACATAAATAATTATTGTATAATTTATATATGATTGGAGTGAGTTAAATGTATTTTGATCCGGGAACAGGTAGTTTAATAATTCAATTATTAGTAGCTGGATTAGCATCCATAGGAGCATTCTTTGCTTTATTTAAAAACAAAATAGTATCAATGATAAAAAAAGAGAAGAATAGTAATAAAAAGGAAGATAATGATGAAAAATAAAGAATTATCTTCTTTTCGTGATCCATCAGGATTTATATATTATGAAAACAACAAAGTAATAAGAAAAATAAATCCTATATATTTTAAAGAATATAATCATTTAATGGATAGTGGATTATATAAGGAATTAGTAGATAATAATTTACTAATTAAACATAAAGAAATAAAAAAATCCAATGATGAAATACTATTAGAAGTAGAAAAAATACCTTATATTTCATATCCATATGAATGGACATTTGAAGAATTAAAAGAAGCAGCATTATTAACATTAAAGATTAATAAGATAGCACTAAAATATGGAATGATTCTAAAAGACGCTACTAGTTACAATATAGAGTTTATTGGATGTAAACCTATATTTATAGATACTCTATCTTTTATGTTTTATGAAGAAAACTCTCCATGGGGAGCATACGGACAATTTACAAGACACTTTATTGCTCCATTAGTATTAATGAAATATGTAGATATAAGAATGAATACTCTATTAAAAAATTATATAGATGGAATACCTCTCGATTTATGTTCTAATCTATTAAAAAATAGAGGAGGTATGATTAGTAAAATTCATATCAAACTACAAAATATAAGTATAAAAAAACATAATAATGACGGTAAAAAAGATGTAGTAAAAATAAATATAAGTAAGAAATCTATTATTAATATGTTTGATATGATTACTAATCAAATTAATAATTTAAAATTAAAGAAATATACAACTGAATGGATGGACTACTATGATTTATCTAATTATAATGAAAAAGCATTTAATTCAAAAGAAAACATAATAAAAGAATTCTGTAAAATGATTAAATCAAAAGATAATGATATTTCATTTGATTTGGGATCTAATGATGGAAGATTTTCTAAGTTAATAGAAAAAGAATTAAATAACTATGTAGTATCTTTTGATATAGATAATAATGCAGTAGAATACAATTTTATTAATAATAAAGATAATGATAGAATTCTACCTCTCATAATGGACTTTACTAATCCATCTAGTGGAATTGGTTTTAGTAATAATGAAAGAAAAAGCATCATGGATAGAGGAAATGCTAATCTAACTTTAGTTTTAGCATTTATTCATCACTTAGTTATATCAAATAACTTATCATTTGAAATGGTAGCAGATTTCCTAAGTAAAATAACTAAATACTTAATAATAGAATTTGTACCAAAAGAAGATTCTCAAGTTGAATTATTATTAAAAACAAGAAATGATATATTTGATTTTTATAATATAGAAACTTTTAAAGAAGAATTTTCTAAGTACTTTAAAATTATTAAAGAAGAAAAAATTGATAATAGTAAAAGAACTTTATTCTTAATGGAGGTTAAAAATGAAAGAACATCTAATAAATGATAAGATTTTATTTTTTCTTCCATTTTTATTAACTTTTACATTATATATAGATGAATTTAATTATATATTTTCAATTAATGGTGCATACTTTGAATTCTTTTTCTATGAAGTAATTCTATTAACAGTTATTGTATCAGTAATACTATTAGGATTTTACTTTTTATTATCAAGATTTATAAAAGATAAAAGAATTATATTTATAAATATGTTTTATTTAGTTTTTGCTTTAAGAGGATTACCTATAGGAATAATTCTATTTATTGTATTCTTATTATTTACTATTTTTTATAAAAAAGATAATAAAACAATTAATATTATTAATGAAATATATAGTGCCTTAATCGCATTAGTAATTTTATTTTTAGGAATCATGAATATAATACCAGCTATAAATAACGGGATATCTTTTAATAAAAGAATATCTGATTATAATGGTAATAAAAAAATAATTGTTGATAAAGAAAAACCATCACCAAATATTTATTGGTTTCATATGGATGGTATGCCAAGTACTGGTTTTATAAATAATTATTACAAAGAACCATTAGATGATTTTAATAATGAATTAAATAATATGAATTTTATTAATAATAGTGATGCATCATTTAAAGGTGGACATCATACCATAACCGCAATACCTGCCTTATTAGATCCAGATTATTATGATAATTATTTAAATAATTATTTAAAACAATTAGATGTATGTGCACTAAATAATTGTAAAACTAACATTATACCTTCTTTTAAAGAATTAAATTATAGAAGAATAGATAATGAACTTGTATCAGGATTAAAAAAGAAAGGTTATTCAATAGTAAGTATTATTGAATATAACCAACATGAAGCATTTAAATCAGACTATGTATATGATATATCAAACATCAATGATAAATGTAGAGTTCCTTATTTTGAAGGATATCAATCAAGCAAAAAAATATATCATGATATGGTAAAAATACAACTAGATTTATTCTTAGAAAATTATGATTTAAATTACTTAAAACATCATAATATAGATAAATATTTATCCTGTGAAAAGACTAACTATACTTATATTAATAAAAATAAAATATTAAAAGAAACTTATACCGCAATGAAAGATGCTAAAGAAAAAGATAATAATCCTAAGTTTTATTTTATTAATAATTCACTAATGCATATATATTGGAATTATGATGAAGAAGGTAATTTGATAAAAGAAGATAATAATGATTTAAAAGATTATACAAAAACATACATTTATACAACTAAAGTACTATTAGAATATATAAATTATATAAATGAAAATGATCCTAATAGTATAATAGTTGTTCAAGGAGATCATGGAATACATGTATTAGAAGAAGAAAAAATTATAAAAAAGTTTAAAATAAATAAAAAAGAAGTACAAAATATACGTAATTCTACAATAAGTTTAGTATATATTCCAGAAGAGTTAAAAACTAACGATGAAGAGTATTTAGATAATCCATTAAATATAAGTAGATATTTAATTAATAACTATGTAGGAGATAATTATGAATATATAAAAGAACAGTAATGTTCTTTTATTTTTGAAAGAAAAGCATTTTTATGATATAATACTGAACTTGTAGAGGGAGGTATACTATGGGAGAAATATATAACATATCAAAAGGAAAAATAGAAGTATATAGTCTAGAACCTTTAAGAGGAAAAGTTATAACATTTAGACAAGAAGAATTTGAAAAACTTCCAGAAGATGAAAGAGTACTAGATTACATTCCAACAAAAGGATGGTTTACTCCTAGAAAAAATATAATATATGAATGTGGAAGTCATGTATTAAGAAAAAGAAATCCACAACCAGAAGATGAATTCCTAATGAGTGAATTTATAAATAATCATATAGGTGCATATTCTCTTAAAGATATTACAAGATTAGATAATGGAAGAGAAGTAACAACACTAGAACCATTAATGTATTTATCAAGTAAAGTATTGCAACTAACAGATGCTACAACATTAGAATTATTACTAGAACAAGGAAATTATTCTTCTAAAAAATTACAAAACGGAAATTTATCAAGTATAAGTGATTTATTTAGATTATCAGAAAAACCAATAACAGTATTAGATTTAGAAGAATTGAAAAAATATTTCTCAACTAACTTAGTACCAAAAGATGAACTTGCAAAAAAGATGAGTATGATCAATGGTTCAACTAAAGTATATAGAAAATTAAGATAAGTCATTTTTAATGACTTTTTTTAATGTCAGTAAAATGATATAATTAAAATTGGAGGATATATGGAAATTAAGAGAAGTAAAAAAAGAAGAAATAGAAAAATAAAATTTAGTGAAGACGAGTATATTGAAAAGTATTATATAAAAGATGGAAAAGCAGTAATACCAGTTGAATTAGAAAAACCTAATGATTTATATATGGAACATGACTATTTAAAAAGAGAATTATCAGATTCAGTATGTAAATATATTGAAGAAATTGCTTATATGATTCCAATTAATACAGATATTATAATAGAAATACATTGCCCAAAAGTAAGTGAAGAAATGCAAAAGAAAATGGAAAATTCTATTAAAAATAATTATGGAATAGAAATAGATGATGTAGATTATGAAATGATGATTCAAAATAGAAGAGCATTCATTCTATTTATAATTGGTGTAATACTATTATCATTAAATATTATAGTTGATAGATATATTGATCCAATATTATCAAATTTCTTATGTGTTGTATGGTGGGTTGCTATATGGGACATGTTAGAAATAATAACAATAGATAAATCTGATAATAAATGGCAAAGATTAAATTACCAACAATTATATGAAGCTAAAACAGTATTTGTATTTGAGGAAGAAGAACAATGAAAATAATATGTTTACTATTTTTATGCTTTTTAATTTACTCATTAGTAGGATGGACATATGAAGTAATAGTAAGTTTAATAAGAAAACATAAATTTATAAATAGAGGTTATTTACTTGGACCAATATGTCCAGTATATGGCTTTGGTAGTTTATTAATAACACTATTATTAGAGGAACATAAAGGGAATATAATTCATTCATTTATATCAACAATATTAATATGTTCAATACTAGAATATTTTACCAGTTTCATTATGGAAAAAATATTTAAAACAAGATGGTGGGATTATACATATAAAAAATACAATTTAAATGGAAGAATATCATTAGATGTAATGTTATTATTTGGTTTTGCAGGGATGTTTATTTTATATATAATAAATCCATTCTTAACAAGATTATTAAGTAATATTAATGATATTACTTTATATACTATTTCAACTATATTATTTGTATTATTAATAATTGATATGATTTTATCGACAAAAGTTACTTTAAAGATTAGAGGAACAATTACAAATTATGAAAAAGATTCAACTGAAGAAATTACAAAGAAGATTAGAGAATACTTATCTAGAAAAGGATATTTATATAAACGTATAAATGAAGCTTTCCCATCTATGATTAATAGTAAAGAAAGACTAATAGAATTAAGAAAAAAGATTAATAGCGAATTAGACAGATTAAATAGTAAAATAAAATATAAATAAGTAAAAAAAATGTCGTTTTATTGTTTAAAAACAAAGTAATTGATATAATTATAGTGTATTAAAATGATAATAGGAGAGTGAATAAATGTTTAATTTAAAAGGAAGAGTTGCTGTAATAACAGGAGCATCTTCAGGATTAGGAAAACAAATGGCAAAAGCCTTTGCTGAGCAAGGAGCAGACTTAGCTATTCTAGCTAGACGTGTAGATAGACTAGAAGAATTAAAAGCAGAATTAGAACCAATGGGAGTTAGAGTAGTACCAGTAAAATGTGATGTAACATCTACAGAAGATATTGATAATGCTGCTAGTTTAGTTGAACAAACTTATGGAAAAGTTGATATCTTAGTAAACTGTGCAGGATCTTCTAAAGATAAAGGTGCATTAGAAATGAATGACGAAGAATGGGATTTTACAATCTCAACAGATATGACTTCAGTATTTAAAATGACTAGAGCATTCGGTAATATTATGAAAAAACGTAACTACGGAAGAGTTATTAATATAGCATCTATGTATGGTATGGTAGGAAATTCAGAAATACCAACAATTGCATACCATTCAAGTAAAGGTGGAGTAGTTAACTATACAAGAGCTGCAGCTGCAGAGCTTGCACCATTAGGAATTACAGTTAATGCAATTTGCCCTGGATATTTCTATACTGAATTAACTACACAAGTATTAGATACTGAAATGTTCCAACAATTTGCACAATCACATGTACCAATGAAGAGATATGGTAAAGAAGGAGAACTTAATGCAGCAGCAATCTTCTTAGCAAGTGATGAAGCAAGTTATGTAACAGGTGTAATTTTACCAGTAGATGGTGGATATACAGCAGTTTAATAAAAAAAGCATTGTAAAACACAATGCTTTATTTTTAAGGAGTATATATGAACTTAGAAGAAAGATTAGATAATTTAGAAAAAAGATTAGTAAAATTAGAAAAAATAGAAAACAGAAGAAGAGCACTTGCTATTATTAAAGTATTATTTTATTTAGCAATTATCATTGGATTGGTTGTATTAATATTTGTTATGTACAATAGAATAATGGAAATAATCGCGCCATTCCAAGAAATAGTTAATAAGTATAATGATACAAAAGATATTTTTACTGGTTTAATAAAATAGATATTGAAAAAGAATAAAAAAATGTTATAATTCAATATGTTATTATTTATTGAAGGAGAACCATTATGTGGGATTGTATATTAGATGGTATAATTGATACTCTTAAATTATTACCATTCTTGTTTATAGTGTTTTTATTACTTGAATATATAGAACACAAATTAAGTAAAAAGAGTCAAAAAGTTTTATTAAAGCATAAAAACAAAGGCCCACTAATAGGTGGAGTCTTAGGAGGTATACCTCAATGTGGATTTGGTGCAATGGCATCAAGCTTATTCTCAGCAAGAGTTATTACTATGGGAACATTGATTGCTATATTCTTATCAACAAGTGATGAAATGTTACCAATCATGATAAGTGAAAAAGTAGATATTGTTGTTATCTTATCTATTATATTATTCAAGGTAATTGTAGGTATAGTTATCGGATTCATAGTAGATTTAATATTTAAACAAAAAGGAGAAAAGAATCTAGATCATATTCATGACTTATGTGATGATGAACATTGTCACTGTGATGATGATAATATATTTAAATCAAGTATTATTCATACTTTAAAAACAGCTGGATTCATATTAGTTGCAAGTATAATAATAAATATAATAATCTTCTTTGTTGGAGAAGACACATTAACTAAACTACTACAAAGTAACAATATATTAGTATATTTCATATCTAGTTTAATTGGATTAATACCGAACTGTGCATCTTCAGTAGTAATTACAGAAGTATTCTTATCAGGATTAATTACTATAGGAGTAGCACTTTCTGGATTACTTACAGGTTCAGGTATAGGAATATTACTATTATTTAAATCAAATAAAAATATAAAAGAAAATCTTACAGTATTAGGAATAATCTATTTTGTAGGAGTATTTGTAGGATTTATAGTAGATTTAATTATTTAATAAGATAGAGTAATTCTATCTTTTTATGTTATAATAAAAAAGAATACAATAAGTAGAGGGAGGGATATTATGTTTGGAGAAGCAGAAATAATTGGTGAAAGAACAGCTTCTATAGATAGTAAACATAGAATAACTATCCCTGCATTTACTAAAGTTGAAACAGAAGAAGAATTAATGCCACAATTTAATATATTAGGTAATCTATTATTTGTATTTAGTAAAGATGAATTTTATAGAAGGACAGAAAGATTTGAACAATTTTTAAAAGAACAATTAGCAGAAAAGAAAATAACTCCAGGGGAAAAAAGAAGATTACAAAGAATATATTATGGTCACTTATCTTTTATGCCTGAGAGAGTAGATAAAGGAAAAAGAATGATAATTCCTGAAAGAGTTGTAACAAAATTAGAATTAAGTGATAAAATATTTATGATAGGTAAAGATACACATCTAGAATTATGTAAAGATAGAGAAACCTATGAAAGAATATTACAAGAAAGAAAAGAAAGGAGTAGGTAGAATGTATTGTCCAAAGTGTAATGCAGAAATAACTGGAACTGAAAGTGCTTGCCCAGTATGCGGAGTACCTTTTATCCAACCAACAACTCCACCAGTTGATCAAAATGGTGCTAAAATGATAAATCCCGAATTAGTATCTCAAACTGTTCAAACAGTTTCAGTACATAAGATAGAACCAAAACAACCTACGCCAACAAATATAAAAAAAGAGCATAAAAAAATACCACCAATGGTATTTATAATAATATTCTTATTCGCAGCATTAGGACTATTATATTTTTTAGCATTTTCAAACTTTAGCATATCAGAAAAACAATATAATACTACTAATAATAATAAAAAAACATCAAAAGCAGAAGATGATGGAAGAAGAAATTATGGTGGATATAAATTTGAAATTCCTGAAGGATATGGAGTTAAAACAACTAATACCGGATTAGAATTTAAAGGAACTAATTTATATTTCACAATTGGAGTAGATTATTCTAATGATTACATGAAATATAAAGAAGTTTATAGTGCAGAATATGAAATTCCAATAGAGCAAGCTACAAAAGAATGGAATAGTAAAAAATATCTAATCTTTGATATAACTGAAAACAATCAAAATGGTACAGTTTATGTTAAAAGAGGAACATATGGAACAACATTTGTAGGAGTAATAATAAGAAAAGATAATAAATTTGCTACAAAAGAAGATTATGATGTAGTATTCAAATTATTATCAGATGCTACAAGTAATATGATAGAATTTACTCCAGAACCAACAGATGATATTGGATCAAAAGGAATAAATTTAATGCATATAAAGCCAGTATTTAATGGAAAATAGAAAGATATTATTCTTTCTTTTTATATAGGGAGGTATTATGAATACAAAAGATTATTTAGGAAAAATGGTCAAAATAAAAATAGACAGACCATTCGGATCAAAACATCCAAAACATGGTTTTATATATCCAGTAAACTATGGATATGTACCAAATACTACAAGTGGAGATGGAGAAGAACTAGATTGTTATCTATTAGGAGTATTTGAACCAGTAGAAGAATTTGAAGGTAAATGTATAGCAATTATACATAGAACAAATGACGATGATGATAAACTAGTTATTACAAAAGAAAAAGACTATACAGATGATCAAATAGATGCCTTAACTGAATTTCAGGAGCAATATTTTGAACATGTAATAATAAGGGAAAATTGACAAAAATAGTAAAAAATGTTATAATCTACGCGTAATGAATCAATTAGTTATTCGCGTTTCATTGCCGTGATGTATTATTAAATACATGGTTAATAATGATGAGAACCAAGAATCTCCTCATGAATGACAAATCTAACTATAGTAAATATAGTGGTAGTATTTGCTGTTCATGAAAGGAGGTTTTTTTTATACCACAAATATAAAATAGAAAGGTGATTATTATGAAAAAGGTAAATGAAAAAATGTATTATGATCAAATAAAAGATTGGAGCTTTGATGAGTTCCAAATAGAAACAGAAGATCTAACTAATTGGGACATGTATGAAATATTAAAGAAAGTAACTGATGAAAATTCAAAAATATTAGATTTAGGAACTGGTGGAGGAGAAAAAGTGTTATCAAAATTCCCATCTTATGCAAAAGAAATCTTAGGAACAGACTACTCATCAGCAATGATTGAAACTGCAAATGAGAATCTAAGAAAAAGTGGTCGTACAAATGTATCTTTCAGAATAATGAACAATCTAGATATGGATGTTCCTGAAAACTATTATGATGTAGTAGTTGCAAGAAACACAGTAACAGATCCAAAACAAATATTTAAAGCATTAAAACCAGGAGGAGTATTACTAGTACATGGAGTAGACATGTTTGACTGCTTAGAATTAAAACTAATATTTGGAAGAGGTCAAGCAATGGATGATAAAAAACCAATAAGCATAGTTGATTATGAAAACATTCTTAATGCAGGATTCAATGACGTAGAATTAGTTCCAATACATCAAAGAGAGTATTTCAAAAATAAAGAAATATTAAAAAGATTTTTATCAAAAGTTCCAATATTAGATGAATTCTCAGAAGAAGAGGGAGATTTCAAAGATTTCTATTCTCCTTCAATTGAAGATGACAAATTAGATGAATACATAAAAAGAAACACTACTGAAAAAGGAATTCGTCTTTATAGAAGATATTATGGAATATCTGCTAGAAAATAATTAGATCTATGTTATAATAAACTAAAGGTAGTGGAATAATGAGAAGAATACTTTCAAACAAAAAAATAGCTGTTTACTATATAGTAACAGGACCATATAAAAGATTATTTCCAGGATTCTTAGAATCACTTCAATACTTTTTTCCTGATTGTAAAAAAGTAGTGAAACTATTATCAGATGGATTAGAAGAATATAAAGGATATGAAAAAGGAAATGTTAAAGTGGATTTATGTCCAAGAATTAATAATTATCCATGGCCAGTAATAACAATGTATAAAACATATACAATGACTGAAAATTGGGATGAAGATTGTGATTATGCTTGCTACATGAATGGAAATGCAGAAGTAAGAGAACATAATCTTGATGTTTTCGATTTAGATAAAATAACAGTGTCTTATCATTCATTTAATTCAAAGAAAGAAAAATATGACCCATGGCCATATATAAATATTAATCCTCATTCAAGAGCATATCTAGAGAATAAAACATATGAATATATTCAAGGCGGTTTCTTCTTTGGACCAAATGAAATGGTTAAAAAGATGTGTGAAGATATTACTGAAATGTTACTATATGATACAGCAAGATCTATGTTTGCTCAGTGGCACGATGAATCATATATTAATAAATGGTGTGTAGAGCACGAAGACATAGTTGATAAAAGATATGTTATGACAGTATATGAAGATTCCATAGATAAAGATTGGTTTATTTATTTAAGAGATAAAAGAGATTATAATATAAAAAAATAAAAGGAAGATTATCTTCCTTTTTATAATGCTAAAATAGCTGTTGCTATTTGGAAATATACAAGTAGAGCACAAGCATCTACTATTGTTGTAATAAATGGACTTGCCATTACAGCTGGGTCGAATCCAATCTTTTTAGCAATCATTGGTAAAGTACATCCAATTAGTTTTGCAAGAATAATAGTAATTGCTAAAGTACTACATACTGCTAAAGATACCATAACTGAAACTCTATCAATTAGTAATATTTTAACAAAGTTACATACAGCAAGTACAATTGCACAGCAAATTGAAACTCTTAACTCTTTCCAAATAACTTTAAATATATCGTTAAATTCAACTTCATTTAATGATAAAGCACGAATAATTGAAACAGATGCTTGTCCACCAGCATTACCACCAGTATCCATTATCATAGGAATAAATGCAGTAAGTACTGCGCAAGCAGCAAGCTTATCTTCAAAACTTTGAATAATTTTACCAGTAAATGTTGCAGATACCATTAATAATAATAACCATGGTATTCTAGCTTTAAATGTTTCAAAGATAGATATCTTATCATATGGCTTATCAACTGGTAAGATGGCAGCCATCTTTTTCATATCCTCTGTAGCTTCTTCTTCTAAAACATCAACAACGTCATCAATTGTAATGATACCAACTAATCTCTTTTCAGAATCAACTACTGGCATAATATTAATATCATATTTCTTAAATGTATTAGCAACTTCCTCTTGATCCATTGATGTAGTAGCATAACTCTCAATAGGTTGCATTAAATCACTAATAACATCTTCTTTCTTAGCAAATAATAAATCTTGAATCTTAATAATACCTTGTAGTTTTCTTTTACTATCTACAACGAAAACATTATCAATAGTTTCATATTCATCGACTCTCTTTTTAAGCATCTTAATAGCACTTTCAACTGTCATATTAGATTTTAATTCAGCATACTCAACTGCCATCAAAGATCCAGCAGAATCTTCTTTATAATTTAATAATCTATTAATATCTTTTCTAGTATCTTCAGAACACTTTTTAAGTAGTTTATCCACTATATTAGCAGGCATTTCTTCAAGTACATCTGTTGCATCATCTGATGCCATCTCTTCAATTAATAGAACTGATTCTTTATCAGATAAATAATTTAATACTTCTGTAGAAATAGTTGTATCAAATAATCCAAATACTTCTACAGCAGTATCTTTCTTTAATAATCTAAATAATTTAACTATATCTTTAGTATCAAACTCACTAAGTACTTCAGCAATATCACTAGAATTCATATTAGCAAGTTCAGCTTTTAATATTTTATAATTTCTTTCTTCTAAAAGATTTCTAATTCTCTCTTCCATAAATAACCTCCAAAAATGATAAATTTTCTATACGACGCATATCCCGATTCCATAAATTTTACCACTCCTTTCAGTTTTTTCCTTATGAATATACTCCAAATTCAAAAAAAATTCAACTTTTTTAAAATAAATTTTTTTATTTTACATATATGATATAATGAAAATAGATATATTAAGGAGATAATTATGAAGAATGAGGAATTAATAATAAAAGCAAAAGATAAATATAAATTATCATGTAGATTATTTAATACAAAAAATCCAAAAGCAATAATATTAATGATTCATGGTATGGAAGAACATAAAGAAAGATATTACGATTTTGCGAAATACTTACAAAAAAATAATTATGTGGTTTTAATAAGTGATATGAGAGGTCATGGTAGTGATGCTCCTATATTAAGCCATATTGCTGATAAAGATGGAGATAAAAGATTAGTTGAAGATATAGATATTTTAACTAAATATATAAAGAAGAAATATAAAGAAAAAAAGATCTATTTATTTGCTCATTCTATGGGAACAATAATCGCAAGAAAAGTATTACAAGAAAATAGTAAAAAATATGATAAAGTAGTTTTATCAGGATATCCAGTACCACAAAAAATATCTAAAATAGGTATAAGATTAACTAATATGTTAATTAGTTCTAAAGGACCAAAAGAACATTCTAAATTAGTAACTAATATGGCTTTAGGAAGTTTCGTGAAAGCAGTAAAGAATAGAGAAACAGACTTAGATTGGTTATCTTATAATAAGGCTAATGTTAATAATTATATTAATGATAAACTATGTGGAGTAGATTTTACATTAGGAAGCTTTAATACATTATTTAAATTAGTTTATGATATATCTAAACCAAAGAATTATATAAATATAAACGAAGATTTAAATATATTATTAATCTCTGGTAATGATGACCCAGTAACTGGATATAAAAAGGGTAGAATTAAATCTCTAAAAGTATTAAAAAAAGCTGGTTTTAAAAATATAGAAAAAATAGTCTTAGAAAAAATGAGACATGAAATATTAAATGAAAAAGAAAAAGATAAAGTATATAAAAAGATATTAGACTTTTATAATAAGTAGTGGAGTGATAATATGCCAAATGAAATAGATAAATATAGAGAATTGTTTAATAAGTTGAATCCAAATGATCCAAATTATTTAGATTACTTTATAAGTTTATTAAATCAAGTATTAATAGATAGAAATATCTTTGTACAAAGTTCTACTAATCAAGAAAAAAGATTAGAGTTTTATGATGTTTTAAGAGATGTATTAAGTAATATGAATTATAGAAATATAGAATTCATTGGATGCGGTCACTCATCATTAACATTTAAAATAGATGATCAAGTATTAAAGATAGGTAAAAGTAAAGTAGATGAAAAAAAGTTCAAAAGAGACTTTCCTGTATTAATACCATTATTTGTAGATGAATGTCATCAAATAGATGAAAGAGAATATTATACACTTCAAGTAACTCCATATGTAGACACATTAGATATAGATAAGGAAGATGTATATACTACATATAAAAGAATGAGAGATTTAGGTTATATTTGGAATGATCCAACTATAGAAAATACTGGAAGAATAGTAAAAGATATAGATTATAATGGACATCATTATAAAAAGGGGGACTTAGTAATAATAGACTTAGAAGATATAGCTTATGTAGGATTAGATGAAACCCCAGACTATATATTAGAAGAAATATCTTTAATGTCATATAATAGAGATGTATATAATTATGAAATGAGATATATAGAAGAAAAATGGCCAAAGAAAAAGTAAAAAGGAGAACAAAAATGAAATTTATAATCGATAAAAAAACAATTTTAAGAACAATGTTTTTCTTTGTTTTATTTTTAATAATGTTTATGATTTCAGATAGAACATATGATACTTTCTGGTCGTATGGTTTTAGTTATGGAATAAGTAGAGGAGAAATACCATATAATGATTTTAATATGATTGTTACTCCGTTAGCCCCAATATTCTATTCTTTATTTTTACATATTTTTAATGATATAGGAACAATGTATATAGTATCGTCATTATTATTATCACTTGCTACTATACCAATATTTAGTATGATAAAAGAAAAAGGATATTTAATAATATCAATAATGTCAGTATTTGTATCATTGATATTTCCATTATCATATAATACACTTTTCACATTCTTATTGATTTGGTTAGTATATATAGAACAATCTAAATATAAGCATAAAGATATCTTAACAGGTGTAATAGCATCATTACTTATATTAACTAAACAATCAACAGGTGTTTTTGTAGCACTAACTTATTTTATTTTTATAATTATAGATAGAAAAAAAGTAAATGTTTTAAAAAGATTAATTGGAATGCTTATTCCTCAAGTAATATTTTTAATTTATTTATTAGTTAATAAATCATTATATAATTTCTTTGATTTATGCTTATTTAGTTTATTTGATTTTTCAAAAAATACAAACGGTTTAAATATATATGTATTATTATTTTTAGTTTTTTCTGTAATCACATTCTTAAATATAAAAAAGAACAATAATAATAAAATAGACTGGTACTTATTCGCAAGTTATACAATGTTTATTCCATTATTTGATCCAAACCATCTATGTTGGATTACTGTTATAATGTTAATAATCTTATTAAAGAATTCAAAGAAAGAAATATTTAATTATAAAATGTTCTTTGGAATAGTATACACATTAATGTTTATAATATTCTTTATAGCTTATGGAACATACGATAAAACATTATTTAATGATTTAAATCACTTTAGATTTTTATTGGTAGATAAAGAATCTTTATATAATTATAAATTAATAAAAGATTACATTAAAAAGAATGATGTAGTTATATATAGTAAAGAATCATCTCTATATAGAATATTCTCAGATCAAGATATCACATACTTTGATTTATTAAATAAAGGAAATTGGGGATATCATGGAGAAAAAAGATTCTTAAAAGAATTCTATGATAGTAATAAAAAACTAATGCTTGATGTACCAATGTATTATAAAACTAAAAAGAAGACCAGAGGAGATCAATATATGGATAAAATACTTAATGATTTAGATACTGAGAAGTTAAAGAAAGTTGATGAATTTAGTAGATTCTATATATATGAGCAAGGATGATTTTATGACTTTAGAAGACTTAAAAATAGAATACGATAAACTACAACTAAAATATGGTGCTAAAGAATTAGACTCTATTTATAATGGAGGATGCATAAATAATCCCAATATTTGTTTTGTATTTATGAATCCAACAGGTAAGAATATTGCTTCTCGTAAAGAATGGAAAGGAATAAAATCACCTTGGATTGGTACAAAAAACATATGGGATTTATTTAATGAATTAAATCTTATAGATAATAATATCTATACAAAGATTAAAACAATAAAAGGAGTAGACTGGTCAGAAGAATTTGCTAAAGAAGTATATGACGATATAGAAAAACATAAAGTGTTTATTACTAATTTAGGTAAATGTACTCAATTAGATGCAAGACCTCTTCCTGATAGTGTATATAAAAAGTATTTAAACTTATTAGAAAAAGAAATAGAAATAATAAATCCAAAGGTAATAGTATTATTTGGTAATCAAGTATCTTCAATAGTATTAAATGAAAAGATATCGGTATCAACATGTAGAAAGAAAGAATTTATAAAAGAAATAAATAATAAAAAGTATAAGTTCTATTCAGTATACTATCCAGTAGGAAATGGAAGATTTAATATAGATAAATCAATAGAAGATATTAGATACATAATGAATACAAATATCAAAGAAAAGGTGATATAAATGGAATTATTAGATGTCTATGATGATAATGGTAAAAAAACAGGAAAAGTAATTGAAAGAGGAACAGATATCTCCAGCATGGAAAAAGGAGAACATATTGCAGTTGCAATTATCTTTATAGAAAATTCTAAAGGAGAATTTTTAATTCAAAAAACCTCTAAAGAAAAAGGTGGAAACTATTCTTCAACCGGAGGACATGTAGATCATGATGAAGAACCAATAGATTCTATAGTAAGAGAAATAAAAGAAGAATTGGGATTAGATGTAGATAAAAACGAAATAGAAGATTTAGGATTCATATTAAAAGATTTCCCAGTAAGATTTATATTTTATTTAAAGAAAGATATTGATATAAATGATTTAACTATTCAAAAAGAAGAAGTAGAAAGTGTATCATTTATGTCATTAGATGAACTTAATAAAATAATAGAGAAAGGATTAATGCATAAAGGCCATTTAATGGTACTAGATAAAGTACTAGAATATAGAGAAAAAAAGAAGATGTAAGTTCTTCTTTTTTATATATTGTTTTTCTAAAAAGTAGTATAATATTATTAGATAATCTGTTGGGTATTTTACCCGGGAGGAAACACGATATTAAATGAAAAACTTTTTAAAAGAATTAAAGAAAGTACTAACAATTGCACCTAAGCAATATATAGTATTAATTCTAACTTCTATAATAATTAGAGGATTATTGTTAATTATTCCAGTAGTATTTGGATTTACTATTGATTTTATAACCGAAGCTAAATATAATACCGCAATTATTTCTCTAATAGCACTAGTATTGATAACACTAATTTATCGTACATCAGAAGGACTATATATAGTGGCATATTATAAATTATATAATAAGATATATGCTTACTATAATGATTTAGCATTATCAAAAACTGTTAATAATTCGCTATTTAGTTTATCAAGATTCTCAGCAGGAGAATACTCAAATATTGTAATTACTGATGTAGATGTAATAAGTACCTTTTTTACAACAGGAGTAATTAGATTTATTCAAATAATAGAGTTTATTGTTATTTATATATATTTCTTATCATTAGATATAGGAATATTTATATCAGCAGTAGTTCTATCATTAATAATGATATTTGTCGCAATTAAATATGGTAATATCTTACAAAGAGTAAACGAAAGAAGAAAGAAAGCACTTGATACTATGACTGCAGGAGTATTTGGATTCTTCAATAATATAAAAGAGATAAAGAGTTACCACTTGTTTGGAAAAATATCTGATAAAGGGTACGATAGAATAGATGATTATCTAGATAAAAGTGCTAAATATAGTATAAACTATAATGTAAGTAATCAATTGTTCTTATATGTATTTGAACTATTTAGATTATTAACAGTTTTATATGGAATATTCTTAGTTCAAAAAGGATACTTTGCAGTAGGTACATTATTAATAATTTATAACTATTATCAAAAAATAATTGATAACTTTACATCAGTATTAACTACAAATGTAGATTATAGAAATGTAATAGTATCATTAAACAGATTTAATAAATTAGTAGAATATAGTAAAGCAGAAGAACAAGGATTAATGATAGATAAAAAGAATGTTAAAGGTAATATAAGATTTGATAATATCTTATATGGATTTAGAGATAATCCTACATTAAGAAATGCCAATATGGAAATAGGAGAAAACTCACTTACAGTATTAACTGGTAGAGATGAAGCTGCTCAAAATGGTATATATGATTTATTATTAAAATTAAATAGACAACATGAAGGAACAATAACTATAGATGATTATGATATTAATGATATAGATGATGATTGCTATTACAGTTTTATTTCAAGTGCAAGAAGACAAAGTAATTTATTTGAAATATCTATAAAGAATAACTTAATCGCAATAAATGATGACTTTGATAAAGTATTAGATATCTGTAAGAAAATAGGTTTAGATGAAAGAATAAATAAATTAAAAGATGGATATGATACAGTATTAACTGATTCAACTCCAATATCTCAAAATACAAGAATGTTACTAATAATCGCAAGATGTTTATTAACAGATACAAAAATAATACTAATGGATGATATTGTAAGTAGTCTAAATCAAGAAAACGAAAGAAAAGTACTAAAGATACTAGAAGAGTTAAAGAAAGATCATACAATATTAGTAGTAAGTAATTCAGAAGAAGTTATTAAAAAAGCAGATCAAGTACTTGATATAAGTAATAAAAATATTAAAAGGAAGAAGCAAGATTAATCTTGCTTTTTTTATATATTAGACAAAATAATTTTATGGTATAATATACTTGAAAAAGAGGTGATGTATATGGATTTCTCGACCGAAATTAGCTCGTTAGAAGAGTATCAATCGGATAGTGATTATATAACTCAAAAGGGAACTATCCCAATTCTTTTTACTGCGCCTCATACTATGACTCAATTAAAAGAAGATGGTACAGTAAAACTAAGTGAACCATATACAAAAGCAATTGCCTTATATTTAAATAAGCATTTTAATAGTTTTTGTATGATTAAAATTAATGATACAGGAGAAGACTCAAACAGAGACAATAGAGATGAATTCAAAAAAGAATTAATAAGATATATTAAAGATAATAATATTAAAATTGTTATTGATTTACATGGCTCTAGTATAGATAGAGATTTTGATATTGAATTTGGAACTCTTAATAATCTTTCTGCTGATTTTTCTACTGTAAAAGAATTAGAAGAAGCATTTACTGAAAACAATATAAATAATATTGCCTATAATGATCCATTTAAAGGAGGGGCAATAACAGAATATTTATATAGTCTAAATGATATTGATGTAATACAAGTAGAAATAAATAGAAAATATAGAGACTATAATAATATCGATTATTTAGAAAGATTATGTAAAAGTTTTGGTAATTTTATAAATCAATACAAAGAGTTTATAAATAGATAAAAACAATACATATAAAGTAAAAAGTAGATGCAAAATCTACTTTTTTTGGTATAATAAACGCACTGTTTTTGGACAGTATAATTTTAGGAAAAGAGGTAATTAATATGAGTAGTATTTATTTGAAATTTCCTACACAGGAAGATAAAGAAAATTGGATTAATTATTTAGAAGAATACATTAGTTATACGCCAGATGCAGAACCATTGGGTTGTGGATTAGACTTTAACTACGAAGAATGGTTACAAAAAGTAACAAACGAACGAAAAGGAATAAATTTAAAGAATAATAGAGTACCAGGAACTGTTTATTTTCTAATAAATAATGGTCGGATAGTAGGACATACCTGTATAAGACATAGTTTAGGTAATGATTATTTATCAACTTATGGAGGAAATATTGGCTTAGGAGTAAGACCAAGTGAAAGAAAAAACGGATATGCAACTAAGATGTTAGAACTAGCTTTAGTAAAATGCAAAGAAATAGGACTAGATAAAGTAATGATAACTTGTAGAGAAGATAATATTGGATCTGCAAGAACAATAGAAAAAAATGGAGGTATTTTAGAAGATATAGTATTTATTGAAGAACAAGATACTAATTATAAAAAATACTGGATAGATATTTGAAGAGTAGAGAGAGCATAACTCTCTCTTTTTATTTGATTATTAAAAATAATCATATTATAATACACAACAAATCAGATTGTTCTTTTTTTATGTTATAATTATTTATAAATAGGAGGAAAATATGTATCTAAAGAATTATTTAAGACAATATAAAAATAAGAAGATAAAACTATTAGTTGATATGGATGGAGTAATAGCAGATTATGAGTTTGGTTCAGCAAGAGATTATGATAAAAAAAGACCATTAATGGCAAGCATAAGAAAACTAGAAAAAATATCTGAAATGCCAAATGTAGAATTATATATCTTTTCCGCAACAAGAAAAGATGAAGGTATAGAACAAAAACATTGGTGGCTAGATACATACGCACCATTCTTTAAAAAAGAAAATAGAATTATTATTTCAAGAGAATCAAATAATATGGAAGAATCAGCTTCTCTAAAAGCAAATTATTTAAAAGATTTTAAAAGAGATGATTCAATCATTATGGTAATTGAAGATGATCCTAAAAACATGAAAGAAATAAACAAATTAAATGAAGATGTAATACTACTAAAAGATACAATTCTAGTAGATTAAATAAAGTAAGACTAATAGACTTAGAAAGAGTAGAAAAATATCAACAAGCATATAATTATTTAAAAAATAAAAAGCAAGATATAAATACAGCACACAAATAAAATATAAGTATATAGTTCAACTATATACTTTTTATTTTGAAATTATATGATATAATATGAGTGATTTATGCGGTAGTGAAATAAAATGATCAACTTATTATTTATTAATAAAAAATAATAGGAGGTTTAAATGCTAAACGTAGATGAGATAAATATTGCAATACAGGAATTAGTAGATGCAGGTATAAGTGTTAATGGAATAAGTGATGGGCATCATACAATAGGAGATTATAAAGATATGAGAAATCACTGGTTTGTCGCAACACTTAATTCTAATCCGGAGATATCATGGAAATCAAGAAAGCACTTTGATGAAGAAAATGATCCAATGTTTAATGGAGATTTTATTGCTGGAATAAATACACCCGATGGTATTGCAACACAACATTTAAAAATGAAATTTTGGAATAGTTTGCATGTCCAAGAATTAGATAGAGCACCTAAATATGATGGTTATACTGAAGATGAAGTGAAAGTAAGAATTAAAAGTATAAAGAGGAGAAACAATGGATAAAAAAATAAGAAAAGCAGTTAGAACATATTTAATAAAAGATAATAAAGTAGTCGCAATAAAATATATACAGCATGATAAAGATTATTATGATATACCAGGAGGAAAAATAGAAGATGGTGAAACACCAGAAGAAACATCTATTAGAGAATTCAAAGAAGAAACTGGTATGACTATAACTAAACAACACTATGTTGGTCATAATATAATTGAATATTCTGATAGAATATTTGATTTTAAAATTTACGCAGTTGATGATTATGTAGGAGAACCACTCAAATTTGAAGAAAACACTTCAATGTGGATTGATATAGATGATTTATATAACGAACCAAAATCATTCCCAAGTGTAGAAGTAATAAAATATTTAAAAGATAATATGGATATAAAAATAGAATGTGATAGTAATCATAATATAATTAATATAGAAGAAAAATAAAAAACATCATTAATAAATAGGAGGAGTTAATAAAATGGAAAAAGTATTTAAAAAACATGAAGCATTAATTACAATAGCATTAATTAT
>DFEZ01000005.1:40098-40383 GCA_002369415.1 Caryophanales bacterium UBA3789 | reverse complement strand
CTGGCACGTAGTTAGCCGGAGCTTTCTTGAAAGGTACCGTCACTCCTGTATCATTTCCTATACAGGTCGTTCTTCCCTAACAACAGAAGTTTACAATCCATAGGACCGTCATCCTTCACGCGGCATTGCTCGTTCAGGGTTTCCCCCATTGACGAATATTCCTAACTGCTGTCTCCCGTAGGAGTCTGGGCCGTGTCTCAGTCCCAGTGTGGCCGATCACCCTCTCAGGTCGGCTACGCATCGTTGCCTTGGTAGGCCATTACCCCACCAACTAGCTAATACGGC
>DFEZ01000005.1:0-40014 GCA_002369415.1 Caryophanales bacterium UBA3789 | reverse complement strand
CAGGCTCATCTTCAAGCGAAGCTTTAAAGGCTCCTTTTAATAAAGAATGAAGTATCGTTCTCAATATCATCCGGCATTAGCAATCATTTCTAACTGTTATTCCAGACTCGAAGGTAGATTACCCATGTGTTACTCACCCTTGCGCCACTAAGTGGGAATCCAAATCCAGATTTGAGCAAGCTCGCATCCTTCATTGGGCCACTTCGTTCGACTTGCATGTCTTAGGCATGCCGCCAGCGTTCATCCTGAGCCAGGATCAAACTCTCAATAAAAATATATTAAAGTTTGTTTTCAATTTTTCCTAGCTACTCAAAATTGACGTTTTGCTTAGTTTTCAAAGATCATCACACACTATTTTTGCGTGTGCATAAATAATATAGCAAACTATTTTTTTGATGTCAACATTTTTTTTACATTTTTTTCAAGTATTTTTACATAATAGTTTGTATACGATTTTACACAACTCTTTTAACTGTATCTTATATTATATATAAGTTTACCGAAGTGCTTTTAACTTGATGTTAAGACTTCATTTTACACTTCTTCCAGTTGCAAGTTGCTCCACTAATATATCACCCGTTTTTTTAAAAGTCAACACAAATTTTTAATTTTTTTTTGACACTCGGCGTGATGTTGTCTATCACTTTCCTTATATTTCAATGTTTAAAATTTTATAAACTTTTTTAAAATATTTTTTAAAAGTTTGCTTTTTTCGCGACAACGGTATTAATATAGCAAATTGAATATTTAAAGTCAACACATTTTTTAACTTTTTTTATTATTTTATTACAAAAAGAAAAAAAGCTATTTGCTTTTTAATTCTTCATATAATCCACAATACTTTTCTACCGTTCCAGGTTTGAAGGCTTGTTCTTTGTTTCTTACCATATTAATTAAATTTGTTAATTCTGATTTTAGAATCTTATCTATACTTTCAGGATAATGCATTAAATTTTTATGGTACTTGTATTCTCCCCTATCTAACACTTTGAAACTTCCATCTGGGAACACTCTCAAATCTAGATCGTAGTCTATATATTTAACAACATCGTCTTCAACTATAAATGGAGAAGAGATATTGCAGTAATAATAAACTCCGTTCTTCTTATATTGTCCAATTATGTTATACCAATCTTTATAATAAAAATATAATACGGCTGGTTCTTTTGTTCTCCAGACTCTTCCGTCTGCTTCCGTTACTCTTGTTCTTTTGTTTCCAAAAATTAAATAGTCATCATGAATTTCTAAAAGAACTGCTTCATCCCAGGATCTATGAATTTTACCATCATGTTTGTAGGCGTGGATTTCATATTTCTTTCCTATTATTAATTCTTTTGTATTCATGAAATTACCTCATCCGTTTTTATTATACATTCTTTTATATATTTTTTCAAATAAAAAAAGCAATTATTGCTTTTTGTTTAATGAACCTATTCCCCAGAACATTACTAATAGTATTGCGAAGAAGATTACTGTACCTACTGCTACGTTGTCCATATGTTCTGATGCAAAGGAATTTAATTTTTCATTCCAATCATTTAATTGATCTACAATTCCTAATATCATTGGATATACATTATACATATTATTCTTCCTCTCCCTCTTCTTTTTCTTCCTTATGTTCTAGTTCTTTTCTCTTTTTCTTTGTTGTTTCTTCTTTATTTGTTTTATCTTCTACTACTTCTGCATCTACTATCTTTTCTTCTATCGCATTATGAATTTTTGTAACTGTTTTCTTAATTACTATTGTTGATGCAATATCTAGTACTGCGTATATAACAATTAATGCTCCAATTAACTTAGTAATAAATACTGCTCCAGCAAATGGATTAAATATTAAGATAATACCACATACTGTCATTATTACTGACATTATCATTGTAGATTTCCAAAGCTCATTCTTGCTTTCTTTTAATTCTAGACTGTAATGTAATTTAACTACACTATTTAATACTATTATTACTCCAACTACAATTGGTATTGCACTTGCTATTGCTGTTGGATTTGTAATAATTAGAATTCCTAACACTACACATACTATTCCATATATAATATCTAGTTCATTTTGATTATTATTATTTAATCCTCCAACAAATCTTATTCCAGATAGAACTCCAATTGCAACTAATATTGCTCCTATTATATAAGATATAGAAATAATTGTTGTCTCTGCTTGAAAGAATAGTAATAATCCTAATATTACTAGTGCTATTGAACTAAAAATTGATGTTTTAAATAATTTTGACATATAAATCTCTCCTTTGTAATTATATCATTATATATATTATATATTATTTATTACAATTTATAAACCAGGAATGATAATAGACTTTCTGGTTTTTCTCCTTTAACTACTATATCATATATTAAATCGATAATTGGAATTGATACTCTTTTATCCTTTAATAATTTATAAATTGACTCTAATGTATAATATCCTTCAACTGTTGTTGTTTTTAAATATTCTTTTATTTCTTCTTTTGATTTTCCTGTTCCTACTAATTTACCAAATGAATAATTTCTACTCTTTACTGATGTACATGTTAGTAATAAATCTCCTAAACCAGCAAATGTAGTAACAGTTTTTCTTTTAGCGTGAAATGCTTGTAGGATATTCATCATATCATGAGTTGCTTCTGTAAGTAACATTGCTGTTGTTGAATCATTTGCACCTAAACCATCTATCATACCTGCTGCTATTGCAATAACATTCTTTATTGCTCCACATGCCTCTATTCCAATTAAGTCTGAGGATGTTCTTAATTTTATATATGAATTGCCTAATGCTATTCTTGCTCTTTTTATTGTTTCTCTTCTTTTTCCAGCTACTGATAATCCTGCAGGCATCTTAGTTATTAAGTCAACTGCAAATGATGGCCCACTTATTGCTGCAACGTTTCTAGTTTTTAAATATTTTAGAATTATTTCATGAATAAATAATCCTGTTCCTTGTTCAATACCTTTTGTTGCAATTAATATATGGTCACTTTTCTTTATATATGGAGCCATATTTTGAGCAAGACCATCTATACCAGCTGCTGGTATTGCTATTACGATTAAATCCTTATCAGTAATGCATTCTTTAATATCTGATGTTATTATTATGTCATCAGGTATTGTATATGCAGGCAATTTCTTTTTATTACATCTTGTTTTTGTTAATTCATCTGCTTCTTCTTTAGATCTTGTCCACATTGTAATGTCGCAATGATTATCATGCATTATACTACTTAATGCTAAACCATATGCTCCACAACCTAATAACCCTATTTTCATGTCATCACCTATCCTATTGTTATATTACTTGTTGTTGGAACTATTTGAATAAATGTATTCCCATCATTAACCACTACTTGTGATCCATCTGAATATGTATACATTGTTTTTCCATTTCTTGATGCTTTAGACCAATTTATAGGTCTAGCGTAACCATTTGTTATATAGAAACCTGTTCCAGTACCACAAGTTGTTAGTTCTTGTCTTCCTTCATTATCTATTGTTTTATTTTCTACTTTTTGAATAATTATATTTTTATAATGTAATTGTTCATTACTCATTCTATCCATATGAGCGGCACCATTTGTTGATCTTAAATAATATTCACTTCCACTATCATATGAGTAAGTTCTATTTTCTGTATTTGAATATATTATAGATATCTTATTTGCTTGTTGAGCATCTGTATTAGATGTAGTTCCTGCTGAATTTACTTCACCAGTTGTTCCATTTAAGTAAATTGGATCTGCACTATATTTTAATAGTTGCCAATTATTTGATGTTAATGAGTATCCTTTTGTAGATAAATAACTATCTAAATTCTTCTTAATTGAGAATACATTATGTGGAGATTGTAATTTAGTGTCTCTATTAAATGGTGTTTTATCTGTCATACCATTAATATTATCTACTCCAAGTTTTTGAATATCTTTTTCTGCTTGAGGACTCCATCCATAATGAATATAAATTGCATCACTTTCTAGTGCATAATCTAAGAAATAATGTCTTGCACTTCTAATTGGTCCAATTAATTGTACATTTGAATCTTTATATAGTGCCATTATTCTAGTTAATCCACCTTCAACGATTATTTCATAATTCAAATATGAATTCATTAATCCAGCGTGTGGAATATTTCCTATATTATTATCTAGCATAACAGCAATTGGTCTTTGATTACTAGTTTCATCAATTACTCTTACTGTTTTAGTTTCTTGTTCAATTACTGTAGGTGTTGTTTGTGGTTGTGTTGTAGTAGTTGTTTTATTACTTGCTACATAAACTATTATTAATATAACGGTAAGCACTGCAAAAAATAATGATAAATACATCATCATATTAGGCTTAAATGCTTTCTTTTTCTTTGTAGAAACTCTTTCTTCATCTTCAACATCGAAATTCATATAATCACCTTCTATTATATTTTAACATACAATTATTATTTTTTTTACTTATAATTTTATTTTCTTTATAGTAATATTATTATTGGAGTTGATTATTATGTATAATATTTTATTTATTTGTTATGGAAATATATGTAGAAGTCCTATGGCAGAAATGATATTCAAAGACTTAGTTTATAAGAATAATAAAAAATATTTGTTTAATTGTGATTCAAAAGCTACAAGTATGGAAGAATATGGTAATGGTATATATCCCAAAGCAAAAAAAGTATTAGAAGAGCATAACGTTACTATAGAAAAACATTTTTCATCTATGATTAAAAAAGAGGATTATAAGAATTATGACTATATTATTTGTATGGATAATATGAATTATAATCATTTAATAGATCTATTTGATGGAGATAAAGACAATAAAGTAAAGATGCTAATGTCTTTTACTGGAAAGGATGAAGAAATAGAAGATCCATGGTATACAGATAGATTTGAAAAAGTGTTTCATCAAATAAATGAAGGATGTATATCTCTATTTAATTATTTAGTTGATAAGAGTAAAACCGATTTTAGTAATGAATAAAAATGTTTATTTTATTATTGAATAAGGTTTTTCTTTGTGTTATAATCATTTTATTCAAATGCAGTGATTATATAGGGGATTAGTTAAATGGTATAATAATGGTCTCCAAAACCACTGTTGGGAGTTCGATTCTCTCATCCCCTGCCATTTGTTCATTACACGAACTCAATTGCCATATTTAGATATGGATTTGCAGTTAGTGTTAATATAGAGAGAGCTAAGAAATAGCTCTTTTTTTGTTTATATGGTATAATAAGCTTATTTAATTCTTGATTAAGGAGGTATAGTTATGAATCTTACAGAAGTTAAACAATCTAAATCAAATGATAATATCGAATATATACAACCTATAGTTTTAGAAAACAAAAAAACGGTATATTCACAAGCACATTTGTTTCGTATTCAAAAAGGAGAAGACTCTAAAGAATTATCTCTAAAAATTGGAAGATATAAAAAAGTTAGATTAGGTGACACTTGGTTAAATTGGGACGAAATTGAAACACCTAATCCTAAAAGTGAATTAACACTAGATAATGCCGAACTTGAAGAATTGGTAAAGTATATAAATCAACATTATTACCCATTAAAAAAAGATGAAAATAAGTATATTTCATTAGATGATGTTGATATGTCGGAATTAGTAAAAGATAAGCCTGAGAATATATCAAAATTAATTGAAATTGCTATATCTGAAGAACTAGATTTATCTGATGTTAATAAATTGATTGAGATTGCCGATAGAAAAAAGGCATTAGAAGAATTTAAACAATTATATAAAGATAATGCAACCGAAAACTTATGGCAAAAATGGTTTCAGAAAAATAACTGGGTTTTTGGTAGTGATTTTATTAGTGTATCACCAGATAGAAGAATTGATGTCGAACACATAACTGATTTTATTGTAAAAAATCTAGACGGATTTGTTGATGTTATAGAAATTAAAAGACCTCAAGAATCTACAAGTTTTTTTGATTCTAATAAAGACCACGGAAATTTAGTTCCCTCACAATCACTAACAAAGGCTATAACTCAATTAGTAAATTATTTGTCACAGCTTGAAAAAAGAGCAAATGATATAGATACTACAGAGAGAGTTGGGAAAATATTAAAACCTAGAGGTATTCTTATATATGGAAATTCAAAAAATTGGGGTGCCGAAGAATATAGTGCCTTTAGATTACTTAACGACTCCTTAACCAATGTTAGTGTACTTACTTATAATATGGTACTTAATAGAGCTATAAAAATGAATGAATACTTATCTGCTGAAACAAAAGAAGATAATTAGTAAGGAGAGCTGTTTATATGATAAATCCAAAAGAATATGTAGTTTTAGATGTAGAAACTAATGGATTGTCTTCTATTAGAGATGACTTATTATCTATATCTATATATAAACCTGATGATAAAAAAACTTATGATAGATATTTGCCACTAGAATTAAGTGATTGGGTTGAAACAACTTGGATTAATGGTATTACAGAAGAAATGCTTGAAGATAAAGAACCACTAACTCAAGAAGAATTTGATAATCTAATAATAGATTTTGAATTAGATAAAAGAACAATCCTTACTTATGGAAATATTGATGAAAAATTTATTAAGAAGTATTTACTTAGAAAAAAAATTAAAGGATTTGAAAGACTAAAATTTTATAATTTCAAACACGATATAATTGCCAGTAGTTTTTCTCAAGGAAATATAACTAAAGATAATTTATGTGCTATTTATGGAATTGAGAATATCAGTGAAGTTCACACAGGGTTAAACGATTGCGTTTTAGAATGGGAATTATTTCAGAAAATGAATGGTAATAAGTTAATAGTAATTGGTGATTCTGTAAATGAATTTAATTCGGAGTATATAATTCCAGCTAGTTATCTACAAAACTACACTAATTTTAAATATTGTATTAACAATTTTCCAAAGATAGATTATGAAATGAATTGCATTAAATCATTTCATATTGAATCTAAAGAATTGAAAAAGTTTGATACAAATATAAGTGGTATGACAATAGAACATCTTATTAATACAATGCTAGATGTTAAAGATATGAATGAAGAAACAATGTTGTTTCAAATGTTAAATAGAAAAAAGTTAAAAAAGATTGGTGTTCTTCCGTCAAGGATTCATCAAATAGACGCTATATTTAATAAAGACGGAACAATAACTGCCGTTAATAAAGAAGATAAAAAAAGAGTTGATGATATTAATAAAGTGACTCTAATTATAAAAAAAGAAATTACTCCTTTGATTGAGTATATTAAGAAGACTATATTTAAGAATAAAGTTATTATGTCACAAGAATTAGTAGTAAATAAAGATGATAATGTAATGGCTAAATGTGACTTATCTACTGATGATACAATTTTAGAAATAAAATCGTTTAATAATAATATTGATAAGTTTAAATATCAACTTTATTATGAATCAAATGGTAGAAATATATACATATTACAAACATTTTGGTTTTCAAATTTAAAAAAAGGATTAGATTTTAAAATATTTAAAGTTAAGCCTAAAGAATATGTTGAAAGAGAAAGTAATCTAGAAGAACGAAGAAAAGCTTTTGAAAAAAAGATTAATAATAAAAATATTAAAGTTTTAGAATATAATGGCTATAGACAAGATGTTAAATTAACGTGTACTGAATGTGATAATGTATGGACTTCATCTTATGATTCAATTTTGAAATATAATCAATGTCCTATTTGTAATCCTAAACCTATTAAAGAGAAAAAAGAAAAAATAGTAATGAGTGAAGAAGAAAAAATAGCAAAGAGATTATCTAATTATCAATATAAAGTAGCGTTAAAATCTAACTCAACAATTCAAATATTGAGCTATACAAGTGCTAAAGAAAAAGTGACTGCTAAATGTTTGATATGTGGTCACGAATGGACTAACGCTAGAGCCGACCACTTATTAGAAAGATGTCATTGTCCTATGTGTAAAAGTAGAGTTTGAGTTTATTCTCAACTCTTTTTTTGTGGTAATAACGTCTGCTCTTTTTAATAATAATCAAATTAATCTTTTATTCTAATAACCTATCTTTTATTTTTAAATAAAGGATTAATTAGGGGGTATTTTACAATATTGATTCTATTAAAGATTTTAACTAGTTATTAGCACCTAAGTTCGTGCCTACTTATATAAAATTTTAAAAAAAATTAATTTTAGGTGTCGATTTGTGTATATTTTTAAAATTCGGGTGTATTATGTTTGTGACGTCAAAAGGAAAAGCAATTTTTTCAAAAGTCGCATTTGAGAAAATTGGAATGTTATATTTTAGTTGTCGACAGAAAATGTCTTTGCAAAGGCAAATATATTTAGGGAGGAGGTAAATTATGGCTTTGAATAGACCAGTGCCTACGGATTTTTGGATTAATCCTAAGGTTAATGAAGAGTATTCTTTAGATGATAAATTACTCTATATTTATCTAATTACTAATGAACACTTGCAACAATTAGGAATCTATAAAATATCAAAGAAGATTATTGCAATTGAATTGAATATGGATTCTGAAAGATTAGAAAAAGCGTTTGATAATTTAGAGAATAAGTTTAAAGTAATAAAATACTCTGATAAAACAAATGAAATAGCAATTTTGGATTATTACTCTTTTGGAATATTGAAAGGTGGTAAACCAGTAGAAAACTGCTTTGATAATTTGGGAAAAAAGGTTAGTGATTTTAACTTGTTAAAAGAAATGTATTTATACTCTAAATCTATTATAGATGAAAGAGAAATATATTCTAAAATTATGACAAAGTTAGAATCACAACTAAGGTCTTTAAAAATGTTAGATGATGATGAAGAAAATAAAGAAGAAAAAAGACAAGATAATTATATGCAACCAATGTATGATGAAAATCCATTTTAGACATATTAATATTAATAGTCAATAGCAATAACAATAGGAATTAGAATAACAATAAGAATAAAAAATATGAATAACAATAAGGAATAGTAATAATAATAAGTGAATCCTTGATGATTCGTATATATGATTCTGAATGCTATTATTAATTTACATATTGTGTCATTTATAATAGACATATATTGGAAAATGTGCTATTATAAATGTGAGGTGTTGATGATATGGCTTATATCGGAAAAAGATTAAAAGATTTAAGAATTAAAAATAAACTAAGTCAAAATGATTTAGCCTTATCACTAGGGATTAAGAGGCATACTATAAGTGCATACGAAACTGATAGTATAACTCCCCCTATTGATAAGTTGATTCTTATATCAAAATATTATGGTGTATCAATAGATTATTTATGTGGTGTTTCTGATAATCCTATAATAAATGATAGTAAACTAGATGATTCACTTGGATTTGATACTTATTGTGTATCTAAAATACAACAATTAAAGTCTAATAATGATTTAGAGTTAATATCTTGTTTGCTTAGATATGGAGATAATAAACTATTTAAAAATGCAAAGCAATATTTAAGAAAAAAATATGATGATAACACTAAACAAAAAATAGATGAATACGTTGTTATTGAAAGTATTAAGGATTCATTAAATAAGTGTAAAAATACTACAAAATAAAAGATTGATAGCTACGGCAATAGTTATCAATCAAGAGTACACATAAAACGGCTCTAACCAATTTATATGTGTACTCCTATTATATACTAAAAATAAAATTTTATAAAGATAGGAGAAATTTAATGATGTTAAGTGAATTACAATTAAAAGAAATTGCTAGTATTATTAGTGCTAGTGATATAAAAAATTTTATTGATGATAATGAGTTAGGATTCTTATTATTCAGTATAAAAGAAGAAAATAAAAAATCTAAAGTTAGAGTTGGTTATTTTGGAACACTTTCTATATTTGGAGGTGTTGACTAATGAATGCAGTTATATATGCAAGATATAGTTCTCACAATCAAACTGAGTGTTCGATTGAGGGACAATTGGAAGAATGCAGAAGATATGCAGAGAATAATAATATAAACATTGTAGGAGAATATATCGATAGAGCAAAGTCTGGAACTAAGGACGATAGAGATAATTTTCTTAAAATGATTGAAGATAGTAAAAATAAGACGTTTGAGGGTATTCTAGTATATCAATTAGACAGATTTGCTAGAAATAAGTATGATAGCGTCATATATAAAAAACAACTAAAAGAAAGAGGAATAAGAGTATTATCTGCTAGAGAAAATATTTCTCAAGACGCAAGTGGTATTCTTATGGAAAGTGTACTTGAGGGAATGGCAGAATACTTTTCTGTAGAGCTTGGTCAAAAAGTTAGAAGAGGAATGAAATTAAATGCCGATAATTGTTATTATAATGGTGGGACTGTCCCTCTTGGTTATAAATTGGAGATTGTAAATGATGATAAATTCAATAACAATATTAAAAAAGCAGTTAAAAAGAAATTTGTTATTGATGAAGATAAAGCTCCTATAGTAAAAAAGATTTTTGAAATGTATGCAGAAGATAAAAGAATGGTTGAAATAATTGATTACTTGAATGAAATAGGTTTGACTACGGCTTATAATAAACCATTTAATAAAAGTAGTATAAGAAGAATCCTTGAGAATAAAAAGTATATAGGAGTATATACTTATCGAGGAGAAGAAAAAGAAAATGCAATTCCTAGAATAATTGAAGATGAACTATTTTATAAAGTTCAAAAAGAACTTGAAAATAATAGTTTAGCTCCGGCTAGGAGACGTGCAAAAACTGAATACTTATTGTCTAATAAATTATATTGTGGATTATGCAAGGACAAAATGACTGGAAAAAGTGGAACATCTAAGACTGGTAAACTTCATACATATTATGCTTGTAAATCTGCGAATAAGCATATATGCGATATGGAGGCAGTAAAAAAAGAAGATATTGAAGATATTATCGCTAAAGCTTGTCAAGATATATTAACTAAAGACAATATTAATTCAGTCGCAAAAAAGATAGTTGAATATGCAAATAATGAGCAAGATACTATCGAATATAAAGAGCTAAATAAATCATTAAAAGTTAATATGAGAAAAAAAGATAATCTTATTAACGCAATATCAGAATGTGAGGAGACGGACACAAGGCAAAGTTTATTTGATGAACTATCTAAAATACAAAAGACTTTAGACGAAGTAAATAAGTCATTATTAGTTGAAAAGGCTAAACATCTAAAAATAGGTATGACAGAAGTTAAATACTTCTTAAATAACCTTAAGAAAGGAAACATAAACAACTTCAAGTATAAGAAGACATTAATTAATACTTTAGTTAATAAAGTTTATTTGTACAAAGATAGAGCAACAATAATATTTAATATAAATAATCAGATAGAAGAGGTAGATGTATCTCTTCTTGATGATGTTGAAAGTTCGCTCTTGAATGCTAAAGCTCTGCCATTTGAAAAAATCGTCGAACCTTTTCGACGTTGAGATAAAACTTGGTTGAAAAATCAAGTTTTTTTGTTGTAGGAAAGGTTGTGATAGATATGTTAAATGTCGTTAAAGAAAAACTTGAATTAAGTCCTGATTTAAAAAAGAAAATAAATTGGGCAAGTAAATACACTTCCACATCTATTACTCTCGAGAAAGGTGCTTTAATTAAGCTAGAACCCACTAATATTGCTTATGTAGATCCTCACAAAGTTATTATTAATGATATTAAGTTCTTATTCTTCAATGGTGTTGATTGTTTCTATATTAATTCTTTAAATGATAAACATGAGTTTTCAGAACTTGAAACTATGTTTAAAAAAGCTAAGCTACTTGACTTTTAATATAATCGTGATATTATAAATAACCAATGAAAGAGGTATTCTCTAAGATTGGAGGTACATCTATGATTGAGTACAAATTTAAAATTTATAATATTGATTATAATGAGGAGTCAGTAGTATTTAGACTTTACTAGATACTGTTGACTCCTCTTTTTTCGTTAATACGAAAGGAAATTATGAGAAAAGCAACTCAAAAAGAATTTGAAACAATTCAAGAAATATTTAGTATAAATTATGTCAAAGTATTATTTAAACAATTACTTGAAGAAGGATTATTAACTAAAGGAGAATATGAATTATTAATAAAGAAATTAGATGAGGATATTAATAAGGTATTAGATAAGGGAGGTTTAATGTGGAAGAAAGAAAAATAGCAGGAATTTATATTCGTGTATCAACTGAAGATCAAGCTCGTGAAGGTTTTAGTTTAGGAGAGCAAGAAGAAAAACTAAGACAATTATGTGATTATAAGGGTTATGAAATCTATAAAGTTTATTGTGATGCTGGTATATCTGCTAAAGATATGGAGCATAGACCTAAGTTTCAAGAAATGCTACAAGATATGAGAGATGGAAGAATCAATTATATTGTTGCATATAAACTTGATAGAGTTACTCGTTCAGTTAGAGACTTAGAAGAACTAATAACTCAACTTGAAAAGCATAATACTTATTTAGTATGTGATAGAGATGATGTTAATACTTCTACTGCTAATGGTAGATTCTTTGTAAGAATGTTAACTGTCTTATCACAATTAGAAATTGAAATTGTATCAGAAAGAACTAAGTTTGGAATGGTTGGTGCAATTAAATCAGGACACTTACCTGGTGTTAAACCATTAGGTTATAAAAATGATAGCACTAGAAGAACTATCATTGATCCAGCTACTGCTCCAATTATTAAAAGAGTGTTTGATTTATACTTACAAGGTAAAACTTATTTACAAATTGCTACTATATTTAATAATGAAAATATCTTAAATAAAAAATGGAGAGATTGTTATATTGAAAAGATTATTAATAATAAAGTATATATGGGAGATTGGGAACAATATAAATCTATTGGCAAAAAAGAAGGACTTGAACCTATTATATATATGAATGTTGTTGAACCGATTGTTCCAAGATATATTTGGGAAGAATGCCAAGCACAAAAAGTTATTAATCAAAGAACTTATACAAGAGATAGAGTTTATACTTTCTTTCAAAAGATTAAATGTCCACATTGTGGAAGAATAATGAAATGCAAAGGTGCTGGTGGAAAGAAAAGAAAGTATGTTTATTATAATTGTGAAAAGTGTCATGAAAATATAAGAGAAACATACATTGAAGAAGCATTTAGAGTTCTAGTTGCCGAATTAATTCAATTTGATAATGAGTACAATGATTTGTTCTTGCCACTATTTGCTGATAAAGAGATGTTAATTGATAAATCTGATATAGAAAAAGAAGTTATTAAATTAACCAAACAAAAAGAAAGAATTAAAAAAGCATATATGTCTGAAGTAGTTGAACTAGATGATTTTAAAGAAGATTTAAAACTCATTAATCAAAAATTAGATACTTTAACTAAACAATTAGAAAATGAAAAAGATTTAAATAGTAGAAATAATTTTAGCCCTGAAAAAGTAATGGTTAAAAGAGATATAAATAGAATATTCTTAAATACTAGATATGATAATAAATTTTTCTTAGCTCAATGGGATATGAAAACTAAAGAAGAAAAACAAGAGTTCATTTCTAGATATATTGAATCTATGACTTTTAAAAAAGATAAAAATTGTAAACATGGAATTAGAATAGTTGATTTAAAATTAAAATCTATATTTAAAGAAAAGGTAAATAAATTATCTGAAATAGGTGCAAGTGAAATTCCAGTTTATCTAATTTCAAATGATAAACCAGTTAGAGTTAATATTGGTTGTCCGTTAAAAGAATCTCAAATAAAAGATTATTTAAATGAATTAAATAAATATCATGCAACTAACTTTTATATTCATCCAACATTTAATCATTCAATAGAAGATTTACCTGATGAGATTATTTATAATATTAATAAAGATGAAAAATTATTTAGACTTATTCCTATTATTAAGGATATAGATAATCCTGAAAATATATTTAATAAATTTAAGTTAGGAATAGTAACAACATCAATTAAATCATTTCCTAGTGTGGATCCTAATAAATAAAGTAAGAAGAATCGATTAAAAAATGAATCCACAAATAGAACCATAATTCAAACCATATAAAATCTATGAAAATAAAGGATTTTGATAAAAAAAGAACCATAATTATGGTCCGATTTTGCAAGTGCAAAATAAGTTTGTACCCATTATAAACCTAGTATTTATCTAGGTTTTAATGCTTTTTGGGTACAATCTCTTATGCTCTTGTTTTTTTGTATACAAAAAATACGATATTTGTGGTTCAAAATAGACCATAATGAGCCATAATATCAGCCAATAAAAAAACTATATAATTTTATATAGCCTTAATCAGTTAATCTTAATTCTTCTATTAATTCTGTTTTGGATAATACATATATTCCACCAGAAATACTAAATGAATAACACATATCAATTAAATTATCAAAATCAAATAATTCATTTTCTTTTAATTCTAATAATCGCTTATATAATTTTTTTAATTCGATTGGAACTGATATCATTGTTAGTAAACAATTAATTCTTCCTTGGTTTCTATTATCATCATTTTTATATCTATAATCTTCATTCCATCCTAATATATCAAGAAAACCTAAAAATGCTTTAAAATTGAAATTGTATTTTTTATTATCTAAAATAGATTGAATCTTCTTTACATCATCTTTAAATACTTTATTAGGAATATAATTATCTTTTTTATCATCTAGTTCAAAGTCTATCATATATGCCATTTTATAAATTAATCTATATAGTATTATTCTCGACTCATCATCTAATACTTGCTGCAAATTATAAACATGTTTCCAAATTTCTTTAAATGTTCCTTCTGCTATAGGATTATTATCTGCATAAATAATTGGAGTCATATCTTTTATTAATCTTCCTTTTTTAACTTTACCATTATCTTTTCCTGGTTTTTTGAATACTAATTCAATATCATTGTCTTTATACACGGTTGTAGGAATTGCATCTTCTGTTGAATTACCACTTTTAAATTCATCAACAGCTTTATGAACTCTAAAATTCCTTTTCTCTTCACATTCTTGACTTGGAGATTTTTGATATTTTAATTCTTCCATTATGTAACACCTCATTTTAAATAAATTCTCTAAATATTTCTTTTATATAATTATTGTTAATCCAAAAGCATTGTTTTGTATATTCTGTTGCACCAGTTAATTTATCAGCCACTGGTAATTCAATTGTATCTTTAGCATCTCTTCCGTGAGGTCTTACGTGACATACTTCATTTTCACTCATGCCAACAAAGTTTGTTTTTCTTTTACCATCTTTAATGTATCTTACGATATTTCCGGTTTTAATTGTGTTGTAAGTTTTCTTCCACATTTCCATAACTGATGTTTCAATATCCATTTCAGGCATATTCCATAACTTAATACCCTTGAATATATAATCATCTTTTTCTTTTTTAAAAACGAAAAACATATATTTAGTTGTTTCTAATTCTTCTCTTAAATCACAAGTTTCCCAATCTTGATTTATTATTTCAGTAAACTTAAATGCTGGGAACGAAATAGATTCTTTAATTCTTCCATTTTCCTCAATTCTAATTGTCTTTGGAATAATATTAGCTTTTTGGAATTCTTCAGTTTCTCCAAGTTTACTCTTAACATTAAACATTCTACTAACTAACATACTATTAACGTTTTTTGCAGATGAATCAATATTAAATTCTTTCATTAATTCTTTTTGTGATTTACCTTTATATTTATTAATAATGCTATTTACAAATTCATTAAATGAACCAGTTGTTCCCTTAAGTATTTTTTCAACATCTGAATAGTCTCCAATATATTTTCTAACTAACTGAGTCATATAAGAATTTTTAAAGCAAAATGCTCTTTGCATAGCAGGAATATCACTAAATGGTTGTTGTCTTACTGAACTAGCATTTGCACCTTTAGAACAAGCTCCTAAATACATTGTGTCAGCTTCTGATATTTCATGAGCTTTACCTTCTTTAATCTTTTTAATAATAAAGTTCCAGTCTTCTTCTATTTGTTTTAAATCTTCATTTTTATCTAATTCTAATAATTTTTCATGAGTTATCTTTAAATCTTTTGTATCTTTATTTGGTTCCCATAAATACCATAGTAATTGAATAGTATTATTCTTAAACCAGAAATGACTAGATTTAAATTCGTTTTTATATTCGCTCATATAATCAATTATATTTAATACTAATCTTTCTTTAGCTGATAACTTACCATCTTTTAATTTCTTATAAGGAGTAACTTTTAATTCGATTCCTGCTGGCATGAAGTCTGGTTCTGAATCACTATTAGTTTGAATACCAAATAAGAATTGTTCTACCATTTGTCCTAGGCCACCTTTATTAGGATAATTCTTATCTTCTATAGTAATTACTTCTTCATCTAAAATATCATTAATTGATTTACCGATTGCTGATTTAGAAATAATTTCTATTTCTTGCCTGTTATATAATCTACCTTTTTTCATAAAATTCTCCTTTCGATCTTGTTTTAGTTAAAAAATTAGTTTAAAATATAAGTTGATCTTTTTTATTTAATATTATATAATAATATAGGTCAAAAGTTGATCTTTTTAATTAAATATATTATAATATATTTAGGGGATTTAGACAATGTCAGGAGGTATAAATCATGGAGAAAACTGTAGTAGAACTATTTGCTGGTGTTGGCGGATTTAGATGCGGTTTAAATAAAGTTGAACTTATAAATGATAAAGTTAAAGAAAATGGAGATTGGAAATTTGTATGGGCTAATCAATGGGAACCTGCAACTAAAACTCAAGAAGCTTTTGATTGTTATGTTAAAAGATTCGGAGATAAAGATGCAAGTAATGTTGATATATTCCAAGTTGATAAAAAGAAAATTCCAAACCATACACTTTTAGTTGGAGGATTTCCTTGTCAAGATTATTCAGTAGCTCAAACACTTTCAAATAGCAAAGGTATTGAAGGTAAAAAAGGAGTTCTATGGTGGGCAATCAATGATATATTAAAAGCTAAGAAACCTCCATTTGTATTATTAGAAAATGTTGATAGATTATTATTATCTCCTGCCAAACAAAGAGGTAGAGATTTTGGTATTATATTAAGAAGTTTTTTAGATAATGGTTATGCAGTTCAATGGAGAGTTATAAATGCTGGTGAATATGGTTTACCACAAAAAAGAAGAAGAGTGTTTATATTTGCTTATCATAAATCTACTGAGTATTATAAATCATTATCAAAGAGTAATCCTAAAGATATAATTTTTAAAGATGGAATGTTTGTTAAACAGTTTCCAATTAAAGATATTGAATTAGAATTTAATACAACAAATTTATCAAAAGATTCATTTAAGGATTTAGTTGAAGTAAGTGATAAATTTAAAGCACAATTCTATAATGCTGGAATTATGATGAATGGTAAAGTATACACTTCTAAAGTAGCAGCTAATTGTGATGAAATTTTTCCATTAAAGAAAATTATTCAACACGAAGAAGTTGATAAAAAATTCTTCTTAAGTGATGAAGCTTATAAGAAATTTGAATATCTTAAAGGTAATAAGAGAATTCCTAGAGTTAAACCTAATGGAGAAGAATATTTCTATACCGAAGGTGCAATGCCATGTCCTGATAATTTAGATGCACCAGCTAGAACAATGTTAACTAGTGAGGGCGGAATTAGTAGAACAACTCATATAGTTGAAGATTATAAAACTAAGAAAATTAGATTATTAACTCCAATTGAATGTGAAAGAATCAATTGTTTCCCAGACAACTGGACTAATACAGGTATGACAGATAAGAAAAGAAATTTCATGATGGGTAATGCTCTAGTTGTAGGAATAATAAAAAAAATTGGGGAAGAATTATCTATTATTATAGATAAAGAATCCTAAATATGTTAGAATTAAAATAGTTCAGATATCATTAAAATTATGATATCTTTTTTGTTTTGTTGATCTTTATAAAAACGGGTGATAGAATTATTTTGAGGTGGTAAAATGGTAGAAACAAGTTTAAGTAGCAAAAAAACAGAATTAAAGGCAATAAATAAAATTGATAATTTAATTATTGAAATTGATACAGCAGTTTCAAATATTAGTAAGAATGATAAAAATATTTCATGGGATGGAACTATTGATTTTTATAATGGAAATGTTGATAAAAAAGATAATTTTGAATTTTCAGTTGATGTACAGGTTAAAGGAAGAACATCTTATAAGAAAAAATTAAATGATAAAGATAGTTTTGATTTAGAAATTGCAGATTTAAAAAATTATTCTAAAAAGGATGGTACATTATTATTATTGGTAAAGTTTAAAAATGACACTGATGAATATAAAATTTATTATTTAGAGTTCTTACCATATAACATTGCTCGTTTCTTAAAATCTGTTGAAAATTCTTCTTCAAAAACAATCAGAGTCAAGTTAAAGGAATTAAAAGGAAGCGAACACTTAGAAGAAATTTGCAGAAATTATCAAATTAATAAAGATATTCAAAAAAGAATGAATCCAAGTGATTTGTTAAATGAAAATGTGACTATGAATTCAGATATTGTTACAAAGTTTAATGTTTGGGAAAAAGATATTACAAAGTTTTATCCCGAAAAATTGGTTGGTACTTATCAATATATATATTTAATGGACAAAGACAACCATCCAATTGGAGTAAATTATTCTATGATATTTAATATGTCAAAGCATTTAGATAAACCAGTTATGACTACCAACAAAGAAATAATCTATAATGATTTAACATATTCTAAAACCACAACATCAGATTTATACACTTTTGGTAAAGCATTTACTATTAACAATACAAATAAAACATTTAATTTTCAAATATGTGGAACACTTGATGAAAGAATAAAACAATTAGCATTTATTAATAGTATTTCTAATGATAAGAAATTTCTAGTTGGTGATTTTGAATTCAAGTTAGATGATGATATTTCAAATATTGATAACTTTAAAGAATTAGAATCAAATTATTCTGAGTTAAAAAAAGTATTATTAAAACATAATATAACAAAGGACATTAACTTAGATTTATGGACACAAGATGATTTCAAACAGTTTAATATTTGGATGAATGCAATTGAATTTGGAAATAAGATTTCATTGCAAAGTGAGACAAGTTTAATTGGTAATAAAACTATTCAAGATTTAAAGTTATCAATTATTGCTTCCAGAACACCAGATGGATTATTTGAAGTTGATAGTATTTGGAATTGTGAAAAGAAAGATAGATATCATTTTAAAGTTGTTAATGATGAACAAGAGATTCTAACAGACAATTTATTCTTAAATTTAAACGAAGAATGTTATCATTCAGATGATATAAATGTTAAAGAAATGATTGACGTAATGTCAAATTACAATTTTGCTAAAGAGGAGTATCAATTATTAAATCTGCAAGTTCTAGATGTAATTAAGGCTTATGATAATAGTAATAATTTGGAATTATTAGATTATGCATTATTTTTAACAAATCTACTTTTAGAAAAAGATGCTGATTTAAGAGAAATTTATTATATAAATTATTGCCAAATACTTAAGAGAAAAAATGAACTAGGAAAAAAGGAAATAGAAGAATTAATTAAAATAAGAGAAACAACTACTAAAAACGATATTAAATTATGTTGTAATGCATTAATTGATAATATAGTGGAAAAAAATATATTACTTAGTAAACTAGATATTGATACAAAGAATATTATGATGAATTATCCAATATCAAAATATATATTTAACTAAAGATACATTTTTTGTATCTTTTTTATATGTTGATCTTTTTAATTATTTATGATACAATATATTTGTAATCAGGTTTTATCCCTATTTTTTCGTAAACGTTCATAAAGAGCGTGCCATTTGAATATTAAAACACTAACAATCGTTAGTGTTTTTTATTTAAACATATTTCTTGCAATTGTAAGCCAATATCCATGAATAAAGTTTTCATCAAGAGTATTGTTTTCAAATTGTGCATTTAGTTTATCAGATAATTCTTTTGCATTTTTATAATATTCATCATATATCTTTTTATCTATATATAGTTTTCCACCAAAGCCTGTGAATATATGATTATATTTTTCATTTTCATAGTCAGTTTCGTATTTATTTTCTAAATTCATTGCGATTGGGAAATGTTTATATAATAAGTCATTTACTTCATCAACATATATTATTTTATTTTTTCCTTCTTTTCTTAGAAAGAATACTCCACCAGTACCACCCATTCTATTACCAGTTTCATATAATAATAAGTCATCTTCATTATATTTATTACAAATATCGTTTAGTTCATAATCATATTCAATATATTCTTGTTCTTGTTTAAGATTTTTAATAATATCATCTAAATGTAGCATATTCCTTCACCTAGTAAAAATTATAACACACTTCCGGCAAAATCGTTTTTTCTTTGGTTACATTTGTTTAGGTGTAGAGTCAATGGATTTATCCATTAATTCTTCAAATTGTTTAATGCTTTTAATGTAATCTGATAAATCATACTCAGTTAAGTATTTACTTGTTTCTAATTTAAATCCAATAATATTAGAAATGTGAATACTATTAGATTCTATTAAACTCTCTAAATGCATAAGTTCTGATTTATCTTTATCTGATATTGTCTCAAATGAAATAGGACTTGTTTTAACATGTTTAATATCAGATATAGATAATAGTTCTTGGTCTGTAATTACACCTTCATAGAATAAATCCATCATAGATAATACTGTTTCCATACCTTGAATTTCAACATCATCTTCTTCGGTTTCAAGGAAAGGAATTAATTCATCATCAATCTTTGTATTTAGTGTTACTCCTGTATAATGACCTTTTACTCCTAATATTACAATAGTATTATCACTTAGTACTTCAAAAGTAAGTCTATCACCTTTGCTTATTCTAAAAGAATATATCTTTCCCTTTGAACTATTTAATTCTTCTGGTTTCCATCCCGGGTGAGTCTTTCCTGCTAGAAACATATCTGGCCCATTCATTTCCAAGAATTCTATCATCTCTTCAATATCCTTAATCTTTCTAGCATCAGATCCGCTCTTTCTCAATTTATTAAATTCTTTTCTTGCTTTGTTACAAAATTCTACACTATACATATTTTTCTCCTTTTCCTTTTACTAATCTTATTACTTGTGTATTGTAGGATGCTGCTATCTTTTCAGCTCTTTCTACCATTTCTTTTCCATCAAATAGAAGATTTTCTATTAATGAATTATTATTTAGACTACATTCAATCAATTCTTCTTTATATTTTTCAATAAAAACTATCATTTCTTCATATGTTAGTGTTTTGTCATCAAACATTGCTTCTATATAGTTAAAACCTGTTTGGCGGATTGTTTCATCCATATCTTTAGTTTTAAATAGTCTATTAAACACTTCTTCATATGCCATAGTAATTCACCTATTATAATTATAACATAATAATATTTTTTCCTTTATTATAATAATTAATTAAAGTAAAATATTATTAAGAAGGTGTTTATATGGTTACAATTGAAGATTTTATGAAATTAGATATTAGAGTTGGTACTATTATAGAAGCAAAGGTATTTGAAAAAGCAAAGAAACCTGCCTATCAATTAAAAATCGATTTTGGTGAATTTGGTGTAAAGAAATCATCTGCTCAAATTACTGATTTATATAAACCGGATGATTTAATTGGAAAGCAAATACTTGCAGTAATTAATTTCCCTCCAAGACAGGTTGCTGACTTTATGTCAGAAGTATTAGTACTTGGAACTTATAGTAAAGATGGAGTTGCATTGATCTCCCCTGATAGAAAAGTGAATAATGGTGACAAATTAGGATAATTTTATCCTTTTTTTATTTGCTTGTTATGTTATAATTATCGTAGGGTGATGATTATGGATACATTATTATATTTAGCAATTATACCTGTAGTTTTACTTTTATCATTTATTTATAAAAAAGATAGTAAAAGTGAACCAATGAATATGGTTGTTAAAATATTCTTTTTAGGAGTATTTAGTTGTATTCCTACAATTATAGTTGAATTATTTTTAGGTAATATGTTTAGTACTGATGAATTTTCTTCTTTAGTAAGACTTTTCATTAACGTATTTATAGGTGTTGCTTTAGTAGAAGAGTTCTTTAAATGGATTATTGTTAAGTTAGTTGCATATAATAACAGTAATCATGATGAGACTTATGATGCTATTGTATATTCAGTATTTGCTTCTTTAGGTTTTGCTTGCTTTGAAAATATTGGATATGTATTTAGTTATGGATTTGGTACTGCATTAATTAGAGCATTCTCTGCTGTACCTGGACATGCTTGTTTTGGAGTTATAATGGGATACTTCTTTAGTAAAGCAAAACAGTCTACACATAATGGTTCTAATAACGAAGGTATATATTTATTATTAAGTTTAGTTATTCCTACTCTAGTACATACTGTTTATGATTTCTTAGTATTTAGTAAAGTTGAATTATTAACATTAGTTTGGTTTGTATTTGTAATTGCATTATTTATTGTATGCTTTATTCTTGTTAGTAAAGCTGCTAAAGAAAATGCTTATTTCATTAAACATTATGTTACTGTTACAACTAATCAGGCTAATACAGCTTCTACAAATACAACTACTACATCTAACTTTTGCCCATATTGTGGTAAACAAAATCCTGGAGGAAATTTCTGTCCAGGATGTGGAGCTAAATTAAATTAAAGGGGTTATAATATGAATACTTTCAAAAAGAAAATGAAGGAGAAAATTAAACAATACTCAAAAGATGAATATTTAGATGGTTATATCAAAAATGAATATTTAACAAAAGATGGCGATGCTGATATTTATCTAAACGTTGATTCTCTTGATGATTTGTTTGATACGAGAACATCTGGTAATCAAATTGAACTTAATAGTGATATTTATGAATTCATTGAAAATAAAACAGCAATGCTTGGATATGATACTATTATTAATTTACATATTACTGGAGCTAATCTTACTGCTAAAGAACAAGGAATGGTTAAACATATAGTTAAAGAACATTATGCTATTGAATTATATAAAGTACAAAAAGAGTTTTCAAAATATCGTAATAAAGTAATTGGTTTAACGTTTATTGGTATTATTGCTTTACTTTGTTATTTAATAATTTATTTTACTGATAATTTTGATTTATTACTTGAAGTATTTGCATTTATATTTTCTTTTGCATTATGGGAAGCAGCTGATTGTTTAATATATACTTTAAGTGATATTAAAGCAGAAAGAGAAAATATTACACAAGATTTATTAATGAATGTAGAATTTGATGATTAAGAAAGATATAAATCTTTCTTTTTTTATGTTATAATTATGCTAGGATGTGATTATATGGAATCAAGAAAGGAATTTATTACTACTTTAGTTACTAAATTATATGACAAATATGATTTTTTAAGAGTGGATTCATTAGATACTGTAGTAGAAAAAACTTTAGATAAGTATCTTGATAGTAATTTAAGTAATGATGAGATTGAAGATGAGTTATTTCAAATACTTATCAATAGAAAAAAAGAAGTAGATTTTAGATATGATTCTGAAAATGTAAAAGATAATCACAGAATGATTTATTCTAAGTTAAAAGAATTAGTTCATTTATTAAATGATAATAATATAGATTACCAATTATGTGGAGCTTTATGTGGATATCTAAAATATGGAGAATCTAATAGAGTTCATGATGATTTAGATTTTAATATTAATGAAAAAGATATAGATAGTTTCAAAAAGATTTGTATTTCTCTTGGATATAGTTTTGAAGATAATAGAATGAATTCTCCGAGAACTTTAAAGGATGGAATTCCTTCAGGTGAACATGAGATAATTGCTAAAGATCCTAATAGTCGCTTTCATATTGGAGTATTTGCATTTGAAAGAATGCCTGATCATAGTGTAATTAATAAATTATATTATACTGATGAACAAGGTAATCCTTGTGTAAGAGAAGAATTATATTCTCCTGAGTTAGCAAGTGAGATATTTCCAAGAGAAGTTGTTTCATTTGATGGAGAGAAAGTGTTTATTACTCCACCTGAATATGTATATTCTTTAAAAGAATATACTCAAAGTGAAAAAGATAAACATGACATTGCTTTCTATAAAGATAAAATTGATAATGATAGATATAGGAGAATTAAGAAGAAGGCTGCTTCTGGTAAGATAATAAGACAGATTCCTGTATATGGAATTGATACTTATGATGAAAATCCTTTTGCTAATTCAAATAGTATTATGGAAGAAGAACCTATTCTTGATATGACTGCTCCTGGAATAGAGCCTAAACCAAAGGAAGAAAAAAAAGAAACTGATAATAGTGGATATACTAATTCATTAATTATTGTTTTATTAACAATGGTATGTTTAGGTTTCTTAGTAATGAGTATTATAATTACTAGAACTTTAGGATAGTTTACTATCCTTTTTATTTTGTGTTAAAATACGTGTTGAGGTAATATTATGGAAATATTAAAGAAATGTGTATTATGTCCTAGAAAATGTGGGGTTAATAGATATGAGACAGTTGGAGTATGTGGAGCAAATAATAAGATAAAACTAGCTTATTATAGTTTACATCAATGGGAAGAACCTGTTATATCAGGATCTATTGGTAGTGGTACTATTTTCTTTTCTCATTGTAATATGAAATGTATTTACTGTCAGAATAAAAAGATTAGTCTTGATGGTTATGGTAAATATATAAGTAATAAGAGATTAGGAGAAATAATGTTAGAATTGCAAAAAAAAGGTGCTCATAACATTAATTTAGTTACTCCTACTCATTATATTCCACAAATTGCAAGTGTATTACATAAATTAAAAGGTAATGAGTTAAAAATACCTGTTGTATACAATACTAGTAGTTATGAGAACGTTGGAACTATTATGATGATGAGAAATCTTGTTGATATATATCTTGCTGATCTCAGATACTACGATGATACTTTGGGAGTTAACTACTCTTCTAGTCCTAATTATTTTGAGACAGCAACTATGGCTATTGATGAGATGTATAGACAAGTTGGAAAATATGAATTAGATAAAAATGGACTATTAAAAAAAGGATTAGTAGTTAGAGTATTAATACTGCCTGGACATATTGATGATTCTAAGAAAATAATTGAATACTTATATAAGACATATGGTAACGATATATTTATTAGTATTATGAATCAATATACGCCAGTAAATACTTGTATTTATTCTAATCTTAATAGAAAGGTTACTGAAGATGAATACAATGAAGTAATTGATTATGCAGTTAGTTTGGGTATTACTAATGCCTTTGTTCAAGATGGAGATACTGCTTTAGAAAGTTTTATACCTGAATTTGATAAATCAATTGTATAATATTTGAAAAATCAATAATTTGTGATATTATATTTTTAGGAGGTTTATATGAAAAAGTTAAAATTATTGTTAGTTATTTTATTAGCTTTTCTAGTTATGCCATTTGCTGTATTTGCTGAAGGTGAAGAAGAAGCTGCTTCAGAAGAGGCTACTGAAGAAGTAAGCAAAGAAGTTCCTTTATATTTCTTTAGAGGAGAAGGATGTTCACACTGTGCTGAATTTGAAGCTTGGTTAGGTGAAATCGAAGAAGAATACGGAGCATTCTTTGAAGTTAAAGATTATGAAACTTGGTATAATAAAGATAATGCCGCTTTAATGACTAAAGTTGCTACTCTTCGTAATGAAGAAGATTCTGCTACTGGTGTTCCATATATTATAATTGGTAATAAGTCATGGATTGGTTTTGCTGATGAATATAAAGAAGAAATCCTTGAACAAATCAAAGCAGTATATGCACAAGATGTTTCTGAAAGATATGACATTATGAAATATGTGGAATCTGGAACTACTCCTACTGAAGAAGAAGATAAAGGATCTGTTGCTGGAGATATATTAGTAACAGTATTACTTATCGTTGTAGTTGGTGGAGTTGGATTTGGAATCTATAAAGCTAGAGAAAAATAAGAAAAGAACTCATTTGAGTTCTTTTTTATTTGTGATAATTCATTCTTTCTTCTCCCTTTGTTAGGAAGTGTTCTATTTGACCTATATTAAACTCACTACATAGCTCGTTAAACTGTCTTATTGTTATCTCTAGTGTAAATGTATTCTTATCATCAAATGTGTCTCTAAGAGTGATTAAAGCATCATTAATTGAGTAATCTCCATTGAATATATTTAAACTAATATTACCATGAGCAATACTATTTCTTATATGTTCAATAATAGATCTATTTCTCTTATATAAAGCAAAATTTGTTTTCATAAAAGCATTACATTTAGATTTCTTTTCTATTAAATCTTGAAGTTTATTTAGTAATTCTGTTTCTTTATCTTTTAATTCTCTATATACTTCTTCTTTGCTATTATTGCCTTGATCTAATTCTAACTTAATATAGTATAGATTATTAGATATTTTACTTATTCTATCTTTAGTATCAGCAATATCTGCATTTATCTTATTAATTTGATCTGTGAATTCAACGAATTCTTTTTCTTCTATATTTACTTGAGGTTCTATTCCTGATAAATCCAGTTTAGAAAAGTCAAATGTTCTTCCTTCTATAACATCTAATATGTGATCTTTATTTGTTATATTAAGTACATTATCTAATCCATATATATAAGTGATATAGAAGTTAGTTAAGTATGCTGAAATAATATTCTTTTCATTTAATACTGCTAAAAAGTCTCCAAATGAACTATTACCTATAACATCTACTACAGTATTTGATCTATTCTTTTCTAATTCTTGGAAATAATATTGATTAGATGTTAAACCAAAACAAACTCCCTTTTTACTCATTGATTCTTTTTCTGATTCATATATCCAATGAGTTAAATATTTTTGTTGACTGATAGAATCTCCACTTCTTAAATGATCTAATTTAGATAGATACATTCCTTTAACATGATCTATTCTACTTAATCCTTTTACTGGTACTTCAGTAATTGATGCATCAATTCCATACTGATCTAATATAGCTTTTACATGTGGCATTTCAGTTAGATTTTCTACATCATGCATAGCAGCTATTTCTTTCATTACTTTTTCTTTTAAGAAATATATCATTTGAATATACTGTAGATCTCTTATATGTCCTTCTTTTGGACTATCTTTTATTTCTATATATGAAATATTTTCTAATACTCTATCAAGTTTTTCTTCACTATCAATATTTATATCAGGATTAACAAATGGATTAGAATTTCTTAATACTGCATAATTATTTTCTCCGTGTTCTTTTAATTTTTCCCAGTCGTTTCCTAAACTTACTGATAGACCTACTAATTTAGAAATTTCTATTCTACCTTTTTTATCATCTATTTCAAAGAAGATTTCATCTCCTTCTATTAGATAATCTCCATGAGCAAGTTTATTTCTTACTTTATCAATTACTTCTAGATTTGATTCAAAGACTATTTCACCTATTTGCCATTTACCATCACTATTCTTAGTTGCTATATTAGCAATATATCTTTCTAAAAGTTTATCCACTACTATTGTGGATAAATTCTTTTCAGCATCTTTCTTTATATATTCATCTTTCCACAACAAAAGAGCAAAAGTTGCATAAGCTACTTTTAGACTATTTAAATTACAATTCTTTAGATTATTATCTTCTCCAAAAGACTCAACGTATCTAATATAAGCCTTATTGGATCTAATTAAATCTAAATAATTCTTAATTGTCATACTTCTTTTGTCTTCCATAGCATAATTATAACATATAAAAAAGTCCTGATTACTCAGAACCTTTTAATTTGACTGTACACTTTTTTTCTTTACTATCTCTTTCAAAAGTAATACTAACTATATCACCTATTTCTTTTTTGTTAATTAGATATCTTAGATAGGCAGTTTCCTTTACTTCTTCATTATCTATTTTAATTATTAAATCATCTTCTTCTAAACAGTTAGATGAAGAGCCATTTTTATTAACTTTTGTTACTTTAATACCCAAACCATTTTCCCTTATACCTATACCTAATGATGGATACTCATGAGTTTTTCCTTGTTCAAGATTTTCTAAATTCTTTAACACTATATCTATAGGAATTGCGAATCCTAAACCTTCAACATCTTCATCATTTTGTTTGGCTGATACAATACCTATTACTTCACCATTAGTATTACACAATGGTCCTCCACTATTACCATGATTTACTGATGCATCCATTTGAATAACATCTAGATAATAATCAGTATCTTCATCAATAAACTTCTTTACTTTTCTATCTATTCCAGAAATAATACCTGAAGTTACTGTAAATTTATATTTGTCACTTACTGGGTTACCAATTACAAAGATTTGGTCACCTATATTTATATTATTGCCACTGCTTAGATTAGCAACTTGCTTTGCATATTTCTTTGACACTCTTATTACAGCAAGATCTAGATATTTATCTTTACCTATTACTTCTCCTAAGGTTGTTTTATTATTTGTAAATTCTATAGTTATTTCATTATCTACAATTACATGTTCATTTGTTAATATATAGGCATATTTATTATCTGTTTTATAGATAAATCCTGTTCCTGAAGAGTTATTATTTTTTATAAATACAGTTGAATCATATACTTTACTTATTGATGTATTTAATGAAGTTTTATCATATATTTTAGTTTTATCTTTTATAACAACTGAATTATTTAATATTGGAGTAAATCTTAATAAGAATAATACAAATATTCCTCCTAATAGAAAAGAGGAAATTAGTTTTACTACTTCCTTTTTATTCATCTATATCTTTACTCCTCTCTATATTAGCTAAATCCTTCCAATTTAGAGGGAATCCCATTCTATCTAGAACAGCATCTATTTTAATAGTATTTAAATTATAATTTAATGTTTCTATTATATTATCTAATTCTACTGTCATGTTTTTAAATTCTTCTTGTTGTAGCATTTGTTTCATTATAATTATTAGTGCAAATAAATCATTCTTTCCTTGAGTATATTCATCTTCTTCTTGAGGTATTTTTAATAATTGATGATATACTGTATCATTAATTGCTTTTTGTGTTTTATTTTCATATAAAATATCTTCGTGAGCACATAGATTTCTATAGTTAGCAAGTATTGGTAAATAAACCATGAATTCATCTGATGGAATATTATATATATTAGATATTTCTTTTTGATCTTCTGGTTTTAATATTGAATACATTTCACTTACTATACCAAATGATAATACTTTTACTAATATCCATAGTGGGATATAACCATAATTTGATACATAGTGAAGTGTTGCACTATGTTGAGATCCATTTACTCTTATTTGTCTTTTCATTTTCTTTAAAAGATCATTTAGTTGAGCTTGTCTTTCAGGTGCATTAGTAAAGTTCTTTGCTTTTAAATAATCTCTTTCTCTATATCCATACTTCTTAGATAATTGATAAGAAGTAATTGATTTTAAATTGTTTTCTATAACCAATAAGTATTTAAATAATACATTTCTTATTGATCTATCAAATAGGAATAGACTATACATTTCTTCAAAAGTAGTTCCTTGCTTAAAGGTTCTATCTGTTTCTGAATTTAAAAATAGATGTCTATAACCATTTAAGAAGAAATAGTTTTCTCTAAGTAATACCCCTTTGGCAAACTTTTCATCATTGACTAGCATACCTTTATACTTAAAGATTTCTATTTGTTCATCTAAGTTTTTAAATTGTTTTGCTATCATAGTCTCACCTATTATAGATTATAACATATAATTATCTAAAAGTGTTATTTTTATGATATAATTGAATAGACTTTTTTTAGGGGGGAATAATTATGCCTGCAACTATAACACATGCTTACTTTGTAAAAGATGTCATTGATATTTTACCTGATGATATAAAGAACAACTTAAATTTACTTAGATCAATGATGTTTGGTCAAAGTACTGATAGTTTAATGTTTTATAATTTATTCTCTTTATTACCGGGTAAAAAGATTAGAGATTTCCAAGGATATTTTCATAATAATAATACTCAAGATTTCTTTATTAATTTATTAAGATATATCAAAGATAATAATATTCATGATATAGATACTTATTCATTTCTAGTTGGTTTTATATGTCATTATGCATTAGATTCTACTATTCATCCATTTATTATTTATAAGACTGGTATATTTGATAAGAATAATAGATTTACATATAAATATAACAATGTACATGCTTTTATGGAGGCATTTATAGATAATGATATGGTTTATCGTAGAGAGAAAACTAATCCTTATAAATTCAATATAGGTAGTTTTTGTTTTGATACTAAACCTTTTTCTAAAGATTTAAATAATACAATAGATTTTTCTTTTTATAATACATATAAGTTAAATGATATGAATAAAATATATTATAAATCTATTAAACAAATGAAATATTCATTAGAATTATTCAGAAGAGATCCTTATGGGATTAAGAAATTTATGTATAAGTTACTTGATACTTTTACAACTAAGAGAACATATAGATTTGAAGCAATTAGTTATCATTATAATCTTGAAGATAGACATGATTACCTTAACTTAGATCATAGAATGTGGAGAAATCCTACTACGTATAATATGACCAGTACTGAGAGTTTTCCTGATTTATATTTTAAAGCTATTAAGAAAGCTAAAGTTATGGTATGTGCTAGTTTTGATTATCTTGATAATAAGGGGATTGAACTTGAAAAAGTATTTGATAATACTAGTTATGTTACTGGATTAAATTGTAATGATAAGAAAACTTTAAAATATTTTGAATTTTAAATAAAAAAGATAGAATTACTTCTATCTTTTCTTTTCTCTTAATTCTTTTAATGCATTATCTGCATCTCTATTTAATTCTACTGTGTTTTCTAGGAATTTTGAATATCCTTCAACAGTAGATGCAAAGTCTACTAAGTCCATAAGTTCTCTTGCTTCTGCCATTTTTTGTATTTTTTGAGCTTGATCACTCAAATCTTTTGAGATTTGTAGCATTTGATCATAAGATAATTTATCAATCATCGCCTAACGCCTCCAAACTGTCATCAGCAACTCCATTGCTTTCTTCTTCAGACTCTTCAACTTTTAATTCATTTCCTTCTGGAAGACTTTCCATTTTTGGTTCATCAGTTGGTAAACTATCAACTTTTGGAGTATCTCCTTCAGGAAGAGAAGCAGGTTTATCATCTAAAGCTTCTGGTTTTTCTACAGATACAGGAGCTGGCTGCTTAAATTTTTCAGCATTACTTATAACTTTATCTTTATATTCTTCGATGCTTTCTATGTAATTCATATTATCCATATTATTCCATCCTGCTTTCATCTTAGCAAGATAATCAAATATTTTGTTTACTGCTGTTATATATTCATTATAATCAGTCATAGCTTCCTCCTTATATTAGTATTATTCTTGAACCATTCTTTAGATCTGTATCTCTTACTGTTTTATTAACATCATAGATATCTCCTGTTTCTTTACTATAGAAATTTGATTCATCTTTTGGAGAATAAGCATTATCAGTTAATTCTACTAATGCTTGCTCTACAAGATTTTTGATTGTACCTATTTTTTTATTAATAGGAATAAATAAATCAAATTGCTTTTCAATAAGAGGTATTTGTAATTCTATTAATATTTTATTATTCATACTCTTTCCTCCTATTCATCTGACATTAATTTCATTAATGCAGCTTTACCTTTTCTAATAACATAACCGAATCCAGGATCTACTTCTTGTCTTAGTACTCTTGAGTTTGTGGTTACTTTTAATGTGAATTGGTTTCCTAAACCATTTCCTAACCAAATACCTTCTGCCAAATCGCAGTTTCCTTTGTACCAAGGTTCGAATCCGATACTCTTGATTACGTCTATTGTATCTACAACAATAATCTTAATATTATTTCTTTGTTTACAATTAGTTATTAAATCAGTTAATTTACCTTTTTCAATGGCACTTAGTTTATTCATCATAGCTTGAACATTAATCATAATAGCGAACATTGTATGATCTGGTTCATTCTTATCATATGCTTCTTGTAATTTATCAATTGATGTATAACATGCATCATTACTATATTGTGTATTTTCATAGCTTACTTCGTTCAATACAGCATTAGCATCAAATACATCTACAAAGCTGTTTGGAATTGCAAGTAAGTTTCTGATAAATCCTTTGATGAATGATGGATCTGATGTAACATCTTCTCCAGTGATATTGTAAATAAATGTATTGTTTAGGTTGATTGTTGCCATTTCTAGGCTTTCCTTTTCTACACCAACTGGTATTGAATTCATCTTTCCAAGGTAGTTTGCAACTACTTCTTGAGAAACAACATCTGGTAGGATTGGGATAGCAGGTGCCTTGAAATCACATATATCATTTAATTTATCACTAATTACTTTAATATAGTCAGCCATACGTTCTTCTTTATAGGCGTATGCTGTTTGGAATTCATAGATTCCATCTAGTAAAATTAATCCACGACCATATATCTTAGAAGGTTCCTTCTTTCTAACTCCTGGAATTACTGATGAGTAATCCATTGGGTCGTTGAATTGTAATACAACGTTTTGTTTGAAGTTTTGTCTCAATCTATAACGAACTGTATTTGGACCATTTGTTGAGAAGATGAATACAACTCCATATTTTAAACAGTCTCTTGTCATTTGACCAATTGCATCTTCGTAATCTGGATATGTTTCCATAAACGCTTCAACATTGTTTATTACTACTACTATGAATGGTATTTGTTTTCCACCATGATTTATGTAGAAATCAAATGATCCGTTATAGTCAACAAAGATTTTCTTTCTTTCTTCAATTACTCCATCTATATACTTAAATAGGTTTGCAATCTTTTCAGCATCTGTTGATAGAATTACTTCACCTACATGTGGAGCTTTTCTAAACATTGTTAATGTTTCAGCACCGAAGTCCATAATATAGAAGTTAACTTCTTTTGAATCGTGTGTTGAAATACATGAATAGATGATTCCTGCTAACATTAACTCTTTACCATTACCAGCAGAACCAAATACTATTGTATTTCCTTCTCTAGATAATGGTAATGTTAATACATTTTGAGATTGATTATCTGGATCATCATATTCTCCAATAATTGGATTAATATCATTTTTAACTGTTTGAACATTATATTTTTCCTTTAACTTATCTGTGTAAATAACATCTGGAATTCTAGGTAACCATAATTGCTCAATAGATATATTTTCTTTTTTAGCTTCTTCAACTATATATTTAATAATATTAGTAATCTCTTCACCTTGAGATGGTACTATTACATCATCTTTCTTAGTATCTAGAGATTTAATTACACTACCTACATTATCAACAATAGCAATTGATTGGTCTACTTTTTTCTTTCTCTTTTCAGTTGGATAGTATTGAGCTCCTGCCCATGCAGCTTGGCCCATTGCGAATAATTCATTATAACCAACTTGTAAGTAGAATCTACCAGTATTCTTTAATTCGGCAGCATCTGGACACTTAATCATATCCATAGAGTCTGACTTATCTTGAACTCTTAAACAAATTCTAAATTTAGAGTTTGACCAGATTTGATCGTTTACGACACCGGATGGTTTTTGAGTTGCTAGAATCAAGTGAACTCCTAATGAACGTCCGATACGGGCAGTAGAAATTAATTGATCCATGAACTCTGGTCTTTGGTCTTTCAACTCAGCGAACTCGTCTGATACGATTACTAAGTGTGAGATTGGATTTTTAACTAATCCTCTTCTATATAAGCTTTGATATTTATAAATATCAATTGTACTTTCATTTAATGAGTCTCTGGCTTCATTGAACATTCTTTGACGTTTACGTAGCTCTGATTGAATAGATGCTAAGGAACGGTTCATTTCAACTGTATCCAAGTTGGTAATTGTTCCTGCTAAGTGTGGTAACTTAACTCCAGTCTCTCTATTTTCAAATGCTCCTGTTAAACCTCCACCTTTATAGTCGATAAGTACGAATGATACTTCGTATGGGTGATAGTTTAATGCAGTAGATAAGATGTAAGTAATAATGAATTCAGATTTACCAGAACCTGTCATACCTGCGATAAGTCCATGTGGTCCATGTGCTTTTTCATGTAGGTCTAACTTAAATAGTTCTCTTGATTTATCTAATCCAACTGGTGCTTGTAATGTCTTAGTTGGATCATTCATTTTCCATCTATTTAATACGTTTAGTTGTTCAACCATACCTACATTATACATTTCAAGGAATGAAACTGATGTAGGTAATGCTCTACTCTCTTTTGCTATATCTATTGGTATATTTGCAATAATCTTACAACATTCATACATATTAAGTGTTGGATCAAAGTCTGCTTCAAATTCTTTTTGTTTATTTGAAACTAACTCGTTTTCAAATACACCTGATTTTTTATCTCCTATACTAATAAATGTTTTACATTCATTAGGGATATTAATAAGTCTTGGACTTATTACAATTAAACTGAATCCAAAGTTAATTGGCATATCTTGAATATCTTTTAATATTTCAAGATCTCTTACCATCTTATAGTCATCAGTTATGATTAAGTAATATGGTTTGTATCCTCTATAGTCAACACCATTTAATTCCATTTTTCCATTATTATCTCTAAACTTTCTTTGTTGCATTTCTTTTTCTAGTTCTAGAGATATTTCTTTTGCTTCATCTAATGTAGTTGCAAAATATCTAAATGATTTATTATTATCCCAGTTATGTGGTGCAACCTTTAAGTAATTCCATTTGCTTTCATTTTGATCATTTGTCATAATAACAATCTTTAAGTCTTCATAACTATGGAATGTTATTATTTGAAGGATTAATCCTTGAACAAATTGATCTTTATTTGAAGCTGTACCTATAATTGCTGAAATATTTCTAGTAATGAAGTTTAATGATACAGGAACATTTTCAAGCATTCTTGATTCTGCTCCAACTTTATATACTTCATTTAATAAATCATCATCTACAAGTGAAAAGTGTTCTTCTGGAACATTAACTGTTCCTCTTAATGCAGTTGAACCTACTCCTAATCTTAAGTCTAAGAAGTCTTCTTGACCAATCTCTCTTTCCCATAGATTTCTCTTCTTTTGATAAATGATTTCTCTTGTTTGATCTAATGGTAGATAGTTATCTATCAAGATTTGTCTTTGAATCTTCATTTCAGCTTGAATTGTAGCTTTTTTCTCTTCAAGATATTTCTTATATTTTGTTAATCTTTCTTTATCTTGTTTCTTCTTTTGCTTCTTTTGATATCTACTTTGTAATGTTGGCCATAATAACATTGTAGAAATCATTGCTCCTGACATTACTAATGTAGGTGCAGCAGTACCAAGATCAACTGTTCCTTCAATTACTCCTTGTAATGAAGTGTATCCTGTTGACATTGACATCATTGCCATTGTTAACATTGGTCCTACAGTAAATATTGCAGGAGTTTTATTTTCTTCTGGTTGTGCTGGAGGTGGATCAATTGTAATAATTGCGTCCTCAATTCCAGTTTTAAATCTTGGTGCTCTATAGAAATAATCATCTTCTTTGAAGAATTCAATTGTTTCTTCATCCGGATTATCAAATTCTACTTGTTTTTGTATAATTGGTCCAATTGTTTCAAAATATGAATTATCAACTGATAAGTAATTACCAATTCTATTAATCATAATTGTGTCTTTCATAACAATTAGTTTTAATCCCATAATGAAAACAATATCACCATATTCCAATTGCTTTGTAGTGATTGCAACATTATTAACATAAGTTCCGTACTTACTATTTAGGTCTTGGATTACCCAAATACCATTACTATATACAAGTCTTGCTTGTTGGCGGGATACTAGTGGATAGTTATAACTTATTGGGGCTCTACTATCGTTACCAATTAAAATTTCACCTTTATCTCTAATTCTAAACTTATATGTTTCTTTCTCTACTGTTGGTGAACAATATAAAATAACATATTCATTATCTGTATTTATCTTTAAGAAGTATAAGCAATAATCTTTTAAGAATGCTGATTCTACTTCTACCTCTCCAGACATGATTTTTGTTTCGAAGTCGGACTTTATTTTCCATTGTCCATTTTCTTCTTCAACGTTGATAAGGTTTCGTACATTTCCTAAATAATCGTTGTCTGTAATCCAATAATTTCCAGATATTTTAGTTGGTAAAGTGAAGTTGTAAATTTTTCGTTTTTTGATCAATCTAACTATCACTAGAAATCACCCCGTATTATTCTAATTATATATCTTATTATATAATTAATTTTATGTTTTTACAATATCTATAATTACTTTTCTAGTTTTCTATAATCAATTTTTCCAACTAATGTTTTAGGGAGACTTTCTCTATATTCAAATTTTTTTGGAATCATATATTTTGACAAGTGTGTATAACAATAATCTTTTAATTCTTTTGTTACTTCTGGAGTTGGTTCTATTCCTTTTTTGAGTACGATAAAAGCTTTAGGTACTTGTATTTTATATGGATCAGGTATACCAATTACTCCACAAGTATCTACATATTTATGTTCTTCTAAAACTTTTTCAATATGTGATGGATATACATTATAACCAGATACAATTAACATTCTCTTTAATCTTTGAACATAGAATAATACTCCATCTTCATCCATATATCCTAAATCTCCAGTATGAACCCATCTTTTTCCATCTTCATGTACTTTTATAATGTCATCAGTTTCCTTTTTATTATCTAGATATCTAGACATTACTGTAGGTCCAGTTATGCAGATTTCTCCAATTTCTCCATATTTCATTTCTTCCATTGTTTCTATATTTAGTATTTTTATTTCTGTGCTTGGAAGAGGTATTCCAATTGAACCTAATTTATCTGAATTATTAAATCCAATTGATGCTGGACCAGTAGTTTCAGTCATACCATATCCTTGCATTATTCTTGCGGAACAGTTATGTTCTTTTAGATAATTATTAATTTCTTCATTCTTGTCTATTGTTAGAGAGTCTCCTCCACTAACTACAGTACTTACATGTGACATATCATAGTTAATCATGTATGGATTTTTAATTAACGCTTCAAATAAAGTTGGAACTCCTAATAGGACTGTTGGTTTATATTTCTTTATTAACTTATCAAATCTTTTTGGATCAAATTGTGGAATTAATGCAATTGTTGAACCAAATGTTAATGGTGCTAGTACATTAACAACTAAACCTAAACAGTGGAATAATGGTAGTATTGATAAGAATGTGTCTTTTGTATCTAATGTTGGGAAGCATATTTTAGCTTCTTCCATAATTGCATTAATATTTCCATTTGTTAATACAATATTCTTAGGTGTACCAGTAGTACCTCCACTATGTAAGATTACTGCATCTTCTTTTGCTTTTCTATCTTTCTTGATATTTTTATTATATTTTTCTCCTTTTAGAATAAAATCATTCCATAACATATACTTTTCATTTGATTTAGGTATATTTAGGGATAATTCTTTTGATAACATATATCCTAATCCTAATAATGTAGGCATAGAATCTTTAGGAGATACTATTACTGTTTTATAAATCTTAGTATCATCAATTATACTTTCTACTTTATTGAAAGTAATATTTAAAGTAATTAATAATACTGTGTTTGTTTTTAGTAATGAATCCTTTATCTCTAACTCTGCTGATAATGGATGTATCATATTAGCAATTGCACCTATTTTATTAATTGCATAAAAAGCAATTACTGCTTCAGGTACATTTGGTAAACAAATTGACACAACATCATTTTCTCTTACTCCATAAGATACTAATGCTTTTGCACATAGATCTATTTTATTTATTAATTCTCTATAACTCATTTTTTGATTAAAATAATTAATCGCTACACTATATTCATAATTGATATATTTTCTTTCTAAATATTCATAAATTGAAATATCTGGTATATCAATTGTTTCTTTTCCTTCTTCGTAATACTTTTCCCATGGATTTGTATAGATTTTTTCTTTCTTGTGTTTTCTTTTAAACAAATTCATATTAACCCTCTTTTCTCATACAATTGTTGAATATTTTTCAATTGTATTATATAATTGAGATACAAACGTATTCAATAAGCAATGTAAAAATTCTTGTATGTTTTTATACACAATTTTTGAAATGTGTTTAATAGGAGGGCTATATGGATAGAAGAGTTAAATACACAAAGAAAGTTATTAAAGAAACTTTTATTTCTTTACTTGAGGAAAAAGAAATTAAGAAAATAACAGTAAGCGAACTATGTAGTATTGCTGATATTAATAGAGCAACTTTTTATAGATACTATTTAGATATATTTGATCTATATGATAAGATTCAAGATGAATTTGTTACTGAATTAAAAAATATTATTCTTGATAATCATGAAAGAAATATTACTACTTCTCTATTAGTTGAAAATTTATTAGAAGCTTTATTAAAAGAAAAGAAACTTGCTAAGGTAATATTTAATAAAAAGAATAATTTACTATTTATGGATGATATTCTTGATATTTGCTATAAGTACTGTCAAGATACTTGGTTAGAAAAGAATCCACATTTGAAAGAAAAAGATATTGAATATGCTTCTATTTATTTATTTAATGGAGCATTAGGTGTTATTAATTATTGGATTGCTAATGACTTTGATGGGGAACCTAAAGTAATTGGTGAAATGATAGAGCAACTTACAAGACATGGAATTAAAAAATATATAGATAATTAAAAAGAGTGTTGATTATTCAACACTTCTTTTTTTTACAAATTGTCTTTGATTATATAAATATTCTTCCATGTGTATTTGATGTCCTGCATCATATACGTCATCTATTTCTTGTACTCCATTATAGAATCTACTAAATGCTATAAAGAAATTGCCATATCTACTACCTGAAGTTCTAAACCTAATTGGTACATAAGATGCACTCTTAAAATCTCTATCATATCCAGGTTGATCAGCTTGTGTATGGAAAGATACTCTAAAAGATTCATCTGCTTTTGTTATTGTTAAGTAATTTGCTACTTCCATTGCTGTTTCATCTGAATACCATGTTATAGCTCTTTCATCTTCATTAAATAATTCATTATAATGTGCACTATTATATTTACGACACCACTCTCTTTGTTCTTCACAATATTCCTGATGTTCTAATAATCTTCTTGCATATTCTTCACTACTTTCATCAAAAAACGGTTCGTCTTCTTCACTAAAAATATCTATATTTTCTATATCTGAATATAGTTTTTCAAATAAACTATACAAATTATAATTTTCTTTTGTGATAGTAAAAGTTTTATCTCCTTTACCATGAAATGACCAATATAAGTCAAGATTTCCACCATAGGTAAATGATAAATATTTTTCATCTTCTTCTAGAAATACTTTTTTTCCAAATTCAGAATCCTCTTTTGTTAATTTCATAAGAACCTCCTGCTCTTTAATATATCATAATTAAAGCAAAGAAAAAAGCCCACATAGTGAGCTTTGTAAAACTGAATTAACGTTTTGAGAATTGTGGAGCACGACGTGCTTTCTTTAATCCTGGTTTCTTACGTTCTTTCTTACGAGAATCTCTTGTAATAAATCCTGCAACTTTAAGAGTTTTTCTAAAACTATTCTCTGAATCAGCTGGAGTAGTACTATCATATTCTAATAGTGCTCTAGTGATTCCTAAACGGATTGCTCCAGTTTGTCCTTGGAATCCTCCACCAGTAACTTTAGCATCAACATCAAACATATCTTGAGTGTTAGTTAATACTAATGGTTGAGTTAAATCCATAACACAAATTTCAGAAGGAAAATATTCTCTTACATCTCTACCATTAACAGTAATTTTTCCTTTTCCAGGTGTTAATGTAACTCTTGCTACACTAGTCTTTCTATGACCTGTTCCAGTGTAAGTATTTTTCTTTTCTTTTGCCATTATTTAACCCTCCTACTTTAATTCAAGCACTTCTGGCTTTTGAGCCATTTGTTTGTGCTCGCTTCCTGCATATACGAATAGTTTCTTGTACATTTGTCTTCCAAGTCTATTATGTGGAAGCATTCCTTTTACAGCTCTTTCTATCATTTCAACTGGATATTCTTCTCTC
>DFEZ01000010.1 GCA_002369415.1 Caryophanales bacterium UBA3789 | reverse complement strand
ACATCTACATTACAACAATTAGCATCTACAAAATTAGGTTTTCCTGCTAGAAAGACAATGAGTTTAGCACAAAAGCTATATGAAGGTGTTGATATCGGAACTGAAACTGTCGGACTTATTACTTATATGAGAACAGACTCAATACGTTTAAGCGATGACTTTGTAAAACCAACAATGAAATATATTGAAGAAGAATATGGAAAAAAGTATATTGGTCATGTTAAACAAGCTAAAAAGAAAGATGGAGTACAAGATGCTCATGAAGGTATTCGTCCAACAAGTATATTAAGAACTCCAGAAAAGATGAAACAATATCTTAATAGTGATGAATATAAATTATATAATATGATTTATGCACGTACTTTAGCATCCCTAATGGCAGATAGTGTAGTTAATCAAACAACAGTTATCTTTGATAATAATGATTATAAATTTAAGACAACTGGTCAAGTATTAATATTTGATGGATTCCTAAAAGTATATAAAGCATTCCAATCAAGTGAAGATACTATTCTACCATTAATAAAAGAAAAAGATGTTTTTAGTACTAAAGATGTAGAATCAAAACAACATTTCACAAAACCAAAACCAAGATATACTGAAGCTTCTTTAATTAAAGAACTAGAAGAATTAGGTATTGGTAGACCATCTACATATGCAACTATTATTGATACTATTAAAAGTCATGATTTTGTAACTTTAGAAGAAAAGAAATTTAAACCAACTTCTATTGGTATTGAATCAACTGATAAATTACAAGAAAAATTCAGTGGAATTATTAATACATCTTATACAAGTGAAATGGAAACAGATCTAGATGAAATAGCTGAAGGACATATGATTTGGAATAAAGTGTTAGATGATTTCTATAAAAAGTTTGAACCAATGGTACAAGATGCATTTAAGACTATGGAAAAGAAAGCAGCTGAAGAAACAGGAGAAACTTGTCCAGAATGTGGAAGCCCATTAGTAATAAGAAAAGGAAAATTTGGAGAATTTACTGCATGTAGCAATTATCCAACTTGTAAATATATAAAGAAAGAGCAACAAGAAATTGTAGAAGTATGTGACTGTCCAAAATGTTCAGGAAAAATAGTAGAAAAAAGAAGCAGAAAAGGTAAAATCTTCTATGGATGTAACAATTATCCTAAATGTAAAACAGCATACTGGGATAAACCAATTGGAAGAAGTTGCCCTGAATGTAATGAAATGTTAACTGAAAAAAATGGAACAGTTAAATGTTCAAGTTGTGATTATAAAGAAGACTAAGTCTTCTTTTTTATTGTAAAAAAACACTTTTTGTGGTATAATATGACCCAATTAAGGGGGTATTATCATGGGAAGAAGAAAAGAATATTTTTTAATTGCTCGAAACAAACAAAATAATGAGTTCCAAATTATTAAAATTAATGGCAAGAGAAGTAATAGATTAGAAGAAATAGATGAATTTACATTAAGATTTGGTAATTCATCTAATATGATTGATTACTTAACAAAAGCAAAAGTATTAAACTTTAGTGATTGTGATTTCTATATAGCAAACCAAACAAAACAAGAAATGAACTATTTAGAAGTAGTATATGATAGTAGTGAATCTAGAACAGAATTATTAAGAGAAGTAATTGATGCTTCTAAACAAGGATCACTAGATACAAATAATGAACAAGCTAAACGTATATTAGATAATTTTGCTGATAAAGTAAGTGCTAATCCAGTATTTAATGAATATATTATTAATGGTAAAAGTAGCATACCAAAAATATATGTAGATAACTTTGTAGGAAAAAATAAAACCAACTATAGTGCTAAATATAAAAGAGGTTCATGGGCTATAAGAACATATTCAATATTAAGAAATGTAACAGTAGAAATGAATAGATTTGATGCTACTAATAGAGGATTCTATTATTCAGATTCAAGAGCTAAACAAAATGAAAGTGAAAGAAGAAAACTAGATGATCAATTATTAGTTTTAACAGATAAAAATTATGTAGAAGGACAATTAACATTATTTGATTTAGAAGAATCACGTATAGAAGATAAATTAATAGAAATACTAGATACTTTAACAAGTCTTCCAGCAGATGTAATTGTTAAAAACAAAAAAGGTGAACTTTGCTATAGAAGAAGAAAGTTCCCAGCTTATGAAGATGGTGATTTAAATAAATTAAGTACTTTACTTACAAAAGAATTAGCAGAAATAATTTTTGATTTAGTAAGTACAAGACAAACAGCTTCAATCTTTGATGATGGAACATATGAAGAAGATATGAAGTATGAAAAACTAAGATTAGTAGACAAATTAAAAGAAGATAAAGATGTATTAAATAATGCATATAGATGGTGTTTAGTGTATAATAAATATAGTGATAGATTTAAAGGTGATAACTATGGAAGACAATACGCTAAACAAACATCTGAGTAGTTATTTAGATTATTTAAAATATCAAAAAAACTATTCAGATTATACGATTCTAAGTTATAAAGATGATATTATTGAATACTTAGATTATTTAAATAGCGAAAACTTAAATTATTTAGATATTGAATATAGTGACATTAGATTTTTCTTAATGTATTTAAAAGATACTAAAAAAGACAATAATTCATCAATTGATAGAAAACTAAGTTCCTTAAGAGGTTTTTACAAATATATGGCTAATGAAGGAATAGTGAAAACTAATGTATTTTCATTAGTAAATGGACCTAAAAAGAGTAAGAAACTTCCAAGATATTTTGAATATAATGAATTAGAAGAAATGTTTAATATTCCTGATTTAACAACTCCTTTAGGGCAAAGAGATAGACTAATATTAGAAATGCTTTATGCAACAGGAGTCCGTGTAGGAGAACTTGTTAGTATTAAAGTATCTGATATAGACTTAGGAAGAAAAAATATAATTATCTTAGGAAAAGGTAATAAAGAAAGATTTGTAACATACGGAGAGTATTGTGAAGATTCTCTAAAAGAATATTTAAAAGATGGTAGATTATCTTTAAATACAAAAGATAGTGATTATTTATTTTTAAATAATAATGGAGGACAATTAACTGAAAGAGGAGTAAGATTTATACTTGATAAGATCATTAAACAAACTGGAATTAATAAAAGTATATCTCCGCATATGATAAGACATAGCTTTGCAACACACTTACTAAATGCAGGCTGTGACTTATTAACAGTACAAAAATTATTAGGACATGAGTCAATAAAAGCAACTCAGATTTATACTCATGTTACTACTGATAGATTAAAAGAAGTTTATTATAAGAGTTTTCCAAGAGCAAAGATAGATGAATGAAAGTACAAAAAAGTACTTTCTTTTTTATTAAAACCCTTTAATTTTTATTATTTTTCCTATATAATAAAGTTAATTCGTGGAAAAGGGATGTGATTCTTTTGGAATATGAATTTACAAATCTAGAAGAATTATATAAAAGAGTAAAACCCGCATTACATTCTAAGGAACTTGAATTAGAAAGATTAGGTTATAAAAATATTAAGGAATTTGATATTTGGAACTATCTAAAAAACAAGTGGAAGAGTAGTAATGACTTAACTCTTGCAGATATCGTAGATGATATTTTAAATACAGATTCTGATGAAATTAATTCATATTATGAAGACAATCCCAATAAGAATATAAAAAAAGACATAGAGGTGTAAGAAGATGAAGAAGAAAAATGGAAAGAAGAAAGTAATTACTGTATCTTGTATTTTAATTCTTTTTATAGTTGGAATTTGTTTCTCATTTGTTCCATTATTTAAAAGTTTAAAATTCGGATTAGATTTACAAGGGGGATTTGAAATTCTTTATAAGGCTTCATCAATTGATGGGTCTAAAATGAATAGTTCTAAACTAACAGCAACTTACAAAACACTAAGTAAGAGAATTGATAGTTTAGGAGTAAGTGAACCAGAAATTACTATTGAAGGTAATGATAAGATTCGTGTTAAATTAGCTGGAGTAAAAAATCCAGAAGAAGCACGTACACAATTATCAACAGTTGCAACATTATCATTTAGAGATACTGAAGATAATTTACTTATGACTAGTGATGTACTAGAGGCTGGTAAAGCAAAGATTGGACAAGATCAACAAGGTAATCCAGCAGTTGCTTTAACAGTAAAAGATAAAGATAAGTTCTATGAAGTAACTAGTAAGATTAGTAGTCAAGAAAATAACTATATTGTTATTTGGCTAGACTATAATGAATTAACAGATAGTTTTTCAAGTGAAGGAAACATGTGTGGAACTAGTGATTCAAACTGTTTAAGTGCAGCTACAGTTTCACAAGGATTTGCAAGCGATGTAATTATTCAAGGAAACTTTACTTATGAAGAAGTAGAAAACTTAGTTGATTTAATTAATAGTGGATCTCTTCCAACTAAATTGACTGAATTAAGTTCTAATACAGTAGGAGCAAGTTTTGGAGATCAAACATTATCAACTACTTTAACTGCAGGTATAATTGCAATTGCTGCTATTATATTAATCCTAATATTTATTTATCATTTCTCAGGATTTGTATCAGCAGTATCAATGCTAATTTATACATTCTTAGTATTTGCAGTATTCTGGGTTGTAGGTGGAGTATTAACACTACCTGGAATTGCTGCCTTAGTATTAGGTATAGGTATGGCAGTAGATTCTAATGTTATTACATTTGCAAGAATTAAAGAAGAATTGTTAAAAGGTAAAAGTTTACCTACAGCATTTAGAGAAGGTTCTAAATCAAGTTTTAGTGCAATAATCGATTCAAACATTACAACATTAATCGTAGCAATTATAATGTTTATATTTGGAGAATCAAGTATTAAAGGATTTGCTACTATGTTAATTATTACAGTATTAGTAACAATGTTTACAATGGTATTCTTAACAAGAGCAATTCTAAGATTATTTGTTAAAACAGATTATTTCAATGACAAAACAAATTTATTTATAAATATAAAAGCAAAAGATATTCCTAACGTTTCTAAAAATGAAACAGTTAAACCAAATAAATTTAGTAATATTAATTTCTTAAAACATAAAAAATTATGTGCTGCTATTTCAGTATTAATAATCATAGTTGGATGCATATTCTTAGGAACAAAAGGATTCAACTTAAGTATCGATTATAAAGCTGGAAGTAGTATCACAGTAGTAACTGATACTAAACTAACAGAAAAACAAATCAAGAATGATTTAAAAGAGTTAGAATTAACATCAGATAATATCAATGTTTCATCTGAAGAAACATCTATAAGATTAGATGAAGCATTAGATGGAGACAAAGTAAAAGAAGTTAATAAATACTTTGAAGATAAGTATGATGCAAAAGTTAATATTGGAGTTGTATCAAATTTAGTTCAAAAAGAATTAGTAAAGAATGCAATTCTATCAGTATTAGTAGCATTACTTGGAATTATTATTTACATTTCAATTAGATTTAAATTAAGTTATGCAATCGGTGGAGTAGTTGCATTATTACATGATGTATTAATTATGTTTGCCGTATTTGCAATAGCAAGATTCGAAGTAAGTTCAATGTTTATAGCAGCAGTACTTGCAATAATTGGATACTCAATCAATGATACAATAGTTTCTTTCGATAGAATTAGAGAAAATATAGAAAAAGAAGATTGGAAGAAAATGACTAAAGAAAAATTAGAAGAAATATGTAATAGAAGTATTCAAGAAACATTTACAAGAACAATTTATACAACAATAACAACACTTCTACCAGTAGTAGTATTAATGCTATTAGGATCAAGTGGAATATTCACATTTAATGTAGCAATGCTAATTGGTTTAATATCTGGTACATATTCATCTATATTTATCGCAACAGTAATATTCTTATTACTAGAAAAGAGAAATATAGGTAAGAAGTTAAAACCTAAAAAGATTTATACGGATGAATTTGAGGAGAAGAAAGTAAAAGGAATAAATTGCTAATTGAGGGGAGATGAGTTCTTTGTCAAAAGATTTAGAAAATATAACAATTGATGATATTCTTTCTAAAGTACGTACATATATCGAAGATGAAGAACAAATTAAAGTAATAGAGAAAGCTTATCAGTTTGCCAAGAAAAAACATGATGGGCAATATAGAAAGAGTGGAGAAGACTACATTTATCATCCGATGAATGTAGCCTTAATTCTTACTACAATCTATGCCGATTATGAAACTATTTCTGCTGGTCTTTTGCATGATGTTTTAGAAGACTGTGATTGTACTCCAGAAGAAATGGAAGAAGAGTTTGGCCAAACAATTACTAAATTAGTAAAAGGGGTTACTAAATTAAGTAAGATTCATTTCTCAACAGAAAATGATTACTTAATTGATTACTACAAAAAAATCATTGTAGGTATGAGTGAAGATGTTAGAGTAATAATTATTAAGTTAGCTGATAGACTTCATAATATGCGTACTTTATGGGCAATACCAGAAGATAGACAAAAAGCAAAAGCAAAAGAAGCATTAGAAATACTTGCTCCTATCGCACACCATTTAGGTATTCACAAAATTAAAAGTGAACTAGAAGATTTAGCGCTTCGTTACCTAAAACCATCTGTTTTCTATGATATTGCAGAGAAGTTAAATAAAACAAAAATTGAAAGAGATAAGATCGTATATGATATGCAAACAGAAATAACTGATTTGTTAAATGAACATCATATACCACACGAAATAAAAGGAAGAGCTAAAAGTATATATAGTATTTATAACAAGCTAGATAGAGGTAAAAAATTCAGTGATATTTATGACTTGCTAGCTTTAAGAATTTTAGTAAATACTGAACAAGAATGTTACTTAGCATTAGGTTTAATCCATTCAAAGTTTAGACCTCTTCCAAAAAGATTTAAAGACTATGTAGCAATGCCAAAACCAAATATGTATCAATCTCTACATACAACTGTATTTGGAATCGATGGATATTTATTTGAAATTCAAATTCGTACATATGAAATGGATGAAGTTGCTGAAAATGGTATTGCAGCACACTGGTCATATAAAGAAAATAAAGGTAGCGGATCTAACGCTAACCTTACAAGTACTACAGAACAAAAACTACAATTCTTTAAATCTATCATTGATTTAAGTCATGATAAGATGAGTAGTGAAGACTTTGTTAATAGTGTAAAAGACGAAGTATTAAATAATAACATTTATGTCTTTACTCCAAAAGGTGATGTAATAGAACTTCCAAGAGGAGCAACTCCAATAGACTTTGCTTATAGAATTCATACTAAAGTAGGAGAAACTACTGTAGGAGCAATTGTTAATAATAATATTGTTCCACTAAACTATGAATTACAAGATAATGATATTATTAAGATTAATACTAATAAGAGTTCTACACCATCAAAAGAGTGGCTTAACATGGTTAAGTGTAGTACTACTAAAAACAAGATTAAAGCATACTTTACTAAGAATGAAAGAGAACTTAACATTGAAAGAGGAAAATATGCTTTAGAAAAAGATTTAAGAAAAAGGAAAATTAACTTTACTGATTTCTTTACTGATGAAAATATCAAGAAGATATGTGAAACAATAAAAGTAGATGATTTAGATGATATTTATCTAAATATTGGAAATGGTAAAGCAACATCAAATGGTGTTATCAATATAATTGAAAAAACTGAAGAGACACCAACCCCAAAAGTAGTAAAAGTAACTACAAAGAGTACAGATGCTGATATTATAGTTAGTGGAATAGATAAAGTAAAAGTAAATTTAGCTAACTGCTGTAATCCTGTATTTGGAGATGAAATAGTAGGATATATTACTAAAGGAAATGGCATTTCAGTTCATAGAATTAATTGTCACAATCTAGAAATGCTAGAAGATAGAACAGTAGATGTTTCATGGAATGATAATACTAACAAGAGATATTTATCATGCATCTTAGTATATACTAAAGATAGTGAAAATCACATGTTAGATATAGTTCAATCTATCTCTATGACTAATGTAAGCGTAGATGGAATTAGAATTATAAATAAAGGTGATAAATCAATGTATGAAGTAGATTGTTATGTAACTGGTTTAGAGCAATTAAATAAATTACTTTTAAATCTAGAAAAACATTCATATGTTGAAAAAGTTGAGAGGGCGATGCGATGAGAGTTTTAGTACAAAGAAGTGGAAAATCCTCAGTAACAATAGATAATAAAGTAAATGGAAAGATTGATTCGGGATTAGTCCTTTTAGTAGGATTTACAGAAGGAGATGGACCTGAGCAAATTGAATACTTAGCAAAAAAAGTAGTAAATCTAAGAATCTTTCCAGATGAAAACGATGTAATGAATAAAAGTATATTAGAGTATGGTGGAGATATCCTATCAATTTCACAATTTACTTTATATGCTGATACTAAAAAAGGTAATAGACCAAGTTATATAGCTGCTCTTAACGGAGAAGAAGCTACTAAACTATATGATATGTTTAATGAAGAACTAAGAAAATATGTAAAAGTAGAAACAGGAATCTTTGGAGCAGATATGTTTGTAAGTATAGAAAATATTGGTCCAATCACAATAGCGTTAGAGAGATGATAAAATGTTTAATAATAAGATTAATTATGGAATAGTTAATTTAGCAGCCTTAATGTTACTTCTATATATAGGTGTAACTAACATAGGTTTATGGATAGGAATCTTAGGTAAATGTATTGCTGTTTTATCACCATTTATAGTTGCCTTTGTATTTGCTTATGCATTTACTCCATTAGTAAGATGGTTAGATAAAAAAGGATTAAGTAAGTCAATTGCAATTACAGTAGTAGTAATTGGTGTAGTTGTTATAGTAGGTGGAATAATTGCTTTAACATTACCACTTCTATATGATCAATTAAAGTTATTAATAAAAACAGTAGTAGAAGTAATGAAAAACTTTGACAATAAATTTAATATTAATTTAGGTACATATGAAATAAAAATTACGGATTACTTAAATGATATATTAAAGAGTCTTGGTTCAGTTGCTGGAGCATCAACAATGGATATTATTAATAAATCATTAGGATTTATTGGTAAGTTTGTAGTTGGCTTTGTAGGATTCATATATTTCTTAATATATATGGATAAAATTAGATCTACATTAAAAGAGCTATTAAAAGAAACTAATAAGAGAGCCTTTAATTATATTAAATTAATGGATACAGAAATAACTAACTATTTAAAAGGACTAGAAATATTCATGGTAATTCAATTATTTGAATATAGTTTATTATTCTTAATAGTTGGACACCCTAACTGGTTAATCTTAGGAATCCTTGCTTGTATAACAACTGTTATTCCATACTTTGGAGGATTAATTACAAATATTATTGCTATTATATTAGCAAGTGTTATATCACCAAAACTATTTATATTAACAATAATAATATGTTTAATATTCCCACAATTAGATGGATATATAATATCCCCAAGAGTATATGGTCATACTAATAATGTTAATCCATTAATTACAATTATGGCAGTATCAATAGGTGGTACTTTAGCAGGACCAGCTGGAATTATAGTTGCACTTCCATGTTACTTATTATTAAGAACAACATTTAATTTCTTTAAGAAAGATCTTAAAAAAGGAATGGTAAAAGTAAAAGAAACTATCTAGTTTCTTTTTTTTATGCTATAATAACTAACTAAAAGGAGAAGCATTATGATAGTTTCAAGGAGTTCAAAACAATTAAAAGTAAAATTACTTCAGGCAAGCAAAGATTTAAAACGAATATCTGATAAAGAAACAAGATTTGCCTTAACAAACTATATAAGTAATATATATAGAGCGGCAAAAGATTTAAATCCCCCAATAAATTTAGATTTTAAAACAGCATTTTCTTCTAGAAAAGCATACAATCTATCTATAAAAAGAGCAAGTATTTTAAGCGATAGAATGTTAGATGATTTTGTTTTAAACAAAGACTTTCATGGAACATTTATAGGAGACATTCTATCCGAAAAAGAAGCAGTTGAAAATAATTATGTTGAGAAAGACATAGAACCCAAAACATATAGTCCAGAAGAATTTAGTGATATATTATTTGATTTCTTAAAAAGCATAGATCAAGAACAATTATTTGATAGAGTAATAGCAAATGGAATTATTCATAATCAAAGAAGTAATCGTTCAGGCAATCGTGGTTCAATACTTTATAATCCAGTAAATGGAGACACGGATATATTGATAAGAAAATTCCAATATACTTTACCTGATATGGATGTTCTTGTTCATGAATTAGGACATGCATTAGATTATCAAATAATGGGTATTGATCCACAAAAATTTAATTATTATTTTTATGTATCTTTTATGGATGAAGTTATATCAAATTTATTTGAAAAACTATTTATTGATTATGCAATAAGACATAATCTTGAGTATGAAACAGTTCAAAATATGCTATACAACTATGACATAGACTATTTTTATTCACAGTTTAATGCATTTTTACTTTCTACATTAAGTGATGAAGATTTATATTCCGATAAGTTCTTAGAGTTAGATTCAAAAGATTTTTATAGTCTGTTTAAAGATTACTTTGATTCCCAAGAAGAGGCAGATGAACATCTTGCAATGTGTGGTGATATAGATCTAGAACCAGTATATAGTTATAGTTATGGAAATATTATTTCTACATTCCTTGCTGATGAGATTAGAAAAAATGGATTTGATAATCTGATGTTTGCTGATTTTCTAAGAAGCAGATATGGAAAATTTGATAGAGAACTATTTGAAAGAAATGATTGGACTCCAGAGAATTTTGGAAAAATATATAGAAAAGAACTTGAAATATTGTCAAAATAGAATTATAATACAAATATCTTGGGGAAAGAGTAGTTAAATAAAAATTTCAAGAGAGAGTCTGGTTGGTGTGAAGACTTAATAGAGTTTAATGAAGACATCCCTATAAAAAAGAACGGGTAGCTCCGTTATAAGTGTATTAAGAAATAAATAAGGTGGCACCGCGAGAAATCGCCCTTTGGGTTGTCACCTTTTTTGTTAATAAAGGAGAGGATAAAATGATACAAAGACAAAAAGGCTGTAATGACATTTATGGAAGAGAAGCCAAAGTTTGGAAGTATATTGATACAGTTATTGATGCAATGATGGAAAAATATAACTATAACTATATCCGTACACCAATCTTTGAGGCAACTGAGCTATTCCATCGTGGCGTAGGTGAAACAACTGATATTGTCACTAAAGAAAGCTATGACTTTGAAGATAAGGGTGGTAGAAAAATTACACTTCGTCCTGAAGGAACTGCTGGTGTTGTTAGAAGTTTTATTGAAAATAAAATGTATGGCGATCCTAACCAACCAGTAAAAGTATACTATAATGGAACAATGTATAGATATGAAAGACCTCAATCAGGAAGAGATAGAGAGTTAACTCAATTTGGAATGGAAATCTTAGGTAGTGATGATCCATTAACAGATGCTGAAATCATTTCAGCAGCAGTTAACGTATTTAAAATGTTAGGTTTAAAAGAAATTAAAGTAAATCTTAACTCATTAGGAGATAATGAAAGTAGAGATAATTATAGAAAGGCTTTAGTAGATTACTTTAAACCTCATATTAATGAACTATGTGAAGATTGCGTAGAAAGATTAGAAAAGAATCCACTTAGAATCTTAGATTGTAAAGTTGATGCAGAAAACGAAGTATTAAAGAATGCTCCTAAGACACTAGATTATTTAACTGAAGAAAGTAGAGATAGATTTGAAAAAGTTCAAGAATATCTAGAAATAATGCAAATAGATTATACAATCAATCCTAATATTGTTAGAGGATTAGATTATTATAACCACACAGTATTTGAAATCGAAGCTAAAGTAGAAGGATTCGGATCAAATAACGTATTAGGTGGAGGAGGACGTTATAATGGATTAGTTAATCAATTAGATGGACCTGAAACACCATGTGTTGGTTTTGCAAGTGGAATTGGTAGACTTGTTAAAGCATTAGAATTAGAAGAAGTAAAAGTACCAATTGTAGAAGATATTGACTTATTCATTATGTATGTTAATGAAGAAGAAAAGAAATATGCTGCATACTTAACTCAAGAGTTACGTTTAGCAGGATTCATTGTTGATACAGAATATACTGGAAGATCATTAAAAGGACAATTTAAACAAGCAGATAGATTAAATGCTAAATATATTTGTGTATTAAATAGTGAAGATTTAGATAATAATGAAGTAAAAATTAAAAATAATAAAACAAAAGAAGAAGAAGTTATTAGTCTAGATGCATTAATCTATTATCTAGATGAAAAACTAACTACAGAAGTTGAAGACGATGAGTGTGATTGTGGATGCGGTCATCATCATGAACACGGTGAATGTGAACATGGTGAATGCAAGTGTTCTCATCACCATGAAGAGAAGGGTGAATAATGAAAAAGTTTAATAATGGTGAATTTAATATAAAGAATTTAAACGAAGAAGTTGAACTATTCGGTTGGGTACAAAAGAAAAGAAATCTTGGAGGATTAATATTTATTGATCTTCGTGATAGAAGTGGAATTATTCAAATAGTAGTAAGACCAGAACAAGATTTCTATGATTTAGCTTCTTCACTAAAAAATGAATCAGTTATTAGAGTAGTAGGAAAGATAGTTGAAAGAGAAAGTAAAAATAAAAATATTCCTACTGGAGAAATAGAAGTACAAGTAAGTGAATTAGAATTACTAACTACTTCAGAAGATATTCCATTTGAAATAACTGATGATACAACTGCTCTTGAAGATACTAGATTAAAATATAGATATCTAGATTTAAGAAGAAATAAATTAAAAAACAATATTTTATTAAGAAACGAAGTATTACATTTTATTCGTAATAAGATGTATGATTTAGGATTTATTGAAGTACAAACTCCTATACTTACAGCTTCTTCTCCAGAAGGAGCAAGAGACTTCGTAGTACCATCAAGAAACTATAAAGGAAAGTTCTATGCTTTACCACAAGCACCTCAAATCTATAAAGAGTTACTTATGGTAGGAGGATTTGAAAAATATTTCCAAATAGCTCCATGTTTTAGAGATGAAGATCCAAGAGCTGATAGAACATTAGAGTTCTACCAATTAGACTTAGAAATGTCATTCGTAGAAGAAGATGATGTTCTAAGAGTTGGAGAAGATATTTTCTATGATGTATTTAGTACTTTCTCAAATAAAAAGGTTAGTCCAAAACCATTTAGAAGAATATCATATAAAGATGCAATCGCAACATATGGAACAGATAAACCAGATTTACGTTATGAAATGTTAATTAATGATATTACTGATATATTTAAAAATACTGAATTTACTGTATTTAAAAATGTATTAGCAGAAAAAGGTATTATTAATGCAATCGTTGTTAAAAATGCTGCAGATAAATACTCTAGAAAGAATATTGATGAATTAACAGAAATCGTTAAGAAAAGAGGAGGATCTGGACTAGCATTCTTAAAGTTTAATGAAGAAGTAACAGGAAGTGTTGCTAAAGTATTAACTGAAAAAGAAATAGAAGATCTAAAGAAAGAATTAAAGATTGAAAATAATGACTTAGTATTAATAGTATCTGGAAAATATAAAGTAGTTAAAACTGCATTAGGTACTTTAAGAGTTAAAATCGCAACTGATTTAGATTTAGCAGATAAAGATAGACTAGAAATGTGTATTATTAATGATTTCCCTATGTTTGAATATGATGAAGCAAATGAAAAATGGGATTTCTGTCATAATCCATTTAGTATGCCTCATGGTGGAGCAAAAGCATATGAAGGTAATCTAGAAGATATCTTAGCATATCAATATGACTTCGTATGTAATGGTAATGAAATGGCATCAGGTGCTATTAGAAACCATGACTTAGATTTACTTGCTAAAGGATTTGAAATAGTTGGATATGAACGTAGTCATGTAGAGAATAAATTTAAATCAATCTTTACAGCATTTAAGTATGGATGTCCTCCACATGGTGGAATGGCTCCTGGAATTGATAGAATATTAATGCTAATTCAAGATGAACAAAATCTAAGAGAAGTTCAAGCGTTCCCACCAAATGCCTCAGGACAAGACTTAATGATGGGTTCTCCAAGTGAACTAGAACCAATTCAATTAGAAGAATTAGGTATTACATTTAAAGAATAAAAAAGTTATATTTTATAACTTTTTTTTATTATACTAATTTGATATAATTATTTTGTAAGGTGATAATATGAGTAAGAAAAAAGAAATAAAGAAAATAAGTGAAAAGAAAGCAACTACTGTAATTGTACTAGCATTTTTAATAATAGTATTTTTAGGAGGATATGTTGCATTTAAATTTAGAGATAACTATAAAAGCACATTACAAACTAATGTTAATAATCAAACATTTACATATTCAAGTGAATTAGTAACTTTAACATCTTCTAATATTATGAGTAAAGAAAAAGGATTAAAAAGTGATTTGCGTAGTATAAGAATATATAATAATACAAGAGATGATGTCGAGTATAAGGTAATATTAGAAAATGATGATATCAGTTGTACTTGTACAGAAAAAATACCAACTCACCTAATAAGATACTCATTTGATGGTAAAACAGTTAAATCACTAACAGAAGATAATCAAGTAATATATAAAGGTAAAATTAGGAGTTTATCAAGTAAGAATATAGAGATAAGACTATGGGTAGATGAATCATTTGAAGGTAATGATGAACACTATCATGGTAGATTTATAGTAGAAAGAATAGAAGGATAAAACCTTCTTTTTTGTAAAAATATGTAAAAAATTTGTGATAATAGATGATGTATGATATAATTAAATTGTCAGATAGATACGAACAGGCTCTTTATAAAACCGACTAATTTAACGATACGGGAGTCCCGAACTAGTTATCGGTGTTGAATACTTATTAATTTAAGGATCCTAATGATAACGTAAGGACACCCACCTGTACATATACAGGTTTTAATCGTTGCCGAACGACGGTCTATCTGATTTTTTTGTTGATTTTAAAAGGTATTTGTGTTAAAATAACCAGTACAAAGAGGTGAGAGTAATGTTAGTATTACCTATCGTAAACAAAGGTAGAGTAATGAACGCTGAGATTAGACTAAAAAAAGCATCCAAGATAAGAAAAAGCGTTTGTTATGAAGACGCCAAACCATCTGATATCATAGTTAATAGAGAAAAGTTTTCTGAATCAAGTTTTGGAAAATCAAGAGATGTTAATGCACCAATTGATTTTATAAGAAGTAAATCATTATTATATCCAAGAAGATTCTTAGTAACAACAAAAGAAGAAAACGATTCAAATGCCTATGATGTTTATGAAGTGCCTCAACCTCCAAAGAGTGTAAATAGAAATTTAGATAGGCTTTATAGTAAAGCTATTACAGATATGAGACAAGAAATACCTGGAAGTCCTAAAAGAGGAAGATATGTTTCATTTGAAGAATTGGGTATGGAAGAACAATTAAGTGATGAGAAAATTGCAAGATTACAAAGAATCGTAAAAGACTATCCACAAAGTGAATGGCCAAGATTGTTTGAAGAAGCAGGAATCATGGGAATTACAGATGTAATTAGATTCTTAAATAACTTTGAATGTACAGTTATTTCAGACACATCAATTAGAGAAGAAAGTCTTCAAGATACATTAAAAGCAATGAGTTCTCTAAATACAAGAGATTATAGAAATCTTAAAAAGTATTATAGAACAGCAAAAGGAAATACAGGAATCTATACAAAGATGTCATATGTAAATAAATTAGTTAATGGAAAACCACTAACATTAATTCAAACTAAGGATAGACCTAAGCAATTAATTAAGACAAAGAAGGATGAAATTGAATATCCAAAAGCAGCATAAATTTAAAAGATTAGAAATGCTTATAGGTAATGACAACTTAAAAGAACTAAAAAGCAAGAGTGTATTGATATTAGGGGTCGGTGGAGTAGGAGGCTATGTTGCTGAAGCTCTCGCAAGAAGTAATATTGGTACACTTATTTTAGTGGATTACGATATAGTTGATATTACTAATATAAATAGACAAATAATTGCTTTAGATTCTACTATAGGTAAAAAGAAAGTAGATGTTTTAGAAGAAAGAATTAAAGATATAAATAGTGGTTGTAAAATAATAAAGATTGATAAGTTTATTGATATAAATAACTTAGAAGAATTATTTAAATATAAAATAGATTTCCTAGTAGATGCATGTGATACAGTATCAACTAAGAAAGAAACAATAAAAAAATGTCTAGAAAAAGACATAGACTTTATTTCGAGTATGGGAACTGGTAACAAACTAGACCCATCTAAATTAGAAATAACAGATATTAGAAAAACAGTTAATGATCCACTTGCTAGAATATTAAGAAAATTTATTAAAGATGAAAAAATTAATAAAAAAGTAATGGTCCTATCATCTAAAGAGTTACCAATAAAAACTGGAGAAAGAACACCTGGAAGTACAGCTTTTGTACCATCTAGTGCAGGACTTTTAATAGCAAGTTACATAGTAAGACATTTTATAAAAAAATAAAAGAGACTTAATAGTCTCTTTTTTATAATTCTTTAGCTAAATCTTCAGCGTCGATTTCTTGGTTAAATGTATCTTCTCTTACAGTTTCACCAATCATATCAAGTACACCTTCACTTAATGATGAATATCCCATACCTCTTTGTTCTTCACCAGCAAAGATATAAGAATTACGTCTTTCTTGTCTATATGCATAAGCAATATTAATTTTTTGTAATTCCTTAGCAACATCATTATCTGATTGTTCAAAACTTTTATCTACAAGAGCAGCTTGAAGTTTTTGCCTTAAATCTTCATGATAATCACGTTCTATTAAATTACCGTGTTTAGATTGAGTTGCAAAAGCCATTAGTAAATTCTTAGTCTTTAATGCTCTAACTACTAAATCAGGTTCACTTAATGGATCTAATCCTTTAAGTTCATCTTGTATTACCTTGAAGAATCCTTCTATTTGATCTCTTGATAAATCAGGAATACCACTTCTTCTATATAATTCCATAGCTTCTAACATAGCATTTAAACGTAATTGCTTTTCTAATTCAGTCATTTTTATCACCTATAATTATTTTATCATATTTTAAAAATAAAAGAAGTCTTTTTTAGACTTCTATAATTTTCTATATAATCCAACAACTTTTCCTAATATAGTACATTCTTTTAGAATGATAGGTTCCATTGTATCATTTTCGGGTTGTAATCTAAAATATCCATCTTCTTTATAGAAAGTTTTAACAGTTGCTTCATTGTTCTCGTTCATAGCAACAACTGTTTCACCATTTCTAGCAGTATCTCTTCTTTCTACTATTAAGATATCTCCATCATATATACCTACATTAATCATTGATTCACCAGAAACAGTTAAAGTAAATATATCATTTTTAGTACTAATTAAATTAGTAGGTAATGAGAAATACTCATCAGGCATTTCAATAGCTTCAATTGGAGTACCTGCAGTAACCTTTCCAAGTAATGGAACTTCAACAATCTTATCATCTTGAGTTTCTAAATATTCATTAGGAACTAATATTTCAATTGTTCTGTTCTTTTTAGGATCTTGCCTAATATATCCTTTTTCTTCCAATTTCTTTAAATGGAAATGTATTGTTGCTGGAGATGATAAATTTGCTTCTTTACCAATCTCTCTAACCGTAGGTGGATAACCATTTTTTGCGATTAATCTTTTAAGTATATCTAATATAATCTTTTGCTTTCCAGTTAATTTCTCCATAGTATTCCTCCTTCATAAAATAAGTTTAACATTAAAAATGTAAAATGTCAAACAAATGTTTTAATTTATATTGACACGAAAATATGTTCGATATATAATAAAGGTGTAATACGAAAGGAGAGGGTTTTATGTCAGAACGTATTAAAACAGGATTAATTATTGTGGGGATTTACTTAATATTTTTACTATACTTATTCTTCGCAAGTAGTAGAGTTGAACAATTAGAACATAATTCTACAGAACAACAATCAAGTATCGCAATTAAATTAAGTAAATAATTAACCCTGTAAAAAATCCAGATGTTTACATCTGGTGGAGGAGGAATATAGTTACTTTTAGATTCTCTTTGCTCTTCTTTCGTATTTTCTAAAAGTAACTAAAAAGAAATAATAATTTCAAAATTATTATTTTTTTTGTTATACTAGAAATGGTGATTAATTATGAAAAAAATATTACTTGTAGATGGAAATAATTTAGTTTTTAGAAGTTATTATGCAACAGCTTATAGTGGAGTAATTATGCGTAACTCTAAAGGATTCCCAACTAATGCTTTATATGGATTTATTAACATGATGAATAGAATTATAAGAGAAGATAAACCAGAATATATTTTGGTTGCTTTTGATAAAGGAAAAACATTTAGACATGAAGCATATGATGAATATAAAGCTGGTAGAAGTGATACTCCAGATGATTTGAAAAAACAATTTCCAGTAGCTAAAGAAGTATTAAAAGCAATGGGTATTAAATATCATGAAATGGATTATTACGAAGCAGATGATATTATTGGTACATTATCATATGAAGCACATATAGATCCAGATTTTGATTGTGAAATTATAAGTAGTGATAAAGACCTATTACAATTAATAGAAGATGATGTAATAGTAAGAGTATTAAAAAGTAATGATCACATAATGATGGATAGAAAGAAATTCATGGAAACATATGAAGTAGAACCAATAAGAATGATAGATTTAAAAGCGCTTATGGGAGACCCATCTGATAATATTCCTGGGGTTCAAGGAATAGGAGAAAAGACTGCAATTAAACTAATTAAAGAATATGGCTCTATTGATAATTTATATAGTAATATTGATAGTATTAAAGGTAAAATTAAAGATAAATTAATCCAAGATAAAGATAATTGCTATAAGTCATATAATCTAGCAACTATCGTAAAAGATGTTAAATTAGACTTCTCATTAGAAGATTGTAAATATACAGGCATTAATAATTTAAAATTAAAAGAAATATTAGAAGAATTAGAATTTAATTCACTATTAAAAAAATATAATCTAATGGGAGAAGTAGAAGATAATAATGAAGTAAAGAAAAATGATGAATTAATAATAAAAGATATTAAAGGCTTTGACTATAATAAAGACTTTTCATTCTATATTGAAAGTATGGGAGAAGTATATAGTAAAAGTGATATTTTAGGAATTAGTTTCTATGATGGAGAAGCAGGATATTTCCTAAAAGAAGAAGAAATATCTAAATATAAAGATATATTTGCTTCTAAGTCTAATAAATATACATATGATTTAAAGAAATGTATTGTCTTATTAGATAGATATAATATTAAGATTAATAATTGCAATTATGATACATCTTTAGCAGCATATCTATCAGATTATGAAATTAAAGATGATATAAGTTTCTTAGCTAATAATATGGGTTATGATATACCAAAATTTGAAGATGTATTTGGTACATTAAAAAGGCCTATGTTAGTAGATGATGACAAATTACATAATGTAACTATTTCAAAAGCAAAGTTTATTTATGATTCAAGAGAAGAATTATTAAATAAGATTAAAGAATATGATGAAGAGGATCTATTTAATAATATAGAAATGAAACTAGTATATGTACTTGCTGATATGGAATTAACAGGTATTAAAGTAGATAGAAAATACTTAGAAGGAGTAAGAGATGAACTAGATGTTAAGATTAAAGATTTAGAAAAAGAAATCTATTCTTTAGCAAATCAAGAATTTAATATTAATAGTCCAGCTCAACTTTCTCAAGTATTATTTGTAGATATGCAAATACCATATCCAAAGAAAGTTACTAATGGTAAATATTCAACTAATAAAGATATTTTAGATAAAATTAGTTTTGTAAATCCAATAGTAGATAAAATATTAGAATATAGAATGTTATCTAAATTATATTCAAATTATGCAGTTGGTTTAATTAATGAAATAAGAGAAGATGGAAGAATTCATACTACTTATACACAAACTCTAACTAGAACAGGAAGATTATCTAGTATTAGTCCAAATCTACAAAATATACCAGCAAGAGATGAATATAGTAGAATGATTAGAAAAGCATTTATTCCAGATGAAGATTCAGTACTATTATCTAGTGACTATTCACAAGTAGAATTAAGAGTCTTTTCATCAATGGCAAATGCTACTCAAATGATAGATGCATTCAAAAATGATCTAGATATTCATAGCAAGACAGCAAGTGATATTTATCATGTACCAATCGATAAAGTAGATAAATCTATGAGAAGAACTGCTAAAGCAGTAAACTTTGGTATTATCTATGGAATAAGTAGTTTTGGTTTATCAGAAGATTTAGGTATTAATGTTACTGAAGCAAAAGACTTTATAGATAAATATCTAGATGCATTCCCTGGAATTGGTGAATATATGGAAAATGAAAAGAAAGAAGCTTATTCTAAGGGATATGTAACAACTCTAATGAATAGAAGAAGAGTAATTCCAGAATTAATGTCTAAGAACTATATGATTAGAAGTAGTGGAGAAAGAATGGCTCTTAATACTCCAATTCAAGGAACTGCTGCTGATATTCTAAAAAAAGCAATGGTTGAACTATATGAAGAGTTAAATAAGAGAAAATTAAAAACAAAGATTCTTCTACAAGTACACGATGAATTAATATTAAATGTAGTTAATGATGAACTTGAAGAAGTAAAGAAATTAGTAAGAGAAGTAATGGAAAATACATATGAATTAAAAGTACCATTAAAAGTAGAAATAGAAACAGGAACAAACTGGTATGAAGCTAAATAGGAAGTGATAACATGCCTGAAAAACCAGAAGTAATGACAGTTGTAAAAAAATTAAAACCAGAATTAATAGGTAGAACAATAAATAACTGTAATGTCTATTGGGATAATATAATTGCTTATCCCACAAGTAATGAATTTAGAAAAAAAATAATTGGTCAAAAAATACATGATATAACTACTAGAGGAAAGTTTATTGTATTAGAATTAGATGACTATCATTTATTAATTCATCTAAGAATGGAAGGTAAATTCTTCTTTAGAGGAGATTCAGATGAAATAACTAAACATGAACATGTAGAGTTTAACTTAGATAACTCTATTAGTATGAGATATCATGATGTAAGAAAATTTGGAAAGATGTATTTATTTAATAAAGATGAAACATTTAATGTTAAACCATTAAGTGAACTTGGAAAAGAGTTTTATGATGATACTCTTACAAAAGAATACTTACATGATAGATTATCTAAATTAAAAGTACCAATAAAAACAGCCTTGTTAGATCAATCAATTATATGTGGAATTGGTAATATTTATGATGATGAAATATTATTTATGAGTAAAATAAATCCAAATAGAAAAGCAAGTTCTATTACTCTAAAAGAGTGTCAAAGTATTATTGATAATACAAAGAAAATATTAAATAGAGCAGTAGAATTAGGTGGAACAACAATAAAAAGTTTCACATCATCTGAAGGAGTTCATGGACTATTCCAAAATGAATTATTAGTTCATGGAAAAGGAGGAACTCCTTGTCCAGTTTGTGGAACTACTCTAGAAAAAACAAGGATTGGTGGAAGAGGAACTCATTATTGTAAAAACTGTCAAAAATGATATAATTAGGATGGTGATTATATGAAGATAGAAATCAAAAATAAGCCAAAGAACAAAGAAAAATATAAACTTAGAAAAGCAGTTAAGACTGGTTATACTTTGGGATTTGTTGGTGGCTTAATTGCTTCTCATATTTTTAGTGAGGTTGGGGATTGGTTTACTAATCGTATAAATCCAAAAGAAAAAGATATTGACTTTCCTCCTAGCATTTCTAAAGAGATGGAGAAAGAAGAATTTACAAAAGGTGATTCATGGAAACCAAGTGGTTCTAATGGAAAATATCAAATTGTTGATATTTCGTCATTTCAAGGTGACATTGATGTTAAAGTAATGAAAGAGCATGGCGTTGATGGAATTATTATCAAATTATTTGATGCTTGTTTTATGGATTATCCTAGCGATATGTTATATGAACTTGATGATCAATATAATGGAAGAAAAGTTGAAGAATTGATTAAGTTATGTGAAGAAAATGATATGCCATATGGTTTTTATGTTTTTTCAAGAGCAACTACTGAATCAATGGCTCAACAAGAGGCTGTTAAGACACTTAAATTTTTATCAAAATTCAATGCTAGACCAACTTTACCAGTTTACTATGATATTGAGCCTTTTAGTGAACCACTTTATACTCCTGATTATCAGTATGGAAAAAGTGGTTCAGATACATATGTAGATGCAGGAGAGTTCTTTCGTGACCACCCAGATAGAGTAATTGCTAACTATAAAGCTTTTGCAGATGTTTTAAAGGCACAAGGTTATTATGTTGGTATTTATAGTAATCTTGAGTGTGGCTTTAAAGTTATTGATCCAACTGGTGATTTGTTAGCAAGTGACGCTTTATGGATATCTTATTATCCTAGCATGAGAGATATTTATGGCTTTGAAGAAGTAGAGAACGATCCGTCTTTAGCTGAGCCATGGCCAGATGATTATAATAGAGATGTTGGACTATATCAATTTACAGAGACAGGTCATGTTGAAGGAGTGTATGAAGGTGGTGCTTTAGATTCCTTAGATATGTCATACATGTATTATAATTATGTAAAAACAATATGTGATGGTGGTTATAATAAACCAATGGAATATAGTATATTTGAGAATCCTAATTTTCACTATACTGATTTGCTTCCAAATAAAAATATAAAAAATAAATAAAAAAGAACCAAAAGTTCTTTTTTTTTGCTATAATAATATAAGAAAATAGATGGTTGGTGAGTGGAATGAAAAAAACAAAAATAATATGTAGTATTGGTCCAGTAAGTAATAATGTTGAAGTAATGGAACAACTTGCACTAAATGGAATGAACTGTGCAAGAATTAATTTGTCACACGCAACAGAAGAATCTATTCTAAATACAATTGAAGTAGTAAGAGAAACGAGAAGAAGAACAGGATTACCTATCGCAATAATGTATGATACAAAAGGGCCTGAATTTAGAACCATGAATTTTGAATTTGATGGAGTAGATATAAAGACAAATGACACTATTAAGATGGTTAAAGGCAATGTGTTAGGAAACTATCAAGAGTTTAGTGTTAATCATCCAGAAGCAATAGACTACATTAATGTAGGTAATCACGTATTAGTAGATAATGCCTTATTAGATTTATTAGTAATAGAAAAAGGACCAGATTATGTATTATTACAAGCTCTAAATGATGGATCAATTAAGAATCATAAAACTTTAAATGTCCCTGGAATTAATTTAAATTTACAATTTATTAGTGATATAGATAGAAAAGATATTACTTTTGCAGCACAACACTCATGTGACTATTTAGCTTTATCTTTTGTTAATAGTGCAGAGGATGTAAGAGAAGCAAAGAAAATAGTTGCTGATGCTGGTGGAGATGCAAGAATTATCTCTAAAATTGAAAGCCAAATGGGTATAGACAATATCGATTCAATAATTGCTGAATCTGATGGAATCATGATAGCAAGAGGAGATTTAGGTGTAGAAGTTCCAATGGAACATCTTCCTATATTACAAAAAGAAATTATTACAAAATGCCGTGAATCAGGTAAATTTGCTATAGTTGCAACTGAGATGCTTGCATCAATGTATGAAAACCCAAGACCAACAAGAGCAGAAGTGTCAGATATCGCAAATGCTGTAATTGATGGAACAGACTGTGTAATGTTATCAGGAGAAACAACAGTTGGAAAATATCCAATCCAAGCAGTTGCATTTATGGCAAAGATCTGTGAATATGTAGAATCAACAATAGACTATACAAAACATACTGCTTATAAGAGAAAAATAACTGTATCAGATACAATTGCTAAATTAGTAGTTGATGCAGTAGAGTATAATGATATTAAATTAATTGTAACAACTACAATGACAGGCTTTACTGCTAGAAAGATAAGTAACTTAAGACCAAACTGTATTACTTTAGCATGTTGCCCATCTAATCATATAGCTGAAAAAGTAGCCTTAAACTTTGGAGTAAAACCAATAGTAACAAAAGTATATGAGTCAACTGATGAAATGGTAGAAGAAGCAAAAAGAATTGCTAAAGAAGAGTTTAATTTAAATGAAGGAGATCTAATAGTATTTACTGGAGGATTCCCATTAGGAAAAACAAGAAGAACTAACTATATTAGAATAATAGAAATATAAAAAAGCACATTTAGTGCTTTTTTATTTACTTAAATATTTATAATAAAAACTATTTAAATTACCATACATTTCATATTTAACTTTTTTCTTATATATTTTAGGATTACCAAGACTAATAATATCATCAGTTATATAATCACTGGTAGTAAATGTAAAATAAACACTTCTACCAATTTCATGTATAGGATTAATAAATGTAATTAATAATAAAAAATAAATAATAATCCTTTTCTTGCCAGATTCTAAATATTTGATAAAGTAAACCATAAGTATAAATAGAGGAGCAATACTAGTTCTACTAATAAAATCATTATTGATAGACATTATACAAAAAGGAATACTTAGAAGAATAATAATAACTATTAAATATAGTTTATCATTCTTATAAACTTTAAAAGTAGGTATAACATATAATCCTAATTCTATTAATATAAATGAAATATAAGTTAATAATAATATAACCTTAGAATTATTTGTACTTAAAAGGAAACAAAAGAAACCAATACCATTACCAGATAAGTAGAATGATCCTAAAACAAATAGTATTATTAATGCATTAATAAATTCTAAAGAAACTATATTTTTAATAATGTTATTGGTATTTTTTAAATATAAATAGACTGATATTGGAACAATCATAATGGTTGCAAAAGGAGAATAGAAGAATGATAAAGAAGATATAAATAATATATTTTTATTATTACTTAAATTTAACAATAAAATAGTTATTAGCCAAATAGGTATAGTTTGATTAAAAACCCAATACAATAAAGTTGTATTTGCAGAATATTGAAAAAAATTAGTATACCATTCTATATGACTAAAAGATAAAGCATTCTTTCCTGCTACTAGGACATCTAATCCACTAAAAAATATAAGTAGTATTAATGAATAAGTAGAGTCCTTTCCAATATATCTATTTATTAAATATAAAATACTAAGAATTGATATATATGAGTAAATGAACAAAAATATATTGGCAATACTAAAATTGGTTATTTTGCCAACTAATGCACAGGGTAAAAAATAAGTAAAATAATATACAAGCCCATAATTATCATATTTAACTGGCCAAGAATAATTAATTAGGTCTCTAAGCAAAGCATTTCTATAATGAAAATCTTCATTTTGAAAAGAAAAACCGCCAACTCCAGAAAAAAATAGCCATAAAAATATTGATATAACTGCAATTAACCAATATTTCTTATTTGGCATATATTTACTCTCTTTATAATTTTTGAACACTCTATATGATAAATAAATAGTAAAAAAACTCATCGGTATTCCAATAAATGTCCTAGTAAAAAAAATCCAATATATAAGTATCGGAACAATTAATAATACTATTGAATTGTAATATATAAACTTATCTATTTTCTTCATACAATAATTATATCAAAAATAAAAAGAATACCATACTATTTAGTATTCTTTTTTATTTCATAGTATAAATCATATAACTTTTGAGTACCATTTTCTAAGTAATAATAATGAAATATATAAGGAATAAATAATAATAATGTAATAATAAATAATAGTAATAGTCCAGTTAATTCAAATTGTAATGTTCCAAGTAAGAATAATATACAAGATATACCTACAAACACTGTAACAAGTAAATGTACAAATCTTTCATGTTGAAAGAAACCAATAGTTGTAAGTACTTCTTCAGCAAGACCTTTTTCTATTTTATTATTTTTAATTTTATCTTCTAATTCAGATATATAATTATTTAATTTTAATTTCATTCTTCATCACCAATCTTTTCAGAAATTCTTGAATTATCAAATTCTTCATCCATTAAGAACTCATGGATAAGTTCCTCTTTATTAGCAACTAACATTTCTTCAATTCTATCAACTCTGCATTTTTCAGCTTTAATAATTGCTTCCATCTTATCAACAGCATTCTCAATCTTATCATTAACAACAACATAATTGTATTTAGTAACTTCATTCATCTCTTGATATGCAATATTAAATCTCTTAATAATCTTTTCTTTATCTTCAGTTTGTCTATTAGCTAATCTCTTTAATAATTCTTTTTCTGATGGAGGCATTATAAAGATGAATAATGTCTCAGGAGCAATCTCCTTAATCTTTTTAGCTCCCTCAATTTCAATTACAAGGATAACATCTATTCCTTTATCTAATTTTTTAATAATCTCTTCCTTAGGAGTACCATAATAATTATCAGCATACTTTGCATATTCTAAAAAGTAATTCTCTTTAATCTTCTTTTTGAATTCCTTTTCTTCTATAAAGAAATAATTAACTCCTTCAACTTCTCCTTTTCTAGGTTTTCTAGAAGTTGCTGATACTGATAACCAAATATTATCATTCTTCTTAAGTAATTCACTAACAATAGTATCTTTTCCAGCACCTGATGGTCCAGATACAACTATTAATTGACCTTGCCTCTTTTGTTTAATCATTATTATCATCTCCTATATATATTATACTTTCAAATTCTCTATTAACTAAATTATTATTACAAATAATATCATATATCTTAGTAGTTTCAATTTCATAATCTAACATAGGATCTTTTTCTCTAGTAATTTTACTAATAATAGGTAGAGTAGAAGTCTTTTTAATTTTATTAAGATAACTACTACCATTCTTATTAAGACCCAATATTCTAATATATTTAATCTCTCTAAAACTATTAGCTTTATCTTTAGTAAAATTACATAATATATGAAGTAACATTCTACTAATTTTATTATAAGTATAACGTTTAGACTTAATATTTTTAATTAATTCATCATAATTATTAGACTTAGTAATTTCACGTTTTATTAATCTATCTATTCCTTCATCAACAGTCTGATAAATAGATAAATCTTCTTCTGTAATAATTTTATATTTTAATATATTAAAGAACTCATCTATAAAATGTCTATTATCAAGGAATGACTCATCATATGGAACTTGTCCTTTGATTGATTTATTATTTTTTAATGCTTCTCTAATTGCTGAAGCAGAAGATGTATCTTGATCTAATTCTAAATCATGATAATTATCTAATCTCTTAATAGTTTCAGGAATAATATTATAATTATACTTTAATATAGTCTTAATATAACTAATACCGAGTAAATCATTAGGAGAAGTAATACTCTTACCAGTAAGATCATATAATGCAGAAGATAAAGCAGTAGGATAATTCTTACCTAATTTAGAATATATCTTAGTAAGTTTATCAAACTCAGGATTATTAAGTTGAGTCTCTGCTATTAACTTAAGATCTTCTATATTATCAGATTCACTTCCAAATATAACTCTTTCTACGTTTAAAGCCTCAAGTAGAGTAATTGCTCCAAATGAGAAGAAATCAGCTGACTGAGTCGCAAATGGAAAAGGTAATTCTATAACTAAATCAACTCCATATTTTAAAGCTATCTCAGTCTTTTTGAATTTATCTAGTATTGAAATATCTCCTCTTTGAGTATAATTACCAGATAGTACTAAAACTATTACATAATCTGGGTATTTTTCTTTAATTGTATTAAGATGATATAAATGTCCATTATGAAATGGATTATATTCTGCAATAACACCAATAGCCTTCATACTATCCCTCTTTTCAGTATGTATTTTATCACAATAATTATTCTTTTACAATTTATGTAAAGTATTTGTTTTTTCCTTTGATTTACAAATATATTATTAATTTTATGATATAATTTTGGTAGATGGAGTGATTGTATGAAAGTAATAGTTGTAGCTGGAGGAACGGGTGGACATATCTACCCAGCAATAGCAATCATAAATAAGATAAAAGAAAAAGAAAAAAAAGTAGAGTTTTTATATATCGGTACAAGTGACAGAATGGAAAAAGATATTATTCCAAATTTAGGTATAAAGTTTGTTGGAATAGATATGGAAGGACTAAATAGAAAGAATATCTTTTCAAATGTAAGAGTAATAAAGAAATTTAATAAAGCTGTATCTAAAGCAAAAGAAATAATAAAAGATTTTAAACCAGATGTTGTAATAGGAGCAGGTGGATATATAACAGCACCAGTATTATATGCAGCACATAAACTTAAAGTACCAACTCTAATACATGAGCAAAATTCTATTCCAGGAATGTCTAATAAATTTATAGGTAATTTTTCAGATAGAATATGTGTATCACTTCCAAATAGTCTAAAACTATTCCCTAAGAATAAAACAGTATATACAGGTAATCCAAGAAGTGAAGAAATAATAAATGTAAAAAAGAAAAATAAATCCTCATTAGGATTTAATCAAGATAAGAAACTAGTTATTGTGGTTATGGGGTCCCTTGGAAGTACTACAATGACTGAGAAAATTAAAGAATTAATTCCTGGTTTTAATAATAAAGCTTATCAAGTATTAGTAATTACAGGTAAAAAATATTTTGATGAATATAAAGATATTAATGTAAGTGATAACGTTAAAATAGTTCCTTTCATGGATGATTTAATAAATCTAATGAAAGATAGTGATTTAATAGTATCACGTGCTGGAGCATCTACAATTGCTGAAATAACTGCTATCGGTTTACCAGCAATCTTAGTACCTTCACCATATGTAACAAATAATCATCAATATAAAAACGCTAAAGAATTAGAAGACAGAGGAGCTTGTGTTATCGTAACAGAAGATGAATTCTCAAAAGATAGAATTATTCATGAAATAGATAAGATGTTTGATAACAAAGAAGAATATGATAAGATGGTTGTTAACTCAAGAAAATTAGGAATAGATGATTCATCAACAAGAATATATGAAGAAATGAAAAAAATAATAAGGTGATAATATGGATGAAATAATTGAAATCATAAAAGATAAAAACATTGGAAAAGTAGAAGAAAATGTTTCATTAAAGAAATATACTACTTATAGAGCAGGTGGAACTGCAAGATGTATAGTTTATCCAAAAAACGTAGATAAATTAATAGATTTATTAACAATCTTAAAATCAAATAATATAAAACATAAAATATTGGGTAATGGTTCTAACTTATTATTTAGTGATAAACCCTATGAAGGAATATTAATTAAATTAAGTGAATTTAATGAAATAAAATTCTTAGCTAAAAATAAAATCAGAGTAGGAGCAGGATACCCATTAGTAAAATTAAGCTTAATGGCTGCAAAAAAAGGATTAACTGGTCTTGAGTTTGCATCAGGTATTCCAGGAACTGTTGGTGGAGCTGTATTTATGAATGCAGGTGCCTATAAATCTGATATGGGTTATGTAGTTGAAACAGTAAAAGTATTAACACCAGATTTAAAAGTATTAACTCTAGTTAATAAAGAAATGAACTTTCACTATAGAACAAGTTTCTTACAAAAACATCCAGACTATATTTGTTTAGAGACAACAATTGAACTTAAAAAAGGAAAAAGATCAGCAATAGAAGAAGTAATTAAAGAAAGAAAACAAAGAAGATTGGATTCTCAACCACTAGAATACCCATCAGCTGGTTCAGTATTTAGAAATCCAGATGATAAAGCTGCATGGCAATTAATTGATGGAGTAGGCTTAAAAGGTAAAATACATGGTGGTGCAATGATAAGTGATAAACACGCTAACTTTGTTATTAATTATAAGAATGCAAAAAGTGAAGATATAAAATATTTAATAGATCTTGCACATGAAAAAGTATTAAAAGAATATGGTATAGACTTAAAAATAGAACAAGAATTTGTTAATTGGGAGTAATTATGTCAAAAAAAATAGTCAAAAAAAGGAAATTAAAAGTATTTAATTTATTGATAGTTCTTTTAGTTTTAATAGGACTATTTTTTGCATTTTACTTTTTATTTAATGTACCAATAAAAAACATATTAATAAAAGGTACTACATATTTAAATGATGACTATATTATTGAACTTGCTGGTATAAAGGATTATCCAAGCTTTTTATTAACAAGTTCATCAAAAATGACAAAGAAATTACTAGATTCAGAATATATAGAAGAAGTTAAAATAAATAAAAAATATGGTTTCATATTAGAAATAAATATTACTGAAAACACACCAATTTTTTATAATACTAATACAAGTAAATATGTATTAAGTAATGGAAAAGAAATAAAAGAAGATAATATTAATAGTGATTTTAATGTACCAAGATTATTAAACTATGTACCTGATAAAAAATTCAATCAATTTATAAAAGGTATGAATAGAATAAAAAGAGAAATAATATTAAAAACAAGTGATATTGAATATAAACCAAATGATTATGATAAAGATAGATTCTTACTTTATATGGATGATGGAAATATGGTTTATTTAACTTTAACTAAGTTTAAGACATTAAACCATTATAATGAAGTATTACCTCAATTAGAAGGTCATAAAGGAATACTTTATTTAGATAATGGTAATCACTTTGAAATAAAGGAATAGTATTTAACTATTTCTTTTTTTTTGATATTATATTTATAGGAGAATGGTTATGAATAAAAATTCTATTATTAAATACAGTTTATTATTTATATTGTTTTTTTCATCAATGATATTTTTCTATATACCATTCCGTATGGATACATATGTAAATTATGGATTCAGCTATGGCATAGCAAACGGACAAATTCCATATAGAGATTTCAATATTATTGTACCTTTATTTGGACCATTTCTATACAGTATTGGATTATTAATAAACAAATCTATTATTGTTTATTATATTGAACAAGCTATTCTATTAGTTGCTTTTTGTTATTGTTTGTTTAAATTAATGAAAGAAAAAGCCTGGATAGTAATAGTATCCTTATTTTGTCCATTTATTTTTTGCTTTGCATATTGTATTTTTCCTGGATATAATTTCTTAATCTTATTTGAATTATTACTTCTTTTATATTTTGAGGAAAATAATAAGTCAGATAAATTAATTGGTTTAATAGCAGGAATAGCAATTATAACTAAGCATAATATAGGGATTTTCATATTTGTAGTAGCAATACTATATCCAATATTAAAAAATAAAAAGAAGTCTTTCACTAGATTTTTATTTGGATTATTCCCCATAATTGCTTTCTTAATATACTTATTAGTATCAAAGAGCTTATATAAATTTATTGATTTATGTTTTTTGAATATGTCAGAGTTTTCGAATAGTTTTATAGCACAGCCATTATATATAGTTTTACTAATTATAACGGTTTTAATACTATTGATCCAGTTTATTAAAAACAAAAGTAAAAATATAAGTTATTATTACGCGTTAGCTTATTTACCTGTTATTTATCCATTAGTAGAAGAGTATCATGTAAGTCAATACTTATTATTTGCTTTTTTAGTTTTTATTTATAATATGAAATTATCTCTTCCTAAGAAAATAAATATATTTTCTTTTGTAATTATATTTATATTTATAATTTCATATATTTTAATAGGAAAATCTTATTATAAAAGACTAGATTTTTATTCATATCAAAATTTCCAATTAGAATTATTAACTCAAGAAGAAAAAAAGGATTATGATTATATTATTGATTTTGTTAATAATAAAAAAGTAATATATATAGGATATCCATCAAAAACTATTTTCTTTATTTCTGCTTCTCAATCTAAATTAGACAATTATTATATTTTACTAAAAGGAAATCAAGGGAAAAATGGAAAAACAAAATTATTAAAAAGAATAAATAAAGAACAAGATATATATTTTGTTGTTTCAAAGTATTATAGTTGTAATGATAAACAATGCCAATTAGATAAAAATCTACTTGAGTTAGTTAAAAAATATAAGTTAATAAAGCAATTAAATGGTTTTGATATATATTATAAAGAATCGTGGTGATAAAATGAAATGGTTGAAATATTTTACTATAGCATTATTCTTTTTCATATCATTAGTATTTATCTTTACTTTATCTAGAGGAGATACTTTTGTTAACTTCGGATTTAGTTATGCTATAAGTAAAGGACAAATTCCATATAAAGATTTTAATATGGTAATATCTCCATTTGGACCAATTTTATATTCTATAGGATTATTACTATGTAAGAATATAATTGTCTATTATTTAGAACAAGCCATACTATTAACAGTAATGATCTATTATGTAGAAAAACTAATAAATAAAAAATGGATATTATTCTTACTATGTTTAATAATCCCATATCCAGTAGCATTTGTATCAGTAATATATCCAGGATATAACTTCTTAATATTATTACTATTTATAATGTTTATATATTACTTTAAGAAAGATAATAATTATTTATTAGGAATATTGTTAGGATTAATATTCTGTACTAAACAAACTATTGGAATAGTATTATTTATCCCAACAATATATTATTTATTTAAAGATAGAAAAAAGTTCAAAGAAATGACTATTGGTTATCTAATTCCAATATTTGTATTATTAATTTACTTATTAATAACAGGGTCTCTATATAATTTTATAGATTTATGTTTCTTAGGATTATTAGATTTTAATAATAGTAACAGTGGTATAGATATATTCTATTTCATATTATTTATCTTAGGATTAATATATATAATTTACAAAACAATAAAAGATAAAAAGAATATTTTAATGTACTACGTATTATTATTTAGTAGTGTAGTATTACCAATTATAGATTATTACCATGTATCTTTATTCTTAATAATAGTAGTATTATTTATTATTAAAGATTTAACTATAAATAATAAACTATATAAATACATATACCTTTTCATAGGTCTAATCTGTATTATATGGTCTTATATTTCAGTTAAATTCTTAGATCCATTAACTATAACTAATTATAATAATTTTAGTTTAGTAATTAATACTAAAGACTATAGTGATACAAGTAAAAAATTACTTAAATATACTGATGGTTTAGATAAAGAAGTAATATTCTTTATGAGAGGATCAGAAAACTATTTCTATAAGATAATTAATAATAAGAAATTAAATTATTTTGATTTACCTAATTATGGTAATTATGGCTATAACGGAGTAAATAAAATGATAAAAAAGATTAATAAAAAACATAATGTATATTTCGTTATTGATAAAGAGTTGGTTGTTAATGAAAATGATAATCAACAGTATATTAAAGAGTTAGGTCAAGAAGTAATTAAAAAAAGTGAATTAGTTAAAACGATTGAATTATATGAAATATACTATAAAAAATAGAAGGTGAATTATGGAATTTATAAAGAAGAATTACAAATATTTATTATTGTTTTTATTCTTTTTAGTATCTTTAATATTCTTTGGATTTAATAATACAGATATTATTTGGAACTATGGAATGGCTCATGCAATCAGAATAGGTGAGATTCCATATAAAGATTTTAATATTATCACAACACCACTATATCCATTTATTATGTCTTTAGGATTATTTATTAAAGATAGTTATATTGTCTATATAATAGAACAATCTCTATTTTTAACAGTATATTTTTACTTATTAAGTAAACTATTAAAAGATAAAACATACATATTATTATTTGTATTTATATTTCCTGTATTTTATACAATATTTCCTAATTATAATTTCTTAGTAATTTTCTTAATCACGTTACTTATTTATTTAGAAAAGAATAAGGCTAATGATTATTTAATAGGATTAGTATTAGGATTATTATTTTTAACTAAACATACTATTGGAGGAATGGTTTTAATATGTAGTTTAATATCTTGTTTTAGTATAAAAAAAGATATAAAAAGAATTATCTCATTCTTAATACCAAATATTATATTTTTAATATATCTACTAGTAACAAAATCACTATATAGTTTTATTAATTTAAGTTTACTTGGATTATTTGATTTTGGTAAAAGTAATAATACAATTCACTGGTTTTCAGTAATTATATGTATATTAATATTTATTCATTTAATAATTAGATTTATTAAAGATCATAAAAATATAAATAATTATTATTTATTGGGATCATTTTCATTAATAATTCCAATTATAGATTTCTTTCATATGAATTATCTAATTGCGATATATTTTATAATTATTGTTTCTGAATTAGATAATAATATTATTGATATATGTAAGAAACTAGCTTTACCTTTAATATTGGTAACGGTCTTAATAAATATATCAGTTAATACAACAGTCTATAAAGATATGAAGTTCTCTAAATTTAAACATTTCGAAGGATATATAACAACTAATTCATATGAAAAAGAATTAGATAAAGTTTATAAAGAGTATAAAAGGGGTAATAATTATATGTTCTCTTTATCAAATATGTTTTTTGATATATCTACAGATCATAAGATTACATATTTTGATGTACCATTATATGGTAATTTTGGATATAAAGGAGTATCTTCAATGAATAAAAAAATTGATTCTATGCATGATGTATATTTCTATATTCAATATAATGATAATGTACAGTTCTGTGAAGATATTTATAATCATATAAAAGAAGTTAGTAAAAAAGAAAAAGAAATAAATGGTTTTGAAATCTATTACAAGGAGTAGAGTATGTTAAAAAAAAATTGGAAACAAATAACAATTTACACAGTATTTTTCATATTACTTTTATTATCATCAATGTTATTCTTTGGAAATAATATAGATTTATTATGGAATTATGGATATAGTAATGCTATTTCAAAAGGGGAAATAATATATAGAGATTTCAATGTAGTATTATTTCCTTTTTATCCTATTTTTATGAGTTTATTTCTTCATATCTATAATAATATTTTAACTATGAATATCATTAATAGTATCTATATTTTAATAAGTGTAATTCTAATTACTAAGTTATTAGGTGAAAAAGGATATTTATTTATGATTATATTATTATTGTTTCCAGTTTTTTCATACGCAACATATAATTCATTCTTATTTTTTTTATTAATACTATTAATATATTTAGAAAAGAAAGATTTTAAAAATAAAGATTACATAATTGGTCTAATAATATCAATAGCTTTTCTAACTAAACAAAGTGTAGGAATATTCTTTATTATTCCAAGTTTATTTAATATTAAAAATATAAATATAAAGAAAAGAATAATTGGTTTTATTATTCCATTATTATTAACTTTTATTTATTTATTAATTACAAAATCACTATATAGTTTTATAGATATATGTATTCTAGGATTATTTGATTTTACTGAAAATACAAAAGGTTTTAATCCAACGATTATATTATTTATGATTATTCTTTTAATAACAGTTTATTTTATAATTAAGAAAAAGAAAAATGAATATATTTATATATTAATGTTTTATTCAATCTTTTTCCCAATATTTAATATTTCACATTTATTATCGGTATTAATACCATTTATTTATATTATTATTGATCAATTACCAGATAAGAAAATTATTAATTATAAATTATTTTCTATCATGATGTCATTAGTAATATTTGTAGTTATATTTGGAAGTTTAATACCTAATAAGTTTAATTATCCAAATAGTATTAATAAGTATAATCTTTTAATGATATCTAAAGAAAAAGAAGACTATTATAAAGAAGTTAGTAAATATATGAAATCAAATGATGTATATATTTATGATTATGATGCGATTATGTTTAGAACTATTAATAATCAGGATATTTCATACAAAGACTATCCGATTACTGGAAATATAGGATATAATGGAAGTAAGAAGATTGTTAATCTTATAAAAAAGAATAAAGATAAAAAATTCCTAATTAGAACAGATAAAGGAATTAAAACTGCTATTGAAAAGGGTCATACTCAACTTGATAAAAAAGGATATTATTATATAATAAATAATGCAAAGAAGATTGGAAAAGTATCTTCATTTGATATATATAGTTTTGAGTAGAGTAAATGTTAAGGGGTTAAATTATATGATAAGGAGACTTTGATATTTATGAATTCAAAAGACAAAAAAATGCTTGTATTTGGAATCTATTTAATACTCATATTATGCATGTTTTGCTTTCATGAAAATTGGAGAGATGAAGTACAAGCATATTTATTATGCCGTGATATGAATTTTTTAGAACTATTAAAGAATATTCATTATGAAGGACATCCGTTCTTTTATTATATAATTCTATATCCTTTCGTTAAGATGGGATTTAGTTTAAAAATAGTAAATATTATTTCTTTAATTTTTATGTCTTTATCAGCGTATTTAATTATTTATAAAACAAAATTAAAAGATATATATAAAATATCAATAGTATTCTCATATCCATTTTTATATGAGTATTCTATTGTTGGTAGAAGCTATGCTTTAATAGTTTTATTAATTACTTTATTAGCGATTCTTTGGGAACACAAAAAAGATAATGCAATACTGATTGGTTTATTAATTGGACTATTAATAAATACGCATATCTTTATGGGAGGATTTTGTCTCTTACTATTTATAGTATTTTATATTTATCAATTATTATTTAATAGAAAAAATAATACTAAAAAAGAAAATATCAATATTCTTATAGGCTTTATCATAATATGTATATTTGGAATTCTTCTAATACTACAATTTTTACCAGTAGTATTTCATGGAATAAGTATGTCTACTAATACTAATTTTGGATTATCAAATATATTTAGAAATTTCTTTATAATGTTTGGATGCTTTAGACTAAATAAATATTTTATATTTATGCTAATATTTTTACTATGTATGATTTCATTCGTAGTAATGATATATAAAGAGAATAAAAGACTTCTAATATTACTATTATTAAGTCAATTATTATTTACTTGTATCTCATCATATGTATTTGAAGCTTTATTATCTCATAATGCATTATTAACAATTTTATTTGTATATTTTATTTGTATTATTAATTATGGTAAGAAGAGTAATTTCATACTATTAGTATTCTTTATTTTCTTTATACCAAATGTATTAATAAGTTGTTTTGATGAAATTACATTAAGTTATTCTGCAGCAGAGTCAGCATATAATTACATGAAAAAAAACATTTCTAAAGATTCAATTATAACAACAGTATATGATGCTCATGTAAGTACAATAATGGGATATTCTAAAGATTATAAATTCTATGATTATAAAGCTAATAGATACTATACATATGTAGTATGGGATGAAAAAAGAGAAAATAAAAACTTTAATTTTGAATATATAGATAAAGAACTAAATAATAATAAAGACATTTATTATATTGGAATATTAAATAATATTTATAAATATGATCAAATAATTAAAAAACACTATAAATTAGAGAAAATATATAAGACTGAAGAAGAAACAATTTATAATGAAAACTATGTTATCTACAAAATAAAATCAATAAAGGAGAATTAATATGAAAAGAATAGTTATTATAGGAGCAGGTCCAGCAGGACTATCTTGTGCTTATAAATTATTAAGTAATAATAAAAATATAGAAGTAATTATTTTAGAAGAAGATTCTCAAGTAGGTGGAATATCTAAAACAATAAATTATAAAGGTAATAGAATGGATGTTGGTGGACATAGATTCTTTACTAAAAATGATGAAGTAAAAAAATTCTGGTTAAAGATTCTACCTCTTCAAGGACATAAGTCTTATGATGACATTATCTTGGACTTAAATAAACCATTAAAGAAAGGTGGCCCAGACCCAGAAAAAGAAGATAGAGTCATGCTTGTAAGAAATAGAGTATCAAGAATTTACTATAATAAAAAATTCTTTGATTATCCTGTTAATTTGAATTTTAAAACATTAAAAAATATGGGAGTAGTAACTTCAATTAATTGTGGTTTTAGTTATATAAAGTCTTCATTATTTAAATTAGAAGAAACAAGTTTAGAGAATTTCTATATAAATAGTTTTGGTAAAAAATTATATTCTATGTTCTTTAAAGAATATACTACTAAGGTATGGGGGAGAGAACCAAAAGACATAGATCCAAGTTGGGGAAGTCAAAGAGCAAAAGGAATTTCTATCAGAAAAGTAATATCTGATTATTTTCATAGATTATTTAAGATAAAAGATAAGAATAAAGCTAAATCATTAATAGAAGAATTCTTATATCCTAAATATGGACCTGGAGAATTATACGAATATGTCGCTAAAGAAATAGAGAAGATGGGTGGAAAGATTTATCTAAATAGTAAAGTAACTAAGATTAATAATGAGAATAATATTATTAAAAGTATTAGTTATATGAATAATAATAAAAAGACAGATCTTAATTGTGACATAGTTGTCTCATCTATGCCTATGAAAGATTTAGTTAATGATATGAATAAGATTCCTAAGAATATTAAGGAAATTAGTAATAATCTACCATATAGAGATTTTGTAACTATTGGAGTTTTAGTAGATAAACTAAATCTTAAACCTCATAAAAATATAAAGACAATTCATGGTAGTATTCCAGATAATTGGATTTATGTTCAAGATCCTTCAGTAACAATGGGAAGAGTTCAAATATTTAATAACTGGTCTCCATACATGGTAAAAAAACCAAAAGATACTATTTGGATGGGACTAGAATATTTCTGTAGTGAAGGAGATTCCTTCTGGAATAAATCAGATAAAGAATTAAAAGCTCTTGCTAAAGAAGAATTAAAAAGAATGGGGTTTATATCAGGAGATGTAATAGATAGTTGTGTCTATAGAGTTAAAAAAGCATATCCTGCATACTTTGATAGTTATAGTGAAATAGATAAATTAAGATCATACTTAAATGATTTTGAAAACTTATATTGTATCGGAAGAAATGGTACACATTCATATAATAATATGGACCATTCTATTTATAGTGGATTTGTTTGTGCAGATATGATAAAGAAAAATAATCATGATTTAGATAAATTATGGAATATTAATGTAGATGGATCATATCAGGAGGAAAAATAATGTTTAAAAATTATAAACCATCCAAATACAGTAGTTATTTATTTTTCATATTACCAATTATCTTTTTCTTTCTAATAGATATGAGTAGAGAAACTGATATTTGGTTTTTACTTAGTCATGGAAGAGAAGTATTAAGAAGTGGTATACCTAATACTGAATTTTTAACTATTCATAATGATTTTAGTTTCGTTATGCAACAATGGTTAAGTAGTACAATTTTTTATATATTTTATAACTACTTAGGAAATATCGGATTATATATATTTATTTTTGTTATTAATCTTTTAATAATATTTTTCTTATACAAACTATGTATGTTAATAACTAATAAAAAAGTATATGCATCAGTATTAATAACAGTATTAACAGATTTATTATTAGAATTATTGTTTATTGTCCCAAGACCTCAAATATTTAGTATTTTAATTCTAGTAATAGAATTATATTTATTAGAACTATTTATTAAGAACAAATCTAATAAGAGTATCTATTTTATTGTATTATTATCAATATTATTAATTAATTTACATTCTTCTATATGGCCAATATTATTTATTTTTATGGGACCATATCTAGCAGAATTATTATTAAAGAAAGATAAAAGATTTCTTAAATTACTAATTATATTCATAGTAAGTATACTAGTAGGATTTATAAATCCATATGGTCTAGAAAACATGACTTACTTTATGAGATCTTATGGAGTAAATGGAATAAATACAAATATTATTGAAATGCATCATATAGGATTTGTTGATGCAGCAACTACATGGTTATCTATTTTATTAATAGTCTATTCAATAGTAATATATTACTTAAGTTATAAAAATAGAAAAGAATTATCTATTCATCAAGTATTGTTTCTTTTGGGAACAACATTTATGGCATATTTAAACCTAAGAAATAGTAGTTTACTCTTTATAAGTACATTACCATTTATAAGTAAATATGTAAGAATTAAAGATGGAAAAGATAAATCTATTCCAGTAAAGACATATGTAATTTGCTCTATGATTGTAATTACATTCTTTGTAGGAAGTATTATTAATAAGAATTATGTATTAAAATCTAATACAGAAAAAGTAGTGGAATATCTTAATAAAAATACAGATAAAAATATAAAACTATATACTGACTTTGATGAAGGACCATATCTTGAATTTAATAATTATAAAGTTTATATAGATACAAGAGCAGAAGTGTTCTTAAAGTCTAATAATAAAAAAGAAGATATATTACTAGAATATCTTGATCTAATCACAAATAAGCTTGATATTAATAAATTCTTAGATAAATATAATTTTGATTATTTATTAGTTGCTGATAAAGCAGTATTATATAAGCACTTAAAAAAAGACAAATCATATGAACTGGTATATGATTATAAAGAGTACTATTTATTCAAAAGAGTTAATTAAAACTAGTCAAACATAATTATTTATAGTATAATGTAATTTGAAGATAGGAGATGAATGCTATGAGTGATATTTATACAAGTATTGATTTAGGTACAGATAGTATAAAAATAGTTGTAGCAGAAAAATTTAATGGAAAATATCATGTATTAGCATCAACTAGTAGTCCATCTTCTGGTATAAAGAATGGTTTTATTGTTGAAACTAAAAGTGCTGTTAATAGTGTTAAAAATGCTATAAAACAAATAAATGAAATGTTAGGAATTAAAATTACTAAAGTAATTGCCTGTATTCCACCAGAAAACTGTGATATGGATATTGTCTTAGGTAATACTGATGTAGAAAATCCTGAGGAGATTACTGGAAGTGATGTATCTAATGCATTACTTGATAGCCTAAAAGGACAAGATTTTACTAACAATGAATTAGTTACAGCAATGCCTATTACTTTTACAATTGATGATGTTAAAAATGTTAATAATCCTAAAGGAATGAAAGGTAATAAATTAGAAACTAGAGTAGTTATAAGTACAACTGCAAAAGAACCACTATATAGAATACTAGAAGTATTAAAATTAAGTGGATTAGAAACAGTAGATATTTGTTATTCATCTTTTGGAGATTATTATTCAGTTAAAAACAAAATGTATGATGAATTAGTAGGAGCAATTATTAATATTGGAGAAGAGTCTACTAATGTTTCTGTTTTCAATAGAGGAATTCAAATTAAGAATAGTGTAATTCCTATGGGAAGTAAAAATGTAGATAAAGATATTACATATATTTTTAAATCTAAATTAAGTGATTCTAGAAAGATAAAAGAAGAGTTTTCTGTTGCTCTTGCAGACTTAGCTGATAGCCATGAAACATGGGTATATGAAATAGCTAAAGGAGATACAAAAGAAGTAAATCAATTAGGTGTTTCTAAAGTCGTAGAAGCAAGAGTTAAAGAAATTTTAAATCTTTCTAAAAAAGAAATAAAAAACTTAACAAACAGGGAAATACGTTATATAATAATAACAGGTGGTTTGAGCGAACTAGAAGGTTTTTCAAATCTTGTTGAACAAGAATTTGGGTTCGTTGCCAAAGTGTGTAACGCAAATACTATTGGAGTTAGACATAATAAGTTTAGTAGTTGCTATGGAACTATTAAATATTTCAATGATAAATTAGACTTAAGAGGAAAACATTATAATATGGTATCTAATGAAGATATCGAAGCATTAAAAACAGTAGATTCTAAAGCTACTGCAAATGATAATATGATAGGTAAGGTGTTTGGACACTTTTTCGTAGATTAGGAGGAAAAGGTTATGGTAGGATCGTTAGAAATGGATCAATTAGCAAAAATCAAAGTCATCGGTTTAGGTGGCGGTGGTGGAAATGCTATCAATAGAATGGTTGAATCTGGTGTTAAAGGAGTAGAATTTATTGCTGCTAATACAGACTTACAAGTACTAAATAGTTCTAAAGCAGATGTTAAAATTCAAATCGGATCAACTTTAACTGATGGATTAGGAGCTGGAGGAAAACCTGAAATTGGTAAAGAATCAGCACTAGAATCTAAGAAAGAAATAGAAGATGCTCTTTCAGGAGCAGACATGGTATTCATTACTGCTGGGATGGGTGGTGGAACTGGAACTGGAGCTGCTGCAGTAGTTGCAGAAATAGCTCAAGGTTTAGGAGCACTTACAGTAGCAATCGTTACAAAGCCATTCTCATTCGAAGGAAAAAGAAGAATGGAAAATGCTCTAGCAGGAATTGAAGAATTAAAGAAACATGTTGATACATTAATAGTTATTCCAAACGATAGATTAAGAGAAATAATCGATAAATCAACTCCAATGCTTGAAGCATTTAAAGAAGTTGATAACGTATTACGTAGAGGTGTTCAATCAATCTCTGACTTAATCGCTGTAGTAGGACTTGTTAACTTGGACTTTGCTGATGTTAGAACAGTAATGAAAGATTCAGGTCGTGCTATTATCGGTATCGGTATTGGTATGGGAGAAGATAGAGCACTTGAAGCTGCTAAACAAGCTGTATCAAGTCCACTTCTTGAACAATCTATTGAAGGTGCAACAGATGCAATCATTAATATTACAGGTGGAGTTAACTTAACATTATTTGAAGCAGAGCAAGCTGCAGAAGTAGTAAGAAGTGCTTCAAATACAGATATCAATACAATATTCGGTTCAGTTATTAATGAAAACTTAACTGATGAAGTAATTGTTACAGTTATCGCTACAGGTTTTGATAAGAAAAAACCAGAACCAAGACCTGAATATACTGCCGGAAAAGAAAGAAGACAACCAGCAAGAGAAGAATACACATATCAACCAGAAGTATTAACTGATGACTCATCAGATGATGATACAACTTCTGGTGATTATGGAGATGTTCCATCTTTCCTAAGAGATAGAAACTTTTAATTAAAATAAAAAAACGATTGAAATCAATCGTTTTTATTTTGTTTTAATATTGAATATAGTTTGGAGTTTCTATCTTCTTTTTATTTTCTGCTGCTCTAATAATTTGAGCTAAAATATTTAATGCGATTTGCTCTGTCTTTCTATCTTGATCTCTTAATGGATTAAATTCAACTAAATCAAATGAAACTATCTTATCAAAATGATTAACTAAATAAGCATTTATTTCCATTGCTTCTTCTTCAGTAATTCCATCAAACTCTGGAATTGATACTCCAGGAGCAATATCAGGATCAATTACATCTAAGTCAAAACTAACATGGACACCCTTTGTTTTATATCCAGCAATCTTGAATGCTTCATCCATAACTGCTTCAATTCCTTTTTCTCTAACATCTTCAGTAGAGAAAACTGTAATACCAGAATATCTAACATTATCTTTTTCAGCATCATCTATACTTCTTGCTCCAATTACTACACATCTTGATGGTTGAATAATCTTACCATCATGATAGAATCTCATTTCATTACATTTATAACCTGTAATAGCTGCAAGTGGCAAACCATGAAGATTACCAGTAACTGTAGTTTCAAAAGTATTGTAATCAGTATGAGCATCTATCCAAATAATACCAACATCTGTATTAACCTTAGCAGAAGCAAGTGCAGAAGCAACTGATACACTATGATCTCCTCCAATTAGTATTGGAAAATATTCTTCTTTTGTTTTTTCTACTATACTTTTATATAAAGGTGTATTAAACTTTTCTACTTCATATTCATTTTTTCTTCTATCAGATAAATTTCTACTTTTAATAATTGATTTATCTTGCTCAAACATCATTGTTTCACCTTGATAAAATGATGCTAAGTCATTCATTAATTGTACTGGTCCTAAAGAAGCTCCATCGATATGAACTCCTAAATCTGAACCTGCACCAAATATCATTGTTCTCATATAATCACCTTAATTAATTTTAGACCAAAACCATTATAATATCAAGAAAAAGACTTTAATTTAATTAACCTTTACTGTATAATGATAAATAGGTGATTATATGAAAACATTAGAAGAATTATATCCAGGATGTGGATCAAATGATGTAATTAAAGCAATTAAAATAAATTCAAAAGAAGTAGAAGAAGGAGACCTATTTGTATGTACTATGGGAGTAACTGCAGATAGACATGACTTTATAGATGACGCAATTAAAAATGGATGCAAATCATTTATAGTAAGTAAAGATATTAGAAGAGATGGTGTTAATATTATTAAAGTACCTGATACTAATAGAGAACTTCCATATCTTTGTCAAAAGTTTTATGATTATCCGGATCAAAAACTAAAGATGATAGCAATTACTGGAACTGATGGAAAAACTTCAACAGCAACAATTATCCAAACATTAATTGGAAGTGATCAATGTGGTTATATTGGTACTAATGGAAGAAGCTGTGCTAAGTTTAAAGGAGATAATCCAAATACAACACCAGATGCCCATTTACTATATATGTATTTAGATGAATTCGTAAAATATGGTTGTAAATACGCAGTAATGGAAGCATCTTCTGAAGCTTTCTTTAGAGGACGTCTACAAGCAATGACTTATGATGTAACAGGTTATACTAATGTAACTTCAGAACATTTAAATATTCATGGTTCATTTGAAAACTACTTAGAATGTAAAAAACAATTATTTAAACAAACTAAAAAAGAAGGATTCTGTATCTTAAATAAAGATGATAAATACTTTGAAGATATGAAGAGTGCTTGCAACGGACAAGTATTAACATATGGTAAAGCAGAAGATAATGATCTACAAATAGTAAGTTATGAAGTATACCCAGATCATACAGATATAGTTTATAAATATAAAGGTAAAGAAATAAATGTTAATAGTCCAATGATGGGAGACTTTAATGTATATAATCTAGCTTGTGGACTACTTATGACTATTGCTGCAGGTTTTAATTTAGATAAAATATTAGATAACATTAAAAACATAAAAGTAGAAGGAAGATTAGACTTATTAAAAACAGATACTCCATACTATGTAATGGTTGATTATGCACATACTCCAAACGGAATTGCTAAACTATTACAATTTGTTCATACACTAAATATAAATAAAAGTATCGTTGTAATAGGACAAGCTGGAGAAAGAGATCCGTATAAAAGACCTAAAGTAGGTAATGTAGTAGTAGAAAATGCATCTCATGCAATATTCTGTTATGAAGATCCAAGAAGTGAAGATCCTATGAAAATATGTGAAGACATAATATCAGAATTAAAAGATAAACATGATAATTATGAAATAGTACTAGATAGAAGAGAAGCTATTACAAAAGCAATTGATATGGCTGGGACAAATGATATGGTTTTAATTCTTGGAAAAGGTAATGAAACATATGAAAAATTAAGTACAGGAACAATATATTTCAACGATGAAGAAGAAGCCTACGATGCAGTTGCAAGAAGAAAATTAAGAGAAGAAAATCAGTAAAATGACTTTCTTCTTTTTCTATGATATAATATGTAAATCTTGAAATTTTCCCCCAATGTGATATATTTAATTAAGGTGATTTAATGATTAAAAAAGTAATAAAAATAATACTAGTATTAATATGTATGATAACAATATTCACCTTCTCAAGTGACTCATCTTATGAATCAACTAAAAAAAGCAATAAACTAATCATTACATTTGCAGAAATGTTTAATAGAAAAGAATTAAGTAAAAAGGATAAAGCAAGATACGTTGAAAAATTTGTAGTTGTAGTTCGAAAGGGAGCACATCTATCGATTTATTTAGTTTTAGGTTTGTTAGTTGCATCACTACTAAAGGAATATAATATAATTGATAAAAGAATGATAATATATGGTGTTTTATTTTGTTTATTATATGCTTGTAGTGATGAAATACATCAGTTGTTTGTTCCTGGAAGAAGTGGAGAAATATTAGATGTTTTAATAGATACGATTGGATCGTTTATAGGAATAAGTCTATACTATCTAATCGGAAGGAGAAGAAATGAACAAGAAAAAGCAATTCGCTAAGACGACAATTATTATATTTTTTGGTAAAGTATGTACTCAATTAATATCATTTTTCTTATTACCTTTATATACTGCATATCTTGCAACTGCTGAATATGGTTTAGTTGATTTAATTCAGACATATGTAACTTTATTAGTACCAATCATAACTTTAGAATTAGAGATGAGTATCTTTAGATATCTAATTGATTCTAGAGGAAAAGAAAAAGATACTAAGAAACTGATGAGTAATGATTTCTATGTACTTTGTATAAGCTTAGTATTATTTAGTGCCCTATATCTAATAGTAACAAGCTTTGTACATATACCATTAAGATTTATTATTCTAGTTGATATTATAGTCTGTGTTTTATCAGGAAATTTCTTACAAGTTGCTAGAGGATTTGGTAAGATTCTAGACTTTTCGATAAGTTGTATTTTAACTGGTTTAACTACAGTAATATCAAATATAGTATTAATCGTACATTTTGGTATGCAGGCAGAAGGTATGATTATATCAATGGCTTTAGCTAACTTTATTTGTGCAGCATACTTATTTATTAGATTAAAACTATATAAGATGATTGATTTCAAATTAGTAGATAAGAAACTATTAAAAGAAATGTATAAGTATTCTATACCTTTAGTTCCAAATGGAATTAGTTGGTGGATAGTAAATGTTTCAGATAGAAGTATTATTTCATTTGTTTTAGGAGCATCATTTAATGGTTTATATGCAATAAGTAATAAGTTCCCAACTATTATCAGTAGTTTAACTGGAATATTTAATTTAAGTTGGGCAGAGTCAGCATCTCTTCATATTAATAGTCCAGATAGAGATGAATTCTTCTCAGACATAACAAATACCATTATGAGGTTATTTACAGCATTAGGAGTAGGAATGATTGCATGCTTACCATTCGTATTCCCAATAATGATTAATGAAAAATTTGCAGAGGCATATCTTTATATACCACCACTTGTAATTGGTACTGTATGTAATGTTGCAATATGTTTATATAGTCAGATTTATTTAGCTAAGAAAATGTCTGGAAAAGTTGCTTCAACTACAATTATGGGAGCAATTATTAATATCTTAATCAATATAGTATTTATTAAAATAATAGGATTATATGCAGCAGCCATTTCAACAGCAATCGCATACTTTGTAATGATGACATATAGACACTTTGATTTAAAGAAATACGTAAATATTAAAATAGATAAAAAATTTATAGTAGAAACATTCATAATATTTACTTTTGCAATTATTTTATACTATAAAAACAATTTCTATTTAAATATCTTAAGTTTAGTAGTTGTATGTATTTATGCATTTATAACTAATATAGATTTCTTAAAAGGATCATATAAAACAGTAATGGGTAAATTAAAAAGAAGATAATTTAAATTATCTTTTTTTGTTTGATTTACAAATAAATATTTTTTTAATATAATATAAACTAGAGATGGTGTTAATAGTATGGGAAAGAGAAAAATAAAAAGAACATTAAAAAAATTTGGTTTCGATAAAAGTTTTATTATTTCTACTATAATAATTCTTCTTTTGTTTGGAGGAATCGTTTTATATAACAAAGTATTAACACCTCAAATTAATTTAAAAGGTAAAAAGATTGTTACAATTAATTATAAAAGTGATTATAAAGATGCTGGTTTTAAAGCAACACAATTTGGTGATGATATTACTAAAAAAGTAAAAGTAACAGGTAAAGTTAATACTAAGAAATTAGGAGACTATGAAATTACTTATAAAATTGGTAATGGTATTTTAGGTAAAACTATTACTAGAAGAGTAAGAGTTGCTGATATAGAAAAACCAAAAATAAAAATGAATAAAGATAATATTTATATCTGTCCAGGAGCAGAAGTTAAATATAAAAAGAAAGTAAAAGCAACTGATAATTATGATGGAGATATATCTAAAAAAGTAAAAGTATCTTATGACGAAAAAGAAAATATTGTTACTTATACTGTTACTGATAGTAGTGGTAATAAAAAAGAAGTTAAGAAAAAAGTATTGTTTGAAGATATAGAAAAACCAACGATTGAATTAATTGGATCAGAATATAAAAATGTTTATATTGGAGATAATTATCAAGAAGAAGGCGTTAAAGCAACTGATAATTGTGATGGGGATATTTCTGATAAATATACTACTGAAGGAGAAGTAAATACTTCAGCTTTAGGAGAATATAAATTAACTTATAAAGTACAAGATAAAGCAAAGAATGAAGCAACTATTACTAGAACAGTTAGAGTAATTGAAAGAAATAAAAATGGAGTAATTTATCTAACATTTGATGATGGACCACAAGAAGGAACAACAAATGTAATTCTAGATATTTTAAAAGAAGAAGGTGTACAAGCAACATTTTTTGTTACTTGTAAAGGACCAGATTATTTAATTAAAAGAGAGTATGATGAAGGACATACAGTTGCTCTTCATACATGTTCACATGATTATGCAGGTATTTATTCATCAGATGATGCATTCTTCAATGACTTATATGCCGTACAAAATAGAGTAAAAAATATTACAGGATATGAGAGTAAGATTTCAAGATTCCCAGGAGGAAGTAGTAATACAGTAAGTAGAAGATATTCATGGGGAATTATGTCTAGATTAACAGTAGAAGTACAAAATAGAGGATTTAGATATTACGATTGGAATCTAAGTAGTGGAGACGCTGCTGGAGGATACCCAACATCAGACCAAATCTATAATAATGTTGTTAATAGTTTACGTAAGAATAGAGCAAACATGGTACTAATGCATGACATTAAACCATATACTAGAGATGCTCTAAGAAGAATAATTAGATATGGTAAAGAAAATGGCTATAGATTCGAAAAGATTACTATGGACACTGATATGGTAACTCAAAGAGTTAATAATTAGACAAAATATATTATTTAATATATAATTATATAGGTGATTTCAATGGGGATGTTTAAACCATCAATGTATAAAAAAAGCATATTTGATATTGATTACAAAAAATTACAAGAACAAGGTATTACTTGTCTTGTTTTTGACCTTGATAATACATTGGGTTTAATAAGCCACAAGAAATGTCCAAGAAAAACAAAAATGCTATTAAGAAAACTACAAGAAGATTTCCTAATACTTATAAGTTCAAATAATACTAGAAGTAGACTAAAACCATACTTAAAGGACATAGGAGTAGAGGGAGTATCTTGGAGTATGAAACCAACTACTAGAGGTTTAAGAAAGATTAAAAAGAATTACAATTTAACAAAAAAAGAAATGTGTATTATAGGAGATCAAATAATAACTGATATCCTATGTGGAAATAGATTCAAAATAAAAACAATTCTAGTAGATCCAATCGGTGGAGAAGATTTAAAGATTACAAAAATAACTAGAATATTTGAGAATTATATAATAAAGAAATATGAGAAAAAAGGAATATTTGAAAGAGGTAAATACTATGAATGATGAGAAGCGATGCTTAGGATGTGGAGTCCTCCTACAAGATGAAAATGTCCTTCAAGAAGGATATACAACAAATATAGAAAATGACTTGTGTCAAAGATGTTTTCGTATGAAAAACTATGGAGAGTATCAAGTTGTTACTAAAAGTAATGATGAATACTTAAATATCTTAAAAGGAGTAGGAGAGACAAAAGATTTAGTTTTATATATAACTGATTTACTTAATCTAGAACAAAATCTAGAAGAAATTAGAAGTATCATTGATAATAAGATGATATTAGTTCTTAATAAAAAAGATGTTTTCCCACAATCAGTAAAAGAAGAAAAATTAAAACAATATATAGAGAAAAAAGGACTTAACTTCGAAGAAATAATAGTAATAAGTACAGCTAAAAACTATAATATTGATTACTTGCTTAAAAGAATCAAATTCTATCAAACATCTAAGAACGTTTATGTAATAGGACATACTAATGCTGGAAAATCTTCTCTAATTAACAAATTAATAAAAAATTATTCTCAAAATGTTCAAGAATTAACAGAAAGTCCTCTTCCATCAACAACATTAAGTACAATAACTATTGAAATAGATGAATATTTAACTCTAATAGATACTCCTGGTCTTGTTGATAATGGTTCAATGTTAAATCATGTAGATAAAGACATGGTTAAAAGAATAAATGCTAAGAAAGAAATTAAACCAAGAACATATCAACTTAAGAAGAATCAATCTATTATTATTGAAGACTTAGTAAGAATAGATTATGTTGAAGGAGAAAAGAATAGTTTTACACTATATATTTCAAATGATCTTAGAGTAAGAAGATTATTAAACTTACTTAATAATTCTGAATTAAAAGATAAAAATAAGATTACTTATCAAATGAAATATGACGAAGACCTTGTAATAAGTGGCTTAGGTTTTGTAAAAATTGTAGATAAAGGTACAATAGATATCTATATAGATAAAGACGTTGATACATTTATTAGAAGAAGTTTAATATAAATAACAGAAATCTGTTATTTATTTTTTTTTAACTAATTGATATACTATAATAGTGAGGTAGTAAGATGAAGAGAGTTGTTTTAATAATTATAATAGTTTTTGTAGCAGTTGTTTTATTAGTATTAGGATTATTAGGAATAAATAATACTGATAAGAAGAAAGACTCTTCTACAATAAAATCATTATCTGAAGAACAAATAATCAAATTATGTAATGAGAAATTTGAAACAAATGAATGTAGTAAGGATAAAATGACAAAAGAAGGATCAATATACAAAATAACTATAGACTATGATGAACAAATAAATAGAATTTTTATTTATAATTCAAAAGACAATTCTATTTCAGAAAATAAAGAATATAAAGTAGAAATAGAAACTACAAATGGAGGAAAATAATGAAGAATAGTAAGGGATTCACATTAGTAGAGTTATTAGTAGTAATGGTAATCATAGGAATAGTAGTAGGATTATCTTTTCCTGCAATTAGAACACTACAACAAAAAAATGCTGAAAGAAAATATACTACTTATCAAAACTCTCTAAAATCAAGTGCAAAACTATATGTAGATTCATACGATGAAGACCTATTCGGAAGAAAAGAAAATGGATGTGCCTGCATAAAGTATGAAGAATTAGAGTCAAAAAAATTAGCAAAAGATATTACTGTAAAAGATATTAGTTGTGATACAGGCAACACATTTGTAAGAGTAAATAAAGTAGGAGATACATATACTTATGATAGTTTTATTGGTTGTAAAGACAAGAAAACAAATAGTGTAAGTGTTATTTATCCACAACAGGATACTCCTCATACTATGGCTTCTGCAAAATGTGACACTTTATGTAATGATGAAATATCTAATGGAATAGCAGTAGCTGCTGATCCTGATAGAAATACCAGTTATCGTAAAAAGCATAATACAAATATTTATATAGAAAGTGTAACTGGCATTAATCAAGGCGTAGAAATTTATTATGCTTGGAGTACCTCTAATGAAATTGATGAGGGACTTAATTATAAAAGGGTAAGAATAAAAGTACCTGCAAATCAAAAGGAAAGATTGTCTTCAAATTGGCAAGGAGAGCATATAATAACTGCTTATTCTTCATTAATATATACACCAACAGGAAAATCAGGATCATATTATTTACATGTAAGAGTAGATAGATTATATGATTTATATGATGCATCATGGCAACAAGAAAATGGTGAAAAATATTTGATATTTGGACCATTTAATATAGATAATGAACCACCTGTAGTAAATAGCAAAAAGATTGAATCATTATCTCCAGATTATAATTCTTTAACTCCAAATTTAAAAATAGATGCAACAGATAATATTACACCAAAAGCAAAATTAAAAATATGCGCAGGAGTATATAAATCTATTCCAAATCCTAATAAACCAAATAGTTATTTACTTAGAACATATTATTTAACAGGAAAATATGTCGGTAAGAATTTCAATTATTGTGTTGGTTCTTATGCCGATAATTCATCATATATAAGTAATTATTATGTAGATTATAAAGCGCAATATTCTTTAACAGAAATTGATAAATATAATACTACGTATCCTGTTTATTATAATGTTGCTGATGAAGCAGGAAACTCTGCTGATTTTACTGAAAATTATAAAACTGCACCTAGATATACAATTAAATATAGTCTTGATAATGGAACACATGGAAGTGAACACCCAGAAACTATTATAGTTGGTCAAACTTTTACTGTTTCAAATCCTTCAAAAAGTGTAAGTGCAACATTTAATGTTGGCTCAACAGGAGCAAGTATAGATTATAAAGGTTCAACTTTTTCAAAAAGTGGAGCAAAAGCATCCTATACTTTCGGAGGATGGAATATTACTGGAATGGATACTAGTACACATACGTATGGAAACAATACATCTAATGCAAACAAATTAGACAATGTAAAAGAAACAACATTTAAAAATTTAAGAGAATCAACTGGTGAAGTATCATTCAGTGCTGGTTGGAATTCTTTAGAAGCAACATTACCTAAAATAACAAAGCAAGGATATGATTGCGGATGGTCAACAAATAGTAATGGAGCAAAACATATAAACTCTGGTGGAAAATGGACATTTTCAGGTGCTACTGAAAGAACATTTACAGCAGAGTGTAGACCTACTATAAAATGTCCTACTATAACTGCTAAGGTTGGAGAAAAAAGCTATACAAAAAACAACTGGACAAATCAAGACATAAAACTTACTTTTGCCTTTGGAAGTGACATAGTTTCATATGATTGGTACTTAAAAAAGGGTTCAGGTGAGTGGACAGATAAGGGTAATAAAAATGCTTCTATAACTACTCAGACATTATCTGCTGAAGGAGAATGGTCAGTAAGACTTATAATACATGATAACTGGGGAGCAACGAAAACATGCGATAGTAGTTCTTATAAAATAGATAAAACTGCACCACCGGCAGTACCTATTAATTTTAGCCTTGATTCTACTTATGGAACAGGAAATAGAGGAACATACGATATTCCTGCTGGAAAAGATAATGGATCGGGTACTACATATGGTTGTACTACAACAGATTTTTGTGGAGGAACTTTCGTACTTAGTTTTAGGGCAACAGATGATGCTACAAATAACGGAGTAAAAAGTGGTATAGCATATTATGAACACTCATTTAAAGCAAAATGTTATGATCCAACTAATACTCGTGAAAGAGGAGAAAATCTAATAGGTATAGGTAACAATAAAATAAGATGTAATTTGAGCGGCGCAAGTCCACTATATAGTATTCCACCACGAACAACAAAAGTAACTGCATTTACAATTGGAAAAACACAACCATTGACTGGATATTATAATGGTCATGCAGGATATTGGCCAAATGAGTATTCTGATAATAATGGGTATATTGGAATGTCTGTAGGAGTAGAAATAATTGTTGCTGTTGATAATGCTGGAAACAGATCATCAGAAACATATATTAAATATAAATCGTGTACTTTGTGTAAAGGCAAGACTAAAAATTATTATCATAGTGATACATCAGAAGCCGAGACAAAGACACCTTAGTTTTGTAAATAATTGTAAAAAGACTTAAAAAGTCTTTTTTTTTGTTTACAAATAAACGATTATTATGTAATATTATAGTAGGTAGTGGTTGATAGTGGTGAAAAGTGGGGGATGAAAAATGTTTATAGGAGAATATCATCATACAATTGATGAAAAAGGAAGAATTATTATTCCTGCTAAATTTAGGGAATCCCTAGGCAAATATTTTATTATTACAAGAGGAATTGAGAACTGTTTATTTGTATATCCTATTGATAGTTGGAATAAAATCTGCGATAAACTTAATACTTTACCTTTTACCAAGAAAGATGCTAGACAATTCGTCCGCTTCTTTATGTCAGGCGCTACGGAAGTAGAATTAGATAAACAAGGAAGAGTAAATGTGACACAACCTTTAATAGGTTATGCAAATCTAAAAAAAGACTGCGTTGTTATAGGAACTGGCGAAAGATTAGAAATATGGTCACAAGAAGACTGGAATTGTTTCTTCGATTCTGCGAAAGATAATATGTCAGACATAGCCGAAAATTTATTTAACGAGAGCGTGAACATTTAATGGAAAAACACATAAGCGTATTACTAAACGAATCTATTTCCTCCCTAAATTTAAAAGAAAATAGCGTTATAGTGGACGCAACCTTAGGCTATGGAGGACACAGTAGTAACATCTTAGATAGAATAAGTAAGGGGTATTTATTCGCCTTTGACCAAGATAGTGAAGCAATTCGGCATAGTGCCGATCGCTTATCCAAGATCGGCACTAACTTCACTATCCTAAAAAGTAACTTCGTTCATATGAAAGAAGAACTTGCTAAACTAGGAGTTACTGAAGTAGATGGAATCCTATTTGATTTAGGAGTTTCATCACCCCAACTAGATGATGAAAAAAGAGGATTCTCATTTCATAATGATGCAAAACTTGATATGAGAATGGACCAAGATCAAAAATTAACAGCTTATGATGTAGTAAATAATTACTCAAAAGAAGATCTTGCAAGAATTTTTTTTAAATATGGAGAAGATAAATTCTCTAATAATATAGCTAAAAAGATATGTGAATATCGTAAGAATAAACCAATAGAAACAACATTGGAATTAGTAGAAGTAATTAAAACAGCTGTTCCAATGAAATTCAAAATAGAAAAACATCCAGCAAGACAAATATTCCAAGCTATAAGAATAGAAGTAAATAAAGAACTAGATGTTTTAGAACCTGCTTTAGAACAAGCCCTTGACTTGATTAAAGTAGGAGGAAGAGTTGCAGTTATTACATTCCATTCATTAGAAGATAGGATAGTAAAGAACTTCTTTAAAGAAAAAACGAAAGTTGATGAAAGATTAAAAGGAATGCCAAATATTCCTGATGAATATCTACCAGACTTTAAATTAGTAGTAAATAAAGCAATTGTTCCTACAGAAGAAGAAATAGAAAATAACCCACGAGCTAGAAGTTCAAAGCTACGTGTTATTGAAAGAATAAAATAAGGAGAAAGTTATGGCAAAAAGAGTAAAAAAGCAAATTAAAATTTCAAAGTTTGAAAAACTATTATATACATTAGCAATCTTTTTACTAGTTATATCCCCTGTATCAATAGTTTTTTCAAAAGCAACATTAGCTAAAGTAAACTTTGAAGTAGAAAAACAAAAGAAAGAGATAGAAACTCAAAAGAAAACTAATGAATCTCTTGCAATGACAATTGATGAGTTAGCTTCTCTAACAAAAATCCAAGCGGTTGCGGAAGAACAAGGATTGAGATATAATAATAGTAATATCAAGACAGTTGTTGAAGACAACTAAGCAAGGACGTGAAACAATTGAAAAAGAAGAAGAGAAAGAAAAATAATATTAAGTACTCTGGGGGAATTATATTATTTTCTCTTCTTTTATTTTGCCTAATGATAGGAAGAGTAATACAATTAGGAACTAGTAAAGAAATAGATGGAATAAATTTACAAGAACTAGCAAGTAAAAGAACTACAAGAACAGATACAATAAGTGCTAATAGAGGAAGTATATATTCAGCTAATGGAGATGCTCTAGCAATAAATGTTGCTTCTTATAAGTTAATAGCTTACTTAGATAGTAAAAGAACAACTAATCCTAAAAGACCACAACATGTAGTAAATAAGGAAGATACTGCAGAAAAATTAGCACCTATCTTAGGAATAGAAAAAGATCAAATATTAAAATACCTTAGCAAGGAGAATGTCTATCAAACTGAGTTTGGTACGGCTGGAAAAGGTCTTAACGAATTAACTAAAAAGAAAATAGAAGATTTAAATCTACCAGGATTAGATTTTATAGAGAGTTATAAAAGATATTATCCAAAAGGAAACTTTGCATCATATGTAGTAGGATATGCAAAGACCGATAATGATACTGGAACTATTTCAGGAGAAATGGGAATTGAAAAGCAATTCGATAGTGTCTTAAAAGGAAAAGATGGATTTATTACATATCAAAAGGATTTAAAAGGATATAGAATTGCAAATACACCAGTAATTGAAAAAGATGCAGAACAAGGAAAAGATATCTATTTAACAATAGATTCAAATATTCAGTTCTTCTTAGAGCAAGCAGTAAATACATCTAATAAGACTTATGGCTGGGAATGGTTTACTATAACTGTTGCTGATGCTAAAACAGGAGCAATCTTAGGAACAGTATCTAATCCAAGTTTTGATCCAAATGTAAGAGATATAACAAACTATATGGATTTATTAAGTCAAACTGCATACGAACCAGGAAGTACTATGAAAACATTTACTTATATGGCTGCTATGGAAAACGGAGTATATGATGGTACTGAAACATATAAATCAGGTGTCTATACTACAACTGATGGTACTGAAATAGGTGACTGGAATCGTAGTGGATGGGGAGTAATAACTTTTGATAAAGGTTATGCAATGAGTAGTAACGTTGGAGTTATTAATATAATTAATCGTCATATGAATAGTACAATGTTAAGACAGTATTATAAGAAATTAGGTTTCGGTAAAAAGACTGGTATAGAATTACCAAATGAAACTAAAGGATCATTAAACTTTAAATATGAAACAGAAATATTTAATGCTGGATTCGGTCAAGGAATCACTACAACAGCAATTCAAAATATAAAAGCAATGACTCCATTAACAAATGATGGAATTATTCTAGAACCTTATCTAGTAGAAAAAATAGTAGATAGTGAAACTGGAGAAATAACATTAGAAAACAAACGTACTGAAATAGAAAGAGTCGCATCAACTAACACAGTTCAAAAAATGATATCATTAATGGATGATTGTGTTAATGGATGGGGAAATACTGGATCTGGTTATAGAATAGAAGGTGGAGAACTAATAGGAAAAACTGGAACTGCCCAAATAGCAGGATCAAATGGTAGAGGATACCTTCAAGGACAAGAAGATATTATATCTTCATTTGCTGGACTTTATCCAAAGAGTAATCCTCAAATAATAATCTATGCTTCAGTAAAGAAACCATCTGGTGGAAGTCAAAAATCAGTAAGTAACGTAGTAAAAGAAGTAGTAGAGAACGTATCAAAATACTATGGTAATGGTGATTTAAATACACAAGTACAAAGTATAACTCAATATGAATTACCAAGCTTAGTAAATAAAAAGATAGAAAACGTAAAGACAACATTAGATTCAAATGGAATGAAATATATAATAATAGGTAATGGAAACAAAGTAGTAAAACAAATTCCAAAACCAAAAGAAGTAATAACATCAAATGATACAATCTTCTTAATAACAAATGATTCTAATATAACAGTTCCAAATGTATGGGGCCTATCTAGTAAGAATGCTAAAGAATTACTCCAAGAATTAGGCATAAAAGTAAATCTAGATGGAGTAGGATATGTAACTAATCAAAGTATATCTCCAGAAACCCCTATAACTGAAGGAATGGAAATAACTCTAAATCTTGAACCAAAATTTCATACAGAATAATGAATGAAAATAAATTATTATTTATACTAGAAATAGTATTAATTGTAGGAGGATTGCTATTCTTTACATTTAAAGAAGCAATTCCAGAATATAAATCAAATTATGGTTCAAGTGATAAATTTATAAATACAACTAAATATAAAAATCTAATAGAAATAAATATAGATGATAAAGTAGATTTTGGTCTAGTAATAAATGAAGATAATAAAATATATGATATTTTGTTTTTTGACAAAACCTCTATTTGTCTATATAATCAAAATATAGAGAATAAAGAATTAGATAAATCATTAGATAGTATTATTTCTATATTAATTGAAAATAATTATTTAAAGAATAATTCTAATATAACTATTACTAGATATAATGATAATTATTATAAAGAATTTATAAATAAATTCTCCTCTTCAAGTTCTAAGTATAAATTAAATAACAATGTTAATGAATTAACTAACTCATTAGAAAGTAAAAGAAATGACTTAGGACTTGCAGGGAAAACAGATACAGAAATAATTCAAAACTTAGATTATTATTCAAAACAATTAGTAAGTAATGTTAAGAATAATATTTCTAAGGAGGAAGAAAGTACTGATACAAGTGTAGTATTAAGTAATTCAAATTCAAGAACTTTATCTGATAATGTTTATAAGAAGATAGAAAATTATATAATTAAGAATAATATAAGTAATTTAGAAAAAGATAATGATAAGTTAATCATTACAATGATATCAGCTGATTCTAGTAATAAATATTATCCTACAAGTAACAGTTGGTATTATGCTAAGAATAAAAAGGTTTATGCATTTATAGAATTGAATGAGAATGGTAATTATTATAGATATTGCTATAATGGATCTATAGATGACATAAAAGAAGGGACATGCTAGTATGAAGAATATGTTAAATATTAAAAATAGTATTATACTTGTTCTATGTATTACAATTATCTGTATGGGTATAGGTTTTATAGTCCTATCACTTGAGTTAAAAAGTAAACAAAAAGAAATAAGTATATTTGATATTATTTATACTGATGTAGAAATAGTCTCTTCCATAAAAGGTGGTAAGAAAGAACCTTTTGGAAGAATAAATATTACATCAAATGGAAAAGTACTAGACATGAACTTTTCTCTAAATAATCCAAATGATGAATTAATCTATTTAGTAACAATAAAAAATGCAGGAAATATCTCAGGAGAAGTAATTGATATAATAGAAAGTCCAGAGTATTCAAATAAATATGCAACTTCAATAACACCAGTAAAAATAACATATACTGATGTTAAAGGAAAAATACTAGAACCCGATGAAGAAACACAAATGAAAATCAAAGTTACTTATGAAAAAACTGAGACACCAAAGAAAGTAGCATTTAATGAAAAACTTGCAATGATAACAGAATCTAGATAAAAGAAGTAGGTTTGACATCTATTTCTTTTTTGATATAATTAATATGATAGGATGTGATGATATGAAGCGTAGAGTTGTAATTATTTTATTTGTAGTTTCAATTATTTTCATATCTTTTGCACTTATTTATACAGGAATTCATTTCGATAAAATATCTAAACCAAATTATATTTTTTCAACTGGTATAGATATGATAAAAGATCAAGGAAAAAATATCTTTGAATTAAATTCAAAATATGACTTAGGAGATACTTTTACTATTGAAGGTACATTTAAAAGTACTACTAAAAGCGAATACGTAACTAATCAAAGTAAAACAGATCCTGAATATGTTAAGAAATTAAATGTAATAAATAATTTTAATGATTTAGATACAAAATTCTTATTAGCACAAAACGCTAAAGATGGATCATCTTTATTTGATATAACTTCTAAAACAAAGAATAAAGATATTTTAACAACAAAGTATTATATAAATAATTCAACAGAATATTTACTTGTTAATGGTATAGTAAAGAACTATGTTAACGAAGGAAGTTCTAATTACTTTGAAATGTTAGATGAAGAAAATACTACAAAGACTAATATAGATTATTTATATGATTATATGTTTGAATCATTAAAGAATAATTTAAAAGAAGAATACTTTGAAGTATATAAGACAGAGACTAATATAGGTTTAACTACTCAAGAAGTTAATAAAATAACAATAGAATTAAATGATAAAAGAATAAAAGAAATACTAAATGGTATTTTAAAAGATCTAAAATCTGATGAGAAAGCTTATAAGATTCTATCTAGTGTAGATGAAGACTTTAAAAAGACTAAGTTAAATACAAAGAAGAAATATTTAAAAAACAAAGAAACAATTACAATTAGTATTTATACATCAATACTATTTAATAATCCAGTAAAGTATGAAATAGTACATTTAAATGGTGATGATAAATATACATATTCATATGTTGGAAACAAAGATAAAGGAAGCTTCTATTATATTGAGAAGAATGAAGTAAAATATTCTGCAGATGCTACATTCTCTAATAAAAAGATTACATTAGATATAAAGAATGCAGTAGGTAAGAAAGTAGGGAGCCTAGTTTATCAAAAAGATGAAAATACTACATCAGTTATTTGTAATGTAGAATTAGAAAAAATGAAATATGATATAAACTATTCATCTAAATATAAAGATGTTAAAAAAGATAGTTATTCTAATGAAAAGAATCTTCAAATAAAGATTACTGATAACTTAGTAAGTAAAATAGAAGGAGATTATACTTTAGAATATACTGTTACAAATAAAGCAAATATTGAAGAAGATATATCAACTGCAGTATTAAAATCTACATTAACAGAAGAAGAAAATAATAAATTAGATAATCTATATGATATTGTTAAGACAAGATTAGAAAGTAAATAGGTGAAATTATGGCAAAAGAAGAAATTAAAAACAAAACAAAGAGAACTAAAGAGGACAAAATAAAAAAAGAAAGTAAGAAACCTAATACAGTAAAGAAAGTAGCTCAAGCTAAGAAAAAAGAAACAGATAAAGAAAAAAGAACTTATAAAATAATGGTAGGAGTATTTATAACACTATTAGTAGTAGTCGTAGTTTTAACAGGATTAGTAATAAGACAACATGAAATACATAAGAATGATATACATCCAGATTTAGTAATTCCTATTATGAGAGAAGGAGTTAAAGAAGTATTAAATGTTGATTTATATGAACTATCTAAAGAAAAAGATCCATATATCTTAAAGATAACTAATTATAGAGGTAATAATACAAGTGAAATAGATGTTACTCCTGTAGTTGCAATAGTTAATCCAACTGATGCAAAGATTAAAGTATCAACTACTAAAAAAGGAGAAAACAATCTAATGGTTAATCAAAAAACCACAATAATTGAGCCTGAAACATTCGCTGCTGGAGAGCAATCTGAAATACATTATTTCATTACAATTGAGTCAGGTAAAAACATAAAAAAAGGTGATTTATTAGGCATCCAAATTACTAGTTAAAATAAGGTCAAGTCAATTGACTTTTTTTTTGTATAATGATAAACTTATATAGAATAATGTATAAAAATAGTGGAGGTACTTATGAATATTGAAATCAAGGATTTTGACCAAGAGGGTGAAAAGATTACAATGATTAAAGATGGTAAAGAAGTAGAATGCAATGTTCTATTTACTTTTGATAGTGATGATACTATGAAAAGTTATGTTGGATTTACTGATAATACCATTGCCACAAACGGAAGAAAAAATATTTATGTTCAATCATTTGATCCTTTAGCACCTGAAATTAAATTAGAAGATGTAACAGATGAAAAAGAATTAGAAATGGTAAATGATGTTCTAATTCAAATAGATGAAAGTAGCAATTAATTATAGGTGGTGTAGTTATGAGAATGAATGAAGTAGAAATAATTGAATTAGACGGAAAGAAAGTACCTGTAAAAATTTCTAAAGAAACAGTATGTACTGGAAAAATAGAAGTTAGTGGTGACGTTATGACAGCTGAAGATATCAGAGAAAGAATAATCGGATTAGCTAATCAATCAGGAAATTATTCTGGTGATGAATCTGATTTAGATATATCTTATGATGTTGATGGTAACTATACAGTTGCTAAAGTAACTAAAACTCCACTAAGTTACGAAGAAGCACTAGAGGTATATCAAAAGTCACTAGATATAGAAGAAGAAGTAAGAGATGAATTTGGAGGATTACAAAAAGGTACTCCACAAGAAGAATATGATAGATTAAGAGGGAAACTATCAGAACAACAAGATGCTACTGAAGTATATGCACAAAGAGTAGAAGATGCATATAAAGAATTACATCAACAAGAAGCAATGGATATTGAAGCTTACTATGAAAGATATGGATTAACTGATGCATCTTCAGTTGATGAGATTGCTGATAAATTAGATGAAGCAGTAGCAAAAAGCCTAATCACAAGAGAAGGTGCTGATAACGTATTTGAATCTTTAGCAAGAATTAGAGAAATTAGAGACGAAATAGAAGATTTAAGACAAGCTAAGAGAGATAACATTGATCGTAAGAAACTACTAGTTGAAGAAGATGGAGCTAAAGCAGAAAGTGTAAGAGGCTACGATGAAGCAGTAAGACAAATAGATGAAAAAATAAGAGAATTAGAAGACGAATTAAATAGTAGAATTACAACACTACCTCCAGTAACAGTAGAAAGATTAACTGAAGAAGTAGTTGAAGAACAAACAGATGCAAAAGAACAAGAAGTTGTAAAAAATGAACCAGTTAAGGAAAAAGAAACACCAAAATTTGAAGAGGAAATGTTTGGCAGCTTATCATATGAAGAAGCATTAGAAGCATATCAAAAATCACTTGATAAAGAACAAGAATTAAGAGATGCCTTCGGAGGATTACCAAAAGGAACACCTCAAGAAGAGTATGATAGATTAAGAAAAGAGTTAGCTGATCAACAAGCAAGAACAGAAGTACTTGCACAAAGAGTTGAAGATGCATATAACGAACTACATCAACAAGAAAAGATGGATATTGATGCATATTATGCAAGATATGGATTAACAGATGAATCTACAGTTGATGATATAGCTGCAAAACTTGATGAAGCAGTAGAAAAAGGATTAATCACAAGAGAAGGTGCTGATCAAGTATTTGCCTCACTTGCAACTATCAAAGAATTAAGAGACGAAATCGAAGAATTAAGAAATTCAAGAAAAGAAAACGTAGATCGCAAGAAATTATTAATTGAAAAAGATGGCGCTAAAGAAGATAGCGTTAGAGGCTATGATGAAGCTGTAAGACAAATTGATGGAAAAATAAGAGAATTAGAAGATAGATTAAATACAACTATTTCAACACTACCTCCAATAACAGTAGAAAGATTAACTGAAGAAGTAGTTGAAGAAAAACAAGAAGTTGTAGACAATAAACCAGTTAAGGAAAAAGAAACACCAAAATTTGAAGAAGAAATGTTTGGTAATTTATCATATGAAGAAGCATTAGCTGCATATCAAAAATCACTTGATAAGGAACAAGAATTAAGAGATACATTTGGAGGATTAGCAAAGGGTACTCCACAAGAAGAATATGATAGATTAAGAAGAGAATTAGAAGAACAACAAACAAGAACAGCAATGCTTGCTCAAAGAGTAGAAGATGCATATAAAGAATTACATTCAGAAGAAGAAAAAGCAAATGGAGAACAAGTATCTGAAAATCAAGCTGAACAAATTAATGATCAAGAATCAACTGACAAAAAAGGACAAGATGATAGTGCACAAGAGCAAGTTGCAGAAGACGCACAAGATGAAGTAATTGTTGAAGATAAACCTCAAGGAAGACAATTACCAGCAGTAATAAAGCAACAAGGAAAACGAGTTCCTGCAGTAATTGATCCAAAAGTTGACGCCATCAGAAGATTAGCTGAAGGAATGATGAGTCAAGAACAACCATCTCAAGAGGATAAAGATAAGATTATTGATGTTATTGAAGAAGAAAGCAAGAATGTAGAAAAGAAAGACGACACAACTCCACACGGAACAACACCAGAAGAAGATTATCAAGAATTAGTAGAATTAAGAGAAAAACTAGATAGAGTAAATGATAATAAAGAAAGATTAAGACTATTAAGAGAATTAGTAGAAAAGACTGAAAAACTAGAATCTTCATTATTAAGAGAATCTAATCTAGATGAATTTAGAAAAGCAATTCAATCAATGGATGATCAAATTAGAGAAATTGAAAAAGAATTAAGACAAGCTATTTCTGAATATGAACAATCATATGAAAACTTAAGAAATATTATGATTGAACAAAATAGAGCACTAAATGGAGATGAACCATTAAGTGATGAAGATTATAGAAGATTAACTGATGAGTATATAGCAAGAAAAATGCAAGAAAATGCTCATTCAGATTATGTTAGAAGAACAATTGATGAATATAAAAAGCAATTAGCTTCATTGAAGAGAAGAAAGAATGCTCTAGAAAGAGACTTAAAAGAAGCTGCAGCATTAGGATTATCTGCTACTGAATTCAGAGAAATCAATGATGTAATGCGTAAACGTAAGTTAATTAAAGAAATTCTAGAGAGAAAAGGATTAGGAGAAATAGTTGATATTCCTGCAAAGGAAAGAACTAAAGAACAACAAAGACAATTAAATGAAGCAAGAGATGAAATAAGAAGAGAACTTGGAAGACATCAAGCAGAAGCAGAGGAAGAAGTATCTGTATTAGATTCAATTGAAATACTATATGGTGTAGATCCAAAAGTAGTTCAAGTTCGTAAACCTAGAAAGACAACAATGTCTAAAGACGAAATTGAAAGAATTAAAGAAACTGCTGAAAAAGCATCAGTAGTTAAGATTACAAATCCTGATGGAACTACAAAAGATAATAACAACAAAGAAGCTCTAAAAGGACCTGAAGATATGCTTGAGGTTCATCAAGGAGCATTAAACAATGAAGAAAGAAGAGGACTAATCGATAGAATCACTATCTTCACTGATGTAAATACTGGTAAGAAATATACAAGAAAATATGTATTTACTAGATTTCATATAGTTCCTCAATCAGAAGAAGTAAGAATAAATGGATCAGTATGTTACGAATTACTTGAAGATGATTTAAATAAAATTTTAAATAATGCTAATAACGAATTATCTCCATATCAAGTAGTAACAATGGATTTCGATATAGAAAAACAAAAACAATTAATTAAACAACATGAAAAGAATGTTGATGATATTAATAAAAAAGACTTCAATAAGTTTACTGGTAACAATGAAGATCTAATTAATAAAATTACTGAACAACTAAGAGGAATTACAGATAAGATGGGTCAAGATGAAGACATTGAAGACTACTCATTTGTAAAACTACAAGAAAGAGGTAAAGTTACACTTTATTATGATTTAGATAATAATGAAATATATGCAAACGAAGATGTATTCGCAAGATTTAATCTTGAAGAATTAGGAGATGCCGTAATTATTGATGGTGCACCTTGCTTCAGAATGACTCAAGAAAATGCATTATATATCGATGATAATAAAGATAATGAAGTTGCACCATATGATCTAGAAGTTAGAAATGTTCATTTAGGATTAAGACATGAACAAGAAGATACTAATGAAGATGAAGAAGTAGTAGAAGATACACAAACAAGAGAAAAAGAACATGATAATGAATTAGATAGTAGACCTGGTCTAACAGATAAATTTACATTATTTAGAGATTTAGATAATGATGGATTAATCTATGTTAGAAAGAATGTATTAACAAGATTCAATATTATGGAAGCTGGAGTAGACGTAAGAATAGATGGATCAGTATGTTATCCAATTAGTGATGAAGATGCTGATTACATAAGAAGAAATCAAGATAATGATTACTCTCCATATATAGTTGAAGAAGTAGATGTTCATTTAGGTCAAAAAGGACTAGTTCCAGTAGAAGAAAAAACTACAGAAGTAGTTCCAGTAGAAAGAAGAGAAATAGTAATCTACGTTGATAAAAATGATAATGATCAATTATATACATCAGAAGCCGTATTAGATGCATTCGCAATAGGATATGAAGGAGAACCTACAGTAATTGAAGGAGTTAATACTCATAAGATTGATGCAGGAACAAATGCATTCTTAAATGGATTTGCAGAATCTTCAATTAATCCAAAATACGAAGTTGTATATAAAGAGATCACTCTTACAAAAGAAATACCACATGATAAAGAAATAGTACTTACTCTATATAGAGACTTAAATAATAATAATCAATTATATGCAAGTACTGATATCATAAATAGATTTAATATTAACTTAACTGATAAGAGAACAAGAAATATTTTAGGAGAACCTTGTCATAGAATTTCTCCTGAAATAGATGCAGTAATTAATGGATTAGCAGCTGAAACTGAAAATCCAAAGTATAGAATTGAATATAGAGATGTTAAACTTAGAAAGAACAAGAAGAAACCAAAACCTGAAAAAGAAGAAGAAATAACATTAACATTATTCAGAGATTTAGATGATAATAATCAATTATATGCAAGTCTTGAAATACTAGATAGATTCCATATAATTCCAATGGATAAGACAGTATTCCAAGTAGAAAGATTAGATTGCAATAAGATATCTCCAGAAGTAGACTTCATGATTAATTCTTTAGCTAAAGAAGCACATAATCCAAAGATTAAGATTGCATATAAAGATGTTCATCTAAAGAAGAGAGAAGTAGAAGAAGAAATTACTTTAACAATCTTTAGAGATATTAATGATAATGGACAACTTTATGCAAGTGATGAAATCTTAAATAGATTTGGAATTACTTTAAATGATAAAACAACAACTAATATCTTAGGACATAATTGTCATAAGATAAGTGCTGATATTGATAGAGTAATTAATCAATTAGCTAGAGAAAGAAGAAATCCAAAGTATAAGATAGAATACTTAGATGTTAAATTAAAGAAGAAACAAGAAGAAAGAAAACATAAACCACATCTAGAAGAAATTCTATTTAAATTAACAGATGGTCTTGATATTAGATCAAGAGACGCTAAAAAATATCAAGCAAGAAATATTAAAGTTGCTAAACAATTCTCAGATGAATTACATTCAGGAAATTATTTATATAATATAGTTCATCTAGTACCAGCAACAATAAAATTATTATTTGGTGGTTCTAGAAAATTATTCCATTCAATCTTCACTTCAGGTAGAGGAAGACAAGTAATGGCAGAACTTGCTAAGAGAATTAATGCTTTAACAGATGAAGAATTAGAAATACTATTTACTGAATATAGAGGTAGTGTTCTAAAGACTGATATGAATAATCAAATCAATCCATTAATCTTAGGAAGATTAAAAGAATATGGAATGAGAAAAGTTCAAAAACTAAACGCATTAATTGGACAAAACTATGAAGAAATGTTCGCATACCTAAGTCAAATAAAAGCAATAGATGAACAATTAAGAAAAGGTCATATCGGAGAAGCTGAAAGACAAGCTCTAGAAACTACAAGAGCTGACTTATTACATAAATCATCAACTAATGTTAAAAATATCTTAAAAGCTAGAAAAGAAGCTAACGAATTATTATCTGGTGGAATCCACGGATTAGAAGAAGACTTCAAAGCAGTAGCAACAAAATTAAGTTATGTTGGTATGAGATTTGCTAAGACAAACGACTTTGATAATGAATTACAACAACAATTAGCAGGATTCGGAAGACAATTAAATGATGGATTAGATACAGGTAACGATCAAGATATAGTTGATGGATTTGTAGGAATGGAAAGAACATTTGCAGAAAATACTCAATTTGGTAGAGGACTACGCGGAGGATTCTCTAAAAAATCTGTAGGTCAAAAATACTACACACCTCTAGCAGAAGTATTAGATTATAGAGATGATCCATTCATAAGAGATTTATTTACTACAGTTGCTGTTACAACTGCTGTTGTATCTGCAGTTAATGCAATAAGAGTACATCAAATCGAACAAGGAAGATATGTTGATGCTAAGAACCAAGAAATTGCAGATGCTAACGCTCTAAATGATCAAACAGCTGCAAATGTAAGACAACAAGGACAAACAATAACTGGTTATAGAGATACATATCGTGAAGGAATGGGTGCTCAACAAAGACAAGATGTTCTAGCAACTGCTAATACATCAGAAAGAGCAAGCTTAGACTTAACTGGATGGAAATTCAATGATGCATATCATGCTGCAGATGATGCATCACATGCAGCATACAACCAATTTGGTGATCAAGTTGCTCAAAGAGCAAATGATATAGCAACAAGATATGGACAAGGAGTAATCGATCAACAAGCTGCGTTAAGAGAAATGGCTCAATTATCAGCTGACTCTCAAGCAACATTAGTAGATGTAGTAAATAGTAGTTTACCAATATTGAGACAATATGCTGCTACTCATCCACAATTTGATCTACATGCAGTAGAAGAAGCAATGTCATATATCTCTGCTCATCCAGATGCTATTGCAAATATGAATGATGCAACACTAGATATTATGGAAATTGGCGAAGCTCTACAAGGAGTAACTGCTGCTCATGTATCTGCTTTAAGTTCATTACCATCTGATATGGCAACAACTATAGTTGCCGCTGCAACATCAGCTGCTATGGCTGGAAGAATTTGTGCAACAATGGAAGATGGAATGAGAAAAGGTAAATATGGTAATAAAGTAACAGAAATGATGGATGAATATATTGAATCTCAAGAAGAAGTAGAGGAAGAAGAACATCAAAGAACAAGATAAAAAGTAAAGATTTAATCTTTACTTTTTTTATGCTAAAATAAAATTAGGAGGAATTATTATGAATAAAAAGAAATTATTAGGAGCAATCCTATCAGGAGGATTCATAATTATATACTTTGGAGCATTATTCTTATTATTTACATATTTAGGAATAACAACTAAAGATATTCCATTACCACTTTTTATAGTAATGATAATATTTCTTTTAATACCATTAATAGGAATAATAATTGCTCTTATATCACGTATAGAAGAAATAAATAATGGAGAAGAAGAAGAATCTAAAAAATATTAGGAGGTAATGTTATGTTATTAGTAACTACAGACGAAATCGCAGGAAAAACAATTAAAGAAAATTTAGGAATTGTAAAAGGAGAAATAGTACAATCAAAAAACTTTGGTAGAGACTTCATGGCAGGTATGAAAACACTAGTAGGTGGAGAAATCAAAGGTTATACTGAAATGCTAAGAGAAGCAAGACAAATTGCAACAAAAAGAATGGTAGATGAAGCAGAAAGCTTAGGAGCAGATGCTATAGTAGATGTAAGATATGGATCTTCTGCAGTAATGCAAGGAGCAGCAGAAATAATTGCTTATGGAACAGCAGTAAAATTAAAATAAATAAAAAATAAAAAATTAGTATTGATTATTTTAATAAATTATGTATAATTAAATATGACGTTTTTGCAATTAGGCTGGATATTTATGACCCTATGTCACGAATATGTGGCTTTTTTGCGTTGGAAGGAGAGTGAAATTAAAAAATGTCATTCATCGAGGTAAAGCAGATATCGAAAACTTTCAAAGTCGCTAAGAAGAAGAGTGGACTTAAAGAATCTATAAAATCTTTCTTCAAAAGAGAATTTATAGATGTGAAAGCAGTAGAGGATATATCTTTTTCTATTGATGAAGGAGAAATAGTTGGCTATATTGGACCAAATGGAGCAGGAAAATCTACTACTATTAAAATCCTAAGTGGTATATTAATCCCAGATTCAGGTAAGTGCAAGATAGACGGTATGACTCCATGGAAAAATCGAGTAAAATATGTTAAAAAAATTGGCGTAGTCTTTGGACAAAGAAGTCAGTTATGGTGGGATATCCCAGCAGAAGACACATTCGATTTATTAAAAGATATTTATGAGATTCCAGAAGAAGAATATCAAACTACAAAAGAAGATCTAATTAATAGATTGAATCTTCAAGATATCATAAACATTCCCGTTAGACAATTAAGTCTTGGACAGAGAATGCGCTGTGAGATTGCAGCTAGTTTACTACACAATCCAAAGATATTGTTCCTAGATGAACCAACAATTGGATTAGATGCAGTATCTAAGCAAGTAGTAAGAGACTTTATTAAGAAACTTAATAAGGAAAAGAAGACCACAGTGATTTTAACAAGTCATGATATGGCGGATATTACATCACTCGCAAAAAGAATTATATTAATAGGAAAAGGTCATGTGTTATATGATGGTAGTCTAAAAAAATTACAAAACAAATATGAAACAGAAAAATATGTTTCAATAAAAACAAATGATAAATTGACTATTAGAAAAAAGGGTATAAAAAGCAAGACTAAGACAAAATATGGTTATGATTTAGTAATTGATACAAAAGAAATAAGCATCTCAGAATTATTAAATGCAATATCTGAAAAGATAACCATAGAAGATATTGAGATTGATCATGAAGATATCGATAATATTATCGTAAAATTATATAAGGACTATAAGATTTGAAAGCTTATATAACTTATTTTAAATTAAAGTTCATAAGTAGTCTTCAATATCGAAGTGCAGCATGGGCTGGTATTGCAACTCAATTCTTTTTTGGATTTGTTTATATAATGGTTTATGTAGCATTCTATGAATCTGGTGGGAATAATCTTCCAATGGAACTTCCTCAAGTAGTGACATACCTATGGTTAAATCAAGCATTACTTGCTTTAGTTAATCAATTTTCACGAGATCAAGAACTCTTTAAGTTAATTAGAGAAGGAGGAATATCCTACGAACTAGCAAGACCTAAGAATCTATATTTCATGTGGTATTTTAAAATTATAGGTCAAAGACTAGCAAACGTAACATTAAGATTCTTCCCACTACTAGTAGTAACATCAATTCTTCCATATCCATTTCATATGGGAGGACCTGCATCAATACTACATTTCTTATCATTTATAGTATCCTTAGGATTAGGAACATTACTAGTAACTGCCTTAGCTGTTTTTTATCCAATAATAACACTAATAACAATGAACGAAAAAGGAATAGTAAATTTAATAATAACTATAGCAGATATCTTATCTGGAATAGTTGTACCAATTCCTTTCTTCCCAAAATTCTTACAAATTATATCTTCTTTTTTACCATTCCAGTATATAAGTGATTTACCATTCAGATTATATGTTGGAAACATCTCTTTAGCAGATGGAGTTTTCGGTATGGGCATCCAATTTATTTGGATAATAATATTTATTATTTTAGGAAATATCCTAATGAGAAAGAATATAAAAAGAGTAACTGTACAAGGAGGATAGATGAAAATATATTTTGAATCACTCGCTATGCACTTAAAAGGTGAATTAGAATATCGAGTGAACTTCATTCTATCTTTTCTATCCCAAATATTAGTATTCTTTACATACTATTTTATAATAATAGCTTTATTTACAAAGTTTGATCATATTAAAGGTTTTACAATGTTTGAAGTATTATTATGTTTTAGTATTATACAATTTGGTTTTTCATTCAATGAAGTATTCGCAAGAGGAGTAGATAAATTTGATAATTTAATCATTCAAGGTAACTTTGATAGACTTCTCTTAAGACCAAAAAATATAATTTTACAAGTTTTATGTAGTGATAGTGACTTCGTAAAAGTATCAAGATTAATACAAGCATTAATCGTTATGGGAGTTGCTTTAGCAAATCTAAGTATTGAATGGAATATATTTAGAGTAATAACGCTTATTCTTATGTTAGCATCTGCGTGTGTAATATTCTTCGGAATATTTCTAGCAGCCGCAGCATATTGCTTCTTCACAGTACAAGGACTAGAAGTAAGAAATGTCTTTACTGATGGAGGTAAGCATATGGCACAATATCCAATAGGAGTATTTAAAAAAGGATTTGTTTATTTCTTTACTTTTATAATTCCATATGCATTTGTAAATTACTATCCATTACTATATTTCATTGGAAAGAGTGATAATATCTTATATGCATTCTCTCCAATACTAGTAATCTTATATTTAATTCCATGTATTATAATCTTCTACTTTGGGATGAAAAGATATACAAGTGTGGGTTCATAGCCCACACTTTTTATGTTATAATGAAATGGGTGATAATATGAAAAACAAAGTATTAAATTATGTACTAACATATGGTTTCATAATTCTATTAATTGTATTATTAGTAGATTCGTTTATTAAGAATAATTATCTATTATCAGTAATATTAATAATAGATATAATTATCTTCTT
>DFEZ01000008.1 GCA_002369415.1 Caryophanales bacterium UBA3789 | reverse complement strand
TTACCAAGTGGATCATCTTGAGGAGTATTATTAATATACTCACTAATATCACTGAATGTTAAAGGTTTAACAGTAATGCTAGGAAAAGCATAACCATAACCACCACTCGGAAGTAACGAAACATCTATGTTCATAATTCTTCAAACTTTAAATTTTATTTCTGGATTTAATTTAGTAGCATCAATAATAGACACTCCATTAAAAAATATATCCGTTAGTAAATTCCAGACCATTTCTGGAGTTTTATATTTATAGGAAATTTCTATTAATTCTATACTCTTGTTTTTACAGTAATCTCTTACCATAGTATCTCTATCTACCTGTTCTAAAAATTTACTATATCCCTCTTCTTCTGTCATATTTATATAACACATATATCCTTTGTCAAACTGATAATGCTGTTTTCCATTATATTCAATCCAATAAATTTTATTATTAAAAGATACCTCAAAATCTATTCTTACACGATGGCCGTCATTTCTAACATCTATCTCAATTTCTTCACTAGAAAATTCAATATTATTCTCTTTTAACCATGAATATACTCTTTGTTCTCCTAATGACATAGAATTTTCTAGATATGGATTCCCACCGCCGGATAAATGTTCGTTTGGAGTTTTCCAAAATTTATCACCTGTTTGTGGATCTATTATTAATCCTTTTGTTTTATTATCTATATAAATAAACTGTGAATAGTCATATCTCTTATATCCGTGGACTTTATAAGCCTTTTCTATAAACTCATCTTTATTAGATCGTAATAAACTAATCATAGATTGTTTAGCACATTCGGGACAATGATGCACACAGATAAGATATATTTTCGGAGTTCTCTCAAATTCATGTCCACATATATTACATTTAAGTTTCATTGGATTAGTATATCCATTATATTTTCCTAAATAAGAGATTTTTCCTGGCCATTTTTCTTCTGATCTACTTATAAATTCATCTTCTTTTATAGTTATAGATTTTCTATTAGATATCTTATTACAGCGTGGACAACCTTGACCTTGAAGATGATTATGAGGAGTTTGCCAAAAGTATTTTCCACAAATATTACACTTTATTTTTACTGGGACATCTGATCTAGTAAATTTAGATTCAGAGTAATCAAACTTATTTTCATATAATTTGGTTGCTTGATTAATAAAGCTCAAAGTTTTTTCTTCATCATTAACTATTCTCCAATTTATATAAGTAATTATATTTGGAATTACTTCTCGTTTAAACTTAATCAATTCTCTATAACTTGTTATCCACTCACCTACCTCAACTCCATTTATTTTCTCTCGACATATTACTATTACTTTTTGTTGTTGATTATTAATAATATCAGGTAATTTAGAAAAATCATATTTAACTATGTAATCATTCTTTTCCCTTGACTTTAAATAATCCAACTCAAAATCTTTTCTTGTAATAGCACGAGAACCAATTGAAAACTTTACACCTTCTCTGCGAAAACCTTCCCTGATATAATCTTTAGTATATTCACTTCTATTAGAATATTCTTTATTAATTATATCTTCAATTTCTTCTTCAGTAAGAAATTCCTTTTTTAAGAATTTTCTAGTTTTTATCATATTAACATATATTTAATCATTTAAAACAAAAAAGTTTATTAGCAACCCACAGTAAATTGAATCACTTATAAACTTTTTGTTTATTTATTGTTTCTTTGATAAGATTTCGTAACCTTTGCCTCGTTTCTTACTACCATCATCTAGATGATCTGTAACAAAAATTTCTTTCACTTCAAACCATATCTCTAAGTCATTAGCTTTTGCAGTTTTATTAAATCCACAATTACTGTAGATTTCTTTTAATCTAATCTTGATATTAGACAAAGATAGCCTATCACCAATATTAAAGGCCTTAGAAACTAGCACATCTAATCGATCCTTGTCAAATGATATAATTCCAAGTTCCTTATTTAGTTTTGTAATATTATATCCTAGGGCCTTAATTCTCTCTGGTCCTAGAATTGTATAATATTCTACAAAATGATTTTCAGAAATATTTGCTAAGATTGAGTCAAGCTTCTCTCCGTGAAAATCTCGAGAACAAAGCAATTTTAATTTATCGTATAAAGTTTCCTGAGATTCATACTCATTTATAAACTTCTTTATTTCATCTGATAATTCATTATTAACTATATAACCAATTGAATTAAATACGCTGAAACGGTCGGCATAATCAATCTGCTGAATATCGAAAGCTCGTTGTTCGGCTATCATTACTAATTTATTCAGCTCTGGATATAATTTTCCATTTTTATAATTGACAGCAAGATAATCTTCACGATAATTACTAGAAATTAAATCTGATAAATATTTTTCAGCCAAAGCCGTAGACTCTTTTTCATCAGATACTCTATTATAGACATTTAGCAGGTTCAAGGTTTTCTCATACTTCTTACTTACTTCAGCGTCAAACTTCTTTTTATCCAATTCTTTATTTTCAGTAAGAGGCTTATAATAAAACTCAGCCTCATTTTTCCAAGGATTAATATCAAGTCTTTGTCTACCTAAAATCTGAGGTAAATCTAAAGAGATATCTACAGCCAAAGAATCCATATTAGCATCACTTATTATAAAAGTTCTAGCATTTGTCGAACAAAAATCAGCGCCAAGATAAACAGTACGAGTACAGAAAGTAAACATCTTATGCGGTTCACCCTTTAAAGGAACCGTTCCAATTTTATATTTAGAATTCAATTTTCTCTTAATTCTTGACCTATTATCTGAAGTATCAGCGCAGAGGATATTACACTCTTCTGGAGTTAATTCAAATTTCTTTATAATACTTAATATATTATTAACAGAATTAACATAGATCACTGCTTCCTTAGATTCAACTTTATTAACATTGCCATCTTTATCTTGAACAAACTTATATTCAAATTTCCCTTGTTTATAAGGTTCAATTATTCTTTTGGCAGAACCATATACTGATGTGGAAATTCTTACGGAAAGGCCGGGTTTCATTACTCTACCTGGTTGATCCTTTTCCCAATTCAGTTCATAATATGGAATATCTTGAAATATATCAATAAGTCTTAAATAATCTTCAATCATTGGTGTAGCAGAAACAAAACATAATTTATTAATTCCATCTAAACAATCAACAAATTTCATTTCTGTTCCGCTTTTAAATTTACTATCAATAAAAATTGATTGGAATTCATCAATAATTACTCTGTAAGAAAATACCTCAGAAATATTACCTACAATAGATCTAATAAGATGAAAGGAATCGTAAGTTACTAGGATTTTAAAAGGTTTTTGCAAAGATTTTCTATTTAATATATACCTCAAAATTTCTTCTTGCTTTTGACTATAGTATTTATTTTTAGCAACTTCTTCCTCTTTTGAAGTTTCCTTTTGCAAAATAACTTTTTTCTTTAATGGTTTAAGATTTCCTGTTCCAGAAATATCTTTATCGGGACTTGTTTTTTCTTCCTCGTATGTATTTTGAAAATAATAAACGTCATCTTTAAATTGATCCCATTTATTTTTTAATAAAATTTTACGAGGACTACAAAGAATGATATCCTCTTCATTAGTTAAACACCACTGAGTAAATCCACATCCAGGTATTTGCTTATCCATGATATGTGGAAAATCTGGAAGTTTAAAATTCTTCCACTGGCCTATATACCTAACACCTTTAGGTACAATAATTTCTTCTCTTTTATTCATCATAATTTATATAACTTTTAATTTATAGAGTACGTAGTCTACAATCAAATTTCCGCCTACGTACTTCCGAAATTTTAATTATCTACAACTTTTTTTAGAAATTTCGATACCAGTATCTTTTATATTAATAAAATAAGTTGCAGGTTGTTTTAGTAATATCTCGGATCTGTTTATTCAAAAAGGCTTTGCCTCCCCGCGTAGCGGCCGAACACGTACGAGGGCCTATGTACCTCGTCGTGTGAGGGGCAATAACCGACATTCGTTCAGGCGCGAAAAAGGTTGTTAAAATTCTCTCATATAGAAATTTGTTCTTAACTATGTTACGATCTTCACAGACAGTAACATAGCTTAGGATATTACTATCCGAACAATTGTTAGTTATATAAATTATATGAAAGAATCTCCGAATTATAAATACTATTAACCTATTCATGTCGAACATAGAATATTTCTATTATAAATAGATTGTATAAAATCTCTGAAATTTATATTTTCTTTCATTTTGAAAGTTAAGGAGAATAAGTCTTCTTTTAATTTTCCTCATTCTCCTATCTCTCTTATAAGATTATCACTCTCTTTCAAGCGCGTTTTTACTTTTTATCTTATTCCGGCTGCATGAACAACTGCAGGATCTGGATCAACCATTATGCCTTTCTGTTTAGCAGGCATATAAACTTCCTTAGTCCAAATGTCCATAAAAGCTTTTGCATCTTTGGGATCTTTGCTAGTCTTCCATTTTTCGTAGGCTTTATCAGCATTAGGGGACTTAGGAATTGGTGAACTAAATGTTTTGTCTCTAAGTATAATCATAGTTCTTCAATAGGCTCTAATTGTTCTATTATATTTTCTTTGGCCCATTTTTCAAAATTCTGCTTATTACCTAACTTAGCCTTCATCAGGTTCATATTAAAGTCTTTGTCAGAAGTTTTGAAGATAAACTTTTGGCCATCTTTCTCAAATATATAAGTTTCTTCACCATGAATATATTGGCCATTTTTAACAGTATTTGGATCTTTCTTATAATCAACCTGTTTATAGCCACTAATTTCAATAGTAGAGAAACTTTTATCTCTTAAAATTATCATATTAGTAAGAGATTTATTCCAATACCAACAATCATTCCTGCTAAGTCAAATCCAAGATCGGCCCAGCACCAATGACCACCATTATTCTTATCACACCACTCTTTTGTTAATGATGCGCCTAAAGCAGTACAGAGACCATACCAACCAGTTAATACAGAGAGTGCAAAACAAACTCCAAAGTGTTTAGCTGAATTCCAGTCAATATGATCACTGAAACATGCTTTTATATCATCAATAAGTTTCATAATTCTTATTCGATTGTAATTGTTATTTCCTCTCCACGTTCTTTAGCTTCTTTCATCTTAGCATAAAGAGCCTTAAACGTATCTGTACTTTGAAGAACTTTACCAACTTGGGTGTTCTTTCCTACAAGAAGGCAGCCGGAGGAATCCTTCGCAGAGTTTCCTATATGTATGAGAA
>DFEZ01000001.1:163000-163225 GCA_002369415.1 Caryophanales bacterium UBA3789 | reverse complement strand
CATCTAATTGAATCATAGGTCTTAACTCTGGTGGAATAACTGGAATACAATCCATTATCATCCATTCTGGTCTATTTCCTGATTTATCAAATGCATCAAGAACATCTAATCTCTTTAATAATCTAGTTCTCTTTTGTCCTTGAGCACCCTCTAATTCTTTAGTAATTTCAGCAATTTCTTTCTTTAAATCAACTTTCTTTAAAAGTTCTTTAATAGCTTCAGCAC
>DFEZ01000001.1:161567-162937 GCA_002369415.1 Caryophanales bacterium UBA3789 | reverse complement strand
CTTTAATAGCTTCAGCACCCATTCCTACCTTGAATCCAGTACCATATTTTTCATAATATGCTCTGTATTCTTTTTCAGATAATGTTTGCTTATTTTCAAGTGGTGCATTACCTTTATCAATTACTACATAACTAACAAAGTATAATACCTCTTCAAGATCTCTTGGACTCATATCTAATACAAGACCCATTCTTGAAGGAACACCCTTGAAGAACCAAATATGTGAAACTGGAGTTGCTAATTCAATGTGTCCCATACGTTCACGACGTACATTAGAACGAGTTACTTCAACTCCACATCTATCACAAATAATATTTTTATATCTTACTCTTTTGTACTTACCGCAGGCACATTCAAAGTCTTTAGTAGGTCCAAAAATCTTTTCACAGAATAAACCATCTCTTTCAGGTCTTAAAGTACGATAGTTAATAGTCTCAGGTTTTGTAACTTCACCATATGACCATTCACGAATTTTTTCAGGAGAAGCAATACTAATCTTTAATGCTTCAAATTTATTAACATCTATCATTAAATATCAGCTCCTTCCTCATCAAAATCATCCTCAAAGTCTTCTGGGAATTCCTCATCCTCTTCATCATCGAAGTCATCTTCATCTTCGTAATCATCTTCTGCTTCTATTTCTTCTTCAGATGGAGTTTCTTCTTTAGGAATTTCCTTTGCAGGATTATCTATATCATCAATATTAAATTTTAAATCTTCTTTATCTTCAGCATCTTCAATTTCTTTTAATTGAATTGAACGACCTTCATCATCAATAATTGAAACATCTAATCCTAAAGCTTGGAATTCTTTCATTAATACTCTGAATGATTCAGGTACTCCAGCTTGATTAATCTCTTGTCCCTTAATAATTGATTCGTATACTTTAACACGTCCAATTACATCATCAGATTTAACTGTTAAGATTTCTTGTAATGTATGTGCAGCACCATATGCATATAATGCCCAAACTTCCATTTCTCCAAATCTTTGTCCACCGAATTGAGCTTTACCACCTAAAGGTTGTTGTGTAACTAGTGAGTAAGGTCCAGTTGCACGAGCATGTAACTTATCATCAACCATGTGATGTAGCTTAATCATATACATAACTCCAACTGCAATTCTATGATCAAATGGTTCACCAGTACGACCATCATATAAAACAGTCTTACCATCTTCATCCATTCCTGCTTCCTTCATCATAGCTTGAATATCAGAAATATGAGCTCCATCAAATACTGGTGTAGCAACATGTACTCCTAACTTCTTACAAGCCATACCCATATGAATTTCAAGAATTTGTCCAAAGTTCATACGAGAAGGAACACCTTGTGGATTTAACATAATATCAACTGGAGTACCATCTGGTA
>DFEZ01000001.1:135813-161459 GCA_002369415.1 Caryophanales bacterium UBA3789 | reverse complement strand
CCATGACGTCCAGACATCTTATCTCCAACTTGAATCTTACGTTTTTGAATTATATATACACGGATAACTTTAGAAACACCTGCAGGTAATTCATCATTATCCTTTCTTGAATAAATCTTAATATCATGAACGATACCATCTCCACCGTGTGGTACACGAAGTGATGTATCTCTAACTTCACGAGTCTTCTCTCCGAAGATAGCATGTAATAATTTTTCTTCTGAAGTAAGTTCAGCCATTCCCTTAGGAGTAACTTTACCAACAAGGATATCTCCTTCTTTAACTTCAGTACCAATAGTTACAATACCATTTTCATCAAGATTCTTTCTTGCTTCTTCACTAACGTTAGGAATATCTCTTGTAATTTCTTCAGGTCCTAACTTAGTTTCTCTACATTGCATTTCATAATCTTCTAGATGTAGAGAAGTATATTTATCATCTTTAACTAAATTTTCATTTAAGATAACAGCATCCTCATAGTTGTATCCATTAAATGTCATGAATGCAACAGTCATGTTCTTACCTAAAGCAAGTTCACCCTTATCAGTAGAGTTACCATCTGCAAGGATTGTCTTTCCTGCTTTTACTTTATCACCAACATGAACAATTGGTCTTTGATGAGAACAAATACTTGAGTTTGCTAATTCGAAGTTTGCTAATGTATAAGTAGTTTTACCTTCTTTTCCAGCAACAACTATCTTTTTAGCATCAACATATTCAACAACACCATCTTCTTTAGCAATTACTTCTACTCCTGAGTCTTTAGCAGCTATAAATTCAACACCAGTTCCAACATATGGAGCTTCAGTCTTAATTAAAGGCATAGCTTGACGTTGCATGTTAGCACCCATAAGTGCACGAGTAGCATCATCATGCTCAAGGAATGGAATACAACTTGTTGTAACTGATACAACTTGTTGTGGACTAACGTCGATATAATCAACTTCTTCAGGTTTAGCTAAAATATTTTCACCCTTGAAACGAGCATTAACTTGCTCAGCAATAATCTTATTATTTTCATCAGTAGCAACAGTAGATTCAGAAATAATATAGTCTAATTCATCATCTGCAGTTAAATAATCTACTTCATCAGTAATTTGACATTTTTCTACTTTTCTATATGGAGTCATTATAAATCCATATTCATCAATCTTTGCATAACTTGCAAGTGATGTAATAAGTCCGATGTTTGGTCCTTCAGGAGACTCAATTGGACAAATTCTACCATAGTGAGAAACGTTAACGTCACGTACTTCAACACCAGCTCTATCTCTTGATAAACCACCAGGTCCTAAAGCAGATAAACGACGTTTATTTGTTAACTCAGCGATTGGGTTAGTTTGATCCATGAATTGAGATAATTGAGAAGATCCAAAGAACTCTTTCATAGCAGCTGTAACTGGTCTAATATTAATTAAAGTCTTAGGAGTAACTTCTTCCATCTCTTGAGTAGTCATTCTTTCACGAATAACTCTTTCCATACGAGAAACACCAATTCTAAATTGATTTTGTAATAATTCTCCAACTTGACGAATACGTCTGTTTCCTAAATGGTCGATTTCATCGAAATTACCTACACCATGTAATAAGTTTAAGTAATATGAAACAGAAGCATATACATCAGAGATAGTTAATCTCTTAATATCAATAGTTTGATCATTACCCATAACTATTAATTTTTTCTTCTTATCATTAGGATCTAAGATATGAACTACTTGAACTTTGTTAAATGAATCTAATTCTTCATTAACTTTAACTTCTTGTACTCCAAATCCGTTTGCTAAAGCTTCATTTAATTCTTTAATATTAGCTTTAGTAATAACAGTACCCTTTTCTAATATTACCTTACCTTTTGGACCAGTAATATCTTCAGCTAATGTTTGATTTAATAATCTATCACTAACGTTTAATTTTCTATTAAATTTATAACGTCCTACTTTAGATAAATCATATCTAAATTCATCAAAGAATCTAGTAATGATTTGGTTCTTAGAAGAATCTAATGTAGCAGGCTCTCCTGGTCTTAATTTTTCATAGATCTCAATTAAAGCCTCATCAGTATTCTTAGTAGAATCCTTAGCAATAGTATTCTTTAAATAATCATCTTCACCAAACATTTTTAGGATTTCTTCATCGCTAGATAATCCAAATGCTCTTAATAATGTAGTAATTGGAACCTTTCTAGTTCTATCAATTCTTACATATAATACATCTCTAGCATCAGTTTCATACTCTAACCATGTACCACGATTAGGGATAATTTGAGATGTAATTGATTCACGTCCATTTTTATCAATTTCATGATTATAATAAACGCTTGGTGAACGTACTAATTGAGATACAATAACACGTTCAGCTCCATTAATAACGAAAGTTCCACTATCAGTCATTATAGGCATATCACCCATAAAGATTTCTTGTTCTTTTACTTCACCAGATTCACGATTAAATAAACGAACTTCTACTCTTAAAGGTGCAGAATAAGTAGATTCACGATCTTTACTTTCTTTAATGGAATACTTAGGTTCATCAAAATGATAATCTCCAAATTCAAGCGATAAAGTTCCAGAGAAATTTTCTACTGGAAATAAATCTTCAAATACTTCTTTAATACCATTTTCAATAAACCAATTATATGATTTTTTTTGGATTTCAAGTAAATCCTTTAGTTCATAAGTATTTCTTATGCTTGAGAAATTTCTTCTTTCTCGATAGTCACCACTTTTAACAATCTTATATGACACTATTTTTCACCCCACATATAATTAATTTAACTTAAAAAGTCGCAATTCCTATTAATAATACAAATAACTATAAAAGTCAATTTATTTTACATTGTAAAATATAAAAACCTTTCTTTTTATTCAGAATAGTAACAGAATATTCCTTTTCAAGATCCGATATTAGTGATTTAGCACCTTGCTCTTTACGAATTACTAGGAATAAGCTTCCATCATTTTCTAAGTAATTCTTAGCATTCATCACAATATCATAAACAATTACCTTACCTGCCCTAATAGGCGGATTAGTAACAATACAAGAATATTTAGAATCAATATTTTGATAAGTATTACTCGCAAATGCATCTATATCATTACAATGATTCTCTTTGATATTAATAAGAGACAGATGAATAGCCCTCTTATTAACATCAACCATATCTACATGACAAGAAGTTAACTTATTAATTATGATTCCAAATACACCATAACCACAACCCATATCAAGAACTTTGCCTCCAACTGCTTCAAGCGGGATTGATTCAAGAAGAAGTCTACTGCCAAAGTCCAAACCGTCCTTAGAAAACACTCCATTGTCTGTGTAAAATATGAACTTGTTGCCTAAAACAAAACACTCTGTTCTAGACATCTTGCTTGGTAATTTTTCGTTATCAAAATATTGCCCCATTTTACCCCCCTAAAAACAAAAAAAGAAGAAGAAAACTAAGTATAAATTCACCTAATTTTCTCCCTTTCGAAACATATAATATAACAAATAAAATTAAATGTCAACAAAAATTTAAAGAAATTGCAAAAAAAATAGGAGTTAATCACTCTCCTATTAAAAAATACTAAAACTAATTTTGAAAGATTAAATTTTTTAATCATTTAATCCTATGGTTAGGATTAATATTTTTCTGATAGTATATAAACTAGCTGGATTTATATCTACCGAGTTTTTTTATTGAGTCCACTCTCACATTCAATATTATTAGTTTGTCCGTTTCTTTTATTCTATGGATGTTACTCCATAGCGTAAAGCAATGCGCATTGACTAGCTTTTGATTGAAGCTGATGTGATACCAAGCATACTTTGTTTATATGATGTTACTCATATAAAGATATCACGCTCGAAACACCAATAATATTTTACTATAGGTGCTTAACTTTTGGTTAAGCGTTGTACGATAGAATCTATTTCTAGATTTTTATCTATCGTAATTAGAGTATAGCACATAATTTTTTATTGTCAACATTTTTTTAAAAATATTTTTTTACTTTACACAAAAAAATAGAAGGCAATCACCCTTCTACTAAAAAATTAAAAATTTCAGATTTTATATAATCAATACATATACGTTAATATACATATAAATTATACGTATCTTACTATCAAAAATTTTTCTCAAAGTATACAAATTAGCTAGATTTGTATCTTCCGAGTTTTGTAAATGAGTCCACTCTCATATTCAATATATTTAGATTTTCCGTTTCTTTAATAATTCAAAATAAATAATTATTTCAAATTACTAAGCAATACGCATTGACTGGCTTTAGATTATTACCATACATAGTATTAAGTATACTTTAATTATATTTACATATAATAATACTATTTTCGAAACACCAAATATATCTACTATCGCGCCTCTATATATATAATTTCTTATATATATAAAGTAAGGTATGATAAACAGAGTATTATTTCAACTCAACCTTATCATGTATCAAGTATAACATACTAATTTATTTTTGCAATAGTTTATTTAAATTTTTAAGTGTAAATGTGTAAAGTGTAAAAAAAGACTATTTTTCAATCTTTGAAAAACAGTCTTCTACTTTATCTAATAGATCAACTTCTCTATCATATTGTTTTAATACAGAAGTTAAACAAGCATGAGCATTCTTACCATTCCAGTAAGGCTTTCCGTTATTTCCTTTTTCTATTTCTTCAACATCATTCATTAATGTATCTAATGCATTTTTTACCTTTTCAATATCATTTTCTAAACTCTTTAAAAGAGTATTATCTTTCTTTGCCATATCAATCACCTAACCCTTAATAATCTTTTCAAGTTCTGCAATTCTCTTATCAAGTGCAGATACTGTGAAATTGAAAACATCTTCTTGATATAGTTTATCAATTTCTAGAATAGTTTTATCAATATATGGAGTTTCACTGATACATTTCTTTGCCCATCCTCTAACAAGGTTTTGATATTTATTCTTTACCATATCTTTTTCAAGAGCTTTGTTTAGATTTTTACCTATCTTTTCATATGTTGAATCAATGATATCTAATTGTTTCTTAATATCACCTAATAATTTAGATGTTTTGTCTTGTTCTACATAAAGGTCTTTTTTATTAATTTTATTTGATAATTTACTTTGAGAATTATTGTTCTTTTTCACATTACCACTTCCTATTCTAAAAACAATTATAATAGATAATAGATATTTTTTCAATATAAAACAAGAGTAGTATTAAAAATACTACTCACATGGATATTCAAATTCAACTTTGTAATCATTGATGTTATAAGAATGATTAACAAACCATTCAATTGCTTTTCTTTTAGCATCTTCAGGATTACTACAATCAACTATTACAATTGTAATAATCATGTTATTACCACTATCTAGATAAGGGTAAAAACTAAATCTACTATCATTATTATTAATTAAATCATTATATATATTAAATGAACTAATTACACTATCATCATTTTTACTTAAGTTATCACAAAATATGTTCATATCAGTTTCATTATCAAAAGTATATTGAACATTATTTGTAGTATCAGTACAAATGTATGTCGGTTTTGCAATTACTTTATAAAGTATAAATACTAAACTAAATATACCGATAAACACAACTAAAGCAACTATAATACTCTTAAAATTTTTCATTTTATCCACCTTATAATCTGATAAAGTTTATATCCAGCATTAATACTTGAAGTGTAATTAATAATAGGAGCACACTTTCTTTCACTTTGACATTTATTAGTAAATTTATGCCCTCCATCAAAAACTATAGCAGATCCATCTTCCCTATTAACTGAATAAATAGCAAAAGTATGTCCAGTAGTACCAATAATATCTCCTGGTATTATTGTTCCATCTTGAATAGCGGTTTTAACACTCTTTGATCCATCAAAAGTTAATTGTTTAGTATATTGAGTCATAGGACCTTTGTAATTAATAAAGCCTCCACCTGCTTTAGACCAAAAGTCTCTATATTCCCCAGTAATTTCTCTCATTCCCCAATGAGAAGGACGATTACAACTAATTTTTACAGTTCTACCAGATTTAGCAACACTAATAGCCTCATCCCAAGATTGCGGATCACCACTATTAGAATAAACAACAGATGCATTATGACTTCTAATTGCTTCATCCAACTCAATTGATTTAGCATACATTACACTTAAAAATTTATTACAGTATTGAAGACTTCCACAAGATGAAGAGCCACCATATTCATTAGCTTTCCCTTTTTCAAATTCGCTTGGATTACTTATAATTGGAGCAGTCTTTCCTCTAGCATGTGGTTCTTTATAAGTAGCATTACGACTAATTGTATAATCTCTATTCCAACAAGCACTAAAATCATATCTATTCCCAAGCATTAACATTAATGCATTAATTATAGTAGGTATAAAGAATAAAACAAATAATGCAATTACACTATTGTGTATTTTTTTAGGTATCTTTTTATTATCAGGATCTCTCATAAGAGAAATAATATTATAAATCAAACTAAAGATTGCTAAAATAGGTCCAATAATCCATATTAGATTAACTATATTTTTAGCAATAGCCATTAAATTACCTAATACAAAACTTTCGCAATCCATATAATACCTCTCTATTTTCTACTATAAAGATTTTACCATACTAAAAGTCAAAAAAAAAGATACTCAAACTGAGTATCTTAACTATTAAACTATTATTTAACTTCTACAGTAGCTCCAGCTTCTTCTAATTTAGCTTTAATTTCTTCAGCTTCAGCAGTTGGAATATTTTCTTTAACAACACCGTTTGCATCAACGATATCTTTAGCTTCTTTTAATCCTAATCCAGTAATTTCTTTAACTACTTTGATTACAGCAACTTTAGCAGCTCCAGCATCAGCGATTGAAACTGTTACAGCGCTTGGACCTTCTTCAGCAGCAGCTCCTCCAGCAACTGGTGCAGCAACAGCAACAGCTGATGGATCAACTCCAAATTCCTCCTTCATTGCATCTACTAATTCTTTAATTTCTAATAAAGTCATTTCTTTTAAACTACTGATAAAATCTTCTTTAGTTAATTTAGCCATTTTATATTTCCTCCTTATTTATATTTATTTTTTTATTAATTTTCTTCTTTTTGTTGACTATATAAGTCTAAGCAAATTGATAAGTCTCTTGCAATACCAATCATACCACCAGCAAGCATTGTAAGTAGTTGTTCTCTAGATGGTAAAGCAGCATATTCAGCTAACTTAGCTGCATCAGCTTTTTCTCCATCAATAATCCCTACTTTTAAAACTAATGCTGGGTGTGATTTAGCAAAGTCAGATAAAACTTTGATTGGAGCAACTTGATCATCACTGAAAGCGAATGCGCTTGGTCCAGTTAAACCTTCACTCAAATCAATTCCTAAATCATTAAATGCTCTAGCCATTAATGTATTCTTGTAAACTTTGTAATCTGAATTTGTTTCTCTTAATTTAATACGTAATTCTTTAGCTTCACTATCAGTAATACCACGATAATCGAATAATACAATAGTTGATGCTTTCTCAGCACGATCTTTAATTTCATCGATAACTGATTGCTTTTGCATTAAGATTTTCTCACTTGCCATAATACACCTCCTTAATTTTATTTAGGGATGCCATATAAAAAGGTTCTTTAAACCATGCCAAAGAACCTTTTTTTATACTTAAATAAAGTCCTCGGTAGGATTTACTTTTATACCTACTGTCTATGGCACCTGTAAATTGTCTTTATTATATACTAGAAATTTCTATTTGTCAAAATTGTTTTCAACTTTGATTCCAGGACCCATAGTTGATGAAATAGAAATATTCTTAATATAATCACCTTTTACTGTTGCAGGTTTAATTCTAATGATTTGTGAAACAAATGCATCTAAGTTTGCTAATAAGTCTTCTTCACTGAATGAAGCCTTACCAATAACACCATGTACATTTCCAAAACTATCAGTTCTGTATTCTACACGTCCTGCTTTTACTTCTTCAACTGCTTTAGCAACATCCATTGTTACTGTTCCAGTCTTAGGGTTTGGCATTAAACCTTTAGGTCCTAATACTCTACCTAATTTTCCAAGTAAAGGCATCATGTCTGGAGTAGCGATCATTGTATCAAAATCGAACCAATTTTCTTTTTCGATTTTTTCTAACATATCAGTATCTCCAACATAATCAGCACCTGCGTCTTTAGCTTCTTGTGCTTTAGGTCCTCTTGCTATAACTAAAACTTTTTTAGTTTTTCCAGTTCCAGCAGGAAGAGCAATAGCACCTCTTAATTGTTGATCAGCTTTTTTAGTATCTAAGTTTAGTCTCATTGCTATTTCAACAGTTCCATCAAATGAACTAGTTGAAGTTTCTTTAACTAACTTAACAGCTTCTTCTTTAGTATATACATTGCTTTTATCAAATTTAGCAACAGCGTCTGTATATTTTTTACTTCTCTTTCTCATTTTATTTCCTCCTTATGTGGTAAAAGCGGATTTCTTTACTAATGTAAATTATTTTTCCATCCCACTAGGTAACCCTATTGGTATATTTTTTATTATTCTTGCCCTTCTATAGCAATTCCCATGTTTTTAGCAGTACCAGCAACAATCTTCATTGCATCTTCAACAGTATAAGCATTTAAATCAGGTAATTTGATTTCTGCTATTTCTCTTAAAGTTGCTTGTGAAATAGTAGCTACAGTTTCATTAGCTCCCTTAGTAGAACCTTTTTGAATCTTAGCATATTTCTTTAATAAGAATGCAGTTGGTGGAGTTTTAATTATAAAGTCAAAGCTTCTATCTTCATAAATAGAAATTTCAACTGGTAAAACATCTCCCATTTTATCTCTAGTTGCATCATTGTATTTAGTACAAAAATCTTGTAGATTAATTCCGGCAGGTCCTAATACAGTTCCAACTGGTGGAGCTGGAGTAGCTTTTCCTGCTGCAATTTGTAATTTAATCTTTTTTACTACTTCTTTTGCCACGAAAAACACCTCCTAAATTTTTAGTTTTCGCGAGTGGTCCAAATAGCTTGATTACCGCTTTCAAAAAATGCAAACCATGCTTCCCACTAAATAATCTATATTAAATCAAATATAGCCCTTAAAGAATAACACAAAACTCTTTATATTGCAAGAGATTTTATGCATTTTCTATTTGTGAAAGCTCAACTTCAACTGAAGTCTCTTGTCCAAATAGATCAACTAATAACATAACTTTTTGATTTGGTAAATCAACTGAGTCAACTTTTCCGAACATTCCTTGGAATGGTCCAGCAATAATTTTAACCTTACTACCTTCAGTTAATTCAGTATTAATATCCATTCTACTAATTCCCATATTACCTAAAATCTTATCAACTTCATATGGTTGTAAAGGAGTTGGTTTAGCTCCCTTTCCACTTGATCCGATAAATCCAGTAACTCCAGGTGTATTTCTAACTACATACCAAGCTTCATCAGTCATAACCATTTCAACTAATATGTATCCTGGGAACATTTTCTTAACTTTTTCCTTAGTTACACCATCTTTAACTTCAACAACCTTCTCTTCAGGAATTACAACTCTATAAATATAGTCTTGCATATCCATTGATTCGGCTCTCATTTCAAGTTTTTCTTTTACTTTATTCTCATGACCAGAATAAGTATTTACTACATACCATTGTTTTTCCATAATTAACTCCTTTTTATGCAAATAATGATTGAATTAGTGCGAAAATAACATCTATTAAATAGAAGAAAACCGAACAGAATACTATAAAGAATACAGTTGCAATTGAATACTTAACCATATCTTTCTTTGAAGGCCAATGTACTTTTTCAAATTCACTTTTAACTCCGTGACAAAAAATACGGAATCTAACAAATAAACTCTTTTTACCTGTATCTTTCTCGACTTTCTTTTCAACCTTTTTTGTTTCTTTTTTCTTTGCTTTCTTTTCTTTTACTTTAATACTTGAAGTGTTATAAGTATCTTCAACTATTCTCTTTCTTACTTCAGCCATTTACTATTTTCACCTATCCTATAACCTTATTTTTTTTCAAATAAAAAACACCTCTAAGTGCTTACACATATAAAATAGCATAATGACTTAGAAATGTCAACAAATATGTTTAAAATAAACTAATTATCCAGCCAACTAAACCTATTATAAATAAAGATAATAGAATTAATGTTGGAATAATTAAATAATTAGCAAAAGCAGCTTCTCTTGTTCTATTTAGAGATTTATATATATTATCATTAATTGCATCATTTGAAACAGGTTCAAATTTAGATGTATCTATCTTTTCATCCTCTGCAGTTCCTAATTGCTCTTCAAGAGACTCTAAATCACGTTTACTTCTTTCAGCAGCGAACTCAGAAAGATAAACTTTGGCACCTCTTTGTACAACTCCTCTATAGTAAGGAACATCTGATGCTGGAACAAACTGACTAATTTCATCGAAATTATCCTTTAAGAATTGAGGAGTAAGGCTATTTAATGTCTTAGTATAGATACCAATTTGTACTAATGATGAATTAAAAATATCTTCTTTAATCATTTGCTCACTAGTAGCATAATCATCTGGTAAAGGAATAGTACTAAATTTAATATGATCTGGTCTTTCATCAAGTACATATATTTTCGAAGGATGGAACACTTCAACACAATATCCTCTATCATGAATATATTTCATAGCGACATCCATATTAAGAAAAACTTCCTTTAATTCATCTTCTGAAGGATGGATACTAACCCAATCTGATAAAGACATATCATCATCTTCTGTCTCTTTCTTAGCAGGAAATTGGATTACTTTACCCCCACCACTTTTTGGTGAATAATCGTTAGTTTTATTTCCAGGAAATTGAATTAATTGTCCTTCCATATCATCACCATCTTTACCATATCCTAATAATATTGTAAAACAAAAATAAAAAAAAGACAATTACTTGTCTTTTAATAGTTAATAAGTTTACTATTAATGATTTTAATAATCTTATTGTATTTTGACTGTACATTTCTAATATCAATATCTAACAAAGAAGCAATTTCTTTGTATTTAAAATTATTCATTTTAAGTTCATAGATACAAGATTCTTCAAAAGATAAATTTAATAATATTTGTTTTAATCTCTTACATATATCATTAAAATGCATTGTCTTATCAATATCAACACTATTATCAACTACTTGAACATCATCTAAAGAAGTTAGATATGAATTAGATATTATTTTAGAATGAGAATTAAATCTTCTACAAAAAGAACCAAACCTTCTATGTATACATACACATAAATATGTATAGAATAATACATCTTTATTTTCACTAAATGTATCCACGGCTCTATAAAAAGCAAGTAACGCTTCCTGTATAAAATCCTCTAAATCATATCCGTAATCTTTATATTTGTTGTAGTATTCAATAGAGATATTTTTAATAATAGGATAATACTTTTCTAATAAGAATCTACTAGAATATTCATCTTTTTCCCTAACCATATAAAGAAGTTCATAATCGTTATATTTCATTAACTCCTCTTTCTATTACGTATTACCTCATATATAACAACTCCAGCTGCAACACTAGCATTTAAACTGTTAGTCTTACCATACATTGGAATTTTTATTAAATAATCACATTTTTTAGAAACAATATTAGAGATACCTGATCCTTCATTTCCAATTATAATAGCAACTTTACCATCATAATCCACATCTCTATAATCAACACTGTTTTCTAATGCTGTTCCATATACCCAAAATCCATGTTCTTTTAATTTATCAATTGCATAACCTAAATTACTAACAGAAATAATATTCATATTATCTAAAGTACCAACACTAGTCTTCATAACAGTAGAATTAATTTGAACCTGTCTGTCTTTAGGAATAATAATTGACTTAATACCAGCAGCTTCACATGTCCTGATAATTGCACCAAAGTTGTGAGGATCTTCGATATGATCAAGTAATACTACTATTTCATCACCATATGAAGATTCAATATTACTATATTGATAATCCGGAATAGATAGAATTATACCTTGATGAACTCCATCTATCAAATTATCTATTTCTTTTTTTGACTTAATTTCTACCTTTAAATTGTTTTTTTCTATTAAATCAAAAATATCTTTTTCATTAAATCCTTCTTGTAGAATTACTTTTTTTATAGGTTTCCCATTTTTTAATAAGTCTCTTGCAACATTTCTTCCAAATACTAACATAAACTACTTTAAGATAAAACTCATTATTTTATCTATCCTTTCATTTTTATTTATTAAACTTAAATATCCAATTACTGCTTCCAACCCAGTTGCATATTTGTAAGTTACTATATCACAATTCTTTGGATGAGAAGTTGTCTTATAGTTTCTTGCTCTCATAATTACGGAAACTTCATCTTCCAAAAAAAGATTTTGAGACAACATTTCAGTAACATAAGATGCTTGACTTTTAGCACTCACATACTTAATTTCTTCTTTTTGTAAGTCATTAACATTACCTATACCAGAATTAATAAGATATCTTCTTACATAATTCTCATATATAGTATCTCCTAAATAAGCTAATACTAAAACATTTACTTCTCTTACATCCATAAAATCACCAAGAACATTATATCATAAAAAAAGGATTAATAATTAATCCTTTATTATTTCATAAGTAGTTCCATCTTTTGTATCAATTAGCTTAATTCCACGAAGAGATAATTCATCTCTAATCTTATCAGCCAAAGCATAATCTTTATTCTTTTTAGCTTCTTTTCTCTCTTCTATCTTTTCTAGAATTTCTTTTTCTAAATCACTATCAACAGAATCTTCTTCTTTAATTAAATCTAGAGAGAATACTCTATCAAAATCTTCTACTAATTTAATCTTAGTAGTATCATTTAAATTTTCATCTTTTAATACTTCATACATAATTGTTAAAGCATTTGAAGTATTTAAATCATTCTCTAATTGCTCTTTAAATTTAGATACATATGAATCAAATAATTCCTTATTAAGTTCTCCATCTTCTTTTAATGAACTAATTCTTTTTCTTAGTTTATTTAAAGTATTTTGAGCTTGCTCTAAGTTATCATAAGTAAACATTAATTGTTTTCTATAATGAGATCCTAAACACATATATCTAAAAGCAATTGGATCATATCCTTGCTCTTCTAATACACTTACAGTTAAGATTCCACCTTTAGACTTACTCATCTTACCTGATTCATCTAATAAATGTTCATTATGGAACCAATAATTACACCATTTATGACCTAAATAAGCTTCACTCTGAGCAATTTCATTAGTATGGTGTGGAAATATATTATCAACACCACCACCATGGATATCAAGGTGTTCTCCTAAGTATTTAATAGATATTCCAGAACACTCAATATGCCATCCTGGATACCCTTTTCCCCAAGGAGAATCCCATAACAACTCATGATTTTCAAATTTACTAGTAGTAAACCATAAAGCAAAATCAGCTTGATTATGTTTATTAGAATCTTCTTCTACGCCTTCTCTTGCTCCAATAACAAGATTACTATCTTGATTTGTTAAACAATAATAGTTATCTAATTTAGAAATATCAAAGTAGATATTTCCACCAGATTCATAAGCATAATCAGTCTCTAATAACTTAGTAATAATTTTTATATATTCATCAATATTTTCAGTCGCAGGACTAACAATCTCAGGAACCTTACAGTTAACCTTTCCAAAATCTACAAAGAATGCATCAGTATAAAACTTAGCTATCTCCATAGCTGACTTGTGTTCCCTTTTTCTAGCAACTTCCATCTTATCTTCGCCGGAATCACTATCGCTTGTCAAATGTCCAACATCAGTAATATTCATTGCTCTAGTAACATCATAACCTAAATATCTAAGAGTTTTATCTAAAATATCATGTCCTATATAGTTACGAATATTTCCAATATGCGCATAATGATAAACAGTAGGTCCACAAGTATATAATTTAACCTTTCCTTCTTCATATGGAATAAAATCTTCTACTTTTCTTGTCAAAGTATTATATAACTTCAAAAAAATCACCTACCTGTCGTTATTATATCAATATAATAAAAAAAAGAGAAGAAAAACTTCTCTTTTAATATTCTTATATTAATGCAAGAATTATGAATACGATTAAGAAAATTACAAATAATTCTAACAATAATTTCCATACGTTCTTTAACCAAGTACCATATGAAACTTTTAAGAATGATAATGTTGCCATTAAGATTAAACTTGTTGGCGCAAATAATGTAGTAAATCCATACATGGTTTGATAAATAATACCAACTAAGCCATAGTTTTCAGTATCTGTTACTACAGATACAAGATATGGTAATACACTTTGGAAAGTATATGATGGATCAACATTGAATAATGCTGCTATAATTGCAGTGATAACTTCTTTAACAACATTGAACTTAGAACCAATAATAGCTTTATATAAAACTAATTGGAATGGATGATAAGTAACTAATACTAAAATAGTATATACTAGTAAAGCTACTAAAGCTGGTTTAAATGCTTTCTTAGCTCCAGCAATAAATCCATCTAAAACATCATCAAAACTTACTCTATAGATAATAGCTAAGATTAGAACAACCAAAGCCATTGGTAAGAACATATCTGTAATCATCCAGTTACCGAAAGAATTAACAGTTCCAAAAACCTTAGCTAAGATTGGGAATCCAAATAATTCAAATCCAGTAAATCCTTCTAACATCTTATCGAATAAATCTACTTTAAATACAGTAGCCCATGGAAGGAATGCTAAAAGTAGAACGATAAATAATAAGATGAATAATGTTACTAATGGCCAAACTTTATGTTGAGCTCCTGCAACATTTGGTACAAGATAGTCTTTATTATTATCCATATTTTCCTTTACCACAATAATGTCTTCATCTTTTAATGCTGCTTTATTAACACTCTTACGAGATTTAGATGAAGTCTTTTTAGAAGTAGTCTTCTTAGTACTAGAAGATTTAGAAGCACTCTTCTTAGCTGGTGCCTTAGTAGTCTTCTTAACTGGTTCAACCTTAGTTGCAACCTTAACTTCTTCTTTCTTTTCAGCTTTCTTAACAGTTGTCTTTTCAGCCTTAACTACTTTCATACTTCTCTTAGTATACATAAAAGTATTGAAAATAACTAAAACGATACCAACTAAAAGTATTACAACTCTTACCCAAATTTGATAATTCATATCTAATTTTAATGTACTAGTTAATACATTTAAGTTAGAAACTGCATAAGTACTTCCAGCTAAACCAACTGCCATAGATCCAACTGTAACTAACGCAGCAACAATTTTATCATATCCTAATAATAAGATAATTGATACTACAAATGGAATAAGTAAAGCTAAACCAATTTGTAATCCGCAAATAGAAACTAATAATGCAAATAAAACAACAACGATTGATAAGAATAACATACCTTTGTTTTTAAATGCATTAGCAATCTTATCTAATAAATTACGATATGCAGGAATTTTGTATAAAATTCCATAAAAACCACCAACAACTAAAAGAAATAAAGCAATGTATCCAAAATATGATAATGCAGTTAATGGATAATTGAATAAATCAAATAGTCCCATTTGAACGCGTCCTTGATCTACAAATTCACCTTGAAAATAAGCAGCTTTAAAAATCCAAGATAGTACTAAAAATACTAATGTAGTGATAAGAACGACTTTTATTGTATTATTTTTCTTCATAATTAACCTCCCATAATAATTATAAACCCTTTTTTACTTATTTTACAAGTATTTACAAGGTTTTTAATAAAAAAAAGAAGGTAAAAAATTAATTTTTACCTCTTTCTTTCATTGTTGGGAATAATAATACGTCTCTAATAGACTCTTGCTCAGTAAATAACATAACAAGTCTATCTATTCCATAACCAATTCCTCCTGCAGGAGGCATACCATACTCTAATGATTCAACAAAATCCATATCAATATCATTTGCTTCTTCATTACCTAAATCTCTTTCTTTAATTTGATCTTCGAATCTCTCTAATTGATCATCTGGATCATTTAACTCAGTATAAGCATTAGCAAATTCTTTTCCACCAATGAATAATTCAAATCTATCAACAAATCTTGGATCTTCAGGATTTTTCTTTGTTAATGGACTAATTTCAATTGGATGTTCATATAAGAATGTTGGTTGAATTAATTTTTCCTCTGCATATTTTTCGAAGAATAAACTTACAATATGACCATAAGTCTTTTCATGATCTTCTAATTCAATTCCATGTTCTTCAGCTAATTTTAAGCATTCATCTAAATCAGTAATTTTCTTAAAATCAATTCCAATTGCTTCTTTAATTGCATCACACATTGATAATCTCTTCCATGGTCCTTCTAGATTTATTTCATAACCATTAAAGTTAAATGTTGTTTTACCAAATACTTCATTAGCAATTTTAGTATACATTCCCTCAGTCATATCCATCATACCTTCAAGGTTACTATATGCAAGATATGCTTCCATTAAAGTAAACTCAGGATTATGATTTGGATCCATTCCTTCATTTCTAAATACTCTACCTATTTCATAAACAGCTTCCATACCACCAACTAATAATCTCTTTAATGGTAACTCTAAAGCAATTCTTAAGTACATATCAATATCTTGAGCATTGTGATGAGTACAGAATGGTCTAGCAGAAGCACCTGTTAATAATGACGTTAAAATTGGAGTTTCAACTTCAGTAAATCCAATTCCATCCATATAATTTTGAATACATCTAATTATTTTTGGACGAAGCATTGCAACTCTCATTGATTCATCATTCATTATTAAGTCAACATATCTTCTTCTATATCTTTCCTCTTTATCAGTTAATCCATGGAATTTTTCTGGTAATGGTTTTAATGCTTTTACTAAATGAGTATATTCTAAACACTTAATAGTAACTTCACCAGTTTTTGTTTTCATAACTTTTCCATAAACACCAACGATATCTCCGATATCAGCACTTTTAAATAAGTTATATGCATCTTCTCCAATATCATTAATAGAAATATATACTTGTATAGATCCTGATTTATCTTTAATAGTAAAGAATGATGCTTTACCCATTTTTCTAATAAACATGATTCTTCCTGCAACTTTAGCAGTATCTTCCATGTTCTCAAATGCATCATGATCTACATCTGCATATTTTTCCTTAATATCATTAGCAAAATCCTCTCTATCATATCTTTGACCAAAAGGATCTAATCCTAATTCTCTTAATTTTTCACATTTTTCTCTTCTTACGAGTTCTTGTTCTGTAAATTCTCTTTCCATTTTATTTCTCCTATCCTCTTACTACTTTTGTATGAACTAATCTGTCGTGAATAGCTTTTCCTTCTTTACTAAACATAACCATAAATAGTGAAACAATAGTAATAGTATATTGTACTAATTCAAATGCACCAAATGAATAAATATATCCTGACTTACTAGCCATTATTAATAAAATAATATTAATAATATTAAGTAATATAGAATTAGCAATAAAACCTCTAAAAATCATTTGATTAATAGTTAAATCACCATTCTCTGAAATAACCTTAATACCAGTAATCTTTTTACCAATAGTTTTACCAGCATTATATACTTGGAATACAACAAAATATAATACTCCTAAAACAATAGTAATAAATGTTGTTGGTCCATTAAGTCTAGATATATTATAAGTTAATGTTTCAGATTGAATTAAATACTCTTCTGAATTAACTTCATTTGTAGTAAATTTTTCAGTTATTTCCTTTAAATCTTTTGAATATTTATTATATTGTTCAGCATCAATGAAAGGAACAGCTATAAGGCTTGCTATAAAAGATATAATAATTACATCTATTAAGTAAGCAAATAATCTTTGAATGAATAGAGCTTTTTCTGGCTCTTTTTCTTCTTTCTTCTTTTTAACTACCTTCTTTTTCTTGTGATCTTTCTCTGCCTTCTCAGCTTTCTCATCTTTCATGAGCATCCCTCCTTAAATTCATTTAATAAAGAAATTATATCATGAATATTAGAAGTTTGATAGACTTTATTTTTAAGATCATTAGCACCCTTAATTCCTTTAAAATACCATCCTATATGGTTTCTAATTTCTAAGCAGGCTATTTTTTCTCCTTTTAATTCTAATAATAGATTCAAATGTTTCATACACATATCTACTCTATCTTTTAATGATACTTCTACAATTTCTTTTCCATTAAGATAATTCACTGTATTTTTAATTAACCATGGATTACCTAAAACGCCTCTACCAATCATAACAGCATCACAATTAGTTTCATCTATCATTCTCTTAGCATCTTCTGGTGTTTTAATATCACCATTGCCAATTACTGGAATATTTACTGCATCTTTTACTTGCTTAATAATACTCCAATCAGCCTTTCCTGAATAACCTTGGCTTCTAGTTCTAGGATGAACACAAATAGCGCTTGCTCCCGCTTTTTCTATTAGTTTAGCAACTTCTACTGCATTTATAGATTTACTATCCCAGCCACTTCTTATTTTAACTGTAACAGGTACATCAACTGCTTTAACAACTGCAGATACTATTTCATAAATCTTTTCAGGATTTTTTAAAAGAGCAGATCCAGCTTGTGATCTAACAGCAACTTTAGGAACTGGACATCCCATATTAATATCTATAATATCTGGATGCATATTATCATTTATATATTTAGCAGCTTCAACGAATGAATCAACATCACTACCAAATATTTGTTGGGCAAGAGGTCTTTCCTCCTCTGTCATATATAACATATCAAGAGTTTTTTTATTACTGAAAGTAATTGCTTTATCACTAACCATTTCAGCATAAATCAATCCACAACCCATTTCCTTACAAATTCTCCGATATGCAGAATTTGAAATACCTGCCATAGGTGCTAAAACAACTTGATTTTTAATTTTAACATTACCTATATTCCATTCCATAAAGTCACCTCTAAAGCAAACATATTATATAACAAATATTATTTTATAACAAGAAAAAAAGAATGTTTCCATTCTTTATTTTGCTTGTTTCTTTAGTAAATCTCTGATTTCTTCTAAAAGAACTATATCATCAGCCTTTTTAGGAGCTTCTTCTTCTTTCTTCTTACCTAAAGCCATTACTTTGTTAGCAGCTTTTAATAATAAGAAAAGAACAAAAGCCATAATAACGAAATTAATAACTGAAGTAATGAAATCTCCATAAAGGATTTCTTGTCCACCATAAATCTTTAAAGTTCCACCAACTTCAGCTCCACCGATACCATTAATTAATGGATTAATGAAATCTGTAGTTAATGCAGTAACAATATTAGCAAAAGCACCACCAATGATAACACCGATTGCCATATCCATAACATTACCACGCATTACGAATTCTTTAAATTCACTAATAAATCCTTTTCCCTTTCCAGCTAAATCCTTAACATTCTTTGCCATACTCTTCACTCCTTTATATATATATTATATATGTATTTGATAGTTTTTCAAGAAAAAAAGAATTAGATTAATCATCTAACTCTTTTATTAATTCAGCTTTGTTCATTTTAGATGTATTTTTTACTCCCTTTTCTTTAGCAAGTTCTCTTAATTTTGTTAATGACATTGATTCTAAATTATCATCATCTTCTTTAGGCATCTTACCATGTTCTACTAAATAATCAATTTGTTCTTTAGTAAGAGTTTCATACTCTAATAATGTCTCAGCAATAAGTTTTAATAAATCTTTATTCTTTTTAATAATATCCTTAGCACGAGTATGACATTCATTAATGATTTTTCTCATTTCCATATCAATCTCATTTGCAACTTCATTAGAGAAGTGTTGAGGTTTGTTATAATCTCTACCTAAGAATACACTACCTGATTGTTGTTCAAATTGTAATGGTCCTAAATCACTCATACCGTATTCAGTAACCATTGCTCTAACAATCTTAGTTGCTTTTTCAAAATCATTGTGAGCACCAGTAGTAATTTCTCCAAAAGTGATTTCCTCACTAGCACGTCCACCTAATAAACCAGTAACTTGTTCTAATAAATCAGTTTTTGTAGAACATAACTTTTCTTCAGATGGAACCATCATATTATATCCACCAGCAGTTCCTCTTGGAATAATAGTTACTTTTTGAACATCACTTGCACCTTCTAGTTTAATACCAACAACAGCATGTCCTGCTTCATGGTATGCAACTAGTTTTCTATCATTTTCACTATATTTATGACTAACTTTAGCAGGTCCCATAAGAACTCTATCTGTAGCTTCATCAATTTCACTCATAGTAATTTCATCTTTATTACGTCTTACTGCAAGTAAAGCAGCTTCATTTAGTAAGTTTTCAAGATCAGCTCCACTAAATCCAGGAGTTCTCTTAGCTAAGTTTTCAATAGTAATATCATCAGCAAGAATCTTATTCTTAGCATGTACTTCAAGAATTTCTTCACGACCTTTAACATCTGGTAAATTAACTGTTACTTGTCTATCAAATCTTCCTGGTCTTAATAATGCAGGATCTAATACATCAGGTCTATTTGTTGCAGCAATGATAATGATACCTTCATTAGCACCAAATCCATCCATCTCAGTAAGTAATTGGTTAAGTGTTTGTTCACGTTCATCATGACCTCCACCAATACCAGAACCTCTTTGACGACCAACTGCATCAATTTCATCAATAAATATCAAACAAGGAGCGTTTCTTTTAGCTTCCTTAAACATATCTCTAACACGAGAAGCTCCAACACCTACAAATAATTCAACGAAATCAGAACCACTTATAAAGTAGAAAGGAACATCAGCCTCACCTGCTACTGCTTTAGCAAGTAAAGTTTTACCAGTTCCTGGAGGACCCATTAATAAAACTCCTTTAGGAATTCTAGCACCTAATTTTTGGAATTTCTTTGGATCTTTTAAGAAATCTATTAGTTCTTTAACTTCTTCTTTTTCTTCTTTTAATCCAGCAACATCCTTAAATGTTACTTTATTATTATCAGAACTTAATCTAGCTCTACTCTTACCAAAGTCTAATGAACTCTTATTACCTGCTAATTGTTTATTAAAGAACCAAAAAGCAAATATTACAAGAGCAGCAATTGGTACAACATTAACAAGAATTATTAACCATTGTGAAGATTCAGGATCTGCATAAACTGTTAAAGTGAAATCTTGCTCATCACTAGCAGCAACAATTTTTTTCATTACTTCTTCACTTAATGGAAGAGTTGCTTCAAAATACTCACCATCTTTATAATCATCTAAAGTACCAGTTACTTCATAAATATAACCAGATCCTCTAGCAGTTAATTCTAATTCTTTTATTTGATCTGCTTCTAACTTTTCAACAAATTCATCATAAGTAAAAGTATGTATATCATTATCAGTTAGTTTGAAATAAAGAAATACACCTAACATTATAATTACAATGAATAAGTAAGGTAGCAAACCTTTTTTAATTATTTTTTTATCAATATTATTATTTTCCAAAACATTTCCTCCTTAACTATACTTTAATATTATATCATAACTATCTGTTTTCTTTTTATCAAATTTAGATTTTTTTATTCCAGGTATCCAAACTACATTTCCTTTTGAATCTAAAACTATTGGCCAAGAGTCTCTTTCATTAATAGATATCTTTTTATCAATAAATATATCTTTAACCTTTTTAGATCCATTTAATCCCTTAACATAGATTTTATCACCTATTCTTCTAGATCTAATAATTAAAGGTAAACAGATATCTTCACTATTTAATCTACATATATTATTACTATTATCATCAGTATAATCTATTCTCTTAATAGTATGATTATTAGGTAACATAACAAAGTCATTAAACTCTATTTCATATCCACTAATAACATCTATTTCTTTCTTTAATTCAAAATAATTATAATCTTTTCTAGCAATAACATCATTAGGTAGATTAACAAATGCATTAGCTTTCTTACTGTTAATTAAATTAAGAATTAAATCGATGTGTCTATCACAAACAAGTATTAAGTCATCTTGATAGAACTCACTTAAGAAATTATATAAAATCTCTTTTTGAATAAAAATATCTTCTGATAAAAACTTATCAATAATAATTTTATTATTATCAACTACTCTTCTTATTGCCTTTTCAGTAACATCATCTATAAAACTAGAGGCTTCTTCCAATGTCTTACTGAACTTCAAAAACTTAAGATGAACGTCTTTATCTTCTTCTTTTAGGAATGGTAACACATATTTTCGGTACCTATTTCTAGTATAAGTATCTTTACTATTAGAACTATCTACAAAATATTGAACATTATTTAACTTATCATATTCTTCAAGTTCCTTTTTAGTATAGACAATTAATGGTCTAACTATTTTATAATCATCCATATCTACTATACTTTTAAATCCACTATATCCATTTAGATTTGATCCTCTAACCATTCTCATAAGAATAGTTTCCATAAGATCATCACCATGATGAGCAGTCATTAAGTACTTAGCTTCATATTTATGAACAATATTATCAAAGAAACTATATCTTATATTTCTTGCTTCATTGTGGAAATTATCATCTCCATATTCTTCAATAACCATAGATTCAAAAATAAGTTTATTTTCAAAACAATATTTTTTTAAGAATACAGCTTCATCATAACTTTCTTTTCTTACATTATGATTAACATGAGCAATAATAATATTAAGATTATACTTGTCTCTAATCTTTAATAGCATATCAACAAGTGCCATTGAATCAGGTCCAGTTGAACATCCAACAACAATTGTATCGTTCATATTAAAGGTAAAATTATCATCAATTTTCATGTCTATAAGCACCTCCAGTCAATTACTTATTGTATAACAGATGTATTTAAAAAAAAAGAAAAATATAAATTATTCTTCTGGAATTTGCAAAATATATTCTCCGTCTTTAGAATACATATATTTCTCTCTTGCATATCTTGCTACATACTCAGGATTTTGTAACTTATTAGCATCAACTTTAAGTTCTTCTTCTTTTTCTTTTAATGCAGTAAGTTCAATTTCTAATTCTTTTTTCTCTTTGTATTTTTCAAATATTTCTATCCAATATTTACCAATAGTAAATGTAGTGGTAAAAATGATTGCTAATGACGTAAGACCTAATAATAGTATACGTCTTCTAGATTTAGTTCTTTTTCTATTCTTAGCCATCACATTCACCTACCTTTACAATTTATATTATATAACTAAAAAAAGCATATAAACATAAAGAATATAGGCAAAGACAAAAACTTTACACAAAAAAAAGATGCTATTGCATCTTATTCTTCTTCCTCTGCTGGTGCTTCGTCAGCTTTATCATAAGCTTCTAAGATAGCCTCTTCAAACATAGCACGTACTTCAGGATTAATTGGATGAGCAATATCACGGTAACCACCTGTAGCAGTCTTACGGCTAGGCATTGCTATAAATAGTCCGTTGTCTCCTTCAATAATACGAATGTCATGTACAGCAAAACTATCATCTAATAATACAGATGCAATACCCTTCATACGAGAGCCATCTTTTTCAATCTTACGTACATTTACAGATGTAATTTTCATACGCATTTTCCTCCCTCTTAAAGCGTAACACTTTACAACTTAATTTTATAATATTATTTATCAAAAATCAATATTTTTTATACAAGTGTATTTATTTATATAAAGCATTAGCAAGAGAAACAAATATTTCTAAATCAAGTTCTTCTGCTCGAACAGTAAGATCATAATTATAATCACTTAATACTTTCTCTACTATTTTAAGATCATAGGACTTAAGATTATTTCTTATATTCTTTCTTTTATATTGAAAACTATCATGTAATATTTTCTCAAAAAAGTTAAAATCCTTTAATGGTAATTTATTTTCTTTTTCAGTAAAAGATACAATTAAACTATCAACTTTAGGTTCAGGAACAAATTCTTTTTTAGATACAAAGAACTCTTTTCTTATATCATAAAAATAGTTTAAAAGAACAGTAATAGACCCATATTCTCTACTTCCAGGTCCAGTACTAAATCTATCTCCAACTTCTTTTTGAACCATCATAACAATCTTATTAAACTTCAAACCACTCTTAATTAATTTAAGAATAATTGGAGTAGTAATATAATATGGAACATTACTAACAAAGAATAATTTATCATATTCATAGTTAGAAACATCGCCAGATAAGTCAGAATCTAAGAAATCTTGGAATAAAACATTAACATTATCAAAACCTTCTAATCTTTTAAACAATTCATCTGAAAGATCTTGATCAATCTCATAAGCAAGTACATTTTTAGCTTTCATTGCAAGTTCTCTAGTCATTATTGCTCCACCTGGGCCAACTTCTATTACTAGAGAATTTTCATCCACTCCACTTACATCAACAATTCTTTTAACAACATTATTGTTTTTCAAAAAGTTTTGTCCTAATTTTTTCTTAAATTTAACATCATATTTTTCCATATTATCACCGACGTTTTTTATTATAAGTCACAAGCATAAAAAAAGAAAGAGAATAATTAATTATATTCTCTTTTATTCATTGCATTAAATATTCTTGAAAAGTCATATATAAAGACTATCAAAGCAGGAATCAATACACATAAGAAGAAATTAGACGGTTTTGCAAGAAATGCTTTAAAATATCCTAACTTAGGAATAACAAACATAACTCTTCCATAAATATCTTCAGTATAAACTCTATCAGGATCAGCTATTGAATTGTTATCTCCTTTAGTAGTGTAAGATGATTCTTTTTCAGACATCTCTTCTTTTTGTATAATTCTATGAGTAATAGGATAACCTTCATAATTATTTTCTTCAGATTGGAATGTAATGACATCCCCAATTGCATATTTATCATTATTTACTCTTTTTACAACGATAGCATCATTAACATTTATAGTAGGAACCATACTTTGAGATACAATTACATACCCACTGAATAATGGATGATCATAGTTACCAGTCTTAACATTAATAAATAAATCTAAAAAATATCCGGCTACACATAAGGTAAAAATCACGAAAAAAACAATAACCATAATACCAAATGATTTACCAATAACGTGAAATATATCAAAAATGCTTTTAGAATCTGATTTATTATTCATATTCCTACTCCTATCTTAAACTCATTATAATACCTCAGATTTTAAAAGACTATAAAAAACAAAAAAAGAAAAGTCAATTTGACACTTTTCTATTTTACTTTTGCATATAAATTTACATCTACTGAATAATCACCTTGTTCAAGAATACATTTATCTGACATCCAAATTCTCAATCTATAGTTGTCAGTTCCAGATTCACTTCTTGACACATTAGCAATTACCATTTCACCTTTCTTTGAACCTATTTCAGTATTACTTTTTAAAGCTTCATATTTATCAGGTCCAAATACATCGGTATATAATCCATCTTTTTCTTTTTCTAAATAAATCTTAATACCATCATCTGGAATAGTAGACTTCTTATTATTTTTTAAAATAGCTATTTCATATTCAACTTCTTGATCATCTTCTAACTTAGACTTAATTGAAAATTCAAAATAATTCTCACTTTTCATACCAACAGCATCAGTAGTAGGAGTAACTTTAGTAATAGTTAGTCCATTTGTTGTAGAAGAATAATTAAGTGTTACCTTACCAGCATCTTCTTCTTCAACAATAACAT
>DFEZ01000001.1:132306-135690 GCA_002369415.1 Caryophanales bacterium UBA3789 | reverse complement strand
AAACAAATAGCAATTAATACTATCCAAAATTCTTTTGATAATTCTTTTGTCTTATTGTTACTCATACTTCCTCCTTATATTGGTCTAACTCCTAATGAGAAGTTAAATGTATTTTCTGTTTTATGGAATGAGTATCCATCACTTACCCATGCTCTAAAGATAAAGTTTTGTTTACTATTTTCTTTAAGAGAACCTTTATAAATACTTTTAGCATTAGGCATATCAGGTAAATACTTTAATGAATAATACGTAGGAGAAAAACTCTTCTTATAAATTCCTAAAGGATTACCTTCTCCATCAGATAAATACATTTTTACGTATCTAACATCAATTTCATTTTGAACATCATTTCTAAGAACATATATTTCGTAGTTAACTGGAACATCTGCCTTATTTTGAATACTAAATTCTATATAACCTTCTATTCCATCATTAATATCACTAACATCTATAGTTTTACCCATTTTATCAGATATAGGTAAAGTATCTTTTATTTCAACACTATTAATACCTTTATAATTAGTTTTTAAATCATTAGGATCATATTCTTTAGCTGTACTCAAACGATACATATAAAGGAAAAATAAATAAGAAAGCGATAAAATTAAAACGACACAAAAAGCTATTATAATTTGTTTAATATCCCTTCTTTTCATATTATCACCAACCCATTATTTTCTATATAAATTTAACATAATTTCTATCTTAAGTCAAACAACTCATAAGTGTTATTTTTTAATCTTTCTGCTACTTCTTCTATAGGCATATCATACAAATCAGCTATCTTATCTGCAACCAAAGGAAGATATTTTGAACTATTTTGTTTACCTCTAAATGGTTCAGGTGCAAGATATGGACTATCCGTTTCAATAATAATATTATTTAGTCCAATTTCTTGTACAACTTTAGGAAGAGTACTATTTCTAAAAGTTACTACTCCACCAATACCTAATTTATATCCCATAGATACATATATCCTTGCAGTTTCTATACTTCCACTAAAACAATGTATATCTCCTTTTAAATTAGGAAATTCCTTAAGTATATTTATAGTATCAAAAGTAGCATCTCTACTATGAATAACTACAGGTAAAGATAATTCATCAGCTATTTCTAATTGCTTTCTAAATAATTCTTTTTGCTGTTCAATATCCTCTTTACCATAATGATAATCTAATCCTATTTCTCCGACTCCAACTACTTTATCACTTTTTAATTGTTTCTTTAATAATTTAAGATCATCATCAGTAGTTGTTAAAACTTCACTCGGATGATAGCCAATTGTTACATAAACCTCATCATATTTCTTAGCTAACTCTAATGATTCTACAATAGTATCTCTAGTACACCCAGAAATAATAATTTTATCAATATAATGATCTCTATTATCTTCAATTATCTTATCAATATCCTCATAATCTTCTTTAGATAAATGACAATGTGTATCAATAAACATATTCATCCTCCTTCTAAAAAAATTGACATAAGTCAATTAATTTTTTAACTTGGCCAATAACCATCAAATATATTTTCTGAATTGAGTACCTCTCCATCAGATGTTTCTACTTGTAAATGTAAATGTGGTCCTGTAGAAACTCCTTCATTACCAGTTAAAGCAATTAAGTCCCCTGCTTCAACTCTATCACCAGGACTATAGAAATCTGACTTAGATAAATGTCCATATATTGCGACTGTACCATCATCATGTTGTACTCTAACCCAGTTACCATATCCTCCAGCATCTCCTCTACCAGCATTAGTAACAGTTCCTCCTGACATTGAGTGAACCTCAGTACCTTCTGGAACACCAATATCTGTTCCTTTATGGTTTGTACTAGCTCCTGCTGTAGGTTGATCTCTTGGACCAACTGATGAAGTAACCGGTGCACTTACTCCTTTTGCAAATGGGAAAACATATCCATCATCAGTGTATATTAAATTAGGATCTTGTGCTCCTGAACTTACTTTTATATTTCCACCAGATGAAGAAGCAGATGGGTTCAATGATGTAGCACTTAATTGTACTCCTTTAACTTGTCCAAGCAATGATTCTATTTGACTCTTCAAACTTTCCATTTCTGATTTATATGAACTCATTTGAGATGAAAAAGTACTTGTACTTTCTCCAGCAGCTGATGCTGCATTATAGTTTTGTTGAGCTATATTATAATTTGATTTTGTAGTTTTATATTGCTCATACAAATCGCAAGCAGCAGCAAAGTTAGTCATACAACTTTCCATTTGTCCAGAAAACTCACTATTAAAACTCTCAGCCTTAGAACTGAAATTATCGTGTGAATTACCTTTCCAGCTAGAGCTTAATTCACTAACTATAGAAGAATACTTACTAAATGCTGATTTAACTGTACTTAAATCGTTTTGTACATTACCTGAACTTACCATATAATAACCTACCTTCAATAACTATTATAATATAAAAAAGACTAATTTAAAAGAAAAAGGAATATCTCTATTCCTTTTTAGTGTCTATTCTCATAAATAAAGCTGTTGGCTTATCTAATTCATATGAATTATCATCTAAATATTTAAGCTCTTTATTATCATTATTTATTTGTTTAGCAATCTCTTCACTTGTTATAGTTAAGAATGGATTTAATATTAATCCACATACTCTAATAGATTCTAGCAAGTTATAAATAACTGTTTCCAATCTATCATTTAAATTCTCATCTTTAGCTAAAACCCATGGAGTAGTTTCATCAATATATTTATTACTTGCTCTTAAAACATCAAATATTTCAGTTAAAGCATCACTAATTTGAAGAGAATCCATCTTTTTAGATACATTATCATATAAAGAATTAATTTTATTAATGAATTCTTTATCAACATCTTCTACTACATTTTTGTTAGATACTTTACCTTCAAAATATTTATTGCCCATAGAAATAGTTCTTTGAACTAAGTTACCTAATACATTAGCAAGATCTCCATTAATTCTTTCAATTAATAAATCTCTAGTAAATACTCCATCACTTGCAAAAGGTATTTCGTGTAAGAAGTAATATCTAACAGCATCTACACCAAATTCTTCAACTAAATCATCAGCATATATAACATTACCTTTTGATTTACTCATCTTACCATCACTCATAATTAACCATGGATGTCCAAAAACTTGTTTTGGAAGTGGTATATCTAAACTCATTAAGAAACAAGGCCAATAAATTGTATGGAATCTAATAATGTCTTTGCCAATTAAATGTAAGTCAGCAGGCCATTTATAATTAAATTCATCAGTACAATTATCAACATCATATCCAATATTAGTAATATAGTTAGTTAAAGCATCTAACCAAACATAAACAACGTGCTTATCATCAAAATCTACTGGAATACCCCATTTAAATGATGTTCTAGACA
>DFEZ01000001.1:121257-132254 GCA_002369415.1 Caryophanales bacterium UBA3789 | reverse complement strand
CACATAAATCTTGTAATCCTGGCTTAATGAAATTATTAATCATTTCATTTTTTCTAGCAACTGGTTGAATGAATTCAGGATGAGATTCAATATATTCTTCTAATTGTTTTTGATATTTACTTAATTTAAAGAAATAAGCTTCTTCACATTTATCTTCTACATCTCTTCCACAATCAGGACATTTTCCATCAACTAATTGACTATCAGTCCAGAAAGATTCACAAGGAGTACAATAATGTCCTTTATATTCTCCCTTATAAATATCTCCTTTATCATACATATATTTAAAAATATGTTGAACTACTTTTTCGTGTTTAGGATCTGTAGTACGTACAAATTTGTCATAACTTGTATTCATAATATCCCAAATACGTTTAATCTCAGCAGCTTTTTCATCAACAAATTCTTGTGGAGTCATTCCTGCTTCTTTTGCCTTTAACTCTATCTTTTCACCATGTTCATCAGTACCAGTTTGTAAATAAACATCATATCCTTGTAGTCTCTTAAATCTTGCAATTGCATCAGCTAAAACAATCTCATATGTATTTCCTATATGAGGCTTTCCAGAAGTATATGCAATTGCTGTTGAAATATAATATTTTTCTTTTTCCATCATAATCCCTCCTTATAAATAAAAAAGATTATCACAAACATAAGGACGAATTACTCGCGGTACCACCTTACTTTGCAATAATCATATTACACACTTAATACGTTAACGCCGTCTACGCCTATACCTACATATCGATATAGAAGTTCAGAAGCCATACAGTTTTTATTCTATTTATACTCATTTCCACCAACAGAGCTCTCTAAAATAAATAATACGAATAAAACGCTCTTCATCAAAACATTTCAAACATGCCAATATATTAGCACACATATTTTTAATTTTCAAGACTATTATCTAAATCATTAAAAATCCTTGAATTATTAATAGTAAATAAATATCTTTCATTATGTTCCTTAATATTATTAATTAATGTAGTATCCTTAACTAATACCTTAATATCAAAATTTTCTAATAATTGTCTTTGATAAGTACCATTAACATACTTAGTCATATTAGAAACAATATTACTCTTAACAGTAGAATCAATATCATTTGAGAATACTTTATTAATATTTTTTAAGATATATTTATCAAATGAATCATTAAGTTGATCCTTTAATATCTTTTTAATATCCTTATCTACCTTAACAAAGTCCTTTTTATTTAATTTAAAAACTTCGTTATCTTCATACTTAATACTATCAATAGATTTTGTTAATTCTTTAATTCTAATAGCTTTAATAGAAGCCATTTCTTTCATTAACTTATCTCTATAGTTATCAAGTAAATTACTTAATTCCTCAGTATTTAAAATAGTACTATTCTTTTTAGCCAAATCTAGGAACTTAGATTTAATTAAATCCATTGAATCAAGTGGAGGTTTTCTAAGTAAAGACATAATGTCTTCATCAACCAAAACGTTGGTATTATTTGTAATAATATCAATAATAGCATTTTTATAATTATCTATATGCTGCCTCTTAAGTTGTTTTAAACTATCATTCATATCATCTTTCCTCCTAGCATTCTAAATTTAACAACTTTAAATTTTTAAGTCAATAGATTTACCAAATTTTTGATAAATTTTATCTAGTAACTCAACTAAGTAATAAATAGGATGTTTTTCTAGTTTTATAATATCTAAAACTATTACTAAATTAGATCCTCTACTAATAAATCTAAACATATTAGAAACATAGAAAGCATCCATAAATAATACTTCTGTATCCATTTTAGATACAACATCTCCAGGGAATACTAATTCAATAGAATTTCTATTTTGATGAACATTTGATATTTTGACTTTTTTAGCAAGTTTTTCAAACCATTCTTCATACATATAAATAATGATTTCTTCACTTAACTTACCAAATCTGTCTTCTAATTCCACTTTTACCTTATCAAAAGTTTCTTTATCTTCAATTGAATTAATCTTCTTATGAATCTCAATTTTTAATTCATCTTCAGAAACATAATTATCAGAAATATGAGTAGTTACATTAATTAAAGGTTTAGCATCTTCCTCTTCTTCTTCATCTTCTACTTCAATATTATTTCTTCTACTAATTTCATCATTTAACATTTTTAAATATAAATCAATTCCGACACTATCAATAAATCCAGCTTGTTCACTACCAAGAATATCTCCTGCACCTCTTATTGATAAATCTCTTGTTGCAATTGAAAAACCACTTCCAAGTTCAGTAAACTCTTTAATAACATTTAATCTCTTAACAGCAGTTTCAGTTAATGATTTAAATGGTTGATAAGTTAAATATGCATAAGCAAACTTATCACTTCTACCAACTCTACCTCTAATTTGATATAACTGGCTCAAACCAAATCTATCAGCATCAATAATAATTAATGTATTAACATTAGGAATATCTATACCAGTCTCAATAATAGTAGTACAAATTAAAATATCATACTTATAATTAACAAAGTCCATTATTGTACTCTCTAATTGGATCTTATTCATCTGTCCATGAGCTATTGCAATTCTAGCATCAGGAGCAATATTCTTAATTCTAGCAGCAAACTCATCAATTGATTGAACACGATTATAAAGTATAAATATTTGTCCATCTCTAGATAATTCCTTATAAATAGCATCTTTTAAGATTGATTTATTTTCTTCCACAACATAAGTTTGTACAGGATATCTATTAATTGGAGGAGTTTCAATTAAAGATAAACTTCTAATACCAATTAATGACATCTGTAATGTTCTAGGAATAGGTGTTGCAGTTAAAGTTAAAACATCTATATTAGTCTTATATTGTTTAATCTTTTCTTTATGAGCAACTCCAAATCTTTGTTCCTCATCAATTATTAATAAACCTAAATCTTTTAATTTAATATCATCACTTAATAATCTATGAGTACCAAATACCATATCAATAGTTCCATCTTTTAAACCGTTAATAATTCTAACAGTCTCCTTAGGAGTAGTAAATCTATTTAATAATCCAATATTAACAGGAAAATCCTTAAATCTTTCAATAGCATTTTCATAATGTTGATTAGAAAGAATTGTTGTAGGACATAAGAATAAAACTTGTTTAGAATCTAAGATAGCTTTAAATGCAGCTATAAAAGCAACCTCTGTCTTTCCAAAACCAACATCTCCACAAAGTAGTCTATCCATTGGAGAAGAGCTTTCCATATCTTCTTTTATTTGAGATATTGCTTTCATTTGATCTTTAGTTAAATCATATGGGAACTCTTTTTCAAAATCTTTCGATAAATCACAATCAGGTGAAAAAGCAAATCCTTTTCTAGATTCACGTTCAGCATATAACTTAATCAATTGATCAGCCATATCATTTACCTTAGATTTTACTCTTAACTTAGTCTTAACCCATTCTTTTCCTCCTAATTTATTTATCTTAGGAGCAACACCCTCTCTACCAGAGTACTTACTAATCATATCTATTTTTTCAACAGGTATATAAATCTTATCAGTACCTTGATATAAAATCTCTAAATAATCCTTAGTAATATCATTTAAAGTAAGAGTCTTAATTCCATTATATACACCAATACCATGAACATTATGTACTATATAATCTCCAACTTCTAGTTTATTAATATCACTAATAGAAGAAGAATACTTATATTTAGTATTATATTTTTTCTTAGAATTATTAATATTAAATAATTCATTAGCAGTAAGAACAATATAATTATTATATTCAAAACCTTTAGTTATCTCAGATTCTACAATATTAACGCTACCTTCATGAATATCATCAAAAGTAGTCTCAAATAACTTCATATTAAGATATTTAAGAATAGTTTTAATCTGATACTTCTTTAAACTAATAATTACTGTCTTATTACTATGAATAGCATTATTAATATAATCATTAATTGCTTGAACATCTTCATTAAACCCATTAATAGTACGTACTTTAAAATTAATAACATCAGAAACATAATCATTAGAAGTAAGATTATCTAATGAAAAATAATACATTGGATAGTCTACTTTTATACTATTAAAGTTAAACATATAATTACCATCAAAAGTAATTTTCTTTTCTTCATTATATTCAACTATTTCTTTAAGAATATTAACATATGCATTATTCAACTGATCATAATCTTTAAAAATAGTAATACTATCATCTAAATATTCTAATATATTTGTTACATCTTCGTATTTAGGTAAATATTTTTGTTTACCAAATTCTTCTTCAGGAACTTCTTTATCAGTAATAAATTCAGAAAAAGGACTAATCTTAATAGAATCAATCTTACCAATAGAAGTTTGAGTATCAGAATCAAAATATCTAATAGATTCAATCTCATCATCAAAGAACTCAATTCTTACAGGATTATCTTCATATATTGGATAAACATCAATAATAAATCCTCTTACACCAAATTCACCTGTTTTATTAACAATTGTATCTCTTTTATATCCGATAGAAACAAGTTTATTAACTAACTTAGAAGGACTTATAACATCTCCTACTTTTAAATTTAAAATAGAGTTTAAATAATTTTCCTTTGTAGGAAGAAATCTTAAATAACCCATCAAATTAGTAATAACAATACTTTTATTTTCATTTTTTAATATATTACTAATAGTTTCAAGTCTATTAATCATTAAGTCAGGTGAAATTGCTATTGCTTCACTTGTTAAGAAATCATCCATTAAGAATAAGTAAACATTATCATTAAATGAAGATAAAGAACTATACATCTTATTAGCTTCATAAGTACTATTAACAACAACTAAAGCATTCTTTTCAAAATTTAAATAGTTTAAGAAGACACAAAAAAACTCATCGGTCAAATTATATAGACCCATGTTTTTTTTCAAATCAAGTTTAAATATCTCCTTAAAAAACTTCACTATATCACCTATTCTTACGATTATATTTACTCATTAAGTCATTAAAAGGAAGTTTGAAATAATCATCTAGAACATCACATAGTTTATTAAATAAATCTTGATAAGTATCTAACTCTTCTTTACTAAACTTACCTAATACATAGTCCTTAGTATCAGAAGTTTTATCATTAGAAATCCCAATCTTTAATCTCTTATATTCACTAGTACCTAACTTATTTTCGATGTCTCTTAAACCGTTATGTCCTCCACAAGAACCATATAATTTAAGTTTAAAATTACCAACCAATAAATCAAGATCATCTGAAATAACAAGAATATCATCAATAGATATATCATAATAATCTACTATTTTTCTTACTGAATTTCCTGATAAATTCATAAAAGTTTCCGGTTTTAGAAATAATACTTTTTCTTTATCCACAATTACTTGTGCATATTTTCCATCAAACTTTTTAGTCCAGTTAACATCACCAAATTTTTTATCAAGATAATAATCCACAAAAGAATATCCAATATTATGACGTGTATTAACATATTCTTTTCCAGGATTACCTAAACCAACGACTAATTTCACATTATCACTTCCCTTTATGATATTCACTATAAACAATAGACTTAGCTACTTTTCTCTCTTTAGCAACTAATTTTATTGCATCCATCTCTTTCATACCATCTTCTACATATAAATTAACATGACTAACAATATCTAAATTACTATAATCAACAATTTCTTTGTTGCCTTCAACAATAATAACAAATTCACCTTTCATAGAATCAACTATAGGTAATAATTCAGATATTTTACCTCTTGTATATTCTTCATGAATTTTAGATATTTCTCTACCGATACAAATATTTCTATCGCCTAAAACATCTAACATATTTTCTAATGTACTCTTAATTCTATGTACAGCTTCATAAATAATAAATGTATATTTATAATCCTTAAGAGAATTAAGCTCCTCTATTTGCTTAGATTTCTTAGCATTTAAGAAACCATAAAACAAAAATGGAGATGGTTCAATACCAGATGAAGATAAAGCAGGTACAAAAGCAGTTGCTCCAGGAAGACTTATAACATTATATCCTGCATCAATAACTCCTCTAGCAACAACATAACCAGGATCACTTATTATAGGAGATCCCTGATCAGTAACCAAACCAAGATTATACCCGTTTTTTAATTTAGATACAACATAATCTATCATTTTATCTTCATTATACTCATGACATGAAGTTAACTTCTTATTAATATCATACTTTTTCAATAAAATTCCTGTGTTTCTAGTATCTTCACAAAGAACTTCATCTACAGTCTTTAAAGTATTAAGAGCTCTAATAGTAATATCATCTAAATTACCTATAGGTGTAGGTATTAAATATAAACTTGCACTATCATCATAACTCTTCTGTATCATAAATTAACCTCCACTTGAATTCTTTTATATTCATCTGTCATAGTATTATCATCATTATATAAAATATATGGTTTATCTATTTTTAAACCACTTTTACCATTCTTTTGTCCTTCAATTAAAAACATATTTGAAGGTAAATCTTTCTTTTCATGTATAAACATAATCCTTTTAGGTTCAATATTATTATTTTTCATACATGTAATAACATCTATTAACCTTTCAGTTCTATGTATCATACTAAAAGTACCATTATCTTTCAATACTAAATTTGCAGAATGACAAACTTCATCTAAATTAATACATATTTCATGTCTAGCAATCATTTTTTCTTTAGATATATTCTTTGTACTATTTTCTAAATCCTTGAAATAAGGTGGATTACATAAAACTAAATCATATACATTTAGATTTTTTTTAGAAAAATCTTTAACATCATCGTTAATAATATTAATTCTATCTTCCAAATTATTAATTTTTATTGATTTAATAGCTAAATCATATAATTTTTCTTGTATTTCTACTCCATCAATAACCTTATTACAACGTCTAGTAAGAATAATTGGAATAACCCCATTACCAGTACAAAAATCTACTATTTTCTTATCTCTATCTCTAATAGTAGAATAATTTGCAAGAATAATACTATCTAAAGAAAAAGAAAAAAACGAAGAATCTTGATAAATTTTAAGGTCTTTATAGCCTAAAATATCATATATTCTTTCCATCTTTTTCACCTAATTCAATCTTAGTAATTCCTTTTTCACCTAAATCTACTGAATAATTTCTTCTAAATAAATCAATTGCAACTACTTCACCTTCACCAAAAGAAGTCTCTACTTTTGATCCAATTTTAGGAAAATCCTTCTTTAGTTCAGTATAGTTTTCATTTTCATAACCTAAACAACATAATAATCTTCCACAAATTCCATTAATTTTAGAAGGATTAAGAGCTAACATTTGATTTTTAGCCATATTAATAGATACACTATTAAAATCAGTTAAAAATGAATTACAACATAAGAATAATCCACAAGGTCCTAAACCTCCAATTTTCTTAGATTTATCTCTTACACCAATTTGTCTAAGTTCAATTCTAGTTTTATATTTTTGAGCTAGTTTCTTAGCTAATTCTCTGAAATCAACTCTATCATCTGCTAAAAAAGAAAATAACAATTGTGATCCATCAAAATTTAAATATGCATCAACAAAATTCATATTTAATTCCATACTATTATTTAGTTTTTTAGCTTCAACAAGAGCTTCATCAGATATTTTCTTATTCTTATTAATAATCTTTTTATCTTCCTTAGTTGTTAATCTCAAAACTTTATTTAAAGGTAACACAAGATTATTCTTGTCTTCATCATATTTTTCCTTTTTTATATAACCAACTAATAAACCATTTTCTGATTCAAATACAACTTCATCATCTCTACTTAAATCAAGATTATTTGGTGATAAAAAGTAAATATTTCTTGTTTCTGGTACAGATACAGCAACAACTTCCATATTCTAACCTCCTATAAACTTAGAAAATAGTGAATCTAACCACAATTTAAAATTAACATTAAATTCTAATTTTGGTAATTCATCTTCAATAACTGAAATAATTCTAAGTAATTCTTTTTCCTCTTTTTTAGCAAGAATATTAATTATAGTTTCATCATACTTATTTTTAGTATATTTAGATTCTAAATAACCAAGAATTGTATTTTCAACTTTAATAAATAAATTTTTAGTAACATCTTTATCAATAAAAATATTATTTGAAAAATCTTTATAATTAATAAAGAAATTATTAGGATTAACTATTGAATTCAATAATTCAATAAAATTATCATCATATTCTAGATCAAAACTATTCTCCTTAATAGATAAAACCTGACATCTAGATAATAATGTATTAATAACATGATATCTATTATTAGTAATTAAAAATGCAATAATATCATCTTCAGGTTCTTCTAAGAACTTAAGCATAGTATTTGCAGCACTATCATTAAGTTTTTCAGCTTCAAGAATAATATAAATCCTTTTATTATCTAATAATGATTTATTATTATATTCTTCTTGTAATTCAAGTAATTGACTCTTCTTAATAATAGAAGTATCAGTAGAAATAACTCTAATATCAGGATAATTATTAGAATCAATTTGTTTAATAATATCGTTATTATTATCAATTTTCTCATATTCACAATTTAATAATATCATTTTAATAAAATCATAAATATATCTTAAATCTTCATCATAATTATCTACTTCAATTAAATAAGCATGAGAAATTTTATTATTTAAAATAACATTATCAATATAATTAATAAAATTTTGTTTTATTAATGACTTATTTCCCATACTATCACTCTATTTCTTTTCTATCGTTAAGTGCTCTTTCTAAAGTAAGACTATCCACATATTCCATATCAGCACCAATTGGTACTCCACTAGCAAGTCTTGTCACTTTAATATTCAATCCTTCTAAAATTTTCTTAATATATAATGCGGTAGTTTCACCTTCAATACTAGGTTTAAAAGCAAATATTATTTCTTCAAATTTCTCTTTATGAATACGATCTATTAATTTATCAAGAGAAATATCTTCGGGATTAATACCATCTAATGGAGATATTAAACCATCTAAGACATGATACTTTCCATTAAACATACCTAATTTTTCAAATAAGAAAACACTTTTAGTATCAGCAACAACACATAAAATCTTATTATTTCTAAGTGAATCAGAACATATATAACATAAATCATCTTCAGTAAGTACATTACAATTAGAACATTTATGAATTTTTTCTTTAACAGAAACTAAACTTTCTGAAAAGAAATCAACTTGTTCATCATCTAAATCCAACACAGAAAAAGCCAATCTCTCAGCTGTTTTCTCTCCAATACCAGGTAGACTTTTAAATGACTCAATAAGATTTTTAATACTTTCAGGATACATATTAACTAAAATAATCCAGGAATATTACCAAATTTTCCCATCTTAGATTCTGTCATTTTATCTATTTTCTTATTTGCATCATTAATTGCTAAAACAATCATATCTTCTAAAGCTTCAATATCCTCTTTATCTAAAGATTCTGAATCTATTTCAACTTTAACAGCCTCTCTATCACCTTTTAAAGTAACTTTAACAAATGAATTTTCTCCAACAAATTCAGTAGAATCAATCTCTTCCTTTGCCTTCATCATATCTTTTTGTAAAGCTTGAGCTTGTTTTAACATAGCTTGCATATTCATAAAAAATCACTCCTCTATTCTACTTCCACAATATCACTACCAAATAGTTCAACTGCACTACTTGATATTATATCATTTTTATCTAATTCTTCAAATATAAGTTCAGGTTCATCAATTATAGTGTATGGAACATTATTTTTAAGATTTTCAATATAATCATTCTTCAATTTATCCCATAAATCATCACTAATAATAGCAATTTTAATATTAGCATTATTCAATTTATTATAAGTATTTTCAAGTTTAATTAAATTAGCTAGATTAGATTTAACTAAAGCATCAGATTCATAACTTATAATAATACTATCTTTTCCTGCAACTCTAACAGTTGAATCAAGTAAAGAGCAAACCAAATAACCGAATTTTTGATCAAAAGAATAATCTCGTAACTTTTCAAAATTATTAACTATTTCTTTTAAAATAGGCTTACTTGCAGTAGCAAAAGTATTATTAATTCTAGCTTCCATAACATCATCAATATTAAGTATTTTAGGATTATCAACATCCACTTTTTCTTCTATTTTATTCTTTTTAGGTTTCTCAATATTTTTTTCAACAACTGTTTCTTTTTCTACAACTGTTTCAGCATTTTTTGTTTCATTTTCGACAGGAATAGTTTTTTCCACAGTTTGCTGATTTGCTTGTATATCAACGGTTTCAATTAATTTGTTATCATTTATAAATTTTAAAAATAACATTTCAATATAAATTTTAGTATTATCACTTTTCTTAATATTAATAAAATTTTCATTAATAGAATTAATCAATTTTTGATATAAATCTATAGAAAAATCAATATTACTCTTATTAAGATAATAATCAACAATAACATTTCTAATAAAATTAATAAGCTGAGTCATAATTTGAATAAGATTCTTACCGCTATCATTAAACTCATTTATCTTAATAAGAACATTTTCAATTGATCCATCGAAAATATAATTAATAAAACTATTGATATCTTCATCAGAAACAATACCATTAACTTCATTAAAATCATCTATAGTAATCTTTTTATCAGTAAATGAAACCATCTTATCTAAATAACCTAATGCATCACGCATACCGCCATCAGATAATAATGCTATCTTACTAATAACTTCATCATCTATCTTAATTTTTTCTTTTTTACAAACAAAATTTAATCTTTCCACAACTGATTCATTAGATATTTTCTTAAATGAAAAGCACTGACATCTAGAAACAATAGTATCAGGTACCTTTTGTGGATCTGTTGTAGCAAGAATAAAAATAGCATGTTCAGGTGGTTCCTCTAATGTTTTTAATAATGCATTAAAGGCACCAATTGAAAGCATATGTACCTCATCAATAATATATACCTTAAATCTTAACTGACTCGGAACTAATGAAATCTTATTTCTAAGTTCTCTTATTTCATCAACAC
>DFEZ01000001.1:68670-121195 GCA_002369415.1 Caryophanales bacterium UBA3789 | reverse complement strand
ATTATTAGAAGCAGCATCTATCTCAATAATATCAATACAATCATTAGAAAATGAATTTTGACAAGCATCACATTTTCCACAAGCTTCTCCATCATTAGGATTCAAGCAATTTATAGATCTTGCAAATATTTTAGAAAGAGTTGTTTTTCCTGTACCTCTTGGGCCAAAAAACATATAAGCATGAGAAAAATTATTATTAATAATAGAATTTTTTAATGTTTTAACAATAGGATCTTGTCCAACTACAGAACCAAAATCTAAAGGTCTATATTTTCTATATAAGGCATGATACATAATACTACCTCCAATCAAGTTTTATTATACCATAATAAAAACAAAGATATTAATTATTTCTTTGTTTTTTAAAGAATTTATTCAAAATTATTTGAGATTTTGTTGGTTCAATATTTGAAATAAAATTAACTCCTGGATTAGTATTATCAGCTTCAAAAATTTTTTTAATAATTTCAGTATTAGTAGAATCAGAATTACTAAGTGCAGAATATACATTTTTAATACGAGCTTGTTTTATTGCACTTGCACACATTGGACATGGATCTAAAGTAACGTATATATCACAGTCTTCTAATCTCCAATTATTTAATGCTTTAGAAGCTTCTTCGATTGCAAGCATCTCCGCATGAGCAGTACAGCAATTAGAACTTTCTTTTTTATTATAAGAAGAACTAATTATATGATTATCTTTAACTATAACTGCACCAATTGGTACTTCATCTATATCAAATGCCATCTTAGCATACTTAAATGCTTCATTCATAAACTCAGTATTCATATATCCTCCATAAATAAAAAATGTGCACATGGAAGGAGGACCTTAAGGCTGCTACCTTCCGATCCTGACCTGGTTCAATCACTTCCATTGCACGTTCTTATTGTATTATAAAGTAATAAATAAATCAATTAAATAATTCTATTTTTTTAAATGTTTCACGTGAAACATTATTATTTTTACCTCTATTTTTATTTCCCGGGAAATATTTTAAATAAAAAATTATTACTCAAATAAAATAATTAAATCATCATATGTTTCACGTGGAACATTATATTTATATCTTCATTATTATTTCCCAGGAAATATTTAAATCAAAATGTATTATTCAAACAAAGAAAATAATTATACGTTTCACGTGGAACATTATATTTATATCTTCATTTTTATTTCCCAGGAAATATTTAAATCAAAATATATTATTCAAATAAAAAAAATAATTATATGTTTCACGTGAAACATTAAATATATACCACCTAAATTATTTCCCGGGAAATAATTTTATTACTATCAAAACAATTAAATTTTATATCATGAATCATATATTTCATGTGAAACATTGTAGATTTATATAAAAAACAAGATTATTGACTGGGAAATAATTATTTCCCAAGAAATATTTTAATGTTTCACGTGAAACATCAAACAAAAAAAAAGAAGATAATTAAATATCTTCTTCTACTTCATTTGTTTCTTCCACAGGAGTTTCTACTTCGTTTTCTTCTTCAGATACTTCGTCTTCTGTTTCTTTTTCAACTAAAGTAACAGTAGAAACTTTTTGATCATCTTTAAGATTAATTAATCTAACTCCTTGAGTAGCTCTCTTTAATGTAGAAACTTGTTCAAGTGGTAATTTAATAATAATTCCACTATCTGTCATAATAATTAAATCTAACGGAGCATTTGGTTGTAAGCACTTTAATGAAACCATTTGACCATTCTTCTCAGTAACATTTAATGCTTTAACTCCCTTACTTCCACGATGAGTTAATCTATATTCATCTATTTCAGATTGTTTTCCATAACCATTCTCTGTAACGATTAATACCATATGACCAGATTCCACAACTTCAGCACCTACAACATGAGCTCCTTCTAGTTCCATACCTTTAACTCCAGAACTACTTCTTCCCATAGATCTAACTTCATTTTCATCAAATCTAACCATACGTCCGTTACTAGCTCCGATTACAATTTCATTTTTTCCACAAGATGGTTTTACGCTTATTAATTCGTCATCTTCACGTAAAACTATAGCAATTTTACCACCTTTTCTTATACTATCGAATTCCTCAATTGGTGTACGTTTAACAACACCATTCTTAGTTACAAATACTAGATATTTAGTAAAATCGTCATCTTGTTTAATATTTAATATCGAACTAATGTTCTCATCTTTATCTAATGGTAATAAGTTAATTATTGGTAAACCTTTAGATTGTCTTGAGAACTCTGGAACTTCATAACCCTTTAATCTATATACTCTTCCTTTATTAGAGAAGAATAATAAATGATCATGTGTATTCATAGATAATATTTTTTCCACAAAGTCTTCTTCATTAGTTGTCATACCTTTAATACCTACTCCACCTCTATTTTGAGTCTTGTAAGTATCACTTCTTAATCTCTTAATATAACCATTCTTTGTAAGATTAATTATTATATCTTCTGTAGGAATTAATGATTCATCTTCAATATATTCTATAGCAGTCATATCAATATTAGTACGTCTTTCATCACCATATTTTTGTTTAATTTCAATTAATTCATTCTTAATAACCTCTAATATTTTTTGTTCACTTGCTAAGATTGATTTTAATTCCTCAATTGTTTTTAATAACTCTTCTAATTCATTTTCAATCTTTTCACGTTCTAATCCAGTTAAACGACGTAATCTCATTTCAAGAATTGCATTAGCTTGAACTTCAGATAAATTAAAGTTCTTCATTAATCCATCTCTTGCTTCTTCATCAGATTGACTACCTCTAATTAACTTAATTACAGCATCAATATTATCTAGAGCTATCTTTAATCCTTCTAATATATGTACTCTTTTTTCAGCAACATCCAAATCAAATCTAGTTCTTCTAATTATAATTTCTTTTTGATAATCAATATATTTAGCAATTATTTCTTTTAATCCTAATGTTTTTGGAACACCTTGATCTAGCATCAAGAATATAATTCCATATGTAGTTTGGAAAGCTGTATGTTTATACAATTTATTTAATATTACTTGAGGATTGGCATCTTTCTTTAAAGTAATAGTAATTTTAATACCATTTTTCAAATCAGAATGATAATCAGCAATACCTTCAATTGTTTTATTATGAACTAATTCAGCAACTTTATTCTTTAATTCTAAAGTATTTACTCCATAAGGAACTTCATCAACAATAATATATTGTTTTCCATTCTTTTCCTCAATTGTAGCTTTACTTCTTATAGTAATTGATCCTCTACCAGTTTCATAAGCTTTTCTAATTCCACTATTTCCAAGGATTATCGCACCAGTAGGAAAATCAGGTCCTTTAATATATTTCATTAATTCATCTAATTCAATATCAGGATTATCAATATAAGCAACACATCCATCAACAACTTCACCTAAGTTATGTGGAGGAATATTTGTTGCCATACCAACAGCAATACCTGTTGTACCATTAACTAATATATTAGGGAATCTAGAAGGTAAAACTTCAGGTTCTCTTTCACTTTCATCAAAGTTAGGTACAAAATCAACTGTATCTTTATTAATATTTCTCAATAATTCAAGAGATATCTTTGATAAACGAGATTCTGTATAACGCATTGCTGCTGCACCATAACCTTCAATATTACCAAAGTTACCATGACCATCAACTAACATATATCTATATGAGAAATCTTGTGCCATTCTAACCATAGCCTCATATATAGAAGAATCACCATGTGGGTGATATTTACCCATAACATCTCCAACTATTCTGGCACTCTTTTTATGAGGTTTATCAGGTGTATAACCAGATTCATACATAGAATATAAAATACGTCTATGAACAGGCTTTAAACCATCTCTTAAATCAGGAAGTGCACGAGATACAATAACACTCATTGAATACTCTAAGAAAGAATCTTGGACTTCCTTAACTATATTATTTTTTTCTAATCTATCCATAAAACCCTCCTAAATATCAAGATTCTCTACGTATGTAGCATTTGTTTCTATAAATTCTCTTCTAGGTTCTACTTCTTCACCCATTAACTTAGAAAAAACTTCATCTGCTGCAATAACATCATCAACAGTTATTTGTCTTAAAATACGTTTATTAATATCCATTGTTGTTTCATTTAATTCTTCAGCATCCATCTCTCCTAAACCTTTCATACGAGCAATATCATATTTAGTATTTGGAGAAAGTGAAGCAATATATTCATCTCTTTCTTCTTCATTTAAAACATATTTTATAGTTTTACCATGCTTTATACAGAATAAAGGTGGTTGAGCAGCATAAACATGACCAGCTTCAACTATAGGTCTAAAGAAACGATAGAATAATGTTAATAGTAAAACTCTAATGTGACTACCATCAACATCAGCATCTGTCATGATAATAATTTTATGATATCTAAGTTTAGATAAATCAAATTCATCACCAATTCCAGTACCAAATGCAGTAATAATAGTTCTAATTTCTTCATTACCTAAAGCCTTATCTAATCTAGCTTTTTCAACGTTTAAAATCTTTCCTCTTAATGGAAGAATTGCTTGAGTCATAGAATCTCTACCTTTAATAGCAGATCCTCCAGCAGAATCTCCTTCGACTAAGAATATTTCACTAATAGTAGCATCTTTACTCTTACAATCAGATAATTTTCCATAGAAATTAGTAACATCTAAATCACCTTTTCTACGAGTTAATTCACGTGCTTTCTTAGCAGCAACTCTTGCTCTACTCGCAGTCATTGATTTATCTACTATAGTTCTAGCTTGATCAGGATTTTCCATTAAAAATCTCTCAAATGCTTCAGAAAATATTTTATCCGCAATACTTCTAACTTCACTATTACCTAGCTTTGTCTTAGTTTGACCCTCAAATTGAGGATTAGGATGTTTAATAGAAATAATCATTGTAAGACCTTCTCTAACATCATCACCAGTTAGAGGATCATCTTTTTCCTTTAAAATTCCTACATTTGTAGCATATTTATTAAGTATTCTTGTTAATGCTCTTCTAACTCCATCTTCATGAGTACCACCTTCAGGAGTAGTTATATTATTAACAAATGAATAAATTGCTGAATTATAAGATTCATTATATTGTAATGCTACTTCTACATGAATATCTTTCTCTTCTCCATCAACATCTACAATAGTTTCATGTATTGGATTCTTATTTTTATTAAGCATTTGAACATATTCAACAAGTCCACCTTCATACATGAAAGAATCTTTTTTATCATCTTCTCTTTCATCATATAAAGAAATTCTTAATCCTTTATTTAAAAATGCTAATTCTTTTAATCTAGTTTTTAAGATATCATAATCAAAAACTGTTGTTTCATCGAATATTTCTTCATCTGGTAAGAAGTGTACTGTTGTACCAGTTCTATCTTTATCACAAGAATCAATTACCTTTAAATCAGCCTCTGGATGTCCTCCATTAGTATATTTTTGATAATAAACATTTCCATCACGATATACTTTAACCTCTAACCATTTACTTAGTGCATTAACAACACTGGCACCAACTCCATGAAGACCACCAGATACTTTGTATCCTCCTCCACCAAATTTTCCACCAGCATGTAGCACAGTATATACAGTTTCTACTGTACTTTTACCTGTCTTTGGATGAATATCCACAGGTATACCACGACCATCATCTTTTACAATGATACTATTATCCTTACATATTGAAACCTCAATATGAGTACAGAATCCAGCTAAAGCTTCATCAATAGCATTATCAACAATTTCCCATACTAAATGATGTAATCCTCTAGAACTAGTAGTACCAATATACATTCCAGGACGTTTTCTAACGGCCTCTAAACCTTCTAATACTTGAATGGATGATGAATCATATTCATTTTGTACTTTTTCTTCATTCATAATACTACCTACTTTCTTTCAATATTTCCATTTTTTACCATGAAAACAAAAGCATTCTCTACATATTTTTTATTTATATTTCTTAAATCTGTAGTTGTAATGACACTTTGTATATCATACATACTTATTATTTTTAATAACTTATTTCTCTTTTTAATATCTAATTCACTAAAAATATCATCTAATAATAATACTGGACTACTATTACATATATCTTTAAATATAGAGATTTCAGATAATTTAAAAGATAAAATAGCTACTTTTTGTTGTCCTTGAGATCCATAATATTTTAAATCATTATCATTGTATTGAAATAAAAAATCATCTCTATGTGGACCATATATAGTCATACCATAATTTAATTCTTTTAAATAATTCTTTTTAAAAGTATGTTTCAACTTTTTTCTAATAGTTTCATATTCAAAATCATCAAATTCAATGTTAGGAACATATTTTACTGAAATATTTTTATCCCCAGATATATCTTCAAAGAATTTATTTATATTTATATTGATTAAATCAATATATTCTTTCCTTTTTTGATATATAACAATTGCTTTTTCAATAAGTTTATCTGTAATAATATCAATGTAATTAGTATCTGCAATACTATTATTAAATAGTATTTTTAAATACTCATTTCTTGTTTTTAACAATTTGTTATATTCATTATAAACATTTAAATACTCTTTAGATAATTGAGATAATTGAATATTAAGTAAATTTCTTCTAATATTAGGTGATCCTTTTACTATTTCTAAGTCATCTGGTGTAAAAACAATTACGTTTAAATGAGAAATGTAATCCGCTACTTTCTTAATAATTGTATTATTAATAGATAGTTTCTTACTCTCATCCATTATTTCAACCTTTAATTTTGAAATTACTCTATTATCCTTAACTGTTCCACTAATAGTACTCTTACTTTTATCAAACATAATTATATTAGGACTATTACCAACTCTATGAGATTTTGTAAGAGCAAGAATAGTAATAGCTTCTAACATATTAGTCTTTCCTTGAGCATTATCTCCTACAAAAATATTCATGTTGTCATTAAGTGAAACACTACACTTAGAATAATTTCTAAAATTTACTAAATTAATTTTACTAATTTTCATTATTCACCGTTTAAATAACCCATACGCCTCACCTATCCCCAAAACAGTATTCCTATACATACAAGAATATTATACCACAAATGGCCCCTAAATACACGAAAAAATAAAAAAATAGTCATTTCTAACTATTTTTTCTGTTTCTTAGGATTAGATCTAATCTAGAAGCTCTAGATAATTGATTTTCTATACTTCTAAATGAACAAGGAACTATTATTTCTTTATCATTATCAAAGACTATTTTAGTATTATATAAATCTACCTTTTTTATATTACTAACTCTTTTTAATGATATCCAAGCACAATCTTCAGAATGAGGTGAAGTTGTAGGAAAAATAATTAAATTACCACTATCTTCAACTACTATAGGTACTTTATATTCTGCACCTAAAATTGATTTAGATCCTATTTTTCTACCTTCATAACTACTTCCAAAGTATCTACAACTATCTTCCATTATATTAAATGGCTTATCATGAATAATATATCTATTTTCATCTTCATAAACTAGACTACTATCCTTATCATTTGGCAAAATTGCTAAAGTTCCCCTACTAATCTCATATTTCATAATCAAACAAATCCCCCTTTGAAAACAATTTCGTTTTCTGAAATCTCTTATATCATATAAAATTCTCGAATTTTCCCGAATTTTACCGAAAATTCTATACTTATTATTAATATATTGAAAAAAAATAAAATAAAACAAAAAAAAAGAGAATTTTCTCTTTTTTAATATGTTCTAATTGGTAATACTAATTGAGTTAATGTAGTATCTTCAGTAGATTTTATTAATATTGGTTTAATTTCTCCTACAAAATGTAAATCCACAGTATCTGTTGAAAAACTTTTTAAAGCTTCCATCATATATTTAGCACTAAATGAAATCTTAATATCTTCTTTATTATTCTTCTTAATAGTCATTTTTTCTTCAACTCTACCTATTTCAGCAGAACTACTCTTTAATATTAAAGTATCTCCGTTAGTTTCTAATGTAACAATATTCTTTTCTTTATCACTAGTTAAAATACTAACACGATCTATAACATTATAGAAATCAGTAAGATTTGTACTAACAACTAAGAAAGAATCATCAGGTAGTAAATTAGAAGTGTTTGGATAAGTACCATTAATTAATCTAGATTCAAATTTTAAACTACCATTTTTAAATAAGATTTTATTATTAAATATATGTAATTCAACAATCTCATCGTTATCTCCTAAGATCTTAGTAAATTCTAATATATTTCTACTAGGAATAACAATATTATAGTTTTCTTCACTACTCTTATCTAATTCAACAACTTTTCTTGCTAAACGATAAGAATCTGTAGAATTAACTTCTAATATATTACCAGCAATATTAAAGTTAATACCTGTAAGAATTGGTTTACTTTCTTCATTTGAAGTAGCAAAAGCTGTTTGATAAACAATATTCTTAAATAATCCAGCTTTAATATCAATCTTCTTCTTAGATTCTTCTAATCCAATATTAGGATATTCAGATTCACTAATACCATTTAAATTAAATTCACTGTTTTCTGTGTAAATCATTATTTGTAATTCATCAATTACTTCTATATTAATATATTCATCTGGTAATTTTCTTACTATATCTAATATATATTTACCTTGAATAATAATACTACCTTCATTTTCTATTTTAAAATCTTCTTCTTTTAAACCTTCTATAGTAGTTTGAATAGTAATATCATTATCACTTGCTGTTAAAGTTAATTTCTTTTTCTTTAATTCAAATTTTATTCCAGCTAAAACAGGAATAAGGTTCTTAGTAGAAATAGCTTTTGATACTTTAGATAAAGCATCTAATAAAATATCTTTCTTAATTGTAAATTTCATATATATTCCTTCTTTCTTAAAAATTATTAGTATTATAAATGTGGAAAAAGTTGAATACTCAATTTTTCCTTTATATATCGAAGTTTTATTAACTTTTTCTTGTGGAAAAACTGTTAAAAACTTTATTAATTTTAAACAACCCCTATATCTTTCTTTAATTTTTCTATAATATTAGCTAAATCTTTGTTAACTTTAATTTCATTTTCAATCTTTTCTACTGAATGCATTACTGTTGAATGATCTTTTCCACCAAATTCTGTGCCAATCTTTGGAAAAGACTCAGTAGTCATTGTTCTACATAAATACATAGCAATTTGTCTTGGAAATGATATATTAGAACTTCTTTTCTTACTTCTTATATCTTCAACAGATATTTGAAAGTATTCAGAAACTATCTTTTGAATTCTATGAACATCATCTTTTTCAACAATACCAACACTTATTTCATCTTTTAGTGCATCAATTGCTACATCTAAATTAATTTCTAATCCACCCATTATTGTGGAATAAGCAATCAATCTTGTAATAGCACCTTCTAATTGTCTAACATCAGGTCCCATATTAGATGCTATATATTCAATAACATCTTCAGGTATATCTTTTTCAAAATTACCAGCAATGATCTTTTTCTTTAATATTTCAACCCTTAAGTTATAATCAGGCGGATAAATATTAACTGTAAGACCCCAAGTAAATCTAGTTAGAAGTCTATCTTCAAGTTTTCTAAGATCATTAGGACTTCTATCAGATGAAATAATAATTTGTTTACTATCATTATATAGATTGTTAAATGTATGGAAGAACTCTTCCTGTGATTTCTTTGCTTCACCTAAGAATTGAATATCATCTATTAATAATACATCTATATTTCTATATTTATTCTTAAAGAAATCAACATAATTGAAGTTTTCTCCATTTTCATCCTTTTTATTAGCTTTAACAAACTCACTTTTAAATTGTTCACTAGTTACATATAAAACCTTTTTATTAGAATTTGCAGTAATATAATTACCTATAGCATGCATTAAATGAGTCTTGCCTAACCCACTGTTTCCATATAAAAACAATGGATTATACATTGTGCCTGGATTCTCAGCTACTGATAAAGCACCAGCATGAGCAAATTTATTACTGTTACCTACAACAAAGTTGTTGAAAGTATAATTAGGATTAAGGTTAGAATTAACATTATTATTATCTTCTTCTATATCCTTATTATTAATACTATCAGTTTTTTCTTCTTTTAAATCATCATTTTCTTCTATTTCTTCTTTTAATAAAAGATGTATATCATAAGTATCCCCTACTACATCATTTATCTTTGATACTATTATATCATGATAATTCTCAATTAAGTGTTTTTTATGAATTGGCATTGGTACTATAATATAAGCTTTTCCGTCTTTTAATTGATATAATTCTGTTTCGGCAAACCATGTGTCGTAAGATAGAGAAGATAGTTCATCTTTTATTTGAGTTAAGACATTTGACCATATAATATCTACATTCAATCCTACCATCTCCCCACAAGATTCATTAATTGATTTCTATTCTAACTTAATTCACAAAAAAAATAAATAGATTTTTGTACAAATTTTTTATCCACACATTATCCACAAAGTTATCCACATAAAAAATGTTGATAAAATAAATAAATTAATGAGTTTTCCACATTTTCCACAAATTTATAATTCACATTATTAATAATCTTTTACACATACCTGTGAATTATGTGGATATTGATAAAATATCATTTTTAATTGACAAATCAATCAACTTATTATTATAATAATGTAGATTTATGACTGGAGGTGGAGTCAATGAAAAGAACATATCAACCAAATAATCGTAAAAAATCAAAGAAACTTGGATTTTTTGCACGTAAAAAAACTAATATTTTAAATCGTCGTCGTCGTAAAGGACGCAAAAGTCTTTGCAAATAAAAATAACGCTGGATAATACAGTGTTTTTTTACTATTAAAGGTGATAAATATGAAGAAAAAACTTATAGTTAGAAACAATAGAGATTTTGAAGATATTATAAATAATGGTATTTGTAAGAAAAATCAAAGTTTTATTGTGCACAGCAAAGCAAATAATTTATCATATGATAGGTATGGTATTTCTGTTAGTAAAAAACTTGGAAATGCAGTTTTCAGAAACAAATATAAAAGAAAAATAAGATCAATCATAGATATTTATAAAAAAAACTATATAAATATGAAAGATTATATTATAATATTGAGGAAAGGTGCATTGGATAAATCATTTGAACAAATGAAGAAAGAACTAATAGATTTATTAATGCAAGCATAATGAAAGGGATAATATCATGAAGAAAAAAACAAACAAGATAAAGATATTATTAGTTATATTCTTATTATTACTAACTACAGGATGTACAAAGACACTAACAGATGATAATAAGAAACCAGTAAAGAATGAAGCAACTGGTCAAACATTAACAGAAAATATCTTATGTAGACCAACAAATAAGGAAACAGCAAAGATTTATACAGATAATGGAGTTAATATAAAGAAATTACCAGAATGCAAAGATTTTAAAATTACTTCAGGAAAATATGAAGGATTATGGACAAGTATTCTTGTTAAACCATTAGCATTTGTATTACTTTTCTTAGGAAAAGCATTTAAAAACTATGGTATTTCAGTAATTATAATAAGTTTAGTAATAAGATTAATAGCATTTCCTTTAACTAGAAAGACTGCTATGCAATCTGAATTAATGAAAAAAGCACAACCAGAATTAAATAGACTTCAAAAGAAATATGCTGGAAAAACTGATCAAGAATCAATGATGAAACAAAATCAAGAAATGATGGCAATTTATCAAAAGTATAAGATTAATCCAATGGCAGGTTGTTTATTTGCTTTAATACAATTACCAATATTTATAGCATTTTTTGAAGCTATACAAAGAACACCAGTTATTTTTGAAGATAAATTCTTAGGATTACAATTAGGAACAACTCCTGTTGTAGGAATTAGTACAGCTACATTTTATGCATATATCATATTAATATTAATTATTGCAGGAACAACATTCTTCTCATTTAAATTAAATTCAACAGGAAATATGGAAGATCCAACAATGAAGATGATGCCAACTATGATGACTGGAATGATTGTTATAACTGGTACATTCATGCCAACAGGTTTAGGAATCTACTGGGTAACATCAAATCTATTCACTATAGTTCAAAATATATTAATTAAAAGGAGTAAGAGTTTAAATGGAAAAGCATAGATACACAGGAAAAACTAAAGAAGAAGCTATTCAATTAGCAAAAGAAGAATTACAAGAGGTTGAAGAAAACTTATTCATTAAAGAAATCTCAGAAACTAAAGGTGGACTATTCAAAAGTAAAAAAGTTGAGATAGAAGTAGTAGAAAAAAGAGAAGTAATTAAACATATTAAAGAATACTTAACAAAAGTATTAAAAGATATGGGTTTTGCAGTTAATATTGAAATTAAAAATAAAGAAGAAGTTCCAAAATATATTATCTTTTCAGATAATGATGCATTATTAATTGGAAAAAATGGTAAAAACTTAAAAGCACTATCTATTTTAGTTAGTCAACATTTAAGTAATGAATTAGGAAAAAACTATAAATTTACTCTTGATGTTAATGAATATAAAGAAAAAAGAGAAAAATCTTTAGAAAGATTAGCAAGAAGAATTGGAAAAGAAGTAAGAGCAACTAAAGTAGAAACAAAATTAGATTCTATGAATTCATATGAAAGAAGAATTATACACAATGCTTTAACTAATTTTAAAGGTGTATATACTGAAAGTGAAGGAGAAGAACCTAATAGATACGTAGTAGTAAAACCAAAAGAAGATGAATAATCTTCTTTTTTTGATATAATTAATTCAGGTGATATTATGAATAAACTATATTTAAGTGCTTATCTAGATGGATTATTAAATATGGCATCTTCTCTATCTAAAAGTATTGGACCATCATTAGTATCAGTAAACTGTTATGATAAAAAAGAATTTGATAAGGAATATAAAATTGATTACTCCCCTACTTCACTATCTTATGAAGATAAATTAAAAGAATGGTTTGTTGATGAAAAAAAGGTAGTAGAAAGTATACTATATTGGACTAATAGATATATTAAGGATATAAAGAAAATATACATAATTAATAAAAAAGATCTCGACTTATTCAAAAAAGATAACCCACTCTACTTTATTGATGATGTATTTATAATAGAAACAAAAGATTTTATGGTTACATTTGTACTCGGTAATAATGAATAAACATCTATTTAGATGTTTTTTTACATTATTTACATAATAATCTTCCCTATTTTCTTATATATAAAACAAATAATGATAAAATTATAATAATATGGGAGAATATAGAGTAAAAAAATATTTAATATTTTTAATAAATATGCTATAATATTCGCGGAAAAGGAGGGATACCATGAATGATACAATATGTGCAATCGCAACATCTCAAGGCGTAGGAGCAATCGCAATAGTAAGAGTATCAGGTGAAGAATCAATAGAAATAGTTAATTCTATCTTTAAAGGAAAAGATCTTACTAAAGTTAATTCACATACAATTAATTATGGACATATTATGGATGGTGAAGAAGTTATTGATGAAGTATTAGTATCAGTAATGAAATCTCCACGTACATTCACAACAGAAGATGTAGTTGAGATTAATACACATGGTGGTATTGCTCCAACTAATCGAGTACTAGAATTATTACTAGAAAAAGGATGTCGTCTAGCAGAACCGGGAGAATTTACAAAAAGAGCATTCTTAAATGGAAGGATAGACTTACTAGAAGCAGAAGCTGTAATGGATATGATTGATTCTAAAACAGAAACACAAAGAAAGATGGCTGCTAATCAAATAGATGGAAAAACATCCGGATTAATTAATGAATTAAGGGATGATATGGTACAAATAATTAGTAATATCAACGTGAATATTGATTATCCAGAATATGATGATGTTGATATTATTACAAATGATTTATTAATACCAAAAATAACAAAGTTAAAAGAAAAAATAAAAAGAATATTAAAAGAATCAGAAAATGGAAAAATTATAAAAGAGGGAATTAAAACTTCTATTATAGGTAGACCAAATGTAGGAAAAAGTTCATTATTAAATGCTTTACTACAAGAAGATAAAGCAATAGTAACTAATATTGCCGGTACAACAAGAGACATTGTAGAAGGTCAAATATCAATAAATGGAATATTATTAAATATGATAGATACTGCAGGAATTAGAGAAACAGAAGATATCATAGAAGCAATTGGTGTAGAAAAAAGCTTAAAAATAATGGATGAAGCAGATTTAATATTATTTATGCTTAATAATAATGAAGAATTATCTAAAGATATAAAAGAATTATTAGATAAAATTGCTAATAGAAAATATTTAGTTCTAATTAATAAGATAGATCTAGAAAGTAAATTAGATAGAAATGAATTAAAAGTAGATAAAGATAAAATAATTGAACTAAGTATTACTGAAAATAAAGGAATAGATGAATTAAAAGATAAAATAGTAGAACTATTTAATTTAAATGAATTAGAAACAAAAGATCCAACATATCTAAGTAATTCAAGAAGTATAAGTATCTTAAAAAGATGCTTAAAAAGAGTAGAAGACATAGAAAAAGCATTAAAAGAAGATATGCCAATCGATATGATTGAATTAGATATAAAAAACATTTGGGAAGAATTAGGTACAATTAATGGTTCAACGTATGAAGAAGAACTATTAGATGAAATGTTCTCAAGATTCTGTTTAGGAAAATAAAGAAGGTGAGAAAATGGTAGATATTATAGTAGTAGGTGGTGGACACGCAGGTTGTGAAGCAGCATATGCGTCAGCTAAAAAAGGCCATAAAACTCTATTAATAACAAGTAATTTAAAAAATATTGCAGATATGCCATGTAATCCCCATATTGGAGGATCTGCTAAAGGTATAGTAGTACGTGAAATAGATGCTTTAGGTGGAATAATGGGTAAAGTAGCCGATAAAACACACCTTCAAATTAAAATGTTAAATAGTGCAAAAGGACCAGCAGTACAATCTTTAAGAGCTCAAGGAGATAAAATAGCTTATCCAAAAGAAATGCTAAAAACACTTAATTCGTTAGAAAATTTAACTATTAAAGAAGCAATGGTTGAAGATTTAATAGTAAAAGATAATGAAGTAGGTGGAGTAATCTTAGAAGATGGAGAAAAAGTAGAATCTAAAATAGTAATTCTAACTACTGGAACATACTTAAAAGCAGATATTTTAGTAGGAAACACAAGAACAAGACAAGGACCACATGGAGAAAAACCATCAAATCATTTAAGTGATAAATTAAGAGAATATGGTTTTGAAATTAAAAGATTAAAAACAGGGACTCCTCAAAGAATAGATAGAAAATCAATTGATTTTTCTAAAACTAAGATGGAACCTGGAGATAATAAATATTTAACTTTTAGTTTTGATTTAGAACCACAATATAAATTAGAAGATCAAGTACCATGTTATTTAACATATACAACTGAAGAAACTCATAAAATAATAATGGATAATCTAAATAAATCCAGTATGTATGGAGCTTTAGACGATATAGAAGGAATTGGACCAAGGTATTGTCCTTCAATAGAAGATAAAGTAGTAAGATTCAAAGATAAAGAAAGACATCAATTATTTATAGAACCAGAAAGTAGATATTATGATGATATGTATCTACAAGGCTTTTCAACATCAATGCCTCCGGAAGTTCAAGAAAAAATGGTACATTCACTTCCAGGCTTTGAAAAAGCAAAGATATTAAAATATGGATATGCAATAGAATATGATGCAATATATCCAACACAATTAAATGCATCATTAGAAACAAAAATATTAAAGAATCTATTTACTGCTGGACAAATCAACGGTACTAGTGGTTATGAAGAAGCTGCTTGCCAAGGACTAATGGCCGGAATAAATGCAGGATTGAAACTAGAAGGAAAAGAACCATTAGTATTAAAAAGAAATGAAGCATATATTGGAGTATTAATAGACGATTTAATAACAAAAGGAATAAGAGATCCATATAGATTATTAACAAGTAGAGCAGAATTTAGATTATTATTAAGAAGTGATAATGCAGATTTAAGATTAAGAAGATATGGATATGAAGCTGGTCTAATAGATGAAGAACAAATAACTAGATTAAATAATAAAGAAAAGAAAATAGAAGAAATAAAAGAGTATGCTAGAGAGAATAAAGTAAAAATAACAAAAGAAATTAAAAAAATCTTTGATGATAATAATATTCAAGTTCCAACAGCAACTATGTCTATAGAAAGTTTATTAAAAAGACCAGAAATAACAATAGAATTTCTAGAAAAAATAGTAGATATACCATTTGATGAAGATATTAAAGAACAATTAGAAATATATTTAAAATATGAAGGATATATTAAGAAAGCCTACAAAGAAGCAGATAAATTATTAAAGTTAGAGAAAAAACAAATTCCAGAAGATATCGATTATAGTAAAATTAAGAATATTGCTAGTGAAGCAAGACAAAAACTTGATGAAGTAAGACCCAAAACAATTGCTCAAGCAATAAGAATAAGTGGAGTAAATCCAACAGATATTTCAATATTATCTGTATATTTAAAGAAGGAATATAATAAAGATGAATAAAGAAGAATTTATAACTGCAATTAAAGATTTAGGTATAGAATTAACTGAATATCAATTAAATCAACTAGATAAGTTCTATAAACTATTAATCGACTGGAATAATAAAATAAATCTAACAAGAATAGTAGAAGAAGATGAAGTATATTTAAAACATTTCTATGATAGTTTAACTATTTCTAAAGTAGTAGATTTAAAAGAAAAAGAGACATTGTGTGATGTAGGTACAGGGGCAGGATTTCCTGGAATAGTATTAAAAATAGTATATCCAAACTTAAAAGTAACATTAGTAGATTCATTATTAAAAAGAGTTAATTATTTAAATGAAATAATAAAAGACTTAGAATTAACAGATATAGAAGCAATTCATGTAAGAGGAGAAGACTTTAAAGGAAACTTTGATGTAGTTACTTCACGTGCAGTTGCTAATATAGAAAAATTGTTAGATTATACAATGCATTTAGTTAATAAAAATGGTGTATTTATTGCTATGAAAGGTAATATTGATAACGAATTAACTGAAGATATTAAAAGAAAGATAGAAAAGAAGTATATTATAGAAAGAATAGAAAAATTCACTCTTCCAAAAGAAGAAAGTCAAAGAAGTATATTAGTTATAAAAAGAAAGTAGAAAAAGAACTTTCTTTTTTTTGCAAAATAACTTATAATGTTAATATAGGGTAAGTGAAGAATAGAGGGGAAGACTATGTTTCAAGAAGATAAAAGCGAAATAGTACAAATATATTTAGATGACATAATACCAAATAGATTCCAACCAAGAGTAGTCTTCGATGAAAGATCTCTTAAGGAATTAGCGGTTTCTATTAAGGAACATGGTGTTATTGAACCTATAATCGTTCGTAAGGTAAATGGAAAATATGAAATAATTGCTGGAGAACGTAGATGCAAGGCCTCAGCATTAGCAGGACTAACAAAGATACCTGCTATTATCAGAGATTTAGATGATAAAGAGAGTTCTAAAGTAGCCTTACTTGAAAACCTTCAAAGAAAGAATCTAAATCCTATAGAGGAAGCAAGAACATATCAAAAAATACTAGAGATTGATCAAATGACACAAGAAGCTTTAGCAAAGACAATGGGAAAGAGTCAATCTGCTGTAGCTAATAAACTTAGATTATTATCATTACCTGATGAGATTCAAGAATCATTACTAAAAGAAAAGATTTCAGAAAGACATGCAAGAGCATTACTTAATTTATCAACAGAAGATGAACAAAAAGCAATGTTGAAAAGAATAATTGATGATAAGATGAGTGTTAGAAATCTAGAAGAAGAAATAAAGAGAATGAAAGGGGATAGTCAAGAACCTGTAGAAGAAGATATTCCTTTTGTTAGTAAAGAACCGACTGATTTAACAGCATCAGCAATGAACTTTGTTAATGATAGTCCACTGGTTCCAACGGCTGAGATGCCAAAAGAAAAGAGTTCAGATTACGGAGTTGTAAAAATTGCACCTCCAGAAGGAGAGGAGTCACCTATGGGTAAATTTATTAATTATGGTGAGATCGAACAAGAAGAGAAAAAACCTGAAGTTCCAAGTGTATCACAAACAACAGTTGATGTTAACCAGGTTAAAGAATCTGCTAAGAGTATTAAACCAGAAGTTAACGATAAACAACCTAATAATAATGGTAAACAAGGTTCAGCATTGGATAGCCTACTAAACTTAAATGCACCAGTAAATATGAACCCTGACAACTTTATAACTCCAGCAGAGAAGATTGTTAAAGCAGATCCTTATGCAAATATAGAAAGAAAATCAAGCGAAGATTATTTCAAAGCTTCAGACTTATCTTCAGTTAATTTACCAGCCGATTTAATGGCTATGAACCAATTTGGTAATGGAAATTATACAATTGAAGAAGCTCAAGATAAGATTAGAGAATTAGTTAATGATTTGAAAGATCATGGTATCAAGATATCAACAGATGAAATGAATTTTGCAACTACATATCAAATCATTATTAAAATTGAGAAAGAAGATTAAAAAAGTAGATTTTAAATCTACTTTTTTTTATAAAATCATTTAAAAAAAACTCATTATTTGATACAATAAATTAGTAATATGAAAATGGGTGATTAGATGGGAAAGATTATATCATTAGTAAATCAAAAAGGTGGAGTTGGAAAGACAACTACAAGTATTAATCTTTCTGCATCATTAGCAGTATTAGGTAAAAGAGTTTTATTAATAGACTTAGATCCTCAAGGAAATACAACTACTGGTGTAGGAATTAATAAAGGTGAAATAGAAAAGAGTATATATGATGTTTTAATAGGAGAATGCAGTATACAAGAAGCAACTATAAAAACAAAGTATAAAAATTTATTTGTACTTCCAGCAACTTTAAATTTAGCAGGATTAGAAGCTGAATTTTTCGAAAAGAGTAGAACTATAAATGGATTCAAAAAAGGAGAACAATTAAAAAACTGTTTAGCAGATGTTAAAGATAGTTATGATTTTATTATTATTGATTGTCCTCCATCATTAGGAGTAATTACAACAAATGCTTTAACAGCATCTAATTCAGTAATTATACCAGTACAATGTGAATTCTTTGCACTAGAAGGAATTACTCAATTATTAAAAACAATAATGTTAGCTCAAAAGAGTCTAAATCCTACATTAGATATAGAAGGAGTACTACTAACAATGTTAGACTCTAGAACTAATTTAGGTTTTGAAGTTGTTGAAGATATAAGAAGATTCTTTAAAGAAAAGGTATATAATACTATAATTCCAAGATTAGTAAGATTAACAGAGGCTCCATCACACGGAGAACCTATAATAGCTTATGATCCAAAGAGTAGAGGATCTGAAGCTTATCTTAATCTAGCAAAGGAAGTGATTGAAAGAAATGGACAATAATATTAGTGAAAGTGGAATACCAAAAAGAAGAGCATTAGGAAAAGGACTAGAAGAATTATTTAATAATGAAATACTTGACTATAGTACAGTAGAAGAAAAAATAGTAGATTCTACTCCAAAAGATGAAATAGTTAATGTTCCATTAAATGAATTAAGAAGTAATCCTTATCAGCCAAGAAAAATATTTGATCAAGAAGCGCTAGAAGAATTAGCAAGTTCAATAAAAGAACATGGTGTATTTCAACCAATTATTGTTAAAAAGTCTATAAAAGGATATGAAATAATAGCTGGTGAAAGAAGAGTTAAAGCATCAGAATTAGCAGGATTAACAGAAATACCTGCAATTATTAGAGACTTCAATGATACACAGATGATGGAAATAGCTCTATTAGAAAATCTTCAAAGAGAAGATTTAACAGCTATTGAAGAAGCTCAAGCTTATAAAAAATTAAAAGAAACACTTGATCTAACACAAGAAGAATTAGCAAAACGTTTAGGTAAAAGTAGAAGTCATATTACTAATATGCTAGGACTTTTAAACTTACCAGAAAACATTCAAGAAGATATTAATTCAAAGAAAATATCTATGGGACATGCTAGAGTATTAAGTAAATTAGATAGTGAAGAGCAACAAAATGAATTAGAAGATATTATTATTAATAAAGGTATAAGTGTAAGAGAATTAGAAAATTTAACTCAAGAACCACAAATAATAAAGGTTCATCCACAAAAACCAAAAGTTGTTAAAAATAATGAATATAGTTATCTTCAAAATGAATTAAGTGAAAAATTAGGAACTAAAGTAGTTATTAAAAAGAACAAAATAGAAATTTCATTCGTAAATGATAAAGACCTAAGTAGACTATTAGAAATAATGAATATAGAGGTTGATAAATAATGAATATACATTTGTTTAATATTACTTTTGATATTATGAAAATAATAACTCCAATTATTTATATAATTGTAGGTGTTGTAATATTTAAAGTAATAAAAGGAATAATAAAGAAAGCAAAATTTGCAAGAAATAGACTAAAAGCATCACAAATTCAAAGAATTGATACAATTAAAAGTTTAATAATCAATATAATAAAATATGTAATAGTAATATTAGTAGTATTAGCAATACTTTCAAGTTTTGGAGTAAATGTTAATAAAATATTAGCAGGATTAGGAATAGGAACAGCAATTATAGGATTAGCTTTCCAAGATCTTGCTAAAGATATAATTGCTGGATTCTCTATAATAGCTGAAGGAGAATACGAAGTAGGAGATACTATTGAAGTAGAAGGTTTCATGGGAGAAGTAGTTTTTATTGGTTTAAGAACTACACGTATCAGAAACTTTAAAGGAGCTACTAAAATAATATCTAACAGATATATGGATAATATCATTAATTATAGTGATAATAATTCATTAGCTGTAGTAGATGTAGGAATTGCCTACGAAAATAATGAAGAAGAAATAGAAAAAACATTTGAAAATTTATTCAAACGTTTAAATGGAAATATTCCTCATGCAACAAAAGATTTAGAGTTATGGGGAGTTAATGCATTAGATGATTCATCTGTAGTATATAGAGTGGTTGTAGAAACTGAGCCAATGCAACAATTCTCTACAGAAAGATTCCTAAGAAAAGAAATAAAAAAAGAGTTTGATAAATCAGGAATAAAGATTCCTTATCAACAAATTGAGATTCATAATGGAAAATAACAATTATAAATTAGGCTCAAGAGTAGTAATGAAAAAACAACATCCATGTGGATCAAACGAATGGGAAATAGTAAGAGTAGGAGCAGATATAAAAATAAAATGCTTAAACTGTGGAAGAACAATACTAATTCCAAGAATAGAGTTTAATAAAAAACTTAAAAAAGTATTAGAGGAGGAACAATAATGTTTGAGAAAAAGAAACTTAGACTAAAAAGATTTTACTTTCATCCAGTAACTGTTTTCTTAGTTTTAATATTCTTAACTATCATATTAAGTGGAATACTATCATTATTACAAACACAAGCAACATATAATGTAGTTAATCCAAATACATTAGAACTAGAACCAACATTAGTTACAGTAGAGAATCTATTCTCATTTGATGGAATAAAATTCATAATTAGTAATGCCGCTAAAAACTTTTTAAGTTTTGCACCATTAGGAACATTACTTATTTCATTAATTGGACTAACAGTTGCTGAAGCAACAGGATTCATTGAAATGCTTACAAGAAGACACATAAGTAAGTTTAATAAATACTTTGTAACATTCTTAGTATTATTCATTTCAATAGTATCATCTTTAATTAATGAAGTAGGATATGCTATATTAATTCCATTAATGGCATTAATATATTTCATAAATAATAGAAACCCAATATTGGGTATTGTTACTGCATTCTGCGGTGTATCTTTTGGATATGGAGTATCAATATTTGTTGGATCAACAGAAGTAGCATTAATAAACTATACAAAGTTAGCTGCACAATTAATTGATGAAAATGCTCATATTGCTTTATCATCAAACTTAATATTTATAATAGTAGCAAGTATAATCTTATCAGTAGTTGGAACAATAATTATAGAGAATATAATTGCTCCAAGAATTGGTAAATATAAAAAGGATGAAGAATTTGCAAAAACTGAACAATATAATGTATTAGCTGTTGAAGAAGAAGAACAACAAGAACTAGAAAAAGAAAAATACGAAAAGAGAGGTTTAACTTATGCTCTTATCGTAAGTATTGTAGTATTGTTCATGTTTATCTACTCATTGATACCAAATTTACCATATTCAGGAATGCTACTTGATATGAAAGAATCAACATATTTAAATCAATTATTTGGAGATAACGCATATTTCCAAGATGGATTTACTTATATCATTTCATTATTCTTCATATTAGCAGGTATTGCATATGGAATTGGAAGCAAATCATTAAAGAATGATAAAGATTTAATTGAAAAATCTAGTAAGAAATTTAATAATATTGGAAGCATAATCATTTTAATGTTTGTTGTATCACAATTTATCGCAGTATGGAGAAAAACAAACATAGGAACAATTATTACTATTTGGTTAACAAACTTATTAGAACAAATGCAATTAAGCGGAATTCCACTAGTTATCATTGCATTACTATTTATAGCAGCTGCAAACTTATTCTTAACTTCACCTGCTAGTAAATGGGCAATATTTTCACCGGTAGTAGTACCAATGTTTATGCAATCAAATATATCTCCACAGTTTGCTCAAATAGTAATGAGAGTAGGAGATTCAATGACTAAAGGATTTACTCCTTTATTAGCATCATTTGTAATTTATATTGGATATTTAAATATCTACAATTTACATAAAGATAAACCATATACTATAAGAAAATCATTACAATTAATAACACCATACTTCCTACTAATTTCAGTAGCATGGATAGTATTAACAGTATTATGGTATGTAATAGGTCTACCTATTGGACCTGGAGTAACTCCAACAATATAAAAACACCAAAAGGTGTTTTTTATTTGAATATAGATAATACTTTAATAGTACTTTTAGGAGGTACATTGCTAATATAAGTATTAATTCTACGAAATTCATAATCAAGTCTAGAAATATTAGTCTGTATTATTTCAGTATCCTTAATACTAACAGAACTTCTAAAATTAATAAATTTATAATAAGTAGAAGGAGAAACTCCAATTATTCTATGAAACATTTCACAATAGTATTCCTGAGAATAAAAACCATAATTAATAGAAATATTTAATATAGATAAATCAGTATATATAAAGGATTTCAAAGAATTATAAATTCTTTTACTATTAATATAATTAGTAATAGTAAAATGAGTTTCTCTTTTAAATAACCTCATAATATAATCTTTATTAAAATGAAAAGTCTCAGCTAATTCATCAATAGAGATCTTTTTATATAAATTATTATCTATATAATTTAATATTTTAATCACTAAATCATTAGAAAACATCTAATCACCAACCCCATTATAACATAAAAAGTCGTTATTGTTTAAATGATATTATAAATAGTATGATTTAATGTAAATGAAAGGGGGAATAATTATGAATTATTCTAAATGGGCAACAAGAGATGAAATGCATGAAAGAACTATACCAGTTAATTTAAAAACTGGTGTTGAGAAATCTGGTTTACCAGTAATGTATGATGATAATTATTTATACATCGATACAAATGAAGCACATAATTTATTAATAGGTTGTACAGGAAGTGGAAAAACTCAAGCAGTGATTTTACCAATCCTAAGATTAGCTATGAAAGCAAAAGAATCAGTTGTTATTAATGATCCAAAAGGAGAATTATATAAGAAGACTGCTAATCAATTTAAAAAAGAAGGTTATAATGTAATAGCTTTAGATTTCAATGATTCAAGATTTGGAAACAGTTGGAATCCTCTAGATTTAGCTTATAGACAATATAAAGAAGGGAATAAAGATAAAGCGCTAGATTTAGTAGAAGATTTAGGTTATTACTTATTAGGAGATAGTCAAGAAAAAAATACTGATCCTTTCTGGATTAATTCTACAATTAACTATTTCACTGGATTAGTATTATATTTATTTGAAAATGCTAAAGAGGAAGAAGTAAATCTATCAAGTGTTATGGCATTATCAAATTCATTAAGAGAGAATGCTGGAAAAGACTTCTTAAGTAATATTTCTACTACATCAGTAATCTATATAAAATTAGCAGGTACTTTATTAGCACCTACTGAAACTAAAGGAAGTATTATATCTGTATTTAATCAAAAAATGGAGAGATATATTTCTAAAGAAAATTTAGCTAATATGTTATCTAACAATGATTTTGATTTATCAGCATTAACTAAAGAAGCAACTGTTATATTTATAGTAAGTGGAATTAGTCAACAATATCGTAACTTAATACCATTATTTGCTAATCAAGTAATGGATGCAGTTGATATCTATGGAGACCATAAAAAGAAATTAAACTTATTATTAGATGAATTTGATTCAATGATACCTATTAAAGATTTTGCATTAAAATTAGGATTCTGTAGATCTATTAATATTAGAATTACAGTAACAATTCAAAGCTTTGTTCATTTAGCAAATATGTATTCAAAAGAAGATGTAGAAATCTTAAAAATGTGCTTTGGTAATACTATTTACCTATTATCTGAAGATATTTATACACTAGAAGAAATATCTAATAGATGTGGAACTCAATTAGTAGATGGTAAAGAAGAACCATTAGTTTCAGTTTCAGAGTTAAAAACATTTGGATATTTTGAAGCAATAATTCTAATGACAAGAATGATGCCATTTAGAACAAAATTGCTACCAGACTATAAAATAGACTGGGGATATCAAGATGAAGAAATTGAAATACCTATGAGAGATAAGAATAATATCAGCATATATAGTTTAGAAAAATAATACCTTAGGGTATTATTTTCTTTTTATTATGTTATAATAAGTGATGAAAAGAGGGATAATATGAGTTTAACAGCCGGAATAGTAGGTTTACCAAACGTAGGAAAATCTACATTATTTAATGCAATTACAAATCAAAAAATATTAGCAGAAAACTATCCTTTTGCGACAATAGAACCAAATGTAGGAGTAGTAACAGTACCAGATGAAAGAATGGATAAATTAAAAGAAATGTATGATCCAAATAGATTTATTCCAACTGCTTATGAATTTACTGATATAGCAGGACTAGTAAAAGGAGCATCTAAAGGTGAAGGTTTAGGTAATAAATTCCTTGCTCACATAAGAGAAACAGACGCAATAGTAGAAGTAGTAAGATGCTTTGAGGATGGAAAAATAATCCATGTAGAAGGTGGAATAGATCCAATAAGAGATATAGAAACAATTAATCTAGAATTATCAATTGCTGATTTAGATGTAATTAATAGTAGATTAGAAAGAGTAGCAAAAAAAGCAAGAACCACTAAAGATAAAGATGATATTTTAGAAACAGAAGTATTAGAAAAATGTAAGAAAGCTCTAGAAGAAGAAAAACCTTTAAGACAATTAAATCTAACAGATGAAGAAAAAAAGGTTATTAAATCTTATAGTTTCTTAACACTAAAACCAATTATCTATTTAGCAAATATAAAAGAAAGCGAATTAGGTAATCCAGATAATGAATATGTACAACAAGTAAAAGAATATGCATCTAAAGAAAACGCAAGAGTAGTAAGCTTATGTGCAAAAGTAGAAGAAGAATTAAGTGAACTAGATCCAGAAGATAAACAAGAAATGCTCGAGGGTTTAGGTCTAGATGGTAGTGGATTAGACAAATTAATAAAAGCAACATATGATATCTTAGGTTTAGCAACATACTTCACAGTAGGAAAAGATGAAGTAAGAGCTTGGACGTTCAAAAAAGGAATGAACGCTAAAGAATGTGCAGGAATAATCCATACAGACTTTGAAAAAGGATTTATCCGTGCGGAAGTAATATCATATGATGATTTAATGGAATATGGTAGTGAATTAAAAGTAAGAGAAGCAGGAAAGGCTAGAGTAGAAGGAAAAGACTATCTAATGCAAGATGGTGATATTTGTCACTTTAGATTCAACGTTTAATGAAATCACAAATAGTAATATTTGAAGGTAATATGAAAGATGGTCTCTTTTCAAGAGCAAAAAGATTTTATCCAGAAGAATATACTGAAGAAGACATCTATGAAATATATAAAAAGGATAGAATTAAGTTAGGTAAGAAATACGGTTTTTCGGGACTAAAAATGTTCCAAGTAAGACAAAAAATGGAAGATAACGACTCTTATCCTGATGATAAGACTGTAATATTAGATGAAACATATATGCAAAAAGAAGACTACTTTACTGAAACTATCAAAGCAGATATTTTAATAATATCTAATAAATATCCTAAAGTAGCAGTAGTTCATAATATGGCAGATTGCCCAATACTTATAGCAGAAGACAGGAGAAAAGGAGTAACAGCCTTAGCTCATTGTGGAATGTATCATATAAATAGAGGACTTCCTAAAGCAATAATAAAGTCATTAATAGATAATTGTGGAAGTGCTCCAGAGGATATCTATTTATATATAGGAAGTCATATATGGAAAGAAAGCTATATATATGATAAATATCCTCCAAAAGCAACAAACAAAGAAATCTGGGAAAACGCTATAGAAAAAATTGGAAACGATTATCATATTGATTTATTACAAGCAATTAAAAATCAATTAAAAGAATATAATCTTGCTGAAATAAAAGTAAGTGATATTAATACATATACAGATCCAGATTATGCATCACATAGTAAAGAAAAAAAGGATCCAAATAAAAAAGGTCAAAACATAGTTGGATTTTATTACAAATAAAAACTAATCAAACGATTAGTTTTCTTTTTATTTATAAAAAAAACTAGACTTTAATTAATTACTTTGCTATAATACTAACGAGTATTTTAAATACTCCTTGCTATTTTATAAATAGCCTTAAGTCCAAAAGGAGGTGCAGACAATGACTAAATATGAAATTATGTTTGTTGTAAGACCAGATATGGAAGAAGCAGAAATCAAAAAGACTGCTGAAGAAATGAAAAAGGTTTTAACAGACGCAAAAGCAAAAGTATTAGACGAAAAAGCAATGGGACAAAAAGAATTAGCTTATGAAATTAAGAAATTCAATACTGGTTACTATTTCTTATTAACAGTTGAAGCTTCAAAAGAAGCAGAACAAGAATTTAACCGTGTTGCTAGAATCAATGAAAGTCTACTTCGTCATATTATTGTAAAAGTAGAAGATTAAGAAAAAGAGGTAAGTTATGAATAAAGTTTTTTTAATAGGAAGACTAACAAGAGATCCAGAATTAAGATATACAGGAAATAATACTGCAGTAGCATCATTTTCAATTGCAGTAAATAGAAATTTTGCAAATGCACAAGGAGAAAGAGAAGCAGATTTTATTAATATAGTTGTTTGGAGAAAACAAGCAGAAAATGTTAAGAATTATCTATCTCAAGGAAGCCAAGTTGCAATAGACGGAAGAATTCAAACAAGAAGTTATGATGATCAAAATGGTCAAAAAAGATATGTTACAGAAGTTGTAGCAGATAACGTTGAATTCTTAGGATCTAAAGGTTCATCAACTAATTCTAATAGCGGTTCTGGAAAAGATGCAGAACCAACACCTTATGATTTTGGAGATGCTCCAGAACCTAAAGGAACTGACGTAGATAGTAATCCATTTGCTGATTTCGGCTCAAGTATTGAAATTAGTGACGATGAATTACCATTCTAATTAAAGAAGGAGGTAAATTATGGCAGAATTCAATAGAAGAAAGAAAAAAGTATGTGCAATGTGTACTGGAAAAGACGTTGATTGGAAAGATACAGAAACACTTAAGAAATATACAAATGAAAAAGGTAAAATTTTACCAAGAAGAGTTACAGGTAACTGTGCTGAACATCAAAGACATATATCTAGACAAATCAAGAGAGCACGTGCAATTGCATTAATGCCTTATGCTAAATAATTAAAAGGATAGGAATATCCTTTTTTATTTTACTTTAAAACGATATTATATTATAATAAAAATGGGACTTTATAGGAGGAATTATGGGGATAATTAAAGAAAGAAGAAAACTTAATAGTGCGATACGTAATGCTAAAACTATATTCTTAATGGCTCATAAAAATCTAGACCTAGATGCCATAGGAAGCCAAATTGGAATGTATATGGTATTAAAAAGAAAAAGAAAGAACTGCTATATAATAATTGATGATAAAAATCATGAATTAGGAGTCCAAAAAATATTGAGAGAACTAGAAGGCTGTATCGATATTATAAGAAGTGAAGATATAGAAGAACATTTATATCCTAGAAGTTCAAAAAACTTACTTATGGTATTAGATACAAACAAAACAGAGTTAGTTCAAAGTAAAGATGTATTAAATAAAATAGAGAAAAAAGTAGTTATAGATCATCATGATTTAGGAAAAACAACTATTAAGAATGCAATAATTATAGATGATACAAAGACATCTAGTACATGTGAAATGATCACAAACTTAATAGAATACTACGATGTAGAAATAGAATCATACTATGCAACTATACTATTATCTGGAATAGTATTAGATACAAATAACTTTACTTTAAATACATCAGCAGATACATATTATTCTGCATATTATCTAGCTAGTTTAGGAGCAAGTGCTAAAAAAGTTCAATATTTATTAAAACAAGATATTGAAGAATATACTGAAAGACAAAAATTAATGGCTTCAATTGAAACAATTGATGGTAAAATAGCATTTACAAAGGCAACTCCATATACTTGTTATAGAAGAGAAGATCTTGCTAAAGTAGCAGACACATTATTATTCTTCAATAATATTGAAGCATCATTCGTAGTAGGAAGAATTGGAAAAGACAAAATAGGAATAAGTGCAAGAAGTTTAGGAAACTACGATATAAGCAAAATCTTATCTAAATTAGGTGGTGGAGGAGACCAAACTGCTGGAGCAGCAACATTTGAAGATACAACAATCAGTAAAGTAGAACAAGAATTAAAGAAAATATTAAAAGAAGAAGGAGAATAAAATGGAAGTAATTTTTATCAAAGATTTAAAAAATCAAGGTAAAAAGGGGCAAATTAAGAATGTAAAAGATGGTTATGCAGAAAACTTTCTAATTAAGAATGGTTATGCTGTAAAGAAAACAAAAGAAAACTTATCTAAATTAAATCATGAATTAGAAAAGAAAAAACAAGAAGATGAGAATAATAAAAAAGAAGCCATCAAATTAAAAGAAAAACTTTCAAAAGTAACTCTAGAATTCAAAGTAAAGACAGGAGAAGGGGACAAAGTATTTGGAAGTATTAGTGTTAAACAAATTAAAGATGAACTAGAAAAACAAGGCTACAAGATTGAAAAGAATCAAATCGATGTAGTTAATCCAATTGCATCTTTAGGATTCCATAACATTAATATTAACTTATATCCTGAGATTATAGCTCAAGTAAAAGTACATGTAATAAAATAGAGGTGATTATATGCCAATAAGAGCATTACCTAACAATTTAGAAGCAGAAGAATCTGTTTTAGGATCATGTTTTTTATCAAAATATGCCCTACAAAAAGCAACTGAGTCACTAACATCAGAGTCTTTTTATAATGAAAAGAATGCTAAAATATTCCAAGCAATGGTAGATCTACAAGATGAAGCAACACCAATAGATATTACAACAGTAACAAGTTATTTAAAGAAGAAAAAAGAATTAAATGATGTAGGAGGAGTTGAATACTTAACAGAAGTATTAAACTTTGTACCTACAGCTTCAAATATAGATTATTATATTAAAAGTGTAGAAGAATCAGCATTACTAAGAAGTTTAATTGAAACAGCTGAAGAAATAGCATCAGATGGATATAGAACAGATGAAACAGTAAATGAAATATTAGATAATTCTGAAAAGAAAATACTTAATATAGTTAAAAATAGAAAAGCTAGTGAGTTTAGAAGTATTAAGGATATTATCAAGAAAACACAAAGTGACTTAGAGAGATTATCTGAAAATAAAGGTGAAATAACAGGTTTAGCTACCGGATGGTATGACTTTGATAGATTAACTACTGGTCTACATCCAAATGAATTAATTATCATTGCTGCAAGGCCTGCTATGGGAAAAACTGCCTTTGCATTAAACTTAGCTACTCATGTTGCAATGACTCAAGATAAATCAGTAGCACTATTTAACTTAGAGATGAGTGCTGAACAATTAGCAATGAGAATACTTGCATCTTTAGGACAAATAGACGGATTTAAATTAAGAACTGGAAATTTAATGAATCAAGATTGGAAAAGAATAAATGAAGCAGCAAGTCAATTATCAAATACTAATCTTGTTATGGATGATACTCCAGGAATCACAATTGGTGAAATAAGAGCCAAATGTAGAAGATTAGCAAGTAGCGAAAAAGGTTTAGCTCTTATAGTAATCGACTACTTACAATTAATATCTGGTGGAAAAAACTATGGAGCCAATAGACAACAAGAAGTATCAGATATTTCAAGAAGTTTAAAGACTTTAGCAATGGAATTAGGAGTTCCTGTAATAGCATTATCTCAATTATCAAGAGGTGTTGAAGCCCGTGAAGATAAGAGACCATTAATGAGTGACTTAAGAGAGTCTGGTTCAATTGAACAAGATGCCGATATAGTTGCCTTCTTATATAGAGATGACTATTACAATAAAGAAGCAAGAACAGAAGATAATAATAGTATTAGTGAATTAATAATAGGAAAACATCGTAATGGACCAACTGCAACAATAGAACTATTATTTAAGAAGAATACATCAACATTCTTAAACTTAAGAAAAGATAAAAAGGAAGAGGAAGGTAATAACTAATGAAGAAGAAATATAAATTAATAACATTATTATTTCTAATATTATCAGTATTTATTACTACAGGATTTACTCAGATATCTAATAAACCTCAAACATTATATAGAGTATATATAAAAGGAGAATCATTAGGTTTAATAGAATCTAAGTTAGAATTAGAAAACTATATCGATAAAAAACAAAATGAAATCAAGAAAAAGTACAAAGTTGATAAAGTATATGTACCAGAAGAATTAGATATAGTAAAAGAAAAAACATATGATCAAAATATAAAATCTGTAGAAGAAATATATGAAGAAATAAAAGATATTTCACCGTTTACTATTAGTGGTTATGTAATAAAGATTAAAGGACTTGATACTAAATCACAAAATGGTAAAACTATTAAAGGAACTACACAAAAGATTTATGTACTTGATAAAAAAGTATTTACTAATTCTGTTGAAAATACAGTAAAATCATTTATTTCTGAAGAAGATTATGAAAATTATGCAAATAAAACTCAAAAAGAAATAGAAGATGTTGGTAAATACATAGAAGATATAAGTATTAAAAATAAAATAACTATAAAGAAATCAAAAATACCAGTAGATAAAAAAATCTATATGGATGAAGATGAATTAAGTAAATATTTATTATTTGGTACTACAAAAGATCAAGCAAAATATACTATTAAAGCAGGAGACACAATTCCCGATGTTGCATTTAATAATAAAATATCAACACAAGAATTCTTAATAGCAAATCCTGATTTACAAGATGAAAATAGTTTATTAGCAACTGGTCAAGTAGTAACATTAGGTATCTTAAAACCACAATTTAGTGTAGTAGAACAAGATACAGTAGTATTTAGAGAAGAGAAAAACTTTAGTACAGAAACAAGATATGATGATAATAAATATGTTGGAGAAACTGAAGTAATCCAAGCAGGAGTAAAAGGAGAAAATAAAGTTACTCAAGAGGTTTTAAAAGTAAACGGAGAAATAACAGGTAGAACTCCAATTGCTACTGAAGTAATAAAAGAGCCAATAACTGAAATAATAGTTAAAGGTGGTAAACAAAGAAACTACTATGGATATGGATCTGTTGTTCCAACTGTAGGAGAGTGGGGATGGCCAGCAACTTGTGCATCTATTTCAAGTCCATATGGATGGCGTGGAGGATATTTCCATGATGGAACAGATATCGCAGGATGCGGATATGGATCAAATATCTTTGCTGCTCAAGCAGGAACAGTAGAAGTATCAATGAAGAAAACTGGTGGATACTCAGGTGGATATGGAGATAATGGAGAATATATAGTTATCAATCACCATAATGGTTGGTACTCATTATATGCACACATGTGTCCTGGATGTAGATATGTCCAAGCAGGAGACTACGTTGAAAAAGGACAAGCAATTGGTGGTATGGGTATGACAGGAGCCGCAACAGGAGTTCACTTACATTTCGCAATCTGGTATGGATTCCCTTATAGAGGAGGAACATCATACAATTCGATGGCGTTCTACTAATATGCAGATAAAGACAATAGCCAGTGGATCTAAAGGAAATTGTACAATAGTTATTTGTAATGAAACTAAATTAATAATTGATATGGGAATTTCCTTCCTAACTTTAAAAAAGAGTTTAGAAGAAAATTCCCTTTCTTTTAATGATTTTAGTGGAATATTAATAACACATTGTCATAATGATCACACTAAAGGATTAGCTTCCCTTATAAAGAAGACAAAGTTAAACGTATATATACCAGAAGAAATGTATGAAAGTATAAAGGAGTTTGTACCATATCCAAAATGTATAATGATAGAAGATAAATTTAATATAAATGATGTTGAAATAGAACTTATTCATACATCACATGATGCTCCATACTCAGTAGGTTTTATTATTAAACAAGGAAATAAAAGTATGGTCTATGTAACAGATACAGGTTATATTAACAGAAAATATCTTAATAAGATGGTTAATCATAATCTATATCTAATAGAGAGTAATCATGATGAAATAATGTTAATGGAAGGGCCATATCCAAGATTCTTGAAAGAAAGAGTCATTAGTGATTCAGGACACTTATCAAATAATACAACATCTAAATATTTAAAGAAAATAGTAGGAGATAAAACAAAAACTATTATATTAGCTCATTTAAGTGAGACTAATAATACTCCAGAAAAAGCACTAGAAGCTATAAAAGAGCAAGATTTACCAAAAAGAATAAAGGTCTATATAGCTGATCAATATGAAGCTGGACCAATGATAGAGGTATAGATATGATAAAAATAATTACAATAGGATCTATAAAAGAACAATATCTAAAAGATGCAATAGATGAGTATAAAAAAAGAATTAGTAAGTATACTAATCTAGAAATAATAGAATTAAAAGATGAAGGATTAGTAGAAGAATCTAAAGCAAAGAAATTAGAAGCTGAAAAGATTGAAAGAAATCTTAATGATAGAGATTATATTATTACTCTAGAAATAGAAGGAAAAGAATATGGTTCAGTAGAATTCGCAGAAAAGCTAAGAAATATTCAAATAGAAAATAGTAATATAGTTTTTATCATAGGAGGAAGCTATGGACTTGCAGATTCAATAAAGGAAAAGGCTAAGATGCACTTATCTTTTTCAAAGATGACATTTCCACATCAACTATTTAGAGTCCTTCTTTTAGAGCAAATCTATAGAGCATTCAAAATAAACAATAATGAAAGTTATCATAAATAGGTGAAATATGAAGAATATAATATTTGATTTTTGTAATGTAATAGTAACATTTAATGAAAAAGATTTAGTATCACACTTCACAGATAATAAAGAAGAACAAGAATTTATAGTAGAAAAAGTAATTAATTCACCAGAATGGAATACATATGGCCTTATTGATTCTGGTTTTATTACTAATGAAGAAGCAAGTATCTTAATAAATGATAGAACAAACAATATACATAAAGAATTAGTAGATACTTTTATGAAAGACTATTATAAATATATGTATATTCAAAAAGAAGTATTAGATATAATACAAAGACTAAAAGAAAAAGGATACAAAATCTACTTATTATCAAATACCAATGAATTTATGTATGATAAATTTATTAAAGAAATAGAATATTTATTTGATGGAATGGTTTTATCATATAGAACACATACTATTAAACCACATGATTCTATATATAAATATATAATTGATAAATATAATTTAACTCCAGAAGAATCATTATTTATAGATGATAGAGAAGATAATATGGATACTGCTAATAAGTTTGAAATTAAAGGAAGAAGCGTTATACCAGCTGATGTAGAAGATATAAAAGAGGTATTAAAAGAATACGGAATAGGTGACTAATATGATAGGAAATAAATGGGATGAGTATTTAAGCGATGAATATAAAAAAGAATACTTTAAAGAATTATTGGACTTTGTAAAAAAAGAATACAAAACAAAATCGATATATCCAAAACAAAATGAAGTATTCAACGCTTTTAGATATACTGATTATGATGATTTAAAAGTAGTAATATTAGGTCAAGATCCATATCATGGACCTAATCAAGCAGAAGGATTATCATTCTCAGTAAGCAATGAAGTATTAAAACCACCTTCATTACAAAATATATTTAAAGAGCTAGAAAGTGATTTGAAAATACCATTTCCGGAAGCAAACTCACTTAAACCATGGGCTAGACAAGGAGTTTTATTACTTAACGCAGTACTTACTGTAGAAGAACATAAACCAACATCTCATAAAGATAAAGGATGGGAAACATTTACAGATGATGTTATTAAGATAATAAATGAAAAAGAAAAACCAGTAGTATTTATACTATGGGGAGCCTATGCAAGAGCTAAAAAAGAACTAATTACTAATCCAATACACTTAGTAATTGAATCTGCTCATCCGTCTCCATTTTCCGCAAGAAATGGATTCTTTGGAAGTAAACCATTCTCAAGAACAAATGAATTTTTAAAGAAAAATGGAATAAAAGAAATAGATTGGAGAATAGAATAATGAAGGAGTTTTTAAATAAGTTTTCTAAATACTATATAACATTCTGTATTTATGCACTTATTGGTTGGCTATATGAAGTACTATGGATGTGGTTTGTAGTGCCACCAAATCATTTTATAAATAGAGGTGTTTTAATTGGACCATTCTTACCAATATATGGCTTTGGAATGCTTATACTGTTATTTTTACTTCATAAGTTTATGTCGAAAAAACATGAATTGAAAAAACCAGTAAATTTAATAGTATCAGTTGCAGTAATAACTACATTTATATATACAACAGTAATAGAATATACTACTACTCCTAAAATATTAAGTGTAGTAGAATATCTCCAAAGATTTGGAGTAGGCCTATTAGTAACTAATCTAGTATGTATTTGTTTTGTATATCTAGTAATGAAAATAACAGAAAACAAGAAATTAAAAGAACTAAATATAACAATAATCTTAGTATTCTTAGCAATTTGGATCATTACAACCCTAATAGAATATGTATCTCATTTTGCTATTGATAAACTAACAGGTAATCTATTATGGGACTATACAAAAGACTTTTTAAATATAAATGCAAGAGTAAACTGGGATGCATCAAGAAACTTCGCAATTGGAGGAACATTCCTACTATATACAGTTCAACCTCTAATTAATAAATTTTTACCTAAATTATCTAAAAATAAAAGAATCTTAATAACATGTATAATAGGAATACCAATGCTATTAGATTTTATCTTACATGTATTACTAAAAGTAATATAATTCACAATTTCTGTGGATTATATTTTTTTGCAAATAAAAAATCCACAATTTCTGTGGATTTAATTATTTTGTGCTTGAACAGCAGTAATTGCAACTACACCAACTATATCAAGAGAACTACATCCTCTTGATAAATCATTTACAGGAGCAGCAATTCCTTGAGTAATAGGTCCATAAGCTTCAGCCTTAGCTAATCTTTGAACTAATTTATAACCAATATTACCAGCATCTAAATCTGGGAATACTAATACATTAGCATGACCAGCAACAGTACTATTAGGAGCTTTAGACTTAGCAACTTCTGGAACTATAGCAGCATCTAATTGTAATTCTCCATCAATCTTATATGATGGATATTTTTCTTTAGCAATTCTAACACCTTCAACAACTTTATCTACATCTGCATGAGATGCACTACCCATTGTAGAATGAGAAAGCATTGCAACTATAGGTTCTTCTTCTACTAATAATTTAAAACTATCTGCAGAACTTGCAGCAATAGCAGCTAACTTTTCAGGATCTGGATTTTGTTCTAGACCACTATCTGCAAATATAAATGTACCATTAGCGCCATACTGACAATCAGGAACAACCATTAAGAAGAATGCTGAAACTAAAGCAACTCCAGGTTTAGTTTTAATTATTTGTAATGCAGGTCTTAAAGTATTAGATGTAGAATGACATGCACCAGATACAGCACCATCTGCTTTACCAGTCTTAACTAACATACATGCATAATACATATAATCTTCAAGAAGTAATTTTCTTGCTTCTTCTAATGTCATACCTTTTTCTTTACGTAATTCATATAACTTATTAATCAATTCATCAGTAAGTTCAGATGTATTTGGATCAATAATAGTAGCACGACTAATATCAAGGCCCTCACTATTTTTACTAATCTCTTCTGGAGTACCAATAATAGTAATATCAGCAATTCCCTCTCTTAAAATAGTATCAGCAGCTTCCATAGTACGTCTATCCATACTCTCTGGAAGAACAATTCTTTTCTTATCCCTTTTAGCTCTTTCTTTTACACTTTCAATAAAATTCATAATTGCCTTCTTTCTATTTATTTAAAATTTCAAAGATTTCTCTTTTCTCATTATTATAAAATTCTCTCTTTTTATATCCCTTAAATAAACCAATTATACTAGATGGAAAAGATACAACTAAGTGATTATAAATAACAACAGTATCATTATAAAACTTAATAGATCCAATAATATTCTCTTCATTATTATTTAGCTCTTCAAGTATAGATACTAAAGTATCACTCTTCATTAATTTTTCATTTTCATCAATTGTTTTATATAGTTCATTATATGCAGTCTTTAAATTATCATTTCTTTGAAAATGATTCATTTCTCCATAGTTATTATCTAATGCATCAAGAAAAGAATCTTTCTTTAACTCTTTCTTAATAATAGGTCTTGTTCTATCTAATAAATCTTTTTTCTTTTGTAGATAGATATCTATATCTTCTTCAGCTTTCTCAATCTTTATAACTGCTAATTTAAATTTATTATTAAGCAATGTAAAAATCATAAGTATGATACTTAATACAACTATAATACCAATTATTATCTCTAACATTTTAATCACTCCATATCATTTAAATTATAACAAAATTAATATAAATATACAATAAAACAAAAAACAGAAATTATTTATTAACTCCTGTTTTTTCATCATTCTTATTAGTTGGTTTATTATAAAGATAATAATTACTAGAAATATCATAATCATCTCCAGTTGCTACAACATAAGATCTTAATCTATCATATAAATCTGGATTAGACTCAAATATAGCAAATGTATTCTCTCTAAGGACATCATTTATATCAATTCTCTCAATAGTTATAAATGATTTATTATATTTAAAATCTATATTATCAATCCTACCAGTAGCTAACATCTCAAGTAATGATTTTTTTACTGTTCTAAATAAACTATTATAAAAGAATCTTGATTTAATAATATGAGTAGATAATCCAATAGCTTTAAGTCTTTCTTTTAAACATCTATTATTATCAATAAATCTTCTACATATTCTATCAGTAATGAAATCAATTAATTCAACTGATTTATTACCAACACCCATCTCTTTATTAGGATTCTTCCCAATATAGTCTAAAGTAAACTCTGATATAGCTTTATTTAAATGATTTGTTCTATCTAATAAATATCTATCATGATAATTATTCTTAATATCACCAAAACCAATCCAATCATCAATAACGCCATATAATAAGGTTGGTTCTCCACATCTATCTATTAATTCTGGATTTTCATCTCTTATATCTCTTATTACATTTAAATAATCCATTAAATGACTTCCGTCACTATAAATAATAACTTTATTTGAAGCATATTTAGAATCATTATATTTAAAATAAAAAGGTAATATTTCATCTAGACATTTTCTAATAAATAACTCACAAAATCTAGTAGTATCATATGATTTAGTATTAATAACAAAAGAATATTCATTTTGATAATGCCTTAATTGATGAGTAGTTAACTGATCTGAATAAAAATCATTCCAACCATTTCTAAGTTCAGGATGATAACCATATCTTAAGAATAAAAAGTATAATTCATCAGTACCACCATGAGTAACAAAATAAATTTCTTCTTTAGTTTTAACATCTGGAATATTTTTTAAATAGTTTTGTAATAAAAGGAAATCTTTATCTACACGATCTGCATCAAGTAATCTTTGATAAGTTTTCTGATCAATACCAGTAATACTATTCTTCCAAAGATTAAAAGTATATACATAAAAACTACTACTATTTGAATAATAAAGAGTATCATTATCTTCTTCATCACTGTCATTCATAGAGATTTGTCTATTAAAACTAAAATCTTGTGAATCAGAATAAATTCTTACTAATCTTTTTAACTTATCATTCGATAAAGGATCCGATACATTAATATACATAGTATTTCACCGATTGAGTATTATACTCAAAATCCAAATAAAGTCAAATTTTATAACAATTCTAACGATTTTGTGTTATAATCATTTCATAAATTTGAAGTGGGTGGTATTATGCCTAAAATTAATATAAAAGTAACACTTCATCATGAAGAATTTGATACATTAAATAAATTGACTGGAATATATCAAGATGGTGTATTAAAATATATAGAGAATGGAGATACTAAAGTTACTTTAGATTATAATAATAAGACCCTATTAAGGGATACAAAGGATCTCCGGATGTTCTTTGATTTTAATAGTGATTTATTAAAAATAAACTATAAAGAGCTTGATATGGATATGGATATGAAAATTAAAACAAGAAAGTTTAATACAAATAAAAGAAACATTGAAATAGAATATGAAGTAGAAGAATCAAAGGAAATATTTTTATATAGAATAGAGGAGTTAAAATGAGTTTATTAAAAGAATTTGAAGAGAGTTTAAAAACTATAGTTAAAAATGCTGGATATGAAGTAGAAAATCTATCTTTAGAAACTTCTAATAGAAAAGATCTTGGAGAGTATCAATTAAATGACGCTATGCAATTAGCTAAGACTTATCATAAAAATCCAAGAGAAATAGCTGAAAATATAGTAAAAGAAATAGAAAAAGATGATAGATTTACAAATATCAATATAGCAGGACCAGGATTTATAAATATTAGTTTAAGTAATAAATATAAATTAGAAATATTAAATAAAATGAATAAAGATATTTATTCAAATATTGATAAGAAAGATAAGAAAAGAGTAATAATTGACTATGGTGGAGCTAATGTAGCAAAAGCACTACATGTAGGACACTTAAGAAGTGCAAATATTGGAGAAGCACTAAAAAGATTAGCATTATTATTAGGATACGAAGCTTTAGGAGATGCTCACTTAGGAGATTATGGAAGACCATTAGGTTTTGTAATTAAAGAAATAAAAGAAATGTATCCAGATCTTCCTTATTTTGATGAAAACTATGAAGGAGACTTTTCTGAAGTAGAATTACCAATATCAAATGAAGATCTAGAAAGAATATATCCATTAGCTTCTCAAAAAGCCAAAGAAGATGAAGCGTATCTTGAAGAAGGAAGAATAATTACTGTTAAAATTCAAAGTCATGAAAGAGGATATTATGACTTATGGAAGAAAATAGTAGAAATTTCAAAAGCTGATATCAAAGCAACATATGAAGATTTAAATGTTCATTTCGAAATATGGAATGGTGAAAGCGATGAAATGGAATATTTCGAAGAGTTAAAAGAAATCTATGAAAAAAGTGGAATATTAAAAGATAGTGAAGGAGCTAAAATCATTGAAGTAGCAGAAGAAGATGATAAAGCTCCAATGCCACCATTACTATTTATTAAATCAAACGGATCAGCATCATATGAAACAACAGATTTAGCAACAATCCTAGAAAGAAAGATTAACTTTGATCCAGAAGAAATTTGGTATGTAGTAGATGGAAGACAATCACTTCACTTTGACCAAATATTTAGAGCAATTAGAAAAGTAAATATAGTAGATGAAAATGTAGTATTAGAACACGTTGGTTTTGGAACAATGAATGGAAAAGACGGAAAACCATTTAAAACAAGAGATGGTGGAGTCATGAACCTAAAACAACTAATTGATTTAGTCTATCAAGAAACATATAAGAAGATTACAAACGAATCAATTAAAGAAGAAGAAAAGCCAGAAGTAGCTAAAAAAGTTGCTATAGCAGCACTAAAATATGCAGACTTATTACCATATCGTGGAACTGACTATATATTTGAGGTAGAAAAGTTCTCTGACTTAGAAGGTAAAACTGGACCATATTTACTATATTCAACAATTAGAATGAAATCATTATTAAATAAAGCAAATCATATAGATACAGAAGAAGCAAAAGAAATAAAAGGTGATACAGAAAAAGAAATTATTCTCACTTTATTAGAATTACCAAGAATTCTAAATAAGGCAGTTGATTCTAAATCATTAAATGATATAGCTGAGTACTTATATAATTTAACATCTTTATATAATAAATTTTATTCTGAAAATAAAGTATTAACAGAAGAAAACAAAGATCTACAAGAATCTTGGTTAGTATTAACAGATACTGTTTATAAAGTAAATCAATTACTTTTAGATGTTTTAGGAATTAATATACCTGAAAAAATGTAAAAAAAGGTTGCACTTGTATAGTTTATATGTTATAAATTTATTGGTCATTTTATTAGACCAATAAAATTAATAAACAAAACATGCAAAAATGTATATTTAGGAGGGCTATTATATGAGTCTAAAAATGAAAAAAGAAGAATTAGAATTATTATCAAACAAAGATATTGCAGCTTTAATTTTAGGTGATAGTAAAAGAACACTAAATACCGCTGATTTATATAAAAAGATTATTAAATTACTAGATTTACCAGAATCTACATTTGAAAATAAAATTGCTGATTTCTATACAGCATTAGCAACTGATAAAAGATTTATTTTATTAGATAATGGAAAATGGGACTTAAGAAGTAATCATACATCTGACAAAGTAGTTAAAATTATCTCTGATGATGAAGAGGATGAAGAAGAAGAGGAAGAAGACGAAGTAAAAGAAGACGATGAAATCGAAGAAGATAACTTTGATGATACTGAAGATGAAGAATATGATGATGAAACAAATGAAGAACTTAAAGATCTAGTAGTAATCGATGAAGATGAATTAGAGTTAGAACAATAAAAAGCAGCACACCTGCTTTTTTTATCGAAAAAATGTGATATAATAAGACTGTTTAAAGAAATGGGTGAAAATATGATAGAAAGATTAGAGGCAACTTTAGCTAAGTATAATGAACTACAACAAGAACTAACTAAGCCAGAAGTATTAAATGATATTAAAAAGACTAAAGAATATTCTAAACAATTGGCTGAATTAGAAGATATAGTAACGTGCTATAAAAAGTACAAAAAAGTTCTAGAAAATATTGAAGGAACTAAAGAAATGACTAAAGATCCTGAATTAGGAGAAATGGCTAAAGAAGAATTAAAGGGCCTAGAAGAAGAAAAAGAAAAATTAGATAAAGAATTAGAAATATTATTAATACCAAAAGATCCTAACGATTCAAAGAATGTAATCATGGAAATAAGAGGAGCAGCTGGTGGAGATGAAGCTAATATCTTTGCTGGAGACCTATTTAGAATGTATACAAGATATGCTGAAAAACAAGGATTCTCATATCAAGTGTATAACTCAGTAGAAGGTACTGCTGGAGGATTTGCTCAAATAGAATTAATTATTAAAGGAAAAGGAGCATATTCCTTACTTAAATATGAATCAGGATCACATAGAGTACAAAGAGTACCAGTAACTGAATCAAATGGTAGACTTCAAACTTCAACTGCAACTGTTTTAGTAATGCCTGAAGCAGATGATGATGTAGAAATAGAAATCAATCCAAATGATTTAAGAATTGATATCTATAGATCATCTGGTTGTGGAGGACAAGGAGTTAATACAACAGATTCAGCTGTAAGAATTACCCATTTACCTACAGGATTAGTAGTAACTTGTCAAAATGAAAGAAGTCAAATTCAAAACAAAGAACAAGCTATGAAAGTATTAAAATCACGTCTATATGAAATGCAAGAACAAGAACGTGCTGAAAAAGAAGGAAACGAAAGACGTAGTAAAATAGGTACTGGAGATAGAGCAGAAAAGATAAGAACATATAACTATCCACAAAATAGAGTAACTGACCATAGAATTGGTTATACTACAAATAACTTAGATAGAATAATGGATGGAGCATTAGATGATATAATTGATGCATTAATTCAAGAAGATCAAAAGAGAAAACTAAGTGGAGAAGAATAATGAAAATAGAAGACTTACTAATATTTGGTAAAAGTCATTGTCATTCTGATCATGCAAAAATCTTATTAGCTGAATTAATTAATAAAAATCCATTAGAACTTTTAAATTGCTTAGATGAAGTAGTAGATGAAGAACAAGTAGAAATCTATAAAAAAGAAATAATTGCCTTAGAAGAAGGAAAACCTCTTCAATATGTTATTGGAAATGTTAATTTCTATGGAAATAAATTCTATATTAATGAAAATGTACTTATTCCAAGATTTGAAACAGAAGAATTAGTTGAAAATACAATAAAATTAATTAATGAATATTTCACAGAACCTGTGGATATAATAGATTTAGGTACAGGTTCAGGAGTAATAGGACTTACTTTAGAGAAAAAAGTATCCACAAAAACTGTGGATTTAATCGATATAGATAAAAAAGCATTAGAAGTTACCCACAAAAACTGTGGATTATTAAATTCAAAAGCAAACATAGTTGAAAGTGATTTCTTTGATAATGTAGGCTCTAAAAAATATGATGTAATAATAAGCAATCCACCATATATTAAAGATGATGAAGAAATAGAAGATATTGTTAAATCAAATGAACCACATATAGCACTATATGCTGGAATAGATGGATTAGACTGTTATAGAAAAATATTAAGTACAGTAAAAGATCATATGAAAGATAAATGTATTATTGCTTTTGAGATAGGTTATACTCAAAGAAAAGAAATAGAAGAATTAGCTAATAAGTACTTAGATGATATAAAAATAAGTGTAAAGAAAGATTTATCTGATAAAGATAGAATGTTGTTTATTACAAAGGGTTTATAGTATAAATCCTTTTTATTTTACGACAAATTATGTAATGTAATTGTATATTAATTGACTAAAAAGAAATTATAAACTATGATTAAGTTGAGTAAGTTTCTAAAAATAAAATTTTTATATATAAATTGGAGGTATCTATATGAAGATAATGGAAATTGAAGGGGCAAGAGAACTATCAGGAACAATTAGAATTAGTGGTGCTAAGAATGCAACAGTTGCTTTAATTCCAGCAGCTATTTTAACAGATGAAGAAGCTACTATTTGTAACGTACCTGAAATAACTGATACTGATGCACTATGTGACATCTTAAAAGCTTTAAATGTTGATGTTAAAAGAGCAAGTGAAAGTATCGTAATAAACCCAGAAAACATGAAGAATATTGAAATTGAAGAACAATATTCAAAAAAATTAAGAGCATCTTATTATTTTATGGGTGCACTACTTGGAAAATATCATAAAGCATCTATGTATTTCCCAGGAGGATGTTCAATCGGAGCAAGACCTATTGATCTACACTTAAAAGGATTTGAATCATTAGGAGCAACAGTAACAAGTGAAGGAAACAAATATATTGTTGAGGCAGAAGAACTACATGGAGCAAATATCTATTTAGATATTGCATCAGTAGGTGCAACAATTAATATTATGTTAGCAGCAGTAAGAGCAAAAGGAAGAACAGTTATCGATAATGCTGCAAAGGAACCAGAAATAGTAAATGTTGCAACATTCTTAAATAATATGGGAGCAAAGATTTCAGGAGCTGGTACATCAACTATCAAAATTGATGGAGTAGAACACTTACATAAATGTTTCCATGAAGTAATACCAGATAGAATTGAAGCAGGAACATATATAATTATTGGAGCATTATGTGGAAATATGTTAAAAGTAGATAATGTAATTCCAGAACATATTGATGCATTATTATCTAAACTAGAAGAAATGGGAGTTGAATTAGAAGTTGGAGCTGACTATGTAATAGTATCTAAGAAAGATAAATATAAAGCAACAGATATTAAAACAGCAGTTTATCCAGGATTTGCTACTGACTTACAACAACCATTTACAGTATTACAAACACAAGCAAAAGGTAAATCTAAAACTACTGAAACAATTTGGGAAAATAGATTTATGCATATCCCATATTTAAGAGATTTAGGAGCAGATATAACAGTTAAAAATCAAACAGCAACTATTATTGGACCAACTAAATTAAAAGGAACTGAAGTAGTTGCAACAGACCTAAGAGCAGGAGCTGCAATGGTAGCTGCAGGATTAACTGCTGAAGGAAAAACAACAATTACAAGTGTAGAACATATCTTAAGAGGATATGAACAAATAATTGAAAAACTTACAAATGTAGGTGCAAAAATAACTTTAAAAGAGATTTAAAATCTCTTTTTCGTTGAAAATACTTGCTAAAATGCAAAAACTTTGATATATTAATAACGCATTTATTACTATGACGAGAAATATTTGTCATGGCGGAAGGAGAGATAATATGAAAAAGGATATACATCCAGAAAATTATGATTGCAAAGTAACATGTGCTTGTGGAAATACATTCACAGTTCAATCAACTAAACCAGAAATCAATGTTGAAATTTGTTCAGCTTGTCATCCATTCTATACTGGAAAACAAGCAAGAGCTTCACGTGCAGGACGTGTAGACAAATTCAACAAGAAATATGGATTTGAACAAAAAGAAGCTGAATAATATTCAGCTTTTTTTAAGCAATGAAATTAGTAAATGCATCTGATAATATTACTCTCCTAGAAGAAATAGATAAGTTCTCACAAGAAATATCAAATTATTATCCTGACTATAATGAATGGTTCCAAGAAAGAATGATTCCAGGAATAATAGATCATACAAGAGAAATAATTTGTATAAAAGATGAAGAAATAATAGGATTTATTTCTCTAAAAAAAGAAGAAAAAAAGATTTGCACAATTTTTGTGGATAAAAAATATAGAAGACAAGGATTTGGAACAATTCTTGTGGATAAAGGAATAGAGTATTTAGAAGAAGATAAACCACTAATTACAATTCCAATATCTATACAAGAAGAGTATTCTGGAATAATAAGAAACCATAATTGGAATATTACTGGAATAGATGGAGAAGAACTTATAGTAAATGGAAGAAATAAAGTATATAGTAAAAAAGATATGATATAATTAACGTAGGTGGCAAGGTTATGAGTAAAACATCAGGAAAAGAATTTGAAGAAATGAACATCCAAGAAATAGAAGATAATGGTCTTCTTAAAGAATATGAACAAGAATTACAATTAATGGCAACAGATCCAATATCAAAAAGAATAATTAGTGAATTATATGGTGATTCAATAATGGATATTGCATATGCAATTGATGAGGAAAAACTAAATAATACAAGTCTTTCACTTTTTCCAGATCATCTTGTGTCTGTTTATCCAAGTACAAAAATGAGACATACAAAAAGAGAAAGAACTTGTGATTTCTGTGCAGCAAGGATTTATAAAGGAAGAATCTATGCTAATTGGAGACCAATGATAAGAGATATTACCGCAAACAAATCATATGTATTATCAAGAAGTTTAACAGTTTGCGAGTATTGTGAAAAAAATCTACCAGATGATATTGAAGGAATTGAAGACTTAAATAACAAAATAATGTATGGTACAGAACAAGATGATGGAGAAATATTTTATTCACATCTATCTTGCCAAACTGGGGGAGAATTAATATTTAAACAGTTAAGGAGAGTAAGAAATGAGAATAGGTATCGCAAGTGACCATAGAGGTTTTAATTTAAAAGAACAATTAAAAACAGAATTAATGAAAAGAAACTTTGATGTAACAGATTATGGAACAAATAGTGATAAATCAACTGACTATCCAGATTATGCATTTCTATTAGGGGAAAGTGTAAGAGATGGAAAAGTAGATTTTGGAGTTGCTATTTGTGGATCAGGAATAGGAATAAGCATTGCTTGTAATAAAGTTAAAGGAGTTCGCTGTGCTAAAGTATCAACTAAAGAAGAAGCAGTTGTTACAAGAAATGATAATAATTCAAATATAGTAGCTTTTGGTGAAAATATTCCATTAGCCCAAGCATTAGAAATAGTAATTAATTTCATAAGTACACCATTTTCAGATGAAGAAAAACATCATAGAAGAGTAGATAAAATAACTGAATACGAAGGAAAGACAGAATGACAGTAAAATTTATTTTATATTTCGTAGTAACAATGGTTGTAATATGGGCAATGCAATCAATAAATATTAATTCATTATTTAAAAAGAATTGTAACCCATTACAAGCAAGAATTTTCTACTTTTTAATGGGTTTATCAATGATATATTTAATTACTAATTTTATACTAGATGTAGTATCATCAGTAAAAATATTATAAAAGAAGATTTTCTTCTTTTTTTTCATTGGAAAACAACTATTTTATGATAGAATAAGAAAAGGGAGGTAATGTTATGCTAACAAGAGATATCGGAATAGATTTAGGAACAGCTAATGTACTAATATATATTAAAGGAAAAGGCGTAGTTTTAAATGAACCAAGCGTTGTTGTAATTGAAAAAGAAACCAAAAAAGTAATAGCTGTAGGAAAAGAAGCTTATGACATGATAGGAAAAACTCCCGAAAAAATAGAAGCAGTAAGACCTCTAAAAGATGGAGTAATTGCAGACTTCGAATTAACAGAAATAATGTTAAATTATTTTATCAATAAAATAAAAGCAAGAAGACTATTTGCTAGACCAAGAATTTTAATATGCTGTCCAACTAATATTACACCTGTAGAAAAGAATGCAATAATTGAGGCAGCAGAAAGAACAGGTGCTAGAAAAGTATATATAGAAGAAGAACCAAAAGTTGCTGCTATAGGAGCAGGAATGGATATTTCAAAACCAACTGCTAATATGGTACTAGATATTGGTGGAGGAACAACTGATATAGCAATTCTATCATTAAATGGAATAGTAGAATCAGAATCAATTAGAATAGCAGGGAATGCATTAGATAAAGATATAATTAAATATATAAGAGAGAAATATAAACTACTAATTGGAGAACAAACAGCAGAAGATATAAAAATAAATTTTGCTAATGTATATAAACCAAAGAAATCTGAAAAAAGAGAGATCAAAGGGAAAAATCTATTAACTGGATTACCTGATTCAATTACAATTACACAAGAAGAAATAAAAGAAGCATTAAAAGATGATGTTAATAGAATAATAAAAGCAACAAAATCAGTATTAGAACAAACACCTCCAGAATTATCAGCAGATATTATAGAAAAAGGAGTAATTCTAACAGGTGGAGGAGCATTACTTACTGGACTAATTGATGTATTTGAAGAAGAACTAACAATACCAGTTTTAATTGCAGAAACACCATTAACTTGTGTTGCTGAAGGAACAGGAATATTACTAAATAATATTAAATTATTAGAAAAAGACCAATCATAAGATTGGTTTTTATTTGTATTTATTTACGAAAATGGTATAATTTTGTTAGAAAGAAGTGAAATAAATGAAATTACAATTATTAGATGCTTCTAAAATAGTAATAGTTACATTTATATTTTCAGCAATTATTATGTTTTTAATGAGAAAAGTAGCTGTTCATATAGGAGCAATGGATAAGCCAAGAGAAGAAGAAGAACATAGACATATTCATAAAGTTGCAACTCCAAAATTAGGAGCTGTAGGAATATTCTTATCATTCTTGTTAGGTTATATGCTATTTGGAGAACAATCAGTAAGAATGAATTCAATCCTTATAGGAAGTTTTATAATTATACTATGTTCAATAGTAGATGATATTAATCCAATAAAAGCAACACATAAATTTATTGTTCAAATACTAGCAGCATCAGTAATAGTATTCTATGGAGGTATTTTACTAGATTATATAAGTGCCTTCGGTTATGCAATTAACTTTGGTATATTAGCATATCCAATTACTATACTATTTATAGTAGCTTGTTCAAATATAATTAACCTTATAGATGGATTAGATGGATTGAGTGGAGGTATTTGTAGTATATTCTATATTACAATTGCAATCATAGGATTCTATCAAGGAAGATTTGGAAGTTTAGTTATGATACTAACTTTAATAATGTTAGGATCTACTTTAGGATTCCTATTCCATAATTTCCATCCAGCAAAGATATTTGCAGGAGATGGAGCAACATTTGAAGGATTTATAATAGCTGTAATTACATTATTAGAGTTCAAAGGACCAGCACTTATCTCATTCTTCGTACCAGTAACAATTTTAGGAATACCAATTCTAGATACATTATTCGCTATAATAAGAAGATTATTAAAAGGACAACCACCATTCCAAGCAGATAAACAACATTTGCATCATCAATTATTAGGAATGAACTTTTCACAAACAGCAACAGTATTAATAATCTATGCAGTAGACTTATTATTTGCAGCAGCATCAATACTTTATACAGTATATGCAACTAGAATGTGGCAATATATTTATATAATAATTGCATTATTAGTAATATGGTTTGTCTTCCATACATCAATTATTTCTGATAAAAATCCAGAATTGGAGAAAAAACTATTAAACAAAATAAAAAGACATAAAGATAAATAACTACTATAAATTAGTAGTTTTTTTATTTCTTTGTGTTATAATAAAGTTAAGAAGGAGGGATTTTATGGAAACTAATATTCGTGGCGAGAAGATTAAAATTACTGAAGCTATGAAAGACTACGTAAACGAAAAACTAGAAAAGTTAAATAAGTATTTTGATAAAGGTAATGAAGTACGTGCAAACATCATAGTTAAAGTAAATAACAACCATGAGCAAAGAGTAGAAATAACAATACCATTAAAATCATATATTCTAAGATCTGAGGAAACTCAAGAAGATTTCTATGCAGCAGTTGATAAGACAATTGATAAGCTTGAAAGACAAGTCAGAAAGAATAAGACAAGACTTATGTCTAAGAAAGTAAAACCAAGCTATGACTTCAATTTTGCTGAAATAGAATTACCAGACGAAAAAGAAGAAAAGGAAACTCATAAAATAGTTAAGAGAAAGACAATTGAAGTAAAACCAATGAATGAAGAAGAGGCAATACTTCAAATGGAATTATTAGGACACCAATTCTTTATGTATAAAGATAGTGAAACTAATCAACCAGCCGTTGTTTATAAGAGAAACGATGGTAACTATGGAGTTATGGAAGCTGAATAAATATACAAAAAGCGAGAAATACTTTTATTTCTCCTTTTTTTTTGGTAAAATAATATCTTGAAGGAACAAGGAGGCCGAGAGATGGCAATAAAATTATTAAAGAAGATCTTTGATCATGAATATAAAGAATTAAGAAGATTTGCTAAAATAGCAGATGAAGTAATGGCTCTAGATGAAGAATATTCAAAATTAACAGATACAGAGCTACAAGATAAAACAAATGAATTTAAAGAAAGACTAGCAAATGGAGAAACATTAGAAGATATCTTAGTAGAAGCATTCGCTACTGCAAGAGAAGCATCATTCCGTGTAATTGGTGAAAAACACTTCTATGTTCAAATATTAGGTGCTCTTGCAATTCATTATGGTAATATTGCTGAAATGAAAACTGGTGAAGGTAAAACTTTAACATCAGTTCTACCAGCATATTTAAATGCCTTAACTGGAGAAGGAGTACATATTATAACAGTCAATGAATACCTAGCTGGCCGTGATGCTGAGTGGATGGGTGGAATTCATAGATTCTTGGGATTAACTGTAGGAGTAAATGGAAGAGAATTATCTCCACAAGAAAAACAAGAAGCTTATAACTGTGATATCTTATATTCAACAAATAATGAAGTTGGATTCGACTACTTAAGAGATAACATGGTAGTAAGAAAAGAAGATAGAGTACAAAGAAAACTAAACTTTGCTATTATCGATGAGGTTGACTCAGTATTAATAGATGAAGCAAGAACTCCATTAATTATTTCTGGTGGAGAAATGAAAAATCAAAATCTATATATAGCTGCAGATAAATATGTAAAGAGTTTAAAACAAGAAGAAGACTATATATATGATGAAAAAGTAAATGCAGTTAACTTAACAGAAAAAGGTGCAGATAAAGCAGAAAAAGCGTTCCATGTAGATAATCTATATGCAGTAGATAATGCAACACTATTACATTTTATTAATCAAGCATTACGTGCAAACTATGCAATGAAATGCGATGTAGATTATGTTGTACAAGATGGAGAAATAATAATAGTTGATCAATTTACAGGACGTTTAATGAAAGGAAGAGCTTACTCAGATGGTCTACATCAAGCAATAGAAGCAAAAGAAGGAGTAAACATCAACGAAGAAACAAAAACACTAGCAACTATTACATTCCAAAACTTATTCAGAATGTATAAGAAATTATCAGGTATGACAGGAACTGCTAAAACAGAAGAAGAAGAGTTTAGAGAGATTTATAACATGTATGTTATAGAAATCCCAACAAATAAACCTGTTATTCGTATAGATGAACCTGATTTAGTTTATGCAACTAAAGAAGCTAAATATGCTGCAATTGTAAGAGTTGTTAAAGAAAAGTATAAAGCAGGACAACCAGTACTTATAGGTACAATCGCAATTGAAACAAGTGAATTAATAAGTAACTTACTTAAAAAAGCAGGAATTCCACATGAAGTATTAAATGCAAAGAATCACGCACGTGAAGCAGAAATTATTTCAAAGATTGGTTTAGGAAAATCTGTAACAATCGCTACAAATATGGCTGGTCGTGGTACAGATATTAAACTATCAGATGAAGTAAGAGCATTAGGTGGATTATGTGTAATTGGTACTGAAAGACATGAATCACGTCGTATTGATAACCAATTACGTGGACGTTCAGGACGTCAAGGAGATCCAGGATATACACAATTCTTCGTATCAATGAAAGATGATCTTATGGTAAGATTCGGATCAGACAGAATTTCTTCAATGATGGAAGGAATGGGTATTGGAGATCAAGCAATTAGAAGTAAAGCTTTCACAAGATCTATTGAATCAGCTCAAAAGAGAGTTGAAGGAAACAACTTCGATATAAGAAAGAACTTACTACAATATGATGATGTTATGAATAATCAAAGAACAATAATCTATGAAAAGAGAAATAAAATCTTAGATAATGAATCAATTCATGAAATGGTTCTAACTACATTTAGACATCATATAGAAGACTTAGTAAAATCACATCTCGCACCAGATGGAGTATTAGATGATGAAGACTATGATGATATTGTAGAATTCGCAAATGAAAACTTATTAAGAAAAGATATTAAGAAAAAAGATATAGAAGGATTATCAGATAGTGAAGTAATTGATCTATTAAGTAAAAGAGTAATAGATGAATATGAATCTAAATTAAAAGGTATTCCTCAAGAAGTATCAAATGAATTTGAAAAAGTTATTACACTTCAAGTATTAGATAATTATTGGATGGAACATATCAATACAATGTCTCATTTAAGAGAAGGTATTCACTTAAGAGGATATGCTCAAGAAGATCCATTAAGAGCTTATACTATGGAAGGTTTCGATATGTTTGATTCAATGCTTCAAAAGATCGATAAAGATGTTGCAATCTTCTTACTTAAAGCAGAAATAAGACAAAACATCGAAAGAAAAGAAACAAATAAAAAGATGATTACAAATGATTCAGAAGCTGCAGAAATCAAAAGAAAACCTGTAAGAAAACAAAAAATAGGTAGAAATGATCCATGTCCTTGCGGCAGTGGTAAGAAATATAAGCAATGCCATGGAAAGTAAAATAAAAGACCAATCAAGGTCTTTTTTTGGTATAATTAATATGAGGTGTTAGATATGAATGAGTATATTAATTTAGATGATAAAAATATTGATGAAGAACATATTTGTTGTGCAATTGGAGATCCTAAACATCAAGATGGTGTGGATAAAAAGAAAGAATGGATTAAAAGTAAATTAAAAGATGGACACGTATTTAGAAAATTAAATGCTAGAGGAAAAATCTTTATTGAATATGAACCAATAGAAACAGCCTGGATTCCTGTTAATGGAAAAAACTATATGTATATTTATTGTTTATGGGTAGCAGGTAGTTTTAAAGGAAAGGGAATTGGAAAAGAATTATTAGAGTATGCTATTGAAGATGCAAAAAATAAAAAAATGAGTGGAGTTTGTACAATAGTTACTAAAAAGAAAAAACCATTTATTGGAGA
>DFEZ01000001.1:9224-68640 GCA_002369415.1 Caryophanales bacterium UBA3789 | reverse complement strand
GAGATAAGAAATTCTTTGAACATTTCGGATTTAAAGTAGTAGATACTATTAATGATTATGAACTTATGGCACTACAATTTGATGATAAAGAAACACCAAAATTTAATGATAGCGCAAGAGCAATGAAAATAGAAAATAAAGATTTCACAATCTATTATTCTAACGAATGCCCATATGTTGAATATGAAGTAAAAGAATTAACTGATTATGCAAAAGAAAAGAAAATTAAATTAGATTTTATAAAAATAGATTCATTAGAAAAAGCTAAAAATGCTCCATGTATTATAAATAACTGGGCTAACTTCTATAATGGAGAATTTATTTCTAATACAATATTAAATGCAAATGCTTTTGAAAAACTATTAAAATAGATAATTATTATGATATAATAACCAACGGAGTGATATTATGAGTGATAATATAAAAGAATTAGAAAAAAGAATAACTGATATTGAAAAAAGAAACAAACGTGTTGAAGGAGATAAAGCTTGGGAAACTTCTTCTTTAAGAAAATTCCTAATAGTAGTATTAACTTATGTATTTGCTGTATTATATTTAAAAATTGCTGATACAACAAATCCATTTTTTGGAGCAGTAGTTCCATGTGTAGGTTTCTACTTATCAACACAAACATTAAGTATAATAAAAAAGAAATGGTTAAATAAGAGAAATAAATAATAAAATGAACATTTAATGGAGGAAATATGAAAAAACCAAAGAATATAGTTTTATGTGGAAGTATGAAAGTAAAAGATAAGATAGTAGATTTATCAAAAGAACTAGAAGAAATGGGATATAATGTTTTATTACCAGTTGAATGTATGCAAGGATTAGATAAAGTAATTGCTTCAAGAGCACATTTTGATAGAATAGCTGATCCTAAGAATGATACAGTTTTAATAGTAAATGCAACAAAGAATGGAATAGATAATTATATTGGACCAAATAGTTTTGCAGAAATTGCCTTTGGTTTTTATTTCAAGAAAAATGTATATTTACTAAACGATATTTATGAACCATATAAAGATGAAATCATTGGTTGGAATATAACTCCATTAAAAGGAGATTTAAATAAATTAAAAAAATAAGATAACATAAAAAAGACTAATTATAGTCTTTTTTTATTGCATATTAAAAATAGTTATGATACAATTAATTTGCACGCAAATTAATCAAGGAGATGAAAATTATGAATATATATGATTTAAAAGTAAAAACTAGAAAAGGTGAAGACTTTGATCTATCAACATTAAAAGGAAAAGTATCACTAGTAGTTAATACTGCTACTGGATGTGGATTTACACCACAATATGAAGCAATTGAAAAATTATATGAGAAATATCATAAAAAGGGATTTGATGTATTAGACTTTCCATGTAATCAATTTGGACATCAAGCTCCAGGAGATAATAATGAGATACATGAATTTTGTACTGCAAAATACAAAACACAATTTGATCAATTTGCTAAGATAGAAGTAAATGGAGAAAATGAAAGTGAAGTGTTCAAAGTATTAAAGAAACAACAACCTAAAGATGAAATAAAAGGTATTAAAAATAAGATGGCTATGAAAGCAATTGCTAAAATAAGCACAACTTGTAAAGAAGAAGGAGACATTGCATGGAACTTTACTAAATTTCTTGTAGATAAAGAAGGAAATGCAGTAAAAAGATATAGTCCAACATATGATCCAAAAGATATAGAAGAAGATTTAAAAGAATTAATGTAGGAGGAATTGATATGGAGAGGGATAACGATACACTAAAACTTAAGAATCAATTATGTTTTCCCATATATTTATGTTCTAAAGAAATAATAAGAAAATATACTCCATTACTTGAAGAATTAGATTTAACATATACCCAATATATTGTAATGATGTATTTTTGGGAAAAAGAAAAAAGTAATGTAAAAGAAATAGGTAAAACACTCTTATTAGATTCAAGTACTTTAACTCCATTATTAAAGAAACTTGAGAAAAAGGGTTATGTAACAAGAGTAAGATCTTCAATAGATGAAAGAAATCTTGAAGTGGCAATTACTGATAAAGGAAAACAACTAAAAGAAAAAGCACTAAGTATACCAGAAAAAATGGGTAAATGTGTTAACTTATCTAAAGAAGAAGCTGAAACTTTATATAAAATAATGTATAAAATATTAACAAATGTAGAAGGAAGTGATAATTAATGAAAGTTATAGAAGTAAATAAAGATAATTTTGAAAAAGAAGTATTAAAAAGTGATAAAAAAGTATTAGTAGATTTTAATGCCGAATGGTGTGGGCCATGTAAAATGTTAAAGCCAATTATAGAAGAATTTGCAGAAAGTAATGATAATGTAAAAGTAGTATCTATTAATATAGATGATGCAGATGAATTAGCAGAAAAATATAGTGTATTTTCAATACCATGTTTAGTTGTAATAGAAAAAGGAAAAGAAGTAAAAAGAAATGTTGGTTTAATATCAAAAGATGATATTGAATCATTAATAGGAGAATAAATGTTATACGATATTATAATTGTAGGAGCAGGTCCAGCAGGATTAACAGCTGCTATTTATGCAGGAAGAGCCAATAAAAAAGTATTAGTATTAGAAGCTAAAACATATGGTGGACAAATTATAAATACACCTGATATAGAAAATTATCCTGTAGAAGAACATATATCAGGATTTGATTTTGCAACTAAAATATATAATCAAGCAAAAAACTTAGGAGCAGAAATAGTATTTGAAAAAGTAATAGAAATAAAAGATTTAGGAAAAGAAAAAGAAGTAGTAACAAATAAAAATACTTATAAAACAAAAACTATTATTCTAGCAACAGGATCAGAAAATAGAAAATTAGGATTACCTAATGAAGATGAACTTGTTGGTAAAGGAATCTCTTATTGTGCAACATGTGATGGAGCCTTTTATAGAAAGAAAACAGTTGCTGTTGTAGGTGGAGGAAATACTGCTTTAGAAGATGCACTATATTTATCAAATTTAGTAGAAAAAGTATATTTAATTCATAGAAGAGATGAATTTAGAGGAGAAGAAACTACAGTAAATAAATTAAAAGAAAAAGATAATGTAGAGTTTATTTATAATAGTAATGTTACTAAACTAAATGCAAATGAAAAACTAGAAAGTATAGAAGTAACTAATAAAGATGGTAATATTCAAACTATTAATGTAGATGGTCTATTTGTTGCCGTAGGAAGAATTCCAGAGAATCAAAACTTTGCAAAAGTAATTAACTTAGATGAATCAGGATATATAGTTGCAGGAGAGAACTGTAATACAAATGTAGATGGAATATTCGTTGCTGGAGACAATAGAGTAAAAGAAGTAAGACAACTTGTAACAGCAACATCCGATGGAGCAATAGCTGCTACAGAAGCAATTAAATATATTAATCAATAAAAGACTAGAAATAGTCTTTTTTTTAATATATAATGCAATAGAGGACTAAAACAAAAGGAGTGATAACAAATTGAAAAAATTAATAGTTGGACAATCAGGAGGACCTACTTCTGTAATTAATGGTAGTTTAGCAGGAGTATATGAATCCGCAAAGAAACAAGGATTTAAAGTATATGGAATGCTAAATGGTATTGAAGGATTATTAAATGATAAAATAGTAGACTTAGATGACTATTTAAGTAAAGAAGAAAATCTAGAATTATTAAAAAGAACACCATCTAGTTTTCTTGGAACATGTAGATTTAAATTAGGAAAAGTAGAAGAACATGAAGATTTATATGAAAAAATATTTGAAATACTAGATAAACATTCTATAGATTCTTTTATTTATATAGGTGGAAATGATTCAATGGATACAGTAGAATCATTATCAGATTATGCAAAAGAACATAATAAACATCAAAATTTTATAGGAGTACCTAAAACAATAGATAATGATTTACCAATAACTGATCATTGCCCTGGATTTGGTAGTGCTTGTAAGTATATTGCAACTACTTTAAAAGAAGTAATAAGTGATAATGCCTGCTACGGAGATACAAAGAAAACAGTTGCTATTGTAGAGATCATGGGAAGACATGCAGGATGGTTAACAGCATCAGCTGCACTAGCAAAAGATGAAACATGTCCAGGAGTAGATGCAATCTATTTACCAGAAGTAGCATTTAATATAGAAGATTTCGTTCATGAAACAGAAGAATTATTAAAGAAAAAATCAAATATAGTGATAGCTGTATCTGAAGGAATAAGAACTGAAGATAGAAGATTCGTATGTGAATTATTAGATACAAATCTACAAACAGATGCTTTTGGTCATAAAGAATTAGTAGGATGTGCTGATGCATTAGGTAGAATACTAAGAGATAGATTAGGTATAAAAGCAAGACCAATAACATTATCAACACTTCAAAGAGCGGCTTCTCATTTAGCATCTAAAACAGATTTAGATGAAGCAATTGAATGTGGAAAATTAGGAGCTGAATTAGCATATAAAGGCGAATCAGGTAAAATGGTTATAATGACTAGAAAACCTGGAAAAAAATATGAAATAAAATACGAAGTATTTGATGATATACATAAAATTGCTAACGTAGAAAAGAAAATACCATTAGAGTGGATAGATGTAGAAAATAACTATGTTAGACAAGAACTAATTGATTACATGAAACCACTAATTCAAGGAGAAGTAAAACAAATTTATAAAGATGGATTACCACAACATATAATAATGAAAAAAGACTAATTTAGTCTTTTTTTGTGTGATATAATCATAATAGGAGCTGGTATAATGGCAAGTACAAAAGAGTATAAAGAATTTGTTTTAGAGCAGCTATCTATTCTAGATGATATTGATAATCAAGCAACATTAAAAGAAATAGTAATTGATACATATAATGGATTAAAGGAGTAAATATGATAGAAGTAAAGAAAGTTTCAAAAGAGTTTGAAAAGAATATAGAAAAGAATAAAACAATTAAATTCTTTGCGGATAAAGATATCTCATTTGAAGTAAAAGATGGAGAAATCTTAGGTCTATTAGGACCAAATGGAGCAGGAAAAACAACTCTTCTAAGAATAATCGCAGGTATTATGAAACCAACATCAGGAGAAGTAATAATAGATAAAAAAGACTTTAAAAAGGAAGAAATAGAAATAAAGAAGACAATTTCTTTCCTATCAGGTAATACAAAACTATATAAAGATATATCATGTGTAGAACTTCTAAAGATGTGTGCAGACTACTATGAAATGGATAAAAATAAAGTAAATAAAAGAATTAGTGAAGTAGTAAAAAGATTTGATATGGAAAGTTTTAAAAATCAAAGAATAGGAAGCCTATCTACAGGTCAAACTCAAAGAGTAGGTGTTGCAAGATGTGTACTTCATGATCCACATAATTATATTTTAGATGAAGCTACTTCAGGATTAGATATTATATCAAGCCAAGTAATCTTAGACTTTATTAAAGAAGAAAGAGATAAAGGTAAATGTATTATTTATTCAACACACTATATGGAAGAAGCAGAAAATATATGTGATAGAGTAGTTTTAATTAATAAAGGAGAAGTTATTTCAATAGGTACTCCTGATGAAATAAAGAAAAAGACTAAAACAACTAATCTTAGAGATGCCTTCTTCACACTAATAGGAGGTGTTAATAATGAAATGGAATAATATAAAAACAACTATCTATAAAGAATTAAGAGGTATTATTAGAGATAAAAAATCATTACAAAAACTAATTATTTATCCATTAATAATCCCTATAGTAATACTATTATTTGGATTTATATTTGACTCAATGAATGAATCTAAATATATGGTAGGATCTAACTATGAACCAACTCAAGAAGAAAAAACAATTATAAAAGAGTTAGATAATATAGAATTAAAAAAATATAATAATAAAAAAGAACTAGAAGAAGCATATTCTAATAAAGAAATAGATGGGTATATTATTAAAGAAGATAATGAATATACAATCTATGCAGATGATTCTCAAAATAGTGGAGCATTTGTTTTATCATATGCAAGTACATATCTAGATACATATAATAAACTATTAGGAAATAAAGAATTAATAAAAGATGGAATTAATCCAACAAAAGTATTTAATAATATAAATATAAAAGTAGAATCATTAACAAAAGATGATACAAATATGATGACTAGTATGATATTTAGTCTAGTAATTACATATTTAATTATGATTGTAGTAATGGTATGTGTAGTAGTAGTAACTGATGCAACATCTGGAGAAAAAGAAAGAGGAACATTAGAAACAATATTAACATTTCCAATAAGAAGTTCAGAATTAGTATTAGGTAAATATTTAGCAACTTCAATATTAGGATTTGTAGTAGGTTTAATATCATATGTATTATCAATACCAACAGTAATGATAGGAAGAGAATTATTTAAATCATATGAAGATATGGTAATATCAACAAGTGCTGAATCAGTAATACTAGTAGTATTAGTAATATTCTTAACAGCGTTACTATCAGCTGGAATTTGTATGGCTTTAGCTGGAAAAGCAAAGACTTATAAAGAAGCACAATCATCTCTTCAATTTATATCATTACTTCCAATGATCCCATATTTCTTAAAAATGATGGAAATAGATAATTCAGTATTTAATCTAATACCAATCGCAAACTGTGGATCATTATTAAATGATATTATTGTTAATAATATTAATTATCAATCACTATTAGTAATAATAGGAACAACAATTATCTATACAATAGCAATACTATTATATATATCAAAACAATATAAAAAAGAAGAGACATTATTCTCATAAGACATCATTAGATGTCTTTTTATGTTATAATTTAATTGGAGTTGATAAATATGAAACCAAAAAAATTAAATAAAGGAGATAAAGTAGCAATAGTAAGTTTATCAAGAGGAATATTAGGAATGTCTTTTTGTAAACATCAATTAGAATTAGCATTAAAAAGATTAGATGAAATGGATTTAGTTCCAGTAATAATGCCTAATGCACTTGAAAATATGGATTATTTAGCAGAACATCCAGAAGCAAGAGCAGCTGATTTAAAACAAGCATTTATGGATCCGGAAATAAAAGCAATTCTTTGTGCTATAGGTGGAGATGATACATATAAAACTATTCCATATTTAATAGAAGATGAAGAATTTAAAGAAGCTGTAATAAACAATCCAAAAATATTCACAGGATTTTCAGATACAACAAATAACCATTTATTATTAAATAGATTAGGTTTATCAACATTTTATGGACCAAGTATTCTAAATGATATAGCAGAACTAGATAATGAAATGCTTCCATATACAAAAGAATATTTTGATAAGTTCTTTAAAGAAGAATCAAGTTTTGAAATAACATCAAGTCCTGTATGGTATGAAGAAAGAACATCTTTTGGAGAAGATGAATTAGGTAAACCAAGACCATCTCATAAAGAAGAACATGGATACGAAACATTAAATGGAAGTGGAGTAGTAACAGGAAAGCTATACGGAGGTTGTTTAGAAAGTATCTATGATGATTTAACTGGAAGTAGATATGGAGATGAAGCAGAAGTTTATAAGAAATATGGAATATTCCCAACAGAAGAAGAATGGAAAGAAAAAATTCTATTTTTAGAAACATCTGAAGAGCAACCAACTCCAGAAGATTTAGAAAAGATGCTAATGGAATTAAAAGGAAATAATATATTAGGATTAGTAAGAGGAATAATAGTTGGAAAACCACAAAATGAAGCTCATTATGACGAGTATAAAGAAGTATATAAAAGAGTATTTAGTGATTTAGATACTCCAGTACTATTTAATTTAAATTTTGGACATGCATACCCAAGATGTATTCTTCCATATGATGCAGAAACAACTGTAGATTATGATAATAAAAGAGTAATTATAAATACTCCAATATTTGAAAAAGAAAAAAATAATGTAAAAGTTAAATAGGTGAATAGATATTGAATGTAATATTTTTAGATTTTGAAGGAGTTCTTGATACATATGGTGATATGGTCCTTGAATTATATTGTGGAGTTCCAAAAGAAGTAATAAGAAAAAGGGTAGAAAGAAGAATTGCAATACTTGGAGATATTTGTAGAGAATATGATTGTAAGGTAGTAATAGAAGCCGCAGCCAAAAGTAATATTGATGATGAAACATTAGAAATAATAGAACCATCAGAAAGGCTTGAATTCTACTTTTCTATGTTTAAAAAATATGGAATAGAAGTAATTGGGAAAACACCAGACGTTGAAATAAAAGAAACAAGAGAATCATCAACATTAATTCATTCAATGAATAAACAAATTGAAATAATGTTATATTTATATAGACATCCAGAGATAGATTACTTCTGTGTAATTGACGATGATGATGAGGCAAGTATTTATCATAGAAAGTCAGATTTAGAAAAGGTAAAAAATCACCTAGTACGAACACTTGATTTTCAAGATAACCCGGATGAAGAAGGATTATTAGAAAGACATAAAGAATTAGTAGGAAGAGCCCTTCAAGAGGAAAACAAAGTAAAAAAACTAATAAAAAGAAGAAATAGATTATATGGAAAGAATTGATTCAAACGGTTGGTTTATCAAAGAAAATGAAATGTCACGTGCTTTAATGAGGTTTCATGTAAGAATAAGACCTTTTATCGAAAAAGGTAAATTAATGGCCTTGTTAACTGTAAATGATGGAAATATGAGTACATTAGTATTTAGATTTGATAATATGGAAGAAGCAATAAGCTTTACAATGAACTCAATTGATGCATGTAAAGAATTAGTAGAAATACCAGAAAAACATAGAGAATTCTTAGAAGCAAAAAAAGATAAACCAAAACAAAAAGTATATTATGATAAAAAAAGAATAGATTAACTATTCTTTTTTATTTCATCTAAATACTTTTTACAAATATCAACAGATTCTTTTTCAGTAACAAAGTAGTTTGGATCATCTTTAACTTCTAAATAATTATTGATTACTATATCACAGTATTTCTCAGTAGATTTATAATCTCCATCTTCAAAGGAATAATATACCAACCAAGAATATGCACAATTAATAATATCAAAATAATTCTCTTTTGAATAAGACCTATACTTTTCACCAAAAACAACTACTTTATTAAAGCAATCAATTGCATTATTCTTATCTTTAGTTAAATAATATTCAATACCTAAAAGCATTAAAGAATCAATTGCCAGGAAATAAGAATCATAATTTTCAATTTCAAGATTATCAATTTCTTCATTAAACTTAATAAGTTCTGAAATCATATCATTAGAATCTTCTATCTTTTTTATTGAACTAAGTCTATTTTTTAATAAATCTATCAAAATATCAACTCCAGTATATTAAAAAAAGGAGAAAACTCCTTTTTTAATTATATTATTTAGTAACTTGTACAGGAGCACTTGGTGTAGGTGGAGCATAAATTACAGAAGGAGGATTAACAACTCCAACTCCTCCACTAACTCCTGGTGTAGGTGGAGCATAAATTACAGGTGGTGGTGTAACAGTTCCTGTACTACCAACAGCAGTAGGAGCGCTTGGTGTAGGTGGAGCATATATTACAGGTGGAATATCATGTGTAATAGATCCTCCTGATATAGTTCCATTACCTGGTATTGATCCAGGGTCCTTAGCACCTTCAGCTGCACCATTAGCAACTGTTTGTCCTATTCCTTTAATAATTCCTTGTCCGGCAGTAGTAGCTTCATGAGCAACTACTTGTCCAACAGCACCAGCTGTAACGCCTGCGGCAGCACCTCCAATTGTAGCACCTAAGTCAACTAAGCCTCCAGCAAGTTGTCCTAATGCTCCAAGTTCTTCATCGATGCCTCCTAAATCAGCTTCAGCTGATTGTTCATTAGCAATTGTTTGATCTACATAACTTTTTAGTGTTTTTCCAACAACACCTAATGATGATTCAGCTTTTGTTACTGGATCTAATATTGCTTGTGCAACATTATCCCATGCAGTAGCTAAGCCACTATCTTCAGATTTAACAACACCACTCATGTGTTGGCATGCATCACGTACTCCTTTGATTGCTTCTACTATTTCTTTAAATAGATTATCTGCAGAAGTTTGTAATGAAGTAAGTTCTTGAGCTGTAAAATTATTACTATTCATATTCTCCTACCTCCTATTTAAAGCCTCTTGATGATCAAGATAGTTTTGTGTCTTAGCTTTCATACTTTCAACTGTATCACACATAGAATTTGACCATTCAGCTAATTTTTGTAATTGTTCATTAATTAAAGAACCTTTACTTGTCTCAGCAACAAATTTTTGAAAATTTGCATCGTTAAATAATTTTTTAAAACTCTCAGTAGTAGCCTTAGCAGCAGCAACTTTAGCACCAATTGTACTAAGTTCATTTCTTGCAGCGGCGATTCCAGAATTTCCTAATGCCATATTCATTCCTCCATATCTTATATAATGCTAATTTAAATATACAGTATTTAAAAAAAAATATCAAGTTGTTTGCACAACCTGATATAGTTTTATTCACTTAAATCTTCTTTAAAAATTTCTCTTACACAAAAATTGGGTTTTCTATTTTTAAAATCCCAAGTATGGAAAGCATCTCCTAAGCATAATTTCCAATCAGGACAAGCTTTACACTTCTTATTAGATGTTCTATTAATTCTTCTATATCTTTTAAATCCATTTTCCCAAACATCAACAAAACTATCTTTTCTAATATTGCCTTCAACAAGTTTAGGGTTTCTTTCAATATCTGGACATCCATATATATCACCATTACTTAAGATACTAGCAACCCAATATCCAGTAAAGCATTGATATAAAGTACCAGTTAGAGCCATATTAAGATTAGGGCCATAATAATGACCACAACCATAGGTAATAGCCATATCAGGATTCTCAACTCTAGTTCTGAACATAAAATTAAACATTCTTTTCATACCTTCAGCACCTAAAGCTAATTCATCATTATTTTTAGCTCTACCAATTGGATTTACTTCTATAAGTCTCCAGTTTTTAACACCAATATCTTTAACTAATTTTAAAATATCATCTAATTGATCAATATTCTTTTTGTTAACAACGGTAGTTATTTGAACATCAGTAATAGTAGGACACTTTAACATTAATTTTAATCCTTTAACTATTTTATCAAAACATCCGGGAACTCTTCTAAATGATTCATGTAAGTCTTTTAAACCATCAATACTTACAGAAACAGTCTTCATATTAGTCTTTTCCATTTTTTTAATTATTTTTTCATCAACTAAAATACCATTAGTAGTAATTCCCCACATAAATCCCAATTTATTTGCATGATCCATTATTTCAAATAAATCTTTTTTTACTAAAGGCTCTCCTCCAGTAACGTATAACATAATTTTAGTAGGATCATAATGAGCAGCAATATCATCAAGTACTTTGCATAGTTCCTCTTTAGTAACTTCATCTTTAGGAACAAAATCACCACAACTACTACCACAATGTTCACATCTAGCATTACATCTAGAAGTTACCTCTAAGAATAAACCTTTAAGTTCATGTTTCTTATATTCTTTCTTACGGTATTTATAATATTCTTCAACAAAATTATCATCTTTTATATTAAAATCGTAATTCATATTTATTATCCTTCCATATTTTTTTAAATAACCCTTTAAACTCTAATTAAAAGTATATCATAGATTAGTCTAAAGTAATAAAAAGTTCTTTTAGTTCTTTTAATATTATTAAAATGCTAGTATAATATTAGGAATCAATGGAGATGATACTATGAATATTATTAGATCAATTGTTAATGAATTAAATCTAAACGAAAAAAAATATCAACATGATGAAACAAGAAGAAAAATAGAAGATGTAGAATTAATGATGATAGATAAGAGAAAAGATAATGTAGCTAGATATACAAGTGCTTTATCATATTTAAAATTCTTTGAAAAGTATTTTTCAAATTTAAATAAAGAACAACAAGAATTTGCAATAGGAGAAATGAAAAGACTAAGAGAAGAAATAAGAGTTTTAATGAGAGATCCTGATGTTATGGAATATATCAAATTACAACAAGAATTAGCTAGACTAAATACTGAAAAAGATGAATATTATAAAGCAATTAATGGTGAATTTAGAAGAGAACTTATAGATTCAGCAGGTCAACTATTACCAGAAATATTTGTAGATCAAGGGGATTTTGCAACTCACATAATAGTACCTGGAACAATACAAACTTTTGATTCACCAGATCAAATAGAAATATTAGTTGCACCAAAAAGAACAAGTGAATTTGATGATAAAGCAATCGATTCAATTCGTAAAGCAAAAAAATTCTATAATCAAGTTAGTTTCCGATATTTGAGTCAATTATCAGAAGACTATGATTTTAGTCTAGAAGGAAAAGATTTAGGAAAAGTTAAAATTTATAGAAGGTAGGAAATAATATGAAATTTATAGTACAAAAAGAAGTATTTGATGTATTAGATAATTTATATATTGGGGTTGTAGTTGCTAAAGGAATAGATAATAAAAAAGAATATAAAGCTATTGATAAAATGTTAGATGAATCTATTTCTAATGCAAAGAAAGAATTTGCTGATGTAAAAGCAAAAGAAGATCCAAGAGTTATCCCATATAGAGAAAGCTTTCAAAAATTAGAAATTAATCCAAATAAATTTCAATGTTCAGTAGAAGCGATGGTTAATAGTATTTCTAAGGGAAGAGATGTTCCACATATTAATCCACTAGTAAACTTAAATAATGCAATATCAATTAAATACACACTACCTATGGGAACACATAATTTAGGTTTAAGCAATAGTGATATAGAATTAAGATTTGCAGTTGATGAGGATACTTTTGAACCAATGGGTAGTGATGAAATAGAAAAACCTGATGAAAATGAATTAGTTTATGTAGTAGACAATAAAGTAAGAACAAGACGTTGGATTTGGAGACAAAGTAAACAAGGAATGATTGATAAAGATACAGAATATGTATTCTTTCCAATTGATGGATTTAAAGGAATAAATGATGACAAAGTAAATGAAGCAATTAAAGAATTAGAAAAAATACTTAAAGATAATTTTAATTGTGAAATATCCACAGGATATGTGGATAAAGATAAATCATCATTCGAATGGAATTTTTAATACAATAATAAAAATGCTGTTTTATATTAAACAGTATTTTTTTAATTAATGATGTTTTTATTATTTAAAAAAACTTATACTTAAATAACAGGGTGATAATATGGAAAAAATAAAAGTACCAAAATATACATTAGGAGAAGAAATAACTAATTCAGTAACTCATGGAATAGGAGTAATCTTATCAATTGCTGCATTGGTATTAACTATAGTAATATCAGCAATCCATCATAATGGAATAGGAGTAGTTTCAGCAGTTATCTATGGAACTACAATGATATTAATGTATTTAATAAGTTGTCTATATCATTCAATGAGTCCAAATATAAAAGCAAAGAAAGTATTTAGAGTAATAGATCATTGTGATATTTATCTTTATATAGCAGGATGCTATACACCATTTTGTATTAGTTTAATTGGAGGAGGAATAGGTTGGACACTATTTGGATTAGTATGGTCATGTGCAATAATAGGAGTACTTCTAAACGCAATTAATCTAGAAAAAAACAAAAAACTATCATTAATTCTTTATTTAGCAATGGGCTGGATGATTATTCTATCAATTAAACCCTTGTTAGATAATTTACCTACAAACGGTTTAATATTATTGCTATCTGGAGGAATTATTTATACCATTGGAGCAGCAATATACGGAATTGGTTCTAAAAAAAGATATTTTCATTCCATTTTTCATGTATTCGTATTAATGGGATCAATATTACAATTTTTTAGCATATTATTTTATGCACTGTAAAAAGAGAAACAAAATCTCTTTTTTTGTATAAAAACGTAAAATAATAGATCTTTGATAAAATAAAGTACAATTAATTTAAAAAAAGGGTATAATTGTATATAGAATCAGGAGGAGTGCATATGGCTCTAGATTTTAGTTATAACAAAGCACAATTAGAAACAGGAGCTGCTACAGCAAAAGCAGTATCATCTAATTTAACAACATTATCAACAACAATCGAAGGTAAATTAGAAGATGCAATTACTGCAGGAGCAAACTATAGGGTTGATTTATATGAATCTATGGATATGTCAAATTTAGGCTCTGCATTTGAAAAATTTAATAATCAATTAGGAAAAGTATGTGCCTTAGCACAAGAACAAGGCCAAGCAGCACAAATGTATAGTGATGGAAAATGTGACGATACTACATATGCTCAACTTCTTGAATACACAAATAACAAGGTCTATCCAGATACAGCAACAAGAGTATTAGCTACAATTGGTATGGGAGTTGCAAAATTTACAGAAGGATTCTTAAGCTTTTTTGAAAATATTGGAGATTGCTTTTTATCAATTGGTGCAGGTATTTGTAGTTTATTTGGCGCAGATGACACTGCAAAGAAAATTAAAGATTTCGCAGCAAGAGACTTATCAACAGAATTAATTGAAAACAATCCAGTATTTGAATGGATTAATGAAACAAGTTATTTTGATAAAGATAGTGCATTTGCAAATATTGCAAAGTTTGCAGGAAAAGCAACCGCAGCTGCATTAACATCTAGTGCAATTTGTAAGGTTGGAACAAAACTAATGTCATCAGCAGAAACTGCAGAAAAGGCAAGTAAGATTGCAGGAAAAGTAACAGATCTTACTGGTGATGCAGGAGAGAAATTAGCTGAAGAAATGGGTAAAGGAAAATCAATTGGAACAGCATTCCTTGCAACTGCTACAACATTATTAGTAGATGAAACATTAGGAAAAGTAGTAGACGTAGGAATTACTAACCCAGTCACAACAAAAATTACAGGAGCTGTAACAGATACTGCAGTTGAAAAAGGATATAAAAAATTAAAAGATAAAGCAACAGATGTATTTGGAGACAAATTAACAAAGAAAGCAGAAGAAGCTGCAGTAGATGCTGCTAAAAATACGTCAACTGATACTATTAAGGGAGCAATTGAGGATCAAATACCATTAGATCAAATTGGTGCATCAGAAGTAGCGACAATACCACCAGAGCAAAGAAAAATAGATATTAAATATGGTGAGGAGAAAGAGGCGTAACTATGAAAGATAAATATTTACCAGTAGGTACAGTAGTAAGATTAAATAATGGAAAAAAACCAGTAGTAATAATTGGTTATAAAACAGCATCTAATGATAAAAAAGTAATAGTAGGTGGCAAAGAAATGAAAACTGACTCAACTTTTGATTATGCAGCAGTAGTATATCCAGAAGGATTAATTGAATCATCTACATTCCTAATGTTCAATCATAATAACATAGCACAAATATTACATATGGGATATGAAACAAAAGAATCAAAGTTTATATCTGATTTCATAAAATCCGAATTTGATAATAAAAAGGAGTGATAATATGGGATTCAGAAGTTTAGATTTATATAATGAAGGCCAACTTCCAATACCAGATTATTATGTGAATGACTATACTAATTGCCCAAATGCAATGTCATATAAACCAATCGATGTATCGGGATTACAAGCAGATGTTGATGCACAATTTACAGCATTAACAACAGAAGCAGAACAGGAAATAGAAGGAATAACAACTGGTTTAAATACTCTTGATGATGATTGGGGAGCAAAATATATAAGTATTAACAATAAAGGAATTGATATAGTTAGAGTAGATACTTTTACTCCAATGCTAACTGATATACAAAAGGAAATAGAAGAACAGCATGAAAAATGTAGTAAAGTGATAAGCCAAATAGTTTCAGGGACAGCTGAAGTAGAAGCTTATCTAAGTGCAATAGATGCTCATTATCAAACATATTTACAAGTAAAGCAAGAAAAAGAACAAACAGATAATAATTTATCCAATGCTAGACGAAGCCTATCTTATGAACAACAAAAGGAACAACCAAGCAGTTCAAGAATAAGTGAATTGCAAACAGATATTAATTATTATGAAGGACAATCAAACAAGCTTGGAGAAGAAATACACAAATATGAGGGAAATAAAATAAATGAGCCAGAAGGCCAATGGGTATTAGCGTAAAGATACTAAATATATAGTATCTTTTTTATTTTTCATGTTATAATTACTATGGAAAACTAAAAATAGAGGATGGTGTAGTGATGTACAAAGTAGTAAAACATGAACAATTAAGTTCTAACTCATATCTATTAGAAATAAAAGCTCCAATGGTAGTAAAGAATGCTAAACCTGGACAATTTGTAATAGTAATGACAAAAGAAGACAGTGAAAGAATCCCATTAACTATATATGATGTTGATAAAGAAAAAGGAATTTTATCTTTAATATATCAAGTAATAGGAGCTTCTACTGAAGAAATGACTACAATAAAAGATGAAATATTTGCCGTAGCAGGACCTTTAGGAAATGAAAATGAAATATGTCATAATCCAAAAGAGTTCAAAGGAAAAAGAATAGTATATATAGCTGGTGGAGTAGGAATAGCACCAGTATATCCACAAGTTAAATTCTTAAATGAGCAAGGATTCAAAGTAGATGTAATCTATGGTTCAAGATCAGAAGAATTATTACTAATTAGAGACAAGATTGAAAAGGTTGCTAATAATGTTTATTATGCTACAGATGATGGATCATTTGGACATAAAGGGTTTGTAACAGATATTTTAAATGAACATATAAATGACTACGATATATGTGTTGCAATTGGACCAGTAATAATGATGAAAAATGTAGTGGCAATAACAAAAGAACATAATATTAAGACTATAGTTAGTATGAACCCATTAATGGTAGATGGTAGTGGAATGTGTGGAGCTTGTCGTTGTGAAATAGATGGTAAGCCAAAATTTGCTTGTATTCACGGACCAGAATTCGATGGATTCCAAGTAAACTTTGATTTAGCACTTAAACGTATGGGAATCTATAAAGAAGAAGAAAAGAAAAAATTAGAAGAAATGAAAGAATTATTAGGGAAGAAATAGGTGGTGATACAATGGACGGAATGGAAAAAGTAGAAATGAGAGTACAAGATCCTAAAGAAAGAAGTAAAAACTTTAATGAAGTAGAATTAGGATTTAATAAAGAAGAAGCTTTAAAAGAAGCAAGCAGATGTCTTCATTGTAAAATACCAAAATGTGTTGAAGGATGCCCAGTAAACATAATGATTCCAGAATTCATTGCTGCTATAAAAGAAGGCAAGTTAGAAGAAGCATATAATATTATTTCAAAAACTTCTTCATTGCCAGCAATTTGTGGAAGAGTTTGTCCACAAGAAAAACAATGTGAAGCAAAATGTGTAAGAGGAATCAAAGGAGATTCAATTGCAATCGGTTCTCTAGAAAGATATGTTGCAGATGAGGCAATTAAGAATAATTTCAAATCTGTAGTTAAGAAAAAGAAAAATGGAAAAAGAATAGCTATTGTAGGAAGCGGACCATCAGGACTAACTTGTGCAGGAGATCTTGCTAAAGAAGGTTATGATGTAACAATATTTGAAGTACTACATAAAGCAGGTGGAGTATTAACTTATGGAATACCTGAATTTAGACTTCCAAAAAGTATTGTAGATAATCAAGTAGAAAGCCTAAAACAATTAGGAGTAAGAGTAAAGACAAATGTTCCAATCGGAAATGCAATTTCACTAGAAGATTTAAGCAAAGAATATGATGCTGTATTTGTAGGTTCAGGAGCAGGACTTCCAAAGTTTATGGGAATTGAAGGAGAAGATGCCGATGGAGTATTCTCAGCAAATGAAATCTTAACAAGAATAAACTTAATGGGAGCATTTAAGGATAAAGCAAAAACTCCAATCAAAGAAGCAAAAGTAGCTTACGTAATTGGAGGAGGAAATGTTGCAATGGACTCTGTAAGATCTCTAAAGAGATTAGGAGTTGAAACACATCTAATGTATAGAAGAGGAGAAGAAGAATTACCAGCAAGACTAACAGAAGTAAGACATGCTAAAGAAGAAGGTATAATATTCGACTTATTACAAAATCCATTAAAGATTTTAGTTGATGAAAACAATAATGTTACTGGTATGGAAGTAATTAACATGGAATTAACAGAACCAGGAGAAGATGGAAGAAGAGCAGTTAAAGAAATAGAAGGTTCTAACCATGAAGTAAAATGTGACATGGTAGTAATGGCCTTAGGTACAGGACCAAACCACGAAGCATTAAAAGATAGTAATATTAAACTAACAGATAGAGGATTAATAGAAGTTGAAGGAACTAAAACTTCAATGAAAAATGTGTTCGCCGGAGGTGATGCTGTCACTGGAGCTGCAACAGTAATTTTAGCTATGGAAGCAGGGAAAAAGGCGGCAAAAGAAATAATGGACAGCATAGGAGTGTAAAATAACACGTAAAATATTAAAAAAAATAGACAACTGTTGTCAAAAATGCTAATATTAAAGTAAGCAAGGTAGAGAACTTTGCATATAACAAGGCATATTATTTTTAATAGAAAGGAGTGATCATATGCCAGCAGAAGGACAAGTATTCCAAGACAGTGCATCAATGTTAAAAATTGCAGCAGATATTCAAGCAGATGCAAAGAAATTAGATGGTGTAATTGAAGAGATGTACAAAACACTAAATACTGAAATTGGAGAAGAAGAAACAGGAAATAGAGCTTGGTTTGGACCAAAAGCAAGTGTTTTTATAAACAATATTGAAGCTAAACATGGTGATTTTGATAATGCTGTTAAAAATATTGATGCAGTAGGACAAAACTTAAACGATCAAGCTGAAGCATGGGTTAAATTTGAAGCTGCTTAATAGCTTATAATTATTAATTATTAATAGGAGGGAATTAAATTATGCCAAAATCAGGAATGCGTTACGCAAAAATGAAAGCCCTAGTTAAAGATATGGAAGGGTATAAACAACAAATGGTAGATGTTATGACAACATTAGAGAATGAAAGAGCAGCAGCTGTTGAAAGAGTATATGGTGGTACTGCTGCTGATAGTTTCAAAAATAATATGAAAAACATCGCAGCAGATCTAGAAACAAAAATTAACAATATTATTAAACAATTAAATACTGAAGCAGAAACTCAACATGATAACTATTTAAAACAAGAAGCTGCTTTAGACAGTGGACCAGTTGCTTTAACACAATAGTAAATTGGAAAATAATTATAGAAATTACAACATGTAATTTCTTATTAGTGCGGACTAATATATATTGGTCCTTACTAATAAGTAATTAATGTATAAAAATACAAAAAATTATTAAAGGAGGTCGTATAATATGGCAGATGGACAATACAATGCTGGGATTGATGAGTTAAATGAATGGGTTGGAGGAGACGCAATCTTTAGAGATTATACAATGCAATCAAATGCAGACTTAGCAAGATCAGCTCCAATTAATTTACCAGAACAAATGGCAATTTTAAAAGAAAATAAGCCAAGCATTGCATCCAAAGTTAAAAATATAGGACAACAAGTACTTGATATTGATACAGTGTTAAGCGCAACAGGATCTGCTAGATTTTATACTGGAGATGAGGCACAAAAAGGAGTAGCAACCCGAGCAAAGATTAAAGCAACAGTAGAAGCTTTATCTAGTGCATTAACTAATTTAAATGATGATGATGTTGGTAATGCAATTGCAAAATATAATGCAGACTTGAAAATCTTAAAAAAGAAGTCAAGACTTAGAGCACTTCAAGATTATGCTGATTCTTTTAAAGGAGAAGTAGTAGATACTTGGTCTAGAAATACTACGATTTATCCAGAATATGGGACATATTTACCATCTACTTATAGAGACGGAAATTACATAGTTGAAGTAACAAATACATATTTAGGCACTGAAACGGAAAATGGAGTTACTATACAAAAGTACACTACTCACTATACTAAAAAAATAGATATAGACTACGATGGTTTGATAAAAAGTAATGCGGACACAACAAGTTTCTTAAATATCAAAAAATGGTTCGATGATGGTTTTGACAAGTTAAAAGGTAAAATTGAATCCGTAGGTAAAACAGTTCCAAGTGAACTAATAAATATGGGAGAAGATGTACCAGACGAATGGTGTACTTGGTGTGGACAAGGTTATTAAAATGATATGGAGGTTTTAATATGGCAGAAATTCAATACAGTTGGCCAGATTTGCAAGAAGCAGTAATAAATTCCGAAAATTTAAGTGGGGATATAACAACAACAATATCTGCTCTACAAAATTTACTAAATATGGATAATAGAATTAGAGATAAATTCTACACTGCTTTTACAGCAGTTCAAGTAGCATCTGATGATTTAGAAACTGAAAAAACTGATAATGATACAACTACTCAACAAATTGAAGATGCTGTTGCTGATGGTATAGCAACTGATTTAGGAAACCAAGGAAGTAATATACCTATAGCAGGTGTAGATACTGATATTGGTAAAGGCGGAGACGCAACAGATCCTACAAAATTTACAGTAGATCCATCAGTGTGGGCAGACCTTCCAGCTGGAGAAAAAGAAACAATTATTAAAAAATTAAAAGAATTAGGTTTTACTGATGATGAGATTCAAAAGATAATCAATGGAGAAACAGGAGTTTCTAAATTAATTCTTGATAAAGTAGCTGGAGATCTAGAAGAATTATATAAATTAGATCCAAGTATTAGACAAAAATTAAAAGATTTATATGGATTTGATATATTTAATGATGATGGAACTATTAATAAAACAAAACTTGCTATCGCATTATTAATGGATGGTAAAGATCCTAACGATGCATATGATCTTCAAAAACTAATTAGTGAATTAAAATATGGAGCAACACCGACTCAAGTCGAAGACCCAGGAAATAAAATTATACCAAATCCTACAACAGAACCTCCACAAGTTATTCTTCAAACAGATCCTCCAATTGAATCAATTGTTACTGGAGGAGTAGCAGCAGCTGGAACAATGGGAGCTGCAAATGCTGCAGAATCTGTTGCAGAAACATTAGCAGATGAACATGAAAAAGATCTTGCTGGTATTTTAGGAGATTTAACAGGAAGTGTTGGAAGACTTGGAAAAGCAATTGCACCAGATGGTGGAAAAATTGCTACAAACAAAGGTGGAGCTGGACTTATTGCCGGAGCTGGACTTGCAGCAGCAGGAGCTCTTGGTGGTGGAGGTGCTTATGCTCACCACAACTTAATGACACTTACATTTACTCCTGATGATTTCTATTCATTAAGTGATGATGATCAAAATGCAATTATTAATGACATGAGAAAAACAGGATATACTGAAGATGAGATTAACACATTCAAAGAAAGCGACTTCAGTGTTGATGACTCATTTATGTCTGATATTGTAAAAGCTGTTAAGAAAGCAGCTGAAATTAATGATGAAATTAAAGATCAAATTAGAGATAAATATGGTTATGATTTATTAGACGCATTAAAGAAAGTTGATAAATACAAATTATTTGCAACTTCACTTATCGATGGTAAGAATGCATCTGATGATTTCAATCTATATAACCTATTAAATCCATTATTAGCAGATACAGATTTAACTAACTTAACATACTTCGGTTTAATAATGGAAGAAGTAATTCTAACTGAAGCAGTTGCTAAGAAATTAGGTATCTTAGATAAATTAGGAAGAACTTATAAGTTCACTCAAGCAGATTATGAAAGTCAAGATGATTATACTAAGTCTGCAATCGTAAGTACTTTAACAGCAGCTGGATTAAATTCAGAAGAAATCGAAAAGATGAAGACTGAAACATTTAAAGTTAGAACTTCTAAGATGAATCCAATCATTGATATCTTAGAGAAGATTAATGAAGAACAATCTAACTTTGCACAAAAATTAACAGATTTATATAAATACAGTTTAATTGATGCTGAAGGAAAAGTAGATAAATATAGATTGTTCGTAGCAATGATTATAGATGGTTACTCATTAGTTGATGATTATAATATCTATAAATTAATCGTTGAAGCTACTGGAGATGAAAAAACTAACAATCCAGACTATGACGGATTAAAGATTGAAGATGTTATAGTTGAACAAAAACCAGAAGAAGAAGTAGCTGAAGAAGCTGAAAACTTAGGTCAATTAAATGTTACTGAAGAAGAATTATCAGAAAATGGAATGAGTGTTGCAGAAGCAGCAGTTAAAGAAATGAGAGATTCTAATCCAGCAACAACTGAAAAAGATTGGCTAAAAGATTTAGGAATTCAATAATTAAAGGAAGTGATATTTATCACTTCTTTTTTTTATGTTATAATATCAAGTACTGGAGGGTATTATGTTTAAAGATTATTATTTAAAATTACTTAATTATGATAATGTACCAGAATTCTTAAAGAAATACTTAGAAGTACCAACACTACAAAGATTAAAAGAAATAGGCTACTTTTGTGGAATGGATTATGCTTCTAAAAAGATTTATGATTTTAAAGAGTATGTCTCAAGATATGATCACTCTCTAACTGTTGCATTATTAGTATATAAGTTAACAGAAGATAAGACACAAACACTAGCAGGTCTATTCCATGATGTAAGTACACCATGTTTTTCACATGTAATTGACTATATGAATAAAGACTATGTTAAGCAAGAAAGTACAGAAAAAAATATGCTTAAAGTTATCGAAAGTGATGCAATACTACTAAATTTGTTACGAGAAGACAAAATAAAAGTAGATGAAATTGTAGATTTTAAAGAATTTACAATAGTAGATAATGACAGACCAAAACTATGTGCAGATAGATTAGACGGAATTATTCAAACAGGATATAACTGGACTAAAGAAATTAATCTAGAAGATATAGATACAATAATTAATGATATAAAAGTTTATAAAAATGAACAAGATGAGAACGAAATAGGATTTAGAACAAAAGAAGTAGCAGAAAAAGTTCTAGCTTATTCAGATAAAATTAATGAAGTATGTCATTCAAGTGAAGATAACTATATGATGGAGTTACTTGCTAAAATAACAAGATATTCAATTAACAAAGGATATATTACATATGATGAGTTATTTACTTCAACAGAAAAAGTAATATTTGAAAAATTTGATAATAAAAAAGATCCATTTCTAGAAAAAATGTTAGATGATTTTAGAACAATGAATCCTGAGAAAGTACCTTATATTGAATTACCTAATGTTAAAAATAGAAATATTAATCCATTAGTTAAAGGAAAGAGACTAGTAGAGGAATAATATGAAGACATATCAAGAGATAGAAAGAAGTATAATAACTAGATTTAGAAAAGATATTTGGTCTAAATTCATTAAAGCAGTAATAGACTACAAATTAATTGAAGAAAATGATAATATTATGGTTTGTATTAGTGGAGGAAAAGATTCATTCCTTTTAGCAAAACTAATACAAGAAGTTCAAGTCCATGGTAAATATCCATTTACTGCTCACTTTGTAGTAATGGATCCAGGATATAAAGAAGCAAATAGAAAACTAATTGAAGAAAATGCAAAGAAATTAAATATACCTATAGAAATACATGAAAGTGATATATTTGAAGTAGTAGATAAAAAATTTCAAGATATTCCTTGTTATATGTGTGCAAGAATGAGAAGAGGTTTTCTTTATTCTAAAGCAAAAGAATTAGGATGTAACAAAATAGCTTTAGGACATCATTTTGATGATGTAATTGAAACTACTTTATTATCAATGTTCTATGCATCAGAAATAAAGACAATGTTACCTAAACTACATTCAGATAACTTTCCAGGAATAGATCTAATAAGACCAATGTATTTAGTTAAAGAATCCGCAATCCTTTCATGGAAAAAATACAATGAACTAGAATTCTTAAATTGTGCTTGTAAGTTCACAGAACAAGATTCTAATCAAGAAATAACTAGTAAAAGAAGAGAAATAAAAGATCTAATAAAAGAGTTAAAGAAAAATAATCCTAATATAGATAATCATATTTTTAAAGCACTAGACAATGTAAACATAGATTGTGTTTTAGGATATACTCAAAATAGAGAGAAACATACTTTTTTAGAAGAATTTGATAAAGATAAGGACATATAGTCCTTTTTATGTTAAAATTATGTTGATAATAAACAAAGTGGTGATTTTATGGAAATAAAAGAATTAAGAAAAGAATTAAGTGCTAATGAAAGCGTAATTAAAGATATCTGGAGGTCACTTTGACATAGATTCTAAAAAGAAAGAAATAGAAGAATTAGAAAATAAAACTAAAGATCTAAATTTTTGGAATGATAGAGAATCTGCTGAAAAGATATTAAAAGAAATAAATGAATTAAAAGATACAGTTTCTAAAGTAGAAGATTTAAAAAATGAAATTAGTTCTAACTTAGAAATATTAGATTTATTAGAAGTAGAAGAAGATGAAGATCTATATAATGAAGTAAATAATAATATTAATAGCATAAGTAAAAAGACAGAAGAATTAAATTTATTACTACTTCTAAATGGTCCATATGATAAAAATGATTGTATATTAGAAATACATCCAGGAGCAGGAGGAACAGAGTCTTGTGACTGGGCTAGTATGTTATATAGAATGTATTTAAGATGGTGTGAAAGAAAGAATTATAAGGTAGAATTACTTGATTATCAAGCTGGAGATGAAGCAGGTATTAAGAGTGTTTCAATTATGGTTAAAGGAACAAATGCTTATGGATATTTAAAAAATGAAAAAGGAGTTCATAGACTTGTAAGATTATCACCATTTGATTCAAATAATAGACGTCATACATCATTCGCATCAGTAGAAATAACACCAGATATAGACAAAGATGTTGATATTGACATCGATGAAAAAGACTTAAAAATAGATGTATATAGATCAACAGGAGCAGGTGGACAAGGAGTAAATACAACAGACTCAGCTGTAAGAATTACTCATTTACCTACAAAGATTGTTGTTACATGTCAAAATGAAAGAAGTCAAATTCAAAATAAAGAGCAAGCACTTCGTGTATTAAAGAATAAATTATTATTAATAAAATTAGAAGAACAAGAAAAAGAATTAAAAGATATAAAAGGAGAACAATCAAATATAGAATTTGGTTCACAAATAAGAAGTTATGTTATGCATCCATATTCTATGGTAAAAGATCATAGAACCAATGCTGAAACAAGTAATGTTTCAAAAGTAATGGATGGAGACATTGATATGTTTATTGAGGAAAATCTAAAAAGGGGCTTGTAAGATGAATAGTTTTTCAAAGAGTAAAAACTTGATACTAGAGAGTAGTATTACAAAAACAAATATTACAAGAATAATCCAATTTATAATTGGATGTTTTATCGTGGCATTATCTTACAATATATTTATTGCACCAAATGATTTAGTTCCCGGAGGAGTTGGAGGAATAGCAGTTATTGTTAATAACTTATTCAATATACAAAACTCAACTACAATTTTCATATTAAATATACTTTTACTTATATTAAGCTATTTCTTATTAGGAAAAGAAAAAACAAAGGCATCCATCTTAGGATCAATTATTTTCCCAGTATTTGTAAAATTAACAGAACATGCTAATATTTGGATACAAATAGATACATCAAAAGTACTATTATCCGCAATATTTGGTGGAATAATGTTTGGTTTTGGAGCAGGTCTAATCTTTAAAGCAGGTTTTACTACAGGAGGAACTGATATTATTAATCAGATAATATCTAAATATGCCAATATAAGTATGGGTAAAAGTATGTTATGTAGTGATGGATTAATAGTACTATCAAGTGGATTATTTTTTGGATTTAATAGTATGCTTTATTCAATAATGATACTTTATAGTATAAGTTTAATGGCAGATAAAGTAATGCTCGGTATATCAGACAATAAAATGTTCTATATAATAACCGAAAAAGAAGATGAAATAAAAGACTTTATACTGAAATATCTACATCACGGAGTAACAATATTTAAAGCAAAAGGTGGATATAAAAGAAAATCAGAAAATGTTCTTATGACAGTACTTCCTACAAAAGACTTTTATAAGTTAAAGGAAGGAATAAAAGAAATAGATGAAGAAGCATTCTTCATAGTAACAGATTCATATGAATTGTTTGGAGGTGAGTAAAATGGAAAGTATAGCAAAAAGAGTTATGAAAAAGAATAAAGCATTAAGATTAGTTTTATTATTTGTATCAATTATATTATCAGCAGTTATTTATAATATTTTCCTATTACCTCTAAGTTTAGTTACAGGAGGATCAAGTGGTATTGCGACTATAACATATTATTTATTTGATATAGATCCAGCAATAATGATTTTATTAATATCTGTTGCAACTGCATTAATAGGTTTAATGTATTTAGGTTATAGAAAAACAATTGGTTCAATTATAGCAAGTATATTATATCCGTTAATGGTTCAATTAACTTTACCATTATCACATTTATTAAATCCATCAGAAGTAGATATATTGTTAATGGTAATTTTTGCTGGAGTATTAAGTGGAGTAGCTAATGGACTAATGTATAGAACAGGTTACAATATGGGTGGATTTTCAACAATAAGTCAAATACTGTACGAACATAAAAAAATATCAGTAGCAAAATCAACTTTAGTATTAAATGTAATAGTAGTTTTATTAGGATCATTCTTCTTTGGAGCAACTAATGCATTATATGCAATTATCTTACTTTACATCACAAGTTTAGTAATGGATAGAGTTCTTTTAGGTATATCTAATAATAAAGCATTCTATATAATTACAGATAAAGATTCTGAAGTAAAAGAATATATTATTAAAACTTTAGGTCATGATACTACTACTTTTGAAGTAAAAGGTGGCTTTTTAGAGAAAAATAGAAAAGTAATGTTGACAGTTATTCCGTCAAGAGAATATTACAAAGTTACCGAAGGAATTAAAGCTATAGATAAGGATGCGTTCTTTTTAGTAACCGATTCATATCAAGTAGAAGGTGGAAAATAAGGAAAAATCAAGGCTTTTCCTTTTTTTTTAGCGTACTTTCGTGTTATAATAATAATACTAAGGTGGTGAAATAGATAACATGGATTTGATAAGAATAAAAAATGTTGAAAAAAAGTACAAAAATGGAGTAACAGCTATCTATGATTTAAACTTAGCAATTGAAAAAGGATCATTTGTATTTATAATTGGTGGTTCTGGAAGTGGAAAATCAACATTAATAAAAATGTTGTATAGAGAAGAAAAACCAACTAGAGGACAAATAATCGTTGGAGGAAGAGACGTTGCAAAACTAAGAGACAGAAAAGTCTACTTAATAAGAAGAAAAATGGGAATTGTATTCCAAGACTATAGATTATTACCAAAATTAACAGTATTTGAAAATGTAGCATTCGCACTAGAATGTATTGGTGAAAAGAAAGATGAAGTAAGAAGAAAAGTACTTAAAGCATTAGAAGATGTAGGATTAAAGAATAAAGTTCACAACTATCCAGATCAATTATCTGGAGGAGAACAACAAAGAGTAGCAATTGCAAGAGCAATTGTAAATGATCCAAAATTATTATTATGTGATGAGCCTACTGGAAACTTAGATCCAAAAATGAGTATGGAAGTAATGAAAGTACTAGATGATATTAACAAACAAAGAGGAACAACTATTATTATGGCAACACATGACGAAAAGATAGTTAATAAAATGAAAAAACAAGTTATTGCATTAAAAGATGGACATTTAGTAAACTTTAAACAGAAAGGAACTTATAACAATGAAGCTATTTAGAATGTTAGGTAGAAGTATCAGAGATGCTTTTAAAAGTGTAATTAGAAACTTCAGTCTATCTTTAGCATCAATATCATGTATAACAATAACTTTAATAATAGTTACAGTTGCAATAATCGCAACATTTAATGTCCAAAACTTCACTAAAGAAATAGAAAAAGATATGACAATAGTTGTATTCTTAGATAGTGATGCTACAGAAGAAGACGTAGAAAATGTAAAAGAAAGTTTAGATAAAATAGGTAATGTAGATGATTATACTTATCAAACTAAACTAGAAATAAAAGAACAAATGCAAGCAGAATCAGAAGTATTCAATACTGTTCTTTCTAACTTTGATGAGAATGAATCTCCATTAAAAGATACATTCCAAGTAAAAGTAAAAGAGATTGAAAAGATTAAACAAACAGCTGAGAAAATAGAAAAACTAGATAAAGTATCAATAGTTAGATATGGAGAAGGAATGGTAGATAAAATGATTACAGCATTTGACTCTATCAAAAAAGTTACATATGGAATAGTATTAGCATTAATACTAGTAACAATCTTCTTAATAGTTAATACAATTAAATTAACTATTTCAGCAAGAAAGAAAGAAATAGGAATAATGAGACTTGTTGGAGCAAGTAATTTTACAATTAAAACTCCATTTATTATAGAAGGAATGATTTTAGGAGCCTTTGGTTCAATAGTACCAATCATTATTACAACATATGGTTATATGGCATTCTACAATCATTTCAATGGATATTTATTCTCAGAGTTAATTAAGTTAATTAAACCTGAACCATTTATTTATAATGTTTCATTAATTGTATTAGGTATAGGTATTTTAGTTGGTATGATAGGTAGTGCAGGTGCAGTAAGGAGATACTTAAAAATATAATGAAGAAAAGATATATATTATTATTTATAGTATTATCTATATTTTTAATACCAAATGTACATGCAGTTACACTTCGTGAATACGAAAACTTAGTTACTAAATATACCAATGAATTAAATGATACCAATTATGGAATAAGTCAAAGTAGAGCAGAACTTGAAGCAATTCAAAAGAAAATAGCTGACTACGAAAAACAAATGAAAGAAGCAGAAGAAGAAATAGAAAGACTTGAAGAAGAAATAAAAAAGAACAACGAAGAAATAAAAGAAAAGAAAAAAGAATCAAAAAGCTTAATTGAATATTATCAAATCTCTAATGGAGAAAATGTTTACTTAGAATATGCTTTTGGAGCATCTGATATTACTGATATGGTTTATAGATTGTCAATTGTAGAACAATTAACAGAATATAATGATAAAGTAATGAAAGAGTTAAAAAGACTAATTGAAGAAAATAAGCAAAAACAAAAAGACTTAGAAGCAAAGAAAGTAGAATTAGAAGAATTAACCAAAAAGATGAGAGCAGAAGCTGAAAAAGTAAAAGGTGATATTTCAAGTATGGCTGCAATGCTTCCAGATATTAGAAACCAATTATCAAATTATCAAAATAGAGTTAACTACTACCGTAGAGTAGGATGTGAACCTGATGATGTAATTGGTGTAGACTGTGATAAAGGAAATAATGCCTATGGCTTTGTAAGACCAGTAACAGGAAGTTATTGGATATCTACATACTATTATTGGAATGGATCATCTGGACATAAAGGAATAGATTATGCCCAAGGATGTGGAAACCCAGTAAGAGCAGTTGCAAATGGAAGAGTATACTATGTTGGATCAAACAAAGATATTTATCATGCAAAAATGATCTTAATGGTACATAACTATAATGGAAGAAAGATATTCTCACAATATACACACCTTTCTGGTTATGCAGTAAGTGAAGGACAAGATGTTACAGCCGGACAAGTAATTGGTTATGTAGGAACTACAGGATGGTCAACAGGATGCCACTTACACTTAGAAATGTCTGTAGATGTAGGATGGGATTATGATGATCCAGGTAACTACTATAGATCTTATGTAGGTCATATTGTTAACCCATTTAACTATGTTCCAAATGGATAAAACAAAAGCATTTAGAAATAAATGCTTTTTATATTGAATTATGATAATATATAGTAGAGGTGTTAATATGATAATAAAAATAATATTAATTGCATATTTAGTATCATTTTATTTATCATTACCAGGATTATTCTCTAAAGCAGGATATAATGGTTTAAAAGGATTAATCCCTTTTTATAATGTATATGTATTAATTGAATTATTAGAAATAAACCCATTTTTATTAATACTTCTATCTTTAGGATTAATATTTTTACCAATAAGAGGATATTTAGTTACATTAGTATTCTTATTTATCCCTTTTTTAATAGCAGATGCATATGATAAAAAACCAATAACAGGTTTAATTACATGTATCCTACCATTTATAATGTTTCCATTTATAGCATATTTTTCTGGAACATATAGATATGATATGGAGGATTAATATGAGATTTTTTAAAAGACATAAATTCTTAACAATTATTTTAGTATTATTATCTATATTTATCTATATAAACTATACAAGTATGTTAGAAGTAAGTGTTGATAGAACAAGTAAATACTATACTAATGATATCTATATATCAGATCAAAGAATATATAATAATTACTTAAATGAATATGAAAAGAAAGCATATGATGAATTATTAAATGCAATAAAAAAAAGGACTAAACATATAAAAGTAAACTTAGCTGATTATAATGATGAACAGTCATCAACAATAGCAGGATATTTTGATACTGCTAATAGAGCAATGATGTTAGATCATCCAGAATTATTACAATATGGATATATTAGTTATGGTTATGGAGAAAATAGAGTAAATGTAAGTATCCATTATTCAATAGATAATCCAATAGTTGAAGAAATAAATACATTAAAAATAAGAAAAATAATAAATGATATTAGATTACGTACAATAACTATGTCTGATAAAGAAAAAATAAAATATGTATATGAATGGATAGGTGATAATACTAGATATGATTATACATTTACATATATGGCAAAGAATCAATCAATTTATAATGTATTTATAAAAGGAAATGCAGTATGTGCAGGATTTGCTAAAGCATCTCAAGTAATATTTCAAAATATTGGAATAGAGTCACTTACAGTAGAAGGAGAAACAACTGGACCTCATATGTGGAATATAATAAAGTATAATGGAAAATACTATTTTTATGATTCAACAGTAGCAGCTTGTAGAGAAAAAGGAAAAGCAGGATTCTATGATGGATTAAAACAAGAAGAAATGAAAGATCATATAATTAGTAATCCAGAATGGTACCCTAAAATAGAAGAAATAAATGCTTTATATGAATAAAGCATTTTTATGTTATAATAACCGAGAGGAGGGAATAATATGTTTAATTTAGTATCTAAATATAAACCATCAGGAGATCAACCGGAAGCAATTAATGAACTAGTTAAAGGAATAAAAGATGGTAAAAAAGAACAAGTACTATTAGGTGCTACTGGTACAGGTAAAACATTTACTATTGCTAATGTAATAAAAGAAGTAGATAAACCTACATTAGTATTAGCACATAATAAAACTTTAGCAGGACAACTATATTCTGAATTAAAAGAATTATTTCCAGATAATAGAGTAGAATACTTTGTTTCATATTATGATTACTATCAACCAGAAGCATATGTCCCTTCAACAGATACATATATTGAAAAAGACTCATCTATTAATGATGAAATAGATGAATTACGTCATGCCGCAACATCTGCTCTAATTTCTAGAAGAGATGTAATAGTAGTATCAAGTGTATCTTGTATATATGGTATTGGAGAAGTAGAAGAATATAAAAGTAAAATGTTAACTCTTACTGTAGGAGAACAAGTAGAAAGAAATAAAGTATTATCTAAGTTAATAGAAATGTTATATGAAAGAAATGACCTAGACTTTAAAAGAGGAACATTTAGAGTAAGAGGAGATGTACTAGAACTAATACCTGCTTATCAAAATCAAACAGGATATAGAATAGAATTCTTTGGAGATGAAATAGATAGAATATCTGAAATAGATACATTAACAGGAAAAGTAATAAATAATTTAAAGAATATATCTATATTTCCAGCAAGTCACTTCGTAGTAAGTGATGATAAATTAAAAGCAGCTATTGAAAGAATAAAAATAGAATTAAAAGATAGATTAAAAGAATTAAAAGATAATAATAAATTATTAGCTGCAGAACGTCTAGAGCAAAGAACTAACTATGATATAGAAATGCTGGAAGAAACAGGATTCTGTTCGGGAATAGAGAACTATTCGGCTCCAATGGCAGGACGTCTTCCAGGAGAAACACCAACTACATTAATGGACTTCTTCCCAGATGATTATTTATTAGTAGTAGATGAATCACATGTTACACTTCCACAAGTAAGAGGTATGTATAATGGAGATAGAGCAAGAAAATTAAATCTTGTAGAATATGGTTTTAGACTTCCAAGTGCTCTAGATAATAGACCATTAAAGTATGAAGAATTTGAATCTAAAATAAATCAAGTTATCTATGTATCCGCAACTCCAGGAGATTATGAATTATCTCATACAAATAATGAATATGTAGAACAAATAATAAGACCAACAGGTCTATTAGATCCAACTATAGAAGTAAGAAAAACAGAAGGACAAATAGATGATTTAGTTGGAGAAATAAATGAAAGAATTAAAAATAATGAAAGAGTTTTAATTACTACTTTAACTATTAGAATGGCAGAAGAATTAACTAATTATCTAAAAGAATTAGATATAAAAGTAGCTTATTTACATAGTGAAGTAAAAACACTAGAAAGAATGCAAATAATACATGATATACGTACAGGTAAATATGATGTATTAGTCGGAATAAACTTATTAAGAGAAGGATTAGATATCCCAGAAGTAAGTTTAATAGCAATATTAGATGCTGATAAAGAAGGCTTCTTAAGAAGTGAACGAAGTCTAATTCAAACTATAGGTAGATGTGCAAGAAATGCAAATGGACATGTAATAATGTATGGAGATAACATAACCGACTCAATGTCTAAGGCAATAGAAGAAACTGCAAGAAGGAGACAAATCCAGTCAAAGTATAACGAAGAACATGGAATTGTTCCTAAGACAATAATCAAAGAGATTAGAGATGTTATTTCTAATACAGCTTTAGTAGAAGATAAGAAAGAGAAAAAGATGTCTAAGAAAGATATGCTTAAGAATATTGAAATTATTGAAGCTGAAATGCGTGAAGCTGCAAGAAACTTAGAATTTGAAAGAGCAATGGAATTAAGAGATATCTTATTCGAATTAAAATCAAGATAATGAAAAAATACAAAAAAATATATATAGAAATAACTAATAATTGTAATCTTAATTGTTCTTTCTGTAGTAAAGTAACTAAACCAAGAAAGTTTATGACAACAGATGAATTTAAAACGGTATTAGGAAAGATAAAAGATTATACAGATTATATTTATCTTCACATAAAAGGAGAACCATTATTACATCCAAATATAATAGATTTTATTAATTTAGCAGATACCTATAATTTAAAAGTAAACCTAACAACAAACGCTACATTAATCTCTAATCATATAAATGAATTAAGTAAATGTAAAAATCTAAATAAGATTAACATATCTCTACACTCAGAAAATAATATTCCAAACTATTTAGATAATATCTTTAATAATGTGGATAAACTTAATAATATTACTGTTATTTATAGATTATGGACTCTTAATAATAAAAAATTAGATGAAAAATCCACAAAAATAGTGGAAAAAATTAAAGAGTATTATAATTTATCCCCAGAAATTGTTAATAAAATAATTAATGAGAATAATATAAAGATTAATTCACATATTTATGTGGATAAAGATAATGAATTTGACTGGCCAACTGTTAATAATCATAAAAGTGAAGGATATTGCTACGCTCTAAAAACACAAATCGGAATATTAGTAGATGGAACAGTAGTACCTTGTTGTCTAGACTCCAATGGAGTAATAGATTTAGGTAATATCTATAAACAAGATTTAGAAAGTATTATTAACTCAGATAGATACAAAAACCTTCAAAAATCTTTTCAAAATAGAAAACCATGTGAAGAATTATGTAAATCATGTACCTTTAAAGAAAGATTGAATTAATCATAATAATATGATACGATTATTAAGAGGGTAAGGTGATATTTATGGCAGAAGCATATGATTTTGTAGGTATGGGCCAAAAGTATGCAGAAGATTTTTATAAAGATAGTAGTAAATTTGCAGATAGATTAGAAAAAGACTTTGGAGAAATAGCAAAAATAAAGTTTCAATACGGAATGTCTAAAAGAATGGCAGAAGTTGCAAATAGCGTATTTGAAGAATCAATGAAAGAAGCAAGTACAGTAACCAAAAACACTCCAAAGAAACAAACAAGTACAAGAAAGAGAGTAAGTAAATAACTTATTCTTTTTTTATGTATATATGATATAATATGTCGTAGGTGATTTATATGGACAAAATTATAGTTAAAGGAGCAAGAGAAAATAATCTACGTAACATAGATATTGAACTTCCAAAGAATAAACTAATTGTAATGACAGGTTTATCAGGATCAGGTAAAAGTTCTCTAGCTTTTGATACAATTTATGCCGAAGGACAAAGAAGATATGTAGAGAGTCTGTCAGCTTATGCCAGACAATTTTTAGGTGGAACAGAAAAACCAGATGTAGATTCAATTGAAGGATTATCACCTGCTATATCTATAGATCAAAAAACTACAAATAATAATCCAAGATCAACAGTTGGTACAGTAACTGAAATATATGATTATTTAAGATTAGTATTTGCTCGTGTAGGTGTGCCATTCTGTCCAAATCACAACATACCAATAACTTCTCAAAGTGTAGAAGAAATGACTAATAAAATCCTAGAATATCCAGAAGGAACTAAAATAGTTATAATGTCACCAGTAGCTCATGGAGAAAAGGGAACTCATAAAGATCTACTTGATAGATTAAGAAAAGATGGATATGTAAGAGTAAGAATTAATAAAGAAATGTATGATCTAGATCAAGAAATAAATCTAGATAAGAATAAAAAAGATGATATTGAAGTAGTAATAGATAGATTAATAGTTAGATTAGAATCAAGAAGTAGAATATTTGAAGCATTAGAAACTGCTACTAAATTATCAAATGGAAAAGTAGTTATTGAAGTATTAGGAGATAATCATAAAGAATTAGTATTCTCTGAATCTTTTGCTTGTCCATATTGCGAATTCTCACTTCCTGAATTAGAACCAAGACTATTCTCATTCAATGCCCCATATGGAGCATGTCCTGATTGTAAAGGATTAGGAATGAAACTACAAATAGATAGAGACCTAATAATACCAGATGATTCTAAATCATTAGAAGAAGGATGTATAAAGACATTAACTGATGATCCAGAAGCAATAGAATTTATGGAATTAGAATGCTTATGTAATCACTATAAGATTGATATGTCTAAACCATGGAAAAAACTAACTAAGAAAGAACAAGATTTAATATTATTTGGTAGTGATGAACCAATAAGAATTAAATATTCAACAAGAGGTGGAATAAATAGAGATAAAAAAGACTTCTATGAAGGAATAATAAATAGATTAGAAAGAAGATATATGGATACATCTTCTACATGGATTAGAGAATGGTTAGAAAACTATATGGTAGAGTATGAATGTGATACTTGCCATGGAGCAAGATTAAGTGATAGTGTTCTTTCAGTAAAATTAGGTGGAAAGAACATCTACGAAGTAACACAAATGTCTATTAAAGATTTAATACCATTCTTTAAAAATTTAGAATTATCAGAAGAAAAAGCTGAAATTGCAAGATTAGTAATAAAAGAAATAGAAGATAGATTAAACTTCTTATCAAATGTAGGACTTGAGTATCTTACTTTAAGTAGAAATGCAGGAACATTGTCAGGTGGAGAAGCACAACGTATTAGACTTGCTACTCAAATAGGTTCTCACTTAACAGGAGTATTATATGTACTAGATGAACCAAGTATTGGTCTACATCAAAGAGATAATGAAAAACTAATTAATTCTCTAAAAGAAATGAGAGATTTAGGAAATACTCTTATAGTTGTAGAACATGATACAGATACAATGTTAGCAAGTGATTATTTAGTTGATATTGGTCCGGGAGCAGGAGATTCAGGGGGAAAGATTATTGCTGCTGGTACTCCACAAGAAGTAATGAAGTGCGAAGATAGTATAACTGGACAATATTTAAGTGGAAAGAAAAAAATAGAAGTACCTAAAAAGAGAAGAAAAGGAACAGGAAAGAAACTAACAATTAAAGGTGCTAAAGAAAATAACTTAAAGAATATAAATGTAGAAATACCTTTAGGAACATTTACTTGTGTAACAGGAGTATCTGGATCAGGTAAATCATCACTAATAAATGAAATATTAGTAAAAGCTGTTCAACAAAAAATTAATAAGTCTAAAGATAGACCAGGAAAACATGACAAAATATTAGGAATAGATAATTTAGATAAAATAGTTGCAATATCACAAAACCCAATAGGAAGAACACCAAGATCTAATCCCGCAACTTATACTGGAGTATTTGATGATATAAGAGAATTATTTACTAATACTAAAGAAGCTAAAATGTATGGTTTTGGTAAAAATAGATTCTCATTTAATGTTAAAGGTGGAAGATGTGAAGCATGTCGTGGAGACGGAGTAAAGAAAATAGAAATGCATTTCCTACCAGACGTATATGTACCATGTGAAGTATGTCATGGAACACGTTATAATGGAGAAACACTAAACATTAGATATAAAGGAAAGAATATTGCTGATGTATTAGACATGAGAGTATCAGAAGCTCTAAAATTCTTTGAAAACGTACCTAAAATAAAAAGAAAACTACAAGTAATAGAAGATGTTGGTTTAGGATATATAAAATTAGGACAAAGTGCTCCAACTCTATCAGGAGGAGAAGCAGAAAGAGTAAAACTTGCTAAAGAATTACAAAAGCAAGCAACAGGAAAAACACTATTTGTACTAGATGAGCCAACTACTGGATTACATACTGATGACATCAAGCGTTTACTTGCAATTTTAGAGAAAATAGTAGATAATAAAGATACTGTAGTAGTGATTGAACATAACTTAGATGTAATAAAAGTTGCCGATCACATAATTGATTTAGGACCAGAAGGTGGAGATGGTGGAGGAACAGTAGTTGCTACTGGAACACCTGAAGAAATAGCTAAGGTTAAAGAATCATATACGGGACAATTTTTAAAGAAAATATTATAGAGGTGAATTATGCAACTCATCATAAAAGAAAAGAATAAAACAAGAATTAATGGATTTATAGAATGGTTATTATATATGGCAGGATACACAATAGTATTCATACTAGTAACTAATCTATTTAAAAGTATTTATATAGATACAAACCATTCCCTAAACTGGGCAATATTAACAGTATTAATAATTTATGTATTAAATAAAACAATAAAACCAATTCTAGTATCTTTCACAATACCAATAACAGGATTAACATTAGGATTATTTTATCCATGTATTAATGTGTTTATATTAAAATTAACTGATTGGTTATTGGGAAGTCACTTCAAAGTGGAAAATCTTTTCGTTGCATTTTTCGCAGCAATACTTTTATCAATAATGAATTTCATTATGGAAAAAATTATAAAGAAAATAATTGGTAAGGTGAAGAAACATGGATAGAGTACTTTTTGATTTTGGAATATTTCAAATTAAATGGTACTCTTTCTTCATATTATTAGCAATCATAATAGGAGGTATTCTTTTTTATAAAGAATCATCTAAAAAAGGATTATCTAATGATGATATTGTAGATATAATATTCTATGGAGTATTAATAGGTATTGTAGGAGCAAGAATATACTATGTATTATTTAATTTAGATTATTATCTAAAAAGTCCTTTAGAAATAATAATGGTATGGAATGGAGGACTAGCAATACATGGAGGATTAATAGCAACCTTATTATTTTTAATATTTTACTCAAAAAAGAAAAATATTAATATTTTACTATTATTAGATATAATTGTAATAAGTGTAATAATTGCCCAAGCAATTGGTAGATGGGGTAATTTCTTTAATGGAGAAGCCTTTGGAAGAGTAATTTCCCTATCAAAATTAGAAAATATGCATTTGCCAAAATTTATAATTAATGGTATGTATATTAATGGAAGTTATAGAGAACCAACATTTTTATATGAATCAATTTTAAATATAATAGGTTTTATCATTCTATTAGTAGTTAGAAAACTAAAGAATATAAAAACAGGAGCACTTACAAGCATATATCTAATATGGTATGGTTTAGTAAGAATAATAATAGAAATATTTAGATCTGATTCATTAATGTTAGGTCCAATAAAAATAGCTCAATTAGTATCATTAATATTTATAATAAGTGGAATAATACTATTATTTAAAATAAAGAAAAACAAAAATTATCAAGAAGACAAACTATAGGAGGGTTTTATGTATAAGAAAGTATTAGTAATGGGTGGAGGAACAGGAATATCTTATTTACTTAGAGGATTAAAAGACTTCCCAGTAGATATAACAGCAGTAATAACAGTATCAGATAATGGAAGATCAACAGGTAGATTAAGAGAAGAATTCCATACACCAGCAGTTGGAGATATAAGAAAAGTAATTACAAATTTATCTCAAATAGATGATCCAATAAAGAAAATGATGTCATATAGATTTAATACATCAAGTGACTTAGATGGACATGCAGTAGGAAACTTAATTTTAACAGCTATGTTAGATATAACTGGTTCATTAAAAGATTCAGTTGCTTATTTAAGTAAATTATTAGACGTAAGACATACAGTTCTACCAATATCAGAAGATTCTGATCTTACTTTAATGGGATTAGATAAAGATGGAAACATAATTGAAGGAGAAGAACAAATAACAGAAGCACATCATCAATTTGAAAAGATTTACTATAAACATGAACCAAAAGTATTAAAAGAAGTAATAAAAGCAATTAAAGAAGCAGACTTAATTATATTTAGTATGGGAAGCTTATATACAAGTATTCTTCCAAATATTATTTGTAAACAAGTAAAGAAAGCATTAGATGAATCAAAAGCTCCAATTATGTATACATGTAATATAGTTACACAACCGGGAGAAACTGATAACTTCACAGTAGGAGATCATGTAGAATTACTAAATAAATATTTAAATAATAGAAAAGTAGATGTAGTAATTGCTAATGGAACTAAAATAAGTAAAGAAATGGCAAAAAGATATGCATCTCAAGAACAAAAGGATCCAGTACTAGTAGATAAAAAGAAATTAGATAAATTAGGAGTAGAATTAATAGAAGAAGACTTAGTAACAATAGATACAGATAATACACTAAAACATGATAGTCTAAAACTAAGTTCAATAATCTTCTCATATTTATTAAGATAATATGTCATATACCGTTAAGATAAAAGAAGAAATATCTACTATTAAAAGTACTAAATCTGAACTAATAGCAGAATTATCTGCCTATATTCGTAATAATGGAACAATAACTAAAAAAGAAATAACTTTTCCAACAGAAAATCATTTTATAGTTGAAAGAGTAATAAATACAATTAAATATTTATATGATATAGAAGTAAAAGAAGAAAAGATAAATAATCTAAATTTTAGTAAAAAGCCACTATATCAAGTAACTATAGATCAAAAATTAGATAAGATAATTGAAGATTTATGTTTAAATGATGATACTGTTCCAGAATACATTGTAGGTGGAAACGAAGAAATAAGAGCATACCTAAGAGGAGCATTTCTATCAAGTGGTAGCATAAATGATCCAAAGACTTCAAGATATCATATGGAAATTTTAGCAATACATCCAGAAGAAGCAGTATTTATTCAAAAACTATTAAATATATTTGATTTAAATGCAAAGATATTAAGTAGAGAAAAAGGCTATATGATATATATTAAAGAAGCTGAAAAAATAAGTGACTTTATAAAAATATTAGGTGCTAACAAAGCAGTAATGTATTACGAAGATGTAAGAATATATAGAGATCAAAAAAATAAAACAAATAGACTAAATAATTGTGAACAAGCTAATATGGATAAAGTATTCTCAACAGCAAATGAACAATTACATCAAATAGAAATAATAGAAGAAAATGATGGAGTAATGTTACTAGATGATAGAACAAAAATAGCTTTAGAGTATAGAAAAAAGTATCCTGAAGCATCTCTAAAAGAATTAGCAGAAATAATCTCACTAGAAACATCTAAACCATTAACAAAATCAGGTATAAGTCATAGAATGAGAAAAATAAAAGAATTAGCTGAAAGATTTGAAAAAAATAAAGAAACTAAATAGTTTCTTTTTTTAGTGTAAACCACTCGTTTTTAGAGATATTTTTCTTTACTTTCTATGATATACTTATATTGGATAAAAAGAGGGGATCAAAATGATAGAAAAAATCAAAGTAACAGTTAATGGTAAAGAGTGCGAATATAGTAAAGATATAACTCTACAAGAAATCTATATGGAACACCAAGTAGAGTTTAGATACCCAATTATAATCGCTAGAGTAAATGGTAGATTAAAAGAACTATCATCAACATTATCAGAAGACTGTGAAGTAGAATTTCTAGATTTAACATCAAGCGAAGGAAATAGAGTACATATAAATGGACTAGTTTTCATGTTGGTTTATTGTGTAAATAAACTATATGGGAATGGTGCAAAAATTTTAGTACAACATTCATTAGATAAAGGACTATTTATTAAAACAAGCTTTAAGTTAACAGAAGTAAAATTAGATAACATAGAAACTCTAATGAAAGAAGTAATAAAAAAAGATATGCCTATCACAAAATTAACAATTGATAGACTAGAAGCAATGGAATACTTCAATGAAATTGGTGATGAAACAAAAGCTGGAGTAATGAAATATAATACTGATAACTATATTACTCTATATAGATTAGGTAATTCATATGATTACTTCTATGGATTAATGGCCCCATCTACAGGAAAGCTAAAAGATTTTGCATTAACATACATTAATGATCATGGATTTGTATTACGATTCCCAACAGTTTATGTAAATGACAAAATTAAAAAGTATCAACATCATCCAAATATGTTCAAAGTATTTGAAGAATATAGAGGATGGGCTGATTTAATAGGAGTAAGAAACTCAGTTGATTTAAATAGAATAGTATCTACTGGTAAAATAAGTGACCTAATTAAAATGGATGAAGCAGTTCAAACACATAGATTATTAAGTATTGCTAAAGAAATATTTGATAATAAAAAGAGAATTAAAATAGTTTTACTTGCTGGACCATCATCTTCTGGTAAAACAACTACATCAAGAAAATTATGTTTATATTTAAATATATTAGGATTCCATCCAGTAACAGTAGAAATGGATGATTACTTCGTAGATAGAGAAAAAACACCAAAAGATGAAAATGGTAACTATGATTTTGAATGCCTAGAAGCATTAGATTTAAAACTATTTGATAAACAAATGCAAGAACTACTAGATGGTAAAAAAGTAACTTTACCAAAATATAACTTTGCATTAGGAAAATCAGAAAAAGGAAAAGAAATGCAATTAGCAGAAAATGATATCATTATTATTGAAGGAATTCACTCTCTAGATACAAATATCTTAACAAGTATAAGTAGAGAGAAAAAATATAAGATTTATATTTCTCCATTAACAGAATTAAATATGGATGATCATAATAGAATCTCTACTACAGATAATAGGTTATTAAGAAGAATAATAAGAGATAATAGAACAAGAAATTATAAAGTTGAGGATACTTTAGCACAATGGCCAAGCGTAAGAGCTGGAGAAGAAAAATATATCTTCCCATATCAAGATGAAAGTGATGCTACAATAAACTCAGCCGCTATATATGAAATTGGAGTATTAAAGACCTATGTTGAACCATTATTATATTCAGTAGATCCAGAATCTCCACAATATGAAGAAGCAAAAAGATTAATAAACTTCCTAAGATTATTCTTACCAATACCTTCAGAATCTATTCCTGAAGATGCTGTCATAAGAGAATTCATAGGAGGAAGCTATTTCAATGCTGCATAAAATAATCCACAACAAATGTGGATTTTTTATTTTTAAGGATAAAATCAATAAAGAAAATAATAATAGATATTTCCTTAATAAAGTGATAATATATTAATAGAAGGGAGAGTCAAAAATATGGCAAACATGAAAAAATGTAAACATTGCAATGAACAAGTAGAGAAAGACGCAAAAGTATGTCCAAAGTGCGGAGGAAAGTTAGGAAAACCAATCTGGCCAATAATACTTATTGCAGTTATTGCTGTTGTTTTAATTGCAGTTATAGTAGGAGTATGCGTTGCGGTATTATCAAAACCAAAAGAAGACCCAAATGAAATTGTTTTAGTTGAACATCACAAATCAGATAAATCAAGTCAATATGCTATGTATATAGAAGGACAAATAAAAAATAATAAAGACACACCATTTTCTTTTGTTCAAGTTTCATTTACAACATTTGATGCTGAAGGAAAGAAAATTGGAACATGTATAGATTTAACTTATGATCTAGAAGCTGGAGGAACATGGGATTTTAAAGCAACATGTATCGACAAACCAGATAAAATAGATCATTACGAATTAAAAGAAATCAAGAGATGGTAAAAATCCACAAATCCTGTGGATTTTTTATTTTACAAACAAACTTGTCAAAAACTAAAATACTCTATTGAAACTACACTCTAAAAAAAGGTATAATAATATATGTAGGATAAGGAGGAAATTTATGATAAAAGTAGCAATTAACGGATTCGGAAGAATAGGAAGATTATGCTTTAGATTAATGGAAGAAAATCCAGAATTTGAAGTAGTGGCAATCAATGATTTAACAGATGCAGAGCAATTAGCATATTTATTAAAATATGATACTAATCATAGAAATTATCGTATTGATGAAATTCATGCTGATGGTGATTATATTGTTGTAGGAGAAAGACGTGTAAGAGTTTATGCTGAAAAAGACCCTGCAATGTTACCATGGAAAGATTTAGATATAGATGTAGTATTTGAAAGTACTGGATTATTTACATCTGATGAAAAAGCTATGGCACATATCAATGCTGGAGCAAAACATGTTATTATTTCTGCACCAGCTAAGGGTGATGTTAAAACTGTAGTTTATAATGTTAACCATGAAATCTTAACTGGAGATGAAAAGATTATTAGTGCAGCTTCATGTACTACTAACTGTTTAGCACCAGTTGTAGATGTATTAGATAAAGAATTTGGAATTGTTAAAGGATATATGACAACAGTTCACGCTTATACTAATGACCAAGCATCTCTAGATATAGCTCATAAAAAAGGACATTTAGCACGTCGTGGTAGAGCATGTGCTGCTAATATAGTACCTGCATCAACTGGAGCAGCTTCTGCAATTGGAAAAGTATGTCCAAATCTAGAAGGTAAACTTGATGGTATGGCAATGCGTGTACCAGTACCAACTGGATCAGTAGTAGACTTAACTCTAGAATTAGGAAGAAACACTACTGCAGAAGAAGTAAATGCAGTGTTAAAAGCACATACTAATGAAACACTAGAATATACTGAAGATCCAATCGTATCAAGTGACGTAATTGGAAGACGTTGTGGATCACTAGTAGATGCTTTATCTACAAGTGTATTAGAAGTAGATGGAAAACAATTAGTAAAAGTAGTTTCTTGGTATGATAATGAAATGAGTTATACTGCTCAAATGGTAAGAACTGCTAAATACTTAATGACAAAATAAAAGGAGTTTACTCCTTTTTTTATTATGATAAAAATGGTATAATTTTATGTAGATAGGAGAATAGCCAATGAAAACAATAAGGGATTTGAATATTGATAACAAGAAAGTTATCATAAGGTGTGATTTTAACGTACCAATTAAAGATGGAGAAATAACAGATGATACTAGAATAGTAGGAGCATTAGATACAATTAAATATTGTTTAGATCATAATGCTAAGATTATTTTATTATCTCATTTAGGAAGAGTAAAAGAGACAGAAGATTTAGATAAGAATAATCTTGCCCCAGTAGCAAAGAGATTATCTGAATTATTAGAAAAAGATATTCTATTTAGTGAATATACTAGAGGAGAAGAATTAGAAGAAGCAGTTAATAGTATGGAACCAGGAGATATCATATTAGTACAAAATACAAGATATGAAGATCTTAATGGTAAAAAAGAAAGTGGAAATGATGAAGAATTAGGTAAATATTGGGCTTCTTTAGGAGAAGTATTTATTAATGATGCTTTTGGAACAATCCATAGAGCACATGCTTCTAACTGTGGAATTGCAGCTCATCTTCCAAGTGGATTTGGATTCTTAGTAGAAAAAGAATTAAATGCATTAAGTGTATTAGATAATCCAGAACATCCATTTGTAGTTGTATTAGGTGGAGCTAAAGTAGAAGATAAAATTGGTGTAATAGAAAACTTAGTAAAGAAAGCTGATAAGATTTTAATAGGTGGAGGAATGGCCTTCACATTCTTAAAGGCTCAAGGAAAAGAAATAGGAAAATCATTATTAGATGAAAACAATATAGAATTCTGTGTAGATATGTTAGAAAACTATAAAGATAAGATTGAGTTACCAGAAGACTTCGCAGTAACACATGAATTTACTAATGATGAAGAATATAGAGAAAGTACTGAAATAGCTCCAGATGAAATGGGACTAGATATTGGAAGCAAAACACTTGAAAAATATGAAAATATTTTAAAGGATGCTGCAATAGTTATTTGGAATGGACCATTAGGAGTATATGAATTTGAAAAGTATAAAAAGAATACTGACAATTTATTAAAATTTGTAGTAGATAATAATATAAAAACAATCTTAGGCGGAGGAGATATAGTTGCTGCTGCAACACAGGCAGGATATAAAGACAAAGTATATCATGCATCTACTGGCGGAGGAGCAACACTAGAATATCTAGAAGGAAAGAAATTACCAGGAATAGAAGCAATTAAGTAGGTGAGAAGATTGAACGCATATAATTCAAATGCAGAAAGACTATTTATATTAGATCCTGAAAATGAAGATCATATTAGATTATTAGACGAATTCCAAGCAGAGAATAATATTGATTTATCAGGTTGCTTAGAAAAAGATGAAGATCCAAATAGTGTAAATGTATGCTTATTCATAGAAGAATCATCAAAAATGAGGGACTTTTGTCAAATACAAGGAGTAAAAGATTTAAAGAGTTGTAATATTAATGTTGCACCAATAGAAGTAAAAAGAAAAAGAAAACTAATAACACATGCAACAGATTATGCTTTAAATACATTAGGAATGCAAGAAGTATTTGTAAACATCTCTCCAAAAGATGAAAAACTAGCAATGACCATGGAACTAGATGGATATGAATCAATCGGAGAACAAGATGGAAATCTAGTTTTCTTAAAAGAACGTGAAGATGTATTAAGTCAAACAGATACTTATGAAAATCATAGACAGTATTAAAAAGAATACAATATTACTATTATTAATAACAATAGTAGTATTATATCTAGTATTAAAAGATAATCTAGATAACATAGTAGAATCATTTAGAAATATAGACTTAAAATACATCATAATCGCAATAATCTTTTATTACTTATCTGTTTGTATTAAAGGTTTTGTTAATTACTTAATAGTAAATGATAAAAAGAAGATAAGTATAAAAGAAGCAATTAAACATAATCTAATAATCCAATTCTTCAATGGAATAACTCCATTTTCAACAGGCGGAGAACCAATGGAAATATATATGTTAACTGAACATAATATATCTCTACCAAAAGCAACAAATTATGCCGTTCAAAGTTTTATATTTTATCAAGTTGCATTAGTAACTTGTGGAGCAATTGCCGTAGTGTATAACTACATATTCCATATATTTCCTAAAGTACAAATGTTACAAAAGCTAGTACTTTTAGGATTTATAATTAACATAATAGTAATAACTGTATTATTATTAATATCAACATCAAAGAAAGCCGCAGAAGTAATAAAAAAGATATTATTAAAAATATGTAAACTATTCAAAATAAAAGTAAATGAAAAAAATATAGATAAAAAGTTTGAAGATTATTATGAAGGATTTAAAGATATCCAAAATAATAAATTAATATGTACAGGGATAGTATTAAATATTATTAGTTTATCCTGCCTTTATATAACTCCACTATTTGTAGCAAAAGCTATGGGAGTAACAAGCCTAACTGGTATAGAAACAATTACTTCTTCAGCTTATGTTTATTTAATAGGAGCATTTGTTCCTATACCAGGAGCAAGTGGTGGTATAGAATATGGATTTACTCAATTCTATGGAAACTTCATAGGATTAGAAACAATAAGTGCAGTACTAATAGTTTGGAGATTTATAACATATTATTTAGGAATCATCGTAGGAGCTATTACATTTAATATAGACAGGAGGTTACACGAATAATGAGAATAGGTATTTTTACAGAAACATATACACCATATATTAGTGGTTTAGTAACAAGTGAAGTAATGTTAAAAAATGCCCTTGAAAAACAAGGACATGAAGTATATGTAGTAACTGCTAATCTAGAAAGTTTTAAATACGAATATAATGAAAAAGAAAGAGTATTAAAAATACCTGGATTACCAACTGGTATATATGATTCGAGATTAACAAGTATTTATCCTGTAAGAGCAGTAAATAAAATTAAAAGCTGGAACTTAGATGTAATACATTCACAAACAGAATTTGCTATTGGAACATTTGCGCGTCTTTTCGCAAAACAATATAACATTCCATTAGTACATACATATCATACGTTATATGAAGACTATGTTCATTATATAACTAAAGGATATTTTGATAAATCTAGTAAAAAGATAGTAGAGTACTTATCAAAATTCTATTGTGAAACAACTGCTACTGAACTTATAGTACCAACTAATAAAATATATAAGTTATTTAAAGAAAAATATAAATTTGAAAAGAATATACATATTATTCCTACAGGAATAGAAGTAGAAAGATTCTATAAAGAAAATGTTGATGAAAAAGAAGTAGACAACTTAAGAAAAGCATTAAATCTAAGTAAAAAAGATTTTACAATTTTATTTGTAGGAAGACTTGCTGAAGAAAAAAATATTGAGTTCTTAATTAATTCTCAAAATGAATTAGTAAAGAAATATAAGAATATTAAGTTAATAATTGTTGGAGATGGACCAGATAAAGAAAAATATGAAAAATTATCAAGTGATCTAGGATTAGAAGATAATATCATATTTACCGGTAAAGCAGCATGGGGAGATATGCCATACTATTATCATGTAGCTGATGTGTTCGCGACAGCATCTAAAACTGAGACTCAAGGATTAACAATCATAGAAGCAATGGCATCAAATGTAGTCCCAGTATGTATGAGAGATGAAGCATTCCAAAGCATGGTAACAGAAGACTTAAATGGTTTATTCTTTGAAACAGAAGAAGAATATCAAAAACAAATATTATATTTATATGAGAATAGAACAGAATTACAAAAGATTGATAAACAAGCAAGAATACAAGCAGAACACTATAGTTCTAAAAACTATGCAGATCGTGTATTAGAAGTTTATCATCGAGCAATAAAAGAAAAACAAGAAGAAAATAGATTTGGTATCATATCAAAGATTATCAAAGCTATAAAGGGGAGATTTAAGTGATAATAGCACTAAACAACAAAAGTAATTTAAATAGAAAAGAATTTAAAGAATACTATAAAGAACTATTAAAAATAAAAACTAAATCAAAACTAATATTATGTCCTACATTCTTAAATATTGGACTAGCTTATAGTGATAAAGTCCTATTAGGAAGTCAAAATGTAAGTAGAGATAAAGATGGTGCATTTACTGGAGAAATATCAGCAGAGCAACTTAAAAACTCTGGAGTAAAATACTCAATAGTAGGTCATAGTGAAAGAAGAGAATATCAAAGAGAAAGTTTTGAAGATATTAATAAAAAGATAAAAAGACTACTTGATAATAATATAGTTCCAATACTATGTATAGGAGAAACTTTAGAAGAAAGAAAAGAAGATCAAGTAAAAGAAGTATTAAATGCTGAACTATTATCCGCAATAAAAGGATTAGATGCTAAAGAAAAAAGTAAAATAATTGTTGCCTATGAACCAATATGGTCTATAGGTACAGGAAAAATACCAACATTAGAAGAAATAGAAGAAGTATTTAATTTTATAAAGAAAAAATTTCCAAAGAATAAAGTATTATATGGTGGAAGTGCCAATGAAAAGAATATAGATGAATTAAAAACATTAAAAATAATAGATGGATATCTATTAGGAGGTTTAAGTTTAAAACCTAAAGAACTTCAAGAATTTTTAAATAAGTTGGAAAAATAGAATAGACAATTAATTATAATTGTCTTTTTTTATTCTATAATTATTTTGGTTATTATTTATTATAGAGGTTTAAAATGAATAAGATTAGAATATTAGTAGTTGAAGGTAACGAATTTCAAATAAAAATATTAGAAAATTATTTAAATGAAAACAAAAATATAGAAATAAAACAAATAACACAAGAATATTACAAAAAGAATATAATTAAAGACTTATTACATAATTTAGGAGTTCCATCTAACTTAAAAGGATATTGGTATATTATCAAAGCAATAGAATTACTAATTATAAAGAAAGAAAAGAATCTAAGTAATATATATAAGGAAATATCAATTCAATATAATACAAAAATATCTAACATAGAAAGTAGTATAAGATATGCAATAGAAATAAGTTGGAATAGAGGAGATATAGATCTAATAGATAAAATATTTGGATATAGTATAGATATAAGTAGAGTAAAGCCAACTAATACAGAATATATAACCAGTATTGTAGAAATAATAATAAATAATGATTATAAAGTCATTTTATTTGACAAATAATAAATTTGTAGTATACTTATCTTATAAAATATGTTAGGAGAATACAATTTATGGAGCGTAAAATAGAAGAATTTTTCTTAAAATGGAAGAATGATATTATAAGAAAACCATTAATACTATATGGACCAAAACAAATAGGTAAAACTTTTACAGCACTACAATTTGGAAAAAAAGAATATAAAAATACTATTTATATTAATACAGATAATAATAAAGAAATAATAGAATTATTTAAAAAAGAAAAATCAACAGAAAAAATAATTTTAAAAATATCTTTAATATCAGGAGAAACAATTTTAAAGAATGACACCTTAATTATCTTTGATAATATTAATGATATTGAAATAGTAAAAGGATTAAAACTATTTGGTAGTGAACATAGTGAATATAATATTATTGCAATAACATCAAGAAGAGAAAATCTTAATGATTTTAAAGGAGAAGAATTACAATTCAAAGGAATGAATGAATTAGACTTTGAAGAATTCTTATGGGCTCATAACGAAAAGAATCTTGCTGATATAATTAAGGAAGCATTTAAAAAGAGAAAAACTTGTCCATTCCATAAAGTAGCATTAGAACTATTTATGACTTATTTACAAACAGGTGGTATGCCAGAAGTAGTTCAAGCTGAATTAGAAGGAAAAACTCCATTTGAAATTGATGCTATTAAACAAAAGATTATAGATGTATATAAAAAGGAAATTGCTATTACTTCTACACTAATAGATATTCCAAGAGGAATAGAAGTATTAGATTCATTACCAGAGCAACTTAAAAAAGAAAACAAAAAATTCCAATATGGAGTTATTGGATCTGGTAAAAGAGCTAAAGAATATGAAAGTTGTATTAATAAATTAACTAATAATCAAATAGTATATAGAAGTTATAAGGTTAAGAATGTTAAATCACCACTAAGTAGTTTTAGAGATAAAGACAGCTTCAAACTATACTCAGTTGATGATGGATTATTATATACAATGTTACATTTAAACTATAAACAACTAATGACAGACGAAAACTTAAAAGAATCTCTATATGAGAATCATATAGCTAAAACTTTAGCAGAAAATGGATATGTACTATATTATTACCAATCTGAAGGAAAAGCAGAAGTAAACTTTGTAGTACAAAATAGAATGGGTCAAATTATCCCATTAGAGATTACAACTAAATCAAATTCAAAAGCAAAATCATTATCAGTATTTATGAAGAAGTTTACAGTACCACAAGCATATAGAATTACTGAAAATAACTTCTCTACAAAGAAAGATATAAGATATATCCCGATATACGCTATGTTTTGCTTTGACAATACTAAAATATAAAGGCATTGTAATGATGCCTTTTTGCGTGATAGAATAATTCTAAGGAGAATGATAATATGGCAAAAGCAATAGTTATTGATTCAACAAAAGAAGAACTAGAAAAAGAAAAGAAAAAATGGGGAAAGGTAACTTCAACAGGAAAGGCAGTATTCACTACAGGATTAATGGCATCGTTTTTAGCAGCTACATCAGGATTTATTGATATATCAGCTATTGCCGCAGTAGTAGCAGCAGTAGGATTATCTGCTGGATTAATTGGTGCAAAACATGAATCAAAGCTTATAGAGAAAAATGAACTTAATAAGATGATTAATACAGAAACTGTTGAAGAAGAAATAGAAGGAAAACAAAAATAGATTAAAGGGAGAATTAAAATGGAAATAGAATATAATGGAATTAAAATGAATGTAGATATCATGGGTGAATTTAAAGTAGATGAAAATGAATATGCAGTTTGCTCATACGAAGATGATCAAGATAATTATAAAATTATAATTGTACAAGTAGAAAAAGTAGATGGAAAATATATAACAAAAGATATACCTGATGAAGATATAGATAAAGTAATGGAAGCATATGAAGCAATTAAAGAAAAGTTAGAGGAGATTTAATATGGCAAAGAAAGCAATAGTAATTGATTCTGATAAAGAAGAAATAGAAAAACAAAAGAAGAAATGGGAAAAAGTAAGAGAAGTAGGTAATACTGCTTTTAAAATAAGTTCAAGTGGATTCATAATTACAATGCTAAGTCCATTTGATTTCGAAGGACCAGTTGCAGAAATATTAACCGCAGTTGGAGCAGCTGGAGGATTTATTGCTAAAAAGGTAGCAGATAGTAAATTAAAAGAGTTAAATGGACAAGAACCAAAACTATGGACAGATGATGATGATAAGGATTTAGCTTATATAGCAAGTAGCGTAGGAAACATAAAAAAATCAAAGGAATCAAAGCAATTAACAGCAGCAGATTTAGCAAAAGAATCAACTGTTCAACCAGAAACTGAAGAAAATAAATCTATTAGATTGAGCTAATAGGTTTTTTATTTTGTAAAAAAAGTTAAAAAAATTAAAAAAATGCTTGAAAAATAAGGATATCACTGATATAATTTAATACGTGTGACTGCTTAGATGTGCAAGGTTGTCGATACGCCAGGTTAAGTTGATAACTAACTATCGGGTTATTTGCACGGAGCAAGTCTATACTAGATATAGGCGAAGGGAGGATTTCAAATGTCAACAGAAAAGATTCGTATAAGAATTAAAGCTTATGATCACAGAATCTTAGATAATGCAGCAAAGAAAATTGTTGAAACTGTTAAAAGATCTGGTGGAGAAATTTCTGGTCCAGTACCACTTCCAACAGAAATTGAAAAGTTCACAATCTTAAGAGCTGTACATAAATACAAAGATTCACGTGAGCAATTCGAAATGCGTACACACAAAAGACTTATTGATGTTAAAAATCCTAGCAAGGAAACTATTGATGCGTTAGCTCATTTAGATTTACCAAGCGGAGTAGACATCGAAATTAAAACTAAATAATGGAGGAAAAAATAATGAAAGGAATCTTAGGTAAAAAAGTCGGAATGACTCAAGTATTTACTACTGATGGTAAATTAATTCCGGTTACTGTTGTTGAGGTTGAGCCTAATGTAGTAACTCAAATCAAAACAGTAGAAAAAGATGGTTATGATGCAATTCAACTTGGAACTGACTCAATTAGAGAAAAATCAAGTAACAAGCCAGAAATTGGTCATACTAAAAAAGCAAACACAACACCTAAGCGCTTCTTAAGAGAAATTAGAGGAGTTAATGTTAATGATTACACATTAGGTCAAACTATTGGTGTAGACATTTTCGAAGCTGGGGAAATTGTTGATGTTACAGGAACTTCTAAAGGTAAAGGGTTCCAAGGTGTTATTAAGAGACACAATCAATCTCGTGGACCTATGGGTCACGGATCTCAATACCATAGAGGTGTTGGTTCTTTAGGTACAATGTTACCAATGCACGTACTTAAAGGAAAGAAAATGCCTGGTCAAATGGGTAATGTTCAAAGAACTGTACAAAATCTTGAAATTGTAGCAGTAGATGTTGAAAATAGTGTAATTTTAGTTAAAGGTAATGTTCCTGGTCCAAAGAAATCATTAGTTATGATTCGTACTGCAGTTAAGAAACCAAACGAAAAGAATTCAGCAGCTGATTTAATTACTTACGCTCAAGCAGTTGAAGCAGTAGAAGAAGTAGAAGCTAGTGCAGATGTTGCAGAAGAAGTTGAAGACACAGTAGTAGAAGAAGCTGTAGAAGAAACAACAACTGAAGAAACACCAGCTGAATAAAATCATCACAGTATATATATAATAAGGAAAGAAAAAACTATATAAGTGATGAAAGGAGGAATCGTAGATGAAAAAAGTAGAACTTTTAAATATTAAAGGTGAAAAAGTAAAGGACATTAATTTAAACGAAGAAATATTTGGAATTACACCAAACAATAACGTTTTAAATGATGCAATCATTTTATCAATGGCATCATTAAGACAAGGAACACATTCAACTAAAAATCGTTCAGAAGTTTCTGGTGGAGGAAGAAAACCATGGAGACAAAAAGGAACTGGACGTGCACGTCAAGGTTCAATTAGAGCTGTACAATGGGTAGGTGGAGGAAGATATGGAACTCCAGTACCAAGAGATTATAGTAAAAAACAAAATAGAAAAGAAAGACAAATCGCATTAAGATCAGCATTATCTGAAAAAGTTATTAATAAAGAATTAGTAGTTGTAGATAAACTAGTAGTTGAATCTCCAAAGACTAAAGACTTATTAAATATCTTAGAAGGATTAAAAGTAGCTGATAAGAAAGTATTACTAGTAGTTAAAGAATTTGATGATAATATCGTTCTTGCATCTAGAAACATTCAAAACTTAGTTTTAATCTTAGCAGATGAAATTAATGTATTAGATTTAGTTGGAACAGATGTAATGGTAATTACTGAAGATGCATTAAACTATGTTGAGGAGGTGCTTAAATAATGAAAGACACTAAATATTTAGAAATCTTAAAAGCACCAGTTATAACTGAAAAATCAGAAATAGCTAAAAGCGAAGGAAAATATACTTTTAAAGTAGATCCAAAAGCAAATAAAATTGAAATTAAAGAAGCAATTGAAAAATTATTCAATGTTAAGGTTACATCAATTAGAACAATTAATGTTAAACCTAAGAAAAGAAGAGTTGGTCGTTATTATGGATTAACTAATCGTACAAAGAAAGCAATTGTTACACTTGCAGAAGGACAAACAATTGATCTTGGTTAAGGAGGAAATGAGTTATGGCAATTAGAAATTATAAACCTACTACACCAGGACGTAGAAAAATGAGTGCATTAGTAAATGAAGAAATAACTACTAGCACTCCTGAAAAGAGCTTAACTGTTACTATTAAAAAGAATAGTGGTCGTAATAATCAAGGAAAGATAACTGTTCGTCATCAAGGTGGCGGAGCTAAAAGAAAATATCGTATCATTGATTTTAAGAGAAACAAAGTTAACGTTCCTGGATCAGTAGCAAGTATTGAATACGATCCAAATAGAACTGCAAACATAGCATTAGTTAGTTATGCAGATGGAGAAAAGAAATATATAATTGCTCCAAAAGGTTTAGCTGTAGGTGATACAGTTATGTCTGGAGAAAATGTAGATATCAAAGTTGGTAACGCATTACCAATTATGAATATTCCAGTTGGTACAATGATTCATAATATTGAATTACGTCCTGGAAAAGGTGGAGAATTAGCAAGATCTGCTGGTACTTCAGCTCAAATCTTAGGTCGTGAAAACAATTATGTAATGATTCGTTTATCAAGTGGTGAACAAAGAAAAGTTTTAGGAACATGTATGGCAACTGTTGGTGAAGTTGGAAATGAAGACTCATCATTAGTTAAAATAGGAAAAGCTGGACGTAAACGTCATATGGGAATTCGCCCAACTGTTCGTGGTTCAGTTATGAATCCAAATGATCACCCACATGGTGGTGGAGAAGGTCGTGCTCCAGTAGGACGTAAAGCTCCAATGACACCTTGGGGTAAGAAAGCACTTGGATTAAAGACACGTAAGAAAAAACAATCTGACAAGTTCATAGTACGTCGTCGTAATGGTAAATAGGAAAGGATGATTAAGATATGGCAAGAAGTTTAAAAAAGGGACCTTATGTATTCGCTAGATTACTTAAAAAGGTTCAAGAATTAAATAAATCTGGAAAAAAAGAAGTCATTAAAACATGGTCACGCCGTTCCACTATTTTCCCTGATTTTATTGGACATACATTTGCTGTACATAACGGAAAAGAATTTATTCCAGTTTATGTAACAGAAGACATGGTTGGACATAAGTTAGGAGAATTTGCATTAACACGTAAATTTGGTGGACATGGTTCAGACAAAAAATAATAAAGAAATGACTAGGAGGGTAAATATATGGAAGCAAAAGCAGTTGCTAAAGGACTAAGAGTATCACCTATCAGAGCAAGATTAGTTTCTGACATGATTCGTGGTAAGAATGTTCAAGAAGCATTAACCATATTAAGTAATGTTAATAATAAATCAGCAAGATTAACACTAAAAGTTTTAAATTCTGCTGTTGCTAATGCTGTAAACAATAATGGTGCAGACGCTGCTACATTATTTGTTAAAGAAGCAAGAGTAGACGCTGGTCCTGTTATGAAACGTCACTTTTTCGATTCACGTTCACATATAGGACATAGAAATCATAGAACTAGTCACATTAATATAGTAGTGGCTACAAGAAACTAATAAGGAGGTAACAAAATGGGACAAAAGGTAAATCCTAATGGACTAAGACTTGGTATCAATCAAGATTGGCAAGCAAAATGGTATAGTAACAAAAAAGATTTCGCTAAGAACTTAGATAGAGATATTAAGATTCGTGAATATCTTGAAGAAAATCTTAAAAATGCCGGAATTGCTAGAGTTGAGATTGAAAGAAATGCTAAGAAATGTGAAGTTGTTATCCATACTTCTAAACCTGGTGTTATGATTGGACACGGTGGAGAAGAAATTGAAAAATTAAAGAAACAACTTTCAAAGATTGCAGACGAGAACGTTCAAATCTCAATCGTTGATATTAAAAAAGCAGACTTAAATGCTCAATTAGTAGCAGAATCTATAGCAAATCAAATTACTAATAGAGCTTCATTCCGTATGGCTCAAAAACGTGCAATTAGAAATGCAATGAAAGCTGGAGCTAAAGGAATTAAAACAAGTGTATCTGGACGTTTAGGTGGAGCAGAAATGGCTCGTAGTGAAGGATATACAGAAGGAACTATTCCTCTACATACATTAAGAGCAGATGTTGATTATGCTACAAGTGAAGCTGATACAACATTTGGAAAAATTGGTGTAAAGGTATGGATCTACAAAGGAGAAATCCTTAACAAGAAACAAAGAAACAATACTAAGGGAGGTAATTAATTATGTTAATACCGTCAAGAACTAAATATCGTCGTGTTCATAGATTACCTCACGAAGGTAGATCACGCGGTAATAGAGAATTATCATTTGGAGAATATGGACTTCAAGCTAAAGAAGGAGCTTGGATCACAGCTAACCAAATTGAAGCAGCTCGTGTAGCTATGACTCGTTACATGAAGCGTGGTGGTAAAGTTTGGATAAACATTTTCCCACACATGCCTTTAACTAAAAAACCTATCGGAACTCGTCAAGGTAAAGGTAAAGGTAACGTTGAGGGATGGGTTGCAGTAGTTAAAGAAGGAAAAATAATGTTTGAAATCGCAGGTGTTGATGAAGCAACTGCAAGAGAAGCATTAAGACTTGCATCACACAAACTACCTATCGCAACTAAATTTGTAAGAAAAGAAGATGGTGGTGAATCAAATGAAGGTTAAAGAAATAAGAGAGTTATCAACTGAAGAAATCAACAAGAAATTAGTTGAGACTAAAGAAGAACTATTTAATTTACGTTTTCAACAAGCAAATGGTACTCTAGAAAAACCTTCTAGATTAAGAGATTTAAGACACACCGTTGCAAGAATGAAAACAGTTCTAAAAGAACGCGAAGGTAATGAATAGGAGGAGAAGTAAGTGGAAAAGAAATTAAGAAAAGAGTTTGTTGGAAAAGTAGTAAGCTCAGCAAACGATAAAACAATTACAGTTTTAGTAGAAACTTATAAAAACCATCCTAAATATCACAAAAGAGTTAAGAACTCTAAAAAATATTGTGTACATGATGAAAAAAATATAGCAAAAGTTGGAGATACTGTTCGTATAGTTGAAACTAGACCATTATCAAAGACTAAACATTTCTATTTAAAAGAAATAGTAAAAGAAGCAGTTATAATTTAACGCTTAGATGAGAAGGAGGAATAATCTATGTTACAACAAGAAAGCCGTATGAAGGTTGCTGACAACTCTGGAGCTCGTGAATTATTAGTAATTAGAGTTCTAGGTGGAAGTAAAGTTAAAACAGGTAACATTGGTGATGTAGTAGTTGGAACAGTAAAAAGCGCAATTCCTAACTCACCAATACCAAAAGGAAAAGTTGTAAAAGCAGTTATCGTTCGTAGTCGTCAAGGCGTTCGTCGTGAAGATGGAAGTTATATTAAGTTCGATGACAATGCTTGTGTTATCATTCGTGATGACAAGAGTCCAGTAGGTACTCGTATTTTTGGACCAGTAGCAAGAGAACTTCGTGATAAAGATTACATGAAAATTGTTTCTTTAGCAAAAGAAGTACTATAAGAGGAGGATAAATATGAACTTTAAAGTAGGAGATGAAGTTGTAGTTATCGCTGGTTCTGATAAAGGAAAAACAGGAAAGATTGTTAAAACATTAAGAGCAGAAAACAAAGTTGTTGTTGAAGGTGTAAAAATTGTTAAAAAACATCAAAAACCAACTGGACAAGATAATGGTGGAATTATTGAAAAAGAAGCACCAATATCAGCATCAAATGTAATGATAATTGATCCTAAAACTAAGAAAAGAACTAGAATAGGACATACAACTGATACAAAAACAGGTAAAAAAATAAGAATTACAAAAAAATCAAACGAGAAAATTGATTAATTGGAAGGAGGGTATTTATGAACCGCCTAAAAGAGAAATACTTAAAAGAAGTAGTTCCAAGTTTACAAGAAAAATATAATTATAAGTCAATAATGCAAGTTCCAAAACTTGAAAAGATTGTTATTAATATGGGAGTTGGAGATGCTACACAAAATGCTAAATTATTAGAAGCAGCAGTAGCTGATTTAACTAAGATCTCTGGTCAAAAACCAGTAGTAACAAGAGCAAAGAAATCAATCGCTGGTTTCAAAGTAAGAGAAGGTCAAGCTATTGGTTGTAAAGTTACATTAAGAGGAGATAAGATGTATAACTTTATGGATAAGTTAATTTCAATCTCTCTTCCAGGTGTAAGAGATTTCCGTGGAGTAAGTTCAAAATCATTCGATGGTAGAGGAAATTACACAATGGGAATTAAAGAGCAATTAATTTTCCAAGAAATTAATTATGATGATGTTGTTAAAGTAAGAGGTATGGATATCATCTTCGTTACAACAGCAAAAACTAATGAGGAATCATTCGACTTATTAAACGGACTTGGAATTCCTTTTAGAAAGTAATGGGAGGAATATTATGGCAAAGAAAAGTATGATAGTAAAGGCTAATAGACCACAAAAATATAAAGTACGTGAATATACAAGATGTTCTCGTTGCGGTCGTCCACACGCAGTTATGAGTAAATTCGGAATCTGCCGTATTTGCTTCCGTGAATTAGCTTATAAAGGACAAATACCAGGAATTAAAAAATCAAGCTGGTAATTGGAAAGGAGGAGTTTTTAATGGCAGTAGTAACAGATACAATTGCAGATATGTTAACTAGAATTCGTAATGCTAACCAAATGCGTTATGAAGAAGTTAGAGTTCCATCTTCTAAAATTAAAGCTGAAATTGCTAGAATTTTAAAAGAAGAAGGATTTATAAAAGATTTCAAGATTGAAGACAGTAAAGAAAATAGTACTGTTCAAGATACAATCGTTTTGACTTTAAAATATACTGATAAAAAAGAAAGAGTTATAACTGGTTTAAAGAGAATTTCCAAACCAGGATTAAGAGTATATGCCAAGAATGATGAAATTCCACAAGTTTTAAATGGATTAGGAATAGCAATTATTTCTACATCAAAAGGTATAATGACAGATAAAGAAGCTCGTAAAGAAAATATAGGTGGAGAAGTATTAGCTTATATTTGGTAATTACAAGAATTTGAAACCCGTCTAAGCACGGTAAATTTAAAATGAAGGAGGATAATTATGAGCCGTATTGGAAATAGAGTTATAGCTATCCCTGCAGGTGTTACAGTTACAGTTGAAAATGATACAGTTACTGTAAAAGGACCTAAAGGAGAGTTATCTCAAAAAATGTTAAAAGACATTACTTTAAAACAAGAAGAAGGACAATTAACATTAGAAAGAAGTAATGAAAACGCAAAAGCAATGCATGGTACAATGAATGCATTAATCAATAATATGATTATTGGTGTAACAAAAGGATATGAAAAGGGACTAGAAATCGTTGGTGTTGGTTACCGTTTCAATGTACAAGGAAAGAAATTAGTAATCAATGCAGGATATTCTCATCCAGTTAATGTTGAAGTTCCTGAAGGAATCACAGTAGAATCTGTAAGTAATACTGAGATCACTGTTAAAGGAATTGATAAAGTATTAGTTGGTGAATTCGCTGCTAATATTAGAAAAGTAAGATTACCTGAACCATATAAGGGTAAAGGAATTCGTTACAAAGATGAACATATCCGTCGTAAAGAAGGAAAGAAAGCTGCTTAATAAGTAGGAAGGGAGAATAAAGTATGATAAAAAAAGAATCTCGTAATAGTATGCGTGTTTCTCGTCACGAAAGAATTCGTAAGACATTAGTAGGAACAAGTGCACTACCAAGATTATGCGTATTCCGTTCAAACAATGGAATCTATGCACAAATCATTGATGATGAAACTAGAACTACACTTGTATCTGCTTCCTCATTAGACAAAAGTTTAAAATTAAAGAACGGAAGTAATGTAGAAGCAGCTAAAGTTGTTGGAAAATCAATAGCTGAAAAAGCTACAAAAGCTAAGATTACAAAAGTAGTATTTGATAGAGGTGGATACCTTTATCACGGACGTGTAAAGGCATTAGCTGAAGCTGCACGTGAAAACGGATTAGAATTCTAATAGGAGGGTAATATGCAAAAAAGAACTCAAGACTCTAAAGAAAAACAATTTGAAGAATTAGTAATTGATGTTAA
>DFEZ01000001.1:0-9164 GCA_002369415.1 Caryophanales bacterium UBA3789 | reverse complement strand
AGCGTTGTTAAAGTTAACAAAGGTGGACGTCAAAGAAGATATTCAGCAACAGTTGTTATTGGAGATCGTAAAGGAAAAGTTGGATTAGGTATTGGAAAAGCAAACGAAGTACCTGATGCAATTAAAAAAGCATTACAAGATGCTAACAAAAATATTATCAGAATACCTCTAATCGATGGAAGAACAGTTGCTCATGAAGCAATTGGTACAGCTGGAGCTGCTAGAGTAATAATCAAGCCTGCTGCTGCAGGTACTGGTGTTATCGCTGGTGGATCAGTTCGTGCAATTCTTGACTTAGCAGGAATTCGTGATGTTAGCTCTAAATCACTAGGAGCAAGAACTAAATTAAATATGGCAAGAGCTGCTATGAATGCATTAAAGTCAATTAAGACTCCAGAGCAAGTAGCAGAACTTCGCGGTAAAACAGTAGAGGAGATATTAGGATAATGAAATTAAACGAATTACAAAGAAATATCGGTGCTACTCATGCTAAAAAACGTGTTGGCCGTGGTCCAGGTAGTGGTCTTGGTAAAACAAGTGGAAAAGGTCAAAAAGGACAAAAAGCACGTAGTGGTGCTAGTATAAACCCAGTATTTGAAGGTGGACAATTACCATTATATAGAAGAATCCCTAAAAGAGGATTTACTAACGCTAAATTCAAAACTGTATACGCAGTTGTTAACTTAGCTCAATTAAACGTTTTTGAAGATGGTACAGTAGTTACACCAGCATTATTAAAAGATACTGGAATCTTAAAGAAACAATTAGATGGAGTAAAAGTATTAGGAAACGGTAAGTTAGAAAAGAAATTAACTATTCAAGCTAATAAATTTTCAACTAGTGCTTTAGAAAAGATAAAAGAGGCAGGAAGTAAAGCTGAGGTGATCTAATATGTTTAAAACTATGAAGGAATTATTTACTTCAAGTAACAAAGATTTACGTCATAGAATATACTTCACATTAGTTTGCTTAACAGTTTTCATCTTAGGAATTTCAATTAGAGTTCCTGGTACAGAAAACTTAACTAAAAACCTTGGTTTTCTTGAATTAATTAATACAATTGGTGGTGGAGCATTAAAGAATTTCTCAATCTTCGCATTAGGAGTTATGCCATATATCACAGCATCAATTATTATGCAATTATTACAAATGGATATTATTCCATATTTTACAGAATTAAGAAAACAAGGACACACTGGAAGACAAAAGATAAATCAAATAACAAGATATATGGGTATTGCATTTGCTTTCATTGAAGGTTATGCATTTGCCTTTGCTTTTCTTGGTAGAAGTGGTAACCCATTACAATACATGTATATTTCAGTAGTGTTAACTGCTGGTACAGCATTATTGTTATGGTTAGGTGATCAAATATCACAAAAAGGTATAGGAAATGGAGTTAGTTTAATTATCATGGCTGGTATCGTAGCAACTTTACCACAAATGTTTATAACTGCTTTCCAATCATTAATTACATTTGATGGAACAACTCAAGTTATAGCATTAGGAATAATTAAATTCATTTTATTCATCTTAGTTTATTTCGCAATCGTTATTGGAATGATCTTCGTTCAAGAATCTGAAAGAAGAATACCAATTCAATATGCAAATAAATCAACAAGTGCATATGGAAATGCACAAAGCTTTATGCCAATTAAAGTAAATACAGCTGGAGTTATCCCAGTAATCTTTGCATCAAGTTTATTATCTATACCAAGTATAGTAGCTCAAGTAGTTAACAAAGATGCAGTAACATTATTTGTACAAAAATATTTAACATATACTACACCAGTAGGTTTCATTATATATGTAATATTTATATTCTTCTTTGCTTATTTCTATACATTTATTCAATTAAAACCAGATGAATTTGCAAAGAACTTACAAGATAATGGTGGATATATTCCAGGTATAAGACCAGGGGAAGAAACTAAAAAATATGTTAATAAGATACTTTCAAGATTAACAGTTCTAGGAGCAACATTCTTATCAGTGATTGCTGGACTTCCAATATTATTCACAAGATTTACAAGTTTACCAACAACAATAACAATTGGAGGAACAGGATTGTTAATCGTAGTTGGTGTAGCACTTGAAACTTATAAACAACTAGAAGGTAGTATACTAACTAGAAGTTATAAGAGAGGATATAGTAAGAGATAATGAAGAATATTATGTTTATTGCAGCACCTGCTGCTGGTAAAGGAACTCAAGCTGAGCTTGTAGTACAAAAATATGGAATTCCACATATATCAACTGGAGATATTCTAAGAGAAATATCAAAAGAAGATACAGAAATAGGTAATTATGTTGCAGAAACATTATCTAGTGGAAAGTTAGTTAAAGATGAAATTACATATCAACTAATTGAAGATAGATTAAAAAAAGATGATTGTAAAAATGGATATATTATCGATGGATTTCCACGTAATATAGAACAAGCCAACGAATATGACAAGATCTTAGAAAGATTAGGATATGAAGTTGGAAATGTAATATACATTAATGTTGATAAAAACACATTAGAAAAAAGAATAACAGGAAGAAGAATTTGTGAAGACTGTAAAACAATCTATAATATTAATGATAAAAACAGTTCTCCACAAGTAGAATCAATTTGTGATAACTGTGGTGGTAAGTTATATCAAAGAAGTGATGATAACTTAGAGTCATTCCAAACAAGATATAATACTTATGAGGAAAAGACTGCACCAATTCTTGAACACTATAGAAAACAAGGTGTTCTAAAAGAAGTTGACGGAAATGATTCAGTAGAAAACATTTTCAAAAAGATTGATGAAATAATAAGAGATTAATGTATCAATAATCCAGTATCTAGTAATAAGAAGGTATTTAATACCTTCTTAGATGATACGGTTTATAAAGTCAGGAGAGTGAAAAGATGGCTAAGGAAGATACAATAGAAATTGAAGGTAAAGTTCTTGAAATTATTCCAGGAGGAAAATTCAAAGTTCAATTAGAGAATGGACACATTGTGGAAGCTCACGTTTCTGGTAAAATCCGAATGAATTACATTCGTATCTTAGCAGGAGATACCGTAATGATAGAACTATCGCCTTATGATTTAACACGTGGGCGTATTACCTATCGTAAATAATAGGAGGGAAAAATATGAAAGTTAAAGCATCAGTAAAACCAATTTGCGAAAAATGTAAAGTAGTAAAACGCAAAGGAAAAATAAGAATAATTTGTGAAAATCCAAAGCACAAACAAGTTCAAGGTTAATATAGGAGGTATATTGAATGGCACGTATTAAAGGTGTAGACATTCCAAACGATAAACATATCTGTATATCATTAACTTATATTTATGGTATTGGAAGAAGTCTAGGAAAAGAAATTTGTGAAGCTGTTGGAATTGATCCAACAACTAAAACAGCTGATTTATCACAAGACGATTTAGTTAAACTTCGTGATGAAATCAATAAGCATTTAACTGAAGGTGACCTTCGTCGTGAAGTTAGTATGAACATCAAAACTAAGATGGAAATTAACTCATATCAAGGAAGCCGTCATAAAAAAGGATTACCTGTAAGAGGACAAAGAACTAATCGTAATGCTCGTACTCGTAAGGGTAAAGGAAAAGTAGTAGCAAATAAGAAAAAAGTTTAATTAAGAAATAATTAAAAAAGGAGGTAAGACTTATGGCTTATAAAACAAGAAAGAAAAAAGTTAAAAAGAATGTTCCTGAAGGAATAGCACATATTCATTCAACATTTAATAATACAATTACAACTATCACAGATAAAGATGGTAATGTAATAAGCTGGGCATCATCTGGTGCTATCGGTTTTAAAGGAAGTAAAAAATCAACTCCATTCGCTGCCGGAATGGCTGCAGAAGCTGCTGGAAAAGCTGCATTCGATATGGGAATGCGCAAAGTTGAAGTACGTGTAAAAGGTTTAGGTCCAGGACGTGAAACTGCAATTCGTTCACTACAAACTGCAGGACTAGAAGTAACAGCAATCGCTGATGTTACTCCAATTCCACATAATGGATGTCGTCCACCAAAGCGTCCAAGAGGATAATAGTGGTACAGCTATCCACTATTTAGTGGATGATTTAAATAAATAGTTCGTGAAAAAGTAAAGGGAGGTTAGTTTCATGTTACAATTTGAAAAACCAATTTATAAAATAACTGATTCTATAGAAAGTAATTTTTATGGAAGATTCGAATTAGAACCATTAGAGAGAGGATTTGGTACTACAATCGGTAATGCATTAAGAAGAGTTATGTTATCATCTCTTCCAGGAAGTGCAATTAGTAGTGTCAAAATTGATGGAGTACTTCATGAGTTCCAAACAATTGATGGAGTTTATGAAGATGTAACTACTATTATCTTAAATTTAAAAGGTATAGTATTTAAAAATCATTCAAATGAACCAAAAGTAGTACGTATTAATACTACAAAAGAAGGAGAAGTAACTGCAGGTGATATTGAACATGATGCAGATATCGAAGTAATTAACACTGATAAAGTTATTTGTACTTTATCAAAAGGTGCTTCATTAAATATGGAAATGACTGTAACAAACGGTCGTGGATATGTAAGAAGCGAAGACAACAAGAGAATTCATGATATTAAGAAAGTTGGAGAAATTGCTGTTGATTCATTATATTCTCCTATCGAAAGAGTTTCATATGAAGTTGGAAATGCTCGTGTAGGACAAGATGAAAGCTACGATAAATTAATTCTAGATGTATGGACAAACGGTTCAATTAAACCAGAAGAAGCAATTGCTTTAGCAGCACGTATATTAATTGAACATTTACAAATCGTTACTGATTTATCAGCAATCGCTGATGTAAGTGGTATGATGATTGAAAAAACTGAAGATCCGAAAGTTAAAGCATTAGAAACTTCTATTGAAGACTTAGATTTCTCAGTAAGAGCTTATAACTGCTTAAAGAGAGCAGGAATTCATACATTACAAGATTTAGTAAATAAGAGTGAATCTGATATGATGAAAATACGTAACTTAGGTAAGAAATCTCTAAAAGAAGTATTAGACAAGATTAGAGATATGGGCCTTGTATTACGTGATGATGATTAATAGAAGGAGGAATAACTATGGCATACAGAAAATTAGGTAGAGATAATAAACATAGAAGAAGTATGTTAGCTACAATGACAAAGCAAGTAGTTATGAACGAAAGTATTACAACTACTGATACTAGAGCCAAAGAAGTACGTAAATTCGTTGACAAAATGATTACTTATGGTAAAAAAGGTGATTTAGTATCTCGTCGTAAAGCTTTAGCATTCTTACATAATGATACAGAAGTTGTTAATAAAATATTTAACGACTTAGCTAAACGTTATGAAAAACGTGAAGGTGGTTATACTCAAATCTTAAAAGTAGCTGAAAGACGCGGAGACAACTCATTAATGGTAATTTTAAGATTAGTAGAAGAAAGTAAACCAGAGAAAAAAGAAACTAAAAAGGCTGAAAAGAAATAATAAGAAACTAGTATAAAATACTAGTTTTTTTATTTAAAATTTAACACTAGTAATGATATTAATCTTTTGATATAATACTATTAGAAGTGGGTGATATGATGAAGGCTTTGATAACTGGTGCTTCTTCTGGTATTGGTCTTGATATGGCAAAGTATCTTGCAACTAAAAAGTTTGAGTTGATACTTGTCGCAAGAAACAAAGAAAAGCTAGAAGAGATACAGGAAAAACTACCTACAAAAGTTACTATAATAGTTGCTGATTTGTCAGATGAACAAAGAGTAAAAGAACTATATGCAATGACAAAGAAAGAAAATATCGACATATTAATTAACAATGCAGGATTAGGAGATTTTGGCCCTCTGACAGAGACAGATCTTAATAAAGACCTTGAATTAATTGAAACCAATATAAAAGCAGTTCACATATTAACAAAATTTTTTGCTAAAGAGATGGAAAATAGAGAAACAGATTCATACATATTAAATGTTGCATCTTCAGCAGCATTCCAACCAGGACCATTAATGAGTACATATTATGCTACTAAGTCATATGTATATCAATTAACTGAAGCTCTATACTATGAAGAAAAGAAAAAGAAAACAAAAGTACATGTTTCAGTATTATGCCCTGGACCTGTTGAAACAAATTTCAATAATGTTGCAGGAGTAAGTTTCGCTGTTAAACCATTAACTAGTTCTTATGTTGCAAAATACGCAATAGATATGATGTTTAAAAACAAGTTATTGATTATACCTGGATTTAAAATGAAATGTGCAAAATTCTTTAGTAGATTTATTTCAGATAAAACAAAATTAAAGATTACATATAATATTCAAAAGAAAAAAGCCAGCTAATAGTTGGCTTTTATATCTTTAGGGGGGAGGTATTATTATGGAAGTCGTATTAAATGTAAACAACGTTCACTTTGGAGAATCATTGCAAGATATAAGTATGTACATTGATAAAAATACGATAACTTCTATCGCAGGATCCAACAATAGTGGAAAAACTACTTTATTAAAAATAATTGGAAGAATATTTGATACAAATGCAAATATTATTTTTGATGGAAAAAATATATATGATTATAAATTAACTGACTATATAAAATTTGTAAGTGTAATAATACCTAAAGAAATAACATTTATAGAAAACACACTTGAAGAAGAATTAATAATAGAAGCTAATGAATATAATGAAGATGCAAAAAGTAAAATAGACTATTTAGTTAGTGGATTAAAAATAAAAAAGATGTTAACTAAGAACATAAATCAACTAACTACAAAAGAATTAATCTTATCTCAATTAGCTTTATCATTAGTAAATGATAAGAAATTACTATTAATAGATAATATTGACTACTATTTCAATGATAATGAATTAAAGAAGATAAATAGTTTTTTAAAGAGTTATATAAAAGACTTTGGATTAACAGTTCTATATACTACAACTAATCTTAATCAAACACTTTATTCAGATTACTTATATGTAATTGATAAAGGAAAAGTAATACTAAGAGGAGAACCAAAGACAGTATTACAAAATGATAATACTATAAATAAAGCAGGATTAGATGTTCCGTTCATGATAGATCTATCAGTAAAACTAAGAGATTATGATTTAATAAATAAGATTATACTAGATAAAGAAAGACTTGTAGAAGAAATATGGAAATAGTATTTAAAAACTATAAGTATAAAGATAATAATCTTAGTTTTACAATTAAAGAAGATGAAATAAACGGAATAGTAACTGATAATATAGAAGAAATAGTAGATATAATAAAATTAAAATTAAAATATACTGGAAAAATAATAATTAATGGAGAAACAATAAAAGATCCAATTAAATATAAAAATAAAATAAATATAGTTCCAGATGAAATAGATGATAATATTCATTTTCAAACAGTATATAGTTTATTAGAAAATGAATTACTAAAAAGAAAAATAAGTCCTAAAAATCTAGAAAAGAAAGTAGAAGATTCATTAAAGATAGTTGGACTAAATGAAGAATTATTAGATAGAAATATTTATACTTTATCTAGTTATGAAAAAAAGTTTGTTCAATTAGCAATGGCTTTATTATCTAATCCAGACTTATTAATCTTAATAGAACCATTTAAGATATTAGATAAAAATAATGAAAAGAAACTAATGATGCTTCTAGAAAAGATAAATGAAAATTATCATAAATCTATTTTAATAGTCGATAGTAATATAAACTATATCTATAAGTATACAAATCATTTGATATTATTTTTGAATAATAAAATTCTAAAAGAAGGAAGTACATTTGATATTTTAACTAATGTAGATTATTTAAAGAAAAATAAAATAGATATACCAGATATAGTAGAGATAACATATTTAGCATTAAAGAATAAAAAAGTAAAAATAGATTACCATAAAGATATAAGAGATATTATTAAAGATATATATAAACATGTATAGAGGTGAAATATGAGATATTTAATAAAATTTTCATATGATGGAACTAATTATTCTGGTTTTCAAAAACAAAAAGGATTAAATACAATAGAAGAAAAACTAGAAGAAGCACTAACTAAAATTAATAATGGTAAAAAGACTACTATAACTGCAACTGGAAGAACAGATAAAGGGGTACATGCCTTATGCCAATATGGTCATGCTGATATAGATGTTAATATAACTGATAAAAAACTTAAAAGAGCAATGAATAGTAATTTACCAGATGATATACATGTAATAGATGCAAAAGAAGTGGATAAAGACTTTCATGCAAGATATAATGTTAAAGAAAAAGAATATAAATATTATATTAATATAGGAGAATATAATCCATTAGAAAGAAATTATGTATATCAATACAATTACAACCTAAATATAGATAATATGAAAGAAGCAATAAAATACTTCGAAGGAGAACATGATTTTAGATCATTTGTAACTGATAATAAAGAAAAAGAAAACTGTGTAAGAACAATTACTTATACAAACATAGAACAAAAAGATAATATAATTACCATTACCTTTAAAGGAAATGGTTTCTTAAGATATCAAGTAAGGAATATGGTAGGATTATTAATCAAAATAGGAGAAAATAAAATATCCCCAGATTCTGTGGAAAAAATCATTGAAAGTAAAGATAGAACTAAAGCTAGTAAAACAGCACCTGCAGAAGGATTATATCTTACTAAGGTTATTTATTAAAGCAACAAACGTTGCTTTTTTATTTGTAGTATTAGATTATTAAATTAAAATCAATAAAAACTATGTAAAATAAAGAAAAACTATTGATTTTTAATGCTTTTTTTAGTATAATTCTAATCGGTACATTCAAATATCCCACCTTAACTAGAACCCGGGAAATTCTAGTTAGAGTAAAAGGAGAAAAAAATATGACAAGTTATATGCAAAAGAAAGAAACTGTAGAACGTAAATGGTATGTTATTGACGCTGAAGGAAAACCTTTAGGTAGAGTTGCTAGTTTAGCTGCAACTTACTTACGTGGAAAACATAAACCAACATATACACCAAATATTGATTGTGGTGATAACATTATTATTATCAATGCAGAGAAAGTTGAATTAACTGGAAACAAATTAGATAATAAAATGTATTATAATCACTCAATGTATACAGGTGGTTTAAGAGAAAGAACTGCAAGAACAATGAGAGAAGAATATCCAGTTGAAATG
>DFEZ01000009.1:377806-415175 GCA_002369415.1 Caryophanales bacterium UBA3789 | reverse complement strand
CTACCCAATTTAAACTAATCATTATTCTTCATCCTCCCTATCAAATGTCTTTAATTCTCTTAAGTCAGTATTATAGAATACTCTAATATCATTAATATCATATTTCATCATAGCAAGTCTTTCAGCACCAAATCCAAAAGCAAATCCACTCCATACTTCAGGATCATATCCACTCATTCTAAGTACATTAGGGTGAACTACTCCAGCACCTACTACAGTAACCCATCCAGTATTCTTACATACATTACATCCTTTACCATGACAATTAACACAAGTAATATCTACTTCTACTGAAGGCTCTGTAAATTGATAATAGCTTGGTCTAAATCTAGTTTCGATCGTCTCACCAAATAATCTCTTAAATAGAACATCCATAGTACCTTTAAGATCACTTAAACTAATATCTTTATCAACAAGCAATCCCTCAATTTGCATAAATTGATGAGAGTGAGAAGCATCATCATCATCTCTTCTATAAGTTTTTCCTGGACAAATCATTCTAATAGGAACTTTTCCTTCTCCTTTTAACATAGTTCTAACTTGTACTGGAGAAGTTTGACTACGAAGAAGAATCTCTTCACCATCAATATAGAAAGTATCTTGAGCATCTCTTGCAGGATGTCCTTTAGGAATATTTAACATTTCAAAGTTATATTTATCTAATTCTATTTCAGGACCATCTACAACATCATATCCCATAGACATAAATACTTCTTCTACTTCTTCAATAACTTTCTCTAATATATTAGGTGCTCCTACTTCTACTTTAGTAGCAGGTAAACTAATATCAATAGCTTCCTTCTCTAATTTTTCATTTAATATTTTAGTATCAATCTTATTCTTAGTTTCATCATAATAACTATTAAAAGTATTCTTAAGTTCATTAACTAACATACCAAACTCTTTCTTCTCTTCATTTGGTACATTCTTAATTTCACTATTAAGTTCAGTAATTAAACCTTTTTTACCTAAATACTTTACTCTTAAATCATCTAATACTTTTAAATCATCTGTTTCAACTAAATCTTTTTCAAGTAATTCTTTTACTTCTTTTATCTTTTTATTCTCCATAAATTCCTCCTAAGGTCTTTTTAAGTTTTCTAAGATTCTTAACTTTAGAAATAGTATGATGATAAACATCACCTTCATCTATTAAAACTGAATGCATACCTAAAGATTTAGGTTTAACATAATCAAAGTCTAAGTTATCTCCAATAACAACACATTCGCTTGGAGCAAATTCTCCTTTAGCAATCATATAACTCTCTTTATGTGGTTTTAAAGCAATATCTCCAGTAATAATTTCATCAAAATAATCAATTATTCCTGCTTTATCTAATCTAGGAATTTGTTCTCTACTAAACCAATTAGTAAGAACAACTAAACTCTTTCCATCTCTTTTTAATTCATCAAGAGCCTCAACAACTCCATATTTAGGAGTATTATTTCCATTTGTATTAGCATCTAACCAATTATTTAATATTTCTGGAGTAATCCTAATACCCATCTCTCTAGTTAAATAATGACATAACTTATCTACTTCATATCTTCTTTCAGTTCTTTCATACTTATCTAAATAAGTTTGTAACGAACCATGAAATCTTTCATAGTCTTTTCCTAAAACTTCTTTTAAGTATTTCTCACTCTCACTAAAATCAGAATCTAATAATGTACCATCTAAATCAAAAATAAATCTCTTTAACATTTTAATTCCCCCTCAAAAAAAAATAACTATAAATTTAAGGACGAATTATCGCGGTACCACCTTAATTTATAGTTATTGATTACTATACACTTAAATCTTTTAACGCAAGATATACGCTTACTATTAATAAGAACTCCTAAGACGAATTCATTAACTATTACTGATTATTTTCACCAACCATAATCTCTCTAAAAGTAAATCATTAATTACTACTTCTTAATCAATGTCGATATGCATATTATAGCACATATTTTTAGTGTTTGTACACTACTATTTTAAATAAATATATTAAATATATAAAACATGAAATTATTGATAATATTATACCAACTCTAAATCCCTTAGGTTCATAAGTAACAAGAATATTATTCTTACCCTTATTTATCTTAATACCAATAAATCCATTATTTACTTTATAAATATCTATCTTTTTATTATTATTAGTTGCCTTAAATCCCTCATCATAAGGAATTTGATATATCGCAATAGTATCATTATCAGATTCTATATTTGATTTAAATCCATCATTAATAAATATAAATTTATTACTCAAATACTTAGTATTATTAGGATATATATCTTTAAATAATTTAATTTGATTATTATCAAGAATAATCTTTTCATTTAAAGCTTTAATTCTATCTTCAAAACTTAAACTATTAAAAGTATCTAACTTCATATAATCATTAACACTATATCCAAATTCTTTATAATTAGTATTTTCATATATTTTATAATTACCTATATCTTCAATATATTTATAATTATTAATGTCATCATCACAACCAATAATATATCTAACTCCTAATATATTATTTAATTCTTTATTATTAATATCTATCTCAGTATAAACACTTCTTTGAATACCAACACTATTATAAAAACTAAATGCATTACCACTAATATTAGAATTAAATGCTCTTATATTATTGATCTTATTAATATAACCAATATTAGTTCTACAATTCTTACTAGTATTAAATCTATAATTCTTATATTTATTAAATTCACTCTTTCTAGTAATAAAATCTTTATAATCAGGTTCTATATTAAAATTATTATATTTATACTTATAAACCATATAATTACCATGAATAGATACATATACAAATATAAATAATATTAAGATTAAAATATTTTTATTCTTAAACTTATTACTTAAAAGTACTCCAATAATACCAAATATCATCTCAAGTACTATTACTATTAAATAATACTTATCTAATATAATAAAACTATGAACTTTATTATAAATAATACTGAATAGTATAAGTACAAGTAATGAAATAATAGTAACTTTAATTCCACTAATTATATCTAACTTATCTTCAAGAGTCTTAATAGACATTAAAGACATAATAAGTATAGGCATAAAGAACCATCTAGCATAATAACCAGTATTAAATAAAACAAAACTATTATTTAATATTGGAATAAACATAAATATTAAACTAATAATAAAGAGTATTGTATAAGGGCTCTTCTTTTTCTTAATTAAATAAGGTATTACAAGTACTAATCCTACTACTGATAAATAAGCTTCTACACTACTGTAATTAGTATCAGTAAGTAAACTTCTATTAGCCATTACTTCAGGTGGTAAAAGCATACCCTTAACTATTTCAAAATAATTAGTAAATGGATATTTAATCATATCGATGAAGGTCCAATTACTAGTAATTCTTGGATTAGATAAAGTAAATAAGAATACTGGTAATAATACAAATAATGACATAAGTATTCCAACTAATACTTCAAATACTAAAGTAATAAATAATTTCTTATTAATTTTATAATCCTTACAAATAACTTTTATTATGAAATAAATAAATACAAATATACCTTCTCCTATAAAGAAGAACCAATTCGTAATAGCGCATAAAAATACTACTAAAGCAAATCTACCCTTTTTATTATCATAGATTAATCTATCTAATGAACATAAAAGTAATGGGAAGAATGCTACTACATCATGAAAATGATAAAATAAGATATTTGTTAATTGAAATCCACTAAAAGTATAAAGTAATGATCCAAGAACAGCATAATTCTTATTTTTAACATATCTTTCTAAGAATAAATATGAACATATTCCTGCAACTCCATATTTAAGAATAAATATAGGACCTACTAAATAAGGAAACCATTTTTCAGGAAATAAATATCCAATAATATTAAATGGACTAAATAAATTATAAAAACTAAAAGTACCAATAAAGTTACTTCCCATTTCATTTAACCATGTCCATAAAATACTACCATGTTTAATAGAATAATTTACTAACATATTAAATGGTATTTGTTGTAGATTGAAATCTGCTACTAAACTATATATTCCATGTCCCATAATAATATTAGGAACTACAATAATAGAACCTAATATTATTGATAATAAGAAAGATAATAATTTTTTATTATTACTTATTCTTTTTAGCATCTTTACTCATCTTTACTGCATTAAGTAAATTCTCATAAATAGAATAAACAGTCATTTGACCAACTCCTCCAGGAACAGGAGTTAAATATTTATATTTTTTAACTTCACTAGAAACATCTCCACAGATATGTCCATCTTTAAAATTAAATCCAACATCTATTAATATTACATCTTTATTAACCATATCTTTAGTAATAAAGTCTGCTTTACCAACACTAGTAATAACCATATCTGCATTCTTAGTATGTTTCTTTAAATCTTTAGTTTTTGAATGGCAAATAGTAACAGTACAGTTTCTATTAAGTAATAAACTATAAAGAGCTTTACCAATATGAATACTTCTACCAATAATAGTAACATCCATTCCCTCAAGTGGAATCTTATAATAATCTAATATTTTCATAATACCTAAAGCAGTACAAGGAACTAATGCAGTACTATCACCATGCATTAATTTAACAATGTTTACATCATTTACTCCATCAATATCTTTAATAGGATCAATTCTATTTCTAATAACTTCATAATCTAAATCTTTAGGTATAGGTAATTGTAAAATAATACCATTACATTCATCCTTAGCATTAAGCTCATCTATTAATTTGCATAGTTTTGATGTAGTAGTCTTTTCTAATTTAATTAGCTCAAAATTAACTCCTAATTCTTCTGCAAGTTTTCTCTTTTGATTAATATACTTGTTACTAGCAAAATCATCACCAACTTGAATTACTGTTAATCCACATTTAATCTTTTTAAATTTCTTACTTAAATCTTTTAATAAACTTTCTCTTACTTCTTTTCCATCAAATAACATAAAAACCTCCTAAAAAAGAATTACTAAACTGTAAGTAATTCTTGTTCTTTCTCCTTTAATTGATTTTCTATTTTTTTATTATAATCGTTAACTAAATCTTGGATATCTTTTTCCATACCTTTTTCTTCATCTTCAGGTAATTCTAATTTTTCAACATCTTCCATACCTTCACGACGAATATTTCTAATAGATACTTTAGCTTCTTCTGCTATAGCTTTAACTTGTTTAGCAAGTTCACGTCTTCTCTCCTCAGTAAGTTCAGGAATTACTATACGAATTGTTTCTCCATCATTACCAGGATTATATCCTAAATTAGATGCTAAAATAGCTTTTTCAATTGCTCCTAAGCAACCCTTATCAAATGGTTTAATTAATAATTGTCTTGCTTCTGGAACAGTAATATTAGCTAATTGTTTTAATGGTGTCATAACTCCGTAATACTCAACCATTACTCCATCTAAACTAGAAGGATTAGCACGTCCAGCTCTAACAGTAGTAAATCTTTTCGCTAGATTTTCTATTGTTTTATCCATTTTTTCAGTAACGTCTAAAATAATCATATCGGAATCCATCAGTATCATCTCTCCTCTACTTAATTATATTATATCTTTAATTTAAAATAAAGAAAAAAGTACTAAAAAGTACTTACAAAAATCACAAATCCAATTACCCCAACTAACAATATAATAAATATAATAGTTAGAATAACTAAAATCGCATTTATTATCTTTAGACTTAAGTCATCATCTTCTTCATCTAATTCATTGTAGTCAATTATTTTTACTTTTTTCTTCTTTTTAAATTTGAAAAGTTTTTTCTTTTCTTTAACCGGTTCAGTAGCAGTCTCAGTAACAACTAATTCACCTATTTGAACTGGTCCTTCTTCTTTTTCTTCAGTATCAGATACAATATCATTTATTTTATTAAATAATTCTTTATCTTCTACTCTAGTCTTAGCAAGTTTCTTTTGAAGTTTTTTCTCTTCTTTTTCTTTTCTTTTTGCTTCTTTTTTTCTTAATTCTTCTCTTCTTGCTTCTTCCCTTTTTCTTGCTTCTTCTCTTTCAATTTCTTGAAGTCTTTCTTGTTTCTTTCTTTCATATTCTAATTTTTGATCAATTATTTCTTTTTCTTTAACAACATCTTCATCAGGTTTATTAAGATCTTCTTCAATTTCAACTGTTGCTTGATCAAGAATCTTATATTCTTCAGTTTTTTCTTCAGCATCAACTATTTTAAATTTATCTGATCTTTTCTTTTCAACTTTTTCAAAAGCTTCTTCTACTTTTTTATCAATTTCTTCTTGTCTATATTCTTCTTGTAATCTCTTTTGCTCTAAAATTTTCTCTTCTTTTTCTTTTAATATTTCACGAGCTTTATCTAAATCTTTATTAATATCTTTTTTTACTACAGGTTTCTTGTCAACAACAACGACATTATCTCTGACATTTTTATTAGGAGTTTTCTTAACAGGAGTTGTTTTAGGTTCTGGCTTCTTTGGTGTAACTATTACTTCTTCTTTAACTATCTTTTTAGGAGTAGTTGTCTTCTTCTTAGTAGAAGTAGTAGTTCTTTTCTTAGGAGTAGTTGTCTTCTTTTTAGTAGAAGTACTTCTAGTTGTAGAACTCTTTGTATTAGAACTCTTTTTCTTATTAGTTTTCTTAATATCTTCTAATTGTTTATCTATTTTTTTAATAGCATTAGTAGAAGTTTTCTTAGCCATTAAAATCATCCCCTCTATTTACTTGCTTATTATAGCAATTTTTTGAAAATTTACAAGTAAAAATACTATTTATTATTCTTATTCTTTTTAGGTTTCTTCTTTTTCTTATCTTTTTTCTTTTCTTTTGGTAAATTATCTACCTCTATATGATGATCAGTTAATCTATCTATAAAGATAACATGTTCATCATTCTCTCGAATAATTTCATTTTTCTCCATAATAAAACCTCTAATATTATTATATATGACAATTGTCAATTTTTGTATATCTGAAGTGTAAATAATTTGTACTTTACACAAAAAAAGAGTCTTGTTGACTCTTTCTTATTCACCTTTAGCAGCACTGATTTGTGCAGCAACTTCATCAGCGAAGTTTTCTTGTTTCTTTTCAATTCCTTCACCAACTGCATATCTAACCATAGAGATAACTTCTCCACCGTTTTCTTTAACATATTTTTCAACAGTCATTGAAGAATCTTTAATATAATCTTGTTCTACTAAACAATTTTCTTTGAAGAACTTGCCTAATTTACCAGTAGCCATCTTATCTAAGATATCTTCAGGTTTCTTTTCATTCTTTGGATCATTCTTCATTTCTGCTTTAATCATTTCTTTTTCATGTTCAACAACGTCAGCTGGAACAGCATCACGATTAACAGCAATTGGGTTCATAGCAGCAGCTTGCATTGCAACATCTCTAGCAACTTCAACACTTGCTCCTTTAACTACTACGATAGTAGTAATCTTTCCACCCATATGTGAATAAACTCCGAAAACTTCATCATCATTCTTAGTAACTCTTGCAAAACGTCTAAAACTAATCTTTTCTCCAATAGTAGCAGTTTCTTCAACGATTCTTTCTTGAACAGTTTTACCGTCTTTTAATTTAACTTCTAATGCTTCTTCAGTATTAGTACATTTTTCATTCATTAAAGCTTCTTTTAATTCTTTTACTAAATCATGGAATTTTTCATTCTTAGTAACGAAATCTGTTTCACAGTTAACTTCGAAAATAATAGCTTCATTTCCATTTTCATCTGCTTCAGTAATTCCTTCAGCAGCAATTCTTGATTCTTTCTTAGCAGCTTTAGCAATACCCTTTTCTCTTAACCAGTCAACAGCTTTATCTTGGTTTCCTTCACATGCTTCTAGTGCTTTCTTACAATCCATCATTCCAGCACCAGTTTTTTCTCTTAATTCTTTTACATCACTTGCAGTAAACATATTTAATCCTCCTTTTAATTACCTATTACATTATAATATATTTTTAAGTAAAAAAGAAGTAGATAACTACTTCTTTTATAAACAACTTATTACTTAGTTAAAGCTTCAACTAATTCAGCTTTTTTCATAGTAGAATAACCTTTTAATCCAGCATCTTTAGCTCTTGCTTTTAAATCAGCTAATGTTAATTCGTTTAAGTCTTCTTCTTTCTTAGCAGGTTTCTTTTCTTCTTTTACTTCTTCTTTTTTAGTTTCTTTCTTAGCTGGTTTTTCTTCTACTTTTTCTTCTTTCTTAGTTTCTTCTTCAACGATTGTTTCATCATTTACTTCTGAAGTAGTTGCTTCCTTTTTAGGAGCTTTCTTTTCAGGTTTAGCTGTCTTATCTTCTTCACTAATATAATCAACAACTTCGTTTCCATTAACTTCAGCAATTGCATTAGTTAAAGCTCCAATTAATAATTTAACAGATCTTACTGCATCATCATTTCCTGGAATTACATAATCAACTAAATCTGGATCACAGTTAGTATCTACGATACCAAATACTGGAATTCCTAAAATATGAGCTTCTTTAATAGCAATTTCTTCTTTCTTAGGATCAACAATTACCATAGCTTGAGGCATTCTCTTCATTTCACGAATTCCTCTTAAGTTCTTATTAAGTTTTTCATATTCTTTTCTAATCTTAATAACTTCTTTCTTTGGTAATGCTTCGAAAGTACCATCAGTTTCCATTTTTTCAATATCTTCCATTCTTCTAATTCTTGAACGGATAGTCTTGAAGTTTGTTAATGTTCCACCTAACCATCTTTCATTTACGAAATACATGTTAGTTCTTGTAGCACATTCTTCAGCAGCTTCTTGAGCTTGTTTCTTAGTTCCTACAAATAGAACCTTTCCTTCTTTACTAGCAATTTCTTTTAAAGCATCATATGCTTCTTCTAATTTCTTAACAGTTTTTTGTAAATCGATAATATAAATATCATCTCTTGTAGTGAAGATATATTCCTTCATCTTTGGATTCCATCTTCTCTTTTGATGTCCGAATTGAACACCAGCTTCTAATAAATAATTCATTGATACAACAGTCATTTTTTTAAATCTCCTTTTCGTTTTTAATCTTCTATTAGTTTCTAAAACTTATCACCATATAGGCACTAGATAAATAAATCCACTAATATGTTTATTTTGTTAAAGCTTCAATAATTTCAGCTTTCTTTAATCCAGTAACGCTAATTTTCTTTTTAGCAGCAACTTCTTTTAATTCAGCTACAGTCATTTTTGAATAATCAACATCTTCTTTTTTAGTAGCTTTTTTTTCTTCTTTTACTTCTTCTTTTTTAGTTTCTTCTTTCTTAGTTGTAGCTTTAGTAGCTTTCTTAGCTCCAATTGTTACTTCTTTACCAGCAACTTCAGTAGCCTTTGTAACCTTACCAGCTTTTCCATCTTTAGCAACCTTAACTAATTCACTAAACATTTTTGGATCATTAATTGCTATTTCTGATAACATTTTACGATTGATTTCTACTCCAGCTTTTGTTAATCCTTCAATAAATCTTGAATATGAAATTTCATTTTGTCTACAAGCAGCATTGATTCTTGTAATCCATAGTTTTCTGAAATCTCTCTTCTTTTGTTTTCTATCTCTGAAAGCATATTGTCCAGAATGCATTAATTGTTCTTTAGCTGTTTTATATAATCTATGTTTACTTCCAAAGTAACCTTTAGCTTCTTTTAAAACTTTTTTATGACGAGCTTTTGTAACTGCTCCATTTTTTACTCTTGCCATTCTACTTCCTCCTCTTTATGTTTAATAGATTAGATAATGTTCTTTAATCTATTTTGATCTGCCTTACTAAGGTTAGATCCCTTTCTACAACCTCTATTGAATGAAGCTGATTTACTACCAGTATTGTGTCTACTTCCTGGTTTTCCAATTTTAATATCATTTTTTCTTTTTGTACAAACTTTAGCTGTTCCTTTATGTGTCTTAATTTTTGGCATATTTAATCCTCCTCTATTTATTTATCTTTTTTAGGTACCAATAACATAGTCATTTGTCTACCCTCTAACTTAGGCTTTTGTTCAACATCTGCTAATTCATTTACTCTTTCGGCGAATCTATCAAGAACTTCCTTACCTAACTCAGTATGAGCCATTTGACGTCCTTTAAAACGTACTGTAAGTTTAATTCTATCTCCCTTTTCAAGATATTTAGTTGCATTTCTAAGTTTAGTTTCAAAATCTCCAACATCAATAACAGGTGATAAACGATACTCTTTTAACTCAGACATACTAGCTCTTTGCTTCTTCATTGCTTCCTTAGCCTTTTTTTGTTTTTCATAACGGAATTTGTTATAATCCATTACCTTACAAACTGGCGGATTAGCATTAGGACTTATTAATACTAAGTCTAAAGCAGCATAAGATGCTAAAGTAAGAGCATCTCCAATTGGTTTTACTCCAACTTGTTCTCCATTAGGTCCTATTACTAGAACTTGTGGACACTTAATCTGATCATTAATCAACATGTTATCATTATTCTTTGCGATATCAAACACCTCCAACAAAAGAAAAGCAGATATAAAATTTATATCCGCTAAAAAACCTAATAACATTAATTATTTCTTGGCTTTTTACCTATCACTATTCGCAATCAGGTGGATATAAATCTCTTTCCTTTTAATCAATCGACTAGAAACATTTTACCATATTTTCTCGATTTGTCAACAATTTATTACTATTTTTATATTATTTTATTTATAAAAGGAAGATTATTCATCTTCCTTATCTTTTTCTCTATCTTCTTTTTCTTTTAATAATCTATTAAGTTTATTTCTGGTTTCAGAAATATTTTGATCAAGTTCATTATTAACTTTAATAGAACTATTAATATTATCATCTTTCATTTTAGCAAGTTTTTCTTTAATTTGATTATTCCCAATAGAAGAATAAACCAAATCAATACATTCATTTAAACTTCTATCTAATTTACCTAATTCCTCTTGTATATTATTCATATGATTAAGTCTTTGACTATTTAAATCAATTTCACTATCTAACATATTCTCTCCTATTAATATACATGTTTATATTCAAATCTTCCATCAGGTGTTATTGAAGTAACACTTGCTCCAAAAGAATCAATTCCAGAAAAAGCATCTTGTAATATAGCTTCAGCTTTATTATATACTTCATCTAATCCTTCAATCTTAGTAATTAAACGATTAAGTTCAGTAAGAGTTTCTTGAGCAAGACTAATCTTACTATTAATCTCACCAGTATCATATAATAACTGAGTTGTATAAACAGGATTTCCATTAGCATCCTTACTCTCTACTGTAGTTGTTTGATTAATCATACCTTTTAATGTCTCAATACTATTTTCACAAATAGATTTTTGTTTTTGATAATACTCTAATTTAGAAGAATCAAGCATTAAGTCATCTCCTAAATAATCTTTAAGTAATTGTAATGCTTCTTTAATAGCATCACCCATCTTAGAAGCAATTTGCATACCAGAATTGAATGCTTCATTATATTGTCCCATTTTAGAACGATAACCATCCCAATTAACTCCAACTAATTGATCTTTACTACCATTAACAAATGTATCAATTGATGAATTAATATTCTTTGAATTATTTGAATCATTAGTTAATACATCAAAAGTATTTGAAGCAAGAAATGTATCTATTTCATCTAAATATACTTTAGCCACGTAACTTACCTCCTTTAAAGAACTTTTCAGCTGCTTGTTTATAAGTTAAATCTTTGTAAGTTTCCTCTTTAAATACTACATCGATGCAATTACCAACAACTTTAATAGTTTCAATGTATTTTGCTCTACTATATTTTTCTTTTATAGAATCTAAATTAGCAGTAGCTTCTGCTTTATTCTTATATGTATACTCGAACTTAATTTCTTTAATCTTGTCACCATCCATAATAATCTTTCCGGTATAACCATCAAAATCGTATACATATTCAGGTTGAGTACTTGAAGGACTTCCTCCTCCAGCAACTCCGCCTCCTCCTGGATATCCACCTTGTTTATTCTTATCTTTTTTGTTTTTATCAGGTAATCCAGGTTTAATATAATCAATATCTCCAGTTCTTACAATTTGTCCAGTATTTAAACCTTGTTTAAGTTCTTCATCATAATCAACAACTGCTTGCGCATAACTCATTACTGATTCAGTCTCTGCTGATAAAGAACTCAATAAACTATTTATATAATCAAAATATTTATTTAAGTATCCTGCAATACATCCAGGTATTCCAGATCCAGATCTAAAAGTAAAATTATTAAAATTAGAAGCAGTATTTTTAATATAACTTCTAATATTATCAATACTTGTATTTGCATAAGTATAATTAGATGCAAGTACTGTACCTGATTTAGAAGCTAATTTTAAATCTTTCATATTTCCAAGATTAGCATATTTAGTTGAAACCGGACTAATCTCTTCAGTGATATTAAAACTATCTACACTTTTTATTTTATCTATATTAGGAATTCTAACAGCCCCAACTTTTGTATTAGCAAGATCTTCATAATTTGCATATACAACTTTTCCTGTATCAGGATCATATGTTAAGAAATCATATCCTCCAGCTCTTGTTGCATCAAAGTCATCTCTTTCACCTAATATATATTCAAGTATTCCGTTAGTAAGAATATCTCTATTTGTCATTATATGAGCATTACTTCTATAATCTGTTTCCATTAAATAAGCATTGATTCCGTATTTCTTTAACTCTTCAATTTTATTTAACATATTAATATGGAATCCAGAATCAGGAGCAACGAATACTACTGGTACATTACCTTCTACTAATCCTTTTATTCTATCCATTTTTAAATAACTAGTATTATATGGTTCACAAGAAATAACAGTAGATGCTATTTCAGGATGATTAACTGCAAAAGAATTAGTTCTATCTACTCCTAAGAAACCACTTGCACTAAAGCATACTGTAACATTATCAGTAACATTTAAATCAGCCGCTTGTGCCATCATTAAACCATTTTCCATACAATTATTATGATCTGAACATGATGCAGCAATTGTAATAACATAATCAGGTGGACTACCACTATTGATTAACTCTCTTAACATTTGAGCATCATTTCCACTACCACCAGCTCCTGGAATATATGAAACCATTCCTACATTTCCAGTAGTTGCTGGAATATATATTTCATCAGCATTATTACTTCTACAATAATATCCTGCTAAAGTACCATTAGAGTCATATATTTCTTTATATGATTTAACTCCTCCAGGATAACTTCTTTGTAATGTATCTAACATACTCATATTATCACCACCTTAATTTTATCATAAAATCTATAATAAATTAATATAATAATCTATAATCTTCTTACTATTATTGTCAAATTCATAACTAATTTCAGGATGCCATTGTAATCCTAAAACAAATTTCTTATCAGGCATCTCTATGCCTTCAATAATATTATCATAACTAAAAGCTACACTATTAAGATGTGTATTTGGAGTAATCATTTTCTTATGAAAACTATTAACCATTATTTTTTCACTACCAATTATCTTATATAAAAGACTATTCTTATTAATAACAACACTATGAGTTAAATCATCATCATTTTCTTGTTTATGATTAATATAAGAATCTATATCTCTTAAATCAATCACATCTTTATAACAACTCATAGTCTGCATTCCTAAACATATACCTAAAGTAGGAATATCTTTATTAATAGCTTCTTCTAATAAATATCTATCATATGGAGTAAACTTAAAACCACCCGGTAATAATAAACCATCTATTTCCATAAATTTATTATCAATTAACTTCTTATCTTCATTTGTTAATTCTAGAAATTCATTTCCTCTAGTAGTTGGATAATCAACATCTTGTATTGGAATAATTAAATCTATATTAGCTCCTGCTAATAATAATGTTTTTCTTAATCTATCAGATAAATAAACAATAGATGCCTCATCAATAACTAAATATCTTGAAACTACTCCTACCACTTTATTTTTCTTTTTAAATTCAATTTTTCTATTCTTACAATTATCTAAAAAATTATCTTCTCCATAAATAGGTACATTTAATTCTCTAGCATCCACTAAAATACTTTTATCATATTCACCATCTGGTAAATATAAACCATTAATCATATTAAGATCTTCTTTTTTATAATTACCAGGAATAAACACTTTTATAGAAAAACCCGTTCTCTGAAACATTCTTCTAATATCTTCTTTTAAATAATATATACATCTTCCATCATCCATAAATCCTTTTACTAAAGGTATACCTATTATCATATTATCACCATTAAAATTATAACATAAAAAAAAGATTAATAAATTAATCTTTAAAAATGTTGATTATAATTAATATTAAAACTTGAATCAAAATAATAATTATCTTCTAAAACTTGATTTTCATAAAGTACTCTATATTTTAAAGTTTTAGATTCTCCCCTTTTTATAATATCTCCTTCATTTACTAAACTACCATCTTCATAAGCTAATCTATATGAAATATATTTATCATCTTTATGAAGATCAAGTTCACTTATTTCCATATCATAAGAAGTAGGATTAATAACATCAAAAGCTATTTCATAATAATCTCCAACTTTATCCAAAGTAGCTGAATAATCAAAATTATATCCATCTATATCACTTAAAATAACATTACTAGTATGTTTAAAATTGTCATAATATAATTCACTATTATTATTATCTGAATTATAATTAGCAAATAATACAATACCAATCATAATAAGTAAAATACAAATTAACCTATTTAAAAATAATTTCATTCAACCACCTCTCTTAAATGCTTTATATTATAACACAATTTTCAAAAAATATAAAATATACACAAAAAAGGAACTAATTAGTTCCTTTTTTACCTCTATTAATTTTTGTATATTGTCTTGGTTTAGGTAATACACTAGAAACAGTAGAATATCCCAAATGAAGATTTCCACCAACATGTAATCTTAAATCTCCTTTTAATTTTTTACCAGTTTGTAATTCTATTAATCTATGTTGATCCTCAATATCTAATTCATCAAATTCTTCTAATGAAATTCCATATTGTCTTAAAAGAGCTTCACTAATTGCTTGTTCTCTATCAGCAATTTTAGATTCATCTGGAACAACTTCCAAATCTTCAGTTAATTCCAACACTATTGATTCATGTTCCTCTAATCTCTTTCTTATCGCAGTTGTTGTATGAGAATTTCTCTCTTCTCTAACAGCTTGAGCTTCTTCATAATAATCAAATAAATCACCAACAGGCATTTCATTATCTCTTCTTAAATCAGAAGAAGGATCTTTTCTTAAATAATTAACTCTATCATCAACAACTAAATGTGGAAAACACACTTTATAAGTAGTTCTATAATTTCCATCATTCATTCTAACTTTGTTTTTTTCTAAAACATAAGCCTTAGATACTACATAACCAATTGTACTATAAAAATTATTTCCAAATTCTGGAGTAATTAACTTCTTTACTGGAAGTAATGCATATTTAACTGGATAATCCTTCTTTTCCATACCAAATCCTCCCTATCTATTAATATTATTTGATTCTATCTTCAATGTAAGAAACTACATCTTCTAATTTAATTGTTTCTTGTTCCATAGTATCTCTATCTCTAATAGTAACAGTACCATTATTAATAGTTTCATCATCTATTGTAATACACCATGGAGTACCAACAGCATCACTTCTTCTATATCTCTTACCAATAGAACCAGTTTCATCATAACTAGTCATAAAATGTTTAGATAATTCTTGATATACTTCATTAGCTTTTTCACCATGGTATTTCTTAGCAAGTGGTAATACACATACCTTGTATGGAGCAAGTTGTGGAATAATATGTAATACCTCTCTAGTATCATTTTCTAACTCTTCTTCTTCATAAGCATTACAAAGTACTGCAAGTAAAAGTCTATCTACTCCAACAGATGGTTCAATTACATATGGAACATATTTCTCATTTGTTTCAGGATCTAAGTATTTTAACTCAGTCTTAGAATGTTCTTCATGTACTGATAAATCATAATCAGTTCTATCAGCAATTCCCCATAATTCTCCCCATCCCATAGGATATAAGAATTCAATATCTGTAGTTGCTTTACTATAGAATGATAATTCTTCTTTAGAATGATCTCTATATCTTAAATTTTCTTCTTTTAATCCTAAAGACTCTAAGAATTTTAAACATTTCTCTTTAAAATATTTATGCCACTCTAAATCAGTATCTGGCTTACAGAAAAATTCATATTCCATTTGTTCAAACTCTCTAGTTCTAAAAATAAAGTTTCCTGGAGTTATTTCATTTCTAAAAGCCTTACCAATTTGACCAATTCCAAATGGAACTTTTGCTCTTTGACTTCTTAAAACATTATTAAAGTTAACAAATATACCTTGAGCAGTCTCACCTCTTAAATAAACCTTAGATTGAGAATCCTCAGTAACTCCAATATGAGTTTCAAATAATAAATTGAACTTTCTAATTTCAGTAAAATCACTCTTACCACATTTAGGACAAGGAATCTTATGATCAGAAATATACTTCTCTAACTTCTTATTATCCCATCCATCTCCAGTTTCCTTACCTTCAGTGAAATCTTCAATTAATTTATCAGCTCTATGTCTTGCCTTACAAGCCTTACAATCAATTAGTGGATCAGCAAAACTTGCGACATGTCCTGATGCAACCCATACTTCTGGATTCATAATAATAGCAGCATCTAGTCCATAACTATTCTTTTCATTTTGAATGAACTCTTTCCACCATGCTCTTTTAATATTCTCTTTTAATTCTCTTCCTAATGGTCCATAATCCCAAGAATTAGATAAACCTCCATATATTTCAGATCCTTGAAAAATAAAACCATATTGTTTGCAGTAATTAACTATTTTATCCATTGTTAATTTTTCCATTTTTATCCCTCCTAATAAAAAAACTTCTAGAATATGTAAGGACGAAGTAATCTCCGCGGTTCCACCTTACTTATTCTAGAAGAATCAGCTTTATTTTATACTGCTGTTAGGCTTTCCACACCCGTCATCGCACTTATGTAGTTAATATAACATATCTTTTTTTTAATATCAAGAATAAGTCGATAAATATTTACCAACTTTTGGTATCTTATTAATTAACATCAATGTAAGTAATGATGAACAGAATATAAATAAACTATGTAATGGAATACCAATAATTGAAATAATATCACATCCAACAGTATTAATAGTTATATCTAAGAATATTCCATGAATTAAATAAATACCAAATGAATATGTACATAATAATGAAATAAAATCATTACTCTTCTTACTCTTCATATTTTGAAGTACAAATATAAATGCAATAAAAGATAAAGTCATTACAAATATACCTCTATATGAATAATAAACATTATAGAACATATGCTCCCTAAAAGATAATTTATATGATAAATAAACATCTACTATTAAAACTATAATAAAAGGAACTATTAACAAAATATTATTAATCTTCTTATCACCACTACCAAATCTCTCATATAAATATCTACCTATTATAAAATATCCACCATAACAAAATAATGATAATGAATCAGTTAAATCAGTATATATAAAACATAAATTACATAAAACAACCCATACTATTAATGATAAATATCTAACAACTCTATTCCTATCAAAATAATCCATTAATGCACTAAGTAAAGGTTGTGCTGCATATAAAATAATTAAAGTATATAAGAACCATAAATGTTTTCTATAAGGTTCTACTAATAAATGAAATAAATTTTTATAAGTAACTCCTAAATAAAAATATTCCCAAATTAAATAAATAATATCCCAAATAATAATAGGTATTAATATTTTAAATAACCTTTTCAAATACTTATTCTTATTAAAATTCTTCCTAACAAGTAATGTACCACTAATCATAAAGAATATAGGAACACTAATTCTAGATAAAATATTAATAAATACAGAGAAAATATATGAAAGATTATTTATATCACCAAAACTCCTACAATAACAATTAGCAACATGTATTAAAATAACCATTATCATAGAAACTGATCTTAATACATCTAATCTATAATCTCTTTCCATTAGTCCTCCTATTCAGTACAAGTAACAGTTTTATTAGTCCACTCTTCAGGTTGATAAACAACTCCAAAGAAAACAATTTCATCTTTATATTTAATCATATAAATAAATGGCCTATCAAAAGTAATATCTACTTCCCTCTTTTCAAGTTCAATAGAACTCTTCTCTAAACTGAAATAAGTAACAGCAGCAGCCTTAGTACCCTTTTCATTTAACTCAATAAAAGTTTTATGAACAGCTTCTCCAACAGAAACCTGTTCAGAAGAAATAATATTACTAAAGTCAGCTGATGCAGAAAACATACTATTAAGACCCATTTCCTTTAAACCATCTTTAAACTTAGAATAATCAAAAGAATAACTAAATCTAGGAAGTTTAAGATTAATAGTCAAATCATCACCAGAAGTCTTTTTATTATCATAAATCTCTTTAATTACATTCTTATCAAGCTTATCAATATAACTATCAATATCAGTTTTAGGAAGTATACCAATAAACTCTAATTCACTATCTTTACTATAGTCTATTTCACCAGTTTTCTTATCATAATAATGATATGGTAGTATTACACCAGTTTCATAATCAGTATCAAAATAAGAAGCATAACTCTTAAGAGAATTTCTCATCATAACAGCATCAATTTTCTTACCATTAGCTGTAAAAGTCTCTTTATGAGTTCTACTACAATCAAATTGATACTTCCACTCAACATCTAAAGCAACTGCATTAGCAAGACCCATTACAAAGTCAGGACTAACATCATCAACTACTTTATCTATCATTCCGTTAGTTTCCTTATTAACCCAATCATTAATTACTTTAGGCGTTTCATACTTATCAATTAATACTTCAGAATTATATTCTCTTTTCATTTTATTCTTATAATTAAGACTAATTGAATTCTTATAAGTATCTTTAATAAATAAAGCATTAGCAACATTTATTCTTTTATTAATTCTAATATCTTCAATATCTCTTTCAGGAACTATCTTATTTAGCTCTTCTAAAGTAGTAGTACTTGCTCCTTCCCTTAACATTGATAAAGCAACCTCAACAGAATATGGACTAATCAAATAATTAGTATTTTTATAATCCTTATTAATTTGCTTAATTAAAGTATATGTAAAATTACTATCCACAGAATCATTCCTTTCCCTATTAGAATTCTTAATAATCTTAAATACACCATAGAAAATAGATAATAATAGTAATAATACAAGTAATAATATTATTACAAATAATATATTTTTTAATTTACTCTTCATCCTCTCTCCTCTTTTCTGATTCATATAGTTTTTTATAATCATTACAACTCTTCATTAATTCATTATGAGTTCCTTCTGCTTCTATATGACCATTATTTAAGAATAATATTCTATCACTATTAACAATAGTACTTAATCTATGAGCAACTATTAAGATAGTATAATCATCATGCAAATTACTAATTGCTTTTTGAATTTTTTCTTGAGTTTCATTATCTAAAGCAGATGTTGCTTCATCAAACAAAATAATCTCAGTCTTTTGAACTAATGCTCTAGCAATAGCTAATCTTTGTCTTTGTCCACCAGATAAACTGATTCCACCTTCTCCAACTACAGTATCATATTTATCATCAAGACAATTAATAAATTCATCTAAACAAGCAACCTTACATGCCTCAATCATTTCTTCTTCAGTTAAATCTTTTTTAACTAATCTTAAATTATCTCTAATACTCATATTAAAGATATAAGGATTTTGACTAATAATAGTAATATTATTTCTAATAGATTCTCTGTCTAAATCATTAATATCTACGCCATCTATAGTAATCTTGCCTTTATTAACAACATACATCTTACACAATAAACTAAAAATTGTACTCTTACCAGTTCCACTTTTACCTACAAAAGCAACTGTTTCTCTAGATTTTACTTTAAAACTCAAATCCTTAAGAACATCTCTATCTTCTGTATATCCAAAAGTAACATTCTTAAATTCAAAATTACCCTTAACTTTATCTAAATGAGTAGAACCAAATACCTCTTTAGTAAATTCATCACTATCAATAATATTAAAAATTCTAGTAGAAGATAAATTAAAGTTCTTTATCTTCTCCATTAACATTCCACCATATCCAACAATATTAGTAACTCTACCCATATAATTATGAATAACTAAAGCACTAGCAATAGTAAGTTCGTTTGTAAATATAAAATAAACAAGTAAGAAGATAACCGCCATATCAAACAAATCATGATAAGTATTTCTAAGTAAAGAATAATTTCTATCAGCTGACATCATCATATATCTATATTGATTAAGATCAACTACTTTATCATGTAATTCATCCATGAAATTATCTTCAGCACTAAGCATTTTAATATCTCTAATTCCACGAACTATCTCTCCAACAAAACCAGAAACATTCTCATTTTTCTTTCTAAATTCCTTATCTCTTTCATTTAATAGAATAACCCTTCTTCTATCAATTAAATAAATAACAATAACCATTATTATTACAAATAAGAATATCTTTTTATTAATAATAAATATTGCCCCAAAAATACCAATATCAGTAAGAATATTAGTAAGATAAATATTTAAAACATTAAAAATATCCGCAATACTACTAGTATCATTAGTTAATCTTTGTATAAATACACCTGATGAATTCCTATCAATACATTGATTCTCTAATTTAAGAATTTCTTTTCCTAATTCACTTTGTATATTAATAAAGCTCTCTCTATATACCTTTTGAGAAAAATACTTATTAAAGAAAACTATTACATTTCTTATTAATTCAGTAAACAATAAAACTATACTTAAAGTAAGTACTTGCATTAAAGCATTATTAGTTAAACTAACAATAATATTAGCACTAATAATTGGAACAAAAACACTTATACAAATATGAATAAAGCAGAAAAAAATGTATAAGAAAAATTTCAATCTTACACCCTTTGTATATTTCCAAGCAAATTTTAAATTCTTTAATAAATCTTTCATATAAACCTCTTTATCATATTTATTATATCATCAATTATTTTTTTATGATAGAATGTTTTTAAGGAGTGGAATTATGAAGATTAACAAAAGCCTTTTAGGACATAAAAGAAAAGATTATTTAAGCTGGGATGAATTCTTCATGGGAATTGCTAAATTATCAGCAGGAAGAAGTAAAGACCCAAATACACAAGTAGGAGCGTGTATCGTATCAGATGATAATAGAATACTATCAATTGGATATAATGGTGCCCCAAATAACTTTGATGATAACCTATTTCCTTGGAATAGAGAAGGAAAAGAAACAGAGACAAAATACATGTATGTATGTCATGCTGAAGCAAACGCTATTAATAACTATTTAGGTAGTAGAAAAGATCTAAGAGGAGCAAGAATCTATGTAGACTTATTTCCTTGTAATGAATGTGCAAAAGACATAATTCAAGCAGGAATAAAAGAAGTAGTTTACTTATCAGATAAATATGATGGAACTCCAGGAAACTTAGTATCAAAACATTTATTTGATACTTGTGGAGTAAAATACAGAATGATGGGAAAAGTACATCAAAAACATTTAGAAGTATCACTAAAACCAGATGTACCAGTAATAATAACAAAAGAAAAAGACTAATAAATAGTCTTTTTTTATATACTCTTTTCAATAATATTTAAAATACTATCTCTAACATCAGAATCAGGAATAGAATTCAATATACTATTAAAGTTTGCAAGTAATATTAATTTTTCTGCTTCCTTTCTAGAATAACCTCTAGACATTATATAAAACAATTTTTCTAAATCAACTTTTCCTGAAGAAACCCCATGAGCACCAACTACATTTTCTTCTCCACATAAAAGTTGAGGTAAACTTCTACTTCTACAAGTATCAGATAAAAGAACACAATTTTCATTTTCATCACCAATAGAATTACTACATCCCTTTATAAAATCAATTGTTCCCCTAAAGTTCTTAACACACTTATCAGTAATTGACCCTTCAACTCTCATAGTATTAGTAGACTCTTCACCACTATTCTTTAAATAATAATTCATATCAATAATAGAATCATTCTTACCAATATAAATATTATTTAAATTATTAATAGCCTTATATTTTAAATCACTATATACATTATAAACTCTAACCATACCAGTTAAATCAATAATATTATGAGTAAGATTAGATAACTCATTATTTAAAGATTCAATTCCCATAAAATTATAACTATTATCATTCATATTATTAAGGATCGTAATATTACCATTAGAACCATTACCCATCTTAACAACTTCATATAAATGATTAAAATGACTATTATCATCTGAAGAATTATAACTAATGACAAAATTACAAGAAGAATTCTCTTCATAATTAAAAGTAATCTTACTTATTAAAACTTCGTCTTTAGAAAATCCATAATTAATACAAACAGTATCAGTAATTATCTTATTCTTTGGAATAGTAATTTCAACATCTAAATATTTATCAAATTCTAAATCAATTTTAGTAGTTAATTTCTTATTAACTATTTTTTTATTTATAATTATATCTTTATTATCAGTAATTACATATTCACTTAAGATATTTATTTTAGGAATATCTAATTCAATTTCTAAATCATTAATCTTAAAATTATTAGTAGTTTTTACTGGTAGTTTATTTAATCTATACTTCATCATAATCACCTACCCTATACTTCCTTCAAGTTCAAGATCAATTAATCTATTCATCTCAACTGCATATTCAACAGGAAATGCCTTAGCAATAGGTTCAGCAAATCCTCTAACTATTAGCGCCTTAGCTTCTTCTTCAGATAAACCTCTACTCATTAAATAGAATATTGCTTGATCACTAATTTTACCAATCTTAGCTTCATGTGCAAAAGTAACATCATCAGTCTCAATAGTATCAACAGGAATAGTATCACTACGAGAAATACTATCTAACATTAATGATTCACAAGATAATGATAACTTAGATTTAGGAGCATTCTTTTTAACATGAACATTACTTCTAAAAGTACAAATACCACCATCTTTAGAAATAGATTTAGCATTAACAATAGAACTAGTTCTTGGAGCATTATGAATAATCTTTAAACCAGTATCAAGATTTTGTCCTTTACCAGCAAAAGAAATATTAGTAAACTCAACTTTTGCTCCTTCACCATTTAAAACACTAAGTGGATATAACATAGAAACTTTAGATCCAAAAGAACCCATTATCCATTCAATCTTACCGTTTTCTCCAACAAAACATTTCTTAGTATTAAGATTTAGCATATTCTTAGACCAGTTTTCTATAGTAGAGAATCTAAGTGAAGCATTCTTTTCAACAAACAATTCCACACATCCAGCATGTAAATTTAATTCATTATATCCAGGTGCAGAACATCCTTCAATAAACTGTAAATCTGCCCCTTCATCAACAATAATCAAAGTATGCTCAAATTGACCAGCTCCAGGAGCGTTTAATCTAAAATAACTTTGAAGAGGTCTATCTAATTTAGCATTCTTAGGTATATAAACAAAGCTACCCCCAGAAAACAAAGCATAATGTAAAGCAATATATTTATGATCATTAATTGGAACTGCTTTAGAAAAATACTTTTTAACAAGTTCAGGATAATCTCTTAATCCCTCATCAAAACTAGTATAAATAATACCTTGTTTCTTTAAATCTTCAGTTAGGTTGTGATATACAACTTCAGAATCAAATTGAGCACCAGAACCAGCAAGAGCCTTTTTTTCAGATTCAGGGATACCTAATTTATCAAATATATCCCTAATATCTTCAGGAACATCTTCCCAATTTCTTACTTGCCCTTCTACAGGTTTAACATAAGTTGCTAATTTAGATAAATCTAAATAACTAATATCAGGTCCCCAATCAGGATCTTCCATCTTAAAGAATGTATCCAAAGCTTTTAATCTAATATCAAGAACCCATTTAGGCTCATTTTTATCTTTAGATATCTCTTCAAGTATCTCTTTAGTTAAACCATACTTCTTTTCAATAGATTCATTTAAAGCAACAGAATTATATATATTTCTAGTTTCATTATCTACATAATTATTAATATCTGTTTTTGCCATAATATCACCTACTTTATGTATTCACTATATCCGTCATTTTCAATAATTTCAGCTAATGAACCATCACCAGTTTTAATTATCTTACCATCTACAAGTATATGTACTTTATCAACTTTTAGACTCTTAAGTATTTTAGTTGAATGAGTAATTATTAAAACAGCATTATTATCATTTTTGAATAAATTAATTCCCTTAGAAACTGTCTTAATAGCATCAACATCCAATCCAGAATCTGTCTCATCTAAAATTGCTAGTTTAGGATTTAATATTAACATTTGAAGAATCTCATTCTTTTTCTTTTCTCCTCCAGAAAAACCAACATTAAAATCTCTATTAACATAATCATAATTCATATTAAGTTTACTCATATATTCTTCTACTTCTTTAGTAAACTTATATAAATTAACCTTTTCACCAGTAACACTTTGTTTAGTTGTCTTTAAAAATTGAGCTAAACTAACTCCCGGAATTTCCTCAGGTGTTTGAAAAGACATAAATATACCTTTCTTAGCAATCTTATCAGTTGAAAGTCCAGTAATATCCTCACCCATAAATTTGATGCTACCACCAGTAATAATATATCTAGGTGAAGAAAAAATAGTATTAGCAAGAGTACTCTTACCAGAACCATTAGGTCCCATAATTACATGAACTTCTCCTTCTTTAATATCTAAATTTAATCCCTTTAAAATATTTAAATCATGATCATCTTCAGCAATTGTTTTTAAATTTTTAATCTCTAGTAGTTTCATAAATCCTCCTATAAATATTCACTAAGTTTTTTATTATCTAAATAATTATTAATTTCATCACTTAAACCCTTCCATAAAGGATAAGTATTGCACTTATTGGCTTTTGGACAACTATCATTAACACAAGAAACAACACTTAACTCTTCTTCTGCTGCTCTTATTATTTCACCAATAGAATACTCATCTGGTTTCTTCTTTAATTTGTATCCACCATCTTTACCTTTAGCAACAATAAAGAAGTCTGCTTTTTTAAGACTAATCATTATCTTTTCAAGATATTTTAGTGAAATATTTTCCTTTTTTGAAATATCAGTCAATGAAACAAATTTATCATCAGAATACTCTCTTGCAATATCTATCATAATAGTTAAAGCATATCTTCCCTTTGTAGATATTTTCATAGTTATCCCTCCAAGAAATTATTTTACTACCAAAAAGGTAGGAGTTCAACACAAAATAAAAAGAAAACTAAATGTTTTCTTTATTTAATCTATTTATAGTAAGTTAATATCTTGGATATTTCAATCTTTCTATTGCCAGAATTTTGTATTGAATCTAGAATAGCGGAGTATTCTCTATCATTAACAATAACCCTTAATGCATCACCCAAAGAATCATTTTTTGCAACAAAAGTAGGAACTTCTATATCTCTATTTGTTAAAACTAAAATAGAATCATCTTTTCTCTTACTACTTTCATAAAAATATATATTTCTAAGTAAAAATCTAATTAGCATATTTTGTAATTGTTCAAAGTCTTCCTTAGAATCAATATTAATACTATCTATAATTGAATTAATCTTTCTAAGTGCAAGAACCTTTTTTCTACCATCATTAGAATAAATATAAAGCAAGAAACAATTAACAACATCTGCTAAAGCATTAGTCGTATTAATATTAAATCTAGGATATCTTATTGTTTTCGGTGTATCAACCCCAAACTTTTTAGCATAACTTTCAAGTAATGAGCCCCCAGAAACTCTGATAAAATCTTCAGATTTATAGAATTCATCAAACAATATATTTGTATCTAAAAATCCCATAACTCTATTATTCTTAGCAGCATACATAAATGAAAGAATACAAATAAAATCAATCTTCTTATAAAAATCGAAACTAACGCCTTCTATCTGAGCAACCCTTTCATAAATCTCACTTCCAAATCTTTTAAAAGAAAGTCTATTAGTTTTTAAACTTTTTGTTGGATCACATAACATAGTTACATCTAAATCAGATGGATTAAAGCGAGTTTGATATTTCTTATTCATAAGAAATGATCCAAAAGCAACTATTTGATCTTGATAAGGTGTTAATATTTCTAAAAGCATAGAATATAAATAATCACTTATAATACTGTCTTCTTGAAACTCATTACATCTAGACATAATTTCATGCAATATTTCAAAAAACTCATCATTAAAATATGGAATATTATCGTCTGAAGGTTCTAAATAAGATTTTGTTCTACCAACAAATAAAGGTTTATAGTCTAACTGTTCACAAGTAACGTTTTTCTCTCTTTTACCATTATTAACTAATTCATGTTGATGTCCAAAAAAGTTGATACCCGAATCAGCATTTTTAAATTCATCACATAAATATTTATATAAAACGGTATCAGGTCTATCGTCACTATCTTTAGCAGCATTTAAAGGATAATGAGAGTAATAGTCACCATTAAATTTTATTGGATTAAGAAATACTCCTTCAAAACCAGCTTTTAAGTACAAGTCTGGTCTTTCTAAAGCATCATGATTACCCATAATCAAAAACTTATGTCCATTAAGCTTTGATGTTAATTCAGTTAACCTCTCGATACCTTTTTTAAATGAAAAATCGCCCAATATTAAAACTATATCATCTTCTCCAACAACTTCATTGTGTTTCGAAATAATAAATTCATTCATTCTATCAACTGAAGTCTCCATATCATCAGATCCAAATAAAACATCTCTTGTATATTTTATTATATTTCTATGATCAAAATGTTGATCACTTATAACATATACTTTTCTATCTGGATACTTTCTTGATAGAGAATCAGAAATATCTTTAAAATAGCCCATACCATAACCCCCATAAGTGGCTAGATTATACCATAAAATAGCCATTTAGTCAATTTATCAGTATATGTAAACAATAAAAAAAGAATCAAAAAGATTCTTTTTAATCAACTTTTTCTACTTCAGGATATTCTTTACCTTTTAAATCAATGACTGCTTTTTTTAAAACAAGATTATGAGCAAGTTTACCAGATTGAGGATCACTAACAGTTTCTCTCTTTTCAATAGCTTCAACAATATCCATTCCAGCAATTACTCTACCAAAAGCAGCATAATTATCATCTAACCAATCTGCTTTACCTAGCATAATAAAGAATTGACTACCAGCACTATCATTAGCATTACTTCTAGCCATAGAAATAATTCCTTTTTCATGTTTTAAATCGTTTTTAAATCCATTATTAGTAAATTCACCCTTAATATGATATCCAGGTCCTCCAGTACCTGTACCAGTTGGATCTCCACCTTGTAATACAAATCCAGGCATTAATCTATGGAATGTATTATTATCATAGAATCCACTTTTAACAAGTGAAATAAAATTGTTAACTGTATTTGGTGCAACATCTGGATAAAGTTCAATAACAACTGAACCATAGCCTTCAATATCTAAAGCAACAACAGGATTTGTAGTATCATAATTATTCAATTCTTCTTCATTCCCTTCTATTTCATAATTAATATCTAATAGTTTTTCCTCTTTTGGTTTACTATCTTTTCCTGGCAAGAAAACCGCAATTACCAAAAGAACTATAACTAATAATACGCCAAAAATTATTAATAAATTCTTTTTCATTTCTTAATCCTTTCTAATATATCCCTTGCAGCAACTAAACCAGTAGCAGCAGCAGTAACAATATTACCAGCTTTACCTGCTCCATCACCAACAAAGTAAAGATTATTATCTTTTAATTTAAAATTGTCATCAGTCTCAATTTCATTACTAAAGAATTTAATTTCAGGACCATACAATAATGTATCATCATTATTAACACCAGGAATAATTCTATCTAATGTTTCTAATCCCTCTAAAATATTAGTAATAATACGATGAGGCATTACTAAAGCTAAATCTCCAGCAACACAATCTTTTAATGTTGGTTCAACAAAGCCCTTCTTAATTCTATGCCACTCACTACGTCTACCACTTCTTAAATCTTTTAAAGATTGAATTATAGGCTTTCCATCTCCTAAAACATTAGCTATTTTTGCAATACTCTCACCATATAATCTTGTATTAGTAACAGGCTCAGTTAAATTAACTTTAGATATAAATGCAAAATTAGTATTATTACTCTTAATATCCTTAAGAGCATGTCCATTAACACAAATATATCCATAATAATTTTCTTTTGCTACAAATCCTCCAGGATTAGTACAGAAAGTTCTTATCTCATCACCATAAGTTTTAGTTTTAATAAAAATTGTAGGGTCATAAATAACACTAGTTAATTCTTCCATAATATCTTTTCTTACTTCTACTCTAACACCAATTTCGATACTTTGAGAAAGATATGGAATTTCATATTTATCAGCAAGTTCTTGAATCCATTTAGCTCCAGTTCTTCCGGGTGCAACAATTACATATTTACCTTCAATTGTTGTAGTCTTTTTACCAGTCTCAAATGTAACAAAATGTTTATCTTCTTTTTCAGATTTAATATCAGTAACATTTGCTCTTTCAAATAATTCAACACCATTTTTTTCAAGATATTTACAAATTCCATCAATATATCCTGGTAAATGATCACTACCCAAATGTTTTTGTTTAATTATTAATAATCTAGCTCCAGCAATAGCAACTCTTTTTCTAATTTCAATTGCCTCATCCATATTAGATGGATAAACTTCAGCATCCATATTAAATTTGTTAAATATTTGCTCTGTTTCATCGATTAACTTATTAGCTTCACTCTCTAACATATATTTTGTTAAATCGCTTTTTCCCAACTTAGGAATAAAATTAAGTTTTCCATCACTAAAAGTACCTGCTCCACCATAACCAGAAAGAATTGCACAAGGATTACAATTTTGACAAGGAACACCTTTTTTATTCATAGGACAAACTCTATGAGCAACACTTGATCCTTTATCAACTAAAGCAATTTTTAACTTTTTATTATTAGTAATAAGTTCATAAGCACTAAATAAACCTGCTGGCCCTGCTCCTACAATAATTACATCATATTTCATATATATCACCAATAATTATAATAACATAACAATGTCAAAAGTAAAAACAAATTAACAAATAAATTAAAAAAAACAAAAGATATGATAAAATATAATTGGTGATAGTAATATGACTCGTGAAGAAATAAATGAAAGTAAACAAAAAGAAATTTTTAAAGAACAAAACATAGAAAAAACAAAAAAAATAATAAAGATAGTTGTTAAAGTTACTTTAATTGTTGTTGTGCTAGCATTTTTATTTTTAACATACACATCATATATTTCTACAACAAAAGTTCATGTTAGAGAATATAGAATAACAAGCAAAAAAATTCCAGAATCATTTAATGGAATAAAGATAGTTCACTTCAGTGATTTACACTATGGAACTACAATCGATTATGATAATCTAAAAAATATAATAGATAAAATAAATGATAGAAAACCAGATATAGTAGTTTTTACAGGAGACTTAATAGATGATAAATATTCTATTTCAACAAAAGAACAAGAAAAACTAACAAAATTACTTAATAAAATTGATGCTACGTTAGGTAAATATGCAATATCAGGTGATGAAGACAAAGATAATTATTACACAATTTTAAATCAAAGCAACTTTAGTATTATTAATAATGATTATGATCTTTTATATAACAACACAGATGAACCAATACTACTTGTTGGATTAGATTCATTAATAACAGATAAACAAGATGTTGAAAAAGCATATGGCTATTTTAAACAAGAAGTGTATAATTCTAACATTTATACTATAAGTCTTGTACATGAACCAGATTCTGCAACTGATATGATTAGTAGTTATAATACAGATTTAATTCTTGCAGGACACTCACACAACGGAACTATAAGAGTACCAATTATTAATTTTCCATTAATAAGACATTTCGGTGCAAAAAAATATAATCAAGATTACTATAAAATCAAAAATACAGATTTATATATTTCAAGTGGTTTAGGAACTGACAACTCAATCGGAATTAGACTTTTCTGTAGACCAACAATTAGTTTATATAGACTATCGAGTAAATAAAAAAGATATCATTTGATTGATATCTTTTATTTTACATAAAATATATTATTTCAATTATTAAACCAACAAAAACAAGTGACATTAATAATACAAATATGATATTGTTTACCATTCCAGTTTCATCTAGTGGCTCTACTTGTGGAGTAACTGGACTATTTTCAACTTTAGTAAACACTTTAGGTTTCTGATTAGTTCTTTCTAGATAGTTTTGATATAAAGCTATTTTATTTTCTAAATTTTGTTTTTTTCTAGGATCTTGTATACCATCTAATATACTTCTATCCTCATAAGCAGCTATAACAGCATTCTTTGAAGATTCATCTAAATCCTCAAACATTTCAAATTTGGCAGGAGAAATATTTGCTATCAAATCATCTGTTGATGGAGTTTCAAACATTGCACCTAATTCATCATTAACGGGAGTTTCTTCACCACCAATAACTTCAGGACCAGTAGTTTCTTTTTCAAATTCTTCTGATTCAGGATCAGCTACAGCTACTTTTCTATCCTTATCAAAAACAACTTCCTTAATATTGTTATTAGAATCAGAGTATATTAAGTTTTCTATATTAATCATTCTAACTCCCAATTGATCTGCATTAGCCATTAAGAATTGTAATTTTTGCTTATCTTCGTCACTTAATTCATCAACTTCTGCTTGATGTTTACCAATCTCATTTAAAGAAATCATTTGCATTTCCATAGATGTCTTTTTTCTTTGATCATCCATAATACTATTTGCATTACCTAAATCATCTGTAGATTGATATTGCTCATTTTCGTTTTGAATTTCTTCAAGATACTCAACTAATGATTTACCATTTTTATTATTCTCAAGAACTACCAATCTATTTAATTTAAAATCAAAGAATGAAAATATTTCTTTACCACTATTTAGTCTCTTGAAATTAATATTTCTTGGATCGACTCCATAGACTTTAGCTATTTCATTTTCTTCACTTTTAGTATTGCTATTAGAATTGAAAAATTCATCAACTATTTTAGCACGCTCGGCACTACTACTATCTTTAATCTTACCTAATAATTCACCTAATTCACTATTATTTCCAGCTGCAACTTGTACTCTTCTTACAACTTCCCTTTCTTCTGGAGAAAAGCTTAATATTTCATTATTCTCAGTTGCAACATCAATTCTATCTAGTATTTTTAAATATTTATTAAAGTCTTCATATAATTTATTATCCATACTATCACCTACTATTATTTTATCACTCCAATATAAAATAATAAATAATATAATCAGTTTGATTTACACTTTTTATTATGATAAAATTAAAAACATGGAGGGAAAGAGTATGGCAAATGACAAAAAATTTGTACAATCAATTACATCACGAAGTGAAGATTTTGCTCAATGGTACACAGACGTAGTAAAAGAAGCAAAACTTTGTGATTATTCAAGTGTAAAAGGATGTCTTAATTATTTGCCGAATGGGTATGCCATCTGGGAAAACATTCAACAAGACTTGGATAAAAGATTTAAAGAAACAGGTGTGGAGAATGTATACCTACCGGTATTAATACCAGAAAGTCTCCTAAAAAAGGAACAAAATCATATTGAAGGATTTGCACCAGAAGTTGCATGGGTAACTCACGGTGGTGGTGAAGAATTAGAAGAAAGATTTTGTGTAAGACCAACATCAGAAACATTATTCTGTGATCACTGGCAAAAAGTTGTTAAATCTTATAGAGATCTACCACTAGTATGGAATCAATGGAATTCAGTATTTAGATGGGAAAAAACAACTAGACCATTTTTAAGATCAAGAGAATTTTTATGGCAAGAGGGACACACATTACATGCAACTTCAGAAGAAGCACTAGAAAGAACACTTCAAATGTTTAAAGTATACATTGATTTTGTAACTGAAGATTTAGCAATTCCACTAGTTTATGGAAAAAAGACAGAATCAGAAAAATTTGCAGGTGCTGAAGCAACATATACAATTGAAGCAATGATGCATGATGGAAAAGCATTACAATCTGCAACTTCACATTTCTTCGGAAGTGAATTTCCTGATTCATTCGACATAAAATATTTAGATAAAAATAACAAACTACACAGTGCTTATGAAACTTCTTGGGGACTATCGACAAGAATAATTGGAGCTATTATCATGGTTCATGGTGATGATTCAGGACTAGTATTACCACCAAGAATTGCTCCTACACAAGCAATCGTAATTCCAATTGCTCAACATAAAGAGGGAGTAATTGAAAAAGCCAACGAAGTAGTTGAATTATTAAAGAAAAATAATATTAGAACTAAAATCGATGACTCAGAGAAAAGTCCAGGGTTCAAATTTGCTGAACAAGAAATGCTTGGAATACCAGTAAGAATTGAAATTGGACCAAAAGATATAGAAAACAACGAATGTGTAATTGTAAGAAGAGATAATAGAGAAAAAATAGTTGTTAAACTTGATAATCTTGGAAATGAATTACCAAAAATACTTGAAACAATTCAAAAAGACATGTATGACAAGGCAAAAAATTTCTTAGATGAGCACATTTATGAAGCAACAACAATGGAAGAAATGAAAAAAATAAGTAATGAAAAAGTCGGTTTCATTAAAGCAATGTGGTGTGGAGATCCAGAATGTGAAGATTATATTAAATTTGAAACAAATGGTTTTGGATCACGTTGTATACAAGAAAATGAAAAAATATCAGATAAATGTATATACTGTGGAAAAGATGCAAAAGAACTAGTTATCTGGGGTAAATCATATTAAAACAAAAAAGTTCGTAATGAACTTTTTTTATTTTATTAAATTAAGAATCTCAGTATAAATAGAATCCTCATCATTTTTGTATTTGCTTTCAAGTTGACTAACATCACCATGTTCAATAAATCTATCTGGATATGCAAAAAATATAGATTCAATATTTAAATTGTTTTCAGCAATAATCTCTTTAACTTGAGAACATAGTCCACCTATTATTGTACCATCTTCAATTACAGCAACTTTTCCTGTTTTTTTAATACTCTCAACTACCGTCTTTTGATCAAATGGTTTCAAAAATCTACAGTTTATTACTTCACAATTAACATTATCATTTTTTAATCTTTCAGAAACTGATACTGCTTTAGAAACAGTTTTTCCAATTGCAAGAATTGTAATATCAGTACCACTAGATAAAACATTACATTTTCCATTTCTAACTTGCTTAACAGGAATATTAATAGATGATTCTCCTCCTCTAGGGAACCTAATTGCTACAGGTTTACCTAATTTTATAGCAAAATCCATCATTAATTCTAATTCAGTAAAGTTAGCAGGTGCCATAATAGTAAGATTTGGAACACATCTAAAGAAAGATAAATCAAACATTCCTTGATGAGTTTCACCATCATTTCCAACAATACCCGCTCTATCCACAAACATTACAACCGGAAGATTTTGAGTACAAATATCATGGATTACTTGATCATAACAACGTTGATAAAAAGAAGAATAAATATTAACACACGGTATTAAACCATTACTCGCTAAACCAGCTGCAAAAGTAAGTGCATGTTGTTCAGCTATGCCAACATCAAAAAATCTCTCAGGAAATGTCTTAGCAAATTCAGCAAGCCCTGTTCCATCTTTCATTGCAGCAGTAATAGCAACAATATTCTTATTTTTCTTTGCTAATTCAACAAGCTTTTTCCCAAAAGTCTTTGAATAATCTAAACCTTTTTTATCAACAGGATTTCCTGTTTCCAAATCAAATTTACCTACTCCATGAAATTTATCGGGATTATTTTCAGCAATTTTATATCCTTTACCTTTTTTTGTAATTACATGAATAAGCGTTGGACCTTCTAATTCTTTTGCCTGTCTAAAGATATCTTCCAATTCATCAATATCATGTCCATCAAATGGTCCTAAATATCTAAAGCCTATTTCTTCAAAATACATTCCTGGAATTATTAATTGTTTTATACTATCTTTCATTTTACTGACAAGGCTAATAATTGCATTCCCTACAATTGGTATGTGTGAAATAACCTTTTTGCCATATTTATTAGATTTAGTATAATTCTTTTTTACTCTCAATTTAGTTAGAAGCTTATTAATTCCACCAACATTTTTTGAAATACTCATTTCGTTATCATTTAAAACCACAATCATATTAGTACCAGAACTACCAACATGATTTAACGCTTCCATAGCCATTCCACCTGTTAGTGCACCATCACCAATAACAGCAACAATATTCTGATTTCTTTTTTTTAGGTCTCTGGCCTTAGCCATACCCATAGCAGCGCTTATAGAAGTACTACTATGTCCAGTATTAAAAGCATCAGTCTTAGATTCACTTATCTTTGGAAAGCCAGAAATTCCATTAAATTTTCTCAAAGTTTTCAATTCATTCTTTCTTCCATTTAATATTTTATGTGTATAACACTGATGACCAACATCCCATATTATTCTGGCTTTTCCAGGATCAAAAACACTTTCAAGTGCTATAGTTAATTCAACAGTTCCTAAATTTGATGCTAAATGACCTCCATTATTAGATACAACTTTCAATATATATTCTCTAATTTCTTGTGCCAATTGCTTCTTTTCTTTTTGATTTAATCTCTTTATATCATTAGTTTTATTAATTTTATCCAATAACATAATATCACTCTTTCAATGCAACAATTATTATATTATTTTTTTTATAAATTAACAACTAATAAAAAAAGAAGAATTTCTTCTTCTTAACATACTTGTTTAACTCTATATTCTTCACATAATGGATTTTCTTTTAAAACAGGAACAATTTTTTGTCTAATCGTATCATAACTTTTACCATAAAAATACAATATAAAGTATTTATCAATAATATTAGTTCCTAAGAAAACTCCATCATCTCCTAAAGTTTCACATAATTTAGAAATAACATCATCATAATTATTATTTTTATAAACATCTTCTGACAAATCGCCAGCGTTCAAGTAAAGTGCTAAACCTTCAAAGTCACCAACTTCAACCCTTCTAGTACTTGATTCAACTCGAGAACCCTTTGCAAAACTAACATCTTTAATTAACTCAAGGAAAGGATCAAATGAAGCTTCATCTTTTAATCTAATATAAATTTCACATTTATATACTTCACCATTCTTCTTTTGAAAAGTTGAACCACCAGTAACTTCACCCAATTTATTTGATACAAGTAATTCATCAGTTAAGAATTCAATGTTTCTTCTCTCATTTGGTAATAAAAACATGTTTAGAACAATTTTAATATTCATACAACCTCTCCTATTCTAAATAATATTATAACATTATTTAAATAAAAAAAACAAATAATTATGTATTTTTTAATTTTTTTTCTAATAATACTATAGAAAGGAGAAAATATGAATAATCAATTAAAAATTAGATTTTTTGAAATAAAAAGAACTGGTTGGATAAAAAGTATGAGAAATGGTCCAACAGGCATTGGATTCACATTTGAGAAATTGCTTGGTAAGGAAGAAGACCACTTCTTTTTACCTGATTTTAATAACATAGAAATTAAAACATTCAGATATTTTTCTAAAAAGAAACTACATTTATTAACAATAACTCCAGATGGAGATTATTTATTTCCTATGGATAGAATAATAAATAGCCTGGGATATCCGGATAAAGACTACCCAGATTTTAAAGTCTTTAATATGTCATTCAATGCAAAGTATTATACAAAAATAAATAAAAACACTTTTGGAATAATAAAGGTTGATTATAAAAACAAAAAAATAAGATTTATTATTGAAAGAGGCTTATTCACACGTCAACTAAAAGTATCATGGTCATTTGAACTATTAGAGGAAAGATTAAACGTAAAACTTAAAAAACTTGCAATAATTGAAGCATATCATAAAAAAATAAATGGAGAAGAATATTTTCTATATAATAAATTAAGTTATTATGAAATAAAAGATTTTAATTGCTTTTTAAAAGCAATAGAAGATGGCTTGATTAGCATATCTTTTCAACTTGGAATCTTTAAATCGGGAAACAAAACTGGTCAAAGACACGACAGAGGCACTAGCTTCTCAATAGATATAGATAACATAGAATCAATTTATAACAAAAAATATGAAACATAACTGTGTATGATAATGATCTTGTTTGGAATCTAGGTGTTAAAAAAAAACCAGTCAAACACATGACTGATTATTATTACAAAATGGTTGGGAAGACGGGATTTGAACCCGCAACCCCTAGGTCCCAAACCTAGTGCTCTACCAAGTTGAGCCACTTCCCAATATATGGTGCGCTCGAAGGGATTCGAACCCCTGACCTTTTGGTTCGTAGCCAAACACTCTATCCAACTGAGCTACGAGCGCAAGACATCTTGTTCAGCTACTAAATTAAAATTGATATAAAATATGGTGGCTCCAGCGGGAATCGAACCAGCGACACAGGGATTTTCAGTCCCTTGCTCTACCAACTGAGCTATGAAGCCATAATGGCGGTTCCTACGGGACTCGAACCCGCGATCTTCTGCGTGACAGGCAGACGTGTTAACCAGCTGCACCAAGGAACCTTAACAAATTGGTTGCGGGAGATGGATTTGAACCAACGACCTTCGGGTTATGAGCCCGACGAGCTACCAAACTGCTCCATCCCGCGATATCAATGGCGGAGAAGAAGGGATTCGAACCCCTGCGCCGCTTGCACGACCTCCCGGTTTTCAAGACCGGTCCCTTCAACCAGACTTGGGTACTTCTCCGCATGGTGCCTAAGGCCGGACTTGAACCGGCACGAGGGTTGATTCTCGCAGGATTTTAAGTCCTGTGCGTCTACCAATTCCGCCACTCAGGCACAACAATGGTGACCTGTATGAGATTCGAACTCATGACCCTTTGATTAAAAGTCAAATGCTCTACCAACTGAGCTAACAGATCAAAAAATTAAAAATGGCTGCCTTGGCTAGATTCGAACTAGCGCATGTCAGAGTCAAAGTCTGATGCCTTACCACTTGGCTACAAGGCAATATCAAAGTGGTGGAGAGAGATGGATTCGAACCATCGAACTCATAGAGAACAGATTTACAGTCTGTCGCGTTTAGCCTCTTCGCTACCTCTCCACAAAAAATGGTGCCGAAACCAGGACTTGAACCCGGAACCTACTGATTACAAGTCAGTTGCTCTACCAATTGAGCTATTTCGGCATAATGGTGGGCGATACAGGACTCGAACCTGTGACCCCCTGCTTGT
>DFEZ01000009.1:331995-377751 GCA_002369415.1 Caryophanales bacterium UBA3789 | reverse complement strand
CCTGCTTGTAAGGCAGGTGCTCTAACCAACTGAGCTAATCGCCCGAAATAAATAAATTCCCAAACCGGTTGACAGTATTAAATATATCAATATATCGTTGTTTTGTCAACCTAAAATTAGTTTTTTTTCATTTTTTTTGACATTATACTTTTTTTTCTTTTATCCACTCATCCAACTTATTCCTAAGTCCATCGAAGCCACTTGATGTTTCTTCTATTTTACTAAAATTATTCTTTTTACCTCTATAGTCCAAATCAACTATACTTAATTTGTAATGATTGTCATCCTCTATACCTATTACACGCGCTTTAATTACTTCATCAATATTAGCATAATCACCAACATTTTTAACAAAGGATCTAGATATTTCAGATATATGTATTAAGCCGCTTCCACCATCATCAAAAACAATAAAAATTCCATACTTTTCAATTCCAGTAACTTTTCCGCTTACTACATCTCCAATTTTGTATGTACTCATGCCAATCACCAAACATATTATATCATAAATATTTACTATTTCCTAACAAAAATGATATAATTTACCTGGTGATTATATGGCAAGAAAAAAGAATAGTGATGAAACAGTATTAAAAATTATATCTTTAATAGACAAAATGAGACCATTTTTAATCGGAGATGGTGGAGATATTGAATTTGTTAAATACGAAGATAACATAGTTTATGTAAGACTCACAGGTGCATGTGCAGGCTGTTCAATGATTGATGTTACCTTAAAAGATGGAATTGAGGAAATGATAATTACAGAAATTCCTGAAGTTAAAGAAGTAATAAATTTACAATAAAAAAACTACATATCAATGTAGTTTTTTATTATCTCTTAATGTCTTGCGTAACCAGATACTACAGCAATCTCATCTTCTAATTCAGAAGTTTGAGCATTTTGAGCATCAATAAATCTTTGCTCCATATCGATCGCATCTCTTGCAAATTTAGCTTTATTATCAAATGAATTAATGCTTGCAGCTAACTCTTCAGCATATGCATCATATATTTGCTCTAATCTAGCTCCAGTTTCTTCATATTTTTGTTTTGCCTTTCTAGATTGTTCATCTACTTCTTGTAATCTTAGTTCCGCAGCAATTGCATCATTTCTAGCAAGTTCTCTTGCTTTTTTCAATTCTGCAATTCTTCTCTTAATTTCTAATCTCTTTTGAGAATTAAATGATCTTCCATCATATTTGCCAATAAGTTGAGGCACATCTTCTTGCGCTTCACCGCTAGTAAATTGATATTCTTCAACTTGTGCATTTTCTTTTACTGCTGGAGACCCATCTCTTTCAGGAACTACAACAATTTCATCTCTTATTGCAGGTCCATCAACGCTTACATTGTTTGAAGAAGCATTTTTAACTTTTGAAACAGGTTCAAATACACTTGTTATAGTAGGAGTATTAAATTGAGCTCCTAACTTTTCTCTTGAAGCAGCAATTTCTTCATCAGTCATAGGTTTATAACTATATCTTGGATCTCTTACAGTTTTCTTAAGTTCACTATCATAATGTTCTAAAGCACTTCTAACCTCTTCTCTAATAACATCTTTTAAGTCAGAATCTTCAGCATTAGTTAATACAGCTTTATCTTTAGGAGGATTGTAATAATTCTTTACAGCTTTTTTAATTTCGCCTTCAATTCTACTACCTGGTTTAGTTTCATCATAAACTTGTGAAATAGAATCATTATAAGGAATAACAGGTTCTCCATTTTCATCATATACAGTTGAAATTGAATCATCATAATCCATTAAATCTTCATCAACAATAGTAGATATTTCATCATCATATGGCATTACAAAATCATCAACAGCAACAGCTCCATTAGATTGTCCTATTGCTTCATTAACTTTTTTATCGCTTTGTAATCTTTCAAATGCACCATCAATTACACCTTTAACATCGCTTGAATCAACGTAATCCTCTACATTTACAAATCTACCATCAATGACTTTTTTGATATCTTCTGCAGAAATAGTATCTTCAGTACTTATAACAGTCTCTCCTGCTTTTTTGAAACCTTCTTCGACTTTTGCTTTAATCTCTTTAGGATCTGCATTTGCAGGATCAATTACTATCTCTTCAGTAGAACCATTATCTATTCCGTTAGCATTTTCATCAACAACAGGACTATCTGTAGCTGGGCTTTCCCCAATTTCTTCACTTGCTTCAGTTGCAATTTGATTAACAACTTCTATTCCTGTTGGTTCAGCAGCACTGTCAAATACTTCTGATTCTTTGCCTGATCCAATACTATACATTAGTCCTGTATAATTTCTTAGGTGAGACATCATAGATTCTTTTAACTTTATAGCTCTATCATCAACATAGTTAGTAGGAACAGCTTCACGAGACAATATTTTTATTTTTTCCTCGATAGTAGCAATTTTTCTTGCTCTTTTATCAACTTTTGCCTCCACCATTTCCTTAGAACCATCATAGACTTCACTAACTGCTAATTTTTTTTGAGCATCTAATTCTTGTTTCAACAATCTAATTCTTTCTCTATCATATAAACTAATGAATTTATCATGAGATGTTTTTCTAGTTCTAATTTGTCGACTTTTCTTTACTCTCTTAGGACTAGAAAGATCCCTATCTACAATTTCAATTCTTTCGTCACTCATAGGACAAACCTCCCTTATGTTATGTTATTCAGCTTTTGATAATTCACGTAATACGTCTTTTACTCTATTCCACTCTTCTTCGTCATCAACGCCCATTAATTTAGGCTCACCTGAACTACGATCTACATTTGATACATATACAGTAATATTGTCATTTTCATCTTTTTCATTTTTTGTATAAATAACATATTCTTTTTTAGTATCTTTAAATTCAAACGCCAAAATAACTTCAACATCTTCTATTGAACCATCTTCAGCAACTATTGACATCATCTTTTTTTCGATTTCTTGATTTTCTTCCATAAAAAATCCTCCCTCTATTATTCATATACTTTAATTCTATCATATTTTCAACAAAATTCAATAACTATTTAATCTTTTTAAGTAAAAATAGTCTTGCTCCGTAACAACAATAATCCTTTTCATAATTGTCTAAATTTTTTATATCATTTATTTTTTTACATTTTTTATTTGAAGACTCATAAAATCCCTTTAATCTAACTTTGTCATAAGCAAAATCACCACATATATAATCATAATCATCAAAATAATCAGTTATTTTTTCTGATAAAGTTTCTACATCAATACAATCATTATCATTTCTTATTATCAAATATTTTATACCATTTATTTCTATTTCTTTGTCATCCTTTTTTTTCACTTAACTCACCTCCGAGTATCCTAATAATATTTTATAAAAATAATCGCTGCTTTTCAACAAATGTGTCAACTAAAATGCCTAGTCTTCTCTCTCTAAATAGTCTGCTCCCTTATGAGGTTCTTCCCTTAATAAATCATTGTAATCTTGCTGTCTCAACGCCTCATAAATAACAATTGCAACGCTATTAGATACATTTAAAGCTCTAACATTATCAGTCATAGGAATTCTCATACAGTGATCTAAATCTTTTTTTAGAATCTCCTTAGGAATTCCAGTAGACTCTTTTCCGAAAATGAAATACAACTCCTTGCCCTCGCTATTACTATAATCAAAACTTGTATGTGGTTTATGGCCATACCTAGTAAAATAGTAATATATTCCTTCATTTTTACTTTTAAAATCCTCAAAGTTTTCATAGACAGTATAATTTAATTTATCTATATAATTAACACCACTTCTTTTTAAATGTGCATCATCAAGTTCAAAACCAAGTGGTTTAATTAAATGTAGTTTTGTGTTAGTAGCTACACAAGTTCTCATAATATTACCAGTATTCTGAGGAATCTCTGGTTCATATAAAACAATATTATTCATAATTAGCCTCCAATTTAAAAGGAGATGTTATTCTCCTTCTTCTATTTTATTTAATTCCAAGAATGTATCTACTTTTGAAATAGTTAACTTACTACTATCTTTTTCTTGAACTAAGCCATCAATTGCTCCATCTCTAAATATCACTATTGCTGGATATTTTTCAGTAAGTTTTTTCTTATAAGGATATTTGTTATTAAAATGTTCCACAAATTCATAAGTATCAACATCTGATAAATTTAAATAAATTATAAAATCATTATATTCTTTTTTATTTACATATTTCTTAAAATCTTTTTCAAAATCTCTACATGTTTCATCTTTTGCAGTGCACATATAAATAATAGATGTAGGATTTTCCAAAATGTAGTGTTCTAAATCATCTGGAACTATTTCTTGAAGTGCACCTCTAATTACAGGTGATTCTTTTTGATATTCATCATATACTTTATACCATTGTCGCAAATATAATACCAAACCAATACATACTAAAAACACCAATCCCAAAATAAAATAATTCTTTTTATAATTTTTCTCTTTAGAAGTTGTTGTTTTTTCATTTGATACTTCTTTTGACATAGAATCACTCCCTATAATTCAATTTTAACATACTTTTTTATTTTTTAGTATATTTTTAATTATTCTTTATACAAATAAATTTTCATCATAATAGTCATATCTATTAGATGTAATTTCACTTTTATCCTTATCAAACACCTCATGATTAAGAATAATTGTATAAATACCATCAAAAAATACTGGGAATTTTCTTTCTTTGAAATCAATTAATTGATAATTGTAATAATTCTTATTTAAATCTAATACATTACCTTTTATAATCATGTTTTCTACTCTACCATATCTTAATAATTCAAAATTAACTGTTCCTATTTCCTTATTAAATAAATTTATCAAATTATCTATTTCATCATCATTTAATTCTACTGATAAAGTAATTGTTTTTAAACCAAGCTGTCTAAGAAAATATGCAGTATATATATTTGTAACATTAAGTGTATAATTACCAATCATTTCTTCTTTAAAATACATATAGTCTGATACTAAACTTCTATTAGGAATATCTTTATAACTATAACTACACCTATCTACATATTGATAAACTCTTTCATTATCTTTATAATCTTCAAATAGTGTTTTATTTCTAACATAGATTCTATCAAAATTATTAATTAAGGCATATTCTAACTGTTTCTTATTATAAACAACACATGTTTTTTTATTAAAAACTTTATCATTAATTTTTTCAAATTTAAATTCATTTTCTTTAAAGTCTTTAATATCTCCTAAACGTTTATTAGTTAGTTCTTCTATTAAAAATCTTCTGGCTTCATTCAATTCTTTTATTTGAATAAAAATATCATTATCAATATCGATATTGGCATTTTCAACTATATATGGTGTATCACCTAGCTTACTAAGGTGTTTTAAAATATTTTCTTTATCTATTGGACTATTAATTGCTTTAACTACTTCTGATCCAATATATTCAACACTTTTATTACCACAAGTAATCTTGATGATAATCTTTTCTCCCTTATGAGCAATAACATTATAATTAATAGGTACTTTTTTATAGTAATCAATAGAATTATATTCTTTCTCTAATAAGTAACTTTGTGTAATTGATACAAGGTCATCTTCTTTTAAACCAACTTTATTATCTACATAACAAACATTATCATTAGAGTTACATAACTTCATATTTTTATCATATAGATAATTAACAATCATTCCTTTTCCACTGTTTAAAAATCTAATTGCATCATTTTGATTTAGAGTTCTATTTTTATCTAATTCTATTTTTATTTTATCTTTTATAATTGTGCATTTTCCGACCTTTAAACCTATATGATTAGGAGACTTTATATTCATAAAGTTTTGATCATTCTCACCTAGAATTCTTCCTTTAGTAAATTCTCTATTAAAAATTGTCTTTAATTTATCTAATTCTTCCTCGTAATTAATGTTTTCTCCATCTAATAATCTTCTATAGAACCTAGTAATAAAACCTACATATAAAGGGCCTTTCATTCTACCCTCGATTTTTAAACTATAGATACTACTTTCTTTAATACGATCTATATAATTACTAGTATTTAATTCTTTAGTACTTAATAAGTATTTATCTTTAGAAATTGTTTTACCATTATCAGCTAAACTATATGGTTGTCTACAAGAACCAGCACATTCTCCTCTATTACCGCTTCTACCACCTAACATACTACTCATTAAACAGCATCCAGAATATGATATACAAAGAGCTCCATGTATGAATGCTTCTTTTTCAATTGGAACATCAATATTATCAATTTCATCAATTGATAGTTCTCTTGAAAAAACAACTCTCTTTACTCCTAAGTCATAATACAACTTACATGTATCATAACTTGAATTATTTGCTTGTGTTGAAGCATGAATTTCTAGATTAGGAAACTTTTTTCTAAGTAGGCAAATCATTCCAAAATCTTGAACTATTAATGCATCAACTCCATTTTTATGTAAAAATCTTGCTTGATTAATAAAATCATCTACCTCATTATCTCGTATAAGGGTATTCATTGTTACATAAACTTTTACATTATAAAGATGACAATACTTAATTGCCTCAATTATTTCTTCTGAATCAAAATTATTTGCAAACTTTCTAGCTCCAAAACTTTTACATGAAATATATACTGCATCACATCCATTAATAACGGCTGCTCTTAAGCATTCCATATTTCCAGCTGGAGAAAGTAATTCTTTCATAGTATCATCTCTTTTTCGTTGTAATTATATCATATAACTATAATAAAAAGTAGAATTTCTTCTACTTTTCAAATATTGATTTTTTTCTAATTATATAAGTAACACCTAGAAGTATTAAGAAGAAACTTAAAATATTTCTTATTGTTTCAAATGGAATTCCTTTCGCAGTATTAGGAATATCTTCTAATACATCTTTATCTTCAATATTATCTACTCGTAATAAAATTGATTTTACAGTTGATTCATAATTATCTGTTCCAGATACATTAATTGATAATACTGTATCTCCAGGGCCAACTATTGTTACATTACCTTCTTCATCTACAGTAGCAACTTTTTCATTACTTGATGAATATGTTATTTTTCCATCTCCAATATCTAATCCTGCTTTTATAGAAAATTTACTATCTTTAGTATTCTTAGTAATATTATCCTTTATTTTTTCTTCTGTTTTTATTATTTGTTCTCCCTTAGAAATATTTAATGAGTAACTTGCAGAAGATGCATCATAATTTGAAGTAGATGCTGCAGTTGCAGTTATAATAGTTGTTCCTACTCCTTTAATAGTTACTTTTCCACTATTTGTTACAGTGGCAACTTCTTTATTACTTGAAGTATAAGTTATCTCTCCATCACCTGTAATAAGATTAACTTCTATTGTAAAATCGTTTTCTCCAAACTTCTTAGATACAGATGATTTATCAAAACTAAGTTCTTGTGCTCTTGGAACTACATTTAGCGAATAACTTGTTGTTTTAATATTATATGAATCAGTCTCTGCAGCAGTTGCAGTTATTGTTGTTGTTCCAGTACCATTGATTGTTACTTTTCCACCATTATCAACTGATGCAACATTTGTATTACTAGAATCATATGTTACTTCACCATCTCCTACAGAATGAGTTGCAGTAATTGTAAATGAATCATCCCCATAAGATTTATTTATTTGTGTATTAGCAAATTCAAGTGATTGATCATCTTTAGTAATTAATAATGTATAATATGCAGCTGCTTGATAATAATTATCTGTTTTCTTAGTAACTGCAGATATATCAACTCTACCAAGCTTTTTAAATGTTACTTTACCATTAACATCTACAGTTGCAACATTTTCATTACTTGATTTATATTCAATCTCACCATCACCATTAGTTGATGCTTTTAATGTATAAGTTCCTGCACTAAATGGTTTTGTAACATTTAAATTTGAAAATGATACTGTTGGTTTCTTAATAGTTAATTCTTTAATATTTTTATTAACACAGTTACTATAATTGTCACAAACATTCACAGTATGTGCAGCAATAGCATCATAATAATTCTTTGATAAAGTTTTCTTATCTGTAGATTGTGTCCAACCACTTAATGTATGTAGTTGGTTTCTAGAAGTTAAAGTTACTTTTGTATAATTATCTTCTACTTTATATGAAACGCTTACTTGTGGAGCAACCGCTGCTTTTGAATCGTCTATTGTGTATAGTTTCACAACATTTGTACCATCAAAGTATTGTGCAGCATAACCAAACCACATTTTATTATTATGGAAACTTACCGTTTCTAACTCTCCTGTTCCATCTAAGCCATTTCTTTTGACATTTCCTATATATAAAACTTTTACAAGTTTACCAAAATCTGTATCAGGAGTTCCATCTGATTTTAGTCTTGCATCTATTACATATACTTTTCCGGAAAAAGCCTCGTTAAAATGATACATTTGATACTCACTGCTTTGTCCATAATCAAAACATGTAGCATATACATAACCATCATTATATTCTAAACCTTGTCCAGTTATTAAATGAGGTAAATCCATTGAATATAATGCTTCAAAGTTCTTTGTATGTACTAAAATTCTTCTTGTAGAAAGTCCTAAGATCTTTTTATTATAATCATCATAACCAATAGCTGTTAATCCAGAAGATAATTCAATTTCTTTTGTTTTATTTAATGAAGAACCATCGTATTGATATATTGTTTTATATGAATTTGGTCCAACTAATAAAACTTTATTTTCATCTGAGATATATGTTAAATCATTACCATGACCAGTAGAATCATAAGATAGTTTAGATTGGGTACTATAATTACTACCCTTATAACCTATCAATAATCCATAATCAGGATTTCCACTATTACTCATATGAAAAACAACATTTGTATCAGTTACTGTAAATCCTTGTAATTGTTTATATATATGATCACCATATTCTTCCGTTGGATATGAGTACTTATATTCAGTTGCGTTTTGAAGATTAGATGAAAAATCAACAACTGGTAATTTTGTTAATAATGATTTATCTACTGTAATCATTGGTCTAATTCCACGTTTTGCTGTTTTTGAAACTAATCTATTATTACCATATTGAGTAATTGAATAAGCATAACTATCATCTCCTGGTACAGTTCCGCTTACCCAATAACCACTTTCTTTATTACTAGTACCATTTATATATTGTTCAGTATTAGTACTAAGTGTATAAATAGGAGTTCCACCATTTTTACTTATATTATCAGGATCTGGAGTTGGTCTAACAGAGCCTAGACCCATAACATCTGCTATTGTATCTTCATCTGGAATATTAACACTTCCATTTTGTCTAGTCCATGAGGATGTTTGAGAATTTAGTATTGAAGAATAATTATCATATACATCATAACCAACATTATGATCTAACAATAATTTTATTGTCCCATTAGAAGTAGTATCATTTTTATTTAAAACAATAAATCTATAGCATGTAGTATCTTGATTATAAAAAGTCCAATAATTATTTACATTACAAGTTTTCTCAGATATAGGATCAAAGAATACGAAATCTTCTAATGTATATTTTTCATATGCAAAAACATTCTTTCCTTGTATCAAAATAAACAAAGTAAATACCAATAAAAAAATTCTTTTAAAATTCTTCATATACCTCACCTATTTTAATTTTACTATAAATACAATAAAAAATAACGACTAGTTTCGTTATTTTCTATCAACTTTACATTATTTTAATAGTTTTCACTTTTTAATTCAAAGTAACTTTGTGGATGTGCACATACTGGACATACTTTTGGAGCACTTTTTCCTACTACAACATGTCCACAGTTTCTACAAATCCAAATAGAATCACCATCTTTAGAGAATACTACTTCATCTTCAATATTCTTTAATAGTTTTCTATATCTTTCTTCATGATGTTTTTCAATTTCAGCTACTCCTCTGAATTTTGCTGCAATTGCTTTAAATCCTTCTTCTTCAGCAACTTTAGCAAACTCTTCATACATATCTGTCCACTCATAGTTTTCACCATCAGCAGCAGCTTTTAAGTTTTCTACTGTTGAAGGAACTTCTCCTCCGTTTAATTCTTTAAACCACATTTTTGCATGTTCTTTTTCATTATTAGCAGTCTCTTCAAATATAGCAGCAATTTGTTCATAACCATCCTTTTTTGCTTTAGATGCAAAATAAGTATATTTGTTTCTTGCTTGACTTTCTCCTGCAAATGCAGTCATTAAATTTTGTTCTGTTTTTGATCCTTTTAATTCCATCATTATCCCTCCTCTTATAGTAATTAATATAACATTTTTTTAGTACTTAAACAACCTATCTTTTTAAAACTTTTTGTTTAATTTTTTCAATTTTTTTCTTAGATATTCTACTTTGTTCATCATTTTCCATTTCAGTTAACAATTCGCTTGCTTTTTCTAATACATAATCCTGTTCAAAAAAGCCTGGCATTGATCTTTTTAAATAAAACATACTTCCAATTAAATATTCATATGGAATATCATCAATTACTTCATCATCACGAAAATAATCAAATAATATAGCATCTACTCCAAGTGATTCAACAAATGAATCATAATTAATATAAGCTAATTCTCTTATCTTTGCTTGATGAATAAGATAACTACTTCTAAAATAATTTTTTTGTTGTTCAGGCAATGCATTTAATCTATTAAGTTTTGTAATTATTTCATTAATTTTATCAAATGTTTCAGGATGAGTTTTAGCAATAGTAAATCTTTTTAGATTAATAAGTTTATAAATTTTATCAGTAATTTCATCTGTTAGAATTCCAAATACTCCATTTTCTAAATCAAGCATTCTATCTATTGTATTGATTACATTACCGTACTCTTCATCTGATGCATCTTTATAGTAATCCATTAATTGTTTCTCATCTGCACATATAAGATCAGATTTAATTGACATAATGTCTATAAAATCTGATGCTTCGATAACTTTAGTTGCCATTTTTCTTTCCACCTTTAAATAATTTTTCATATATTTCTTGATAATTATTTACGCAAATAAATTCAATATCATTTTTTATTTCTTTTGGTATTTCATCTAAATCTTTTTCATTTTCTAATGGTATAAATACTTTTCTAATACCTGCTCTATGTGCACCGATTACTTTTTCTTTTAATCCACCAATTGCAAGAACTCTACCTCTTAATGTTATTTCTCCTGTCATTGCAATCTTACTATCAACTTTTTTGTTTTTAAACAAACTTATCAAAGTAGTAGTAATTGTTACTCCAGCAGAAGGTCCATCTTTATTAACTGCTCCTTCAGGAACATGAATGTGAATATCATTCTCAGTAAAAATCTTACTATCTATTTTAAATAAATCCATATTTGCTTTTACATAATCAAGAGCAATATGACATGATTCTTGCATTACATCACCAAGCGATCCTGTAAGAATTAGATCTCCTTTTCCCTTGAAAAGAGTTACCTCTATTGGTAATATATCTCCTCCAAAGATTGTATATGCCATTCCATTAACAACACCAACTTGAGAGTCATTATTATTTTCCATATAATAGTATTTTTTCTTACCAAGAAGTTCCTCTATCATCTTCTCATCAATATTATAGAAAGCTTCATTTTTATCTAGTAATATTTTCTTAACTATTTTTCTAAATAATGATGCTATTACTCTTTCAAGTTCACGAACTCCTGCTTCTTTTGTATAATTTCTAATTAATACCATTAAGGCATCATCTGAAATTTGTACTTCTAATGGAGTTAGTCCATGTTCTTCTAATTCTTTTGGTACCAAGTGTTGTTTAGCAATATCTAGTTTTTCATATTCTGTATAACTAGAAATATTAATTATTTCCAATCTGTCTCTTAATTCATATGGAATTTGCTCAACATAGTTTGCTGTTGCAATAAACATAACTTTTGATAAATCAAATTCTTCTTCAATGTAGTGATCAGAGAACTTAGCATTTTGTTCAGGGTCTAGTACCTCTAATAGACTACTTGCAGGGTCTCCTTTGATATCTTTTGTCATTTTATCAATTTCATCAATAATAAATACTGGGTTAGTTGAACCAGCTTTTCTAATACCTTGAATAATTCTACCTGGATTTGCTCCAATATATGTTCTTCTATGTCCTACTATTTCTGCCTCGTCGTTAATTCCTCCTACACTAATCTTTGCTGCTTTTCTATTTAGACTTTTTGCAATACTTAGTGCTAGTGAAGTTTTACCAACACCTGGAGGTCCTACCAAACATAGAATAGGACTTCTTAAATTATTAGTATTTTGTTTAACCGCTAAATACTCAAGTATTCTATCTTTTACTTCTTCTAATGCATAGTGAGAAGAATCTAAAATACTTTTAACTTTATTTAAATCATCTGTATCCTTAGTATAGTGATTCCAAGGTAAATTAATCATCCAATCTAGATATTCATTAATCATACCAAGCTCTGGAGAATTACTATTTAAAGTATCATATCTTTCTAACTCTCTTTTTATTTTTTCTCTTACTTTTGCGTTACATTTTAATTTTGATGCCTTCTTACGTAATCTTTCAACTTCAGAATCTTTATCGTTTCCTTCGCCAATTTCTTTTTGCATCAATTTAATTTTTTCACGTAAAAAATATTCTTTTTGAGTTTCGTTTAATTCTTTATCAACTTCAGCTTCAATTCTTTGTTCTAATTCAACAAATTTTAAATCTCTATTCATATCTTCTATTAAATATTTTGCTCTTTGAATAGGACTTATTGTTGTAACATATTTCTTCTTGTCTTCATATTTTATTGGAAGAAAACTTGCAATTAAATCACACAAATCATTTAATTCATCAATTCCATTTAATTGGCCTAAAATTGCATTTCCCATATATGGGGCTTTTGAAATATAATTTTCTAATGATTTAACCAAGATATCAAAATACTTTTTTGAATCTTCTTCTTCGACTATTTCTACTTCTTTATAATCCGCTCTAAAATAATGTCCTTCCTCTTCAATTGAAGAGATTTCAACCCTTTCAATTCCCTCAATTACTATTCTTGTTTTTCCATTTGGAACATTAATTTTTAATTTTAATCTTCCAAGAACTCCATACTTAGGAAAGGAGGTTACATCTATATTTGATTCATCGATAGGATTAACAATCAACATTAGATTGTCATCTATTTTATCGACAATATCTACCATTTGTTTATCATAGTTGTTATCATATTCAATTCTTACTTCGTTATTTGGGAAGATGACCATATCATTTATAATTAATACTAATAATTTATCCAACGATACTTCACCTCCAATTTTGAAATACTGTTTTCTATTATATAATAAAAGTATATTTTTTCAAGGAAATATACCCTTAAATTAATTATTTTTATTCACATTAAAATAGATATAAATATTATTTATATCAAATAAAATACAAAATAAAAAAAGGTAGTTATTATTACCTTTTTTATTATTAATTATTTATTTAATTCTTTTAATAAATCAATTGTCTTTCTAACTTCTAAGTCATACTTAATAAGTTCGATTCCACCAAATTGTTGTAAGAAATCTTCTTTAGACATTTGATATTTTTCAGCTAATTCTTCAGCATTCTTTTCTGCTTCTTCATCAGTTACTTCTACTTTTTCAAGTTTAGCAATTTCTTCTAACATTAATCTATATAGTACATTTTTGAATCCTTCTGTTTCCATTTGTGCTCTTAGATCTTTTTCAGTAGAACCAGTAAATTGATAATACATATCAATTGAGATACCTTGCATCTTCATTTGTTCTTTGAATCTGCCAATTAATCTATCAACTTCATCATCAACCATTGCCTCAGGAATATCTACTTCAACATTCTTACCAACAGCTTCTAATAAATTGTCAACATATTTATTTTCTGCTTCTACTTCTTTTTGTGCAGAGATTGAATTCTTAATTTGTTCTCTTAGTTTTTCTTCAGTGTCTACACCTTCCATACCAAGATCATCAAAGAAATCTTCATCTAATTCACGAGATTGTTTTTGTTTAATTTCATTTACTTTTACTTTGAATACTACATCTTTACCAGCTAAGTCTTTAGCACCATAATCTTCAGGGAAAGTTAAATCTAAATCTTTTTCTTCTCCTGTTTTCATTCCAATAATTTTTTCTTCAAATCCAGGAATAAATGTATTAGATCCTATTTCTAATGAATAGTTTTCTCCTTTTCCACCATCGAAAGCTTTACCATCTTTAAATCCTTCAAAATCGATAATAGCAATATCACCTTTTTCAACTTTTCCGTCTTTAGTTACTAATTCAGTATATCTTTCTAATAAGTGTCCTAATTCATGATTGATTTCTTCATCTGTTACTTCAACTTTTTCTGGTTTAACTTTTAATCCTTTATATTTATTTACTTTAACTTCTGGCTTTGAAGTAAATGTAAATACAAATTCTGCTCCATCTTCAGATATATTTTTTAAATCTACAGTTGGTTTAACAACTGGTTCATCTTTAAATTCATCTAAAGCCTTTTCATATGCATCTTGAATTACATGGTCTGCTGCATCTAAATATAAAGATTCTTTTCCAAATTTCTTTTCAAATATATTTCTAGGAACTTTTCCTTTTCTAAAACCATCAACTTTAACAGTTTTTCTTTTTTCTTCAAATACATGATCTAATGCTTTGTTCCAAGTTTCACCTTCGATTTTAACATTAATGTCATGAACATTTTTTACTTTCTTTTCTTCTTTTACTTCTTCTGTTTTTTCTTCTTTTTTCTTAGCCATATATTTCCCTCCAACGACATTTATTATACAGTATATTTTTATTTAAGACAACTAAAAAATTAACCCCCAGATTTTTGATTTGTCTTAGATAAAACTTTTCTTTTCTTTCTTAAGTAAGAAGTTATAAAAAATTCTGACTTTGTTGCATAATCAGCATCTTCAACGAATAAATCAACTACACTCATTCCATCTACTTCAAAGGCTTCTAAATATCCTTGAGTAGAACTTTTAAATAAATATCCAGTTGATAATTCTCTAACTCCATCATCGTTTTGGACAAGAATAATATTTTGTGGTAAACCCTTATAATCATATTCAAACTTAGTATATTTATTATAAGCATCCACGTATTCTTTATCTTTTGGCTCGTCATACGTAATTCTTACTCTTTCTTTTTCTCTATCATATAGTTCTTTATCAACTACTTTTAACATTCCAAATAATGAAACATCATTATGACTTATGTTTCTTGAAGTAACTGGTACATAATAATATCTATTTTCCATATATCTCTCCCTTCCTAAATAATTAACAGGTCCTATTCTATCAAAAAAATCATCTTTTTTAAAGTTTAAGGTTTTATTTACAAGTAAAAAAGTGTAAACAAAAAAAATCCCCGAAGGGATTATTTTACAACATTTCTTTATATTTATTTATAAGTTCTTCCTCTGTTGGATTGTTCTCTTTAATAAACTTATCTATTTCATTTTGTTTAAGAATAAAGTTATATGAATCTTTCATCATTTCTTCTATTCCTAGTTCTGCTTTCCAACCAAGTTCATTATATGCTTTAGTTGCATCAGCATAACAAGTAGCAATATCTCCTGGTCTTCTTTCAACTATCTTATATGGTACTTTAATACCATTAATTTTTTCAAAATTATTAACTAAATCTAAAACACTATATCCAGTTCCAGTACCTAAGTTATAGTAGCTTACTCCAGTAGATTCTAATGCTTTTTTAAGAGCACTTAAATGTCCTTTAGCAAGATCTACTACGTGAATGTAGTCTCTTACTCCTGTTCCATCTGGAGTATCATAATCATCTCCAAATACGCTTAACATTTCAAGTTCTCCACTAGCAACTCTTACTATATATGGCATTAAATTATTTGGAATTCCATTTGGTTTTTCTCCAATTAGTCCACTACTATGAGCACCTATTGGATTGAAGTATCTTAGTATTACTGGTGTGAATTCTGGATTTGCAATTGCTATATCAGCTAAAATTCTTTCAATAAATAATTTTGTAGTTCCATATGGATTAGTTGTTCCACCAACTCTACATTCTTCTGTTAATGGTAATACTTCTGGAGTTCCATAAACAGTTGCACTTGATGAGAAAATAATATTATTGCAATTATGTTTTAACATAGACTTACATATATTTAATGTAGACATCAAGTTGTTTTCATAATATTTAATTGGTTCATGAACTGATTCACCTACTGCTTTATATCCAGCAAAATGCATAACAGCATCGAATTCATTTTCATTAAATATTTCCTCTACTTTATCTTCTTCACATAAGTCATATTGATAAAATTTAAAATCTTTTCCAGTAATAACTTTAATCTTATCTATAACATCTATACTAGAATTTGATAAGTCATCATCAATTACTACATCATAGCCTTCATTTAATAATTCAACTACGGCATGACTTCCTATAAATCCTAATCCTCCAGTTACGAATATTTTCATTTAAACACCTCCGAATTGTTCCTTATATATATTAAATACATGGATCATTTCTCTTCCAATATTGCCATCTATATTACCATCTTCTATTGCTTTATTCAAGAAGTTCTCTAAATCAGCAAATACTACATAGAATAAATTAAATTCAGTAGCAAGTTCTAATTCATCATATTGAGTTTCTTCGAAGTTAGGCATATCATCAGTAAAAAATCTATAATAATAAATACTATTTAAAACCTTTTTTCCAGTACCAAAATAATTATTATCATATGTTTTTATACATAAGAATGGTTCTTCTTCTACTTTTACATCAATTCCTGTTTCTTCTTTTATTTCTCTAGTAATACATTCATTCATTTCTTCGCCATCTTCTAAATGTCCACCAGGAAATTGATAAGTATTATTGTTATGAGCAAGTAATATTTTACCTTTAGAATTAATAATTAATCCTTTTACTCTAACAACTTTACTTTCAATATCTTCATCAGTTAAATTGTCATCATTTATTATAATTGTTTCCATATTATCATCCTTTTATAACCATTGTTCCCAACGTTCTCTATTAGATGAGTTTGCACAATTAAGTGCAATCTCCATATATCTAGACATTGTAGTTGCTTTTTTCCAAATAGGTTTACCATAATTTAAACATGATGCTTTTGATGAAGACATCATATATTCAAATGTAGAAGCTCTATCTTCTTCAGCAGATGTTTGTGCATAACTATTAACGAAATATGAGTTTTCAGAATAAGTACTTGAGTAAGATAGACCATTATCTACTACATTCCACGTAAATCCTGGAGGATTTAAAGTATCCCAAGAGTCATAGTAAACCCCTCTTTTCATCATATATCTCTCAATATAATGATAAGATTCATGATAAAAACTTTCATAAAATGGATGGGAAACTGCAATAGAAATAACAGCATTTGTATAACTAGAATCAGTTACTCCAGTAACATTTACATCAGAATAATTATTTATAAGCACAATTGTTAATGGAATTCCACCATTTTTGATTTCTCTAAATAAGCCACTTGGATATTGACTTAAAGCATAATTTAATTGATTTAACGAATCACTAATTGTATTAGGATTTGTTATTGGAGATGTAGAAAGTCCTCCAACTGTATAAGAACTTGTCTCCATTCCATATAAAACTGTAACACCATATGTACCTTGTATTTGATTTCTTAAATTATTATTTGTTTGATCTACTGTAGGAGTTACTGGTGTTTGGGGTTGCTGTTGATTTTCTTTTTCACGAATAGTTGGACCTGATCCACTATTTGAATTCCCCCCATTATTTGTATTTCCACCACTATTACCATTATTTGAATTGTTATTTGTATTAGTATTGGTATTAGTGTTGTTATTGTTATTATTAGAATTATTTCCAGTATTATTAGTTGTTCCTGGATTTGTATTATTACCTGATTCAGTATATTCATAACCACTTCTATTAATATCGATATGTGTAGTATTACCATTATCGATTGGAGTTACATCATAAATTGGATCAAATAATTTTTTATCGTTACCTAGATTTAATATTAATCCGTAAATTAAAAGAGTAAGTGCCATGACAATTAATATTTTTGCATAATAAGCAAATTTTTTTCTTGCGACTGTATTCTTATGCATATTAATTCTCCTTCCACTTACCCTAACTATTTCATCATTATATAAACAAGGATTAATGTTAAGATAATTATCACTATCATAGTAATAAATATTAAATAATTTCCCTCTCCTAAATTACCAGATTTTAGTAATAATTTTGGTTCACAATCTTCTTTCTTATAGGATGCCATAATTTGTTTTGCTCTTGCTTTATCAAGTCCTTCGATTGTAAACAAATCATTATTTTCAGTAACCATTCTATAAGTAACTGTTTTGTCATCTTCCCCTTGTACTAAATCATTAACTAAGACATGACATTCAGAGTTCATTCTTCTAACAATTTCTTTAATAAATCTTTCATAGAAATTTTCATTATTTTTAAATACAACATCTGTAAAATCATTAGAATAACCACTTTTACTATCAACAATAGATAAAGTGGCTTTACTCTTTTCTCCTTTAATACTAATGTTTCCTATTATTGAACTATCTTTGCTTGATAATCTATATACATCCATCAATCGTTCAATATAATCATCATAAGCATCTTCACCTATAGAACTAACTAATAAACTTGAACTCATTTTATATCACCTATGCAGCCATTTGGTAAGCATATCCTTCATCAGTTTCTTGTTCTTGTTGTGTTTTTTGCTCCTGTCTTTTTTTGTTTATTTCACTTATTTTATTGTACATTGCTTGTGCCTCTTCTGGCTTACCATCTTTATATAATTGATTTGCTTGTTCTAACATTCTCTCAAGTTCTGCTTCAATATTTTCTTCAGATGGTTCAAGCAAACCATTTTCAACTAATTGTTGTTCAAAATCCTTTTCAAAGAATCCTTTACCATTTAATAAAGCTTCTTGAGTTGATCCTGATGCTCTTAACTTAGTAATTTGACTCTTACTAGTTAAAATTGCTTTTGTAGGATCATTATTAACTTTAGTGAATGTTAATTTATCAGAAGAATCATTACTTGTAATCTCTTCAGTAGCTTCTTCTTTTGTCTCATCTGAAGAAAGACCCATTGGATCAGGTATTGTTGGTACAACACTATTTAAATCAACTACCTCATCCTCTTTCTTTGCTCCATCAGTAGAAATAACACTACCTGTATCTTCCACTGGAATAAGTGGTGCAGATGTAGCATCTACTGGAGACTCAGCCTTTACTTCTTCAATAACACTATTATCATTTGGAACTACCTCTATTACAGCATTTTCACCTTCAGAACTAACCTCAACTGGTTTTTCTACTTCTTCAGGTTCAATCAATGCAGTTGACTTTTCTTCAGTTTCTTCCTTTTTATCTTCTACCGGTTCTTCTTTTTTACCATCAACCGGTTCTTCCTTCTTTTCTTCAACAGATTCTTCTTTCTTCTCTTCAGCTGGTTCTTCTTTCTTTTCTTCTGTTACTTCAGCTGTAGCTGTATTATCAGCAGACTTAGCATCTGCTGTAGTTTTATCTTCTGAATTTTCTTCTTGTGTACCAGCACCTGTTTCATCTACTACTTTTGATAAAGAATCATCATATTCCATTAGAATATCTTCTTCTACACTAGTTCCTTCTGCTGGTTTCTCATCTGTTGTAGTTTTATTTTCAGGATTTTCTTCTTGAGTAACAGTACCAGTTTCATCTACTACTTTTGATAAAGAATCGTCATATTCCATTACAACGTCTTCTTCTTCACTTGTTCCTTCTGCTGGTTTTGCATCAGTTGTAGTTTTATTTTCAGAATTTTCTTCTTGTGTACCAGTTCCTGTTTCATCCACTACTTTTGATAAAGAATCGTCATATTCCATTACAACGTCTTCTTCTTCACTTGTTCCTTCTGCTGGTTTTGCATCAGTTGTAGTTTTATTTTCAGGATTTTCTTCTTGAGTAACAGTACCTGTTTCATCTACTACTTTTGATAAAGAATCGTCATATTCCATTACAACGTCTTCTTCACTTGTTCCTTCTGTTGGTTTTGCATCAGTTGAAACAGAAACAGTTTTATCATCAACTTTTTCTTTTGTCTTTGAATCTTCACTTATTGTTGTTGTACTTGTAATAACTGGTTCAGCAGTTTCAACATCTTCTACTGCAGTAATTACTGGTTCGTCAGAAACATTTTTAATTTCTGTTATAACTGGTTCTTCACTTGCTAATGAAGTTTGTGTTGCAACATCTTGTACAGTTGTTGTATCAGGTTCTAAATAGAATGCTTGACCAGTTGCCTCATCAACATAATATGGTTTTCCATTTGCTGGATCAACCCAATAAGATTCTCCAGTTTTTGGATCAACCCAATATGGTTGATTTGTAGCTGGATCTATTAAATACTCTTCATTATTAGTTTGTTGAGTATTACTCATATTCTTTAAGAACTCTTCTTGACTAATATCTGCTTCTGGAACATATGGAATTGCTTCATTTTCCATTTCGGCAAGATTATTACGAGTCTGTAAACCTGTAATAAGTTCTTTCATACTTCTAGTCTTTAAATCATCAAAAACTGCAGAATATGAATCTAATTTCTTTAAATATTCAGTTAAATCAAAAGTCATATTTAGAAGTTTGTTAGAACATGCATCATCTTGTTTATATAATTTCTTTGCTTCTCTTCTAATTTCTTCACTATTTTGACTAAAATCATAACTACGAATGCTTTTTAATAACGCTTGATTTCTTACAGAAACATTAAACAAAATTGCTTGCAATTCTGTCATAGCGTGTTCATAATCTGGATTTTTAAATACATACTCTGTATAAACATTATTACTCATGACTTCACCACCTATTATGCATTAGCAATCTTCTTTAATAAAGTTTGCACAAGTGACCATTCTTTGTCATCTGTTATTTCTTCTAACTTAAGAGTTCCACTTTCATTTATAACTTTTGAAATATAGATAACTTCATCTTCTTCAACACCACTAACCTCATTTTTAGAGTACACTAAATAAACATTAGTGTTGTCATCACTAAATAAATAAGTTACATATTCTACGTCAGTTTTACTGCCATCAGCACCAACAATAGTGATAATTTTTTTCGTATCCATATTCATAGTAAAACTCCTTCTATCCTAAAATATATTATATATAATTTTTCAAGATAAGTAAACAACTTATAGTCAAATTTGACTATAAAAAAGACAAATAATTAATATTTGTCTATTTAAAGTTAAACATCAACCATTCTGGCTTAATTATTAATAAAACACCAATTATTAGCATGACAATTCCACCTAATAAATGTGAATATTTGTTGTATTTTGTTGAAATACCAGTAATTTTCATTGTAAACATAGCAATCATAAATACAATTAAATCATCAATTAGAAAGAAGATTATATAAAGAATTGTATACATAATTTTCATAAAGGTATTTACATTATTTATGGCAAGTAATTCTGTAAAGACAAGCGGAAGTCCAGCAGAACAAGCAAGTTCAACCATGTTAACTGAAATAGCAAGTCCAATTACTCCAATAAGTGCTAAAATAAAGCTTTTTTCACTTGTAAACTTCTTTATTTTCTTAAATATAGTCTTTCTTTTTTTATCATCAACTACTTCGCAACCACTGTCTTGATGTGTAAAGAAACTACGTAAATTAATAATTCCCCCTATTAAAGCAACTACTGCGATAATATTTCTAATCCAAATAATAGTTGTGATCTTAACAGCAATAGTTATCCAAGCAAGCATTATACACATATAAACAAGTGCTGATGTAACTAAGAATGCAATTCCTAATGACCACATTCTTTTCTTATTTTTCATACCAATTAAAACACTTATTAGGAATAGTAAAACCCACATAGCACATGGATTAAATCCATCAATTAAACCAATTATAACTGCAGCTGTAGTTAAAGAAACATTCTTTAAATTTATATTTCCTGCAACAGGTACATCTACTGTTACATCTTCATCTGACTCTTCTTCTTTCTTATTGAACGAATCTTCTTTTTCTTCATATTTATATGAATCATTCTTAATTAATTCTACTGCATCAATATATTCATTATCAGGATTACTATAATATTCAATTGCTCTTACTATTTTATTTCCTGTTCCTTCACTATATCCTCTAATAATAGTTTCACCAATTACATTAGTTGGTACACCCATTCTATTAATAGAAAAAGCATCATTTACCTTTTGTAGTTCTGAAGAATTATCTTCATCATACCAAACTTCTTTTTTAACAATTTTCAAGTTAGGATAATTCTTTTCAATAGTATTTAAGAACTTCATTTCTTCTTCACAGTGTGGACATCCTTCACCATAATAAAGATATAAAGTAATGTCTCTATCTTTAGCAAAGACTCCTAAAGGAAATATAAATAGGAAGATAATTATAAAACTAATTATCTTTTTCATGTAAATCACATACTCCTTTTAATTTCTCTATCATTTCTTCTTCCTTAACTTCACCAGTTATTCTTAATACTTCTTTATCATCATTAAAAACTATAAATACTGGTAAAATCTTTCCAGGATTATATTTTTCTACTTCATCCTCATCCATATCAATATCTAATTCTATTGTTTCTATATCATATTTTTTTAGTATGTTATTCCATACTTTATTCATTATTAAACATCCACTACACCATATAGCATTAATCTTAACTACTTTCATTATTCACCTCTAATATTTAAACTACTTAATAAACTAGTAAATACTTCAATAAACTTATCTAATTCTTCATAAGTTGTTAAATAAGATAAACTTATTCTAATACTATGAGTAGCTTTATCTTTATCTTTTGTTACAGCATAAACTGCTTTAGAATATTCTCCCTTAGAGCAAGCTGTTTGTGTAGAAATATAAATATCATATTCTTCTAATGCATGTTGCATAGTTTCAGGTTTAATATTTTTAATACTTAAATTTACTATATGTGGTAAACAATACTTATTACTATTAATAGATACATCTAATTTAGATAATTTATCGATTAAGTACTTATTAAATTCAACTACTTTTTGATACTTTTCTTCATAATTTTCATAAGCTAATCTTAATGCTTTAGCAAGACTAACTATTAATGGAGTAGCTGGAGTACCACTTCTAAATACAGTAGTTGATTTACCTCCATGTATTAATGGATCTATTACTAATCCTTCTCTTTTTATTAATGCACCTACTCCTTTCATTCCATAGAATTTTTGTCCTGAAATAGATGCTAAATCTAACATACTTAAATCAACTTTATCTTTTCCAATTAGTTGAGTTACATCACTATGAAAAATAGTTTTAGGATTAGTTCTAATAACATCACTAATTGCTTTTAAATCTTGTTTTACTCCCACTTCACTATTAATTGCACATATACTAACTAAAATAGTATCATCTCTTAATTTATTTTTTAAATCATTTAAATCAACTAATCCATTTTCATCTAATTCAACGAAGTCAACTTCAAATCCTTGATTTTGTAAATAATTAATAGGAGCAATTACACTTGAATGTTCTAACTCAGTAGTAATAATATGTTTACCTCTATTACTATATTTTGAACATACTCCTTTAATTGCTAAGTTGTTTGCTTCAGATGATCCACTAGTATAAATAATTTCACTAGTTTTTACCCCTAATATCTTAGCAATTTGTTCTGTACTAGCATCAATTAATTTCTTTGCTTCTACTCCTAATTTGTGTAATGAATTAGGATTACCAATATAATCTCTACATACTTTACTATAAGTTTCAATTACTTCTTCATTAACAGGTGTTGTTGCACTATAATCTAAATAAATCATAATATACCTCCAGTCACATATAAATTATATCTAAATTATATAAAAATATAAATAAAAAAGAAGTTGAATTTACTCAACTTCAAGTTTAGTCTATTAATAAATATCAATATAGAAAGAAGAATATCCTTCTTTATCATATCTTTCATATAAAGCATAACTAACACTTAAATATTTATGATCATCTTCATATCTATAATAAGTACTCCAACTAGAACAAGATTCCTTATATTCTAATAAATCAATTAAGTGTTCTCTATCATATTTATTTAATGAAAATTTATCAGCCAAATAAAAATCATCTTTTAAATATTTCTTTATAGAACTTAAATCATTAGTAACGACACCATATATTTCTTCTATTTCTTTAACAGTTTCTTCTCCAGATAAAGTATTATCATTTAAATCAATATCTATTCCAATACTACTTATTTTTTTATCATCAAAATAGTAAGAGATTCTATACTTATCATTTGAAAAATAGACAAAGTCGCCATCAACTTTTTGTTTCATATTATAGTCAGATAATGGACCACTTACTACTTCAACAAAATCTTTATATTGTTTATTTAAAATATCTTTTTTTATCGGATTATCATTATTATAAAATGCCATATTAACTATTAAACATACTACTGCAATAATAACTATAACTACTATTACTATAATCATTTTATTTTTCTTATCTTTTTCACTCTTTGTCATATTAAACCTCTTTCAATAAAACACCAATTATTTATTGGTGTTTTGATAATAATCTCTTTCTGATATTGTACCTGATATATAATCTAAATCTTCATCTACTATATCCATATCACTTAATATTTCTTCTATTTCAAATATTATTTCTTTTAGACTTTTACAATTCTTATAATTAATTTTATATCTATCTAATACTTCTATTTCTCTATTAGTAAGCATAAGTCCATTAACATTATTTAACTTATCAGATTCAAAATCTAATCCACTTACTAATTCATCTATATTATATTCTTTCATTTACAATAATACCCATTATTTTTAAGTCTAGTCATTAGCTCTCCTTCAGTATAACTATCTCCTACTGCTAATGCTATAACATCATTACTCTTAGTATTTGAATTAATATGTACTTCAATATTTCCGTTGTTATCAATAAAACTAATGTTATCTAATAATACTAATTCAGAATTATTCTTTATATTAATATTAACAACAACATTATTATTGTTATATTTATAAGTAACATCATCACCTAAGTAGTCTAATGTTCTTTCTAGACTATTTTTAATTAATAATATTTTTTCACTATCATTAGCATATTTTTCTGGTAAATAAATTACTTTAGTAACATTTAATTCTATTATCTTTTTACCATCTATTTTACTAACAACAGTTTCTTCTACTTTAATATCAGAATCAAATGATCTTGTTTTTTCACAAGTAATAGTTGTTTGTTTAATATTTGAGAATAAATATACTATTATTACTATAAATATAAATACTAACACTACTGGTAATGTCATATTTTTACGTGTATTCATAATTCCACCTCAAAGTTATTATATCACAAATTATATATAAATTTCATTATATATGGAAATATTCCAGCCATAGCAAGACCAACCATAAATATTAATAATATATATGATTTCATATATTTTTTATTTCTTATATAATCACTTAAATTATAAACTACTACTGCTAAGAATCCTATTACTATAATAGCAATGTTAATTACAACATATAATATTAGATTTCTTCCTCCATCAGTAAATAGTCCACTCTCAAATGCTTTAGAAAGAAGGGACCACATCATTATTCCCATTCCTACTCCACCATGAGAGAATAAGAAGATTAGTCCAAATATTTTTTCGTGAAAGCCTATATTTACTCCGGCTAAAAAGAAAACTAAACCAAAGAAATATAATGGCAATGCCCCGATATTATTTAAAGTAAGTAAACCTATCGGAGCCATCATTATCATTAAGAATATACTTAATACTAATTCTTTGTCTTTACCAGAGAATAATCTATCTAATAATGATTTTCCTCTATTCTTTTCATCTTCTGCTCTACGTATTAAATTATTTAATTCATCAATAGCAAAACTTGGATTCTCCTCATATATTTTTTCAATTTGATTAAAATAAGAATCTAATATTGGAGAATATTCTTTTTCATTTTTTTCTTCTTTTGACATATCCTAATACAATAAATAGTTAGTATAAACTAACTATTTATCAAATCCTTCCCATTTCCAATCTCTTATATATGGCATATCTTCACCATAATAAGCAATGTACTCTTTATGTTTCTTTAACATTTCAAGACACCAATTAACTAGTACTTGACTAGATTTATGATATCTTGGAATTTCTCTTAATGCAGCAATTACTAAATGGAATCTATCAATATCATTTTGAACTCTAATATCGAATGTTGTAGTAATTGTTCCTTCTTCTTTATATCCATGAACATGTAAATCTCTATTATGACGTTTATATGTTAATTGGTGGATTAATGATGGATAACCATGGAAATTAAATATAATTGGTTTATCTTTAGTAAATATTTCATCATATTCTTCATCACTCATACCATGTGGATGAGTATCAGGACTTTGTAATTTCATTAAATCTACTACATTAACTACTCTTATTCTTATTCCTTTTACACTCTTACGAAGAATATCAACTGCAGCCATTACTTCTAATGTAGGAGTTTCTCCACAACATGCAAATACTAAATCAGGATTACCTTCATCATTACTTGCAAAGTTCCAAATACTTATACCTTTTTTACAATGAACTCTAGCTTGTGCTTTAGTTAACCATTGTGGTCTTGGATGCTTAGAAGCAACTATTACGTTTACATAATTCTTTGATTTGATACAGTGATCAAAGCAAGATAATAAACAGTTTGTATCAGGTGGTAAGTACATTCTTACAACATCTGCTTTTTTAGTTACTAAGTGATTTAAGAATCCTGGATCTTGATGTGTATATCCATTATGGTCTTGTTGGAATACGTGACTTACTAATAAATAGTTAAGTGATGCAATTGGCGCTCTCCATGGTATTTGATTACATACTTTTAACCATTTAGCATGTTGAGATGCCATTGAATCAACTATTCTTATAAATGCTTCATAACTATGAATAAATCCATATCTTCCTGTTAGTAAGTATCCTTCTAACATACCTTGACATAAGTGCTCTGAAAGGTATGAATCCATTACTCTTCCAGTTGGAGATAAGAATTCATCATTCTGACTCATTCTATAATTCCAAGTTCTATTTTCAACTTCAAATATATGATTTAATCTATTTGATAATGCTTCATCTGGACCAAATATTCTAAAGTTTTTATTTTCTTTATTTAAAGTAAATAAGTCTCTTATATAATTACTTAAATTCATTGTATCTTGAGTAATTACACTTCCAGGTTTACCAATATCTAAACAATAATCTTCCCAGTTAGGTGTAATTATTTCTTTTAATAATGTTCCTCCATTAGCATAGTTACTTGCACCCATACATTTAGTAGGAGTTGGACATAATTCTTTTAATTCTTTAACTAAATGTCCTTTTAAATCAAATAAACTATCAACTCTATAACTCTTTAACCATTTTTCTAATAATGGTAAGTTTTCTGGATGTTGTTGACTTATTGCAATTGGTACTTGATGAGATCTAAATGATCCTTCTACTCTTTTACCTTCTACTTCTTTAGGACCAGTCCATCCTTTTGGAGTAGTTAATACTATCATTGGATAGTTTCCTGCACCTTTTGCTTTTATTTTTTCTATTTCTTTAATTACTTTATCAAGTGTCTTTGCCATTTCTTCATGCATTTTCATTGGATCAGAACCAGTTACAAAATGTGGTTTCCATCCACAGCCATAGAAGAAGTCTTCTAATTCTTCTTGACTCATTCTACCAAATACTGTTGGATTAGCTATTTTAAAGCCATTTCTATGAAGAATTGGTAATACTACACCATCTGTTTTTCTATTTAGGAATTTATTGATATGCCAGCTTGTTGCAAGAGGACCAGTTTCTGCTTCTCCATCTCCTACAACACAAGCTGCAATTAAATCTTTGTTATCTAGTACTGCACCTGCTGCATGAGCTAAACTATATCCAAGTTCTCCACCTTCATGGATACTTCCTGGAGTTTCAGGTGCTACATGAGAAGATATCCCTCCTGGGAATGAGAATTGTTTACAAAGTTTCTTTAATCCTTCTTCATCTTCAGTTATTTCTGGATAAAACTTAGTATAAACTCCCTCTAAATAGTTATTAGCAACCATTGCTTGTCCACCATGTCCTGGACCAGATAAATAAATCATTTTAAGATTTTTCTTTCTAATAACTCTATTTAAATGCATGTAAATAAAGTTTTGTCCTGGAGTTGTTCCCCAATGACCAACTACATTTGGTTTAACATGACTTATTTTTAATGGTCTTCTTAAAAGAGGATTATCTAATAAGTATAATTGAGCAACACTTAAATAGTTTAATACTCTAAAATATTCATCCATTCTTTTTAATTCGCGTCTCGTTAACACTGCCATACCAACATCTCCTCTATTCTAATAAAAATTATACCATATAAATTAAAAAATAAATATTAAAATAAAAAAAGAAGACTAAATATTTTTTAGTCTTAACTTTTCCATAATCTTTCTTCTTTTCTTTTGAATTGGTCTTTCTTCAATTTTAGGTTCTTCTTCAAATGATATTTCATATGATGGAGCACCTTCTAAATTAGTTGTTTTACTACTAGTTATAATTGAATCAGCTCTACTTAATCTTATAATAGCATCATCTGATAATCTAGTTAATCTATAATCGCTCTCATCATCTTCTAAATAACTAATTAATGAAGGACTATTAAAACTATCAAAGAAATCAATTCTAAATCTTTGTAGAGTGTCATCTTCAACTACTCCCTTATATTCAATTATTCCATCCAAGTAATCTAAAACATATGCATTATTTTGTCTTAATGCTTCTACTAAATCATCTTGATTACTAATTCTTTTATCTGCATTTATAGATAAAACAGCATTATTTTCACTTTCTGGATATTCTTCTTTCCTATAACTAATAATCATAGTATGTGTCTTTTCCACTTTATCTCTAATCTCCTCAAGTCGATATAATAGCACTAAACATAAAAAAAGACAATATTTACTTCATATTGTCTTTTGCTACAGTTAACATTAGTTTAATTCTATTAACTTGATTAGTATGACTTGCTCCTGGATCATAGTCAATAGCAACTATGTTTGATTCAGGATATAGTTCTCTAAACTTCTTGATAACACTCTTACCAACTATATGATTTGGTAGGCAAGCAAATGGTTGTACACAAACTATATTTTTAACTCCATGTTTCATTAAACTAACCATTTCACTAGTTAAGAACCATCCTTCACCAGTTTGATTACCAGTAGAAAGTATTCCCTCAACATTCTTAGCTAATTCATAAATATTTGTAACACTAGTAAATCTTGTTCCTTTTAAAGCTTCTTTTACAGGTTTCTCAACTATATCTACTATATTTAAGAATTGTTTATAAATAAATGCTGAAACCATACCAGTCTTTAATAATTCATTTTTAACTATACCATTATATGCACAGTATTTAACAAATCCCATTAAATCAGGTAAGAATACTTGGGCTCCTTCTTTTTCAAGTTTGCCAATTAAATCATCATTAGCAAACACATGATATTTAACAAGGATTTCTCCAACTATTCCAACTTTTGGTAATTCTTTATCATTAATTTTTATTTTATTAAAATCTTTTACTATATTTCTAACATTTTCCTTATATTTACTAAACTTACCTTTTTCAAGATCTTTATAGCAAACTTTAAACCATTTATCAAAAGTCTTTTGAGCAGTTCCAGGAACCTTTTCAAGAGGACGAGTTGCAAGTAATAATTTTTCAAGTAAGTCACCATATGCTACAGCTTCCAAAGCCTTTTTAGCAAAACTTGGAGTTATCTTAAATGCTTGTTCTTTTTCTAGTCCACTTAAGTTAAATGAAAGAATTGATACTTGCTTAAATCCAGCATCTCTAAGTCCTTTTCTAATTAACCCAATATAATTAGTTGCTCTACATCCCCCACCAGTTTGAGTAATAATAACACTTGTATTATTAACATCATATTTACCTGATTGAAGTGCTTCTATTAATTGTCCAATAACAATAACTGCTGGATAACATGCATCATTATTACAATATTTTAATCCTACTTCCACAGTATTATCTGTAGTATCAGCTAAATATACTGCATGATATCCTTCACTATTTAATATACTTTCAAAGAAAGGCATATGATGAGCACTCATATTAGGGAATAATAATGTATGTTTCTTATCTTCCTCTTTAAAATATGGTTTTTCATAACTATATGGAATATAATTCTCTGTATTATCTTCTCTCTTATTCATTGATGCGATCAAACTTCTAATACGTATTTTAGCAGCACCTAAATTGTTTATTTCATCTATCTTAATAGTTGTATATAACTTATTATTACTACGAAGAATCTCTTCAGCTTGATCAGTAATAATAGCATCTAATCCACAACCAAATGAATTTAAATTAACAAGTTCCATATTACTATGACGAGATACAACATCACAAGCATTATATACTCTTGAATGATATGTCCATTGATCAACTACTCTAAGTTTTGTATCTAAGTTACTTAAATGACAAATAGAGTCTTCAGTTAAAACACATAATCCTAATGAATTAATCATTGTATCAATACCATGATTAACTTCTTTATCTAAATGATATGGACGTCCAGCAAGTACTATTGCTTTTTCATTATGTTCATCTATATATTTAATAAACTCTTCACCTTTTTTACGGACATCATCTTTAAATTTAGCTTTCTCTAAGAATCCTTCATGAATAGCTTTTTTTAGTTCACCTTTACCAAACTTATATTCCTTAAATTCATCTAATTCAAGAATTCTTTTATACATAGCCTTCTCATCCATAGGTAAGAATGGATTAATAAACTTAATATTCTTTTCTTTTAAATCCTCTACATTTAATTTAATTGCCTCAGAATAACTTTGTACTATTGGACAGTTATAAGAATTATCACTAGTCTTAAACTCTTTCTTTTGGTACATTATACATGGATAGAAAATAGTCTTAATATCTTTTTCAATTAAATTCATAATATGTCCATGAACAAGTTTAGCTGGATAACATACTGATTCACTTGGAATAGAATCGATTCCTTTTTCATATATTCTTCTATTAGAGTGATCTGATATTATTACTCTAAATCCTAATTTAGTTAAAATAGTAAACCACAATGGATAATCTTCATACATATTAAGTACTCTTGGAATACCAATTGTACCTCTAGTAGCTTGTTCTTCACTTAATGGTTCATAATCAAATAATCTATCATATTTCCATGAATACATATTAGGTAGTTTAGAATTACTTCCGTTATTTCCACTACCTCTTTCACATCTATTACCAGAAATAAAACTCTTCTTATTAAACATACTAATAGTAAGAGCACAATGATTTTCACAACCTTGGCATCTTGAATGCATAGTTTTAATTTTTAAATTATTTATTTCATCAACAGTTAACATACTACTCTTAACATCTTGATCTTCATATTCTTTAAAATTATTAAGAGCAATTAATGCTACTCCATAAGCACCCATAAGTCCTGCAATATCTGGTCTAACTACTTTTTTACCAGTAATATTTTCAAATGCTTTTAATACTGCATCATTATAGAATGTTCCACCTTGTACTACTATTTTATCTCCTAAAGTAGATACATCTCTAATCTTCATTACTTTTTGAATAGCATTTCTAATAACAGAATAACTAAGTCCTGCAAAGATATCTCCTAAAGGTCTACCTTCTTTTTGAGTTTGTTTAATTTTACTATTCATAAATACAGTACAACGACTTCCTAAGTCTATTGGAGCCTTTGCTTCTACTGCATATTTTACAAAATCATCTAATGAAATCTTTAAACTTTTAGCAAGTGTTTCAATAAATGATCCACATCCTGATGAACAAGCTTCATTAAGCATTATAGAGTCAACTGCTCCATCTTTAATCTTAATATATTTCATATCTTGTCCACCGATATCTATAATAGACTCTACTCCTGGAAGGAAGTAATTAGCAGCTTCATAATGAGCCATAGTTTCTATTTCAGATATATCTAAATTAAATGCTGTTTTAATTAATAATTCACCATATCCAGTAGAACCTGCACTTCTAATTACAGTATTCTTTCCTAACTTAGAATATAAATCTAATATCATATCTTTAATAGTATCAACAGGAGTACCTTTATTACTCTTATAATTCTCATAAAGTAAATTACCATTAATATCAATAGCAACTACTTTAGCAGTAGTACTACCTGCATCTATTCCTACAAATACATCTCCTGAGTAATTAGAAATATCTCCTCTTTTTACTTTATATTTTTCTTGTCTTTTTAAGAACTTTTCATAATCTTTTTTATCTTTAAATAATACTTTTAAACTACCAGATTCACTTTCTCTAAAATAAGATAATCTTTTTAATAATTCATCTATTTCTTTTTTAGAATAGAATTTACTATTATTTTCTAAACATGCTCCTAAACATACAAAAAGACGCGCATCTTCAGGAATAATAATTTCATTATCTTTTAAATCAAGTGTTTTAATAAATCTTTCACGTAACATATCTAAGTAATTAAGTGGACCACCTAAAAACATAACATTTCCTTTAATTGGTTTCCCACAAGCAAGTCCAGAAATAGTTTGATTAACTACTGCTTGCATAATAGATAATGCTACATCTTCTCTTGAACAACCTTCATTAAGTAAAGGTTGAATATCAGTTTTTGCAAACACTCCACAACGTGAAGCAATTGGATATATAGTTTTACCATCTTTAGCTAAATCATTTAATCCTTCAGTAGTTGTATTTAAAAGAACTGCCATTTGATCTAAGAATGCTCCTGTACCTCCTGCACAAGAACCATTCATTCTTTGTTCTATTGTTTGATCAAAATAAATAATTTTAGCATCTTCTCCACCCAACTCAATAGCAACATCTACATTACTTGCATATTTCTTTATTGCATTCTTACAAGCAATAACTTCTTGTACGAAATTAACATCTAAGTATTTAGCAAGTGCAATAGCACCACTACCAGTCATAGTAATACTAAATTTATAATTAGAGAATTGTTCAAGTACTTCATTAAATAAATCTTTAATAGTTTTCTTAGTATCAGAATAATGTCTTCTATACTCTTTATATAGAACATTATCATTCTTATCAAGTACTATTAACTTAACTGTAGTTGAACCAACATCTATTCCTATCCTTAATTTTTTCTCCATAATTATCACGTCCTTAAAGTTTGCAACATATCTATTTTACCATTAAAACACAACATTTATAACCAACAAATTAAAAAAATGCGTTTAAAAAAGAGAGATTTCTCTCTCTATTTTGAAATAACCTCACATATTAGCTGACTAATCTCTGTAGGATTATCAATTGGAAGTCCAGCAATCATTCTTGCTTCACTATAAAGTATCTTAGTATATTTATCAAACTCATCTTTATCTTTCTTATATAGTTTCTTTAACTTATCACTAATTGGATGTTTTTCATTAATTTCAAGTATTGTTTCTGCTTTAATACCTAAATCATTAGGCATTGCATCAAATACTTTTTGCATTTCAATTGAAACATCTCCTTTAGTAGTTAAACATACTGGATGAGATTTTAATTTATTACTAAATTTAACTTCTTTAACTTCTGGAAGCATCTCACACATATCTTTTAATAAATCTGAATTATCTTCATTTACTTTTTTAGTTTGTTCTTTTTCTTCTTCTGTTTCTAAGTCAAGATTTCCATCACTAACATTAGTAAATTTCTTTCCTTCATATTCTTGAATTGCTGTTACACAGAACTCATCAACATAATCAGTTAAATATAAAATATCATAATCTTTATCTTTAACTTGTTCTACTTGAGGAAGAGCATTAATTTTATCGATACTTGCACCAGATGCATAATAAATGTTTTCTTGATCTTCCTTCATTTCTTCTACATATTCTTTTAAAGTAATTAATTTTTCATGTTTAGAAGAATAGAACATTACTAAATCTTTTAATTTATCTTTATCTTGTCCAAAGTTATTATAAACTCCATATTTTAATTGAACTCCAAATGTCTTAAAGAATGAAATATAGTTTTCTCTATCATTCTTCATCATCTCTTCAAGTTCTCTTCTAATTTTACTTTCAATGTTTTTAGCAATTACTTTTACATTTTGAGATTCTTGTAATATCTCTCTTGAAATATTAAGAGATAAATCTTCTGAATCAACTACTCCTTTAACAAAACTAAAGTAGTCAGGTAGTAAATCACTACATTTTTCCATGATTAGAACTCCATTAGAATAAAGAGCTAATCCTTTTTCATACTCTTGAGTGTAATAATCATATGGAGCATGTGAAGGTATAAATAATAATGCTTTAAATGAAGCCATTCCTTCTACTGATGTAGATATTACTTTTAATGGTTTATCATAATCACTAAATTTATCCATGTAGAAATTATCATAATCTTCATCACTTACATCTTTTTTATTCTTCTTCCAGATTGGAACCATACTATTTAATATTTCAATCTCTTTATGATCTTCATATTCATGTTTTTCTTCATCTTTTAATTCATGATGAGTAACTTCCATCTTAATTGGAAAACTTATATAATCAGAATATTTTTTAACTAATCCTTTTAATTGATATTCATCTAAGTATTTAGAATAATCTACTTCATCAGTATCTTCTTTAATTACTAATTCAATAGTTGTACCATGTTCATCTCTTTTACCTTTAGTAATAGTATAACCATCTACACCTTCAGATTCCCATACATAGGCCTCATCTGAATCTACACTTAAAGATGTAACAGTAATCTTATCACTAACCATAAATGCAGAATAGAATCCTACACCAAATTGACCAATAATATCAATTTTTTCATCTTTAGTCATATTCTCTTTAAAGTTTAATGATCCTGATTTAGCAATAGTACCTAAATTTTCTTCAAGTTCTTCTTTAGTCATACCACAACCATTATCAATAACTCTTAATATACGACTATCTTTATCAAACTCTAAGTTTATTTCTAGCTTATCTTTTTTAACTTTAACTTTTTTATCAGTTAAACTTCTATAATATAACTTATCTAATGCATCTGATGCATTACTTATTAACTCTCTTAAGAATATATCTTTATTAGTATAAATTGAATTAATCATTAAATCTAATAATCTCTTAGACTCTGATTTAAACTCCTTTTTTGCCATAAAATCACTCCTTAATAATTATCCATACAAATAATTTATAGCACTCTTTTTAGCACTTGTCAATTAAAAGTGCTAAAAAGATATAAAAGAAAAAGTAGATTATCTTTTTCTATAAGAATAACCTACTCCTCTACCATAATCTTCATATTCAAAGTTAGAATCAAATATTCTTTTTTCTTTTTCAATTGCTCTATCAGTTCTAGCAAGTAAACTACTACATAGTACTAATCCACCTTGTTTAACTAATCTTGATAAGTTCTCCTCAGCAATCTCTAGTTTTTTAGTATCTCCCTTATTTAATTCTAAGATATTAGATGTCATTACTATGTCATATTCTTTACCCAAATCATTTTCTTCAAATAAATCAAAACAAGTAAATTCCATTGGATAATCAACAACTCCACCTATTGATTGAGTTGATTTAAATAATACTTTTCCATCAGGTTGATCATGATAAAACAATTTATCAAATCTTGTTTTTACTTCAACATGTTTCTTCCAAAATGCATAGGCATTTGCTTCTTCTTTTGTACTAACCCTAACCATAGAAAGTAATTTTTCTAACCAATCATAATTATTATCTTCAACTGGATATGGGTAAACTTTATTCATATATTTAATAGTCCATTGTCTTAAATAGTAATAATAAATAGCAAGTGGATTTCTATCAAAACTATCTACTTTTTTAGCACCCATATATCTAGCAGTATAAACTTGATCAGATGATGCAAGTACAGTTAAAACATCTTTATCTAAAAAATCTATTTGTCTATGCATATCAACTAAGTTTTCATTAGTTTCAAAATAAATATTTGAATAACCATCTACTCTTCCACTATTTGCTATTTTACGTGATGCAATATAGTCTGTTAATAATCTCATATTATCACCTCTTTCTATAAACGTATCCTACTTCTTGTTTATAATCTACTCCATTATAATAATACCAATCACCAAACTCTTCATGTTTTAAAGAACCTTTAGTCATTGAATCTATCTCACTCTTATACCAATCATCTTGTTTTGAATCATATAATAAATGACTACATACACATATACCACCATCATTTAATAAACCTTCTATATTACTTCTAACAGTGTTATATCTAAAATCATCTTCTACATGTTCCATAATATTAGATAGTATTACTACATCATATTGTTTTGAACCTTCATATTCTTCTGTAATATCTTGTAATTTAAAACCAACTGGTTTAATACTTTTTCTTAATCCATCTATGTCTTTAGCAAAATCAGATTCTTGTCTATTTGTACCCGGATGAAATAATAATGGGTTATTTCCACCAATTAAATAATGCATCCAAAATAAACTTGCTTTTCTTTCTAAATCATTATCTGGTTTAAGAGAAAAAACTAATTTTACTATATCTCTATATCTATTCTTTAAGAACTCTTTATCAGGATAAACAACTCCAAAATATTGAATAATCCATTTTCTTAAAAAATAATAGTAAATAGCTAGTTTATTAACATCAAAAGTATCAACTGATTTGGCTCCATTATATAAAGATCCAAATACTTGATCACCTGAACCAACTACTGTTAATACATCTTTATCTTTAACAGAGAAATTTCTAAATAAAGCTTTCATACTTTCATTAGACCATTGATATACTCTTCCATAACTGCGCTTATTACTATTATTTGGAATATTTCTAGCTTCATTTACATCTTTTAAAACTTCCTTATCTTCTAGCCCCATATTATTCCCCCTAAACGAGTCTATATTATACCACAAAACCTTATTTTATTCAACAATAGCAACATTTTATTAGATTTTTAAATTAATTTATGCTATAATATAAAGCATTAATTGCGAATCATTATGATTCAGATAAGGAGAGTGAAAATGTTTAAAGTAAATGATTATTTAGTATATGGAAAAGACGTATGTCTAGTAAAAGAAATTAAAAAAATAAAAGAAATGGATTACTATTCATTAGTTCCTATCAATGATACATCTTTAAAGATAACTGTTCCCGTTAATAGTGATAAAATTAGAAATCTAATATCTAAAGATGAAGTAAATGAAATTATAAATGATATGTCTTCAATTGAAGTTATAGATACAGAAGAAAAATTCCTAGAATCAGAATATAGAAAACTATTAACTAATGGTACTCCATTAGACTTAATAAAATTAATTAAAACTATATATTTAAGAAATAAAGAAAGAGTTCAAAATAAAAAGAGAATTATGGATAAAGATAAAGATTATATCGATAAAGCAGAAGAACTTCTTTATAATGAATTCAGTATAGTATTAGATTTATCTTTTGAAGATACTAGAGAGTTTATTAATAATAAATTTGATAAGTTAATAAAAAAAGAGTCTTAAGACTCTTTTTTATTATTTGTTTTAGTAAATTTAAAATCTTCTAAACCAGTATAAATATTTAATCTACCTTCTCTAAAAGAAGTATATATTTTATTCCAAATAGTACTTTCAACATATCTAGCTTTCTTAGGATGCATTAAATATCTAACAGTTAACTCTATATGATCACGACATAACTTAGTATAAATAATTGGTTCAAATTGATTGAAATATACCCTATTTTGAATATTTGTTTCATCTAATTGTTTTTTCATTTTAACAGGTATATTCTTAACAGTTTCTAAACTATTAATTATTTTATATAATTCTTGTTTATTCTTAGGTAAGTCACAATCAAGATCTACTTCTACTGTTAATTCATTCCATATATATTTAAATCCTTTATTAATATTTTTAACTGATTGAGAAAGAACAATTGAATTAGGAAAACTTACAACTATACCAGTAGATTGACCATTCTCTTCTTTAGTAGATACTTCAAGTATTTCAAAGTCTAAAGCAGATATATTCATTACATCTCCTTTAATATCTCCTACTTGTATTCTATCTTCTACTCTAAATGGTCTCTTTACTTTTATATATATTCCACAGAAAAAGTTTAAAATCATCTCTCTTAATGCAATTGTCATAGCAGCAGATACTACTGAGATTAATGTCATAAAACTCTTTAAATAATCTGACCAAACAGAAAGTAAAGCAAGTATCTCAATTATATTAATAAATACTCTAATAGATTGATTAACAATATATTCTCCTCTACCAGATAATTTCTTTTTAACAAAGAAATTACTAATATATTTAATAAATGAGAAAATTGCTAAAACAACAATAGTTAAAATTACTACAGATAGAATACCTTTATCAATAGTAGTAATATTACTTAAGTATTCAATAAAACTATCAAACATCTTCATTTTATCACCCCTAAACGAGTCCTTATTATATCATAGGAATACGTTTAATTTTACTCTTCTACTTTAATTATTATATCACTTTACAAGAATTTACAAAAGAAAAAGATAAGATTATAGAACTTTCTTATCTTTTATCTCTTTAAGTGTTTTTTCTTCCCAACTAGAAGCTTGTACTTCTACTATATGGGATTTTTCTAATAAAAGCATTAATACTCTTGATTGACCTATTCCTCCACCAATAGTATAAGGTAATTCACATTTCTTAATCTTTTGATGATAAGGTAATTCTAATCTATCCAAACAATCTGCTTTCTTTAATTGAGAAACTAATGATTTTTCATCTACTCTAATTCCCATAGAAGATATTTCAATTGCTTTATCAAGTACATCATCAAATATTAATAAATCTCCATCTAAAGACCAATCATCATAATCTGGACTTCTAAGATCATGAGGAATACCAGATTTTAATTTATCTCCTATTCCAATTATAAATACAGCACGTTTTTCTTTAGTAATTAACTCTTCTCTTTCTTTTGGAGTTTTATCAGGATACATATCTTCTAATTCTTGACTAGTTATAAAATATACAGTCTTTGGTAAATCTAATGTAATAGTTTTATATTTTCTTTTAATATAAATAGCAGTTTGTCTAATAGCTTTATATATACTTCTAACTGTATCTTGAAGATACTCTATTGTTCTATCTTCCTTACTTATAACTTTTTCCCAGTCCCATTGTTCTACAAAGAATGAATGTATATCATCAACTACTTCATCTTTTCTAATAGCTCTCATATCAGTATATAATCCTGTATGCATAGGAAACTCATATCTTCCTAAAGCATCTCTTTTCCATTTAGCTAATGAATGAACTATTTCAAACTTCTCTTTTCCTTTAGTAAAACTAACTCCTTTTTCAACTCCAGTTAATGCATCTTGTAATCCTGAAGAAGTCTTTACATATAATGGACTTTGTACTTTAGTAAGAGAAAGTCTTACTTCAATTTGTCTTTCAAAAAATTTCTTAACATCATCAATTGCTTTTATTGTTTCTAAATAACTTAATTCTTTTTTCATTTTTAAAACCTTCTTTCTTATTTTTTTATTTATAAATAAACAAATAGATTGTAGGTACTATCTACTTTATTTATGAGAGTATAAAGTAGATATAAAATGAATCAAATTATCTACTTTATACAAATTATTTTTAAATTATTATTGTTATTATTGTCATCTGACATAAAACCACATCCTTATAATTTCTTTTCTAATTTTTTTTCTTTTCTTTTCTTAACACTTTCAATGAATTCAGTCTTTGTAAAAGGTACTTTTACTTCTTTACCAAAACTTGAATAATAAGAGAACTCTTCATCTTCAGAACTTAATTCACTATCTTTACTCATCGCAATTATTAAGCTATATGATTTTGGATAACATACTCCGAAATGAATTCTACTTCTAGTCGCAAAATCAAATAAAGTCTCTTCATCTTCTTTTATAAGATCTTTTTCTGGTAAACATTCTAATAATTTATCTTTAGACATATGACTAAATCTAATTTTAAATTGTAAGAATTCTTTTAACCCTTTACCATATTCTTCTTCTAAGTATTCTATTTCTTCTGCAGCTTCATCATATTTCTTTTGATGTTCTTCTCCCATCTTATCAACAAATTCTAGATACTTTGAAAATGCTAAATCATCTTTTCCGTAAGAATCAAAGAAGTCTCCTAATACTTTATCTAAAGAATATTCATCAAATAAATCTTTAATATAATATAATCCAAGTTCACTGATTGCTTTAGTTGATAAGAACGGATACTTTCTTTTTATATCTAATAATCCTTTTAAAGTATCACTATCACTCATTACTGAGTATCTTCCTCCAAATCTACTAAAGAATCTAATAAATTCTTGAACTAAGCTTCTTTCAAGTTCTATATCACCAAATACTGATATAATTCTTTGTAAATAACTATAATCATATTCATCTTGTGGCATATGAACTCCATCAAGAACTTGCTCCATTCCTTTTAGATAAGTACTTAGTAAAACCTTTTCTTCTTGATCCTCCTTAATATATTTCATATTCTTTCCCCCTTCAAATAAAAATACCCGTATCATCCTACAATATAAGGACGAATACGGGTATCCGCGGTGCCACCTTAATTTATTACTAAAAAAAACCATTTATATAAATATATAAACGGTCTGTTATTACAGTAATCTCTCTTTTCAGTTCTAACAAACCTATCACTTTTAACGGTGTGCTACCGGCATAGTCTACTTAATTCTTTATGCTCTCGGAAGTGTTCTTTCAAAATAGTACTTTGTTCATTTCCACCAACCATGAACTCTCTATAAAAGTTATCTAAATTTACTTTTCTTCTTCATCGATTTCGTTGATAATTATACCATATTATAATGATATTGTCAAATTACTTACCTTTTCGTCTTTTCTTACTCTTTTCAAAACTACTCATATCATATACACGTCTACACCATTCTAGACCTCTTTTTACTGATGGAGTAATTCCTTCTAAACTATCTAAATCACAATCTAGTAATTCTTGTATATTATTAATATTATTTTTCTTTACAACTTCAAATTCAGGTGGAGTAAATATTTGTAATTTAATAAAATAATCCATATTGAATCTAACATTTAAACTTTTATTATTTTCTTCTTCTAATTCTTTTTTTCTTCTTGCAATTTCTCCTTTTAAAGAATTAATACTATCATAATCTGAAAGTACAGAATCTAATAAATCAAGTTCTCCTAATTTTAACTTATCTACTTTCATATTAACCCCCCAATTAGTAGACATATTATACCATAAAAATCACTTTTTTTCAAGAATAGAGAACATTCATGATATAATGAATATGATAGGAGAATTAAGATGAACGAAGAAATTAAAGTTGGAGATTATGGAATATTTAGTGATGCAATTAATACAACTACTAAGCTAAATACTACAATAAGTAATTCTGGAACAATTATTTCTGAATGTAATACCATCTTAACTGATGATAGTGTTTTTATGGGACCTTGTGCAGAAAGTTGTGTACAAGCACTTACAACATTAGATGTACAAGCAAAATCTTTAATAGAAAACTTTAATACAATAAATAAATATTTACAAGAAACAGCTATCGCATATCAAAAAGGAGATAAAAATGCTGGAAATACAATACTTAAATCAACTGATAAAAAAAGCATTGATACATCAAGTGTAAAATCAGGATCAAGAGTAGCAAATGCCCTATCAAAATATAGTGATGAATTAGAAAATGCAGAATATGCAACAGTAAGTGAAAACCTATTTACAACAACAACTACTGAGTATATTAATGGTCAACCAGTTAAAGTTACTCACGTTGTAATTAATAATGGTAGTCAAATAAATGGTGCTCCTGCAAATGGAAGTTATGGTAATGGTCTTGAAACATCATCTTCTGCCGCAAATAGACTTAATTCTTCCCTACTAATTAATGGTAGTCACTTTGATTATGCAAATGGTACAGAAGACTTAAAAGGAGGAAATCATGTTGTTATAGTAAATGGCCAAATAAAACATGATGGAACTTCAGGTGGACAAGAATTATTACTAGATAGTAATGGTAATATTTATAATGCTAAAGGTAAATCTGCTCAAGAATTAGTTGATAATGGAGTTAAATATACATTCTCATGTCACTCTACTCAGGTAATTGAAAATGGAGATACATCTCCAAGTTATCTTGAAGGAAATAAATATAAAAGAAATGTTATTGGTCAAGTTGCTCCCGGAGAATACTATATCATTACAGATACAACATATAATAATAAATTAAGTGATACAGCAGAATACCTAAAAGGAAAAGGATGTCAAAATGCATATAGTCTAGATCAAGGTGGAAGCGTTTCACTAGTAAGGGATGACACATTAATAAATAACCCATCAGATGAAAATGGAGAAAGGGCTGTAGGAGATTTCTTATATTTTACAGCATAATTAAATATGAATATAAATTTTGATTTTTCAACAATTAAATTTGATTATAACTCTGTAGTTATAATAACCTATTTATTTATATCTTTAGGAGCATGGTTATTAAATATAATATCAAGAGGAAAAACAAATAAATGGTTCTTTGAGTGTTATAGATCATCTCCACTAAATCCACTAACTTATGTAAGATTATTTACTCATTGTATAGGTCATAAAGATATAGATCACTTAATAGGTAATTTCTTATATATATTATTAGTTGGTCCAATGATAGAAGAAAAATATGGAAGTGTTAATTTAATAATTATGTTTCTAATTACTTCTTTAATTATTGGATTATATAACATAATATTTAATAATTATAATATTAAAGGAGCATCTGGTAATGTATATCTATTAATAGTATTAAGTTCCTTCTCTAATATTTCGGAAGGTAAAATTCCATTAACAGTTCTTTTAATATTAATATTCTATGTAGTTGGTGAAGCAAGAAAAACTATTACAGATAGAAAATCAAGTTCATATCATGATGGACACTTAATAGGAGCAATTTGTGGACTATTATTTGGATTATTCTTTTTAAAATATAATAGTTTCTTAGATTTAATTAATTTAATAAAGTAGTAATTTATACTACTTTTTATTTGAATATATGATAAAATACTAATATAAAGGAAGTGATTTTTATGAAAAAGACAATACTTACTGGCATTCGTCCAACCGGTAATTTACATTTAGGACATTATTTTGGTGCTGGTAAAACATGGCGTGACGTACAAGATGAATATGACTTTTATCTAGAAATTGCTGATGTACAAGCATTGACTGACAACTTTGAGAATCCTGATAAAGTAAGAAAAAATATTTATGAATTAACTAAAGATTTATTAGCAATTGGAATTGAACCTGAAAAAGTACATTTCTTTGTACAATCAAAGATTCCAGAAATTGCAGAATTAACAGTATTCTATAGTAACTTAGTTACTGTATCTAGATTACAAAGAAACCCTACTGTTAAAACTGAAATTGCTCAAAAGAAAGAATTATTTGGAAATGATGGAGAATCTATTACATATGGATTCTTAGGGTATCCAGTATCTCAAGCAGCTGATATTACTGCTTTTAAAGGAGAGGTTGTTCCTGTTGGAGATGACCAATTACCTTTACTAGAACAATGTCGTGAAATAGTAAGAAAATTCAATTCTATCTATGGAGAAACACTAATAGAACCACAACAATTATTAAGTAATGCATCACGTGTTAAAGGATTAGACGGAAATGAAAAAATGGGTAAATCTTTAGGAAATGCTATCTACTTAGTAGATGATGAAGAAACTGTTAAAAATAAAATAATGGGTGCAATTACTGATCCAAATAAAATAAAGAAAGATGATCCAGCAAACCCAGATGTATGCATGGTTTATTACTACCATAAATTAGTTAATAATGAAGAAAATGTAAATACAATATGTAATGAATGTAAAAAAGGTGCACGCGGATGTGTACAATGTAAGAAAGAATTAATTGAAGCAATGAATAACTTCTTAAAACCAATTCAAGAAAAACGTAAATTCTATGACGAACATCCAGAAGAAGTAGATAAGATTCTTGAAAAAGGAACTGCTGAAGCTAGAGAAAAAGCAATTGAAACAATGAAAGAAGTAAGACATGCAATGCGAATTGATTATTAAAAAAAAGACCTTAAAGGTCTTTTTTATTATACATTTGGAGTTACATAAGCATATATTGTAGAGTTTCTTGGTCTTGTCTTTTCAGCAACCATATTTGAAGTATTTCCTTCAATTGTATATACATTGTTTGCATCAGCCGATTTAACAATTCCAACGTGATCTAAGTCACTAGTACCAGACCATGAGAAGAATATAATATCTCCTTCTTTTGGAGTATAGTTACCATCAGCTTCATAGTGAATAGTTGCTCCTGCATTTTTAAATTGTCTAAATCCAGTTCCACAACCAACGAATCTTGGGAAGTTAGTTGTATCATATCCTGCTTGATTTGCACACCATGATACGAAAGCAGCACACCAAGGTTGTTCATCACCTAAAACAACTGCTCCATTATCAACTTCATATTTATGGTGAGTTCCATTAGATTCCTTATTTCCAAGTTCTCCTTGAGCAACTAATAGAATTGCTCCTGTACTACTAGAAGAAATAGTTCCAGTAGATAACTCACATACAATCTTTTCAGCTTTAGTATCCCCTGCTTTATATGCAGTAGCTACTTCAACTAAATAATTTTTAATCTTTCCTAAATCACTATTACTTGTATTTAGTGATGTAGATAGTTGACCCATTGCTTGTACTATAGAATCAGCACAAGGACCCATAAAAATTGCCCCATCACTTAATTGAGTTTTTGTATCATTACCAATTGTATCGGCATTTTCAATTTCAGTACATAATTTAGTTGTAGTATTATAAGCATCATCAAAGATACCATAATCACCAACAGTATATGTTCCATTCATATTTAGGCCTCCTATCATATATATTTTATCATATATTTATAAAAATAATAAAACAATTATTTTTAAAGTGTAAATCTACTCTATTTCTTTATGTTTACTATTAACCAACTTATCAACGTCAACTTTATTAATAGTCTCAAATTTACGTGATATCTTATCAGTAGTTATATAGACATTCTCTACATCTTTATTAACAGTCTGTATACTTTTCGCAAGCTTATCCCATCTTTCCCTATATCTAGAAAATTCTAATCCTAATTTATTTAATTCTTCATGAATAATAGATGTATATTTATCTCTTTCCATATTCTTAATAATCATTTGAATAACAGTAAGAGTTGAAATCAATGTAGTTGGACTAGTAATCCATACATGTTTCTTATATGCATAATTAATAATATCTGAGTGATATGCATTAACCTCCGCAAATATAGCTTCTGCTGGTAAGAAAAGTATTGCTTGATCAGCTGTCTCTCCAGGAATAATATATTTTGAACTAATCGCATCAATATGCTTTTTCATATCAGATTTAAATAGTTTTTCATAATTATCTCTTACATCAGAACTTAACTTTTTATCAACCATCATTTGATAATTTTCTAATGGGAATTTAGAGTCTATACATATTGTTCCTAAAGGTTCAGGCGCAAATAATACAGAATCCGCAATAGTATCATTAGATAAAGTATATTGAAGTCTATAAATATTATCATTTCTTTCTCCAAATACACTAGATAATATATGTTTTAAATTAACTTCTCCAAAGATACCTCTAGTCTTCTTATCAGTTAAAACACTTTGTAGGGAAACAATATCAGTAGATAAATTATC
>DFEZ01000009.1:275251-331927 GCA_002369415.1 Caryophanales bacterium UBA3789 | reverse complement strand
TTCTTTTGAGCTTCATCTATTTTACTTAATCTTTCAAGTACATTCATAAATGTCTTATTAGTCTTATCAAAATTTTGATCTAATCTTTCATTTACTTTTTCATTTATTAATATTAATCTTTTCTCTACTGATTCACTTAATTTAGTAAAATCATCATTCATACTATGATTAATATCATTCTTGAAGTCTCCCATTTCCTTCATCATATTTAATTCTAATTTACTTAATCTCTCAGTAATATCTGCTTCATCAATATTTTTCATTAATGAAATAACTCCAATTATAATTAAAACAACTAATAAACCAATAATAACATAATCCATATAATCACTCCATATTAAACTTTTTACTAACTATTTTAGATATTATATAAGCAATAATTAACGCTATACCTATAAATATCAAACTCTTTATATCAGTTAAACTATCTATAAAACTTTTACCAATATATCCCCAAAATACAACAATAAATACCTTTCCAATTAATAAAGCACTAATAAACTTTTTCTTAGTCATCTTAACTAATCCACATAATATATTAATTAGAAAAGATGGCGTAAATGGTAAAGTAATTAATAATACTAATTCTGAAAAAGTAATTTTCTCAAAAGTATCTAGACCTTTTCTAATCTTTTTAATTAACTTTCTATTTAAAAACTTTTCAGTAAACTTAGTACCTAAATATTTAAATATAAAATAACATATTGTACTTCCTAAGCAAGTTGCTATCCAAGAAGTAAGAATACCGGTAACCATACCAAACGCATTTATATTTAATGCTACAAATATATTTAATGGTAACATTGGAATAAAGCATTCAATAAAGACTAATAAGAATCCACATAGTAGACCACCATTAGATACAAACTCAGTACTATGTTCAATTATATAGTTTACTATCTGCATCTTATCACCCTCTTATTATATTATACTAAAAAAATAAAAAAGAGTCTAACGACTCTATTTTACTTTATAAGGTTTTTCTAAAGTACCTTCTCCACTCTTATATAGAACTCTACTATTTAAATAAATAACAGGTCTAACAGTAGCATAAGTACTTGCATTATCTTTTTCAGCATTACCTGATTGATTAACTTTAAATGTTGAGTAAGTATCATCTTTAGAAGCAGTTACTAACCACCATTCATCTCTAATAACTAAGTAATTATAGTTTTTACAAGATCTTGTAGCAGCACTCTTACAGTTTGCATCAAGACTTGCATATAAGTAATCAGATAATGTTAATAATCCTAAATATTGACCTTTAAGTGTTTGCATACATTCTTCAGAATTATTCTTTCCTTCTGAATTTTCACTTCTCTTACCAATACATACACTAAATGGAATTAATTTAGATTTATCTTTTTCAGATAAAATATCTTCTCCATCTTCTTTACTTGGATTATTATAAACTTTATCTAAATAATCTTTAATTCTTGATACACTATATTGATTAATTCCAGCTTCGAATAATTGCTCTTCATTGTATCTATCATCCCAAGGTTGAGCAAATTGAATTCCATCACTATTGATAAGAACCATACTACCATCAGAATTAACTTTTACAATTCTCCAAACACTCTTATCTAATTCAACATAGTTATTTACATTTTCTCCACGGAATATATAAGCATTACCTGCAGCATATAATCCATCTCCTGTAGTAACAGTTTCACTTGCTACTTTCTTATATAACTCTTGTGTTAAATATGACTCTCCACAATTTAAATATGGAGTATATAAGAAGTCATTTCCTGCTCTTTGAACTTGAACAGTTCCAGAACAAGCAACACCATCACCTAAATATTCTGAAAGATCTTTCATTTTTCCAGCTGAAATTAGATTAACAGCATCCACTTCAACTATAGATCCTTCTTGTGTAGGTAAATAATCAGGATATTCTTCAAAATAAGATATAGCTGCATCTTTCATAATATTCTCTACATCTGTATATGTATAAGTTTTCTTAGTAAATAAAGAGATAATAAATAGTAATAGTAAGAAAACAACTGTAACACCAACAATAATTAACATTAATTTAATTAATTTTTGTTTAGCGTCATCACTTCCACTACCAAACATACTTTTACTTGAAGTAGATGTTTCTTCAACTTCTTCTACTTCTTCCTCTTCATCATCAATATAAGATTCTTCCTCTTTTGGTTTTTGAACCATATTTTGATTTCCGTTCATATTATTCACCCTTTCTAATTATCAAAGAAGTCATCAAAGAAGTCATCATCGTCATCATCATCTAATGTAATATTAGGTTGTGGCTTAGCCTCAACAACTACAGGAGTTGTAGGTCTAACTTCTCCAGACTCATTGTATATACTATTAATACTATTTGGATTAGACTCAGGAAGATCTGTTGCAAGTGTTTGAAGGGGTGCTGTTGGAGGAGTAGTCTCTTCTACTCTTCTAGAATCAAGCATCTCTTCTTCACGAGCTTTTTCTCTAGCTTCTTCTGCTTCTAATTCAGCAATCTTAGCATCAATCTTCTTAACTAATTCATCAACATCAAATCCTAAATCATCATCTAATTCCTTAGGAGCAACAGTTGAAGGTTCAACTGGTTTTCTAGGAACAAATCCTGTCTTTGGTCTACTTGCAACTGTAGTAAAGTCATCATCTACTCTAGATGAAGTAAAATCATCAACAAATGGATCAAATGAAGATAAATCAGGAGTTTGCTTTTTGAAAGTATCATAATCAGGAACTTCAGGAACCATCTTTCTACTGCTTGACATAGGAGGAACATCACTTGTTACTCTTTCTCTTTTTAAGAAATCAGGAATTGCAGGTCCACTATTACCTTCAAGTTCTCTATTCTTATCTCTGATTGCTCTAAGTTCTGGAGGAAGAGCATCATGCATTGGATTTGGTCCTTTATTACCTAATCCATTTGACATATTCTCTTTATCCTTCTCATCAGCAGAATTCATCATATCTAATAATTTCTTTTTCTTTTGATCCTTAACAAATTCCTTTATATCGAAAGTATGAACTTCTTTCTTAGGTCTTGTTGGATACTTAGCTGGAGGATATTTCCTTCCCCAATTAAGTTTAAAGTATGGAGTAAACTTCGTTTTAAATGGTTGCATTCTCATACGAAGTATAATTACTTCAAATTGTTTCATTCTTTGTAAGTCAGAAACTGTAACTAATGGTGTAGAAGCAGTTTTATCATCTTTCTTAGATTTCTCTTCACCACACATCTTAGATATTTCTTCTAAGGCTTTTAACTCAGTAGTAATTAAGTAAATAATATTACCACAGTTACCACGAATTGTTTCAGCTTCTTCTTTACCATATACATCATCCAATTGTGCAAAGTTTTGAACGATCATTGTAAATCTAATAAGTCTTGAACGAGCTGCTGTAATCATTGTAGTAACATCTTTTAATGGCGGCATGTTAGCAAACTCATCTAGTAAGAAGTTTGTTCTTACTGGTAATTTTCCACCATGCTTTTGAGCAACTCTAATTAATGTTTCATAAATTTGTTTTAATAAAATTGTAACTAATGAGTGATATGTTTTCTTTTCATCTTGAATAACTATAAATACTGCAGTTGGTCTTTCACCAATACTTTCAAGATTTATATCACTATGACTTAACATTTCAGATAAGTTTTCACGTGAAGCAAATAACTTAACTTTTTGTTTAAATACTGATAAGATACTACCTTTAGTTTCAGATGGAGCCATAATAGTACTTGATGCATTTATAGAAGCTGGACTAGAAGGATCTTTTCCAGCAAAGTATTCTTTAATATATGTAGATCCGCCAAATTTTTCTTCACCTACAGTTGTAGCTAAAGAAATACTATTGATATTAATCTCATCTGGTTTAGCATCTTCAAATAATCCTAATGCAACTCCTGAGAAATAGTCAGCAGAAGTTTTCTCCCAGAATGGATCTGCATTCTTATTTGAATCATCATAAAGGATATTCAAAGCAAGGTCATCTAATAACTCGATTGCCTTATCTTGATCACCTGATTTATACATTTGATATGGTAAAGACATTGGGTTCCAAGCATTACCATTTTGAGGATCACGGAAATTTAATAATAATATTTGATATCCTCTAGCACGTAACATGTTAGAAGTTTTCTCATAAATTTCACCCTTAGGGTCTGTAATTATCATTGATTCCTTAGCCATAGCTAAACTATGAACCATTGGAAGAATAACAGTTTGAGTTTTACCTGAACCAGTAGCACCGATAACCAATGTATGTGATTCACCATTATCAACCCACATTTCTTTATCATTAAGAATTAAAGGAACTCCTGCTTCTTTAGTATTTCTAGTAGTTAATGGGATACAGCATAATTCTTTTTGAATTTCTTTTTCTTTTGCCCATCTTGAATAACCTTTATCTTTTTTATCTGTAGTAATTCCAAATCCTTTTTCTCTTTCAAAGAAGAAAGAACTAACTCCTGCAAATAAACCTAATAAAGAAACTAAATAGAAAATTATAGTAGCTTTTACACATTCAGCCGAAAAAGCAGGAAATGGATTTATTCCTGTTAAACGTCCTTCTGCACTAAAAGTATGCACATTAGCAACTATAATTGCAACTATATAAAGCAAAAATATAGCAAAAAGAATAAATATTAATAAGTCTTCTGCGTCAGCTCTAAATTTAAACTTCATACAACTACATCCCTTCTCATTATATTATATCTTATCTTTCTAAAACTGTCATTATTTATTGGTTAGAAATTAGTATTTTAAAAGCATCTTTTTCCTTATCAAATTGATATAACATATCAACTCGAGAGGCATCACTAAATCTACCACAGCTTAGAATAAATTCATATGTACCATCATTATTTGTATCTAAGAAACTATTAAAATATGGTTTACATCCATTATATCCAGTATTCTTAGCAACATCATCATAAATATAGTATATTTCATTATCTTTAACCATAAAAACTATTGAGAATAAATAATCTGGATAAAAATCTATAGGGAAAACATTACTCATTACATAGAATTCTTCCTCTACATTATCTCCATCATAATCTAAATCAATTTTATTTAGTACTGTAAATCTACTTGATGTACTAAATCCTTTTTCTTCAAGTACAGTTCTAACATAAGTTAAATCATTTACATCACTAATATTAAATTTCTTAACTTTTAATTTGAAATTAGCATCATACGCAAGTAAATCACCATCTAATTGAACAGCATTATTATCTTTATCAAATACATACCATTTATCATCATGCCATAATTTGTATGTACCTTTCTTTTCATTGTTTTCATAAACAACAAATTCTTTCCAGTTATATTTATGTAATGAAGTAGAATGTCTAATATTAAGCCATTTCTTATTTTTATAAGTCCAAACAGTATCATCTCCTACAATTAGAATAGAAGAATACTGTTCTTGTCTAATATTATCAATACCAAATAAACAAAACATAACTAAGAAGAAAACAAATATTATTATTAATAATGCTATATATACCTTTTTCATTCTCATATAATCACCTACGATACTTTAAATGATGCTATTGTTGATGTATTAGCCCAATTATATTGAGCCCACATATCAGTAGAATTACTTGATGGATCCATCATATTAACAGTACTTCCTGATACTGAGTCAATTGCAACCCAGTGTTGTCCAGTATTACCTTTTACTTCAGCAACCGCATATGTATTTGGTTGACTAATAATTTCTTGAATTTTTGCTAATTTTTGTTGTCTAGTTAATCCAGAAACAGATGCTTTTCCTTGATATTTCCATGAAGGTGCAACACTAGTAACAGAACCCCAAACAAAGTTTCCACCAGAATCAAATCCTCCATGACTATTCAAGTAAGTAACAAATGTACCAGGATTAAATTCCCCTTGAACATTAGTTGGTACCCCACTCTTCGCAATAAGCATACTAACTGAAGTTGCTAAACAACCAATTTGTCCAATATTCTTTCCACTATTACCAATTGGAATAGTACTCCAAGATTGACCACCTTGTCTCCATTGTGAGAATTCTCCAGAAGACACACAGTTTGTTCCACCTGTATTAGTACAAGTGTTTTTCTTAATATCACTTGCTCCATAATTTCTATCGCCTTGATTATAAACTTGTAATAATATTTGTTTATAATTTAATCCATTATTAGAAAGTTGTGACATCATATTTTGTTCTGCTTGTTTATATCCTGCATAAATTATATATCCTTGAGAATTAACTAATACTTCTCCTGCAGTTTCTGAAGCATATTGTCTTAATGGAGAATCTTGAGGCATTGGATCTCTTAACTTCTTAGCTTTTGAAGTTCCACTATAAACCATACTCCATTGTCCATCATTAGATGAACAACCTTTATCTGGATCACAATAAACTTGATCTTGAGTACAAGCTGCTGCTTGTAATACCCATTTATCTCCTTCTTGTTTAAGAGTTCTCCAACCACCCATATCAGCATGTCTTGCTAAAATATAACTTCTAGCAGCAACCATTTGTGCTTTAAAAGCCTCAGCTGCTTTTGGATTAGTTGCAGCACTATCACCAATTTCTTGGTAAGCAACTCCTAAAATATATTTTTCAAATGGTACTAAATCTTCATCTTCTAAAGGTTTACCAAATGTACCACCATAATTGTGTCCATTAGCAGTACCACATTGCATTAATCTAACATATAAATTATCTAAATTAACTGTTTCATTAACATTACCTTTAGAATGAATATAGTAACCTTTTATTTCATATGTACAATTATTAGATCCACCACAAAGACCACTACCATAAGGATTAAATCCTTCTTTACCAACTAGACTATTATATCTATCAATATAGTCTATTACTTCTTTGGCAATATCTTCTTTTTGTCCTTGAGATAGACCTTTAATATAAGTTGGAATAATACTACTAATTAAATTTTGTTTAAAAGTCTCTTCACTATAAACATTTCCATCAAACATTGCATCTGCTATTTGTTCAATACGATGAGTAGTCATATCCTTATATTCAATTCCTGCTCCATTATTATTAAGAACATGGAATACAGCAACTATTTTCATTGCATCTACTGTTTTTCCCTTTGCTTGATATTCAAGTTTTACTTGATTAACTCTATCATAGAAAGCTTGTTGCTCTGGAGTAGATGCAGAGAATACTACTCCTCCAGTTTCTTCATTTAGAGTATTACTCATACCAATTGCATCTTCATAATCTCCAAATAAACCAGATACAGTAGCAATAGCTGCAAAGAATAATATAAAAATAAAGAAGAAAGGAGCAGCACTTACTAAAACAGTTGTGATAAGTGATTTACCAATAAAACCACCAAAACCACTTTTCTTTTGAGTAGACTCTTCATCACTAGAACTACTTTCTTCATTTCTTCTATCAGGAGCTTTTTCTTCTGCCTTCTTAGCAGTATCAGCTGCTTTTTGAGCTTTATCAGCTGCCTCTTGTGCTTTTTGAGCATTATCAGCTGCTTGAGCAGCATTTCCTCCTGCTTGAGCTGCGTTTGCTGCACCAGAAGAAGGAGGACCACCTTGTCCTCCTCCACTTACAGCATTCTTGGCTCTAGCCGCTTGACCAATTTTATCACTAGCACCAGATTCACTTAGTTTGTTAGAGGCATCTTGTACATTTCTACCACCAGGAGCCATTTTATTTGCTTTAGTCATTCCTTTAGCTAAAGCATCTGTACTTTTTCCTCCTGTTATTTTATCTGCTGCTTTTACGGCAGCTCCTGCTGCCATAGCGTATGGATTCTTCGAAGCAATAGCAACATCAGCAGCATTTCTTATATTATTCGCATTATTAGCATTCGATCTAGCATCCTGTGCTTCTTTATCATCCATTTCCGCACTACTGCCACCTCTATTTGCTTCATATGATGCCACTGATATCACCACCTATTCATGCTATTATTTTTAGAATCCTCCACCTGCGCCGAATGATTCTAATTCAGCTTGAGTTACCGCAACATTTATTCTCATACGTCTGCTACCACAAACGAATAAAGCTTCACCTTGCGAGTAACGTTTAATACTTTCTTTTTCACTCTCATTTAAATCTATTAATAATGATAAATCATCAACTGCTTGTTTTCTAAGACCCATTACTAAGTAATATGCTGCATTATCAAATATTGCTTTACCATGCATCAAAATTTGTTCATTAGCAACGAAGTCAGATGGTTGTTGAGTAATTAATACTGTACCAGTATTATACTTACGAGCACGACGTTGTACTTGAGCTAAGAACTCAGCACCTAATGTATTCTTATCACCTAATAATACATGTGCTTCATCAACCATTAGAACTGTATCAACACTATAATCAAGACATAATCCCCAAGCATACTTTAATACATTGAAGAATAATGCATTCTTTATAGTTGAATCACTATTAATTAATTCTTTAATATTGAATACCATGAAATCACTATTTTTTCTTAAAGTAGTATGACCATCAAAATAGAATTTTAATTCTTTAGTAATTGGTCTAACCTTTAATTCAAGTCTTTCCATGATATCTCTTTCTTGAGTCATATCAGTCATAGACATTAATCTACCTTTAATAGTTGCATAAACATCACTAAAAGTAGGATAATCTGCTGATGTATATTTAGAGAAATCAGCGTTAAAGTCTATACCAAAACGTTTATAAGTATCTTGAACAACTTCACTGAACATAACAAGTACATCTTCTTCTATAGAAGGATCATAATATCTCATGAAAGCCTTTAAGAATTGTAATGTACGAGTAAGTACTGTATATCCAAGACCTTGTTTAATTTCTTCTTCATCAGCATCTATAACTATTTCAAGTGGATTAATTAAACCAAACTCTCCACCTTTACCAATATCAACTGAATCTCCACCATAAGCTGTAGTAATATCTCTAAACTCATCTTCAGGGTCAATTATAACTATTTGACATCCATTTCTAATATGAGTTCTTAATAATAACTTAGCTGCAGTAGATTTACCTGATCCAGAAGTACCAAGCATTATCATATTGGCATTATTTCTATTATGTTCTTTACGAATTTTATATAAGAATTGATTGAATAAAATTACTCCTCCAGAGAAATCTACACCAAATAAGCAAGATAATCCTGGATCCTTAATACTATCGAATATAAATGGATACATTGCTGCAATAGTAACTGAAGGAATTGGAGTACCAATTCTCTCTTCAACTTCTTGTTTAGGGAAGATTGGTAAAATTGATTTTAAAATCTTCTCTTGTTCAAATCTTAAAGAAATTGCACGTAATTCCATAGAGTCTAGATAATTCTTAACATTTAACTTCTTTAACTCTAATTCTTCTTTAGTATTAGCAGTAATCATTATATGCATTTGAAAGTCGAATATTCTAGCTTGTGAACCAGCTAACATTGAAATGAAATATTCCAAACTTTCAGCATCTTGTCTAATTCTTTCCTTTGTAGTTTGATCCTTTTCATCATGATATCTTTGTTTTAAATCAGCAACTTGCTTATTTAACATCTTACTCATTTCTTGGAAAGGAACTGGTATATGTTTAACTACAACTTTAATACCTGACATATTAGTTAAACTAGATAAATATCCAGGCATAATATATTTTGGATAACTTATTACTGTAAGAATAGTAGCATATTTATCACTAATGTAAAAATCACTTAAATTAAAGCTCAATCCTTTAGGAGCTATTTGACTTCTTAAACCTGTACTCATACTGGCATCACCGTTCCAAACTCTGAAGTATTTCCTCCATTTAAGAAGTTCTCAAGAACTAATCTTAAATCAGAATTACTTATTAATGATGCATTTAATCCACAAGTAGCAAGTCCATTAATCATTTGACGTACTCTCTTTTGTAATAAATCTACATCTTTACTCTTAAACATAAAATAATATTCTGTATCAACTACGTTGTTACTTATAAACTGTTCACCTTTATCAATATCCTGTAATATTAATTTTCTAATTGCAGGAGATTGTGTTTCATTTAATAATAATTGCATTTGTGACATATATACTGAAATATCTACTGGTCTATCAGCAACAATTAACCAAAATTCATAGTCAATTGTGTTATAAAAGTTTCTTAAAGCTATTAATATATTATTTTGCATATCAGGGTCCAAAATAAATATATTCTTTGGAGTAATCTTTACTCCAGTAACTTTATAATTATCACGAGTAATAATCATATTATTTTGAATAGCTCTTACTGGCAACCAGTCTTCAGTATAAGAACTAACGCTTCCTTTTTTTGATGACACGCTTATAACACCAACCTTTCCATTTATAATGACGACGACTAGTTAAATAATCGTACGCCTCTAAAATCAAATTAAGCATATTATGATAGTTTGGTATCGGCATTACTAAGAATGCAGTAATTACCGCCGGAGCCAAACATAATAATGTAACCCAGTTACTAGATAGAGGTAGGAATGCAACAAGTATAAATGTAGTTAACACTCCTCCTGAGAACAATCCCAAATCAAATGGTCTAAATAAACCAAATATTAATTTTCCTCTCTTAGTATTAGCGGGTATTAAATATTGATCATACACTTAATATCACACTCCTTATTCTATTTTTTACTATTGGCACCAGCATTTGCTTCGGCTCTCTTGTACTCTGGATTTCTTTCCAAACGTCCAGCCTCTCCACCAGCTGCTTTAGAAGTTTTCTTAAGTTTAGAAGCAGTATGTTTGTTAGGTCCGTTATCAGATTCATCATATGGAGAATATAAAGTATTAGCTGGATGATTAGGATCCTCATTAATTCCAAGAAGTGATTCGTTGTAAGAAGCAACTTTTTGTGAGTATCCAGCATCGTCTGCATGGTGAGATGCCCATACGTCTCCAGCAGCATAACCTAATTCTTCTAGAGCTTTTGTAGCTGCTGCATCTTCAACATTGAATGTTTCAGTAGATCCATCAGCGTTAGTAATTGTAAAGTTACCATCTCCACCACTTTGTCTATCAGCCTGAGCTCTAGCCATTGCTTGTTTGAATTCGTTTATAGAAACACCTCTAAGGTTAACTGTTCTAACTGTACGTCCAGTTTCATCTTCAATACCGAAGCTTGTATTAACATGATATCCAGCACCATCTGTCTTACCTTTACCTTCAAGATAAGAGAATAAGTCTTTAGCCGTAGCATCCATATCTTTTAATTGAGCAACCCTACGTTTTTCAGCATCGTGTGAAGTAGCTCCAGCACCTTGGAACATTTGTGCAGCTCCTGCAGTAAATTGTCCCCATTTAGTAGCACCAGAAAGTCCATTTTGGATTTCAAGAGCATTTCTCTTATTAACAGCATCCATAACAGCTCTTCCTTGATGATCCTTTGCATTTTGCCATGCACTAAATCCTGTGGCAGCACCTTGTACTCCACCAACTAATCCTGCAATAGCATGTTTTCCTCTATTCCAGAATGTATCCGGATCTTTTCCTCTTACGATATCTGAATATCTACTTGCTTGACGAGAAGCATTGAATGAACCAATTGTTCCTCCAGCAGTAGAAATAGCTCCTGCAAGATTTCCAAATCCACCAAATAGTTTACCAACATCTCCTTTAAGTCCAAGAACTTCTTTAATAAACTTAGGAGCTTGTTTAGCAAATACGAATAAACCTATCCAAATAGCTATATAAGTAAATACCTTTAATAATCCACTTCCTGCATCCATTATTAATCCATGAACAATCATATCTTGGATTAAGAATATAACAAAGTATACAGAAGCTAATCTAATAAATAAATCTAGATAAGTTGTAGATAATGTCTTAACCCATGCATTAAATGCACTATCTTTTCCACCTTTTGGATCCATATAACTAATTATAGGAATTGGTGCAATAAGTCTAAGTACTGCTAATTTAACAGCACGGACAGCAACATCGATTGTAAAACTTAATAAAATAAATATAAATACAACTGGAACTATAAAAGATAAAAGCGGAGTATATGTAAATACATATTTAGTTGTTCCAGTAAGTTTTTGGAATCCAGTCCATAAACTATTTAAGAATCCTGGTTTAGCCTGACTATCACAAGTAAGGTTTACCATACTAATAATATCTCCAGGATTAGCATCAATTCTTGTATATGCAGCAAGTGCATCATCATCAATATCAGTACATACACGGTTTTCATTAATAGTAGCTGCATCTTTACCATCAGCTATATAAGACATATCTCTTTCCTCTTCAGGAACAAGATTTATTCTATAGAAACCTTTAAGTATCGTTGATGTAAATATTCTAGCAGCTTTCTTTAATTCTGAATCCTCACCTTCATTAGTAGCAACAAACGTCGAGTCTCCATCATTCGTACCCAGTATCAATCTTCCTAATGTGTTATTAGTAAGAATTCTATATTGTAATGAATATAAAGTACCAAATAACAAACCATTATTATTAATTTGAGCTTCATACTCATTACTTGGATTAGGAATATTAATTGGCATTAAAACCGTCAATAAAATAAGAGATGTCATAATTCTCATAATTAAATTAGATCCACTACCTTCACCACTATCTTTAAAGAAATTATCAGGTGAAACTATTCCTCTTAAAATAGTCATTGCTAAATGGAACATCATAAAAACGCCCAATATTACTTGAACTCTTCCATAGAACTTCATTATTGTTTCATTACTGAATAAATCAGCTGAAGCAACATTGAAAAACAACTCGTAAACAAGTCCTAGCAACGCATACGCAGGAATATCAAGAATAGATAAAAATTTTCTAATGATATCCGTTATGACTGTGGCTGGTTCTGTGTTTGATTCTGTAAACATACCATCACCTCTTTTAATCCATTCCGCAAGTAGAATCTGATTGTAGATTGAAAATATCTAAAATTGCATTCGTAATAGTTGGTAAAAAGAACAATAAACCAGCTAGAATAAGTCTATATCCTAACTTTTTAATTGCTCCTTGCATTGCATCATCATCACTTTTAATAATTACTTTTGCGAAGTCTACACTACTTAATACAACTACTAAAAGAATACCGACAATTGTTCCGTATTTTAGTATTTGTTTTAATAACCAAGCAACTGAATTAGCATCATCTGGGTTACCTAATAAAGTATTACAATTTTGATCTTTATTATATTTTTGAGACCAATCATCAATATCACTAGTACTAGTAACTTGATTAGTTGCAGCGATTTCAACAAAACTATTGATATTATTATATTCTAAAGCCTTAGTATTAACAGGTGTAAATATAAATAAAGCTGTACAAATCAAAACTAATAAACTTTTTTTCATATATAAATCACTCCGCATACATTATATCATATTAAGTATATCAAAACACAAAAAAAATAGCAATGGAATTGCTACTTTTAAAGTAAATTTACGGCCAACTATTTAGCTTGAGCCCAACAGCTTGTCCATCCACTAGTACCTTCAGTAGTACCTTCACCAACCATATCCATTAGTGCACTAACTAAAATTGGTACAAAGAATACTAGACCAGCATAGATAAATCTCTTTATTAATCTACTTTGAGCCGCTTTAACTTCTTTCTCATCACTTGAGATAACAGCTTTACCTAAGTCAATTACTCCATAAATAATTAATCCGATTGGGATTAAGATAAAGATTAATCTTAATACTCCTCTTCTTAATACTTTAATAATAGGAAGTAATCCTCCACAGTTATCAGTTGCTCCAATTTGAAATAAGTTTAACATAAACAACCTCTCCTTCATTAATAATTATAATCTTTTATAAAGATATTTGTCAATTAATTAACGTCTAAATAAACCAAATATTTTATTACTATTGCTATTTTTAGATCCAGATCCTAAAATACCCAACTTATTTAAGAAATCACCAATAATTGCATTTCTCTTTCTTTCATCTAATGGAGGCATATTATAAAATACTTTAATAGCAGCCTCACTCTCAAAATCAAAGACATCATTATTTAATAATAAACTTTGATTTAAAATAACTTTTTTATTAGCAAGTTTAGTAAAAGCTTCTCTGTTTCTTCTAACTAATCTATTTAATTTTATAGTACTTGGTTCAATTAAATAAATAACTTCTCCACAAAAACTATCATCAGTACAATCATTTAAATCTACAAGAATTATATTAGCTTTTGATTCACTAATAGTTCTTTTAGCATCAACTGATTTAACTGAAATCATAGCTTTATCATCAAATAGATTAAAATCATTTTTATCAATTTCTATTGCTAATACATTTTGTTGTCCAAATGCAATAGCAAGTTCTTTTTTCAACATATAAATCAATGTAGTACAACCAGCACTTTCAGTAACATTCTTAAATCCTAGAACTGTAACTCCTTTATTAGTACTTGCTGTAGGTTTCTCTATTGTAGTAACTGCTGCTCCAGAAGAAGCAGATTTTTTAACAGATTTTTGTACATTAGAAGCATTAACAATATGTTGAACATCATCTAAAGTATTTGGTTTTTTAACTAAATACTTTACTCCATTTAAATTAGTTGTAAAATTATATATCCCTAAAGATATCAAATGAGATAAGAAATTAGTAGTACATAAACTACTTCCTTCAGGTAAATAGAAAATAATCTTGCTAGGATCTAATCCCTTAACTAATGCAGAATATGTATTAATATCATCATAGTACTTTAAAGCAGTAACATCTAAAATCATTCTACTATAGAAGAAATTCTTAAACATTTCTACTAGTTCATTAACTTCATATGTACCTGTAATACTCTTAATAATATCAATATCAAGATTAGACAGAACATTTTGTTCATTATATACGATTACATTCATATTTATCCCTTCTTATTCATTTTTAATTACACAATCTTCATTACTTTTATTAAATACTTTAGTGTCTCCTGTAACATATAATGCAGGTGTACCAACTATATTTTCAATAATTGGTATTCTAATATTAATCTTAGTAACAATTTGATAATAGCAACCACGTTTTCCTGTATCATCATACACTCCTGAATCTTCACCAAGTTTGGTTTTTTGTTGAACACCTTTAACACAATATAATTGCTTGTCACCACTTACAAAACTACCACCAGTACTTGTTTTAGGATTAAATTCTTGACCTTTAATGTCATTACATGGGAAATTTTTTTCAGTATCATATCCGATTTCATCTGCATATGCATTAATTTCAGAAATACATGAAGCATTACAATTTCCATTATACTTTTCATAGATTGAAACAATTTTATTTTTCATTCTAAAAGCTTTCTGATAATTGACATTATAAGCTAGATAAGCAATAGCGAAAACCATAAAGAACATTATAATTACAAGAATAACAGTACCACCAATTGAATCTCTCATTAACTAGTTCCACCTCCACTAACATGTAGTTCACAACTTCCTTCAGGAATTTCAATAATTTCAGTATTACCAGAAACTTGAAATATTCTAAAGCTCAATACTGTCTCTATAATTGGTAAACTAACATCACTTTGCGTAATAACAGTATATACACAAGGTACACCAGTATTAAAAGCATCAGGGTCATATCCATCAACTTGTTCAGCTTTCATGCAAAAATATCCTTCCATATTTATATAGCCAGAAGGACACGAATCAATAGTAGGAGAATAAGCTATGCTTTGAGCCTTTGATTCAATTTGTTTGAAACAAGAAGTACTTGAAGTTTTACATGCACCTTCATATCTTTCTATGGTATCAATAGTAAAATTTTTCATTCTAAAAGCTTTAGTATAATTAACAATTAAACCTAAAATACCCATAACAAGTAAAAGGAAAACTGCTAATAAGCCTAAGTTTAAAATACCACCAAAAGCATCTTTCATATCTTATTACTCCTCCTATTTATATTTTTATTATTTGTCGCTGAAAGTTGAAATATTAGCCCATTGGTCATTAATAGAATTCTTAATATTTGGCCACATAATCCAAAAGAATCCAATAACAGCCGCAATAGCGATTAATGTAATAACAGTAAGGTTTAATTCTCCAGTAGCTGCCTTCATTAAACAATCACCTATCCTTTCATATCATACAATTTAAGTATAACAAAAATATATCTTGAATTCAAGATATATTAATTGATTTTTATTAGAACATCATCATCATAGAGATTAGAATTACAAGCATTACACCAACACCTGTAACAACTAACATGATCATTGTTTGACTCTCCATATGATTAAGTCTTTCTTTATATTTTGTTTCTCTTGCTTTATTTTGTAAAGAAGAAACTGTCTTAGAAAACATCATAAGTCTTTCTTGTTTTCTCTCTTGCGATCCAATACCTAAACGATAAAGCAATCTCATCATTCTCATTGAATCTCTAACAGGATATGTATTAGCAAATTCCATATAAGGATCAACAGAAGAATCACCAGAATTAATTCTATCTATCATTCTTCTAAGTCCTGGTTTAAAGATATCAGGAGCATCACCAATACTTTTACCAATTGCAACTGGAACTGTATAGTGTTGAATTAAGATCTCCAAACTCTTTAAGTAATATGGAAGCATAACGTCAATTTCATGTAAATGTTGTTTATAATAACTCTTTAATTGAATATATGGAAGTTTAAATACTCCAAATGCAACAACTAAAGATAATATCATGTTTAAGAAAAATTGAGAATTGATAATCTCAGCAGAATTATTATTAGATATTGAAAGAACTAATACTATTAAGAATGCTATAAAAGCATAAGTAACTCTCTTTGAAAATAATTGATCAATATCAACTTCTTCTCCATATCTAGCATATACTAAGAATTGATAGTCATCTTCTTTTAAATTTTCAAGATATTTTTGATTATCTGCAATAAACTTATCTTTATCAATTGTATTATTATAAATAAGTACAAAGATAATTATTGCTCCTACTATGATTATCTCCATTATTCAGCACCTACATTCTCATAATAATATTTTTCACCTTTAATAAGGAAATATGTATTAACAATTAAAACTAAGTGCATCAAACCCTGAACATACCATCTTTGGAGTAAAACCAGATATGTTTCACGTCCAAGTAAGTATTGAACTAACATAACTAATAAATATAACATGATACCAAATTGTAAGAATGACTTGTGGAAAGTTGCTCTCTCAATTCTATCACGATATACACTTTCAACAAGCATATCGATATCTAATTGCATGTTTTCCAATGAATCAGCAGAGTTTTGAGCACCCTCTTTAGTAATTTGTAAGAATAATTGGTGCATGTTTTTAACTATATAATATGGATAAAGTTTAGACATATAATCTAATGCTTCATCAATAGTACCATTGTCATAAGACATATTTATCATTTGTCTTACATCAGCAAGAACAGGGTCTTCAAGAACTCCTGAATTTGCAACACCTTCAAGTGCTTTAACAAATGATTGAGTAGTACCAAACTCCATTATAGTATTAGAAGTATATACTTGAATTTGCTCAAATATGTATTCTGAGTAAACCTTTTTACATCTTAAATATGCTAAGTATGGAACAAAACCTATTGCTACAAGTGCATATATAATACTTACAATTAAGTTATAGAAATATAAGTATGAAACAACAGCAGCAAATCCACCTAATAAACATACTTGAAATGTATATTGTCTAACTGTATATTCTTGTCCTAATTGTTTTGTCTTTTCTCTAACTACCTTAAATGAATAAGGAGCAAATCTATCGTAAACACCTTGTACTTGACCTAAAACGTATTTACCAACATTTTCACCCTTATAATTTCTATATAGATAGATAGCTACTACAAAAACAACTATGATAGCTAATTCTTCTATATACATATCACCAACTCCATTCTATTCTCCAAGTTTAACTAAAGCAGGTTGTGTTACTGCTGGCACTGTAGCAGCAGCAACTTGAGTATTTGCAGAAACAACTACTTGTTGATTAGCAATTGCTGGAGCAACAGGTTGTGTTGCAGAAACACCACTTAAAGGTTGAACAACAGCATTAGCTAATTGAACGTTACCATCAGCTGATTGAACCGGTATACTCTCAGCTTGACCATTAACAACTTGTGGTGCAGCAGTATCAGGTTCTAATGTAGGCATATCAGGAATAGTCATTTCAGCTTGTACATTATTTGTATCAGTACTTACTGGAGGTGTAGTTACAGCCTCAGTTGTACTATTTATATCAGAATTTACTGGTGGAGTTGTAGCTCCCTCAGTAACATTATTTTCAACATTAGTGTTGGCCTCTTGATGATCATTAAATTCAACAATAGGCATTTCATCTGGTAAATCCCTAATAATATCTTGAACATCAATATTTTGATTTTCAATATATTCAACTAAGTGATTAGAAGGTTTACACATCATCATTTTACCCATTTTCTTTTGATAAATAATTCTTGATTGAGGCTCATTATTATCATCTACATAGAATTCACACACTTCATCTAATTCACGATGAAATTTACCATACTCTTTACTATAAAAAGCCTTAATATGTACACCAATTTGAATATAACGATAAATAGTCGATAAAAATTGATGAACATCCAAATCAGTCTCCATTAATGAATAAAGACGATATGGAATAGCAGAAGCTTTATCAGCATGGATTGTTGATAAAATGTTGTGTCCAGATGATATAGAGTTACGTACTGCAGAAACAGCTTCAGCAGAACGAACCTCTGATAGTAGAATCCACTTTGGATTCTGACGCATACAAGTAACTAAAACATCTGAATAAGAAGCAACATTATTAGTTTTCATTGCAACTATATCTCTTTGTGGATAAATCTTATCCAAGTGCAACTCAAGTGTATCCTCAATAGTAATGATCTTCTCATTAGTCTTAGTATGACTTGCTAAATATTTAACAAACTCAGTTTTACCTGAACCAGTTTCTCCAGCAACCATTATATTACAGTGACCTTCAACACATTTAATTAAAAAGTCATGTATGGCTGGAGTAAAATAATCTTCTTTAATTAATTTTTCTTTTTCTAGTCTTATCTTTGCGGGAGTTTTACGAATAACTAATGCAATACCATTAGTAGCAATACTCTGATGTACGAAGTTCATACGTAACTCAGCAGACTCTGCATCTAGGAATGGTTTAGCATTGTTAAATGTAGTTCCCATAACGTTAGAGCATTGGAAGGCCAACTTCTCAACGAATTCAGGAGTTGCGCCTTCAATCTCTACTCTCATCGAACCCTGAGTTAAAGAACGAATCCATATTTGACCGTTATTGTCATATGAGATATCTGTAATATCATCATTATCAAGTAATGAACGAAATGGTCCAAAGTCTAATTTATCAAATATGTTTTCATTCATATAACTCACGCCCTTCTTTTATTCTTTATATATTCTTTTTTTATTGACCATCTGACCAATAAGTACGAGCATTAATCCACTCTTTTAAATCCTCACTAGCTAATTGAAGTTCTCCAGGTTCATCTTTTAAACTTTCATTAGTAGGAACGATAACTATTGATGTATCATAAGTTCTCATGTATTCAGCTTTCTTCAATAAGAAATAATATTCTTCTGGAAGAGCAAATACTACCATTGCAGGAGCTCTTCCTTCATCCATATTTTGGAATACTGCTTTACCAGAACTATCTTTAACAGCAAGTACTTCAACATTAGATAGTAATTTACCTAACATAACTTGATCTGCACGAACTTTATATTGATCATCAGTTATTTGTCCATCAGTTAATTGGTTAACTGCTTTCAAATATATATCAATATAGTTTCCTGGATAAACAGAGTTACCATAAGTAGATGTTGTATTAACAGACAAATTATATAAAACGTATCCTTTTGGATAATCTAATATAATATTTGCAGGTAGTTGTTCTTTTTCAACTACAGATCTCTTATAGAATAAACTTCCTTTTGGAATTACTGTATCAGCAGCAGAATACTTATCAACAATTTCACCTATATTAGTGATTACATCACCTTCAAGCATTGAAGGTGGAACTTCACGAGTTCTAATCATTGATTCAGTAATTTGAGTTCCAGCAGGAATTTGTTGAGAAGCATATGGAACAACAATTGGATTAATTGAACTTTTAATACGCATAGTATAAGCAACGTATAAAACAACAATTGCTAGTACCACACCAATAACAGTAACTGTATTTTTATTTTGTAAAAATTTCTTAATACCTATTGTTAAGTTTCCCATTTTATCCTCTCCCTTTCCTAATTATTAACCTTACAAATATCTGAATTTCTGTCTCTCAAATTTTCACTAACAAAATTATCATCTTTATAAGTAGTCTCTAAGATAGCATCATAACTTGTAGTCATTTGTGCTGCATCTTTATTTCCTTCTTGATCCTTAACACTTAATACTGTTAATGAATCAATCTTAACACTTACCTTTGGTGGTAATTCGTTGATATCATAGAAACCAATTTTATAATCTCTTGTAATATCTACATTATCGGCGAATCGATAAAGAAAGCTCTCAACGAACTTTTCTTTATCAATTCTATATATTCCACAATTCCAATAGTATGATAAATCGATTGAATCTTTCATGGCAGCATCAGTTGTTTCTTTTACAAGATAATAATCCAATTCACTACCAGTTGAATAATTTGTAAGTACATTTATTAGTAATAATGCTAGTAAGCTTAAAAATATAATTCCTACAGCTAAAATACTCTTGTTCATAAATTACTACTCACCACTCTTTCCATCAAATTGCTCACATGGATTAACTGTATCATATTCACCATTTGATTTTAATTTTAGATTGTTACATACTTTTTCAATAATTGCTTTGTCTGGATATTTATTCTTTCCATCAAGTTTTCTAATTCTTTCACTGTAATAGAATCCAATTCCAGCCTCTTCACTCTTAGTAAATCCTTCTTCATCGAAGTCTGTATAGTTATTATTATTAATCTCTCTTCTCATATCTCTTAATGTATTACGATCTAAGTTAAATTCGTAATCAAGATATTGTGGACTATAAACTCCAGTATTTAAAGTTTGAATATAATTAATAATTGTATTTGGATTACTTTGATAATTAATATTCTTATAATCATTAACAATTGCTTTTGTAGACCAGTTAAATCCAGGTTCTCTTCCTGTAGTTGATTTATCTAGAGTTTCAGTACCCTCAGTGTTAGGGAACATGTCTTCCAAATCAATTGATCTAATTCTATAAGCTGTGTTAACATCTTTTGGTTCATCTAAGCATGTATTATCTTTTTCATCTAATGCATAGAAACATGAAACATCAATATTCCATCCATATAGACCAAATGTATTAATCTTAGCATTGATATTCCAATCAGTAACCCAATCTTTATTCATAGTATTAACAACTTGTTCACAAACTTCATGTCCTTGATAATAAATCCAATATTTAGTATTAACATCTTTTGCTTCTCTTGGAATACAGAATTTATCATCAATATGTTCCCAATGCTTTTCAATTTCAGTTGAAACAGGTTTATATGTAATTTCACCAGTTTTATAGTTAATCCAAGCACCTGGGAATGAAATTGTTGAACGATAAATACGAAGTGCTGTACTATCAGAATATTCACCAGGATTTAGAACAACCTTTTGAGTTGGATCATAACATCCATCAGGATTTTCTAAATAATGCATTTGATGAATATTAGTAATTGGTTTTCCAGCTTCAATTTTTTCAGCATGTGCATCATAAATAATTGTTGATCCTGCTTTATCGTATGTACGAGTACATCCATCACTATCAGCTTGTCCGTTAGAACATAATGTATCTTTATTAGTTGCTTCTGTTGCATTAGGTTGTTTTTCATCATATGGGAATGCTATTGTTTTTGTAGTATCTCCAGATTTATAATCAACACTAATTTCAAAAGTAGCTGATCTTGTAGTACAGCTCGCTGCTGCATTACATGAATCTACGAATTTATTATAATTTGCTAAGTTAGCCTTATAATCTGCTTCAATTTGAGCATTATTATCTCCACCATTTAAATAATAATTAACTGTCTTTGTTTTAGCATCATATGGTTCTTGACATCCAACCCAACTACAGATTGCATCACAGCATCCACCACCTGAATATACTTTTCTTGCGAAACCATATCCAACTTTATTAGTACAGTTTTGATAATATGGTTGATCACCGTATCCTTCTTGATCAGATACAACATTGAAAATCCAAGGTGTTTTAGTTATATAATATCTACCCATATAGTGAGAACCGAATTTAGCATCAGTAAATATAGTAGATAAGTTTTTACCTGAAGTAGATTTACCAGCCCATTGAACTGCTCCACCAGAAAGATAATAACATCCATATTTTCCACCACATGAATCTGCAATAGCATCAACCTCAGCAGATTGAATTGCATCTACATAATCACTAAATAAATTATTTGAAATATTGTTATTAGAAGCACCATATACTTTCTTATAGCACTTTTTAGAACAACTAATTGAATATTTTCCACCATCACATTTTTGTACACATGCTGCAAAATCTTCATTTGGACCCGCTCTATCTAATTCATAACCAGAAGCGTGGATACAAGAAGCTGTAGGAGTACAAACTTTGTAAACATTCTTTGTCATTGGAGGAATATTTCCTTCAGCATAACAGTTTACATGGCTAGTAACTCTAACTTTGTATTCAAAACATAATCCTGCTTTAGAAGCAACTGGAGGACCATATTCTACTTTAACACCTTCTTCACATGTAACAGTACATGTAGGTCCTGGTTCATGTTTAGTCTGAGTGCTATTAATAAGGTGGTAAACATAATCAGGTCCAGTTTTAGTATATGTATTAACAGCATACATATATTGAACATTTTTATAATAATCATTAAATTTTAGCTCAGATGGAGCAAATTTTTGTGTGTAATCACATTGAAGTGAAATTCTATTGCTTGCATCAACTGTCCAATTATCTTTTCCTGTATTTTCTACATATCTACGTTTTCCAGTTGCAAAAGCATTAGTATTTTGACTCTTTTGATATGCTTGACAAATTAACTTATCAAATGAATCTAATGCATCACAATTTGAAAAATTAATTTTGTGACCCTCTAATGTTGGAGGAGTAGTATCACTTGCATATGAGAATGTATCCATTACAGGTCCTAACTCTCCAACAGTTGCTCTTACTTTAAATTGAATTCCAGTAGCGCAATCATTTTCAGAATCTCCCTTAATAGATTCAAGTACTACATATGAATAGAATCTATTTCCATCATCACTTAAACCTTTATCAAGTTCTTCTTTAGAATATTCAAGAAAGTATTGTCCAGCAGTTGATGCCTTATTCTCATCAATAATCTCAATTTCTTTTGGATGTTCTTGAGTTCCTGGATGTATCTCTCTTTGATTATTTCCATATAACTCTACACTACCTATTTTTATAACCTTAAATGAAAGATCTGTATCAGTAATAGAATTGTTTTTATAGGCTCTTATTTTAATACCTGTAACAACTCCATTACTTAATACTATAGGCTCTGCACTAATCTTATAATATCTATCTATAAAATCAGGAGTACATAGAGATTTGGCAACTTCTTCATCAGTTGGTGAATCATTCTTTTTTATATTGTTATCTTTATTACCAACAGCATATGTTGCTAATGGAACAATAGTCAATAACAAAAATGAAACAAACAACAACCCCAAAAGTATTCTTTTCTTATACTTACTCTTCATTTTAATCATCGCCTTTCTTTACAATTTCTTTATATTTGTCTGTTTTCTTAACAGAGTAGGCATTTGCTTTTTCACCAGCAACAACTTTTTTACCAGTGATTACTATGTCATTGTAATCAATACCATTACTATTTAGACCAGTACAAGTAATCAAAGAAATAATATCATCATCTGAAGATACTTTGACATTATAGTCAAAAATACTATTTTCTTTAACCATATCTATATATCTAGTCAATTCTTTTTCTGAGTAATCACCTTTTGGTAATCCTTTCATACTTGAAGCATAAAGAATATCAACAGCAAATATTTTATATAGATGTTCTTCACCATTCATTGTGTATTGAAAGTACAAATTCTTTTTTGCAAATTCATAATCAGTAAATGATAATAATTCTTCGAATCTTTCAAATGAATCATCATATATAATTGGTTCCTCAGATAAGTTCATAACATTATGACCATATATGTTCAAAACATTATGATATTCAGTGTCCCCAGGATTGCTTAACCAACCGTAAGCTGTTGTTTCAACAGGATTATGACTATTTTCATCATGTCTGCTTATTACAGGAAAGTCAATTTTTGTACCTTGAACTTTTACCCAACCAACAACATCATAATCTGCATCTTTATCTTTAGCTGCGTCACTTCTTTGTTCCAACTGATTACTTCTATTTTCAATAGTATAATAATCTGGGCCAAAGAAATTGAATAGTGATTTTACTAAGAGGATAAATAGTAAAATAACTATTAAAACTGCTATTCCTAAAAGTAAGTAATACTTATTTTTAGAAAATCTTTTTTTAGTAGATTTTTTTCTACCTTCTGTCTTTTTATCCATGATATCTCCTTTCATTACTTTAACTTATATGGTTTATCATGTGTTCCTCTACCACTTGAAATAACCACATCTTTATTAACAAAACCAACGACCCTTACAGAGAATTTCTTTCCGTTAGGTACGCTTTCATTAATACAAACTCCTATATCTGCTACCGCAGCGATCTCATCTTCTGATTTAGAAGTATTCAAATACCAGAATGAATAACCATCATCAGGATGAGCACTAAACATTTCATACATATTTGGTGCAGATAATTTAACTTTATATTTTTCTACTTTTGTTTCTTCATTATAAATAATGTCATCTTTATAAATAGGAACCTCAATTTCATGAGTAACAAAAATAGAAGTATCTAAATATTTACTAGCTTGATTATTAATTTTATAAGCAACGCTTTTCTTATCTTTTGGATTATAAGTATAAATTGTCTTTTCATAGTCATTAGCTATTTCAAAAGGTCTACTCTTTTCATCATATAATGTTGCATCTAACACAATTTTTGTTGTTCCATCTTTTTCTGTACCAATTATTCTCCATGAATAACCACCATGTGTTACATATTCTCCAACATATCTTGTATTTAACTTAGCAGAATTCTTAGCAGCAGGTATTTCATTAAATACATATGGATTCTTAACACTTCCATCTCCATCAACAATATTGCTATCGCCTTTTACAATAACTACTGGTCTAACACCATAATTATCATTAACTGATGGAGCAATGTATTTTTTACCATAATCACTACCATAGAAGAAATTTCTAACTGCATAAGCTTCTTTATTAGATGCTTTATTTGCAACCCAAGAAATTGTCTCAGGTTTCATAAACTCAGCATCTCCTTCAAGATATGCTCTATTAATCATATCAACTGAAGGAATATATGAATATCTTTCTTTTGTATAAGAATTACATTCAGTAGTATCTAATGCAGATTCTTCTAATTGTTCATTACAGAATTTTCCTTTTACTAATAATTCTTTAGACTCATCAGCAAGTTTTGATTCAAAGTAATCTAACCAATCATCTAACTTACTATAATTTACATTAGCTATGTCTGAATCAGAAACAAGTAATACATTATTTCCTTCAATTCCATAAATTCTAAATAGTATATTAGATAGTCTTACATAATTATTACTTGGATATCCTGTATAGTTCTTAGCTGAATCTAAGTCTTTCTTTACAACTGCCTTAATAGTCTTTACTACATTAACAGTTCTAATCTTTTCTGTCTTATTAGCTAAACTATCTTGAATTGTATAAGAAACTTCATAAGAACCAATTTTAGAAGTATCAACTTTGCTAACAATATTAACGTCATCTACATTTAGTTTTCCGTCTTTATTATCAACTACGCTCTTTACTCCATCATCCTTATAAACTTCTCCTACACCGATTGTTACTTCATCATCACCATTAAGTTTTACTTCAGGTCCTTCATGATCAATGTTTGATTGAAGTATTCCACAATCTAAATAAACAAAGTAGTCAAATTCATTGTTGTTATTTCTTTTGACCTTTACCCAACTATTCTCAACAGAGCAAGTCTTCTTTGTATATGGAACATACATATCTTCTTTAACATATGCTCCATCAAATAGTTTCTTCAAAGAAAGTGTCTTTACTCTTTGACCAGTTGGAAGCTCATTCTGATTAAGTTCGTAGTACCTTCTAGCAGCATCCTCAAGCTTTTTTTCGTTTCCACGGAAAGTAAGCATTGGAGATATCACTAAAAACCACACAAAAGCTCCAATAATTGCTAGTACAATTAGGAACTTCACTTTGCCAACATATTTTTGCATAAATGCCTCCTATAATTTTATTTCGTATTTCTTGTTTCTAACAATAAACACGAATCGGGCATCAGTAGAGGTTTCAAAATCGCTTGGAACTTTTATGTATAGTATCTTTCCAAGATAATCTCTTCCCAAGGCATTTTCAAACTCTAACTCACGCTCAACACCTTCACTATCCTTATAAATAATTGTACCATACTTATTTAAAAAGTCAATCATGTTTTTGGACTCAAATTCAACTGAAGAAAAGTTAATTACGAGTATTTTTGAGCCGTTTTTCGCTTTGTATGTACCCTTCAAATTTTCACACTCTTGAGAGGTACAAGATAAATATTTATATTCTACATAGTCAGTATATTCATAATAATCAAAGGTAATAACCTCTTCAATTTTATTTGTCTTAATTTCAATATCAGAACCAAAATCAATCTCAGAAACAGTTTCTATCTTACTAACGTCTTTAACATTAAGTTTAATCTTTCTAAGTTTTCCACCCTTTTCCTGATAGAATAAAACACAACTATTCTTACTAACATTCTTATCTACTTTATAAATAAGAATAATATTAATTGTCTCTTGATTCTTAACTCTCGTTACAGAACTCATTACTTTACCCATATCAACGAATTCAGATGCATAAGTACTATCAGTTGGCTTATAATCTTTTGTTCCTGATTTAATATGGAAATAATCAGTATATATTGTTCTACTAGCAGAATTATTAGTAATAGAAACATCAACTACAACGAATTTACTCTTTTTACTAATAACCTCTCCACGATAGTCTTTATCAGTCATAAAAGCTTTATTAACCACTATAGATAATCCATTAACATCATATTGATCTCCTTGATTATAGCTTTTATTAGTAACAAATATCAGTGTACCTATATTAAATACAAATATTACTCCTACTATAATACCAATAGTATTACACAATCGTTTATGTTCCTGATAGAAATAACCAGCATTTCTTATAAGCTTTTTATATGCTCTAATAAACGTATTCTTATCAATATCAAAACTAATTTCAACTTCTGCTCTATCTTCTTCTGATAACTCTAAGAATTCAGCATCAGTATTAAAACTAAACTTCTTACCATCAAGACCTAACGTTCTCATTATAAATACCCATATAGTAGGTAACTGAGCAGCTACGAATATATAAAGTAAATCTCGAGAAAAACGTAAATCAGTAGTAGCAACATCATCTGAGAAATTATTAAAGAAACTTCTAATGATTCCTAATACAAAGAATAATGCTAAATATTCAACAATAGGAATTAAATATAATTTCCATGGTTTCTTTTTCCTTCTAAGAAGTATCAGTATAGCAACTGATCCTACTACAGCAAACAATATGCTAATCCTTAAAAGTGGCGAAATGTGTTTAGAAATAGGATCTGCATATAAATCATATGTACCTAAACTCATGAAATCATTAATAAACTTTGTAACATCAAATAACTTATATGCGATAAATAAACTTATTAATAATAACGCAATATGTATTTTTCTAAAGTTTTTTATTAAAAACGCATAAGGCTTTCTAATAATCATAGAATCACACTCTCCCTATTATCATCAATTATAAGTATAACTTATTTAAAAAGAAAATTAAAGAGGTTTTACACTATAAAACAAAAAAAAATAGCCATCTGGCTATTTTATTTCAATTATTTCAATTTCATAACTTCCGTTAGGACTTTCTACAGTAACAACGTCTCCAACTTTATGATCGAATAAAGCTTGAGCAATTGGGCTTTCATTTGAAATCTTACTTTCAAATGGATCAGCTTCTTGACTACCAACGATTTTATATTCGTCTTCTTCATCGTCATCTATATATTTAATTGAAACAGTGTTACCTATTCCTACTTTGTCTGTTTTAACTTCTTCAATGATAGAAACATTTTCTAACATTTTTTCTATAGTCTGAATTCTATTTTCGATTTGTGCTTGTTCATTTCTTGCTGCATCATATTCAGCGTTCTCAGATAAATCTCCTAGAGATCTTGCTTCCTTGATTGCTTGGATATTTTCAGGGCGTCGAACATTTATTAAATCATCTAACTCTTTCTTTAAATCGTCTAGACCTTCTTGAGTTAAATAAACAGTGTTTTTATTTCCCATACTAATCACTCCTTAAAATTTATACAAGTTGAGTAACTAGACTCAACTTGCAATAGTTTATCATATATTTTTTTAGAAGGCAATATCTCTAACTAAAAAATTATTTAGTTTTTCCTTCTGCTTCTTCTGCAACATATGTAAAATCAGTTGCAGCTTCAGTTTCCATATTTCTAATAATTGTTTCTAAATCATCTTGTGTAAAAGATTCAATATTTACAATTGAATATGGTTGTTTTTTCTTTGTAAAGTATCTAGCTTTTTCAGCTGACATACCTGCATATGCATTATGATAAGTTCTTGATTTTTCTAAATCTTTTCTATGTTCATCACGATATTTAATCTTATCAAGTTCTGTAACTCTAGCAGATTCTTTTCTTAACTTATGAGCACTTACAATTGTACCAACAGCTGTAATTGTACCAACACCTAAAGCAATTGGAGCAGCTGTAGCAATATCCATACTTTGCATTGCTGGAATAAACATTGAACCAGCACCAAAAGCATACATAATACCAGTAACACTACCTGATAAGATAGCTTTAATTTTACTAGATTTTCTAGCTTTATCAAATTCAGGATAACGTTGTAAACCAGTTTGAGCTTGAGCCTCTTGCATTTCTGCAATCTTTTTTAAGTTTTCTTCACTATAAGCTATTTTACTAAATACTGTACCATCAGCGAATTTAACACTCATAGTACCATCATCATTTTTCCAAAAACCAATAACATATTGACTTTTTTCACTTTCTCTAATTGTATAATCTTTCATTTTATATCCCCCTTATTTCACTACATGTCCCTTTTCAAAAAGCAGTATAATTATACCACAAAACATAAAAAAAAGCAAGAATTACTTGCTTATTTCTCTTAAAAACATTTCATCAGTCATACCAGCAATAAAGTCAATTACTTTTCTCTTATTACTTGTACTGTTATTATACATATCACATTGATTATTTATAAAGTTATAAATAACACTCTTAGTATTATTCTTTTCTAAGTCAGATAAGTACCTAGAATAAATCTTATTCATACCAATTTCATACTTTTCTTGTTCTTCTTTAGTCATACTAAGTTTATATATATGTTCATTATTAAACTTCTTTAATTTAAATAATGCATTATATACATCTTCACTTAATTTTATATAAGGTTTATCTAAACTATTATCTATAATATCAAGAATTATAGTATTAATAATTTCTTTATTAGTACAACCTAATACAGTAACTATATCTTTAGGTAATTCATCCCTTTTAATTTTACCTATCATAATAGCATCTTCTATATCTCTACCAATATAACCAATAATATCACTTATTCTAACAACACAACCCTCTAATGTCATAGGTCTATTCTTATTAGATTTCTTTAAATCTTTATATGATTCATTAAATTCTTTTAGAAACTCATCAGTATCTTTTTTAACAGGTTCATATTTAGAAGATAACATTTCTCCATTATGACACATAATACCATCAAGAACTTGTATTGAAAGATTAAGACCTCTACCATTATGTTCTACATACATTAAGTGTCTTACACTTTGAATATTATGAGCAAAGTATTCTCCTAACTCTCTTTGAGAAATCTTATCAAGTACAGATTCTCCAAAATGTCCTAAAGGAGTATGTCCAATATCATGACCTAAAGCTATTGCTTCTATTAAGTCTTCATTTAAATTTAATGCTCTACCTATAGTTCTTGCTACTTTACTAACCATTTGTACATGAGTAATTCTCTTACTAATATGATCATTATCACTTTTAGTAAATACTTGTGTCTTATCAAGATATCTTGTATAACTTAATGAATAAATAATACGATCTATATCTCTAAAGAATGGTGGTCTAATATCTTCATCATCTTTAAATAATCTGATAGCTTCACTACTTTTAGTAGCATACTTACTAAGTTTAAGTTCTTTATTTAAAAAGTTTTTCTTAGCAATATCTAACTTATCCATAAACCCTCCTATTTAGTAACAACTTTTATCATAGAATATTCTGGTATTTCTATATCAGTATCTAAATATAAATAATAAATATCATCAGGATGTCTTGCTACATCCATCTCTTCCATATCTTCATTATATAATTTTTCTACTTTAAACTCTATATGATCTCCATTAGGAGTAAATAACTCTATATTATCTCCTACTTCAAAATAATTTCTTTCATAGAATTTAACTAACTTAGTTTCTTTATTATATTCAATTACTTGTCCTAAGTAATCTTGATTAGATACTTCACTTCTACCAGTATAATATTGATCAGTATAATCAGGCTCTTTATTAAAACAATGAGTAGATGTCTCTCTATTAGCAACTCTATCTAATCTATGTTGATAAATCTCCATCTTTTCAGGAGTTAAACAATTATTATAATAATCATCAATTATATTTCTATAAGTACCAATAACAGTTGCTAGATAATATAGAGATCTCATTCTACCTTCAACTTTAAAACTACGAACACCAATATCAATTAATTCACCAATATATTCAGCCATATTCATATCTTTTAAAGCCATAGTAAATTCTTCAGATTCATCTGTCCCAAAACTAAATCTACATACTTGAGCACATCCACCTCTATTAGCATCTCTATTAGTAACATAATTTGATAAAGCACATCTTCCACTGAAACATGTACACATAGCTCCATGAATAAATACTTCTATATCTACTCCAGTTTTATCAATTATTTCTTTAATATCCTTCTTTCCAAGTTCTCGTGCAAGTACTACTCTATCAATTCCTTCATTCTTAAAGAAATTAACTGTTTCATAATTACTTGTAGAATTCTGTGTACTAAGATGTACTTCTACATTAGGAAAATTAGTCTTAATATAACTAATAATAAATGGATCACTAACAATAAATGCATCTATACCAGCATCAACAACATCTTTAATATATTGTTCTACTCCATCCATATCTTCATTGTGGAAAACAATATTTAAAGTTAAATGAACTCTTTTCCCCAACTTATGTGCAAAACTACATCCTTCTCTTAAATCTTCTATACTTGCATTATTAGCATTAGCTCTTAAACTATATTGTTGTCCTCCAATATATACAGCATCTGCTCCATATAACATTGTTACTTTTAATCTTTCTAAGTCTCCTGCAGGAGATAATAATTCTACTTTCTTTTTATCCATTTTTCTTCACCTTATAGATAGTCTTTTTAAAGAAGAAATTTGTACTATCTCCCAATCTTTTATATTTTTCTACATAATTAGAATCACTACAACCATTACTAATATAATTCTTAGTATCAGAAAGTAATTCATCAAAAGAAGGAACTCCATCTTCTCTCATAATAATGTATTTACATCCAGCATCATATAAATCTTTAATAACACCAGTTCCATTAGTAACAACATCCATAAAGAAACTAGTACCATTATTATCTTCATAAAGATCATAATTAGTATCTGTTCCCTTTTCCTTAATAGTTAATTTATTAGATCCTTCCTTACCTAAATATTTATAGTAATTAGTAATTAACTTTCTATAAGAAAAAGCAACTGAAGGTCTACTTACTACTTCAACCATAGATGTAATTTTACTCTTTTTAATAATCTCAATTATCTCTTCTAAAGTAATTTCTTTTCCAAGTAAAGCATACTCTACTCCTTTAGAATAATAATAATCACAAGTTCTATAATTATTAACCATATGAGTTTGATTCCATATTAATGGAACACTTAAATTTAACTCTTTATGTAATTGTAAAACTCCTAAATCATAAAAGAATATACCAGATACTTTTAATAAATCTAATTTCTTTAATATTTCTTTTAATGGTTCTATATCATCATTAAAAAAATTCTTATTTAATTTAACAAATACTTCACACTTTTTATTCTTAACAATATCTTCTATTTCATCGATTGTGAAATAGTTAGTTGACTCTACTGAATATCCCTCTAAAGGAAGAATAATTCCATCTATAGAATCATAATATGAGATATTTTTAGAACTACTTTCAGCAAGTAATTTCATAAGGTTCACCTCTAGACATATTATATATAAAGAACAAAAAAGAAGCAACGCTTCTTTTATTTTTTCATACTAACAGCAAGTCCATCTCCAATATTAAGAAACTCAGTATCATAATTCTTATTATTCTCTAAGAATTCTTTATATTTCTTAATCTTTCTAACTAACTGTCTTAAATTTCTACTTTCAATCTTTTCAGGATCTTTATAAACTAATCCATGAAAATTCATATTATCTGTAATAATAGTTCCTCTATTTACTAAATTCTTTTCAAACATTTCAAAGAAATTAATATTTTGAGCTTTAGCAGCATCTATAAATATAAGATCATATTTATCTTCTAATTTAACATCAAAAGCATCACTAAATATCAAATCTATTCTATCATTTAATTTAGCTTTCTTAATATTTTTAATTGCCTCTAAATATCTTTTTTCATCTCTTTCAATTGTTGTAACTGTAATATCAGGAGAACAACCACACATCATAATTGATGAATATCCAATAGCTGTACCAATCTCTAATATCTTTTTTACATTGAATTTCTTAATATAATTTAATAGATAGTTAATACCATCATCACTCATTATAGGAACGTTCTCAGCCTCAGCATATTCCCTCATCTGCATTAATATATTTTGATCTATCATAAATATCCTTTCTTACCAAATCCAGTCCCCATTATCTTTTATTTCTTTTATTTTCTTTTCATGCTCAGCATTAGTCTTAGTATAATAAATCTTTCCATGTTTATCAGCAACAAAGAACATATAATCTGTTTGTGTTGGATTAACACTTGCTTCTATACTTGACTTTGAAGGATTACAAATTGGTCCTACTGGCATTTTACCAATCATAGTAGTACTTCTAGTATTGTAAGCATTAACTGATGCGAATTGTTCAGTAGTTAAATCCTCTGTCATAGGAACTTGTAATCCATAATATGTAGTAACATCACTACCCATATTAAATCCAGAACTTAATCTATTTTTAAATATACCAACAATTACTTTTCTGTTTTCAGTATTAGTACCTTCTAACTCTACAATAGATGCCATAGTCATATAGTAATGAGCATTACCATTCATTGTAGACTTATATGGTTCTAAATTCTTTTCAGTCTCATCTAACATTCTATTAATTATTTCTTTAACAGTAACATCCTTATTATCAAAATGATAAGTCTCAGGCATTAAATAACCCTCTAATGGATAGTAAATATTTTCATTTAATATCTCATCAGTTAAGAACCAATATTTATCAATTAATTCATTAAGATATTCTTTATCTTTAATTGTATTAATAACATCATCATAACTATTATTAGTATTATCAGATATTACTTTAGCATATTTAGTAATTCTTTCTCCTTCTTTAAAAGTTAACTTAATCATATTAGGATTATAATTACTACCCTTTTCTAAAGTAGAAACTATTTCCCCTAAATTCATACTTCTATTTAATTTATAAGTAGAAGCTTTTAAAGAATTAACTTTATATACTTTAACATATACTTTAAATAATAATTCACTTCTTATCAAATCATTATTCTTTAAAGTTTTACCAATCTTAGTTACAGATTCTCCACTCTTAACTTCAATTTCAATATCCTTAGTATCATTACTATTAACTGGACTTGCTAAAAACAACCAAACTCCTCCAGCAACAATTAATAAAAAAGCTAATACTATTATAAAAAATATTGGTTTAATTCTAACCTTTTTTGTCATAATACCTCCAGAAAAAATAAAGAGCTATTGCTCATTATTTTCATCAGTCTTCTTATTCTTGATTTCTTCTTGTAAAGTTTCAAGTATTGTTTCAATTACTTTCCACTCTTTTTCAGTTTCAATAGCTTCTAATTTACTATGTGGATCTTCAGGATTATAAGTAGAAGCATATACTTCTATATTTCCTTTATCATCTCTACTATTATCAGTATAAACTATATAATTTTTATGTGTTTCATCACTTTCAAAAGTAAAAAGTACATCATATACAACTTCATTTCCATTTTCATCGATCATTGAGAAAGTATTCTTTTTCATATTATTTATCACTCCTATCTAAATAAGTTTGTAATATTATAGTAGCCGCAATACTATCAACTACTTTTTTTCTATTCTTTCTAGAAACATTACCATTTATTAACATATCAGTCGCACTTTTAGTAGTTAATCTTTCATCTTGTAAAATAATTGGTATTGATAACATCTCTTCTAATTTAGCCTTAAAATCTAAGCTTAGTTCACCTTTAGGCCCAATAGTATTATTCATATTCTTAGGAAAGCCTAATACTATTGCATCAACCTCAAGCTCATTAACTAAAGATCTTACTTCATATAATAATTCTTCATAATCTTCATTATGCCTAATAGTTTTATAAGAACTCGCAATTAACCCGCTCTTATCACTAACAGCAACCCCTAAAGTTCTACTTCCTAAATCTAATCCTAAATATCTCATTTATTATTTTTTTGAAATTCATCAAGTAGAATTTCCACTATCTTAGCTCTATCTAAATCTTGAATTTTACTTCTAGCATCTTTGTAACTAGAAATATATCCAGGATCTCCACTAATCAAGTAACCAACTATTTGATTTGTTGGATTATAACCTCTTTCTTCTAATGAATCATATACCTCTTTTAGAGTAACTCTAATAAGTTCAGTATCCAATTCTTCAATATTAAATAAACTAGTTTGTTCTTGTGGCATAATCTCACCTCACTATAATATTATCATAACACAATTTTATCATTTTATAAGTTCAATTACAACCCATTTTATTCTATTCAGAAACTTGAAAACCATATGTAATTTCATCATTATTATCTAAAGAATAATGAACGTATGGTTTATATACAAATAGTTTTCCTTCTTTAACATAATACTCTGCATCATCTAATCCATTAGTAAATTCTCTATTATTATAAAAACAATTAAAATCACATTCATTAGAATTAATTGAATTATTAGAAACTAATTTTTTATAATATTCTTCCAATTGATAATTATAATTATTAAGAACCATACTACTAGAAACATTAAAATAACTAAATAAAGTTTCATTAGATAATATTTCTTTATGTTTAAGGTTAATATTATAAGATCTAAAATATAGTAATGTTGCTCTATCAGCAATACTATGATCTTCTACTTTAAGTAGTATTGATAAAACATTTCCACTTAAATCATATTCATATGTAATACAAGTATTATCATTAGTAAAACTATTAACATATTCAACTATATTATTATTAATTAATTCACCTATCTCACCCTTTATATTAACAAAAGGAATATATTGCTTATAAGATCCAGAATCCAATTCATTACCTGTATAAACTAAATATTCAGATGAATCTATTTTCATATTATTAAAGTTTTCAGATCCTTTATCAGAAAAAGCATACCATACTAAGAATGCAATTATTAGAAATACAATAATAGAAAACATTATTATTTTATTATTATTCTTTTTTCTCATATAATCACCCCTTAGGAAGTCTTTCTCCAAGCCCATAAGAATCTTGAACTTGCATCTCCTGAGTAAGGACTATCTCTTCTAATAGCATCAGTACTTCCAGCATTATACCATGTACCATTTCCAGCATATATTTGAACGTGTCCTATACCACTTCCACCACCAGAAGTCATTACTACTATATCTCCTGCTGCTAATTGACTATAACTTGTAATTTTAGTCCATCCACTTTTTTGACACAAATAAGAAATATCATCAGCAAGATTATAATTAATACTATTTAATTCAGCTTCAGTAAATACTCCACCGACATATAAAGCAGAACCAACAAAAGTAGCACAACATGTAGCCTTAGATGGATTATTAGTTGAATAATTAATATCTCCCCATTTTAATTGACCTAAACTTGTGTAATAATACCATCCTTGAGTTTCATAAATTGTATGAACTTTCTCTGCTCCTTCAAGTATTCCTCTAGCAGATGCTGGCGCAAGACCACCTGCACCATCTCCAGGTTTAGGAACACCTTTTTGATAATCTTTTGGATCAGGAACAACTGTAGTTGGTTTAGCATCAGTAGAATGTGGCGGTATATATTTATGACCAGTACTTCTAACTGTTTCTGCAGTAGTTTTAACTTGATTCCAACAAGCAGTCACACTAAAAGATTGAGGCATCATATTTAAAAATGTATCAATGACAAAAGGTACTAAGAATACAACCGCAGCCGCAATAAACTTATTAATAATTGGCTTGTATCCACCCTTCTTATCAGGATTCATCATTAATTTAAAAAACTCAATCGAAGCAAAAATAATTAATAGTATTGGAACTAATATTTGAAGTAATACAACCGCTTTCCTAAAAGCATCTAATATTAATGCAACACCAGCATCATTACAACAATTACCAAGTTCACTACTACAACTTAATATTTGAATCATATAAAACACCCCTTAAAGAGTATTAATGTCCAGCAACAACAAGTCCCATATATCCTAAGAATATTAAGAATATAAATGCAATAACCCATCCATTTATTTTCTCAAAATTACTTGTCTTATCTTTAACTCCTAAAGCAATAGTTATTAAAACTCCTCCAATTAATCCACCAATATGTGCAAAATTATCTATTCCACTACTAACAAAACCTAAGAATAAGTTTAATGCAATAATAGGAATTAATTGACTCTTAACAACATTACCTAAAAACACTCTATAATAATATCCAAAATATAACATAGCTCCCATTAGACCAAAGATGGCACCACTTGCTCCAATAGAACCAACTCCACCACTTAAAGTAATTGATAGAAGTCCTCCACATAAAGCAGAGAAGAAATATATAATTAAATATTTAACTCTACCCAAATAACTTTCTATTTGAGAACCAATTATATATAAAGCATAAGTATTACATAATAAATGTAATAATCCACCATGTAAGAATATACCTGTTAATAATCTATAATATTGCCCTGCTCTAATACTTGGACCATGTATACAATATAAATCAACTATATCTCCATAATGACCAGATAAAACTGGTACTAAATAGAATATTACACATACTGCCATTAAGAAATATGTAACATATGGAGTCTTTGATTTAAATACCTTATCTAACTTAGAAGCATCTTCTCTATTATGTTTATTAATATCACCAGTAATCTTCATAAATAGCTCAATCCCCTCTTCAGAATATTCCATCTTCTTAGATAAATCTGGAAATATCTTATTAATAAAACTATTATCATTAATATCCTTTTCATCATGAACATTAACACTCATTAACTTAGGATCACTATTAATATCAACAGTAACATTATCACCTAAAGATAAAAATATACTCATAACATTAATTTTAAAAGATAATGTTTTTTTCTTTATCTTCTTAAGTATTCTTTTTGTCTTAAATATATCAAAATTAAATTGTTCATCGTTATGAATATGATTAGAAACAATTCTAACTATCTTACAATCTTCATCTAAATTCTCAAGCCAGATCTCATTCTCAACCCCTTGTAGAATTATAGGATTATAGTTTTTCTCAGTAATAAAATAATGTAATAACTTCATAGTTATAATATTCTTATCATCTAGTTTAATTTCGTTATCCATATTTCTTTCCTCCTAAAATCTATTACTATTATAACATAAAGAATCAATAAAAAAAGTAGATTAATCTACTTTTTATTATTCTTCATAAGGATTATGTTCTACATAAGTCTTAACCACTTCAAGTACTCTCTTATATTCTGTTTCAAGTTCAGAAAAATGCTCATTTACATAATTTGAATCATTCTCTTTACTCTTAAGTTCATGTTGATAAGCAATATCAGCAAGACCCATAAATCCTAAGTATTTACAATCACTCTTTAATGAATGAACATCTATTGCATAATTCTCCATATCATTAGAAGTCTTTTCAGAATTAATTCTATCCCACTTCTCATCAACTTCTTTAACAAAGTCATTAATAGTAGCATTATACATATCCATATCACCAAGAAGTTCTAAGGCATGATCAATATCTGCCCCATTCTTTTCAAGATATGTTCTATCAAAAACATCAGTAGCAGTATTAACATTTTCAACAGGAGCAACTTCTTCAACCTTCTCTTCTGTAGAAGGTGATGTATATTTTTCTGGTGTATCAGTAGATACTTCAATATCAACTACAGGAACTAATTCTGGTGTTGTAGGTTCTTCATCTTCTAATTGTTCAACCTCTTCAATATGATCTACTTGAACAGGATTCATACTAACAGTAAATTCTTTAGTATCTTCAGTAAGATCTAATTTAGATCCAAGAATTTCTTCAATGTTTTCCTCAACTGGAATAATCTTATTTCTATCTTCTTGAGCATTATCAGTAGAATCACTAACTTCAAGTACAGCATCTCTAACTTGTTTATTAGACCAATCATCTACTTTAGCTGCTTGATCAGGATGATCAGGATTATTAATGAAATTAGTAACTGCAGATAACTCTTCTGTTTGACTTCTTCCTAAACATTCATTGATAACTCTAATCATTTCATCTTTCTCAATTGGTTTAGCAAGATAATCATTAAATCCATCAGCTAAGTATTTTTCTCTCATACCAGTAATTGCATTAGCTGTTAAAGCAACTGTTGGTATCTTAAATCCAGGAATATTCTTAAGTTTAGCTAAAGTTTCAACACCACTCATCTTAGGCATCATATCATCAAGAAGAATAATGTCATATACTTCTCCTCTTTGAATTCTATCTAAACATTCAAATCCAGAATTACATGTAATAACATGATTAGCATTATATCTTTCAAATAACTTACAAGTAACTTTTAAGTTAAGCGGAGTATCATCAACTATCATAATTCTAACATCATGTAAATCTAATGTAGTCTTAGCTTTCTTAGTATCTTTAAGTTCTACTTTTTCTATTCTTTGATTAATAACAACAGTAAATTTAGAACCTTCTCCATATACAGTATGAACTATAATCTTACCACCCATTAACTCAGTTAATTGTTTAGTAATTGCAAGTCCAAGTCCTGTACCTTCAATTGTAGTATTTCTATCTTCATCTAATCTTTGGAATTTAGTAAATAATTTATCAATACTTTCTTTCTTAATTCCACGACCAGAATCTTCAACAGAAATAATTAATTTAGTATAATCTTTACTATTAATACAATTTACTTCATAATGAACAAATCCATGTTCAGTATATTTAGCTGCATTAGAAAGTAAGTTAGTAACAACCTTTCTAATATTAGCATGATCTCCATATAAAGTCTTAGGAAGATCAGGTGCAATATTATAAGTAAAATCAAGACCTTTTTCATGCATCTTAGGAGTAATTAAAGTAGCAAGCTCTTTAAATATTTCAGGTGCATTATAAGGTGAATTAATAATTTCAATCTTACCAGCTTCAATCTTAGAAATATCCAAAATACCATTAACTATTTCAAGTAATGTTTGAGAAGCATTAACTATATCTTTAGCATTCTCTTTAGCTTCACCTAAATTATCAGCATCCATAATACAATCACTGAATCCAACAATTGCATTTAACGGAGTACGAATTTCATGAGACATACTTGATAAGAAATCAGTCTTAGCACGATTAGCTTTCTCAGCCTGTTCCTTAGCAAGTTCCATTTGTTCAAGCATCTTAATATCAGGATTTTCAATCGTAAAGAACATACACAAACATATTATTGTTTGAGAATATGTTAATAATAATATCTGCGGATGATTTAATTGAATCATAATTGAAACAGTACCAATTACAAAGAATAGTAAAACCGGTAAGTATTTCTTTGTTCTAATTTTCTTTATATTTAACAATAATATTATTATTATTGCGATAACATATAAGAATGATACAAAATATGAAAAATATACAGATAAACCATTTGTGTAAAAAACTTGATAATTATTTTCAACAACTACATTGATAGGTAGAAAATAAATGGCCGCTAAAATAAAACCTAATAATACCGCATGAAACTTCCTTAACGGATCATTCTTTTTTTCAAATGAAATTCTATATATATAAATTGTAAATAATGCAGTCCATACAATTAAATAAACTAAATACGTTTTTAATATAAGCGAACTGATAATAGGATAATCTCCATAAATTCTACATGCAAATGCACACAATATTTCAATTACTAATCCTACAAAATTTGAAATAATCATAAAATTGAAGACTTTTGTTTCTTCATTTTCAATATGACCTCTAACATAGAAAATTGTAATTATAATTAATATTATTGGCAATGCACTAATTGGAAAGAATAATCCACTACCCATAAAATCACTCCCTATCCTATCATTGATTATAACACAAATTATTCCTAAAAAAAGAAAAATAGGTAATTTTACTACCTATTTTACTATCTTATTATTTTTTTAAAACTCTTGCTTTTTTTGTATCATCTATAGCACGTTTTTCTAATTCAATATAATCTATTTTTTCAGAACCTTCAATTCTTGGAAGTTCATCAACAAAGAATATTTCTTTTGGAATTTCATATTCTTTTAATTGTACTTGTCTACCAGAAATCTCTTGTGGAACTAATAAACTGTCAAATATTTCACGTCTAACTTCTTCAGTAGGTTCTACACCAGGTTTTAATACTGCATATACAACGTCAACAAATAATTCATCATCATCTGGAACCTTAACAGCAGCACAATCATCAATATAGTTTGAAGATTTAGCAACTATATGTTGAACATTGTCAAGATATACTTTATGTCCAGTACTTCTAATATAGAATCTAGATTTTCTTTGAGTTGGAACGAAATATCCTTCTTCGTCCAAGTAACCAATAGTACCAGTTCTAAAATAAGTTTTTCCTCTTCTTGTAAATTTTGTTAAATTTGTTTTATCAGGTTCTCCAAAATATTCTCTAAAAACATGTTCACCAGCTATACATAATTCTCCAATTTCACCATATTTTTTTTCTTCTAATAAATCTGGATTTTCAATTGGTTTATCATCTGGAGTATCTTTATCTATTATCATAGCTCTTGATCCAACCAATACTTTTCCAGCTGTACCTTGTTTTAAAGGTACACCAACTGGTGTTGAACCAATACTTACAGTTTCAGCATTACCAAATCCATTACCTAACTCTAATGTTGTATTATTATGTTCTCCAAAGAATTTGTAAGCTCTCTCAGCATGTTCATCTGTTAAGAAATCTCCTCCGGAAATAAAGTGAGTTACATATGACAAATCATAGTCCTTAGGTAAAAATTTTAATGTTAATTCTAACACTGAAGGACTACCAAAAATAATATTTGGTTTTTTATCGAAGTAATATTTTACTTTATTACTATCCCACTCTGGAGTCATTATAGCTTCTTTACCCCATAGTAATGAAGTTAATAAAGATGTAACCATTCCATAAGGATATCTTAGAGGTACACATGTCATTGTTTTAGTTGCAGTAATTCCCTCAGTATGACTAGTATTTCCAGCATACATTTGAGCAGCCAAAATATTCTTATTTGTTAATACAACCGCTTTTGGTTGTCCTGTAGATCCACTAGTATATAAAATTAAAGCAGGATCACTACCTTTGTTAGGTAAGTGTCTTCTATCAGGTTCTCTTTTTGCATAATGACCTAAACTATGGAAATCAATAACTTTTCCATCAGTAGGTTCAGATAATTGAAGATTTTTTTCATTTTCTTTATCTTTATGTAAAGTAATAACTCTTTTAACACCAGTACGTTCAATAATTCTATTACTTTCTTCTTCACTGATATCGTAATTAATATATATTGGTGATTTGTACTTTTTAAGATATGATTCAATTTCTTCTTTTGTTGAATATGTATCAATAAAAGTAGTAACTGCGCCCAACTCATTTAAAGCAAGGAATGAAGCAATAGCTTGATAGTTACTTGGTAAAGAAATGGTAACAATATCACCTTTCTTAACTCCCAAATTTCTATATGCTAAACATAGTTCATGCGCATCATCTAATAATTCTTGATAAGTAGCTTTCAATTCATTACAATCAATTGCGGGTTTATTTCTATTTTTTCTACTTAAAAGTCTTAATATAGTTATCATATCTATATTTGGAATAAGAGGATATTTTTCAAAAAATTTATACCCATCCTCATGATTTCTATCGATTGTTGGATATCCAGTTTTAGTACCTTTTAACTTATATTTTCCATTTTCGATAAAATTATCTAAATATACTCTTAATTTTTTTATACTCACAATATCACCCCTTAAAAATTGGCTATATTATATCATAAATTCTCTTCCTTTTCAAGTATAACACAATAGTAGCAAAGAAAAAAAGAAAATTACAATGAACTTAACATTAGTTTACTTGTTAAACATTAGTCAGTCAAGTGTTGTACAAAAAAAGATTAATTCTAATTAATCTTTTATTTTATATCCTAACAATTCTAATCCAAATTTAGTAAATGGAGTTATCTCACTACTACTTAATTTATCTATTTCATAGAAGAAACATCCATTAGAATCTAATCCGTCTGGAGACTCTTTTAATTTATAATCTTTTAATTCTACTTTATATAAAATACCTATATGATGTAGGTCTTCTATAATATCTTTTTCCTTATATGGCCACTTTAAATTAAATGATGAAACTCCTAATAATTCGTAATTAACTACTTCTACTCCAGCTTCTTCCATTAATTCTCTTTTTAATGCTTCTTCAGGAGACTCAGTATGTTCAATTCCTCCACCTGGAAGATCTAATAATCCAGTATATCCTCCCCTTGCTTTTTTAATTAAAGCAATCTTTCCTTCTTTAATTATTAGTCCATATGCTCCAACGTGAGTTCTTTTTTCTTCTTTCATATTATAATCCTTTATACTTTAATAATTCTTTATAGAAAGTAACATGAGATGGAATTAATTTCTTTTTAGATATCATTTCAAGTATTTCATCTTCATCAAACCATCCAACTTCTCCTACTTCTTCATTTCTATTAATATCCATAAGATCTATGTCTTTCTTTAAATAATATAAATCAACAAAGTCATCTTCAGTTTTTATAGTTTTAAATAATATTAGTTTATCATTACTAATATCAATACCTAACTCTTCTTTTACTTCTGTAATTATTCCATCTATAGAAGATTCCCCACTCTTTGGATGTCCTCCAGTAGTAGACCATAAATTATATTTTTTATTTATTTGTAGTAATAATTCTCCTCTATCATTCTCAATAAAAATAACTACAGTATTAATATATTTACCTTTAGGTATTTCATCATTAATACTTATCTTTTCTCCTGTAAGATTTTTATTCTCATCATATAAGTCTCTATACTCCATATAACTCACCTATATTAAATTTTATCACATAAAAAAGTACTTATAAAAGTACTTTTATTTAAAATTAGTAAATACTACTCCTTTTTCAGTTTCTTCTTCTTCATATCTACTTATTCCATCTATCATATAATGGAATCTAATTCTTTTATTATCTTCTTCACTTTTTAATTGAACTCCAAATGATTTTAATCCTCTTCCATACATTTCTTTACATTCTATATTTAATAGTTTATTTACTTCAGCCATTCCTAATCCTTCTATATCAGTAATACTTAATAAGAAATATACTAAATCATTTGCTTCTAATTCTCTATCTGTAATATCTTTTAATCTTCTTAAAAAATCTTCATATGTATTTTTATATCCTATTTTATACATAGCTTCTTCATATCGAAGTTCTCTTTTCCACATACTTAATGTTTCACTATAAGTAATACCTTCTATTGGTAAACCCTTCTTAGCATTTAAGAAATCATTATATGAAAGTATAGGATCATATCCTTTAGAAGAACCATCACTATAATAACAAATAGTATTCATATGACCCGTATTAATATCTCCTTCTGTAAGAGCCATATCAAAGTCATCTCTACCCATTAATAATACATTAACAAGCATCTCAAACATTTTACTAAAACTACTACAAACTACTTTTTTAGTATCTACATTAAATATATCAATTTCTTTATCATATATTTCATTTCTAAAATCATCATCTAAAGTACAAGACCATCTTTCATCATAATTAAATATTTGACAAAGTCTTATATAAATATAATCAGTTATTTCTTTAGAAGTCCAATTACTTCCTTTTTCATCTATCTCGTCTTTTAAAATTTGATACAAATTAAAACTATCAACTCTATAAGTATCTCCCATATAACCATCCCCCAATTGGTTACATATTATACCATATTTATCTAACTTTTACAAGTTGGCCCTTATATTCTAATACTTCTTCTAAGTTAAAATTACTTAAGTATTCTTCTAATTCTTTAGTACCAACTACATCAAATATATTTCTATCAAATTTATTAAAATCATCTATATATTTATTCGCAACAAAGTCATCATATTTAGTACCATTATATGTAACTATTACATCATAACCATCTAATCCACATAAATATCTTATAACTTCATCATTTAATAAAGAATAGTTAATTATAATAAGCTTTCTACTCTTACTTTTCTCTTTTAAATAATCTTCTATTCCTTCATAACTACTTTTAATATTATATCTTGGTCTTTCTACATCTTTACCATAATAAGCTCTATATCTATCATGTTCACCAAAGAAACATTTAATTGTATCATCTAATTCTCTAATAGATTTTCTTTTTAATAATGGAATTGGAATTCTAGTATATCTAGTAAATACATCATCTAAATCTAATATTTTTACATCTCCATCAACTAACATAATATTATTTAATTTATAATCCATTGGATAAATACAATTATTAGTTAATTCTTTAGCATTCCTAACTAATTGTCTAGAAATATCCATCTTTAATTTAAAATCAGAATTCATTAAATTATTTAATGTTTCTCCGTCATAGCAAGGAATACATATACCACCAAAATCACCATTAACATAAACTATATCTCTACATAAATCAGTATATTTTAATCTACTATCTAACTCCATCATTCTATTTATTCTTCTAATTCTTTTTTTCTTCATTGGATTAGGATAATGATATCCATAAGATGTTTTACATTCATCTTTATATATTTTATAAGCAAGATTATTATCTCTATAAACTACACCAAAATTACCACTATTAATTACATCTAAATTATCTAAATCAATTCTAGTAATTCTAATCATAATAATCTAACCTCCAAAAAATTATCTATATAATAACATAAAAAAAGAACTTATAAAAGTTCTTTTTAAGCTAACACTTCAGTACCTTTTTCTCTTCTACTTACTTCTTTTCTTTTAATATCGAAACTAACTATTTCTTCTGCACTTAAAGGTCTTCCTAATGTTCTAGTAACAAAATTGGGTCCTTTATTAGAGAACTCAAATACCATATTTTGAATGAAGAATTTAGTTTCTTCATCTCCTGTAGAATTTAATATTTCTACTGCATAATCCATATTATCTGATATCTTTAATTCACTTAATATATTCATAGTTAAATCCATAGAAGATCCATTTCCTGGTCCAAATCTAACATAATCCATTAATACTTTTTTAAATGTTTCAACAAGTTCTGGATCTAATACATCGACTGCAATTTCTGCCCATTTATCAATTTGATCTTTTCTTTCTTCATAATCAGCATTAATTAAAATTGATAATTGGTTTGCATCTCCATCTAACTCTTCTTTCTTCTTTGTATAATAAACTCTTGCTGTACTTTGAATTAAATCAGATAATCTTAACATTCCTATTTTATATGTATCTCCCATAATATCACCTATCTTTTCATTCTAAACTAATTATAGTATAAAAGAATTTACATTAATGGTCAATTTTTCAAATAAAAAAGATAAGTATTTAACACTTATCTTTACATATACTAAGTCTTATTCCAACTACCCCTAATTCTTCTTGTTCTTCTGGTGGATAAAATTTATTTAACTCTTCTAATAAACTTTCTCTAGTATAAGGTTCATTAAATAATAAACTATTATCAATACTATCAAATACTTCATTAAAATTATTAAATAATAATAATTCTTCTACTTTTGCATCAAAAGTTTCAGAATAATCAGGTCTCTTCATAATTTTAATTATATCCCCAACTTTTAATTGTTTCCTTTTTTCATCTAACAATCTAATTTCAAATCTTTTAGTACCATTAATAAAACTATCATATATTTCAGGTTGTAATCTCATTGTAATCATATTATTCACCTCTAAGTTCTTCTAACTTATCTTTAAACTCTTTAGGTGCTTCTACTTCATAGAATAATTCTTTACCAGTTCTAGGATGATTAAATCTAATACTATATGAATGTAACATTTGACCAAAATCAGTACATTTACCTTTTCCATATAAAGGATCATTATTAACAGGATAACCAATATAAGAAAGATGTACTCTAATTTGATGAGTTCTTCCAGTCTCTAATATACATTCTATAAATGTATTATTATCAAATCTTTCTAATACTCTAAAATGAGTAATAGCATCTTTACTATTAACATCAGTTACAGCCATCTTTTGTCTATTATTAAGATCTCTTCCAATAGGAGCATCAATTGTTCCAGTATCATGTTTAATTAATCCATTAACAATAGCAAGATATTTTCTTTCTACTTGTTTTTTACTAATCATCTTAGATAATTTTTCTAACATTTCTTCATTCTTCGCAACTATCATAAGTCCACTAGTATCTTTATCTAATCTATGAACAATTCCTGGTCTAAACTTATCACCAGTAAGTTTTCCATATTTATAAAGTAAAGCATTAACTAAAGTACCAGTATAATGCCCAGGAGCAGGATGAACTACCATTCCACTTTTCTTGTTTATAATAATTAAATCATCATCTTCATAAACTATATCTAATGGAATGTCTTCTGGCTCTACATTAATTTCATAATCTAATTCATCATTAACTTCTATTTCATCATCAACTCTAACTTGATATGAAGAATTCATTTCTTTTCCATTAACAAGAACTTTTCCTTCTTTAATAAGTTTTTGTACTTTACTACGAGATATTTCTAATTCAAGAGATAAAAAACTATCTAATCTTTTACCTTCTTCTTCAACAATTATCATAATATCCCCTCCAATTCATACGTATTATATCATAAAGATATTAATCTAACAATTACGTATTTTTTAAATAATTATCTATATAATATATTGGAACATTTAATTAGTTGGGTGCTACCTCTAAGGAGGTGATGCTTATGTCTAAAGATAGATTAATATCAATTTTGATTATTATCATCCTACTACATTTAGCATTACTATTTGTAATTCTAAAATAAAAAAACACCTAACTAAAGCTAGTTAGGTCAACCACATGAAGGTTACACTTAACGTGCTAATTAAGTGTTCCTCATACTTATTATATCAAAAAAAGAAGACTTATAACAAGTCTTCTTATTATTAATCATCAATTGTAATGAATTTCTTTTCAGATTCTTTATCTTCTTCTTTTACTTTAGGTACATTTAAAGTTAAGATACCATTTCTAAAGTTAGCTTTAATATCTTCAGTCTTAACTTCATCACCAATATAGAAGCTACGAGAACATTCACCAGAGAATCTTTCTTTTCTTAAATAATTCTCTTTCTCTTCTTTTTCTTCATTATTAACTGAAGCATTGATATTTAAATATCCATCAGTTACATCTATCTTAATATTTTCTTTATCAAATCCTGGTAAATCAACATCAATAATGTAACTGTTTTCATTCTCTCTAATATCAGTCTTCATTAATGGATGAGGATGTCTTTCTTCTCTTCTAAAGAATGGATCATCAAAAAAATCATCTAAATCAAAACTATTTCTTCTTGGCATTAACATCATAAAACATTACTTCCTTTCAATTATAACAATTAATACCTGTAAGATTTCTCTTACAATTATGTTATAGCACTAAAAATTAGCACTGTCAAGTATCAAGTGCTAATTTTTTTAATTTTCTTCTTTTTTCAAATTGTCAAACATTTCTCTTACAGTTTGACTATTATTAGTAAGCTTATTAATTGTAAGATCTTCTGCCTTATTATTAGCAAGTCTTAAATTGTTTTCACTAGAAAGTAAAGCTTCTTTAGTCTTTTGTAAATGATCAATTGTCTTATCAATTTCTTCAATTGCTTTCTTAAACTTATCAGAAGCAAGTCTATAATTTCTAGCAAATCCTTCTTTAAAACTATTCATATTTTCTTCAAAATGAGAAATATCAATATTTTGATTTTGTAATGTAATTAACTCTCTCTTATAACTTAATGCATTAAGTGCTGCTCCTCTAAGTAAAGTAATTAATGTTATAAAGAATTGTGGTCTAATTACATACATCTTTGGATATTTATGACTCATATCAACAATACCATTATTGTAGAATTCATTATCTATTTCTAGTAATGATACAAGTACTGCATATTCACAATTCTTTTCTCTTCTATCTTTATCAAGTTCTTTTAAGAAGTCCTCATTCTTATGTTTAGTAGCAGTCTCATCAGCTTCATTTTTCATCTCAAACATAATAGAAATAAACTCTACTCCATCTTGATCTTTCTCTCTAAAAATAAAGTCTCCTTTAGAACCAGTCTTACTATCATTATCTTTTTCAAAATAAACGTCTCCAAATAATGGTCTTAATCTATTAAATTCATTATTACAATGAACCTCTAATGATTCACCTATCATCTTAGTAGATTGTTTAGCTTTAAAATCCTTATAGTAAGCAATTGTCTCATCTTTATTCTTTAATTTTTCTTCATAGTTCTCTTTCAAATTCTTCTCTTTTAATAAATACTCATTTTTATTACTATCTATTTTATTATTTAATTCTATTATTTCTTTTTCTTTTTCATTAATTAAATCTTTAATTGCTAATTCATTTTCAGTATCTTTTGATTTTAATTTACTCTTTAAATCATTAATCTCCAAATCTAATTTATTTTTCTCTTCATTAAACTTTTCTTTTAAATTAGCTTCATTTAATTTAATAGAATTATCTAATTCTTTTTCAAATTCTTTATCTTTAATTTGTTTAACTATTGTTAAATATTGATCTTCATCTATTTGAAAGACTGTACCACATTTAGGGCATTTAATTTCATTCATATTATCCCTCCTAATAGTATTATATCAAAAAAAGAACTCTTAAGAATTCTTTTCTATATCATAATAAGTATTTCCCTTATATTTAAAATCTGGATACTTTCTAGCAATACCTAAAATTCCAGTAGTAATAACTTTCTTACTTCTGCCATCTAATTTACCAAATATTTTATCTAGATTATTTTCTAAATTAGTAGAAGCCTGTTCATGATCTATTTGATATGAATAAATATAATCATTAATAAACACTTCATCAAACTCAAATATATCTTCTTCACTCATATTAAACTTTAAAGATAAATATGCATATATAGAATTAAACTCATCAAAACCAAAATGATAAGTACATTCACCTATTTCTTCTAATTCAGACTTCTTATAAATCTTATAATCAATATCTTTATCAAGTGAATTATAAAACTCTTTAGCAGTTTCTAAATCTCTAAAAGCAGGTTCATTATATATAATATATTGGTCTACATCTTTATAAAAATTAATTTCTTCTTCTACTACACTATTCTTAGTAATAATCTCTAATAAATTACTAATCTTTTTCTTATAAACCTTATTATATATTTCATTTAATTTATTAAATTCTATTACTCCATAAGTAGATAATAAATTATTAATATTATGAATAATACTATAATTATTCTCTATATTACTAATTAACTTTTTATTATTAACAATCTTCTTTAATATTATCTTTAGATCTTCTGGTATAAATATACTTATAATATTTCTTTTATATTTAATATATCCCATTCCAAATAATAATATTTTTTGTAAGAAATCTAATGAATAATTAAAATCATCTATTTTAATTTTATAAGTATCATTATCTAATAATTCTTTTAATTCAAATATAAAGTTATTAGTATAAAGAAATATACTACTATAAATATCATTAGTATTTTTTAATAATTCTTTTTCTAATACTTTTCTACTTTCCTTAGATACTATTTCAAACTTCTTATTATCATTATTCATAGTAGATGAAATCATTAATATTCTTCTTAAAGTCTTTAAGTCCATATTAGATATAAATTCTTTATATGTTTCTTCTTTATAATCTTCTTTATAATTATTTAAAAACTTCTTTAATAACTCATTATGCATAAATCACCTATATATTTATATCTTCTATATTATCAATAGACCAATTATATTTACCACTATTAACACTAACTCCACAGTATTCACAAGTTGCTTTTAAATTAGGTTTAAGAACTGCTCCACAGTTAGGACAATTACCAACATTTCCATCATATTTACTTTGAACACCTTTTTCTCTAACAAATGTAACTAATAAAGGTTTCTCATATTCATCAAATCTACTATTCTTAATAGTCTTATCTTTTTCATCAATAATATAATCTTTCATAATAAAAGTAATTGCTACTTTTAATATTTCTATATCATTTTCAATACTATAATCTTTTAAAAGTAATCCCTTTACTTTTTCAATATTCTTAATATGATATTGTTTTTTACTCATCATTTCATCTATCTCATCACGACATAAATAGAAATAATTATTAGTAACATATAATTTAATAATTCCTAAGTCATTATTACTCCACGCATTAAATAAACAAGTAATCAATGCACTAGACCATGTAGTAAATTCTTGTTTAGAAAAAGTTTTATCATTTTCAAATATCTTCTTTAAAACTTCATCTTCAGGAATAGTAAATTGTTCTGTAATACTAACCTTTCCATCTTTATCTTTATCAAGTAGTTTAGCTCTCTCTTGATCTAATACTCCTACAGCTGCAAGTCCTGGATTAGCTTTTTTAAATAATTCTTTATCTCTTTTTCTTAAATTTCTTGTAAATAGATAGCCTATTAATAATAAACCAAAAAATAATAATAAATAAAGTATAACTGCCATATAAACACCTACCTTCATAATTATACCATACTTTTCTTAATTGCAATTCCTCCATATGCATCTAAATATCCAGGTCTTGATTTCTTTAATGTATAAACCTTCTCATGATCTTGATATTCAGGAGGTACATAAAAATAGGAACCTTGATTTGTTCTATTAACAGTAATAAGCATTTTCTCTAAATCGGTTTTTCTTTCCCATTGAAAGAATACTGGATTAATATCTCTTATTCTAATTCCTGCTTCACTTAAGAAATCATATTCTGTTTTTCTAGTAGAACCTATGTATCTACAATAATTAAGTAAATCAAGATTCATATTATCCCATGGAAAAGTACTTCTAGTTAGAATATTACCTATTCCTTCTAAACCAACTTCATCTCCATAATAGTAATTTATTATTCCAGGAATAAAACACAATTCAAATAAATGTAATTTTAAATAATCAATTCCTTTTTGTCTTTGTTCTGGAGTTAATTTATGATTTCTAAGAAATTCTTGAACTGCTGGATTATTATTATCAGTATATTGTTCTCTTAAATCAAAACCTCTAAGTTTAGGATCGAATAGATCACATCCATAAATATCAATTATTCTAGAAATATCATGAGTAGATGTAAAATTCATCATACAATGTAATACATCATCTGGATATGTATCTATTATTTTATTTAAATCATGTATTAACCCTTCAACATCTCCATATTTATTATATTTAATTAATACATTCATTAAATAATAGTTCATTGGAGAATCAATAATCTCAGCATAAAAAGGTTTCTTTTCAATATAGTCTTCCCATATTTCATGAAGAAGGAAACCATCTTCTTTATTCCTATGAACTGCATTTATTATTTTTCTTAAAAAATCCTCATCTAATTCATCAGTAACATCTAATCTTAAACCATCTATTCCACATTCGAACCATTTATCTATTACTCCACCTTTTCCAGTAATAAATTCTTCCCATTCTGGGCCAAATGCTTTAGGAAGAGTATCTATTCCCCACCAAGTTGTGTAATTAGGTTTACCTTCATAATCGAATGTACCTCTACCATTTTCATCTCTATTATAAATATTATAAAAAGAATTATATGGACTATCTGGATGATTAAAAGCACCATTTCCATATTTATCTTTAGAATCAAAGTAAATACTATCACTACCAGTATGATTAAATACTGCATCTACTATTACTTTCATTCCTCTTTTATGAGCTTCTCTACATAATTCTTTTAAGTCTTCCATTGATCCTTTATATGGATCAACTTCAAAATAATTAATCGCATCATATCCATGAGTAGATTGAGCATGAACAATTGGACTTAAGAATAATATTGATACTCCTAAAGATTCAATATAATCAAGTTTACTAGTAATACCTTTAATTGTTCCGCCATGAAAGTCAGTACACCATGCTCCTGTTTCAGGATTAGGACCAATTATAGGAGGACTATTCCAATCTTTATGAACAGTTCTTCCATCCATTGGTTTTAATAAAGAATCATCTTCTTTATAAAAACTATCTATAAATATTTGATACTGTATTCTATCTCTAAACCATTTAGGGTTATGATGAGTACTAATTTTAAAAGGTCTATCTTCATCTAGTAAATTATAATTATTACCATTAACAGTATAATTAAAATAAAAATGATTAACTACTCTATCTAAATATACATCATTTTCAAAGTATGCATATTTTGAATCATTATGAGTATGAGGCAATTGAAAAGAGTTACCATTAAAAATGATATTCATTCTATCAATCCAACCAGTACTAAAAGGTACTTTTACTTGAACTCTATATTTATTTTTGGATAATTCTCTAAATTTGAAAGATATTTTCTCCATATACCCTCCATTATCTTACCCTATCTTATTCTAAAATAAATATATCACAATAAAAAAATAATTACTAGATATCTAGTAATTATTATTAAACAACTATTCTTGATTTTCTATATTGTGCACCTGCTGCTAGCATTTCTGAACTTGCTTTTTGTTCACTGTAATCTAACATTGAACCATCTTCTGCAGCTAATAGTGCAAAACTTGATTCTAATATTTCTTCATCTTCTCTACCATAGAACTTAATTCTTCTTGATAATAATGAAATAGTTCTATTAGTATTGTATCTTATATGAAATAATGTTGTATCTTCTCTTGGAGTTTTAGTTATAATATTAACTTCATTTCCTCTTCTTTTTACTTCAAAAGTAATTGTTTTTTTCTTAAAGTCATGTTCAGTAGTCATAGTAATAGTCATATTACCTGTTTCATCATCTATACTATAACTGTATTTGGCTCCTTGTGAATCAGATTCATATGGTCTTTCCTTAAAAGGAATACTTTTTATATAAGCATATGGTAGCTTATCTAATTGATAATCTAATAATGCTTTAGCTTCTGATTCTTTAAATCCTCTACTTAATTGATATTCTAAAGTTTCATAATATCTCATATTAATCCCCCTTTTCAGGGACATATTATATCATAAAAATTAAAAAATTACAATAAAAAAGCTTAGTACTACTAAGCTTTTGCTGGATTATCTAATTCAATAACTATATAATCTCCAACTTTAAAAGTAAGTTTTTCTTTATCTTTTGGAACTAAGAAACCAATATATCCTTTTAATTTAGAATTAGCTTTTACTGTTCCTGAAGAAATATCTTCATAGTTTTCTCTTCCTTCAACTACAGTTGCAAATGATTTTCCTGGAGATTTTAAATCAGTCTCTTCAACATCATAATCATCAGCAGTTAAAGTAATACCATTACTACCCCATAAACTAATATTATGATCAGTTAAGTTCTCTAATTCAAAATGGAATGCTATTTTTTGATATCCTTCTGGAGTATTGTAATGATCAAAATGCTCTGAATAAAATGCATAATTCTCATATGAACTTAAAGTAACTTTCATATCTTTAGTAACAGCTTCTTCTTGATATCCAACAGTAACTACTTCTTGTTTTACTTCTACTTGTTCAAATGGATTTTCTGGTTCTTTAAACTCCTCATGATTATTTGATCCAGTAACTGCAAAAACAATTATAAGTATTGGAATAACTACAAATGGAATTGCAATAATAATCATAGCTGTTTTAAATGATTTAGTACCAGCATTAGCAACTTCTCCAAATGTTTGCATTAATCTATCCTTTTCAGCCTTAGCTTTTTCTTCTTGTTCTTTTCTATATTTCTTAATAGCAGCAGAACAATTTGCTCCACATGATGGACACTTAGTATCTTCTTCACTAATTAATGTGTGACAATATTCACATTCAATAACTTTCTTACCCATAAAATCTCTCCTCTATAAACATTATATAATTAATTACTTAGTAAGTCATCTAATTAAAATAATTATTTTTAATACCAAAAATAGCTTTAATAAACCTTGCCATTGCTCTTCCTGTAGTTAGCCATGTAAACTTAACATTATTCTTTGTATTAGATTCTATTTTATCTACCATAAATTTTGCTATTACCTCAGGTTTATCTCCTAAGATATTATAAACATTTTTGGTCTTTTCATCTAACTCAATCTTTTCACCATCACCTAAACTAGTACCAATGAAATTAGTAATCATAATACCCGGAGTAATTTTACCAACTATAACTCCTGTATCTTTTACTTCTTTTGCAAGTGCTTCTGTAAAGTAAGTTACTGCTCTTTTAGCAGTACCATATATACTAAGTCCTGGCATAGTTGCATCATTTGATCCATAACCTTCTACATTATAAATTGCACCATGTCCTTGTTTAATAAATATAGGTAATAATAATTTACTACATAAAATAGTACCTTTAAGATCTATATCTATTAATCTATTAATAACTTTGGAATCTAATTCCCATATATTTTTATTAGGTTGATTTACACCAGCATTATTAATTAATATATCAATTGAATCTACTTTATCTTTTAAATCATTAATCATATTATTAATATCTTCTTCTTTTGTAACATCAACTTTATATGAATAAATATTACCAGTACTTTTAATTTTACTTAAACTTTCTTTAGCCTTCATAAGTTCTTCTTCATTTACATCACATATAACTACGCCATTATTGTTCTCATAAAAGTATTTAGCCATAGAATAACCAAATCCTCTAGCACTTCCAGTAATAATAATTGTCTTCATAATAACACTCCCAAAATTATGTTTACCATTTTAATTATATAATTTTTTTTAATAAAATTAAAGACTACAATTTAATAATATGTATATGATAAACTCTAATTGAAAGGACTGATGAAAGTGAGAACTGTTGGTACAGTTGTACGTGGAATTCGTACGCCTATCATAAAAGAACACGATGACTTAGAGAATATTGTTGTTGATGCATTAATGAGTGCTAAAGACAACGAAGGATTTGAATTTAGAGATAAGGACGTTGTCGCAATTACCGAAGCAGTTGTTGGTATAAGTGAAGGTAATTATGCTACTGTTGATAATATTGCTGAAGACATTAAAAATAAATTTGATAATCCCGAAGAATTAGGAATTGTATTTCCAATCTTAAGTAGAAATAGATTTTCTTTAATTCTAAAAGGAATTGCTAGAAGTACAAAGAAACTTTATGTATTATTATCATTTCCATCTGATGAAGTTGGTAATGGTATTCTAGATGAAGACAAATTAGATAACTCTGCTTTCAATTTAGGAAGTGTTATTACTGAAGAAGAATATAGAGAAAACTTCGGTGATTGGATTCATCCATTTACTGGAATTAATATGTTAGACTTCTATAAGGAATTAATTACTGCTGAAGATTGTGAACCAGTATTTGTATTATCTAATAAAGCAACTGATATACTTAAATATACAAAGAATGTTATTAACTGTGATATTCATACTAGATATAAAACTAAGAAATTATTAGAAAATAATGGTGCTAAAGCATTTGGATTATTTGAAATAATGAATGAATCAGTTAATGGTTCTGGATTCAATGAAAAGTTTGGTCTTCTTGGATCTAATAAATCTACTGAAGAAAGATTAAAATTATTCCCAAGGACTGGACAAACATTAGTAGAAAATGTTCAAAAGAAATTAAAAGAGAAAACTGGTAAAAATATAGAAGTAATGGTATATGGAGATGGAGCATTTAAAGACCCAGTTGGTAAGATTTGGGAACTTGCTGATCCAGTTGTATCACCTGCTTATACTAGTGGACTTGAAGGAACACCAAATGAAATTAAATTAAAATTCGTTTCTGATAATAAATTCCCAGAT
>DFEZ01000009.1:258292-275193 GCA_002369415.1 Caryophanales bacterium UBA3789 | reverse complement strand
CATGGAGATGAATTAAAAGAAGCAATTAAACAAGAAATAAGAAATAAAGCTGCTGATTTAAAAGGACAAATGATTACTCAAGGAACTACTCCAAGAAGATTAACAGATTTAATTGGATCATTATGTGACTTAACTTCAGGTTCAGGAGATAAAGGAACTCCAGTAGTATTCATTCAAGGATACTTCGATAACTTATCAAATGACTAATAAAAAAAAAGATATCAATCGATATCTTTTATTCTGACCATAATCCGTGTAAATTACAGTATGCATAAGTTTCAAGTACACCTTCATCATCTTCAATTAAGAATACTGTTTCAGGTTTATCTCCTGGTTTTAAGTGATTGATTTGAATTCCTTTATTAGTCTCAATAATAATATACTGAATATAATGTTCCTCAGTCATAGGATGTTCTTCACTTCCTACTTTAACAGTAACCTTATTTCCATCAATACTAACTTTTGGAACATGTTTTTCAAAAGCTGCATCTACAGTATTAGCTTCTAATTTTTCAACTGGGAATCCACAGCAACTAATTCCTTCACACTTATCGTTAAGAGTATAAATTAAATTTCCACATTGTTTACATCTAAATAATTTCATAAGTCCTCCTATTTATATAATTATTTTATCAAATTAATAATTAAAAATCTACTTTTCTTTTACTCCTTCACTCTTATCTTTATTAACAAAGATTCTACAATTAGGACAATAATAAGGATAGGCATTATCATTAGTATTATCCATAGCCTCTCCACATTGTGGACATTTTTCTTTTAACTTAAATGTATCATCTACTTGACCAGTTACAATTAAGTATTCCATCATTTTATCTAGATCCATATGTACACCTCTTTACGTTATTATACTACAAAAAAAGATATTAGTATTTAATATCTTTTTTAGTAATAGTTTTAAGTATCTTTTTACTTTTATTATTTTTTGTATTAGTAGCATGATTAATTACTGTTCTTTCATAGACATTTCTAATAAATCTTGCATTACCAAAGTTTTTCATTCCTCTATTTTCATTAATTAATCTTTCAACTTCTGGAATAGCATCTTCTTCTAAAGTAAATCCTGCTTTTGTAACCATACCCTTAAATATTTCAATTAACTCTTCATTTGTATAATCATCAAACTCTAATGTATAACCAATACGAGAAACAATACCTGAATTTGAATCTAAGAAGTCTTGCATCTCTTTTGTATATCCAGCAAATATTACTACTAAATCATCTCTATAGTCTTCCATTGCTTTTATTAAGGTTGCGATTGCTTCTGCATTAAATGAATTTTCATTATTCTTAACTGCTAAAGCATAAGCTTCATCAATAAATAATATTCCACCCATTGCTTTTTCTACTACATTCATTGTTTTAACCGCAGTTTGTCCAACGTATTCAGCAACTAAATCTTTAGAACTTACTTCAATTAACTTATTTTGTTTAATATATTTTAAATTATATAAAATATCTCCTATTAATCTAGCAACTGTAGTTTTACCAGTTCCAGGATTACCTAAAAATACCATATGTAAGTTAACATTATTAATCTTTAAATCATCTTTAGTTTTATTCTTCAAAGTAATTAAATCAACTAAATCTCTTAAAGTCTTCTTAACTTTTTCAAGACCAACTAATTCATCTAATGCTTTAAATACTTCATCTATATCTTTAATCTTTTCAAGTTCTGGTACTTCTTTATTAAATGAAATATATTTATATAAATTATTAACATAAGTAGTAAAATCAACTTCACTCTTTGGATAATCTTCTGATATATAATCAAGTAATTTAATGTTAAATTCGTCATCCATATCAATCTTAGATAACAATTCATTATAAACATCATTTACTGAAGGAGAACTTCCTTTAATATTAAAACAGAAATAATCTTTTTGAAGTCTATCTTCATTTTGTAAGAAAGTTTTAATTACTTCACTTTTACCAGTAATAATAGTTATCTTTTTATTAACAATTAATTCCTTTAAATTATAAAAGAATTTCTTTTGATTATTAACATCATTCATACCAACAGCATCTAAATCACCCATAACTATAATTCCATTATCTTTATATTGATCTATTAATTCTTCTGGTTTTTCTAATTTATATAAACTTAAATTATTAACATTTTTCCCTTCTACATAATTATATTTATTAGCATAATATTTTAATAAACTACTAATATCATTAATAGTATTTTTATCAGCACTTTCAATAGAAATATTAAAACTAATATAATTAGATTCTTCTTTATTATTATATTTTTCCATATAATTAATAATCTTTTTTAATAATTCTTTAGACTCATCAGTAATAAATAATTTATCAATATCTATTTCATTTTTAGTTTCTTCTTCAACAACAGCTGGTACTTCTCTAGAAACATATGATGAATCAAAAAAGTCTTTATAAACATCTTCTAATATTTTACTGTCATTCATATTAATCACCTAATATTATTATACAAAAAAAGAATAGATTAATCTATTCTTTATTTACGTTTATTTCTAAAATCTTGTCTTTTAATTCTTGTTCGATATTCTTTAATTCTTCTTCAGCTGCAGCTCTCTTTTGACGACCTTCTTCATGGATCTTAATTACTCCATCGATAGTATCGATTAAGTCTTTGTTTGTCTTCTTTAAAGTTTCAATATCAACAATTGCTCTTTCACTTTCTTTAGCAACTTCTAAAGTACCTTGTTTTAGAGTTTCACTATTCTTCTTTAACATATCATTAGTTAACTCAGTTACTGCTTGTTGCTCTTTTAAAGCTCTTTTAGCATCACTTAATCCTAAAGCAAGAACCATTTGATTCTTCCATAATGGAATAGTATTTGTAATAGAACTTTGAATCTTTTCAACAAGTTCAGCATCATTACTTTGAAGTAATCTAATTTGTGGAGCCATTTGAATAGAAATAACTCTTGTTACTTTTAAGTCATGTAATTTCTTTTCAAATCTATTAATTTGAGCTTCAAGATCTTGAACTTTTTGAATATCCATTTGTTCTTTAGTCTCTTCAGCTTTTTTCTTTAATTCTGGTAAAGTTTTAGTCTTTAATTCTTCTAACTTTTTATCTCCAGCAATAATGTATAAAGAAATCTCTTTAAAATATTCAAGGTTCTTTTCATACATTTCATCGAATGTAGAAACATCCTTTAATAACATTATTTTATTTTTATCTAAGCTCTTTTCAATTGTATCAATATTAGTTTCAATCTTACTATATTTAGCAATAATAGTATGGAATTCTTTCTTCGCATTATAGAATAGTTTTCCAATAACTCCTTTATTTTCTTTTCCAATTGATGAATCGAAACTTTTAATTTGACCAACTAAATCTGCTAATAATTCTCCAGTATCTCCAGTTTGTTTAGTTTTAATTCCTTCAAGTACACTATCAGAGAAATCAGATATTTTATTTTGAGCAGCTGCTCCATATTGAAGTATTTGAGTAGCATCAAATACATCTATCTTTTCATTAAATTCATCTACTGCTTTTTTCTCTTCTGGACTTAATTCATCATAATTAAGTGATTTTTCAATTTTTTCATCAGTTACTTTAGTTTCGCTTTCAGCTAGTGCAGTAACCTTTTCATCTTCCTTTTTTTCTACTTTTAATTCTAACGCTTGCGCCATAACAAAAAGCCTCCTATCTACTAACAATTATACATTATATTTATAAATAAAAAAAGTATCAATTTGATACTTTTTATTCTTGTACTGGTCCTTTGTTCTTAAGATAACTTATTAATTGATTATAATAATCCATCTTTAAACTTGTAACTGTACTACTAATCTTTTGTGGAATAGCAAGTCCAAAATCAGATACATCATAGTTTCCACCAGTAATACCAGTTCTAAATCCATATTTAGACCAAGCTATTTGTTGAATCTTTTCATCTTGTAATGCTTTATATAATTCTTTACCATTATCAGTAAATGCAGCAAAGCAGTGACTATTCCAAATAGTTGGTTTTGGATATAAAACAACTATATCATCTTTTACTTGATTAAATCCATTAGGATTAGAATTAGCAAAATCTATTAAACTCTTTTCATAATCAACTATCATAGGCTCTCCACCCATTCCAGTTTTTAAATATCTTTCAAATAAATCAGCAGGTGTATTATTCATATATCCACTCTTTTGATAGAATGTTAATAATTTAGCTAAGTTATCATTTAATCCTTCTTCTTGAATTTGTCCATTACCAAGAATTGATAATAATAATCCATAATAAGTAGCTCCTGGAGATGAAGATACAGGATCAGTTGATGCTATATTAATATTTCCATATAAATCAGTTAATCCAATATCTGACCATTTCTTACCTTCAAGAATATAGTTAATTAATTTATTCATATCAGTAATATAGTAAACTCCACTATCATCTTTAGTAACTATTCCTTGTTCAATTAACTTATCAGCAACATCTTTCCAAGAATAAATTACTATAGGAGTATTAAGAGTAAGTCCACCTTCTAATACTTGATATCTATCACTTTCTCCTACTTCTTTATTAGGAGACAATTTATAGTAGTCATAGAATCTTTGATCTGAAGTAAATAATGCATCATATTTAGATACTCCTTCAGAATTAATAGTAATACTAGTATCTCCATTAGATAATCTATCAATAATATTTTGATTACCTAATCCAACTGATTCTCTTATTAATGGTTGAACTACTGTTTTACCATTACTCCAAGAATCATATACTACTTCTATTTTATATTTTTTCTTTAAGATTTCATTTACTTCAGGATCTGCAATAAAATCTTCTTTTCCTCCACCAGTAGCAACATAAACTGTAGTTAGATTACTATTAAAACCAATACCAACATTTGATAAAGCTTTAATACCTATAACAACACCTATAAGTACTACAAATATTACTATACCTATAATTTGTTTCTTATTCATGTTTATCCTCCTTAACATTAATACTATTACTATCTAAACCATCAGATTTTAACATAGAATTTAATACTTTAATTTCTACATTAGTATCTAACATATCAGATTCATATAAACTATTTAAAAACTTTTTAAATACACTATCAATTTCTTCTATAGTTTTACTAGTATTTTCATAAAACTTTTTACTATCTTTAGAACTAATATTTTGATTTTCTATTTCATCAAATCTATCTACTAGTTTAACAGTAACTGGTAAATAATAATCAAAAAAGTTTTTTAATTTCTTTTCTTTTTCTGGATTCTTCTCTATAGTTTTAATAATCTTATCTACAGTATCATTTATTTCTTTTAAATTCTTCTTAATACCATCATCATCAATCTTAGGAATCATTTCTAATATATGTTTATTTTGTTTTTTAGCATTTTGTAAAACATTATATAAAGAAATATTTGTTTCTTTTAATGTCTTAACATAATCTGTTCTAAAAACAAGTTCCCCAGCTACAAATGCAGCAGCTCCAATTGCTAGTGACGGAGCAAGTGGAACAGCAAGTGCTAAGTAAGGTACTGCGAAAAATGTTCCTCCAACGACTGCTGATACAATCTCACTATTCTTCATACATACCCCCTAATTGTAACTTCTTACTTCTTTAAATGCTTGAAGTAGATTCTTCTTACCATCAAATGTCTTAGCATTTGTAAGTTCAGAAATATCATCTAACTGTCTTGGATTAGCATCTCCAAAAGTAATACTATAAACTGGAATTTTTGTATTTGAACCAGTATATTTTCTATCTAATTGATTAAAACTACCTACATTTATTTCTCCATCAGTCATTGCAATAATTGTCTTAGTATATTCATTGCCTTCATTATTTAGAACATCTAATCCTTTAATTATTGCATCATATAATGCAGTAGATCCACCTACATTTTCATAATTAATATTATTAATTAATTCTTCAGTATCTTGTCCAGTTCCATCCCATACATTTTTAACATTACTTGAGAAAGTAATAACTGTAATTTTATCTTTCTTAGAGAATTGTAATTTATCTTTACTTGCTTGTTCATAATCAAGTATATAATTCATTGCAGATTTTAATTCTTCTTCTCCATCTCCACTCATACTACCTGAGTAATCAAGACAAAATACTACATGAGTTGGTTTTCTTAATTCTTCAATATATAAATTAATTGCTTTAGTAATTATATCTTTAGAAGGGAACTTAGTAACATTTAAATACTTACTAGTATCAATTCCCCAATTCTTATTAAATACTTTATCATTAGCTTTAGGATTAACTCCTCCATACCAAGTTCTTAATCCATTAGATGCTAACATTTCTTGTCCCTCATCACTTAATAAATAACCTTGTAATTTTAAGAATCCTTCTTCTTTATCTGGATTGTTATTAATAAATGCAAAAGTTGAATCATTAACAGCAACTCCATCAGTAGGATATATTAAATACAAAGGATCTTTTTTATCTTTAATTAAACTATTATTAATATCTATTAATGAAGATTCTGCAGCAATAACTGCTTCAAATTGATCATCTTTTAAGAACATTTCAGATAAGAAATCCTCATCTCCAGAAACTCTTTCTACTCCTGAGAATACTGCAGTTAAATCATTTATTAACTTCTCATCGTTTAACATATCTTCAGTAAGTACTTCAGGGTTACCTGCAAGAGACTCTAAGAATCCTAAATATGCAGTAGCACCAGTATTAGTTTGAGTAACTGAATTCATTACATATTTAATTTTCTTTTCTCTAATTAAATTTAAGATATCATCATTAGTAACATCTTTTCCAACTAATCCTAATTCTTCTGCTTTACTTTTCTTAATACCAAATACTACTGGACTAATACTAACAGATTTAGAATCACTAGTTAGATATGAATTATTTAACATATATAACCACATAGAATTAGATATCCAAACAGCATCATAATTACTAGAATTAGTATTAAGTTCACTAACAATATCTAAGTCTCCCATATATTCAAACTTAACATTAACTTTATTCTTTCTAGCAAACTTAATAATTTCATCTTCATTAACTTTATTCTCATATGAAGATAAAACTACTATTCTATTCTTATTAACTGCTTCAGTAACAATACCTTTTTCTCCCCACAAAGCAGTATAAACAATAACCAAAAAGATTATTATACCGAATACCCATAACAAACTATTATTATTTTTACTTTTCTTCATAAAACCAATCCTTTACTCTTCTTCATTATAACACAATAAATAATAAATTAATAAAAAAAAGATGAATAATTATCTTCTATCCATCTTTCTTGCAAATTTATCTCTATTTTGTTTTTTAATATAAGCAACTTGATTTTCTAATTGTTCTGTAGTACTTCTTAATGCTGCAATTTGACTTTCTAATCCAGTAATTGAATCATAACTTCCTAAATAATCATCATCTTCAACTATTTTTTTTGCTCTATTAAATCTATAAAAAATGCTTCTTAAAGAAGGCTCATTAATTTGAGCTTCTTCAAACGAAATATTTTTACCATCCTCTGTACCAAGAGAATCATCATATAAAAAGTATGAATCTCCGTCATAATGAATTGAAGATATGAATTCTCCTTGTCCATATTGAAAATTAATTTTTACACCAAAATCTTCTTCAATTGTTTTCTTATCTAATAAACAAGAATCTTCATCTCCAAAGAAAGAACCTTTATTAATTACATGACCGTTAGCAAAGTCTTGTTCTAAAAATATTATTCCAGATTCTCCAAACTTTAGAGAATTAATATATCTTGCCATATGAATAACACCAGTATAATCATCATTTAATCTAGTCTTATATACTCTAACTATTTTATACATAACCCCACCTCAGTTCACTATAATAACATATCTATAAGATTTTTATCAAAATAAATTTTAATTTTTTTAGATAATACTTCTATATCAAATTTACGACTAGTATAAGCTTCCCCATCTATATTACAAGTAATATCAGTATCTCCTTCTATTAAAACTTTTCTAATTTGTAACTTTTCAATTCTTTTATCTTTTTCTTGAATACCTTTATTAAGACCTAATATTAATCCAGGCATTTCTCTTTTCTTAAGATTTGGTATTAAGTATAAATCTAAATAATTATCACATAAATTACTGAAATATCCTATCTTATAACCACCACCATAGTATTTACCATTACATATAGCAATAGTAGTATAATCATCTTCATATTTCTTACCATTAACATATACTCTCATATGTTTATTTTTATATTTTAAAAATGTATAAATAAGTCCAGCATTATATCTTTGTGATTTAGGAATTAACTTACTATGAATAATATCTCCGTTATTAGCAATATCAGCATCTATTCCAAAACAACAAGTATTAATAAAATATTTATCATTTATTCTACTTAAATCACAATCATTAATGCCATTTTCAAATTCTTCTAAACAACTCTTATAAAAATCATTACCAGTACCATATGGAATAAAACCTAATATATTCTTTTTAAAGTCCATAGAGTTAACTACTCTATTTATCATTCCATCTCCACCAACAGGTAATAGTATTACTTTTTTACCTTTATAATATTTAACTATATCTTCAGTAGATCTTTCATTATTATTAATCTCTACTATATAATCAATATCTAGTTTATTACAAACATCTTTTATTTTATTAATCATAATATCTATTTTTTTATTAGAAAAACTATTTAATATAAAAACGTGTTTCATAATATCACCCAACTTTATTATAACAAAAAAAGAACTAAAATTATTAGTTCTTTTATTTTTAAAATCTGTGGCCGCCTCCACCACCGTGGAAACCGCCTCCGCCGCCTCCACCAGAGAAGCCTCCTCCTGAATGACCGCCACTACTAGAGAATCCTCCAGAACTTCCTTCTCCAGAATCAGTAGTAACTGGGCTATATACTTTATGTGTTCCATTACTTAATGCTTGGAAACTATTGATTGCTACTGCCATTTCTAATCCTTTAGCAACTTCACTTTGATTAGATTTTCTATTAGAACATGTAATCATAATCATAATAAAGTTTATTAAGAATGCTACTACTAATGAAATAACTACATTACTAGCATATCTCATAGGCTCAGCAATCTTATAGCCATTCATTAATTGATTCATTTCTACATATGCTCTTTTAGCACCTTCATAGTACTCTTGATTACCTAAATATCTATAAATATTATCAGTAATTATTTCTGATTTTGAACGAGTAATAATATCATAATTATCTCCTTCAGAGAAAATATAAACTATTCTATTAGCCATATCAATTAATAATACAGTACCATTAGCATTACCATAAGTATTACGATAATAATTTTTAGCAAATTCAGCTGTATCATAATATGGATTATTATCAATACTCTTAAATATAATATTTCCATATGCTGCCATTGGAGACATATCATCCATTAATTTTAATTTTTCTTCTTCACTTAATAGATTAGCATCATCTTCAATAACTATTTTATAGTTACTTGTCTTAGTACTGCCAGGAGTATAAACTCCTTCTTTTTCTCCAGCACTTAGTCCATTAAGATTATCAAATGTTTGATGAATAGTATCTACTACTTTTCCATTTCTTAATGTAGGAGTAACTTTCCATACTACATTCATTAAGTCTTCATCACTTATATTAAATCCAGAATTCTTAATGAAAATATTATTAAATATTTTAGGATCTATATCATTTTTTACATTGATATAAACCATTAAATAATTACCATCTTTTTTCCAATTATTAAATGCCTCATTTACTGTAGATTCAAGTTCTTCACGTTCAACTTCTTTACTAACTATTCTTATAGAAACATTTCCATATTGAGTTAAACTATTCATTTGATCTTGAATCTTTAATACATCATCTTCACTTAATATATCTATTTCATCATTAATAGAATAAGAATTATTATTATTTTCATTAACTTTAACATATTCTTTAGCATATACATTATTAAATAAGAATAATGTAATTACTAATACTATTAATTTAGTAATCTTCTTAAGCATTCTCATCACCTCCACGTTTTTCTAATTGAGGTAATTTATTAGATACTAAGATATTATGTTCATTAACTAATGCCCTAAATGATAATAATACTAATATCAATGATATAATTGCTGCTCCATAGAATATTTCATCATCAGCAATTGCTGAAAATACTGGAAATAATGGAATCATCATAGCAATTATTTGTTTATAAACATATTTAAATCCATGTACTTTTTCTTTCTTTTTAACATTCTCTTCCTTTGACATGAATCCTGCATCTTCTGAGTGATTCTTTTTCTTTTCAATTGCACTTAATTGAGAAATAGACATTGCTAAACTAATAAATGCCATTACAGCAGCAAATCCACATAATACAATTGGATTAACTACTAAGTTCCAATTTATTAATAAGAAAATAATTACTGCTAATATTAATGATGAAATTATATATTTAGAAAAACTTACTGGTAAGTCAGCTGCAACTTTTCCTGTTTGACCATTAACTATTGCATAATAAACATTCTTTTCTTGTTTATCTCTTATAGCTAGGAAATATATTGGATAAAGTGCAACACTTCTAGATTTAATATAATAATCTAACATTGGATTATAACATCCATGACTAGCAAACTTAGATTCTTTACTTAAATATTTTTTAGATTCACTTTTTGCAACACCTAAAGCCATCTTATCATATGTCTCTAAAGGTACATCTGGTTTATCAGCATAATATCCAGGCAAATAATTAGGATTAAATGCTTCCTTCTCTTTTGTATTAAATGGTATTGCTTGACTATAATCATCATAGAAAGTAGAACTCATATCATAAGATACACCATTACAATGAGAATCTATATCTGTATGTAATTTATAATCATTATATATTTTGTAATCTCCGCTTCTATGACTATATCTACTTCCATCAAATACTTTTTTACCTTTATATTCAAGATCATATATACAATAAGGCATATATATACCTCTAAATTTCTCTAAGGTTGCTGTATCTTTTAAAGACTTAGGAGTAAATAAAGCTTTATTAACAACCCTCTTATATGCTTCAATACAATCATTTTTATCTTTCTTAAATGGAATTATAAAATCTGGTTTATTTTGTTTAACCATATTTTGTTCTATCATAGCTTGACTTCCACAATAACTACAGAAAGTAACTGCTGTATCATCAAAAGTCATTAGAGTAGCACCACATTGAGTACAAGTATAACTTTTACCTTCAATTGTCTCTACTTCTTTACTTTTCTTAACTTTAGCATTTAATTCTTTAGGATCAAATGTAGATCCACAGTATTCACAAGTAACCTTAGTAGCTTTAGGATCAAAATTTAATTCTCCCGTACAGTTAGGACATTTTATCATTGAATCACCTTCTTTTTAATTAAATCTATCAAAAGTATTACCTTCTACATCTTTTATTTCTATATTAGAAGGCTTTTCATATAATTCAAGTATTACATAAGGATATGTAAGAGCAGTTGTTGCAATACCATCTGGTTTAGTTTCATATACTAATACTTTAACAGTATCTTCTTCTTTAGTAACAGACTTAATATCAATAGAATATCCTCCAGTAGACTTTTCTCCTGAAGTTATTACATAATGATATACTCCTCCACCAAGATCTTCATAATAATAACCTTTATCCATAAATTGATAATCCATTTCTCCATTAGAATATATTTCATATCTAAATCTATTGTTATAATTATGAATTAATAATATAGATATACATACACATACTAATATAATTACAGGTATTATCCATAATAATTTAGTCTTCTTACTTCTCTTTTTCATATATCCTCCTACTCTATAAAAGATTATAACATAAAAAAAGAAAAGACTTAATAATAATTAAGTCTTTTTTATACATTAACTTCAATTGTCTTTCTAGACTTAGCTTTTGAAGGTTTATCTTCAATAACTAATTGATCATCAACAAGAGTAACACTCTTCTTTTTACGTTTCTTTTTGAAGTCACTAATCTTTATACCTAAGATTTTACAATAATTATCAAATGCTTTAGGTTTATATATTTTATTAACTAAAACTACTCTTAATACATCTTTAAGTGCTTTGAATATTACAAATACTATAAAGAATGAGAAAGGTATCTTACTATTAATAAATAATGCTACTCCTAAATCAATTGCCATATATAAAATATATAATAATTTAGATTTAAGATTCATTATTAAGAACATTATTAATTCCATAGCAATAAATACAAATCCTGATAAAGCACCTATTACAAATAAAGTATATCTAAATATACCAGGAATATGTATATTCATTTGTCCTAATAATATAAATAATACTATACATGTAAATGATAATATAAAAAATATAAAATCATAAAAATTCATATATACATTTGCTCTTTTATTCATATAACCACCCCATCAATGGTTATATATTATAGCATAAAAGAGTTATTTTGTAAACATTAGCTATTAACTATATCGTATATTCTTTTTCTTAATACTTCTAATTCATCATCTGTAATGTCATCAATAATTGGTTTTCCATCTTCTTCAGTATATGCTCCAAAATGGAATAAATCATATTGATCATTTGGTTCATCTTCTAAAGTAAATACTACATAATTTTTATTATTTTCAACAAGACCAAGTATTAAATCAGCTTTTCTAACGTTTCCTTCTAAATCTACATAATCGAATTCTGTTTTCATAAAGTTTTACCTCCTTGATCTACTACAGGTTTTTTAGCATCTTGACCTTTTTTTATCATAGCAAACAATTCTTTAGCATCACTACCAATTTGATTTACTTGTTTTTCATCTAATAAACTCTTACCTTGAGTATTATCAGGTTCTCTTTCTACTCCTGCTATTTTAGCACCAATTGCTTTTCCACCATCATACATTCCCATTTGTACACCTTTAGATATTTTTTGTGCTATTGGTACTGCTGGTAATACTTCTGGTGCAAATATTGCAACAGCTGCAGCACCTACAGCATTTTGAATGTCATTAAATGTTGAGAAAACGGATCTCATTTTATCAGTATCTTTTGGACTTCTAACTTGATTTATATACCATTCTTTTATTTTTTCTTTAACGCCTTTTTTAGCTTTAATAGTTTTTGCCTCAGCTACTTGATTTACTGTATTTTCCATACACTCACCTCTATTATAATTATAATGTTATTTTATTATTTAAACAACTGTTGTATAATAATATCGGTGATAATATGTCAAATTATATAGAGTTTTTTTATGATAATGAAGATAGATTTATTGCACAAATACATAAAAATGGCAGAGTAAGAACAATTACTAATAGAAAGAACTTAGAAAAGTTAATAGAAATATGTTATCAAAATGGATATGATGTTCAAGGAGAAGGATATATAGATAGTAGAGTTCTTACTATTGCTAGACAATATGAAGAATATATAAATACTAGAAAAAGTAAATTAAAAGTATTTGGTAATATTACAAATAATATGAAAATGAAAATGAAAAGTAAAGCAAATGGACATAGAATATTAGCAATACTTTTATCAATATCTATGGTTGCAGGTGGATATGGTTTAACAGAAGCATTAAGTAAAAATAATAATATTCAAGAACAAGCACCTACCTATCATTCGGTTAAAATGAAAGATAAAGAATATGAATCTGCTAAAGAAGCTGAAGAAGATTTAGTTGAAACAGTACAAGAAGAAATTAATAATATGGTACAAGAACAAAGTTCATTTCATTTCTCATATCAAGATAGATCTAATAGTACAAATATGGATAAAGTTAGAAAATATCAAGATATATTTGAAAAATATGCAAATATTTATGGAGTAGACCCTAACCTTTTAATGGCAATAGCTGCTCAAGAAAGTGGCGGAGATCATTATAATAATTTAGATAATGGTCCAGCCTGTGGAATAATGCAAATAGAAAAATCAGTTCATATAGGTGAAATAGTAACTGCATATAACTTCGAAACAGGAGAATATGATACATTTGAAATAACTGAAGAAAATATAAAAGATATAGATACAAATATACGTATAGGAGCAATGATTCTAAGAGATTGTATTAGAAGTAGTCATCATAATATATTTATAGCTCTACAAACATATAACTTTGGTTATGGTAATATGAATAAAGTATTAAGAGCATATGAAGAAGCAGAAAGCATATCAAAAGATCAAGCTATGGATAATAGAACAAATAATGGTTGGTTAAAATATAGAAATGTTGTTGATGTAGGAGATGACGAATATCTAGAACATGTATTAAGTTATATGGGTACTAATGAAATAACTATAAAAGATTCAAATGGTAATCCATTAACAGTATCATTTACAAATGACTATTTAAATGAAAAAACATATTAAAAAAGAAATCTTATGATTTCTTTTTTTCCTTCTCAAGATCTATATCTTTAGAAATATACCACATGATGATTGATCCCATAAAATTACCAATAATTGCAAGAACTATTGATGATGAAAATGTTCTTGCTACTCCTAAAGTTATTATATTAGCAATACAGTGTTGAAATCCACAAAATATAAATAATGGAATTCCAAATAATATTCCTAGAGGAGTTCCCTTTCTATACATAAATACAGCTATATACATAATTACTCCACACATAACTGACTTTATAAAGAATGGTAATGAAAAACTCCATGTAGATACTTTAGTAACTGCATTTGTAAATACTGTATTATCAGTTACTGAAAATAATAGTCCCATCAAGTAACCTGCTATTAGGTTAAAGACCAATATTAGGAATAAGTCTTCCCCTTTTATTTTATCTTGAAAGAAGAATCCACACTTACCTGTGAATAAGTTTTGTCCCATGTAACATACTCCTAATAAACCAAGAGCAAATAATACTGGTCCAAATGGATTCCCTAAGTATAATAATGCATAATTACCAAGAGATATTAATACTGCAGCCCCTATACTCTTATTAATTAACTCTAAATATTTCATTGGTGACTCCTTTAAAAGAGTATCCGTAGATACTCTTTATTATATGTATGTTTTTTTTCTTTTAAATTTATCTAGTCCTAGATATTTGTCTTCATCAAACAGAACTATCTCTCCAGATTTTAATGATTCTGGAACATTTATTATTCTTTGATTTCTAGATCCTCTAAATAAACAATTTAGATCTTTTTCTTTCATTACAAATTTTCCATCCACTAGTACATCTATATTTTTTAAAAAATCTAAATAAGAGGAATCTTTTTTTGCTAGTTTCATTAGTTGGTCATAAGTAAATCCGGTATAAACCCAAATATTATAACCTTTATCTCTGCAATACTTAGCGATTATATTACAAGCTTCAGGTTGAAACATTGGGTCTCCTCCAGAAAATGTAATACCATCCTGATACTCTAATTCATCAATTGCTTCAAAAACCATATCGATAGGGACTTCGGCTCCTCCCTCAAAATCCCATGTTTGGGGATTTTGGCATCCTCTACAATGATGTGAACAGCCTTGAGTCCAGATAACTGTTCTTAGTCCTGGTCCATCAACGATACTGTCACTTTGTAGATCAGCAGCTAAACGAATAGTCTTCTTACTTTGTCGCATGAGTTACTCTATCTGATACTTCTGCTTTTTTAGCGTTATTGAATCTATCTAGAGTTCCTACTAAATATCCAGTGATTCTTCTGATTCTTTCGAATCCTACTCCGTCTCCAACAACCTTTGTTCTCTTTACATCTTTATCCATATTTATCCACCTTTCCTTTCTATTTACAATAGCAATAGTCATCGCCATTTAATTTTTCCATTGGTACGCCTTCTCCTTCATGACGTCCACATTTTGGACATACGTCCTTAATTACACCGACATATCCACAAACTGGATCTCTATCTACTGGATGGTTAATTGCACCATATCCAACATCACAGTCATGCATAATTCTTACTACTTTTTCAAATGCATCTACATTGTTAACTGTATCTCCATCTAACTCAACATAAGAGATATGACCAGCATTTGTAAATTTATGATATGGTCCTTCAACTTCCATCTTATGTTTTGCAGTAGTTTTATAATAAACAGGTACATGGAATGAGTTAGTATAATACTCTCTATCTGTAATACCTTTTATTTTTCCATAGATTGATCTATCTATTCCAACAAATCTACCACTTAATCCTTCAGCAGGAGTAGCTAGACATGTGAAATTAAGATTATATTCTTTTGTATATTCGTCACATTTCTTTCTCATGTGCTCTATAATTTCAAGTCCTAATTTTTGGGCTTTAGCACTCTCTCCATGATGTTCACCAATTAATGATTTAAGTGTTTCAGCTAAACCTATAAATCCAATTGATAAAGTACCATGTTTTAGAACTGTTCTTATCTTACTATTTGGTGATAAATTCTCACTATTTAACCAAACATGACTACCAAGTAAGAATTTAAAGTTTCTAATTGATTTAGAACATTGACATTCAAATCTTTGTAGTAATTGTCCTTTTACTAGGTCCATTACTTCATCTAATTCTTGATAGAAACCTTTCATATCAGCTTTATCTCTTTCTCCAAGAGCAATACCATGTTTTAAACCAATTCTTGGAAGGTTAATTGAAGTAAAACTTAAATTTCCTCTTCCAGGAGTAACTGATGGTCCACACACATTAGCAAGAACTCTTGTTCTACATCCCATGTATCCAACTTCTGTATTAAAATCGTTAGGATCATAGAATGTCTTATTAAATGAAGCATCTATGAATGAGAAGTTAGGGAATAGTCTCTTAGCAGAAACTTGACAAGCTAATCTAAATAAATCATAGCTTGGATCTTCCTTATAATAGTTAACTCCTTCCTTTACCTTAAATATAGATATAGGGAATATTGGAGTTTCACCATGTCCTAATCCTTCATCAGTTGCTAATAAATAATTTTTAATAACCATTCTTCCTTC
>DFEZ01000009.1:97722-258177 GCA_002369415.1 Caryophanales bacterium UBA3789 | reverse complement strand
TGAATAAATGCTTCCATAGCTTGGAATGTTTGTCTATCTGTTTTATTAATAGCGTTTTCATAAGCAGTTCTAAATATTTCATCGATCTTTTTACTCTTAGACATAAAGTCTTTAAATAAATCAAAATCGAATACAATACTATCTAACTTATCAACTATCTCAATAACTTTATCAAAATTAATTAAATCAATGAATCCTTCAAAGTCTAATAATTCAGATAACTCTTGTTTAAATTCTTTTTTAAATGTTTTTAATACTCCAGGAGCCATATAGTAATCAAATGCAGGAATACTTTGTCCACCATGTTGTTCATTTTGATTTGATTGGATTGCTATAGCAGCAAGTGCTGCATATGAACCAATACTATTTGGTGTTCTTAAGAAACCATGTCCTGTTGAAAAACCATTTTTAAATAATTTATTTAAATCTATTTGAGTACAAGTAGTAGTACCCATAGCCCAGAAGTCTAAGTCATGAATATGAATAGCACCTTCATCATGAGCTCTTGCATATTTGGCATCCATTAAATATGCTTTAGCAAATTCTTTTGATACAGTTGAACCAAAATGTAACATTGTTCCCATTGGTCCATCTCCATCAACATTAGCATTTTCTCTTTTAGCATTTTCTTCAGCTGCACTCTTTAATCCTAAAGATTCGATTGCTTTAACAAATTTATGTTGTTGCTTTTCAACAAATGCTTCACGAGAAGCAGCTCTTCTTTCACGATATCCTTTATATGATTCATAAACTTCATCATAATGTTGTTTCTTTAATTCATCTTCAATGATATCTTGAATATCTTCTACTCCGATAGTCTTTCTATCTTTGTATTTCTTCTCTATAGTATCAAGAACTTTTTCTTTTACCTTGTTAACGTTTTTTTCATCATAATCTTCGTATACACTATCAAATCCCTTTTTAATAGCGATTGCTACTTTTGCATCGTTGAAGTTAACCCTTTGACCACTTCTTTTAACTACAACAATGTCGTTGAAAAAATCTCTCTCCATCTAATTATCCTCCCTAATATTTCGTACATCCTAATCATAGAATAATTAATTATAAAAGTAAATGTTTTTTGACACACTTTTTTTAAAAAAAATATTTTTTGTAAAGTGACTTTTTCTAAAAGTGTTGAAAAAAAACATTTTCCTAGTGATAGACAATTTTGTTCGATTTACACTCCAATTTTTACCATTTACAAAACTTTTCATTTAAACAAAAAAAAGAAGCTATTCAGCTTCTATTTTCTTAAGTTTTTCTAAGTCTACATTATTAAGATCATGCTCTAAATAATATTTAACTTCTTTAACAAAATCCTTGTTATTATTAGTTTTCTTACGAATAGAACACTTATCTCCATTTAAATATTGACTTCCATCATCTAACTTGTCTAATTTTAAATCTTTATATTCAATAACCTCATCCATAGTAGTATATTCAGGTTTATATTCTTTAGTAGTAGAATCATAACTCTGATATACCATTTCTTCTTGTTTTAAAACCAAAGTATTTTCTTTTAAAGTCCAAGTTCCTTTAATAAATAAAATAACTTTAGCTTGTTTAAATCTCATTTTAGTAGAATTAGAATATATAAATTTACCATCTTTATTAAATATATAAAACTGATTAGTTTGATTAACCCCACTAATATCAATAATATTATTTAATAAGAAATCAGTAATATGCTTATTCTCTTTAGAAGAACCACTAATTTTACTATTATTATCTTTACCACAACCAGTAATAAATAAAGAAAGAACTATTATAAATACTATAAATAATTTCTTTTTCATATAAACACCTCTATCCTAATTAAGTATATCATACTTTTTAATATCATTATATTCTTTTTCAGAGTAAGCACATAAATAAACAGTAATATCATAATTAAATGTTTTATTAAAAGTCTCATAAGCTTTAATTAACTCTTTACAAGACAATACATCTATATTATCAATACCTCCTCAAATACCTGCGCTTATTAATGGAAAAGAGACTGAACGTAAATTGTTATCTTTTATTAATAGTAAAGAATTATAATAAGCCAAGTATAAAGAATCAAACGCATCAGGATTAATGTTAAAATCGGGTCCTACGGCATGAATTATATATTTACATGTATTTATATTAAAAGAGGGAGTAATGGCTGCAGAACCGTCTTCTAAAGGGGTTTTAATACTACGACAAGCATTATTAAGTTCAATGTAGCCTGCTCTTTTAAATATTTCACCACATACTCCAGAACCAGAAGCTAAATACTTATTTGCTGCATTAACTATTGCATCTACTTCCATATCAACAGAAGATGCATGTTTAATTATTAGTTTACTCATATTTTACTCTCCTATTTACTAATTATTATTATAACATAAACTATTATGTTATACTTAAATAGAAGAAGGTATAAATATGAAGAAAAGGATTATATTAATATCAATTAGTTTTGTATTAGTAATTTTATCATTATTTTTATTATTTACTAAAATAAATAACAAAGTAAATGTAGAAGACTTTAGTAATGAGAAAACAATAAAAAAAGAAAACCCTACTACTAATAGTAAAGATCCTATTACATTTAAAGATATAGATAATAATAAAGAAGAAAAGAAAGATACTAATACTAATACTAATAATAGTACTAGTACAAATAATACAAATTCAAATAAAAATACTAATACAAACAATAATAATAGTACTAATAATAATCCTACTCCAGTAACACCACCTACTAAACCAGTAACTTATTCTTGTCCAGATGGATTCGAATTACAAGGAACTGACTGTTATCAAACAATAGCAGCTAACCATATATGTGCAAATGGAATGACTTCAATAGATTCAGGATGTATTAATTTTAGTGAAGGAATAGAAACTCCTGAAGAAACTTGTCAAAATGGATATTATGGATTATCAATGATAAGTTTAGGACAACCAAGCAAATATTATTGTTACCCAATACATGAAATATCATATAGTTGTCCTGATGGATATAATTTAAATGGTATGATTTGTACTAAAATAATACCTGCTAATAAAAATTAAAAAAACCAAAGATCACTTCTTTGGTTTTATTTTTAATAATAAAGCAATTGGCCAAAATATAATTAATAATAAAAGTTTAAATATCATAAATATACCTTTAAATAAATAATAAGCAAGTCCACCAATTATAATAGAATCAGTAGCTTCTCCTAAAAATGAGTTGTTTTTCTTTGCCATATTATCACCAACCTATCATATTAAATCTTTCTTGTATATCTACAGTATGGATAGTTACTGCAACCCATAAAATTTTTATTATTGTTCCCTCTTCGTAGTACTAATTTGCCTCCACACTTTGGACACATATTATAATTCATATCCTCTTTTGTATATAACAATCTTTTTATATGTTCATTTCTTATTTGCACATCAGTTATGTTGGCTCGTTGTACTATTTCACACAACTCCTGTGTATTATTAATAACAACGTCTTCATAAGACATTATTCTTTCAATTATTGTATCATATCTTGTTAGTTCACCATCATGTTTAATATTGGTTGTTCCATTTCCCATCAAACAAGCAATATTAAAAACTTGTTTATTATTCAAATGAAGCAACTCTTGAATACATTTAACATGTCCATAGTTTTGTCTTATTGGATTCTCATAATACATTTTTTTATTTTTATTATAATGTCTAACCCAAGCCTTATCATATTTGTCACCAGTAATAACTCCACTATAGGCCTTATTTTCTATTACAAAAACACCAAATTGAGAAATGACCAGATGATCAATCTGATGAGTTTCTCCATTTGTCTCAATTAACAAATCATCATAAACAGTATAGAAATTCTTTGGAAGATAATTATTTAGAATATTACTTAAAGATAATTCTGCATAATTAATTTTTCCTGTTAATCTTTCAATTCGAGGTCTATAAAATGTATTGCTTCTTGTATTATTCCTAAGACGGGTACTTTTATCTACAGCATGAACTATCAAATAAATCATTGCAATTACAAAAGCAACATATAACATAAACATTATTATTGATACCAAATAACTCATATAACTATCCTCTATTAAATCTTTCTAGTATATTTGCATTTTGGATAATTACTACAACCATAGAATTCTCCATATTGTCCAGATCTTTTAACAAGATTCCCGCCACATTTTGGACACTTATCATCATAAAAATCTTTTACATTTCGAGCATATTTATTATGCTCTTTTCTTTTTCTTCTATCAACTATATTATTTTTAACTATGGCACTTAAATAATCACTATAATCAGGAATAAGTATTTCTTTATGTGATTGAATCTTTTCAGCCAAAGTATCATATCTTGTCAATTCACCGTCATTTTCAACCTTTAACTTTGCAGTACTTGGAATACATACTATATTAAAAACTTTACCTTCATCAATGCTTAATAATTCACAAATAGTTTTTACATGACCATAATTCTGCCTTATTGGATTTTCATAATAAATCTTCTTTTTTCTAGATATATGTCTAACCCACTTCTTATCATATTTATTACCTGTAATATAACCATTATATTGTTTACTTTCTATTACAAATATTCCATATTGAGATAAAACTATGTGGTCAATTTGGTGAGTATATCCATTACTATCTAACATAATATCATTAAGAATAGTATATTTATCTGAGGGTAACTCTTTTAAAGCTTTTTTAACCCAATGTTCACCAAACCATCCAACAATCTTAGCAAAAAAGAAATGATAACAAATCATAACAATTAAATATATTATTACTAATATAAAAAAGATTGTCCAAGCTATGTGAGAAAATGTCATACTATCACCATATAAATTATAACATAAAAAAAAGATAACCACTGTTATCTTTTTTATAAGCATTCTCTAGTAATTATATTTCTAATATACCATTCAAACTTATTATCAAATTTAGAAAACTCTTCTTTTTTAGATGCATAATTAAATGCATCAGTTAAATCAGAAACAAAACTCTTATTTTTAAGTAATGCCCTACTTCGATTAATAAATGAAAATAATACTTTAATATAAATATCTTCATCATTTATAGTAATATCACTCTTCTTAATTAAAATAATATTATCTATCTCATAAGAAATAATAAACCCATCTTTAAGATACCCATCAAGTATCTTTTCTTTTAACATATCATCTAATTTATATAATAATAAATATTTCATATTATCACCTATTGAAAGTTAAATACTATTCCTAGTATTCCAATTAATATAATGAATAAACTAACAACAATAGTCCATTTACCAATATTCTTCCAATCACTTTTAGTTAAATTCTTAAAAGCAGGTCTTTCAGTTAATATACCTATACTATGACCAGTAAATGCATATATTCCAGTTAATAATACACATACACCAAATATAATCATAAATATACCAAAATAACTCATATACTCAACTCCTATATTTATTATAGCATAAACAAAAAAATCAAAAGTCACAATCTCAAAAGGTGTGGGGGAATGCGATTCTTTTATTTTTACTATCTTATTACGAAAGCCTATTTTTAGTAGATTTTTTTCTGCAAAACACAAGAAAAAGTACTTTTGTCTTTTTGACGAAACTAATGAAACAATTGATTTTATCATTAGTTCTATCAAATAATTATATCTTTAACATTATTTCTTCATTTATTTTATAAGCATCTACAATTATATTAATACTCCATTTTGCTTCTACATGGCCAATTATTGCTATTTCTTTATTTTTATAGTTTTTAAACTGGTCTTCATTTGGATTTATTACTATAATTGGAATAGTATTGGATAAGTATTTATCATCTATCTTTATTTTCAATCTATATGCTTTTTGGTTTTTAAATGAAATATGTTGAATACTTGGCATTAATTTCCCAACTAATACAATTTCATTATCAGCTATTTGTTCCATATATTTTCTCCTTTCTGCAAGTACTATATGAAATTTGTAAAAATTAGTCAAAACGGTATTTTATGATTTTCAAATTAATACTTTTTTGAATTTTTTATTTTCACTTAAATGGATTTTAATAATTCGATAGCAAAAAAATAGTTAAAAAACTAATTTTAACTATTTTTTTATTATTTTACATTACTTATTAACTTTTTCAGATATTCTTGGAGATTATTATCAGTACAATAAACATAGCAACCTTTCATTCCTCTTGTCATTAAGGTTCTGTATGTATTTTTGATTATGTTTTCTGCCATCTTTTGAGCAATTTTTTCTCCTTGCTCTCTAGCAATCTTATTGATACCTTTTAATGACTGATCTGTAGAAGCACGTTTATGATAATCAGTAATAATATGTTCATCTTCATATCTCATATCATCACCAATAATTACTCCAACATAATCAAACTCTAATCCTTGGCATGTATGAATACATCCTATTTCATTGATTGAGTTTTTATCTATTGCCCATGTTGATGAATTACCTAAATTCCAACTCATTTCAAAGTTGCATTCTGGTATTACAATATCATGAATATTAGTATTATCTTTACCTTCACTTATCCAGTTCCAACAATATCCTGCTACCATTCTAGATTTATTATTAATCTCATTCTTTTCTTCAATGGCTTTTCTCATTTCATTAGGATCGTCAAATACTTTAAAATCATAATCAAATCCATCTATATCAAAGTTAGCTGTTTCTCTTATTTCTAGAATGTTATCTAACCAAGCTAGATATCCATCTGATCCATTACATCTAAATTGAGAATCTAATTCATAAGTATAAATACCTGCATCTAATTCTCTAGCATATTTCTTTATTAATTCTTCACTTCCAATATCTTTAAGAGTTACTTTTTGATTTTCATCTATAAAGAATATAGAGAATTTAGCTGCATTAATAATTTCTTTTATTTGATTTTCACCTTTATTTTGAAATAATCCTGACTTTTCATTTAATCTATGTGCTTCATCTACTACTAAACAATCTAGTTTATTTCTTTCTTCATCTATAAAGTTTCCTGATCCTTGAAATAAATGATTAATATAAGTTTGAGTATATTCTCCTCTTAATTTAGAAGAATAAACATTTCTTGGAGCAGAATTTTTTGTTACATAGAAGCAAGTCATATTTCTTCTATTTAATTCTACTAATAGATTTATTGCTAAAACAGATTTACCTGTTCCAGGTCCACCTCTAACTATCATTACATTTTTAGAATTACTTCCTACTGTATCAATAGCATTTCTTAAGGCATATTCATATACTATCTTTTGAGTATCTATCATATAGAATTCTCTATTACCTTTTAACATTTGAGTTAAAGAATCTTGTAACATTTTAGATGGTCTAATTCTTCCATGATCTATTTCATATAGAATATTTCCATCATCACCATCTTCAATATATTTTTTAATAAAGTCTCTTAACTTTATTACATCATTGTGTCCAAATAATGGAGCTGCATCTGTATATTCTTTATAATTATTTGATAATAATGTATCATCATTATCAAAATAATAATTATGTAGATATGCACATGGTACTACATTAATATCTTGTATTTGTACTGATTCATTATAGTCTCTTATAAGATTAGCATAAGTCATAGCTTGATAAGATGGATGATTAACATCTCTTAATCCTCCACCTGTATAAGTATTAACTTTATAAATACCATCCATTTCTCCAACTTCAGTACATTTATCCCATTGCTTTAATTCTATAATTACAACATTAGATTTAGATTTGTTATATCCTGACATCATAAAATCTATTCTACAACCAGTTGGTGGAATATTATATTCAATTGCGATACCAGTATTATCAGGTATTTCAGAATCGCTTAATACACCTCTCATATATTGCATAGAATTCTTCCATGAATTAAACTCAGGGGCACTCGGTCTTCTTTTGACTACTTCAATATATTTATTCCTTATTTTATCTGCAATAATTCCTAAATCTACATCATCTATAAATCCTGACTTTATTCCTTCATACACTAACATAATGTTACCTCTTACTCTATTATTTCTGATTGTTCTACTAATTTCAATAATTCATCTATATAGCAGCAAACCTTTAAAGCATATTCTCTACTACATTTAAAGGATAAGGTATGATGTGTTGGATTTCTATAAATAGAGACTAATCCTTTAAATAAATTTGAATATCCTAATTGTACGTCTGCTTTATCACTAAACTTTAATATTGTTTCATCTGAGTTAGAATGAATTGCTTTAGAAACTAGAGCTGTTCCTATAAGATTTGTATCTTTTAAATTAGCTTTGTTTTTAATTCTATCTTCTAAAATCTGAGTAGCTTGATTAATAGCTCTATCATAAGGACCTTCGCCAAGTAAAATATCTCCACATCTTGCCTTAATATCTCCATCTTCAATTGAATTATATAAATATCCTATTTTACTCACTTGATATTCACCATTTTCAATAAAAAAATTTTTTAAATATTCAATAATAGGACAAATATGATTTTTCATTTCACCAATTGTTAAATGTCTTCCTTGGGTTTCTATCTTTTCTATTAAAAAAAAGTCTAATGTATCATCATTTATTTTATCTTTTAAAAGATTTAGAAGGTTATTAAACCTATCACATAATAAATCACTAACAAATCTTTCATTAGATGATTCTGATACACTTTTATCAATACCACATAATAAGTAGTAGATTTTTTTTATTTCATGCTTTTCATCCATAGTTGCCTCCTATAGTTTATTATATTTTGTGCTTTTTCCTTTTGCTTTTTCAACTGGATATTTTTTAGCTGAAATATCCATTTTATCTAAAACTATTTGTTTAGGATCAACACCTATTTGATGACATAGTAAAATACAATAATTCATTACATCAGCTATTTCATATTTTAATTCATCTTTATCATAGTTATTATTCCATTGAAAACATTCTAGTAATTCTCCGGCTTCAATTGAAATACTTTTAGCTAAATTCTCTGGCGTATTAAATTGTAACCAATCTCTATCTTCAGCAAATTTTACTATTTTCTTTTCTAATTCTTTCATCTGTATCACCCGTTTTTATTATATCATATATTGAGGTTGTTTATAATTCAAAAAAAAGCAGATTGCTCTGCTTAATAGAAAAATATTTTTTTAATATCTTCCATAATTTCTATAGTCCTTTTATCTATTTTGTTTTCATCCCACGTAGTATCTCCAGAATCATATACATCGATTATATCTTCTTTTGTTATTTTTAATGTTGCATAAGGCCTCATCTTTTCAATTTTTTCCTTAAAGGCTTTATTTGATATAGAAGTGTTAAGTTTTCCTTTGAGTAGTGTCATATTTCCTATTTTATATAAATGATTTTCTCTGTTGTCCATAAATTCTGGATTAACATCTTCATTATTTTCAGGGAACCAATTTTGTCTCCATTTTTGAGGCATTATATGTTCTAAAGAATATGTATCTTGTAATTTTGATTCATCATGGTTATCACTTCTTCTGTATAATTCTACCCAGAACAAATAGAATCTGGCCATCTTATTAGTAATATCATTTAAGAAAACAAATGGAGAGTTTAAATCGATTTCCGAACATTCCTGTTCTAATTTGTTTGGATCATTTATTATAGTCATGCACATTTTATTATAATTTTTTGTTTTAGATAAATCTTTTGTCAAATTATTAAAAACTAAATATTTTTCTAATAAATGCAACTTTTTTATTAATGTATCAGTATCATTTTCATAGTCTCTAAGCATTTTTAATATGTATGGATTAAATGCTGACATCTCTAAATAATTATTTAAATGCATTAATCTTTCTAATACACTATCTTGTGAATAAGTAAATAATGTTTCTTGATCAATACAATCAAAGCTATTTTTATACGTTAATGAATATGAATAAATATTCTGAAGTAATTCATCAATTTCTTCTTTAGAATTAATTGTATTAATATATTTTTTATACATTTGTGCTAATTCAGAGATGCTATTTTCATAAGTAGTAAAAATACCATTAACTATTCCAAAACTAAATAAGAATAAATCAAGGTTTAATCTTTTGACCCTTCCAGTTACTTTGATTTTATCCCAATAATCACTTAATTCTTGAGTTTTAGAAAAAGCTGCCTCCCATGTTGATTCGTGTAATTCCATTAACTTTCTTTCTGCCTCATCTTTATCATTATAGAATCTATCATATATATCATGTGCTTTCTTAAATAAGTAATTTTTAATAGTATCACCGGCTGTTAAAGAAACTCCTGAATTGTTTAAAGTATCAAATATTGTTTGTTCATCCATATCTCTGTCTAAAGTGATAACAACCCATATTTTATCTCTTCCAGAAATTATATTATCAAAGACATCTTCTATTTTTTCGGTTTCTACTTCACTTAATAACTTTTTAAAATAATTATAGCATCCAATTATACCTTCAGTTTTCTCTGCATCAATCACACCTTCAGGTCTGTTCAATCTGATTATATTATTATAATCTTCTCTATCATATTTTGAATGATTTAGTTTAGGATGATAATCTCTTTCATATGTACCTTTACTAAATAGGATATTGTGAATACCATCAATTGCATTAGCTTGCTTTTCTTCATCTAAGCAATCATAAATTGCCATAATTAACAAACTTATTGTAGTTAATCTTTGTTGACCATCTATAACATCTAATTCACCTGATCCAGCATCAATAGTCTTCCTTTGAACTAAAATTGAACCCAAAAAGCCAAAGATATTATTATTAAAAAAACTCTCAAATAATTCTTTCCAGTTTTCTTCTTTCCAAACATATTTTCTTTGAAATAAAGGAATATTTAAGTTTTTCTCCCTCTCAAAAACTTTAAAGCTTTCCTCCTTCGCAGTAAAACCTGCCATATTACCACCTCATAATCAGAATAACAGATTTTTTCATTTTTTTCTATATATCAATATTTTTTTTAGTTTTGTGCTATAATTTTATTGAGGTGTGTTATTATGTCAAAACAAAATATCGATATTGCTAGAACTACTACGCAAAATAAGATTTTAGATTTAGAACAAAAATATATGAAAATAATTGAGGATATTGTTACCTCAAAAGTCTTTTTGAGTGATTTAAAGAATATAGAATCAGAGACCCAAGAATATTATGAAATCCTTCAAGAAGTATGGGGGAAAAAGAATAAAATCAAAGAAGCCTCTGAAAGATTACTAAGACATCACATGTATACAACATTCAGAGATGCGGAGAATTTTTATCCATCACCTGTAAGTTGTGATATAGCATTAGAATTAGATGATGTGATATTAAATATTGATGTAAAGACTATCGATAAAGTAGGGAATAGAGGGGAGCTAAATTCCATACAATTGGAACATAATCAAACTTCTTTTAAAAACAAATTTGTTGAAGGTTCAGGAAGTTTTCCCGGTTTAAGAGTTAAAGCAAATTTACAATCAATTGATCCAAGAACAAACAAGCCTTTATTAACTTATCTAGTAAAGATTGGTTATTCAGATGATGGACATGGTATTTTTAAATTAATTAATGATAATAATTATCCAAGTATAGTAGTAACTTGTTTACCAAATGGACAATTAAGTAATTTATTCGATAATAATCTGTTTTTAAATTTTAAAGATTATGTATATTATGATGAACATGATGGAGAATATTATAAACCTAAATATATTTCTTCGAAAGCCGAATTCAATTCACTTAATGATAATGATAAGTTTGTACTAATTAATCAAAAGGTAGACATTCCAAGCGATTGGGAAAAAGTAATAAAACCAAACAAAGTGGGATATTATGATAAACAAAAAAATATAATTTGGTATAGTGTTCCAAAAAAGAAAAATAATCATTGGGAAATATTTCTGTTAGCTGTAAAATATGGAAATACTGCAAGATTTGATGCAACGAGTTTGGAAGAAAGATATAATTCAAATAGTGAATATTGGTGTGGCGATCATAAATTTTATAAAGTTTATGATAATTAAAAAAGAAGGATATTAATTTGATCCTTCTTTTTTTTCGTATTCAACTAAGGCATCATATATACCTTTTGAAATTTGTTCAGCTAGTTTAACTGGGACTGCATTACCAATTTGTCTATAAACAATGTTTAAACTCCCTTCAAATCTATAATCCATTGGAAAAGTTTGAAGCATTGCACATTCTCTAGCACTCAGTCTTCTCTCTTTATTAACGTGAATTTCAGGACTTGTAGCGGTAATAGTATCACTTGGTCTATCCCAATTGGTAATACGTAATGATTGTTCAAACTTAATCTCTTTTTCAACCATTGTAGTTACTTCCTTATCATACTTATCATCAAAACCTAAAATTTTCTTTAATTCCCACCAATCGGATGGTTTTGGAATGCTCCCAGAATTATTATCTTTTCTAAACCAATGCCCAGCTGTATACTTATACCCAAAATGGTCATCAACTTTCTTTGTAGTATATCCAGATTTGTCTCTCCATAATTTTAAATAATCACATATATCATGTTGATTAACATTATATTTTCTACCCCAGAATTTATCATATACATTAGTAGCTGCCATATGATTATAGATTATCATTCCATTATCTAATGTGATAGGATTATAACTTAAAGGAACATTACTTAAAAATCCAATTGTTTCTTCAACAGTAATTGGTTTTTTCAATCCCTTTTTACTTGAATACTTTTTACTATCTACCCAATGCGTAGCTTTGGGATATGGATTTTCTAACCCTAATCTATTTCCAATAATTACAACTCTTTCTCTAGCTTGAGGGACACCATACTCAGCTGCATTTAATAATCTTGCATCAACATTATATCCTAATGATTCAAAGTCCTTTTTTATCATTTCAATTACTTTGCCATGTTCCATCGATAAAATTCCCTTCACATTTTCTGCTACAAAGAATTTTGGCTTTTTGTCTTTAATAACTCTAAGCATTTCCTTATATAAGAAGTTTCTTTCATCTTTCATGCTTCTTTTAGTATTTGCTACAGAAAATCCTTGACAAGGAAAACCACCAATAACTAAATCTACATCATCAGGCATTTCAGAACTTTTAATTTTTGTTATATCTCCCAAAACAATATGATCTCCAATATTGTTTTTATATGATTCTACTGCTTCCTTAAAAAAATCATTTGCCCATATTATTTCGAACCCTGAATTTATGAAACCAATGTCCATACCACCTGCACCAGAGAATAATGAAATAACTTTGTAACTTTTCTTTTTCATAAATTCACCTTCCATATAAATTGTATCATTTGTTATTATTATTTGCAACACTTGCGACATAATTATTATAAATTATTTTTTTTAAAATTGCAACACCCGCGACAAAATTATTATATATTCAGCTATGAACTTAATAAAATTTCACAAAAGTGCTTTTTCTTGGTTTTCTCTTCTACCAGAATAAAAGAACCTCCTTCCAACGCACCTATTGTGATTCTGACTTTTGATTTTTTTTACGATTTATATACTTTTAGTAAAAATAAGGACTATTTTCATCCTACAACTTACAGGCTAGACCTTCGAATTTTTGACCTTTCGTACTCAAGTTCAAAAAAAGGTGAAGAATGGTCTTTAAAAGTATTGACACCATCTCCAAAACCGTTCCGTTATTGAGAGTTTTCTTTTTTTATGAACTCTTCTACTGTTATTATCTTTTTAGCTTGTGATGCTTGTGCACAACAAGTAACACTATTTAGAATAGAAACTACTTTTGCTTTAGTACTTATTATAAACGGAAAAGGACTATTAATTATAAACTCTTTATCTTCAAGAGCTTTGTAATTATTATCTACTAAATAGTTATAGAATTCTCCCCTTTTATCTTTTTCAGGTTGAACTATATAATTCATTACTAACATATTTCTCTCCTTTCTACATCTTAAAAGAAAGAAAAAAGACGTAAGATAACCTTACGTCTTAAGTTATCTTATAGATCTAGCTTTACCACCTAACTTAATAGGTTGGTGAGATTTCATAGGGCTAGTCCCTCCATCTCTCTTTATAAGATGTGTATATATTATATCACATTAATTTTTTATAATTCAAAAATATAACCTTGTTCTACAAATACATCTACTGTTTCTTTATCTGCTGCCCATTCTAAGTAATCAAAATATACATATAATTTACCATTTTCAATATAATAATATATTTCATTTTTAAAATCAGTTATTTCATGTATTTTTAAATAATCTTCATAAGTTATATTATTAATTACTTTATTATCTAATTCTACTTGATATGAATCCTTAAAGAAATCATTCATATAATTAATAATATCTTCTTCATTATAATTAAATAAATCTAATATTTCTTTATTATTTAAAACTTTTAATCTTTTTAAATCAATTATATATGATAAGAAACTACTATTCGCAGGTCCTTCTATAGAATAATCTTCTATTATTACTATTAATGATAATATATTTCCATTTACTTGATATTTATAAGTAATTTTATTTGTATCTATATTTATATAATCTTTAGTAAAATTATCTATTTCATTATTAATAGTATCTGATATTCTTTTTATGTTTATTTGAGGAATCATCTTTTCATTATCTTCATCTACATATGATGTATAAACTATATCTTTTGATTTATCTATTAATATATTATTTCTTGATAATTGATATATTCCATATACTAGTATTATTAAGAATATGACTACAAATAATAATATATATTTTTTAATATCTTTCATATTATCACCCCTAATCATATGCACTTAAATGTATAAAGGTATCAAATCCACCTGCATTATGTCCATGAGTTACTCCTATTCCACCATTACATCCTATAGTTTCACCATTACCTATATATAATTCTACATGTGCAGTAGCATTACCAAAATATTGGAATACAACATCTCCAGGAACTAATTTAGAATAATCAGAATAAAGAGTTGTTCCTTCTACATTACAAGAACCCCATACTGTAGTTCTTATTTGTCCACCTTCTAGTATTCCAAAATGATCTAATACTTCATATACAAAGTGAGAACAGTCACATGTTCCGCCATATGATAAATCACCAGATGCTCCTAATTTATATGTAAGACCTTTTCCTAACCATGATCTTGCATAATTAGCAACTTCTTCTCCATTTGCTTTTCTAACTACTTTAGCATGTCTATGAGAATCATTTGGAACTAATTCTACACCTGCATCCCCAACCTTACACGCCCCAGAGGTAAACTCTTCTCCTTGAGTTGGTTTAGGAATTCCTTTTTGATAGTCACTTGAGTCCGGAACTATCGAACTCTTTTGTCTTTTATCTTCCGAAGGTTTTTTATATGTTACATTTTTATTATATTTAATATTACTTGCTTCATTTATACATGATATTAAATTATTATTAGATGATGTAATCATTAATAATAATGAATTTACTATAGTTGGTACAAAAAACACTATAGCAGCTGCAATAAATTTATTTCTAATAGAAGGTAATCCCTTCTTATCATCTGGATTCATCATCATTTTAAATAATTGTATAGCACTCATTATTATTAATAATATAGGTACTATTATTTGTATAAGTAATAATATATTTTTAGTTATACTAAAAAAAGATAATAATCCTGGATCACTACAACAATTACCTAAATTATTATTACAACTTAGTATTTGTATATAATCCATATTATCATCCCTTCAATTATTTTAATTTACCTGCAACATTAACTCCTAATATAGACGCTCCAATTACTAAAGTAACTACTACTACATCTCTTCCAGTTTTAACTACTTCACTTAGCCATCTTTTCTTTCTAGCATCTATTTCACTAATTTTATCAGCTACTTCTATCATTTGTTTATTATATGTTTCTCTTTCTTCAGGAGTAGCAATTCCATCTTCTAATTCTTTTCTAATAGTTTCTAATACTACTTTATAAGCATTAATTGCTTCTACTTCAGCAACTTTTGCATCTTGTAAAGCATTATTACATAAAGATATTAAATTATCTACCATAGAATTGGCCATAGTTACATAACTTGGAAATTGTTCAATAATATTAATAGCTAATTCTTTATCTAATTTAGGCATCATATTAACAAAACTAACAATCTTTTCTTTAGAAATAGATCTAAAATCAGTAATACCTAATTCTTTTTTTACATCTTCTTCTGTTAATAATTTTTTACTCATAACACCACTCTTTTCAAAATAATTATAACATATAAAAAAAGAATATTTTAGTATTCTTTTTTATCTCTTTTTACACTTAATAATTCTTCTTTAGAATAATATCTCATATCAGTACCTTCTTTTATAATAGCACCAATTATATATTCTGGTTTAATTATTTTCTTCTTATCAACTTCTCTAAATATATCAAAATAATGTTCTCTATCTACATATAAAGACTCATCTACTAAACTTTTTGGAAATTGTAATAATACAGCAACATTATTATCTTTATAAGAACTAAATAAATTAGGTAAATCACCAAAAGACATTAATCTAGCTGTTGTTTGAGATGGAGATGGATAATCAGTATGCATACCATCTAGTTCAGCCGCATAATCTATTAAACCATTATGTAATATATCATCTAGCTTTTCTATATAAGGCATTCCATCAACATCTTCAACTCTTCCTAAATATCCCATATGAATTGCTAAATAATTATCTGGATCACTCATTAATCTATTAATCATTTCTCCTGTATCTTGTGATAAAGTACATCTTTTATCATTTTGTCCTATCACATCAAAAAACCATTCATATTTTTCAAAAGAATTTTGTTCTTCACATCTTTTTAAAATATCTTTAGAAACATCAAAACTATATACAGAGTATCTATTATCTAAAACAGATTGATTAATTATATCTGCTATTTCTATTTTCAACTTTACAATTCTAGGATCTAAATCATTAGGATTAGTCTTCTCTTTATTTTTCTTTCTTCTAAAATTAAATATTGGCATATTATCACCTAAAAAAATTATAACATAAAAAAAGAAGTTAAAACTTCTTTTATTGTGCATTATTTGTATTATTACCTGTCAAACTACTCTTAGGAGGTTGTACTATATTATATGGATTATTAGGATCATAATGAGCACTTCCCCAAATAACTGTTTGTCTACCTAATTTTACCTGACCATATTCTGCAGTTGGTCTTAAATGTGGAACACTACTACTGCTAGGTGGAGTTGCTAGCCCTGGTTTTACTACGCTAGGTGTTTGTTTTGTTGTTGGAGGATTACCAGATACCATTTCGCCGACTTTTACTGTTCCTGGAGTACCATCTATATGTTTAGTAACAACATCACCTGTTGTAACTCCAGCAGCAGCTCCTCCAATAACAGAACCTAAATCAACTATTCCACTAGCTATTTTTCCTAATGCTCCTAATTCTTCATCTATACTTCCTAACTCACTTTCAGCATTTTGTTCATTAGAAACAGTTTGATCTACATAACTTTTTAGTGCTTTACCAACAGTATCTAGTGATGATTCAGCTTTTGTTACTGGATCTAATATTGCTTGTGCAACATTATCCCATGCACTTGCTAAACTACTGTCTTCAGATTTTACAACACCACTCATGTGTTGACATGCATCACGTACCGCTTTAATTGATTCAACTATTTCTTTAAATAGATTTTCAGCAGAACCCTGTAATGAAGTAAGTTCTTGAGCATTAAAGTTATTACTCATATTATCACACCCTTATTTAATTTTAATTTCAAAATAATCTGAATTATTAATTAAATTATGAGTATTTAAATCATAATAACTACAATTAATCTTTATACTATGAATATCAGATAATTTATCATAATTAAAATTATATTCATTTATTCCATATTTATTAGCAGGAATAACATTACTAAACTCTATATTTAATTTTTTACCATTAACAAATATATTTTTACTTTCAATACCCATCTTAATAGATCCACCAGTCTTATTATGAGCAAATAATCTTAATTGTTTATTCTTAGGATTATCAACAGTAGGTTTATCTATTAACTCTAAGAATTGTAATTGTACTAAATCATCTTCATATACAACTTTACCTATATTATAACTTTGAGTATCTGTATCATATTTATTAGTCTTAACTTTCTTATAAGCACTTCTATCTATAATATCTCCACTAGTAGTAGTTATTTCTATAGGAAAAGAAATACTTAAAATATCCATTATCTTATTACTACCTAAAACAGTTCTAGATAAAGCAAAACTACCTTCATGCATATCATTAGCTTTTACTTCATCTACTAACTTATATGGAACATATATATCATTTATATATGGTTCAGTCATAGCAACATTAATAGGATAATTATTTTTATTCTTAATACTATAATTAATAATAAAATCATAACTTTCACTAGAAATAGAATTTATCTTAATTAATATATTATTATCATCATATAATACTGTAGGTTCTATTTCTATTGGAGACATTTGATCTTTAAATAATCCAACTGCATTTCTAGGATTAAAATTTAATCTATTTCCAAAGACACCATAAAAAACTCCTACTGCCATTAGGAATATTCCTATTATCATTAATCTTTTACAAGTCTTATGACATCCATATGTCTTTTCTTTATTACTTTTACCGATATCCTTCATTTGATTACGTTCACTATAACCACAATGAATACACATATCTTGAGACATCTTAAAACCACATTTTGGACATTTCATATTATCTCTCCAATTCTATTATTCTACTATTTTAGTATATCATAAAAAGAAATTACAGAATGATTATTTTTTCAATGTGTACAATTTTTTAGTCAAATTTCCATATATTTGATTCCCATTACCAGGAAAATTAATATAACCATCTATACTATAAGTATTATCACTACAAATAATACTTAATGTATTAGAAGGTCCATCTAAAGGATAAAAACCCTCTTTATTTTCATAAGTAGATAACCCTATTACATTATTATCATCTAAGTATTTAATAATTTCTTCAATATCTTTATCACTTACTTTATAAGTATTTTCTTGTAATTCTTCATTATGATATTCTTTATAACTAGTATGTAATTCTTTTTTTACTAAGTCTAATTCTATATAATCAACATTTCCATTACTATTACCAGAAGCACTATAAGTTATTTTTAAATATTTACCATGTTCTATCTTATTAACCATACCAAATTTATCAAATACTTTAAAACTTTTTAATATTAAGAAACCTATTAATAATATAAGTATTATTACTATTAATATTATTATAATTATCTTCTTCATATTATTTTCCTTTCACTAATTTACTTTGCTCTTCTTTCATAGTATTAGTAATTTTATCTATACTTTTACCATTAAATGTAATAGTACCATTATTTAATACACCTTCTCCATCAAAGTCAAAAGCAAATACTGAAGTAATATTAATATTACCTCCATTTACTATTAAATCTCCATTAGAATCTAATGCATCACAATCATCTTCACATACTACATTAATATTAATATCTCCATTATTAATCTCTAATAATACTTCATATATATCAGTCTTATTAGCAGCATTAATACCATCATCTTTAGCATTAATAGTAATTTTACCATTATTAATCTTTACATAAGTACCTTCAATACCCTCTTCACTAGAAATAAATATATCTCCATTATTAATTTCAACTAATCCATCTCCATGAATACCATCATCATCTGATTCTATATTAATTGTACCTTTCTTTATAATAACATTCATATCAGAATGAATACCATCATCTTGACTATTAATAGTAATTTTACCATTATCCATTTGAAATAAACTCTTAGCTTTAATACCTTTATCTTTACTCTTAATAGTAATATTACCATTCTTAATAATAATTGTATCTTTAGATACAATACCATTATAATTAGATTTTATTTTTAAATTACCAGTACCATCAATAACTAAATCTTTTTTAGAATAGATTGCTCCATCTAAATCTTCATTTGTATTAGAAGTAATAGTATTATTACCCTTAATATTAATAGTAACTCTATTATCACTTAATATATTAATAGAAGGTCCCTTATCACAATTAATATTAACATTTTCTAAATTAATATTAACATTCTCTTTAGTATTAACAGTAATACAATTATAATTACCTTTAAAATTATAATTACCACCTTTAGTAATTTTAATATTCTTATCACCAAATATAAAACCATATAATAAACATAATAATATAAATATAACAAAAATATTAATTATAGTTTTCTTCTTCATATTAAACTCCTTATAAACTATTAATATATTGATCTAGACTCTTTAATCTATTATTAACATACTCTCTAAAAGTATCTAAATTAGTAAGATTACTATGATTTCTTTTTAATGAACCAGATAATATTAATTGATCTTCATATTCATCTATCATTTTATTAATATTATAATCAGACCAATCTCCTCTTCTTAATTCACTATATCTATCTTTAACCTTAGAAATGGTCTTATCATCATTAAGTTCTATAAGTCTTGATGTAGGATTATACTTCATGATAAATGTGTTATTGGAACTAGTATTATTATAATTAAAAGTATTAGTAATATTTCCAGGTATATATTCTATTCTATAAGATTTATCAGTCTTTCTATACGCAAGATATGTATTATAAAAAGTACCATTCTTATTAGAATTTTCTGCTTGAATTAATAAATAATATAAATAAATATCTATACTACTACTTGAAACTTTTCCTACTAAATCATCTTTATTATCAAATGCACTATAATATTCTTTTAATCTTTCCCAAGCAATAAATAAATTATCATCAGGATTATCTTTAGTTACTCTTTTAAAGTCTTTATCACATAAAATATAACCTTCCATTTTACCTAAAAATGTATAATCTCCCTCAGTATTACTTGGAGAACTTTTATAAAATACATAATCTTGATCATTTAATATATCTATATCTCTATATCCCAAAGTATATATACCTGAATATTCTCCATTTATAAATAATTCTATATATTTATATTTCTTTCCCCAAAGATTGTTTGAAAAAATATTTCTTATTAATTCTTTATCATCACTCATTGAATTTAAATAATATTTTTTATTATTAAAATCCAATTCATAATTTTTATTATCTAATATAGTAAGTTCTCCTTTATAATTATTAAAATCATAAAAAATATCTACATTTATATTACTTATTTTATATTCATATTCTTCATCTTTTATAATATTCATAATAGGAAGAGTCGTTATTTTTAAATCTTGATTATTATATTTAAAAGTATAATTATCTTTAATTTTATCACTTGTTATATTTTCAGTTATTCTAATTGGAACTTGATCATTATAAGAATAATAATATGTCTTAGTAGTCTCATCATAAACTACATTAGAATTAATTTTAATGCTTTCAGTACGACGCTCTCTTACAGTTACATACACATCTATCGCAAGTATTAGTAGTATGAATACTGCAGTTAATAGCTTCTTATTCATATTATCATCCTCTCTATTATTAATTAAATTATAACATAAAAAAAGAAGCATTTGAATGCTTCTATTTTATTACCAGTTAACTTCGAAAATTCCGTCTTTCTTAACTGCAGCATCTTTATTATATTGAGATGCTCCAAAAGCTAAGATAGGAACTCCGATTACAGGTAAAATAGTATTTAGGAATGCGAAACCATTACCTTTGCCAAATTTTCTAGCTAAATTATAGTTATAATTGAATGAAACTAATAATGCTCCCCAAACTCCAATATATTCAAACTTATCTGGAAGGAAAGCTGTAAGAACTGCAACACCAGTTACAATTAGGAACCAATACCATCTTAATCCAGTGATTCTTGTTTCTACCCAATTGTCCCATAGTGGAATAAGTGCAGCCCACCATTTTTCTCCTGCTTTAGTAAATAATTTACATTTTGCGATAATAACAACGATTGCGATAGCTAAAGCAATAAGTCCTAATACAACAATTAGTGCAATTGCAGCACCTGTGTATTGAGAAATAAGATTTTCAGTTTCTCCTAAGCCTAAATTATTTTGGCCATAATTACTATAATCGTACATGATAGCAACTCCTCCTTTCCTATATTATCTCACTTTTATATAAAAAATAAAATAAAAATTTATAAAAAAAACTAAACTTTTTAAAGTTTAGTTTTAATCAAATGACATAACTGTTTCTTGAGTACAATTTCCTGCTACATCACACAATTTATATTTTAGATTATTTCCACTATTTAAATTAGTACAAATATTCTCAGTCCATTTAGTATGACCACTAGTCTTAGTATTAGACTTTTTAAATCTTCCATTAACATAGAAATATGTATTATTTTGATCTATATCTTCTCCACTTAAATTGTCTGATAAATGAAGTGTAGATGATTTACTACCCCAATCTTTTCCACAAGGACTATCTTGTACTATTTTCTCAACTTTTGGAGGAGTCTTATCAATCTTAATTAATGTTTTATCCATAACACAATTATTTACTCCATCACATACTCTAATATAAACATATTGGTTTCTCTCACTGTTAAAATTAGTTGCGTTATATTGATTAGATCCACTATTAGTATATGGAACCCATCCTGTCATCTCATCATTAGTAACTAGTGAATATTCATTTAAATCAGGATTAAAACTATAATACCATGATGAAACTCCACTCTCAGCTTCTTTAGAACTTAAATATAATGAGACATCTCTATTAGTCCATTTACCACCACTAGAATTCTTAATACTAATGGTTGGATTAGTTCTATCTATTTTAACAATTGCATCTCCAGAATAATTAGAACAGTTACCTGCTTTATCACAAGCTCTCCATCTAATATAAGATTCACCTTTAGATTGAATATTTCTATATCTTGCTTTTTCATCTGTATTAGCAGTTGTTGTTCCTCTAGTAAGATATTCATAATGATCTATTCCAGAATGAGCATCATTTGAATTTACTGGTTCTACATAAACATTCTTCTTAGTCCATGAATTATTATTATATTCAGTTAAGCCATCACTAGAAGTAGGTTTATCTCCACTCCAACTATATAACTTAATCTCTGGAACGCTTGGACCAGTTCTATCTATATAAGTATGATATGGTTTACTATAATCACTACATAATCCATCATAATTACATGTCTTCCATTGAACAGTAGAATCTCCTTCTACTTCTACATTACAATAAGCTCTTCTTCCGATAGAAGTAGTTCCATCTTCATAAGTAATCTTATATTCATAATGATCTAAGTATGGTCCTCCACCTACAGGTAAAGACATAATATTTAATTTAGACCAATTACCATCATATTCCATTAATCCAGGAGTAATATCATCAGGTCTAGTCTTATTATTTCTCCAGAAATACAATCTAGATGTAGGAACATCTGGTAAGAAACTAACTCTTACTGTATATTCATCTGAATACTTAGAACAGTTACCAGCTTTATCACAAGCTCTCCATTTAATTGTAGATTCTCCATCTACTTTAATATTTCTATAATTAGCAATTGCATTAGTCTCATTCTTAGTATTTCCACCTGTAGTATATTCAAAATGATGTATTCCAGAATATTGATCATCACTAATTGCATATACAAATACTGGAACTTCACTAAATGAATTAACTTGATATTCTTCATATTCTTCTATCTTTTTAAAGTTAGGCATATTCTTTAAGTTCTTCCATTTATGGAAATGAACTTCTGGTATTTCTGGTTCTTCATTATCTATATTATATGGTCCAAATACTAAGTATTGACCATTTTCATTTTGTTTCCAATCTTGTCCTACTAAATCAGATAATGTATTAACTTTTACATGTAAGTAATAACTACCATTTCCACTTGCAGGTGTATTTATTAATGTAGAATAAGCAGTTACTAAGTTACCACTCATAATATCTTCTTTTTGATTAGCTGGAACACTAAATTTTACTTTTTTATAATCTAATGAAGTATCAATACTAGGATTAGTACTCCAAGCAGTCTCTAAATTAACTGTTTTATTTATTCCTGAATAACTTGAAAGAGTTACTTTAACTCCATAAGCTTTTTTATAAACTTTTCCATTTGTTGTATCTACTCCAACAACAATACTAGAAGCACTTTCAAATCCACCACAAAGGTTTCTATCCATTCTATGTGGAAGAGCATTTTCAGGATAAACAATATTAATGTCCTTTACTCCATTAGAAGTCTTTTCTCCACATCCAATATAGGCAGTATATGAATAAGTATCATTAAATTTAACAACTCTTACAAATGTATTAGCAGTTGCACAAGATAAACCTTCAACACTAATATCTTTAAACATTCCCTTATCTGATAACATTCCATATGTTACATAAGCACATCCACTACTTTTTCTACCAAACATATCTTCATCATATGAATCAACATATAGTTTTGCACTTTTCTCTAATGCATCTAGATAAGTTGTATATTTTTGAGTTTCTCCTCTATCTCTTAATGCTCTAATAGCAGGAAAAGATAAAATTACTACTATACCTAAAATAACTATAGCAACAATTAACTCAATTAATGTAAATCCTTTTCTATTCTTTTTCATATAAACACCTACTATATATAGTATTATATCATTAATATTAGTTAAATAAAATAAAAAAAGAAGATAAAATCTTCTTTTTATAAACTATTATTTTTCTTAGATTGTATTATAGGATAAACTATTAAAGCACCTATTACTAATATAATATAACCAAATATTAATATTAATTTACTTCCACTTAATCCAGTATTAGGTACAGGAACATATTCCGCTTTATCTTCAACCCATTTAGCATAAAGAGTTGCACCTCTAGTTTGTTTTTGACAAGAATACTCATCATATTCAGGATCAAAATGCATTTTACCCATATCTTCTTTAAGATCACTTATTTTAGTTTTAAAAGTATTATCAAAATACCAACCATCAAATTTATATCCTGTTTTTTTAGGAGTTGGCAATGTAGGATAAGTATTATTACCATTTGGTTCATTTCTTACAGTAACACTTTGAACATTACTTCCACCATTTGAATTAAAATAAATATTATATGTAGGAATTCCACCTGCAATAGCAGGACAACTAAAAGTAATTGTCTTTTCTAGAGTACCCAATGTTATTGTTACAGTTCCAGGCTTTAATACTACAAAATTATAATCATCATCAAGTTTAACAATACTGGTATCAGAAATAGTAATTGTTTCAATTTGTTCGTCATCTAATGTAGAAGGATCTATTTTTTGATCTACTTTAATTCCACAAGTATTATCACCACTAGGCATATCCATATACATTAATAAATAATAATTTATTTTAGCAGCCCCTAAATAAGCAGTTTCATCTTCTTCTACTACAGTATTACTTTCAATACAATCTCCTACTTCATAATTCTTTGTAGATACTACATAACGTAACCCTACAGCATGTACATTAAAACAAAATCCAAATATAAATACTAATAATAAACTAAATAAAATATTTTTCTTCATATTATCACCTATCATAATTATAACATTTAGAATAATTATTCAATTATAAATAAATATTCACTATGTAAAAAAATGTAGAATTATTCTACATTTTTATTTACTTTTATATGTTCTCCTTCAAGTCTATTATTATTAGCACCAAACATAGACCAATCATCTGAATCATATTCATGTCTTATCAAATGATCATTTTCTTTAACATTAGTTAATTGATGTCTAGTATTATTTTCATATTTATGTCTAACACCAGAATTTCTATAATCAGAACTATTACTTAAATATATAGTTAAAGCAACTATTAATCCAATAACACCTACAAATACTTTTAAACCATTTTGTTGTAAGAATAAACAAGCTAATAATAATGGAATAACAAAGAATAATGCTGAAAATATAAATAACTTTAATTTATTTAATGGAATACTACCCATAGTAGCACCAGTTCTACCATTAACAGCAACATATCTTAATACTTTATTATCTTGATATGAATATAACCATATAGGTAGATAAGCACTAATCCATTGTTTACCATTAAATTCTACATTTTCTTGATCCCATTTAACTCCTCTATCATAGAATTTAATTTCATTATTTAAAGCGTGTCTAGTAATATCTCTTAATTCTTTATCTACTTTATCTTCAATATTACTAATATTTAAATCTCTCTTTTCAGAAGAATACCCTGATAAGTAATTACCTTTATATTTAATACAATTCTCTGTATCAAAAGGCATAACTGAATTAATAATATTAGTAGTTCTATTACTATTATTCTTATTTAATATTTCCATACTAGTTTCAACAGTTAAATCATCAATTGCTACATCAAATTCTCTTTCTATACTATAAACATCAAAATCATAATGAGTTTCTCTTTCTTCTTCCTCTTTATCAAAATGTTTTACTTTCTTAGTAACAGTATAACTTCTAACTTCATGTTCTCCAGTACCAATAAATTTACCATGTCCCCTAGCATCTACTAACATATATGGAAAGAATACTCCCATAACATTATTAGTATTAAATTCTTTTTTAAATTTACTATCTGCAAAGAAACTTCTTTTACCTACATATTTATTAATAGATTCAACTGCATCTTCTCTACTTAATTTAAATGGTAATAATACATCAGGAATAGCACCATTATCTATTTGATGATTAATTGATAATACACTTCTACACCAGTGACATCTACTATTAGTAGCTTCTTTTGTATTAATAACAATCTCTGCCCCACAACCATCACATTTAATAGTAATCATATCTTCTTCAGAAGTAATATCTTTAGTACCACTACCTCTTAATTCTTCATTTAAATCTTTTGCTTCTTTTACATCATTTATTTCTTCTTTATCAAATTCAGTATTACAGTAATTACAAACTAGTTTTTCTTTTTTTATATTATAAGTAATATCACTAGAACCACATTTAGGACATTTATTTTGTCCATCTTTTTTCTTATCATCTGTATCTATTACCTTCATAAATCCTCCTATTTAAAATAAATATATTTAAATCCTAAACTCTTATAAAAAGTAGGTGCTCCATAAAAACCTAATAATCTATAGAATATTAAGTTATATATTTCATCTATTAAGAATATACTACATATTATTACACTAATAATCATAAACTTTCTAGAATCAAGTTTCTTACTTATTTTAATTAAAATAGGTATCATTAAATAAATTAATATTAATCCACATAGTCCAAATACTAATACACTTCTTAAACAAACATATCCACCTATATTACCAAAATTTAATATTTCAGTATTATAATCCCAACATTTAGTCCATCCTAATAATCCATATAATACATATCCAGATAAAAATTCTAATATACCAGTAGATATCATACTAATTAAAAATACAAGTAATGGTTTATCTTTAAATCTATAAGTTAAGAAAAATATTAATAAAGATCCATATACATATATATTAATAAATGGTAAGAAATTACCACCTCTCATATATACTTCTTTAAAACCACTATTAATATAATAAAAAATAACTTCATATGCCCAACCAAACATACCTGAACATACAATCATTAAAGCAAATATTCCAATAATTTGATATTTATTTAAATGATTATCTTTTATAAATTTATCTATCATATTATCACCATATTCATTATAACAAAAAAAATAACTAAGTTCTACTTAGTTATCTTTTTACTATCATTTTTATCTTTATTAATTTTTTCAACTTCTTTATAAGTTAAAGTTACTCTATATCCCATACGCATTAATTCATTAAATACTTCTTGGAATCTACTATTAGAAACTGATATATACATTTGTCCATCTATTCTTATCTTTTTACCATTCATTAAATCTAATTCCATATCTAATGGTAAATCTACTGGAACAAATTTCATATTATCTATAATTGTATAATTTAATGCAATTACTTTTCTATCAGTATGAGTTTTTTCTTCTCTCTTAGCTTTAGTAAATTTAACATACTTAGGAGTTAATGAATTATCTGAATAGAATGTAGAAGCAATAATCTTCTTAATATCTCTATCAGATACTTTAGCATAATTCTTTCCATTAACAGTAATAACACCAGTATTATCAATAGCAAATCTATTTACTAAATCAATTGAAATATATTGATTTTCTCCATCTACTAAAACTTCAAATTCATTTTCATTTACTTTAGTCTTCTTCATTTGATTATATTTAAATTCAACTAAAGCATTTCTATTATTATAATTAACTTTAATTCTAGCAAGATCTTCTTCACTTACTCTAACCCATACATATGAATCATATGCTTGACTATTACCATTTATATTAAATCTATCAGCAACTTCTTTTCTAACATATAGGTCTTCTCCATCTACTAATACATCTATTACTACTGTAAATGATTTAGTAGGTTTTAAGTTATCCTCTACTTTATTAATCTTTTCAAAATTAGGATTTAATGCAACTAAACTATTTGCAGTTAATTCTTCTATTCTCTTAACATCAGCTAAAGATACTCTAGTCCATTCTAAATCATCTTTTCTAAATGCATATCCATGGTCTACTCCATATTGTTTAGCAAGTACTCTAATAACATATAAATTTTCTCCATCATCTAATACTCTAAATAATGCTTGTTCACGTTTATTCTTGTTATTATTGTTATTATTATTTTTATTTACATTACGTGTTGTATTTTCTCTAGTTATTCTTGCAAACTCAGCCTTTAAGCAAACAGGTGCATCTTTAGTTCTTTCTTCTATTTCTCTTATTTCACCTAAAGTAACCTTAGTCCATGCCATACTTTGGAATCTTAAAGCAAATCCATGATCCATACCAAATCTTTGTGCAAGAATTCTTGTAATATATAGATTTCTATCATCATCTAATACCGTAAATAAAGCTTGTCTTTGAGTTTTAGCTATTGAATGATATATAGGCTCTAATCTTGTAGAATCATTTCTAGTTAAAGAAACTATTCTATTAATGTCCTCATTAGAAACTCTAACCAATTCTGAAGAACCATTTTCACCAGTAGTATAATTTATACCAAATCTTTGAGCTAGATTTCTTCTTATATAATAATTATTACCATCAGTGAATACATCAAATTGAGCTATTCTTTGAGTTTCTGGTTTCTTTAGAGGTACCTTTAAACATCTAATATTATCAGCTAATATTCCCATATCAGCAGGTCTAGCATCTAATGCAAGTTCAGCAATTTCTTCTCCTTCCATAAAAGGATTCTTTACTAATCTTCCATTAATTCTACTTAATACAGTATACATACTATTATTTAATGTTAAATCATAATAGTTCATAATATATGCATCTTTTCCTTCGTTATAATATAAATCAGTTGCAACTATATCATGAATACTAAAATCAGGATACTCTAAATTTATTCTTCTAGTCATTTCAGCAGCCATCTTATCACCTCAAATTACTTTCTACCATACATAATAAATTATAATATATAATCCAAAAAAAATAAATACATAATAATCAAAATTTTCATCAAAAAGAGCCTCCCCGATTGAAATTTTTAAGCAAATATGGTATAATATGTTCGATATTGTTATTGAAGGAGAGGAATTAATATAAAATGATATCAAACAAATATAACATTGGAATCGAGCGTGAAGGTTTGCGTACAACTAAGAACGGACATCTTGCAAACACACCACACCCAAAAGTGTTTGGTAACAGAAATACAAACGCATTCGTCACAACAGACTTCGGTGCTGCACAACTAGAATTAAGAACGACTCCGTGCCCATCTACAAGGGAATGTTATGAGAAACTATTAAATGTTACAAATGTAGTGTTAGAAGAGCTTAGAAAAGCTGGAGAATACTTATGGCCATATAGTATGCCATGTATTTTACCTAATATTGAAAACTTTAATTTCGGAGAATATGGAGACAACGTAAAAGAACATGAATATGAAATGTATCTATACAAAAAATACGGTTACGAAATGTACTGTATGTCTGGTATCCATTTAAATTTTTCAATTCATGAAAAATACTATAAAGAATTAAAGAAATCAAATAGTAATTTACCAGATTCTCTAGAAGATGGTTACTTTAAGATTTTAAGAAACTATCTAAAGAAAGTTTGGATGTTAATAGCACTTTTTGGAGCAACTCCAAAACAATATGGAAAAGAATATGAAGCAACATGTTCAATAAGAAATAGTAATAAACAAGGATTTAAAAACTTACATCTAGATCCAATCAACTTTGAAAATAAGGATAAACATATAGAAAGTTTAAGAAAGAATATAAAAGCGGGAAATATTATATCAATTTCCGAACTTTATACACCAATTCGTATTAAAGGTAAATGGAAATATGATGTAGATGATTTAGCAAGTCATCCAATTAGCCATATAGAGGTCAGAGTCCTAGACTTAGACCCATTTGACAAAACCGCTATTTCCTTAGAGGAAATAGATTTTATTACGGCTTTTTTATTCCACTGTTTATTATCAGATGAAAAAGACATATCCTTTGATTATCGTAAGGTAGCTGAAGAAGGAATTACTGAAGAACAAAGAAAAATATTAATAAAAGAAATAAATGAAATCCTAAAAACAGATAAAAAATATGAATTAGGATTCGAAAAGAATGTTAAAAAAGTATTAAAAGAATTTAAACAAGGAATTACTCTTTCAACTAAAGTAAATAAATTAGTTGAAGAAAAAGGTTTTATAAATGGTTTAATGGATCTAGCTAAACAATATAATGAAGAAGCTAAAGAATCTAAATACTCAGTTATAAATCTTGGTAAAAAGATGTATGACTCACCTGCCGCTTTAGTAAGAGATGCTATATTAAGAGGTGTAGATTATAGAGTATTAGACCATCGTGAGAATAACTCAATTATAGAGTTCAAAAAACACGGTAAAAAAGAATATATTGTAGGCGCAACACAAACAAGAAAAGATAATTATATCGTTCACTATTTAACAAACGATAAATTTGAATCAAAAGAAATTCTTCAAAAGAATAAATTAAAGACTCCTAAAGGTATTATGATAAGTAATAAATTATCAGAAGAACAATTAGAAGACTTATATGAAAACTATGAAGAAAAAGCTATTGTTATTAAACCCAGAACAACAAATGGAGGTGTCGGAATCACAGTATTTGCTACCCCTCCTACAAAATCACAGTTCTTAAAAGCAGTAAATTATGCTTTTGAATTCGATAACGATGTCTTAATAGAACAATATGTTCAAGGAGAAGAATATCGTTTCTTAGTTGTTAATGGTAAATGTATAAGTGTTGTTACTCGTAGAAGTGCTCAAGTAATTGGTAACGGTAAAGATACCATTGAAAAATTAATTGAGAAAAAGAATAAAGAAGAATGGCATGTTCTTTTAGATACAAAATTAAAAATAGATTCACCACTTAGAACTCACTTAACAAAAACTGGTAGAACATTAGAAGATATTCCTAAAAAAGGAGAAGTTGTAAAACTAAGAAAGAACTCTAACTGTTCAACTGGTGGAGAAAGTATTTCTCTAACAGATAAAGTACCAGAAAGATTTAAAAGAATTGCTGAAAAAGCTGCTAAAGCATTTGAATCATATGTATGTGGTGTAGACATCCTAATCAGTGATTTAGATAAAGATGATTACTGTATACTTGAAACAAATGCAGATCCAGGATATGACATTAATCAATGGCCATATGAAGGACCAGATGCACATATTGGTATAGAAATTTTAAAAATGCTTGGTTTAATTACTGAGGAGGATGAAATGTATGAAGGCTAATAATAGCACAACAGGTTTTATGGAGAAATGTGTCCTTGATGGATATCCTCTATTAGAACCATCTACTGTATGTGTAATAAAAGCTGCCATAAAACATGATTTAAAATATGACATCATCGATGAAGCAAGAAGTTTTATAAAAATATATAATGATGATAAAGAAGAATATATTTATCAAGCTACTAAAACTAGTAAAGATATATCTACTTACCCATTCGTTACAGATAATAAAGAATTAGTAAAAGACATTTTAAGAGAAAATAACTTTAATACACCAAATGGTATTATTATAGAAAAAGGTATTTCTAAAAGAGATCTAGACTATGTATTATTACCATTTATAGGTAAAAGTGTCGTTGTTAAACCTAATACAACAAATAAAGGTACAGGTATCACAGTATTTGAAAAACCAGTTAATGCAAAAGATTTAGTAGATGCAGTTAAAAATGCATTTAAACATGATACAAGTGTTATCGTTGAGGAGTTCAAAAAAGGATTAGAATATCGTTTCCTTGTTGTAGGAGATGAATGTATCTGTGTACTTCATAGACGTGCCGCAAGTGTTGTTGGTGATGGTAAAACAAATATTGCTGAATTAATTAGATTAAAGAATGAAGAACCATGGCATGGTCTTTCAGGAAGAGTTATCACAATAGATGACAATCTAAAGCAAACATTAAAGAAACAACACTATTCTTTAAGATCTATTCCTGAAAAAGGGAAAAGAGTATTCGTAAGAGATAATTCAAATTGTTCAACTGGTGGAGAAAGTATTGATTTAACAAAAGATGTTCCAGATGAATTTAAAAGAATAGCTGTAAAAGCTGCTAAATTATTTGGAGCTAAAATCTGTGGAGTTGATATCTTAATTGAAAACTTCAATAGATTTGAATATTCAATAGTTGAATTAAATGATAATCCTGGTATTGGTATATGTGAATGTCCATACGAAGGAAAAGGTCAACCAGTTGGAGAGGCTATTTTAAGACTATTAGGATTTATTAAATAAAAAAAGAACCATTTTGGTTCTTTTTTATTATCTATAGAATGTTCCAGCAAAATTTCTACCCTTTTTAGATTTATCACTTCTAGCAGCACTATTAGAATAGAAATTAGGATCAGTTATAGTATCTACATTTGGATAGAATATATCTTCTATTCCTTTTTCTTTTAATTGTTTAATAACAGCTTTTCTTAAATCTATATGATATAATCCATCTTCACCTAAAGTGATTGCGTCATTCCAAATAGCGTCATCTTTTGCCCATGATGGATATTTATCATATGTCCAACTTTTTCCAGCACAAGCAGATATATATACAGAAATATCATCTATTCTAGAATCATGAGAATCTCTTAAAGCTTCTATTACAAAACCAGGCATTTTCTTATCAACTAAATCAGCACTACAATGACCAATTGCAGTTACACCTTTTCTTGGATCAAAAGCCATTACAACAGGACAATCAGCTACTGGATGACCAATAGCAACTTTAGGAGTCTTATCAGTCACAATTAATATATCTTGATCAATATCAGTCCATCCATTAGGATTAGCTTCAACATAATCTTGATTTAATTCAAACCATGTACCTGTCTTATCTTTTTGATCAGCCATAAACATCTTATGACCATCAAAACCATAATCATTTCCTGCTCTAATTCTTCTATTTAAGAAAACACGCTTTCTATCTTCAGCAGTAAAACTCATAGGATAAAAAGCAGAATTAGTATTCATATTACCATATTTATTACCTGTTTCAATAATGCCAATATTATGTAATTGTAAATTCTTTATCATAACAAACCTCCCCAATGCATTACACACATTATAAAGCAAAACACTGTAAATGACAACTCAAAATTATAGATATTATTAAAAACCTATGCTAAACTAAATATAGGTGATGAAAATGAAAGTAAGTAAGCTAGTTATTAACAACAAATTTATACAAGATATGTGGTTAAGTAAACATTATGGCAGCAATATTCATGATTTGGGTTTAGATGAAACAATTAAAACAGGAATTGTAGACAAACTAATGGGTGCCAGAGAATTAGGCGTAGACTATTGCGTAGTATATGGTGGAGTTGTTCCTGGAGGATCTGCTTGGGATCCATACGGAGACGGAAAATGGAATCCTAGAAGAAAAGGTTTTATTACTACACAAGATATTGCAAGAGAAGATAACGATAGAGAACTTGAAAGACAAAATGTCTATGCTTTCCTAAGAGGAGAAGAAAACGTAAAAGGCCATACAAAATAAAAAATATCCGAAAAGGATATTTTTTTTATGCCTTAGATAAATCAACACCGTTTTGCCAACCCCAACCAATGTAGCCAACATGACCATCACAATTAGCTGTTTGCCAACTAAGCCATGTATCCATAGATACTACACCACCTTGGTCAGCAACTTGACCATTTCCTAAGTATATACCAACGTGTCCATATGGATTGTTATTGCCACCTACTGTATCACTTCCAGAACCATATACCATTGCTCCAACAGGAATATTATCACGACTTGTAGATACACCAAAATTCTTCCAAGCATCGTATGCAGATACTTGATTTTGTCTTTGAATACCAGTTGCATTTTGCCATGTAACTTCAGCCCATGCTTCACAGTATCCATCATATCCTCCACCAGAACTTACTGATGCAACATCTGCTATATGTTGTTGAGCATCTGTAACAACACCAGTATTAGTACTAGCTCCACTATTTTCAGGCTTTGTTGTAGCTGTTGATGATACAGATCCTGAAAATGAAGATGCTTCTAATTTTACAGATTTTGCTGAAGATAAAGCCGCTTCAATCTTACCTTTTAAATTATTCATATCAGTTTGATATCCACTTGCTTTAGAACTCCATGAACTAGCAGCACTCTTATCATTAACACTATTTGCTTGACTAATATTAGAATTACATATTTCTAAATTTCTCTTTGCTTGAATATATTGTTCATATAAATTACATGCTTCAGCAAAAGCTGACATACATGTATTTAATCCACTACTATATTCACTATAAAAAGAATTAGCTTTACTAACAAAATTATCATGAGAATTGCCCTTCCAGCTACCATCTAATTCACTGACAACAGTATTATATTTACTTAATGACTGAATAGCAGTATTTAAGTTTTCAGAAACAGTTCCACTTGATACCATAGCAATCCTCCTTATCATATTAATTATAAAAAAAAACAAATATATTAGTCAACCAACTATAAAAAGATATATCTTATTTTACAAATAAATGACAAAAAAACATCGTATTAACGATGTTTACTTAAAACATAACCATTAGATGTTTTTTCTTCTTTATATGTAATGATTCCATCTTTTCTTAAAATCTTATAAGAAATATAAGCATCATCTGATAAACCATCTTCAATTAAATGCTTTACATATCTCTTTTCTCTTCTATTTAATAAAGTATCATTTAAAAATTGATATAACTGAGCTCTTTCAAACATACCTATAACATTCCCTTTATTGATTAAATTATCTGAAAAGAAATGTAATTTTTGTTCTCTAATATCTTTATCAATAGGTCTATCTATTCCAAGAAAAGAACAAGCTTCACTAAAAGTCTTCATTTTAGGTTTTATATCATTAAAAAATTCATCTAAGTAAGTAAAACCTAAACTCCTATCTAAATCAGCTATATATTCATCTGATAGTCTAATTAAATTAGGATAACTTTTATTAAGTGTATTAAATCTAGGAACATATCCAAAAGCATGAGGCATTAATCCATATTGATTTAAGAATAAATCTTCTAATGGATTTAAAAAGTAATAACCTAAGTCTCCTCTAACAACAACTCCAAATAAAGGAATAGTTGCACTATTTGCTTGTACTACATTAGCTTCAAAACCAAATTCACGATAAACAGTACAATAAAATTCTGCTAAAGTATAACAAACAACTCCAGGAAATCTATCAACAAATCCTGATGAAAATTGTCTTTTCTTTTCATCATTATCTTGTAAGAAATAATGTAGGTCTCTATATACGAAACTAGCAAGATTTTTATACAAAAAACGAATCTGTTGATCTATACTCCAATGAGAAGAAACAGAATTTAAAGTATCTCTTAAATTAGTTGTCCTATCTTCATAATATTGTATACTTTTCATACATTTACCTCATTTGCGCTGTATATTATAACACAAAATAGTATTTCAGTAAATAAAAACAAAAAATACCATTATATGGTATTTATAGTATTATTTTACAAGCATTTTTCTAATATAGAGAAGACACCATATCTTCTCTTATTATTTTTGTTTTCTTTTTTTCCCTTTTATAACTAAAAAAAGTATACCTGCTATAAAAACATAAACTCCAAGAAATCCTAATAATAGTAATCCTGAATCAGGTTTTCCAAATCCAAGACCTACTATCATCATTAAAAGTCCAACCACTAAAAGAGTAACTCCTAATAGTTTTCTTTCTTTTTTACTTCTTTGTAGTTCTTCTTGTTCTCTTCTAATTCTTTCCTCTTCTAATCTTAACTTTTCTTCAGCTATTCTTCTTTTTTCTTCTAACTCCATTTGTTTTCTATCATTTATACCCTCAAATAATTCTTTGACAAATGATTTCTTTTTTAAATCTTGTTCTTTATTTTCAATGTTTTGTTTATGCTTTAATTCCATTATTTCTTTTTTAGCATTATGTTTTGTATTAAATTTATCTTTCCAATCTTTTTCATGTAAATCCATTCCTTTTTCAACAAGTCTTTCAGCATCTACATCTATGTCTACTTTTTTATTTTTTTTATCAAAATTTAATTTCATAAACAAACCTCCAAGATATTTTTTTCAAACTTATTATAACACAAAAAAAGACATCTCCAAATTATCAATTTTTAGAAATGTCGTTTAAATGTCGTTTTAAAATCATTACTATATCTCTAAAACTATTATAAAATAAAGTGACACTGTCTCACGACAGTGTCTTCAGGGGGTTCGGTTGAATATACTCTCACATAAAATTCGTGAGAGATATCGGCGTGATATTTATACCATCACGCATCTTAATCATAAATTATAATTTATAAATTGTCAATGTCGTTTACAAAAAAAATATGCAAAAATTATCTTTTTACATATTCCATATTAGGTTTTAATTCTCTCTCTTTTCTTATAAAATATTTTGCATAATATATTAATTGATTATCAAAACCTAAGTCTTCTCTACTTATTCCATTAACACTAATTGTTTGTTTCTTTTTTCTTATTTTTTCCTTACTATTTAAGAATTCATTTATAAAATCAAAGAATCTAATTTTTCCAACTTCATAACAGAAATGATATAGTTCTAGACAATATGCTGGAATCATTTCTCTTAAGGCTTCATTTGATAAACCATTCTTTACACCATCTATGACTTCATAAATAATATCGAAATACATATTCGCACCGACTAAATCAACATTATAACCTAATGAACGAAATGTTTCTCTTACAATATCATCCATAACCATAACCCCTTTTCCACAAAAAAGCACGATAACGTGCTATTTTGCCTTTGACCGTTGCATATTATAACATAAAAAGCTAATTTAGTCAAATTAGCTTTCTTGTGTTTCTATTGAATTTATTAACAATTCTTTTAATTTATCTCCGTTAGTATCTTTATTTAATAGATACTCTTTTGAGTCTTTTCTTGCTTGTAATAAAATCTTATAGTCATTCTTTATATTAGCAATCTTGAAACTCATATCTCCAGATTGTTTAGTACCAAATAAATCTCCATGTCCTCTTAATTTAAAGTCTTCTTCTGAAATAATAAATCCATCATCTTCTTTAACCATGATATTTAATCTTTCAGCATCACTATCACTTATTAAGATACATTGACTCTTTGAAGTACCTCTTCCTACACGTCCTCTTAACTGATGTAGTGTAGAAAGACCAAATCTATCTGCATCAAATATAACCATTGTAGTAGCATTAGGAACATCTACACCTACTTCAACAACTGTTGTGGAAATAAGTATTTGAACTTCATTATTCTTAAATTGTTCCATAATTATATCTTTAGCTCCACTTGCCATCTTTCCATGAACTATATCAATTTTATATAGATCTTTAAAAGCAAGTTTCATTTGTTCTTTTAACTCATTAACAGTAGTTAAATCACTATTTTCACTTTCTTCTATTAATGGAGCAATTACATATATTTGATGACCTTTCTTAAGATCTTCATACATCATTTCTAATACATCTTTAATCTCAGTAGTTTTCTTAAGATAAGTATCTATCTTTTGTCTACCTTTAGGTCTTTCTTTAATATTAGATACATCCATATCTCCAAAGATTGTTAAAGCATAAGTTCTAGGAATTGGAGTAGCACTCATATATAGAACATCTGGTTTAACACCTTTATTTTGAAGATTAGCCCTTTGATGAACACCAAATCTATGTTGTTCATCTGTTATAACTAAACCTAAGTTATTATATTCAACTTCATCTTGAATTAAAGCATGAGTACCAATAACCATATTAATACTTCCATCTTTTAATCCTTTATATATTTCATTCTTTTCTTTCTTTAAAGTACTTCCAGTAAGTAAAGCAATCTTTATCTTAGTACCTTTTAAGAATTCTTTTAAATTATTATAATGTTGTGTAGCTAAAATCTCTGTAGGAGCCATTAAAGCACTTTGATATCCACTCAAATAGTTAGCAACCATTCCTATAAAAGCAACAACTGTTTTACCTGAACCAACATCTCCTTGAAGAAGTCTATTCATTCTACCTGTACCTTCTAAATCAGTAATAATCTCATTAATTGCCTTTTCTTGATCTCCAGTTAATTTAAATGGAATCTTCTCAATAAATTTATTTAATTTATCTTTATCAATAGTTCTAACAAGACCAGTATTCTTCTTTTTATTTTCTTGTTTTAAATAATTAATCTTAAACATAAATTGGAATAATTCTTCATATTTTAATCTTATAGTAACTTCTTTTAATTTTTCAGAAGTACTTGGATTATGAATAATGTTTAAAGATGTCTTTTTATTTAAGAAATTATATTTATTAATATATTCTTCAGGAATATAATCAATTATATCTTTTCCAAATTCTAATAATGCCATATTAATATATGTAGACATATTCTTATTAGTTAATCCACTTGTACAATGATATACAGGAACTATTTTAACTTTATTAGTTAATACATCCATTTTTATATCACTAGCAGTTATAACATTCTTAGTTTTATCAATTTTACCTATAACTGTAATTCCAGTACCAACACTTAATTGACTCTTTAAGAAAGCTCTATTAAATATAGATACTCCAACTACTCCAGATTGTGTAACTAATCTAAAATTCATTTTATTTAAACCAGCCTTAAATCTCATAAGTATAGGTACACTTTCAATTTTTCCATCTATAGTTATCTTATCTCCATCTTGTGCTTTAGCAAGATCGCCTCTTTCTAAAACATCATATCTAAAAGGATAATGAGTAACTAAATCATCAATGGTATAAATTCCTATTTTGTTAAGTAAAGAAAGGGATTTCGGTCCAACTCCTCTAACATCCTTTAATTCTGCCACACAATCACTTCCTTATCTATATTTTTAATAAAGGCACGTTTTCCTCTATCTCTTGCATATTATACCATAAACTTACTATTTTTCAAAGAAAAATCGTACCAATATAAATATCGCTTATATGTTTGTTATATCTATATAAATCAACATTTTAACGTTTTTAAAATAATTAAAAAAAATTAACTTTTTTTCATAAAAATATTGACAAAATATCCCTTTTCGATTAGGATATAAATCACCAATTCGGAATTAGGCGAATTGGTCGCTAGTATCACACTAGCCAACCCCTTTTTATTCTTTTTGGAGGCTGCCCTCAGGGGGTGCAGCCTCTTAGATTAAAAACAAAAGAAGACGTGGCCGACGTCTTCTTTTTGTGTTATAAAAAAGAAAAAAACTTGTCAAAGACAAGTTTTAATTATTCTCAGTAAATTTAACTAAGAAATACATAAAGAACCATCCAAAGAAAAATGATACTATTAAACCTAAAATATATAATATTAAGTTTTGGAATTGTCCCATTACAATAAAGTAAGCAATTAATATAATAGCAATTACTACACCTAAAATACTAAACCATTTAGATATAAGTGATAATATACCATTAAATCTAGCAGCTTCATAATCATCATCTACTTCATCTAATTCCTTGTACACTTCTTTATATGATTTACTTCTTTGTGCTTTAGAAACATTTGTAGTAGTTTTATTAGTTTCTTCTTCAACAACTGCATCTTCTACTTCTTCTTTTATCTTATTAAAATCTTCATAATTATCTGTATAGTCATCATAGTCATCATCATTATCGTTTTCAACTTCAACTACTTCTTCATCATCATCTTCATAGTTATTAAAGTAAGATTCTAATTTTACTGGTTCAACTTCTTTTTTAGCCATAAAATACTCATCCCCTCAAGTTGCACATATTATAACACATATCATTAAAAAAATAAAGAAAAAACAGGAAATTCCTGTTTTTTTAATGTCTTCGTCTTCCATTATTATTACTATTATTAAATGGATCATAAGTAGGAGGTCCACCAAAAGAACTATAGTCATAACTTGAGTCACTTCCATATGAACTAAATCCAAATGGATCAGAATTAAAGTATTGTTGCTGTTGTTGTTGTCTTCGTCTTCTTAATCTTTCTTGTTCTTTCTTCCTACGAACTGAAATAGCTATTCCTAAAGATGTCAAAATACCAATTAATACAGCACCTGTAATTCTAAATGTCTTATTACCAATAGTAACATCAAATAATCTCTCAGCAAAGTTCTTTTCTTCTTTACTTTCAGTATCCGTATTAGTAACAGTAGTTGTACTAGTATCAGTATTTGTATTAGTATTTTCACTTTCTGTTGCAAGTGTAGCATTATTATTAGAAACCTCACTTTTCTCACTTGTAACTTCTACAATACTTAAAGGAAAATCATATGCTTGATGAGAACCATATGTTTGGTCACTCTCAAAACTATTAGGGTCTCTACTGTATTCTCCAGGATTTACTCTATACCAACTTAATTCTCCCATTAATTCTTCATCACCTGATGCAATAACGTCTTCTGCTTTATGCTTTTCTGGAGTCCATGTAACACTATAACCAGTTTCAGTCTTTTCAGTTGTTTCAGTATATGTAACTATATTTTGAGTATCAAGCCATGTAGCATCAACATAGAAATATTCTCCATCTACCTCAACTAAATTCCATCCATGATTTGAACTTGATAATACATAAGAATTAACTCCAACTCTATATAGTAAAGCTTCCATTAACGCAGCATAATTACCACATATTTGAGTATCTAATTCTAACGCTCCATATAAATCTCCATCTTGATAGAAATGATTATGATTTATTTCAGATTCTCTACCATTATCTAATAGATTAGAAACCTCTTCATCATATTGAAGATGTTCTAGACAATAGATTAATACAGCATCTATTTTTTCTTTATCAGTAGCATTAGGACTAATATTTAAACCCTTTACTATTTCATCTAGCTTTTCATTAATTCTCTTAACATCCTCCATAGTAGTTTTATCAAAACCACCCTTTGTGATATTAACACCTTTACTCTCTAAATAAGCAATATCATCATTACTTAAATGAATAGCAATATCATATGCTCCTCCATTAAGAGTTAAATTATCAAGAAAAGATAATCTTTTAAAATCAACATTACGATTAAAGAATACAGATAAATCCATACCTCTTACATTATCTAATTGATATAAGTATTCAGGATCACATTGTCCATATATACATAGTTTTTCTATTTCAGGACTATGTTTTAAGAAAGCACAATGATCTAATTGTAATTCTTGATCAATAGCCGTAGATAAAGATACTACTTTTAAATGATCTAATCCTATTACATAATCTAAATGATTACATACATCTCCACTAATAAATAAATCTTCAAGATTAGTACAATAATTTAACCAACTAACATCTGTATCATCATATGAAGATGATAAGAATAATCTAGTTATCTTTCTTAAATGACCAACAGTTATTTCTTCATCATCAGAAATATCTTTAATAGCACGTCTTACGTCATATACAAATTCCTCTGGTATTTTTACAACTTGACTATCTGGAGCCATTCTATACTGATTCATTAACGCCTCAGTATACTGATCTTCAAATACTATACCAGATTCATCTTTAACGTAAGAAATATTATAGGAATAGGTATTATCAGGATTATAATCCTCAGCATGAGCTTTAACAACAAAAGGACCAGTAACAGCCATTAAGGTTGCTAATCCAATTGAAGTTAATTTTATACCTATTCCTTTTTTCATATTAATCTACCTTCTTTTCTAATTCTTTATAGTAATTATATGTATTTTCAGCTTGCTCTTTATTTTGATTTAATAGTTTATCTCCTTCTTTATTAATCTTAGCTAAACTTCTAAATCTATCTTCTCCTTGTAAGAATTCATCAAACTTAGTAAAGTCAGCATTACTATCTACTTTGAATTCTCCATTTTCAGGATTGAAATGGAATAATGGGAAGTATCCTGATTCAGTAGCAGCTTTCTCTTCTGCTATAGAATTTTTCATACCTTTAATTATTCCTTGAGCAATACATGGTGCGTAAGCAATTATAATAGATGGTCCATTATAAGCTTCTGCTTCTTTCATTACTTTAATAGCTTGCATTGCATTAGCTCCTAAAGAAATAGTTCCTACATAAACATGTGGATAACTTAAAGCCATCTTAGCTAAATTCTTCTTAGCAGTTTCTTTTCCACCTGCAGCAAATTTAGCAACAGCTCCAGTTCTTGTAGACTTAGAAGCTTGTCCACCAGTATTTGAATATACTTCAGTATCAAGTACTAAAATATTTACATTCTCACGATTTGCAAGAACATGGTCAATTCCATTATAACCAATATCATATGCCCAACCATCTCCACCAATCATCCATACAGATTTTGGTAAGATATAATCTTTGTAATTAACAAGACCAGGAATCTTAGTATCATCAATTACTTCTAGTAATGCTTTACCTGTCTCATCATTAATTTCATTTAGATAAGCTTTATAGATATCTTTTTCACTATTCTTAATCTTATCTTTATTATTAGTAATTAAACTAATAATTTGAGCTTTCTTAGCTTCATCAGCAATCTTCATACCAAATCCAAATTCAGCATTATCTTCAAATAATGAGTTAGCCCATGGTATTAGATAAGGCATTGATGGAGTACTTGCTCCATAGATAGATGAACATCCAGTTGCATTAGCAACTATCATCTTATCTCCAAATAATTGAGTTAATAACTTAAGATATGGAGTTTCTCCACAACCAGCACATGCTCCAGGGAATTCAAATTTAGGTTTAACAAATTGACTTCCTTTAACTGTATTAGTTGGCATAACATTCTCTTTAGTCTTAACTTCATTGAATAAGTATTTGTACTCTTCTTCTTTATTATCATCACGCAATTCTTGTTTCATCTTCATTACTATTGCTTTAGCACCAGCTTTTCCTGGACATATCTCAGAACATAATCCACATCCAGTACAATCTGGTAAACTAACTCCAATAGTAAATTTATAATCTTTATCCTTTATATTAGCAGGACTTAAATTTCTCTTAACTGATTCAGGTGCATCTAATTCTTCTTTTTCATCTAATAAGAAAGGTCTAATAACAGCATGTGGACAAACTAATGCACATTGGTTACATCCAATACAGTTTTCACTTGAGTAACATGGAGCCATCTCACTACTATCTCTCTTATCTAATTTAGAAGTACCAGCTTCAAATTCACCATTTGGCATCTTTAAGAAACTACTTACAGGTAAAGAGTCTCCTTCCATAGAATCAATTACTTCAAATAAACTTCTCTTACCAACTATATCATTATCAAAGTCTACATAAGGAATCTTTACTGAAGTTAAACATTCTAGTGAAGAATCAATTGCTTTAATATTCTTTTCTACTATATTTCCACCTTTATTAGCAAACTTAGTAGTTAAATTTTCTTTAATCTTTTCAATTGCAAAATTAAAGTCAAGAATCTTACCTAACTTAAATATAATAGTTTCCATAATAGTACTAATCTTACCTGGAAGTCCAGCTTCATCAGCAATCTTATTAGCATCTACTATATACATCTTAACTTTCTTACTTTGAAGTATCTTCTTATCATGATTTGTCATAGCAGCAAGTACTTCATCAGCATTCTTATTAGTATTAAGAACAAATATACCTTGTTCTTTAATTTTCTCTAACATTTTTAATCTATGTAAATAACTATCTTTAGTACATACAACAATACTTGCCTTTTCAACATAATATGTAGAAGTAATTGGTTCTTTACCAAATCTTAAGTTAGATATAGTAACTCCACCACTCTTCTTAGAGTCATATTGATAATAACCTTGTACATATGCATTTGTATAAGTACCAGTAATCTTCATGATATCTTTAGAAGCAGATACCATTCCATCACTACCATATCCATATATTAAGAATTCTACATTATCATTTGGAATCATGAATTTAGGATCATATGGAACACTTAGATTAGTTACATCATCTTCAATACCTAAAGTAAAGTTACTATGAACTTCTCTAGTATCTAAGAAATCAAATAATCCTTTAATCATAGCTGGAGTAGTATTTTTACTAGATAATCCATATCTACCACCATATACTGATACTCTAGCATCTATTTCTTTAATAGTTTTAATTACATCTAGATATAATGGTTCTCCATTACTTCCAGCTTCTTTAGTTCTATCAAGAACAGCAATCTTCTTAACTGTCTTAGGTAATACTTTTAAGAAATATTTAGTACTGAATGGTCTATATAGATGAACTTCTACTAAACCAACATTTTCATTCTTCTCTTTATATAAGTATTCAACTGTTTCTTTTACAGTTTCACAAACTGAACCCATTGCAACAATAACTTTATTTGCAGTAGGACTACCATAATAATTAAATGGCTTATAATCTTTTCCAGTAATCTTATTAATCTCTTCCATATACTTATTAACAATATCTGGAATAGCATCATAATATTTATTTCTAACTTCTGATGCTTGGAAATAAATATCTTCATTTTGAGCAGTACCTCTAATAGAAGGTTTATTAGGATTCATTGCTCTTTCTCTAAACTCATTAAGTTTCTTTTCATCAATTAACTTTTCTAATTTAAGAGTATCAATCACTTCAACTTTTTGTAATTCATGACTTGTTCTAAATCCATCAAAGAAGTTTATGAAAGGAACACTACCTTTAATAGCACTTAGATGACTTACTCCAGTTAAATCCATAACTTGTTGTACTGAACTAGATGCAAGCATTGCAAATCCAGTAGCACGACAAGCATAAATATCTTGATGATCTCCAAATATAGAAAGTGCATGTGTTGCTAAACTACGTGCAGCAACATTTATAACGCAAGGAAGCATCTCTCCTGCAATTTTATACATATTAGGAATCATTAATAATAAACCTTGACTTGCAGTATAAGTTGTAGTCAAGCATCCTGCTTGTAATGAACCATGAACCATACCAGCAGCTCCTGCTTCTGATTCCATTTCTACTACTTTAACAGGTGTCCCAAAATAATTTAATTTACCTTCACTACTCCATTTATCAGTTAGTTCTGCCATAGGAGAAGCAGGTGTAATTGGATAGATTCCAGCTACTTCAGTAAATCCGTATGAGACATACGCAGCTGCTTCATTACCATCCATTATTTTCATCATTAAAATCACCATCCCATTATGTAATAATTATATCATAAAAAAAGTAGGATTAAACCTACTATTTTTCATCTTTGTTCTGACTACTAAAATCTTTATTGATCATAGCTTCATAAAAATCATCTTGATCAATAATTCCATGACATAAATTGTTATAAAGTTTAACAAATCTATTTAATTCTTCATCATTATATTCGAATGATTTAACATCATCAATATTCTTAAACATAAATTTAACTATATTAATATTCTTATCCTTAGAAATATAATCATACTGATATAATTTATCAAGTATTCGTATTCGTCCCATTACATGAGTTGAAAGATCATTAAAAGAAGTAGGACCATTAAATTGTTTTAAGAATTCTTCTTCATTCGTTAACAAAGACTTATTCATTAAGCTTTTAACCGCCATAACATCACCTCTATCTAAATTATATCAAAGTCAATAACCAAATTTCTACTATTTGTTTAAAAAATAATAAAAAAAGTAGAATTATCTACTTTTTTTATGTTCTGGAGTTTCCCCTTCAAAAAAACCAATTGTTTCTTCAATCATTCTACCAAGTTCATCTTCTTGAATAATAGAAGCCTTTTTTGCTGCTTCACTATCGTCAATGACATTACCATTTTCGTCCATATAAACAACGTTAGTATTTGCAACTTTTGGTTTACCATATATATCATCATATGTAAGGTTATAATTAGGCTTATATTTCTTTAATCTTTCCTTATCTTCAGGCTTCATAATATCACTCCTTAAAAATAATTTTATATTTATTATACACTATCCGAAGAATCTTTCCAAAATTCTATATCTATTAGGGAATTTGGATTTAAAATATTCTTTATTTGCTAAGAACCACATAACCGATTCTGCAAAATCTTCTTTATTATTTGTTGCTCCATATGATGTAATAGATTTTTCTCCAGTTTCAGCCAAATCTCTTGCAATTGCATCATCCCACTCGCTTGTATATGAATAAACTCCACTTCCTCCTAAATGATTATAGTCAAAGCTATGACCCAACTCGTGCCACATTGATTCAGGCATATCACAGCAATTATATATTGTTATTCTACTACTTCCTCCAGTCATTGCAGAAGCAAATGGTTTACTAAGTCCTTGTGGATTATATTCAGAGTTTAATGTCCAATATAAATCATCTTCATTAAATGTATCATAATAATAATAGTCATTTGGTGCAGTGGCAGCAAGCTTATCCGGCATTCCTGTAATCATATCTTCAAATTCACTTATTGATATCTTATTATTTGAAGAATCCCTAATATTTCTTTGAACATGAACATTTACATTTCTTCCATCAGGAAGTGTAAGAGTTGCTGTATTAAAACCTCTAGCTTCCACAGATTTTTTGAATGATGAAATAACTAAATCTCTTGCTTCATCAGAACTTCTTCCACGAGAAACTAAATCTTTATACAGATCAAAATATACTTGTCTTGTTGATGATGTATCACTATATGTTTCTAAACTTCTAAATAGTTTAGACATAGTATTAATATTTCTCATTCCTCTAGTTGCACTACTACCACCAGGAATAAGTCTAAGTGCACCACTTAAGTCACCAGAAATAGCCATATTATTTGCTCTTATCTTAGAAACATTGTTAGATGCAAATAATTGTGCGGCCATTTTATCAGCCATAGCATCTATATCACCAGAATAACCAAAGTCTGTTAACCATTTAGCAATATCATCCTTATAACCAGTAGTATCAATTAAACCTCTACCATCAATAGCAGAGATATCTACACCCAATAGTTTAGCAGCTTGACTAGTTGCACCACCATTCTCAAGTAAATTAAGCCTTCTTAATTCACTAGTAGGAATACTATCAACAAAGTCTTCCCCATATTTTTTAACTATATCAGGATATTTTTCTTTAAATGCATAAATTGCTTTTTCTCTTGCAACAACTTCACTACTGCCTTCCAAATTTGGTGTACTTGCAACAGGTGTACCCCTTGTAGCTAAAGCCTTTCCAGCTTCAATTGCTTCTCCGAATGTAGCACCTATAGCTCCCATAGCAGCATTTTTAAATATATTTGCAGCGCCTCCAGCTTCTAAGAAAGCAGCTTTATAATTTTCACCAAAGGAATCAAATCCATAATCTTTATATAAAGTTTTAAGTGCTGGATTAACAACACCTTCAAGTCCTGCATCAGCACTAGAAAGACCAATTCTCGTTCCTACAGCTCCTAAACCACCTCTAAAGATTTGGCCAGCTTTTGCAGCTCCACCGATTGCATTAATCTTAGCTCCAAGATACCATTGAACACCTTCCCATGCACCCGCGGCAGCTCCATACTTGAGTCCTCCAGAAACCGTTGCGCCATCATTCCATGCTTCTTCAGTGTGTTTAGAGAATCCCATTACAGCAGCTGTAGCAGCAAGTTGTCCAGCTTTTGCACCAAAACCAACAAGTCCAACTCCAGGACTAGCAAGACCACCTGTTAAAGCATTAAGTCCAACCATTCCGGCTGCATATCCTAAACCTTTACCAATTTCTCTTCCAGTGTCACCACCAAAAGCATTATTTTTAACATCACTTAAAAATACATTTTCACTGTATAAATCATCAAAATAACTTTTAACATGTTCTGTGGAAACTCTTGCTTTACATTCTTCCCACATTTTATTAACTTCATCTTTTGATGCAAATAAACTTTTTGCACCAGTTAAAGCAATGTCTCCCAAGTCATAAGCAGTCTCTCCAAATTTAGCTAATCCTTCTCCAAGTCCTAATCCAAACTCAACAGCAGTAGATCCAGCACCCTTAAAGAAATTAGCTGCTTTTCTACCAAAACTTATATGAGATTCAATAGAACTTAGATCAAGTGCTCTATATTCAGAATTATTAATTTCATCAAGAAAAGATTGAATATCTTTATCATCTTGACTATATCCTAAAATATCAACTTGCTTTTGTCTGATATTTCTTGCTAATTCACCACATTCAGTCTGACAGTTATCAACAACTGCACTAAATGTATTTGATGATACACCACTAACGCATTGATTAAATCCTTTAGCAGAAATCAATTTATTAGTTGCGCTCTTTACGCTTGCTGCGATAGAAGGAAATTTATCACAGATATTATAAAGAGAAGAAACACCAGCGTTTACAGATTCTCCATTATATCTTAAATCAGCCATTCTTCTCTTTAGATTTCTCGTTTAAGAAATCAATAACTTTCTTTCCTTCTTCATCACTATATCCAGTAAAAACAACTTTATCTATTTGTTCTCTATCGAATAATAAATTTTTATTAGGATCAATAACTCCTAATGGATAAGGAGCTCCTAAATAATCCCAATATTTATTTTTACCAGCTTCTTTTACTAAATAACCTACTATTACTATCTTTCTAGTAGCATCTTTTAATAAGACAATACTTCCTAAAGGTAAAAAACTCTTATCCATAACTCTCAATCCTTTCATCAGTCGCTTTTGCAGAATCATTATATTGTTGCTGTATTTGATTATATCTATCAACAGCAGCTTGTCTAATTGAACTAGTCATATTTAAAACATCACTTTGAGAAGTATTAATACTCTGACTACAAGTATCAACACTATCAAGCATTGTTGCTCCATCAACAGATAATGAATCGACTCCAAAATAACTACTTGTACTACTAACATTTCCAGCTATTGTTCCAAGTTCAGATATACTTGAATCTATTTCATCACAAGCAGCAAGTATTGCATCAATATCTATATCATTACTTGCAGACTTAGCAGTACAATGTTTTCCTACATATGGTTGTAATAAATCCATAGCCTCACATCCTATGATAATTATAGCACAAAAAAAGTAGATTACTCTACTTTTATTAATCATATTGACTGAATTTGTCTAATAGTCATTTTTGTTTGGATGAGATATAGCTTTTCCACTATTATTTTTAACTATCCAAGCATTTGAAACAGTTCTTCCACCATATTCTGCTCCTGCAGATGGTCTATTCCAAAGTTTACCATCAATACTCATAGTACTAGAAGCTCCTCCATCCATATTAGCAGCATTATACGCTTTATATCTTAGAAGTATTTCAATTACATCATTCATAGTTGCACCTGTACTATATCCAGGAAGTCTTCCTTCAATAATTAAGAATAATACAACTCCATCTTTTCTTTGAGCAATAACAGTTCTTGGAGCAGTACCCCAACCACCATCACCATGGATTTTACTTACATTACCATTAACTATTAAATTAGGACCAAACTCTACAGCATCCCACATACCATTAGCAATAGCACTTTCAGGATCTTCATTAGTTAAATACATTTTATGATCTTTAGTAAATCCAACTAATTGTCCAGATCCACCAGAATGTTGCCAAATATGTTGACCATCTTGAATAATAGCTCCATAAGGAATAGAACCATTACCCCAGCCATCTAAGTCTTCAAATCCTCCACCATTAATACCAACAAACGCATCGTTATTCTTAACCATAGTATTAACTGATTGACCAACTCTACCTAATTTAGCAGATACAGCAAGTTCAACATCAGCAGGATCATATATAACTGTAAGCCATCCCTTATACTTTGATTCATTAAGTCTAATTAACTTATATACATCATTTCCAGGATCTTTAGTAAACATCTCTTTTTCATACTTATTAGTATATCTCTTAGTAGTAGTATCACCACTAATAACTATATCATCTAAATTAACCTTTTCAGTATTTTGTTCAATATAGTTTTCACTCATAATCTTATTAACAGTATTTTCATCATATAAAGTATATGCTAAATACTTATGAGACATTGTAGTCATTGCAGTAGGAATCCAAAAAGTCTTAAATTGACTACTATTAATAACAATAAGTCCAGCAATAACACATATATCCATTAATATAACTAATAAAGTGAACTTTTTAAGTTTAAATCTAGTTTTCTTCTTAATAACCTTCTTCTTTTTACTCGATTGAGTATAAGGAGAATGAACTTTATCTTCCATCTAATCACCCCGCTATATAAGGATCGTCACCTCTACCAGAACCACTCTTAATAGATGAAGTCTTAATAGAAACAACTGGTATTATATGTTTTAATTCATTAATATCATCTTCAAATAATAAACCATTACTATATGTACTATAAATCATAGTACTCTCATCACTAATAGTATTAATATGATAATAATCATTTAATTCATTACTAGAATTATAATCAAATATATTAACAAGAGCTACTTTACATGTAACAGTATTACTATAATTATTTAAGAAATTATAATCAGTTTCTTCATTAATATATCCATTATAATAATTATTCTCAACTAAAATATCTTTATAACTTAAAGTCTCTAAATATCCATTATTAAGAAAATATCCAATACTATTACCATCATAAGGATCAAATCTACTACCATCATAATTATGGAATCCACTAAACACTTCTTCACCATTCATAGATAAATAAGTAGTCTTATACATCATTAATTTATCATTATTATTTTCAATAACTTTATAAGTATCATTACCTAATTTAACATAACTATCTACATAATTATTATTACCACACATATCCACCACAAATGGATTATCACGGGAACCATCCCCTTGACTGATAGTAACTTTACTATTCAAAGTAATTACCGGTCTGATACCATATCCAGAAAGTGAATCAGTACCAACAACACTTCCATCTTCTTCTACATATAAGTTTTCTCCATCTTTGTTATGACCTATTAAATAGAATAACTTACCATTTTTTAAGAAACTGTTCTTTCCACCAGCATTAATGTAATCAGTTATCGTTAATGTAGTAACAAACTCCTTTGCACTTTCTTTTCCTTCTACAACCTTATCATTATCAAGTGTATCTTCTGTGTATTGTGTTTTAATAAGAAATGTATCTTGAGAAGGTATTGTATTGTAGTAAACTCCAGTATGTTCTTGTTCTGTTTTATTAAGCCATAGTCTTACATTAGACTCTTTATAATCAGTTTTTTCTCCCCACATAAATGTAGCAGCATAGTTTTCACTTACTAGTTTTACTGATTCATCTTCATTTATTTTTAATATTCTAAATAATCTATTAGCAAACCAAACGTAGTTATTTTCAACATTACCTTTGAAGTAATATCCTTCATCAATTTGATGGAATCCATCTCCTTCATTTACTATTTTATTATTCGCTAAAACAAGACCACTAAGTGTTTTGGCCTCTGTTTTTGCATTTTGCAAACTATAATAATATAGACTTCTTCCACCGAAGTATAGAGCAATTCCTAAGACTACTACTAGACTGATAAGGTTAAAAATAAATTCTTTTCTGCCTATTACTTTAGTCTCTTTTTTTGCTTTTTTTTGAATTTTTTTAACTACTTTCTTTCTTGCCATATAATTACGCTCCATCTTTATGAATTATATCAAAATAAAAGTGTAAGCACAAGTCTTACACACTACTTTTTATTATATTATAAATCTTCTGATAGGTTGCTTTATCATAGTGCAAACCATCAGTTGCTGTAAATCCTTCAATGGTTAAAGTATTAGCTGTCTCTATCCAACCAACAGTATTCGTAAGACCTGCTTTAACAGTAGAATTAAAGTTATTTATCCCACTATTCATATGACTATAGCTTCCACTACAAGGGTTTACTGATACAAAATATAAACTGCTTCCAGTACTTTTCCAACTGGAAGCATTATTGTTGACATAATTAATATAATTGTTCACATTACTGAGATCATTTACTCCCATTAATATTACAATGGCAGATCCACTCCCAAAGTATTTTTGAGCAGCAGGAATTCCTGTGGACCTCATCCAATTTAGTCCCATTCCACCTTGAGCAACATAAACATCACTCCCAACTTCATGAACACCACCGCTTGAATAATTAGCACCAGCCCAATCATTATTTAAATAAGCATACATTTGAACTGTACGACTATCTCCAATAAATATTACTTTATTAGCAGCACTATTTCCTTCACCTTGAGTATTTCCATCTTGTTTAGGTGTTCCTTTTTGATAATCTTTTGGATCTGTATAAATAGTAGAAGGTTGTTTCTTATTAGTATGTGGTGGTACATAAGTACCAGTTCCACCTCTAGTAGTTGAGGCATTCTTCCAACAACTACCAATCGGTGTATTTTCATCAACCATACCAACTAATGCAAAGACAATTGTTGGTACAAAGAATAATACTGCAGTAGCAACTAAAGTATTATAAATCTTTTTAGGATTTTTCTTTTCATCAGGATTTTGCATCATTTTAAACAAAGTAAATGCTAAACTAATCATACATAGGATTGGTCCTAATATACGAATTAAATTTAAAATATTTTTAGCAATCATAAAAAACGCAGCTAGTCCCGGATCATTACAATTAATTGCTAATAGCATATCATCACCTCTACTTAACTATCCAAAATGTAGACATATCTCTTAAACCATTTTCTCCTCCAGCAACTGGAGTATTAACTATCTTATTATTAATAACTAATTCAGATGAACTACCTCCATCTAAGTTAGCAGCATTATATGCTCCATAATTTTCCATTACATCGCATAAATCTATCATATCAGCTCCAATACTTGTAGCTAATCTTCCATTTATTACTAAGAATAATACAATTCCATCTTGTCTTTGTCCAATGGCACTTCTAGGAGCAATACCCCAACCACCATTACCTCTAACAAAGCTTCTTTTACCATTAATTATTAAATATGGTCCAAACTCAATAGCATCTCTATATCCCATATTAATAGCATCTTCTTTACTCATATTACCTAATATGAATTTATTATCTTTAGTAAATCCTATGAATCCTCCACCTACATTAGCATCTTGATAATCACTTACAACTTGACCATTACTAATAACTGTTCCATGTGGAAGAGCACCATTACTATTCCAATCTGGATCATAGAATCCTCCAGCATTCATCGCAATAATAGCATTTTCTCTCTTACTAACAGTAAGTATTGATTCTCCTCTACTACCCAAATATTGAGTAGTCGCAATACTAACTCTAGAAGGATCATATATTGCAACTAAAAAACCCTGATAGCCTTTTCCTGAAACATTAATTACTTTATATAATTGATCTTCATCTCTATCAAGGATTTCTTTTTCATATTCATTTCTATATATTGTTGTTGTATATTTACGAAATACAATCTGATTAGGATCACTAATTTCATCTACTTCAATTATCTTATTATTTTCTAAGACTTTATTAATGTAATCTTCACTATAAATCCAAGTAGCTAAATACTTATGATTCATAGTAGTCATTGCACTAGTAATCCAAAATTCTTTAAAACTATTTATAGGTCCATAAAAAAGAAATAAGAAAGATGAGAAACCTATAATATAAATAAGACATATACTTGTAATTATTTTTCTTTTCAAAGGCCATTTATATTTATTAGATTTCCTTTTAAACATAAACTATACCTCTTTACCATCAAATATCTTATCCTCATTATAATCAATATAATCTTTATCAGTCTTATAAAGAGCCAAAGTCTTATCAGAATTAATACTCTTTTGATATTCATTATATTTCTTTACATTATTATTATAATTATTTATATCAGTAACAAAGTAATTAACTACTTGTTCATAAATAGATTTATAATTATTACATTTACTATTAATTGTTCCATCTGGATAATACATATCATTACATAAATCATCTAATGAATTAGTATTCTTTTTTAATTCATCAACTAAGTTTTCATAATTTGATAATTTATTTTTAATGTTTGTATCATTTGAATATAAGGTGTCAAAATAAACATTATCAAAGATACCACCATAAAGATCTTCTCTAAATGATTCAAATACAGAAGTATTAGCACTAAAATCTTCAAATTTATCCCCTACAACGACCATTCTTTGTCTAGTAGCATTCTGATCATCTCTTAAGTTAATAACAAAAGTAGACACACTACCAGAGACAATAAGAATAAAACTAAATGTCATTATAAAGTAAGCTATCTTTCTCATATTCATATTATCACCTTAATTTAATTTTACCAAAAACAAGAAGAATGTAAATATAAATGTCCAAAATAAAAGTAAAGAGTTGTAAACAACTCTTTACTTTACATTTTTAAGTTCTTTTTCTGTTAACTTAACAAATTTGTAATCATTAACATTGTACATATCTATATCTTTAAAATATGCCGCTCCATTATAAGATTTTCCTTTTTTTAATCTCTTAATATATACTAATAATTTCTTATCATTTGAAAGAACAATATAGTAATAAGTATCTTTAATAGTTTTTTTAGATTTGTTAACTAACTCATATTTAGCAACACCAGAATCTTTGTCAAAAACCATTTCTATGTTCTTAATACATACGTCATCAACGCAATGATTCTTACTTTCGTTATCAAGTTCTAATTGAGAATATCCTGATGGTAAAACACCAGTTTTATTAATTTCCCATTTATAATCATTTGAAGAAACATCAGCTTTTTTATTTACGAAATGTGCAATTAATATCAGTATAATTACTATTAAAACTACTATTAAAATAATAATTAATTTTTTATTCTTTTTCATGGACACACCCCCTAATCATTATCGTTGAATACGATATATGAAGCAGACATATAATCGAATGGATATTGTTCTCTATAGTTATAATCAGTAACACCAATCAATTTATCAGGAATTAAATCATCTGACCTAACAAACTCATAAGAACCATTAACCATTTCAATTCTGTATAGATAATGGTAATCAGTAAACTTCTTACCTTCATATTCACAACCATCACAGTTATAAGTGTATTGAGTTGCTTGATTATTAACTATTGTTTGACGAACTACTAAACCAATAATGTCATATGATGGATAACCAAATCTATCATAGAAACATGTTTCAAAAGAACAGTATAATGTTTCATCTACTTTATTATTACTACTACAAAGTGTAGTTTGAGAATACAAGTCATATAAATCATATTTTTTCTCATAAGCAAATATTCTATCAGCCGTTTCAACAATTTCTCCTTGAGAGTCTCTCTTTATATAACATTCACCTTTACATGATTTTGCAGTAACTGTTTTCTTACTATTTTTAGCAGTATGAGTAATATTCTTTTCAATCATATATTCGTTTTTTTGACATGTTTCATAAATATCATAATCTAGCGCTTCAACTTTAACAGTACCATCACTACTCTTAATAAATAAATATACTTTAGTTGGAGAAGATTGTGAATAATCAGCATTTTCTAAATGATAAACTTTAGTTTCATATTCAGTATATGGAGTATTTCCACTATAAGATTCATTAGTATAATCTGTACATGTATCACTGCTTTCAGACACACATAAATCAAATGTATCAAAATAATTCTTAACTTGAGCTTCAATAAAGAATGTTGAAGAATTAATTGGTAACGGTGTATCACATTTAGGATTTCCTTCATCATCACGGTCAACAAAACCCTCATCATCAACATCAAATTCACAGTTTCCATAGAAATTAGCATTAACTAATTGAGGAGAACCTTTTTTATAAACTTGATATGGAGTATAAGACTCACTTCTAGAAGTTTTTCCAAAAGAATCAGTAACTTCTAGCTTAATCTTATATGTTGCTCCATCATAGTTAAAGTTTTCTATACTATCTCCGATAGTAAATATCATTTCATCTTGATATGGTTGTGAATTTGTATATGTATATGTATTAGAATTTCCTTTAGCATAACCAATTCTTACTGATAATTGACTTGGATCATCAAAATCATCAATTAATTCAGTTGAAACAGCAATTCTATTAACATGAATATTATCAGTTTGAATATCTGGATAGCTCTCAAAGCCTGTGTAGTTAGGTACTATTGTTGGTGAACCGATATGAGGTCCTTGGTTAACATACATATTATAATCAGCTTCATAACGTTCTGGTTCACCTAAAACATCTTTAACCCAAACATATAGTTTTCTATTATCTACATCTTGATAATCATGAGCAAAGTTTGAAGGTCTTTGGAATGTATGTGTAAGAACTTCATTTTCATCAAATAAACTATATGATGATAAATCAGTACATCCATTTGGATCTTCACTTATACAATATTTTACTTTTCCAGCATCCCAAGTATCATTATCATCAATATTTAATAAGATTGATGCATCGTAGCTTCCTTTTGGCATACTTGAAGTTACAGGGAAATTATTATTTGTCCATGCATCCTCTTTAGGCGAAACTGAGAAAGTTACAGATGGTTTGTTATTCTTAGAAACATAGTAACTATAAGTTTGCTCTCTAGCAGGCTCACCTGTTGAAGAATCTCTATATGAATCCTCTAACTTAATTGTAAGCTTTCTTTCTTTTCCATCATAACTATGATCTCCAAACTCAAAATCAGCTTGTTTAGAAGAACCAAATAAATTTCCATAATAATCTTCTATAGTATTAATTCCATCAGTCATAGTAACCCAAATATTATTAATATCTTCTAGGTCATCTGATATATCCAAAGATACCTTTGTATTATATGAATTATAATCACCAGTTACAGATGCAACTTCAGCATCTTCTATTACTGCTTGTTTATTCTTATAAATATTATGAGATCTTGAAATTGAAGTACATGAATTCATTCCAGCAGTTAAATAATATTTATCACATACTTTAATATTAACTGTCTTTTTAGATCCATCATATGGGAAATTAGAATCTATTGGTGTAAATACATAAGGCATTTCTTGACTATATTTTGAAAATTTACTCTTAAATTCTGTCTCATTAGAATAATTACATCCATCAGCATTTTCACTAAAGCAAGCCCATATATTTCTACCATCAAGATCATCTTCATAATTAAATCTAAATTTAGTATTATAAGTTCCAGTCTCAGGACTTTTTTGTCCATCAAAATCATCTTCTAAATCAATAAATACTTCTTTTAATGCATCAACATGTGCTGGAGGTAAATTCAAATATGGAGTATACTTAACTGTCTTCTTAATAGTTTTAGAAGCATCACTACTTAATCCATATTTATCAATGTAAATTAGTGCAACAATTTTTCTAGTTTCTCCATTATATAAAGGTAATTCACCATTTCTATACAATTGATAAGTACCTGTCTTATTAGTTGAATATTCCTTTGATCCAGTTAAAAGTGTAGGATGAGCACACGTATCATTATCACAAAGACCCAATTCATAATGAATATCTTCTTCATCTATTCCAGAATCAGCATCAAATTTTACATTTAAACTATAACTAACCAATAATGATTTTTTACCACTTGGAACATCTGATCCAGCAGTTTCAACACTAAATTGTGATTTAGTAACTATATCATTAAGATTTAAATTATATGGATGATATTCATAAGTCTTTGGAGTTCCAACTGCATCCAATGAATCCTTAACAAATAGTTTAACAGTTCTTGCTTTACCATCTGGTAAACATTCAGGTCCAAATATATTTCCAGTACAGAAATCATATGGGAATTTTAATCCAGGTAATGGTTGATAATTATTACATTCAGTAGCATTAGCATCTGTTGTAATACAATATTGTAATTTATCTATAGTATCAATATCATCAGAGACATCTAATGAAGCTTGAGCCTTTAAGAAGTTTGCAGTATCTCCATCTCTTCTAATAATTTCAAACTTTTTAATTACAGGTGGTTCATTGTTATGAATTGGATAATTTCTCAATTTTTGAGTATAGTTTCCATCCTTATCAACAACCATCAAATAGATAACAACTTCTTCACCATAATGAGCACATAAGTCTCCTCTTGAATTACAACTACTTAAATCTATTACTGGTGAAGAGAAAGTTGCATTACCATTAGTAACATATGGATATCCACTTACACTTGGATTAGTAATATCAGGATAATCACATAAGCTTGGTTCTGTTTCCTTAATCTTAGGAGTACATATATTATAGTAAACAGTTAAATCAGATGGCGGTGTATCAGAATCTTTTGCCTCTACTATGATTTTCATATCCATAAGATTATAGTCACTTCCAGATGCTGACATAGCAATAAGACTATTAATTCTTGGAACACCTAAGTTCTCAACTTCTTCATCTTGTTCTACAATCTCATTAACTAATCTATCATCAACAGCTGATACATAATCATCACCTAAATATTGATTAATATAATTAATATCGATTGTCTTATTAACATCTACTCCTCCACCATATTTAGCACTTATATCATCATTTATATATACAATACTATCTTTATCGAAAGGAGTAACATATTTAATAGCATCACTCTTATTTAAATCAGTTTCTTTAGTTAATTTAACACCTTTATAACTATTACTATATTCCTCAACTAATAATGCTGAGTACTCAAGTTTTCCACCATCGTTTTTAACAACGACAAAAGATGCGTATCTTAAATACTCACCTTTATTAGGGGGATTATCAAAAGAATTATTATCTAAATAATTCAAACTAAAAATAATACATTCTCCATCATCAGGCTTTTCAATAATTGTACTATTAGTTCTTAATTTATACTCAGCCTGAGATATCATTTTTAATGCATCACTAACATATACTTTATCTCTATTATTACCAATCAAATTAGTAATTTGAGGTAAAGCAAGTACCATTAATATACTTAATATAGCAATTGCAGCTAAAAGTTCTATTAATGTAAATCCTTTATTATTCTTTCTCATAGAATGCCTCCCTAAAATATTACTAATAACAATATAATTATTAACAATACTAAAAATATACAACATATTAATGTTCCATATTTATTAAGCCATGAAACATTATCGCTATCTTCTATATAATTCTCTATTAATTTTATCATATTATTAGTATTACTTACAAATTTTTTAGGTTGAAATTTTTTAATTTCTTTGATCATTTTTCCTAAATCGTTCATATCACTAAGTTCTAGGATATATCCCTCTTTAGCAAATTCTCCAACTATTTGTTTTTGATGATCATTATGATGTTCCTTATACTTAGCAAGTCTTGGAGTAGCAATAACCTTTTTACCTTTTTTAATGGCTCCAAGTATTGATCCAGCACCTCCATGAGTAATAACAAGATCAGCCTCATCCATTAATTTATCAAATTCAGGTGCTGGTACTAAATCAAATATTTCCATATTTTTAGATTCATATTTAGTTTGTCCAGCTTGAACTACTACTTTATCTTTAATAGTACCTTTTTCAATTTCTTTATCAACAGCTTCTAATATACGAGTAAACTGTTTATCTTGAGTACCTAATACAACTAATATCATTAGAAAATCCACCCCCCAACTTCAGCTTCAGGGTATAATTTCTTCATACTCTCCCATTGAACTATAAATTTATCACTAATTGGATAAATTAATTTACCAGTAGCAGTCTTAGTAACCATATTAGCAAATGTTTCAATATAAATAATCTTACTTCCAAATATTTTACCTATACAACACATTGGTCCAGCAGTATGAGTACCAGTTGTAATAATATAATCAGGTTTATATTTAAAATATAAAAATAAACTTTTAAAACAATTATAAGTAAGTTTAAAAATATAAGTAAATAAATGTAATTTAGTACCATATACTAAGTAATCTACTCTATCTTTATAATCTCTTTTTAAATAATTATTAGATTTAGTCTTCTCTGTTATTAAATGAAAATCATAATTACTAAACATTGGAGATAATTGTAATAATTCATTTAAGTGTCCACCAGTAGAAGCAATAAAAAGTACTTTTCTCTTATTCATAAATATCACTCTCTTCTATTAATGTAAACCACTCTTCGCCAACCACTTCACTAGTATATTTATTTATACTTTCTCTAGCAGCTTTACCAACATTTTTTCTTAACTTTTCATTCTCTATTAAATTTTTGATCTTTAATACCATAGCATCAATATTTCTATTCTTTATTAAGAATCCATTATCTCCAGAAGTAATAATTTCTCTTGCTCCTTCAGCAGAGTCATATGCTATACATGGAACTCCATGACTCATTGCTTCTAATAAAACTATTCCAAAAGATTCTGTAAATGAAGTCATTACATATATTGATGATTTATCAAGTACATCGTCAATATATTCTTTTCCTTGAAATCCATGTAATGTTACTTTATCTAAGCTATGTCTTTTAATATAATCTTCTAATTTTTCTCTTTCTACTCCATCACCTATAATATCAAGTGACCAATCAGGATATTCTTGAATTAAAATATTATATACTTTTAACAAATCAATAAATCCTTTTTCAGGAGATAATCTTCCTACACTAATTAATCTTTTTTCTTTTAGTGAAGATAATTTTTTAGGAATAGAATCAATAGCATTAGGAATATAAATACACATAACTTTATTATTAGCTAACTTTTCTGAATAAAACTTTTGTAAATCGGAAGAAACTAATACAAAATAATCTAAGTTTTTAGCACTATTAATCATATTAGTAGCATATCTAATACTCTTATGATAGTGATTATGTTCCCAACCTATTTTGATTACTCCATCTCTAGCATAACTACATGTCCAATAATTAAAAATATCTCTAGTAGAAATAATTACATCACTATTACAATTTTTAATATAGTCACACATAGATTTTTTTCTTCTATGTAAAACCTTTAGAGAATAAGATCCTTCTTTTAAAATATCAATTGGATGTTTTCTTCTAACCGCTTCTTTAAATGCTTCTCTATTAGGTTTAATATCGTCATTCAAATAAATAACCTTTACTCTTTCATCTAAATGAAAGGCAGGCTCTTCAAGTAATTTATAGCAAGATGCAATTTCAACCTGATATCTAGTGCATAACAAATTAGCAAGAACACAAATACATTTTTCTATTCCGCCGTATCCTAAATGTAATGCAAGTATCGATACCTTTTTCATAAAACCACCTATTATAATTATAGCATTTTTTATAGTTAACACCAATATTATTACAAAAAAAAAGTATTATAAAATACTTTTTTATTTTTATTATTGTTGAATTGGTGCAACAGGTGCTACAGGTTGTGGAGCAACTGGAGCTACTGGAGCAACAGGAGCAACTTCTGCAGGTGCTACTGGAGCAACAGGTGCTACAGGATTAACCATAACTGGTGCAGCCTCTTGTACAGGTGCAGCTGGTGCTGCAGGTGCAACAGTTGGAATATTAGTTTGTGTATTTTCTAATGGATCAGCTCCACCATAAATTTGGTGAGGTTGTTCTTGATTTAAATTAATATCTGGTACAACTGGACTAGCTCCACCGTAAATAACTGGTGCTGGTGCTTCAACTGGAGCAACAGTAACAGGTGCTACTGGAGCAGGTGCAACTGGTGCAGGTGCTGCAGGTACAGCTTCAGGTGCTACAGGTACTGGTGCTGGAACAGCAACAGGCTCTGGTGTAGCAACAACTGGTACAGGTTCAGGTTGAACTGGAACAGCCTCTGGTGTTGCAACAACTGGTACAGGTTCAGGTTGAACTTGAGCAGGCTCAGGAGTTACTGGAACTACAGGTGCTGGTGCAGGTGCTGCAGGAACTTGAGTAGCAGCAGCTACAGCCATTGGATCAACTGCAGTTGGATTAACTTCAACTGGTGCTGGAGTAACAGCAACAGGTTCAGGTTGAACTGGAACAGGTGCTGGAACAGCAGCCATTTCTGGAACTGGAGTTCCTGGTGCAGCCATAGTAGCATTAGGATCTACTAAAGCAGCCTCTCCTTCTTTCTTAGCCTTTTCTTTCTTACCTTTTTTACCAGTAACAATTAATATAATAATCGCTATAATTAATAATACTATACCTCCTGTAATAAATAATCCAGGTATAGTTGTAAACCATGATAAATCAAAATTCATTTTATCTACTCCCTTTATTCTATAATCTAATAATATGATAGCAAATTTAAAAACCAATTGCAATAATTTTATTTTTTATACATAACTTTTACACTGTCAAAAATGTATAAAAAAAAGAATAGTTTTACATTAATATGTAAACCTATTCCAATAACCCTCTTTAGGAGGATAATAAGTAAACTTTAATTCCTCTTTAGTAACCGGATGAATAAAAGATAAATAGTATGCAAATAAACAAATTTGTGTATTATCAAGAACTCCATATCTTTGATCTCCTAATAAATAATGACCACGACTAGCAAACTGAACTCTTATTTGATGATGTCTTCCAGTTTTTAAATCTATTGATACTAAAGTACAATCATGTTCCTTATCATATGAAAGAGCTTCATAATTAAGAACAGCTTTTTTACCATTTTCACTAATAATAGAATTACCATTATCAGTCTTTTCTATATAATCAACATATTCACCATTACCAGTAATTTCTCCATGAACAATTGCTAAATATTTTTTAGTAATACTATGTTCATTAAATGCTTTAGTTAATCTACTAGCAGCTTTACTACTTCTAGCAAAAACCATAATACCACCAACAGGTCTATCTAATCTATGAACTAATCCTAAATATACATTTCCAGGTTTATTATATTTAACCTTAATATATTCTTTTACCATATCCATAATAGATTTATCTTTAGTACTATCTCCTTGACTAAGAACATTATATGGTTTAACTACTACAATAATATGATTATCTTCATATAAAACATTTAACTTACTCATTTTCTTCCCATCTTCCATAAATACCACAAGGTAATATTAAATCATTATTCTTAATAGGTAACCCTATCTCTCCACAAGAAATAGTTCCACTATTTTTAATATTTAATTTTAATAAGTTAGAAAGAACAGTACTAGAAAGACCAGTAGTATATGAATTAATTAAAAAGAATAATGGTCTATCACTAAGTATTTCACTACATATTTTTATTAAATAATCTAAATTCTTTTCAATATCCCATACTTCTCCATTAGAACCCCTACCATAACTTGGAGGATCCATTATAATAGCATCATATTTATTTCCTCTTCTAATTTCTCTTTGTACAAATTTAATAACATCATCTACTAAATATCTAACTTTAGTAGTATCACAATTACTACTAGAAACATTTTCTTTACACCAATCAACCATTCCACGAGAAGAATCTACATGAGTAACATGAGCTCCTGCTTTTAAGCAAGCAACTGTTGCTCCTCCAGTATAAGCAAATAAATTTAATACTTTAATTTCTCTATTAGAATTCTTAATCTTATTCATCATATAATCCCAATTAACTGCTTGTTCTGGAAATAAACCAGTATGTTTAAATCCCATTTGTTTAATATTAAATGTTAAATCTTTATAATTAATAGTCCAACTAGAAGGAATAGACCTTTTATTTTCCCAATGTCCTCCTCCTTTATTACTTCTATAATAAACCGCATCAATTTTATCTTTATATTTTTCTTCTAAATCACCATTATCCCAAATAACTTGTGGATCTGGTCTAAGCAAATAGAAATTTCCCCATCTTTCATATTTCATTCCGTTTGAAGCATCTATTATTTCATAATCTTTAAAATCATTAGTAACTAGCATAATCTCCTCCAATTCCCACTTATTATAACATATTTAGATAAAAAGAAAAAAGACTTAAAGTCTTTTAACTTTGTACAGTAAATATTTTTTTATAATCAGTTATTAAAGTAGATCCATTAAATGCAATTATTCTATCTCTATATTCAGTAAATGATTCAGCTTCACTAATTGCATATGTACATTGAATATCAGCATATTTAGTACATTCATCTGAATTAGTAACTCTATTTCTAAATACTTTATCAGTTGTTCTAATAAAAGTATTAGCAGAATCTCCTGCATAATTGAAATCAATTATAGTATTTCCATAATCATTCTTATTATAAATTACGCTTGTACTAGTAATAGCAGCTGGAGAATTTCTATCTGCTTTTTGAATAGTAATACTATATACATTACCATCAGTTTTTAAAACATAATATGTTCCTGTATTACTATTAGCAGTTTGCGCTTTAATAACATCTTCTCCTTTTAATAATAAATCATATATATCATAATTATTATCTCCAGAAGTAACTGCTGTATAAGGACTAACACTATTTTCACCAACTAAATAATAATATTTATTATCAGTAGCTTTAATAATTCTATTATCAAAAATAGCCTTAACAACTAATTGAGTATCAGCAACTTTACAATTCATCTTATTAACATAAGTTTGTTGTAAATTATACTCATAAATCTTTCCTTCACTATTAATAATATGCATACCAGTTATATATTTAATTTTATCATAACTTGTATCTTCTTTATCCTTTGGAAAGAAAGGATCACAAATAAATTCTCCTCCAACAGCAAATCCATCATGTCTTAATGCTCTAGTAACATCTCCGTTACAAGCAGTACAGAATAATACTATAAAACACATAATTACTGAAATCTTCAAAATCTTCTTCATATCATTACCTTCCTTATAATATGAATATATCACATTTTAATAATAAATAAAATAGAAATGTAAATTCTATTTACCATTTCTATCATATTTTTTAAGCCTCTTTTTTATCATAAAAACTAAGTCCATTGGACCATTAATTTTATTAAGTACAAGTAATGCATCTTGTAATTTTACCTTCTCACTAACATTATCTTTTACGTCATTAGCTTCTCTTTTATAATCATACCCTTCAATTGGATTTACTTCTATAAAATCAATAATATATTTCTTAATATCATCCATTACAAATTCTTTTAATGAATACTCATCCATTAAAGAAACACCATAATATCCTCCAACTAAATATCTAAATTGATTTTCTAATTCCATGTAAATCACCTGAAATTATTATATCAAAAAAAAATAATATATGATAAAATTATTATAGAGGTAAAGAATATGAAGAAGAGAGATTTAACTTTTATAGTATTCTTTGTACTTGTATTTTGTTTATCTATTACTTATTTATTTCAAACATCATATGCCAAATATAGAAAACAAGTAACAGGAGAATTAAATGCTGATATAGCAAGTTGGATAATAACAGTAAATAATGAAGATATTACAGAATCTAGAACTCTAGAAAATGAAATAACTCCAGTATTTGATACCAACCAATATGTTAAAGCAAATACAATTGCTCCTGGAAGTACAGGATACTTTGATATAATAATAGAAACAGTAAATGTAGATGTAGATTATAATGTAGAAATAGTTGATTCAAAAGAAGAAACCGATCTACAAGACTTAGTACTAAAACAATATGAATTAAATGATTCAGGTACAAGAGTTAATATTACAAATCATACATACTCACAAGATTTTACTAAAAATACTGAAAGAACTAAAATAAGATTTTACTTTGTATGGGATGATGATCCTACAACAGAAACTATGAATAATCAAGCAGATACATCTTATCAATTAGATAATGATGCTACTAAGATTAATTTAACAATTAAGTTTAAACAAAAAAACAGTTAATTAACTGTTTTTTTATTGTGTACTTGATTGTTGAACTACTACTTTGAATTTCATTTCTATACATGGAAGATCAGTATCATTTTCATACTTTCCACATGCTTCTCCAAAGTAAGTATCTGCATCATCTTTATATAAATATAAATTATCTCTCATTGTAGGATAAGAATCCTCTGTAACAGTAGCTTCTGTATAAGTAGAACCACTCTTTGTAAAATATTGATATGCAGGATTATAAGTATATAAACTATCTAATTGATAATATTTAGAAGTATTCTCATATTCCCATGATAAATTAATATTAAAATTAGCACTACTATTAGGATTAATAGTATCAGATGATGTAGTTATTGATAATACAAATGGATATTTAGTTCTAAAATTAGTAAGAACTTGATCAGAATTAGTAACATTTATAGTATTACCTAAAACCTTCATTTCAGTTAACCAATAATCAACATCTGCCTTAACTTCACCATTATTATTAATTTGTACAGTATGATTATAATCTAACATACCAGGCATCATATCAGTAATTGCAACATTAACTGAATTAGTAACAACATCATTTTCAGTAAAATCTACATCCCAGCTTGCAACACTCATATCAACATTTAATGTAGCTTGAGATATAAATGCGAACCAAGCATAAGCATTAATACTTAAAGTAAACAATATGAAAAGTAAAGGAAAAATTAATTTTCTACGTCTTCTTTTACGCTTTTCTTTAATTTCATCTTGATTCATACTTATACCTCCTTTCTACTATTAAACTACTATTTATTCATATTCATCTTCGTCTTCATCAGAATCACTGATTCTAAATTTATCTACTTTTAATTCTTCTTCCTCATATGAATCATCTTCATATGTTTTTTCTTCTTCTTGTTCTGGTTCTGTTTCTTCTAATATTTCTGTTTCTTCTACTTCTTCTTTTTCTTTATCTTCTTCTTTTTTCTCTTCAGTAACAATTTCTAATTTTTCTTCTTTCATTTCTGTTAGAGTTGCGAAAACTTCTAAAGAAATAATTATTACTATTGGACAGAATACACATACAAAGAAACCAACTTGACTCTTAACAATATGATTTACAGGAGAAATAACCGGAACAATTCCAACTACCTTTCCTAATACTTGATCATCATAAATAGCAGGGTCTTCTATATCATTCTTAACACCTTTAGTAGTAAATAATCTTCCACCATCTTTTTCATTTTCTTCTATTTTGACAATTCTGTGGGTTACAAGTTTACCATCTAAACCAGCTCTTTCACCATTATATACAATGTCATCCCCTACTTTTAATTTGTTAGTATCAAAATCTTTTACTAAGATAACATCATGTACTTCATAAACACCACTCATTGAACTAGAAGCAATATCAAACATTCTATATCCAAATACACTTCTATTTCCTGAAACATTTTGAATTATAATAAATGCTAAATATAAACATATTAGTATAAAGAATAATACTTTAACAATGCCAAAAACAATTCTAAATATTTTGTTATCTAAAAGTTTTTTCATCTTATGCCTCTTTTCCTAATACACTAATAATATCATAGTAATTATTTAATTCTTTATCTAAGTTTCTATCAATAATCTTGAATATACTATTTGATCTCTTTTCATTCTTCTCTTTAATTGTTTTTAATTGTTTACTAAATAATGTTTCAATCTTATCTTCATCTAACTCTTCAGATGAATCTAATAAGTTATCTATTAATCTTTTCATCATTTGATTAACGATAACTGTTTCACTAGCATCCTGACTAGCTGCAATTAAATTCTTATTAGCAATAAAGGCCATTAAGAAAGCTTGATCATATTCATTCTTTAAAATACCTCTATCATAATAATCTCTTTTATCTTTTTCTTTTTTATCCTTACTTTCAAAACTTTGAATATAATTCCATAATTCCTCAGCTTTTCTAAAGTTAGGGTTCTTTAAGATAACGTTAGTTTTTCTAATTGGACTTCTTACTGGAGATACATGTAATCTATTAAGAGTTTGCCATAACTCAGTACCTGTAAACCCATCTAATTGAACTTTAATTTTATAAAGTCTATCTTTTAAACTTATATGATTTCTTTCTCCACCAGTTTCTTTAAATATTTTAGAAATATCACTTAAGTCTATAGATATTTTTAAATCATCAGCATCTACTTTAGTAATAGCTTCATATCTCATTATATTTTTATCTATACAATATGAATTACCTGCAGTAGCACTAATTCTATCTTCAAAAAATTGTCTAGCATTATTAATCAAAGTAAAGATAAATCTATTTTCATAAGTATCCATACTTTCTTCACGATTAATATTTAAGATTTTAGAAGGTTTAACATCTCCATTATCCTCAATCTTTTGAATAAGATTGGTATGTTGAGATAGATGGATAACAGATTCAACAGTTACTCTTTTAGCTAACTCAACTTTAACAATCTCTTCATCATTAATGATAAATCTCTTAGGGTTACGAAGAATATTATCTATATATGGAATAGTATCTTCTAATTTATCAACCCATTCATAATTAAATTCTTTCATATCGTAATCCCTTTTTACGAATAATGTAGAACTTAAATTATTAAGGAATTTATCAGTTGGATCCATTTGTTCTTCTTCATCTTGAAGTTTTTCTTCTTCAGAATCTAAAACTTCTATATCCATCTAATCACCTCTAGTCATTAAACCATTTTCTTAAGTCTATTTAAATAATCTTTACATTCATTGAAATGATCTTTACCAAATGTCTTATCTAAGAATTCAATATAAGGATCAATTTCATCTCTAATATAAGCTAAGTTTAATTGTTCAAACTTACGTAAGATTTTACGAGCTATATAATAGTCAACTCCATCAACTTCAGCTCCACCACATTCAATATATGTAGCGACAAAGTCTTTCATTTGCTTAACGATACGGTTACCGAAAGCAATACGGAAATGTTTAATTACATAATCGTCCATTTCCTCAATCTTTTGTTCCATCTCACTTGATAAAGGATGGTTCTTTTTAGCTTCTGCAAATAATCCTTCTAGATAACTATTATTAATATTCATAGCTTCTGTATCTACAGGTTCAAATACTTGTCCTTTATCATTGATATCTATTGGCATAGCACGGTCGTACACTTTATCAGTAACAGCGAATGTAGAGTCATCGTTATTGATTGTACCAATGTACCACATATTTCCAGGAATCTTTAATTTACCATTATTTAACATTTTAGGGTCAGTATCCCAAGCACTTGGAACTAACTCGATAATCCATTCATCACGAGAAGGCATCTCCAAAATAGATAACATTTCTGCAAAGTAATACTCAACACGGGCGATGTTCATTTCATCTAGTACGGTTACATAAACATCATCGGTATAACCAGCTAAGTACATTCCTTTTAAAACATCTGTTTCATTGAATTTCTTTGTGAATTCGTTGAAGTATCCAAATAACTCGGTACGGTCACGCCAAGATGGTTGAACGGATGCGATAATGGCATCATTTTTGATAAATTTACCCCAAGCATATGCTAAGGAAGTTTTACCAGTACCAGAAATACCTTGAAGTATAACTAACTTTGTAGCACTTAAACCAGATATAAATAATCTAATCATTTCAGTAGTATAGTAAAGTCTTAATTTAGAAGCAGCAAAGTTTCTAAATAATTCTACTAATTCTTGAAGAGTAAATGTATTATTATAATTTTGAATCTTATAATCTTTAAACTCTAAGTCAATTGCATGTAGTTTAGAGAATCTAATATTATCCATATTAACATCTTCTGGATTATCTTCATTAGTATCCTCCTCAGTTGTAGAAGCTTCTCCAACACTTGAAGAAGAACCAGTACTTGTAGTAGCACTTTCTCCCGGTTTTAATCCAAGTTGTGATACTTTCATAGCAAGAATTTGTTCTTTTTCTTGTACTAAAGTAGCAACTTGTCTATTCAATGAACCAATCTCTTCTAACATAGATTCTTGTTCTACTAATGTTTTTCTAAATTTGAAATATCTCTTGAATGCAAATCCTACGATCATAACAATTAATCCTAATATTACAATCATAATAATAACTGCAAGTACTACTAGTAACCATTCAAGTCCACCGAAATCTTTTCTATAAAAATCTATTACAGATAAGTATTGGCTTATATTAAACATTTGAGCAATCCCCTTAATTATTCCTCCAAATATTAAACCAACTCCAGAAAAGAAAACAGACATAAATTCAAATAAAAATCTAATATATGTACTCATTTCTAATCCTCCTCAAAAACTAATACTTCCATTCCATCTGCTTCATAAGTAGTGAAATAATCTAAATCAGTATATCTACAATCTTTAACTATTAAATAATTGAAAAATCCTTCTTTATAAATAGTCTCAGTTTTAGCATATATATCATTAATATGAGTAAAATCTTGTATACATGCAAAATTATAATCTTCATAGAAAGCATCTTCATGATTCTTATAATTATTATATGTAATACCAAATACTACATATTTTCTAATTAATGGATTATCCATTAGTTGAAGAACTCTATTTATTAATTGACCTCTCCAAACAAATGAATCTTTTATTTCAACAAACATCATATCAATACTCTTTCTATTAATAATAGAATCAAGTATAAATAATGACATCTTCTGCATAATACAATAGAATTTCTTCTCATCAAATTCTTCATTCTTATAAACTTTACTAACTAAAGTTCTTCTATAATTCTTTAAAGCATCTATCTTAGGAATTATTTCATAATAATTATAATTCTTATTATCTCTAAATTTTCTAACTTTTAATTCAAAACTAGACTCAGTAGTATCAAATAACTTTTGTCCATTATTATAATCTTCAATAGTATAACTAATTAATTTATTAATTATCTCAGTAGTTAATAATGGTTTTATCCATCTAGTAGTATTTAAATAATTCTTTACTTTATCAGGTATTTCTTCTTTATTATCAAATTTAATCATATCAAGTTGAACTAAGTCATATGTAATATCTCTTAATTCATCAATAGTCTTATTATTATCATAAAACTCAATATTACTATCAAGAATCTCTCTATCTTTATATTCCATTTTCATATCTGTTCTAATACCAGTAAATTCTCTATAAAGATTATCTAAAGTAAACTTATTATCCTCAATAGTATTAAATGTTTCATAATAGTAGTTATCAATATAAGTTCTTATATATCCAGAAAAAACTTTTCTAATGAATCTACTATCTCGACCATAAATAAGAATACCACACTTAGTTAGGTGATTAACTTTATAATTCATATATACATTTATTAAATTGTCCATTATCTCACCTTCCTATTCTATTCTTTTAAATTATATCATAATAATAATGATATCTATCTATTAACTTACGGTGTTTACATCAACTTGAATGATAGACGAATTATTAACAATCGGATATGTATAATTTGCCGTTATATCATTCTTATAAAACATAATTGTACTCGTCGAAGTAGCATTTACTTTAAACGAGAACTTTTTAACATAATTAAATCCATTAATTGTCTGTTCCTGATAATTAGTACTTAATCTATGTAAATAATCATCATCAGTCATATCAAGGAATACAACAGTTGGATCAAATGTTAAAGTAACAATTGCTGAATAACAATTAGCTTGTTCAGCTGGAGTTAAAGTAGCATAATCCTCTATTTTAATAACATCTCCAACACTATAACTTCCAAATGCAGTTTCTACTTCATAATATGTAATTGCATTAGTAAGATTTAATTTTAAATATTTTTCATATGGAGCATCTACTATTTCATATGAGAATTTACTCTTTTCAACTCCAATTTTATAAGTAGCACTTAGTCTCTTTTTATATGGAGAAGTAGATTCAACATAAGTATTTATAGTAACTTCATCTCCAGAACCAAATGGACTAACTGGAGTAACAATTAATTGATAACTATCAGTATGATCATTCTCATAAAGAACACTCTCTGTCTTACTTAATACACATGTAACTGTATTAGGACAATTAGCATAAATATTATAATTAATATCAGCCTTTGTATATCTTGATTCACTCTTTCTATTATTAAGGTCTATTGTTAAAGTATAAGAGTCTACTCCATTCCAGTTACTAATAGAATAACCCTTATCATTAACATTAAGAACCGTACTATTAAAATAGAATCCCTTAGTCTCTAAGATATAGTTATTAACAAGATTTAAAACATATCTAGAGAAAACTAATCCTACTCCTAAAAATATAATTAATATTAGAAGAACAATTATACTAATTTTTCTATGTTTTCTTATAAAATGCATATAATCCTCCTATACTATTTGTTTAGATTCTATGTTTACTTCAATACTTTCTAAATAATTAGCATATGTAGTATCATTAGCATAAACTAATGGGAAATTAATAACTAAAGTATAAACATCAGTCTTTCTAGTAGCATAATAAAAGTCATAAGTACTATTAGTCTTATAAATTCTATACCATGCTCCATCAGCATCTCTCTTAGTAACAGGACTACTAAATATATTAGTACCTGATTCAGGTAACTGATTTCTATATAAAGATAAAGTAATTGGTAAATTAGTAGTTGTTCTAATATTAATAGAATAATTAATATCAACATCACTCATATTAGTCTCATTAAAGTTAGACACACTAAATCTATAAGTATATGGTGTGTTAGATGGAACAATACCATCAGTTTCTATATTAAAACTAAGTTTTTCTTCACCAATTATATATAAAGCTCTATCAATATCAGCATTGATTTTAGCATCTACTTGATATCTAGCATAAGCTGCTCTAAGTAAATAAAATGATAAGAATAATAATGCTAATAATAAAAACGCAAAAAGAAGAAACTTCTTTTTTTCTTCTGCATAATTACCAAATAATTTATTAATAACATTATTCATATAATCACCTATCCAGTATATGGTACTAAAGCCTCTCCATTATATTGTTTAGCATCAAAATTAATAGTAAAGAAATCATCTAGATTTTCACTATCTTCAGTAAATGGTTCCATATCTTCTTCATCTACATATTCAAAATCTATATTAAGAGCAATAGTCTGTCCATTATTAATATCATTTAAACTAATAATTCCAGAGTATTCATTAATACCTGTTCTAATAACAGTACCATTACTTGCAGTAATATTAGTAAATGTAAGAATCTTATCAGGATCTATAGTTTTATCAACAAAAGTAAATTTATATATAATAGCAACTTGACTACCATATGGATCAAGTCTCAAATTAAAAGTACCAGAAGCTCCCGGAGAAATCTTTCCAGCTCTTGTATGACTAACAGCAGTCCATGTAATATCAGTAACAACAACATCACTAATATCACCAGTATTATTAACTATATTTACATTGTTTATTTTAAGTTTAATATCACTGATATCACCATTAATATCAGTATTAGCATAAGACTCATATAAACTAAAAGTAAATTTAGAGCCTATATACGCTAAACAAAGAAGTAAAATAAACAAATATATGTGTTTGAAACTTAAAAATTTACTTTTTTTCATATACTCTCCTATATTATCAATTATAACATAAAAAAAGATTATTTTTACATAATCTTTTTTATATTATTATAGAATTTCTATTTCTTTATCTTTATCCTTTTTTTCAGTATCTTTTTTTTCATCTTCTTCTTGTTCTTCTTCACGTAAAGGATTCTCTTTAAGGATTAAGACAAATTCATAAATTTGGTATATGAATACTACCATAATTGGTAAAAGTACTAAGAACAAGAATCCAAATTTAGATTCAAGAACTGATAGGACACTTCCCCATTTATGATGAACTGAAGCATACTTACCTAATACTCTTGCACTAGCAATAGTATTATTATCTCCATCACTTACTGTATATAAACTATTATAACTATCAGATTTTACTTCAAGAATTGGATTACTTTTAACGATATAACTATCTTCTCTAACTGCATAATAGTAAATAACGTCTCCCTTATCTATATCATTAGTATTCTTAACGATAAGTAAGTCTCCACTCTTTACTCCTTTAATATTCTTCTCAGCTAATAGATCTATATTAACTAATGTATAATCACCAAATTGAGTATAATTATACTTATTTCTAGATAAGATAAATGAAGTAATAACTATAACATATACAATTATTAGAACTTCAACTACTCTCCATATCCAACCCAAAACACTTTTCATACTTATCACCATCCTAATATTAACATATCTACTTTATAAATTCAAATTATTCCGATACTTTCTTCTTAACGATAACATATTTAACATCATCATCAATTAATTGATCGTTATCATATAGTTTAAATACCAATCTATAAGTACCAGAAGTTAAATTATTCTTTAAAGTAAACTCAAAATCCTTAGTATTTAAATTATCCATATCAAGTTCATATTCAGTAGCATTTACTGCAGTTAAATTATTAGTAAATAAATTACTGAATGGAACAGGAGAATAAGTAACAGAATCAATATCAGTAATATCTCTCTTTAATACTTCTAATCTTAAATTTGGATTATTTAAATCACTAGTATAAGTAACAGTATAAGTATTAGTACCTAAATCTTTCATATTAAGTGATGTTTCACCATCAACTACTTTTTCTTCGTCAGCAACTTCTACAACAATTGAATTATCTGAGTTAACTACAGTAACTAAATATTCTACTACATCAGCACCATCTACATCCGAATTATGAAGACCATCAGATGATGCGAATAAAGTAAATCTAAGTAAATAATTACCTGTAGGTAAACCTTTATCAGCAACGATACTTACTATCTTAGAAAGGTTAGAAACTTTACCAGCAAGTTTTATTCTAAATACACCATCACTATCAGCGAAGTGTTTAACTCCATCTATTGAAATAGACGTACCAGAAAGTAAACTTGAACTGACTATTTCATCACCAGCTTCATTGTAGAAAGCAACATTTAATCCCATATTACTTGACTCATAGTTTGTATCGATAACTGATTGTAAGTTATCAGTAACATTATAATTAATTGTAGTCTTATAAGTAATATTTTCAGGAATATTATAATATAAGTAATTATTATTATCAGTAATAGTTTGAGTAAGTAATGCATTAGAATTATCATACTTATTGTATGTCATTAATGGCTGTCTAATACCCAAGACATTCATTACATTGAAATCATCTTCATCACGTATCTCAAACAGAACTGTATTATTTAAATGTTGTCCCGTGACATTAGTCTCTTTAAAATCAAAGATGAACAGAAACTCTTCATATGCAAAATCTGCTCCTGTCGGATAATACCTTAAATTAGCCGTGGCATCATCATAAGTATTCGTTGTACTTGTACTATCCATAACAATGAAATTACTCAATCGATATGAACACTGGTTATCAGCATTAAACTCAATAACTGCAGCATCATAATCGGCTTGCGAAATTTTATAGTAATAATAGTTTGGTCTAACACTATTAGCATCATACTCTAACATTGTAATCATTGTACCAACTGGTAATGGATTATTAGTAACTAAAGCATGATAGTTAGTATTATTTTCTCCATATACATCTTTAAATTCAGAGTCTGTAATCATTGAGAAATATGCTGTAAACTGACTCTTATTTGTAATATTAACTGAAGTTGATGAAGGCATTTCATATCTCTTATCATATGTAATAGCAGCATCATATGCATCAGCATCTGTATAAAGTCTTGCATCAATATTAACAGTTATTGTAACTAATTGAATTCTATAATCAATTGCACTTGTTGGTACTGCAGATTGCATCATAATAACAACAGTTCCAACTTCCGTAGTTCTTGAAATATTCTTTGCATGATACAAGTAGAACATCAAAGACGGAGCAACCTTTTTACTATCGGTAACATATTGATGATCACCCGTAGAGTCTCCTCCACCAGCACTTAAAATCTTAGTTGTATTATAATCAGTCCACTCTTGAGTTTCACTCTTAACTGATAGACCAAATATTGTATTAGCATCATTTTCAGTAGCAGCAATCTTTGGAACATTATTAGAGTCAACTAATGAAACATCTGGTTCAAGTCCAGAAGCATTAACTCCTAAAACATCAAATATTGTATTACCATCAGCAAAGTCTATCATTTGTAATGTATAAGTACCAAATGATGAATACTTAGTTGCTGTAATATTAACATTATAGTTAATTGCTGATAAACCAATAACCCATCTATAACCAGTATCACCGATTTTAGTAGGATCAATATATCTAGTTTCTACTTCAGTAAAGTCATTACTTAAGTAGTTAGAATAGAATCCATCTACTTTAATATTATGACCAACACTATGTAATCCTAAGACATAACTACCACCAATGATAGCCATACTAGCACTAGCATTATCTCCAGCACTTAAGTTATCAGCATAAACTCCATAATCATAAGTTGAGCCTTCATGTTTATACATTCCAAAGAATGTCATTCCAGTAACCTTACCATATGCAGTAGCATCTTGAGTAATAGTTACATTCAAGTTTTGATCAGGAATCATATAAAGTCTATTATCAACATTTCTTTGAACTGCTCCAGTTTCTTCATCTACAGTAGCAGCAGCTGGTACTAAGTTACCACCAACATCTACTCCACTATAAAATTCCTTTAGTAAGTTCGCATTGTGTTGTAATAATAAAACTGTATTATTTTTAATTGTTAATTTATCAATCATGTTGAATGAGTATTCTATATCTGAATATTCATTTGTTCTGTCTTTAGCACCAAACAACTCAATAACAGATTCATCTATTACTAAGTTTGTTGCTCTTTGAATAGAAATATTTTGGTTAGGACTTGTTCTAGTACCTAATTTCTTTATATAGATATTAGATGGTCCTGATGAACTTGATGCATTACCTGAACCAAATATACTTCCATTTAATTTGAAAGTATGATTATGATTGCTATAACCATCACCATTAATATTTACATTAATTCCTTCAGTAACTGAGATGAAGTTCCAGTCATATACTTCACTACCAGAAGCATTGGATTCACCTCCACCAAAGACAGTTCCACGAATATATAAATTGCCTTCAGTTAAACTACTATCATTAACTGCTTGAGTACCAATATTTGTTTCAGTAGTTCCATAAACAATTGCCATCTTTGGTCCACCATATACGTTTCCGTAAATTGTTCCACCAACGATATTAACTGTTGCTTTTGAACCTCCTACAGTATCACGACCAGTACTTGCAGCATTTCCTGAACCAAATACACATCCGGCATTTGGCGCTTCTGATGAAGCAGTACCAACCGTAGTAGTTCCGTCAATAGTAATTGTAGAATCTCCATATACTACAGCTGTACTACCATTACCACCTGCATAGGCATTTTTACCTATAGTAGCATTTGTAACATAAACAACTGTATCTCCTTCTACAACTCCTTCATTTCCTCCACCATAGATATTATTAGAAACTGTTGTTCCATTTATATCTAGTGAAGTACTGTTATTAATTCCGGCAGCATTACCACCACCGTAAATATCTCCAACTGTTGCAGTATTAACAATAACATTTGTTGCACCAGTTACTGCTTCATTTCCTCCACCATAAATTGTAGTGAAGTTTCCGCTATTAACAGTAACATTTGCATTAGATGTAACACCACCGGCATTGTTACCACCATATACTTCAGTAGAAGTAATATTTGAACCATTTACTCCAATTCTTACATTACTTGTAGTAACATTTCCAGCTTGGTTTGAACCACCATATATAGATTGATATGTTCCTCCATCTATATCAACAGTTGTAGTCCCCGCTCCAACACGGTTTCCACCACCATAAACATACATTATTGTTCCAGCATTTATATCAACATTAGTAGCAGAAGTTGTTCCACCTAAGTTGTTACCACCATATACAAATCCACTTTCAGCAGTAGTTATATTAACGTTTGTAGTACCTACACTACCATTTGTATTACTTCCACCAAATATGTTAGTAATAACTCCAGAAGTAACATTAACATGAGTAGCAGTATCAACACCAGCTGAGTAACCACCACCATATACAGAAGTTAAATTTCCAGATTGAATATTTACATTAGTATTATTAGAATCAGCTTGATTACCTCCACCATAAACAGCAGTTGAAATTGTACCAGCTGAATAAGTAACATTAGTTGTTGTAGTATATCCACCTAAGTTATTACCACCAAATACATTAGCAGCACTACCACCAGTTACACTAACATTTGTAGTAGTAATATTACCAGCTTGATTTGAACCACCATATAAATTACCTGTAACAGTAGTTCCAATTAGTCTGATATCTGTTGTTGTCTGACCAGTGGCATTTCCTCCACCAAAAGCATTTCCAACAGTACCACCATTTAAGTAAACAATATCACCCTGTGAAGGAGAACCAGCCGCATCACATCCTCCATAGACATTGCCAATGTTACCATCATTAATATTAACAGTAACATCACCAACAACTCTTGGAGTATATGTACTAGATCCTTTACCTCCACCAAATACACTACCTGTAATAGTACCACTATTTACGGTAACATTTGTTTTTGCTGTAGTTGTATTTGTATTTTGATTTATCGCATTAACAGTACCATATGCACTTCCTCCATAAACATTGCCACCAATGCTTGGAGTTGTAGTTCCATTACCAACAGTAACACTTACAGTATCTCTAACATAAGTACCTGGATTATTATTATTTTGATATCCACCTTCTCCACCACCATAGACAGAGTCAGTTACAGTTCCACTTACAACGTTAACAGTACTTCCACCATAAATTGTTCCCTTAGTTCTAGAACCACCATATATATTAGCAGCTTGTCCACCAGTCATTTCAATATTAATTGTAGAAGTAACATTTGTAGTACCACTACCATTATTATTTCCACCACCATAGACAGCTCCTGAAATTGTTCCACCTTGAATCTTAATTTTTGTATTAGTAGTTCCACTAGTTAATGTAGCAGCAACTGCACCAAAGTTTCCACCACCATATACATTATTCTTAATTGTTGCACTTCCATCAATTAAAACATTAGAGTTTCTTGCAGAACCAATCTTTGAATAATTGGCATTACCATTTCCAATACCAAATACAGAACCTCTTTCAGCACCATATAAAGTATCAGGTGGTCCATCAGTTCCTACAATAGCATTTCCTCCGATATATACGAAAGTATCTCCGTCAAGGACACCTCTATTTGAATCATTTGAGTCATTTCCAGTATAACCATTAGATCCACCGAAAACACTATAATTAACTGTTCCACCAGTCATATTAATGATACGGTTTCCACTTGTAGTACTACGTCCAGCACCACCAAACACCATATCAATCTCTCCACCTTTAATATTCATGATAACTTGATTCTTATTTCTATTTGGATCAGTACCATTTCCACGATTATCAGTAGGTCCACCGATTAAGTTATAAATCCAACCGCCTTCAACAATTACATCTCTAATACCAACCATAGAACCATATGCTCTACCACCAACATAAATACCAGCAGCATAGTCATATTCACTTGTTCCAAATTGTCCAGTCTTAACTATTGTTCTACATAAAGTATTATCAGCACTTCCGGCACTTAATTTTCCACCCCATGAACATGCAGTAGAATATTGAATTTCCAAATCATCATCATTACCTAATACTCTATCAATATCGCTTCCGTAAATTACCTCGCTATTTACATAAATATCATATGAAGTACTAGTTCCATAAGATACAGAAGAAGTATTTCTATATCTACCGGATTCGATAATTATTTGATATTTTTCAGGACTAGAAGATGAACCAGTTGCAACATTACTAGCATCTCCACCAATTACAGAAACAGCTGAATGTATTTCTCTACCATAACGGTCATTAGAAGGAATTACAAGTCCTCTACCTATTTTTAAATTATGATATCTACTAGCAATACCATAACCTCTTCCAGTTAATGAATCAGTAGTAGAATATGAAGATGACATTCTAACATATTCAATTCTAACATCAGATGATAAACCAACTCCACCATTACCAATATATAAATCATTAATACTAGTATTACCATTATTTAATCCAGTAATTGTAACTGGTTTAGAATAAGCCTCTAAATAAGAATCCTCATTGTTATAATAAATATTTGTATCACGAGTAACTAAATAATAATAGTCATCAGTTCCACCATAATTAATATTTCCTAATTCATCATAAAATTGCATATATTTATAAACTGTACATCCACCATTAGTATTACAATTTCCACTTAATGGATTACCTAAATTATCAACATAACCATCTCTAGATTGATTTCTAGGAACATTAAATTGTCTATAATATCCTGCAGTTTGATCAGTAGCACTTAATTTAGGAACTGTAATAGTTGTATAACCAACATTTACTGTTCTAAAACGTCTTCTTTCGTATTGATAGTATGTTGTTCCAGGAACATATTCACCACTTGTTGGATGCATATAGAAACTACAAGTAGGGTTATACCATGCTCCAACACAGTTACCAGTCAAAGGTGTATTAGAATCATCAACTGCAGAAGGTGGATAAGGCTCTCCATCATTTATAGTTGCTTCTATATAATATTGACTAACATCATCATATTGACGTTCAGTAACGCTTGGCAATTTTTTCATACCTGCAGAATCAACACTATCAAGTGTAGCGTTATTTGCACTAACAACAGTACCATCAATCCAATGAGATTTAAGTTCAATACTATATGGACCAGTACCATTAGCAGGAATTGTTAAAACTCTAACATATCTATCAGCATCTAAAGTAATAGTTGCATTTTGATCATTAATAATCCAACCATTAAATACTTTATTATTAGGTCTATCAGACCATGGATTATCAATTAATTCAATAGTAATTTTACCATTAACAATAGGATAATATTTATAGTAATAAATATCACTATATTGTTCAGTATTACTAACATTACCAACTAAACTACTATCAAGATAATCTTCTCCACTATATCTAATATAAACCTTCGCAAGGTTATTAGTACCATAATGATTGTAATTATCTCCGGTCGGAATGGTATTATCTGTTTTATAAGTATAATTAAGTCCATAGTAATAATTAAGATCCATTGTTAAATCATTAATATGAATTGAGTTTCCATCTACTCCACTAGAATGTTCACTAATATCCATGATTACAAAATCAGGAATAAATTCAAAACTTGTATTGTCTTCAGTAACTTCAGTAGTTGTTTTATCTTCTTTTCTATCTAAATAGAAATGATCATCAAATAGCCATACATATAATGGATCATTAGAATTATCATTTAATGTATTAAGTACAAAGTCATTACCTATTTCACCATTAAGGTCATAAATATCAGTTGAATCAACTTCTTCTTCTCCAAATAAGTTGTAATCTCCATCTATTGAATAAAATACATTTTCAAGAGAACCTTTCATACTATTAAATAATTTATTAACAGTACCAACTTGATTATTAATAGTACCAGAAATATAAATATTACTAATCTTAGTATTAGTATCAGTACTACTAATTAATCCACTAATTAAACTTTCTTCATTTTGAGAATTACAATTAATATTAAATCTATTAATAGAAATATTATTATAATTACTCATAATCTTTTCAGGATCTTCTCCTAAAGTAATTCTACTTGTACCAATTAATGATCCAACTACTACTTTAGCATTTGTCTCTTCTACATTAATTGCATAATTATTAATATTTAAATTAGTAATAGATGCATTATCAACAATTGAGAATAATCCGTAATATAAAGTATTATCAATATTACTTCCTGTAATATCTAAATTACTAATAGTATATCCATTACCATTAAAATTACCTTTAAATATTTTTTCAGTTTCTTCTTCTTTTATACCGATACTTGAAATTTGATGATTACCAAAATTCAAATCAGCATTTAATTCATAATATTTATCTTGATAAGCTTCATAATCTAATCCCTCAACACTATTCTTAAATAGCATAAATTCTTCAGGACTACTTATAACATATGGGTTTTCTTCTGTTCCATTACCAGACGAAAAAGATGTTGCGATAGTCTCTCCATCCCAAGCATCTGCTTCTCCTAAAGTAATTCTTCCCGTAATAATATTTATCAATAAAAAAGAAAAGACTACTACAAAAAGAGCAGCAAAACTAGTAATAAATATTTTAATTTTATTACTTAATCTTTTCACTGCTCTCACGTCCTTTCTAGTAATTTTTAATCTTAATCATTCTTTCTATCTTATCTAATTCAAAGACTTCTTTCTTATCATATCTTTCAGGTACCTTTTTCATGAATTTAACTAAACTCTTAATACCAGCTTTTGTATGACTAGACATCTTCTTAATATCGACATATAGATAATTCTTATCAAGTAAAACTCTATACTTAAATATCTTAAAGATTCCATCGAATAACTCATCGTCATTATATAGAATTGTATAAGCAAGAACTCTTAAGTAAACATGTACAGGCATATCAAATATTTTGTATCTTACATAATCTGTTAATCCTGCTCCATCTAAATCATAATCATATATTTCTTTAAATGAAGGTTTTTCTACATTTTGAACAAATTCTCTCTTTTTACCGTCTAATAACAATAAATTTAATTTATAAATATATTGGAATTTTTTAATCCATTTAGCATTCATTCTACTCTTTTTAATAGATTTATTTTTAGTTTTAAGAATAGATAATACTAATTCCATTAAATCTTTTTCAGGATCTACTTCTCTCTCGAAGTCATCATCGTCTTCATTTTCATCTCTATCTAAGAATTCTATATCATCAAGAATTTCAGCATCACTTAATCTTGCTTCTTCTTGTTCTTGCAATCTCTTTAAGTCCTCAATTTCATCTAATGAAATAGTAACAGTTAATCCAGTAACTGGTTCTTCATTTTTTCTCTTTTCAGGGCTTACAAATATTTCATCTGAAACAACCTTTGGAACTTCTATAAATCTTGAAGTATCAATCTTTTCAGCGATTGGTTTTTCTGGAGTCTTTTCTTCCTTCTTAACCTCTTCAACTTTCTTTTCTACTTTTACTTCTTTTTTCTCTTCCTTAGGAGTTTCCTTTTTCTTTTCATCTTTTTTATCTTTAGCAATAAATTTATTAAATACTGCATCGAAATTAATAAGTGCTAAAAAGATAAATAAAATTAGAAATACCGCTATACACTTTAATATAAACATAGGCGAAATCACCAAATTAACCTTTCCTATAATTTGATCCTTTAAAATTGGATCATCACTTACATTATTTGCGTCCCCCTTAAGGATATACTTATCCTTATCAATACTAATTAATCGATGTGTAACAATGATATCATCAACACTCTTATAAGTAACTATATCATTTGGTTTTACATCTTTTGTCAATTTGACAAATACTATATCATTTACTTCTATAGCACCTGACATACTACCAGATCCTACTACGAAATAAGAATATCCTAAGACATTTACATAGTCTTTTTTAAGAATATCTGTCATAACAAAAGTATATACACAAAGAATAACTAGCAATGACAATAAGACAGAAGCAACAATCTTAGCGATTGCCTTTATTTTGTCGTTCATCATTTGCCTCACCAACTATCTATTCTTCTCATTATATTATACCATATTTAAAGATTAAAAAAACTATTTTTTATAAAAAATAGTTTTATTTTTCTTCTTCCTCTGAAGATAATATTTTCTTCATCTCACAGAGATTTTTAATATCATTTAAACTAATCGCCGATCTCTCGATATTTTGTATTAAATTAACATATCTAACACTATCTAAAGTAGAATCAATATTATCTTTATTAATGCTTTCTTCAGTAAGAACTAAATCAAGTAATTTATATTTCTCAGAAATAATATTAGTAATATTAAAATCAACTAAAGCGTTTGTCTTTCTTAATACACTATTATTTGGATTATAAATAAATCTTAAGTACTCAATAACGTTCTCATAAAGAGTATTTTGAGAAAACTCTTCACCAGAAAATTGATTAACTAAGAATTCAAAAGAAGTTAAACTAATTAAGAATATATCAAATATTGTAGAAGACTCACTCAATTGATTTAGATTATTAGTAATTTCTAAATCATAGTATTCTAAATATAATTTATCAATAGTCTTAATATGTTCATTCATCTTAAGTTCTAGATTCTTAATCTTAACATCATCTTTTCTAGCAAGGAATCCAATTCCATTAGCTCTTTCATATTCTTTTAAGATTGCTAATCTATCTTTATCTGCTTTTTCTAATTCTTTCTTTTTAAGAGCAAAGTTAGTCTTAGCAGCATCTTTATCTTTATATCTCTTTAATAAATCTTTAAATATAAATTCATATTTATAGTATTTCTTTAATTCATTTAATGTAAGATATAATCCCATCATTGCAGAATTGAAACTATTCTTAGCAACTTGATCTAAATCATCATAGTCAGCATTTAAAGCAAAACTATCATAATTTTTCTTTCTAGTTGCAGAATCTTCTAAATAGTCTCCAATCTTTCTAGTTTCTTGTAAAAACATAGTAGCATTATAAAATTCATCAGTAGCAATTTTGTTACCTAATGCATATCTAAAAGATACATATTTCTCAACGATATCACCATCAGTTGAATTAATATTACTAATTAATCCATTTAAGTATAAAGATAATTCCTTTTCATACTTAGAAATAATATTAATTAAATTTAGTTTTAATTGTAATTTTAAATTTGGACAAGTAAAATATAAACTTTCAAATACTGATTTCATTGATTCTGGACTAGAATCAGTCAAATAGAAATTCATGTATTTTTCAGTAAACATAGTATATTTGAAATCATCAATTCCAAGAGTTATACCATATGATTTAAACTTATCAATAAAATTACCAATATATTCATTTAATTTTTCTAATGTAGTTTCTTCAGTAATAGAAGCAACTATATATGCAAGACCTAATCTAAAACTAACAGATGAATTTGTATTATAAATTAAAGATTCTAATAGTTTATCTTCTTGTGCTTTTTCTTCATCATAACTTTCAGTTTTATCTTTAGGCATTAATCTATCAAATCTAATTTTTAACTCTTCAAGAACTATATTTTTATATTCGCCAAAAAGAGTTAATTGATCATTAACATATTTGTTTCTCTTTAAAATGGCTTCTTTTTTAAATTTTTCTTTATATACTTTAGTTCCTTCATCAGTTTCCATGATAAAGTCATCAATATGAGATCTATCAATATTCATTATAGTGGATACAGATATTTCTTCTATTCTATTCGTCTCCATCATCTTCACCACCATCCTCTTCTAGATCTTCCTCTAGATTTTCATCTTCCATATCATCTGATGTATCTTCTTCAACTACTTCAATAATAGATCCAGATAAATAACTAATATGATCACATATTCTATTGTATAATTCGATTAATTCGCCATCTTTTAATCCTTTAATTTCTTCTATAAACTTATCTTGCATATTACACCTCATTAGAATTAAAAGCCTTCGTGTGAAGGCTTTTACTTTAAATCTTACTTAATATTATGATGCTCTAGAGTCGATACTGAATTGTAAGTTGTAAGTAATACTTCCTCCAGAAGCGTGGTCTTCACAGTCTACATCTTGTCCTTCAATCCACATATAAACTCTAACTTTAGTAATACCAGCAACTAAATCAGTAACTTTGATATAAGCAGTTGATGGAATTCCACTTGCAGGACTTCCAGTAGTTGTAACACTACCGAAGTATGCAGTGTCTTGACTATTAACAACAACACCAGTTGTAATAGGAGCTTTAACTCCTACATAAGCTAATTTAGATCCACCAGTAGTTGTAGTATTAATATTATAAGCATCATGTGCATTTGCTACACCTGCAGCAGTATGTACATCAAAATTTGGTTCCCAAATTAATGCTAAATTTCCTTCTTTTTTAGCTTGTGCTGCAGTTGCAGTTGAACCATATTCAACTCCACCTTCATTAATGAAAGCTACACGAGCTGCATTTTGAAGTCCATCAATTGATGTACCATCTTTTAATGAAACAGTACTTGCTCCAGTTAAATAAATTGGTTGAGCTTTTGTTGATCTGAAGAATAAATCAAATGCAACGAAATCTCCTGTAGTACCATTTGTTTCAGTTGATTTAACAGCTGTAAGTTTATTTGTTGATTCTCCTTCAGGAGTAGCAACTGTTCCTTTAAACATTTTCATTAAACCATTTGTATCAGTTTCTCCAATAGTTGAAACTGGGCTTGCAAATACATTTGTTCCTTTTGGTAATTGGTTGGTAACTCCTGTCCATGTAGCACCAGTAATATCATCATTAGTGATAACTGCCTTCCAGTCAGTTGCATCTGTTGAAATTTGTAAACCTTCAGTAGCTTGAACATTAACATCGATTGATTCAACAGTAACACTTCTATTAGCAGTGAACCATGCATATGTACTAGCAGTTAAAACAACACCAGTAAATAAAATCATAATTATAGCTAAAAGAATTCCTTTTCTTCTACGATTTTTCTTAGATTGACTTTTTTTCATAATTATTCTCTCCTTTTATTATTTTATATGCTCTTCAGTGATGTCCATATGCATTTTAATTTCTCCACCTAAAAGAGCATTTGTGCATTCAGGATCATCGCCCTCTATCCAGACAACAACAGTAAATCTATCTTTTGCATTAGCCTTTAATTTTTTTCTTTGTTCTAACACAGCGATAGTCTTAGATACAAACTTCTTAGTACCTTCTTCGGCGCTTCCATCGATTGCACTCTTCTTAGCGTAAACAACTTCTTCACCATTTCTAATAACCATAATTCTTATAGCTTCATCTACGTTTTTAATGGTATCATCAACATCAATTTCATACCAATAATTGACTGTTTCTTTACCAGCATTAATAACATAGAATGTATATGCTATATAATTTTCGCCATTATGAGCACCAGTAGCTTCAGTATCTAAATTATCAGGCAACCATTTAATAGAAATATTATCCATATTATCTACGGTATTTGCATATAACTCTCTTGTCTTACCTTTGAATTTTCCATCCTCCGATAAGAATATGCTCTTTCTATTTGACAGGTTTTTATCAAGTGTAACAGTAAATCTTCCACCTTGGAAAACTATGTATAGGAATAAATATATAATAGATATTACTATCAGTAGCAGCAAGAATATAATTTTAACTATTCTTTTAAATATTTTTTTCTTATATATATCTTGTGCTTTTTGTCCTACTCCATTTTTCATACCATCACCACTTGCCTAATTATTTGTACCAACTGTGCCACCTTTCCTATTTTGTCTATAATAATTATACGCATTAAAAAAAAATAAATCAATAAGAAATAAAATAATTTGTCAAAAAATTACATATTATATTGATTTAATTTTCCTGTATAAATTTCTGATAAGCCTTCAAGCTTTCTAAAATCTTCTGGCTTAACTATATTAGGAAGATCAACATTAAGATTTGATCTTTCTAAAACATATTTCACAAATTCAGCACAATAAAAACTATTCTCTCTACTTATTTTCTTGTTTATTAGAACAGCCGCTAATCCGAGAACATTAAATGTATAATTTTCTTTATTAGAATACATATTCTTTATAGTCTTTTTAATAAAATAATATTCTGAATCAGTTACATCAATAGAAAAAATCTTTGATTCTGTATTTTTAAACCTTTTAAATGTTCCAAATTTAGGACTTTCTTGAACAAGTCCACCAATAAAAGGATTATATGGATTTAATCTACCAAAGCTGTACATTTTAGTTAACTTCTTATCTAAAGATATTGAAACATGAGAATACTCTTTTTTTGTATATAATTTTATTATTCTAGATAAAGCTGTTCCTGTGTATGTTAAAACTATATAAATTTTCTTCATAATCTCCTACCTTCAAAACAATTATATCATAAAAAATTATTTTGGAAATATATTTGTCATTCTTTAACAGTTATAAGCCTTTGGTCCACCATAACCATCTTTTACATTAGCAGTTTCCGCTTCACTGCAATCACCAATAAATCTAAAGTAATGATAACTAGTATTAGATGAATTAACAAAACTTCCTCCATCATCAATATGTGGATTTTTACATGAAGAATATCCTGCTTGATAAAGATTACCTGTTGAATTTGGAAATTTTTCTCTAACTAGTTCATTACCAACGTATATCCAAGAATGTCCCGAACTACTATCCCACATTGTTTCTCCAACATCTCCAGGTTGTAGTACATCACTCCATTTTTGACCAGGACCCAAAGTAATTTCCTCCCATTTAGAAGAATGCTCTAAATAATACCATTGAGCAGCTGGACCCATCCAATTAATTTCAGGATCTGCAGCAGCATCTATTACAGTAGCAGCAGCTTGAGTACATGAAGCATATGCATGATTACAACTTACTCTACTATCGTGTATTTGATTATATCTAGAAAGTCTTGGATCATTACTCTTATTAAAAGCACAATAGTTTCTTCCATCAGGAGATTTAATAAAATGTTCTGGTGTTGCAGTACCAGCAACTTCAACCGCAAGTCTAGCTATTTTTTCTCCACAAGCACTTGATTTAGGTTCTCCTTTTTCATAATCTGATGGATCAGTAAGAATAGTAGATGGCTTTCTAGTTTCATTTATTCTTTTATAAGTAGCTTTATTAGTAATACTATAATTATCAGATAAAGTCCAACAAGTACTAAGATTAGTATTAGTACCTAAAATATTTAATAAAGTATTAATAATAGTAGGCACAAAGAAAACAATAAGTGCTGCAATAAACTTATTAATAATATCTTTTTTCAATTTCTTATCATCTGGATTCATCATTAATTTAAATAATCCAATAGCAGCAAATATTAGTAATATTATTGGTACTAATATTTGTATAATAGTCATCGTATTTTTAAATACACTAATAACATTAAGTAAACCAATTGATGAACACTCTCTCATTGAATCCATATTATCAACTACCTTATATTATTATTTTACCATAATAAAAAAAGATTAAGAAAATAACTTCTTAATCTTTTTGTAAAGTGCAAAACTAAATCTATATAGATTATATCTTCCTTTATCAATAACCAAATCAAATTCACCAACTAATTCATGTACTTTAGCATTAAATCCTCTTTTAAAATCAAATAATCCAAATCCTTTAGAATCTTCACTAAAGTTACCATCTATTCCATAGAAATTAAATGCTTCATATTTATTATCAACAGCGTAACTAATCATTTCATATTGTAATAAGTATTGTGAATTATATTTCATAAATTGCTTGTAACTAGCTCCAAAAAGATAATTAATTTCTCTTCCATATAACATATACCATCCACCAGCAATTATCTTCTTTTCACCATATTCTTCTATAGTAGATTCAAGTACTTTAATCTTTTCATCAAGTCTTTCTTTTTCAAGTTCTAATTCTTTTAATTGCTTTTCTTTATTACCTTTTTCTTTTAATTCATCTTGTCTTTTTAAATTCTCATCTAAACTATTTTTACTATTATCAAGTAACTCTTTAAAATTAATTTCTACTAATAATACTTTAACTAAATTCTTTTTCTTAAGAATCTTAAACATATTTAAATAATATGATAATGGTCTATCTACAAATTCTCTTCTTTCAGCTGTATGTTTCATTAAATTCTTAAATTCAAATAAATTATCTTCATCAGCTTCAATTATTTTTAATGAATTCTTTCTTGAATTATTAATTCTCCATTTACAGCTTTTTCTCATATTAGAATATAATTCATCCATTGTCATACCATTAATATCAAGAACAGATATCCATCTTGGCTCTAAATCAGTTTTCTTATCTTGATCTATATAAAAACCATTATGAACAAATCCTAATTCTTTTAATTTATTCATTAAATCAGTTCTCTCAGTATCAGGAACAATTTCTCCATCAACGGTTCTTTCTTGATAATCAACATATGGATTTATTTTTAAGAATAAAGCATTTTTATCTTTAAGAAATTTCTTAATACCTTTAACAAACTCTTCAAGTATTTCTAAATTATCATAATCTAATAAAAATCCTCTTGGAGCATAAAACATATTCTTAAAGAATTTAATTCTTTTATGTAAAAGTAATGTTGCAGCAACTACTTTATCTTTATCTTTTAATCCTACATAGTAGTGTCCCCATCCATTATCTTTTTTAACTTCAGCCCATTCAGGCATTTGAAAGAAACTTGTATATTTACTCTTTTTAGAGTAATTAGCAAACTCTTTTTCTGTTAATTCTACAAATTCCATCATCATACCTTCTTTCTTTTTAAGTATAACATATTAATTAAAAATATATTCTCTATATTTATCTCCCTTTTCAGCATAATTCTTAAAGTATTCATAAGAAGCTGCTGCTGGAGATAAAATACATATTTTACCTTTAGCTGTAACTTTTTTAGCAATCTCAACAGCTGTTTTTAAATCTTCTGCAAAATATGTTTTTTCTTTAGGTAAATCCTTACCAATATCATAACCAGTCTTAGGCATACATATAAAATTATTGATTCCACTATTAATTAATTTATCAGCAAATCCCTCATATGAAATACCTCTATCTAATCCTCCAAATATTAATGTATCAATATTTTCTATTGCACTAATAGTCGCAAGAGTAGCTTCTGGTATAGTTGCTAAAGTATCTACATAATAGTAAACACCTTCAAATTCACCTAAGTTTTCCATTCTATATTGTAATGGTTTAAAATTAGAAATAGTTTTTAAAATATCAGACTCACTAATATTAAATAATCTACCTATTACAAAACAAACCATTATATTTATAAAATTATGATCTCCCAAAACATTTCTTTTTAAATCTTTATTAAACACAATATTACCATTATAGTAAACATTATTATCTTTTAAATATATATCAGCAATATCACTAGTACTTACAGATATCTTAGTACTTTTAATATCTAAATTACCTACTCTATCATTTAAAGTTTCATTATCTTTATAGTAAATTGCATAATCATTACTATCTTGATATCTAAACATATTCATTTTAGCATTATGATATGCTTCAATACTACCAGTATGATCTAAATGATCTTGGAATAAATTTAGTATTACTCCAATATGTGGAGAATGATTTAATGTTTCCAATTGATGAGATGACATTTCTACTACAAAATATGTATCATCATCAACTTCCTCTATCATAGAAAATGCAGGAGTACCAATATTTCCTACAAGTACACTTTTAATTCCATTTTCATTTAAAATACTATAAGCAAGAGTTGTAGTTGTACTTTTACCTTTAGTACCAGTAATACCAATCATATGATCTCTATGTACTTCTAATAATAATTCTAATTGAGAAGTAATCTTATTCATATCAACATCTATTCCAAATAATGATATTCCTGGAGTCTTTAATATTAAATCATAATCATTTAAATTATCTAAATAATTATCTCCATATATAAAAGAAGTATTAGAGTCATTCTTAACTAACTCATCATTACTATAATCAACTTCATCAATAATAGTAATCTTACTATTAGGTAAATATTTTCTAATAAATTGATAACTAGTCTTACCTTCTCTACCAAAACCTAATATTGCAAGTTTCTTATCTTTTAAAATATTAACAATCTTATCTATCATAGTATTACTTCCTTAATAATGTTTTCATAATATTCATCCAAACTATGTTCATGATTATATGAATGCTCTAAATCCATATTTAGAATATCTTCATCATAATAATTATCTTTATAATATTTTAATAAATATGGAAGTTCTGAAGAATAATTCTTTATAGTTTTAGTTATAGCATAATTTATTTCTTCAAAAGTACCAACACAATCAAATGGTTTTACGTTTTCTTTTCCTAATAATTCTTTAAATGTTTGTAAATTATTACTATCATCAAACATATCAGTACCAAATATATCTAATAATTGATCTTTATATAAATATGGTGAAAGTAATGAGAAAACAAATAAACACTTAGGGCACTTACAGCACCATATCCATGGATTTTCTTTACTTCCTAAATTGCAGCTTTTAAATACTTTAAAATAATTACTACACTTTTTAGAGAATAACATACCTATTTGATATTCACTTAAAGGTCTAAGTAATGAGAAATAATTTATATCTTTGCATAAATATTTCTTAGAATAATTTTGAAAATCTAATTCATACTCATAAGATTTAGAATATTGATGATTAATCTTAGTACCTAAGACATTTACTTGATTAGCACTACTCTCATTAGATAGAATAATATTCTTTTTATTATTTAAATAAGCAACTAAGAAAGATACAAATGATATCATCGCACTAAATGGTACATGTCCATTTAAATAACCTTCATCATTTAATTTTATAAGATTCTTATCAATTACTCTTTTTACTCCAAAGATAGAATCAATCCCAGCAGCTTTGCAGCAATCTAAATGAACAGTTCTAGGATTAATCATAAAACATGAATTATCTTTTTCATTCTTTAATAATTCAAGTGAAACACAAGAGTCTTTTCCTCCACCTATACAAATTAAATTACCAACTCCAGAATAATTAACATCAGTATCATAAACTTTACCAGAACAATTTATATTCATAAAACTATCTATATCATTAGTAATATCATTTCTATAAAAGAATTCTCCTAATCCATAGAAATATACTTTTTTAAAGAATTTAATTTGTTCTTCATCTAACATTCCACATTTAATATTAACATTCTTAGAAATAGTACTTTTCCAATAATTAACTAACTCTAACATTCCAATATTAAAAGCAAGTTTTTCTACATATTCTTTATTTATATTAGAACTTGTATATGGTAATTCTAAAACATGATTAAACTTTTCTAGTCCAACTATTTCATAATCAAAAGATAAAGTTATAGTATCTTCACTATAATTAACATTAAAACTATTAAAGTTAAAAGTATCATATTTTAATATTTCATCTAAGTCTTTCTTCATAGAATTACCTCCATAATAATTATACACTAAATAATAAAAAAAACTAACATTTCTGTTAGTTAAATTCATAATGGTGCCTGTGAAGAAGAAGTCAAATAACTTTTCTTACAAACATTGATAGGTAGTAATAACTTACTTACTAACTAATTAAATTATACTACAAAATATAATTAATATGAATAATTTTTATATTTTTTTAACTAGAAAATAATATTCCTATTAAAACAATTAATAAAACTATAAAGATTATTGCCCATGGTGCTATTAAAACAAATTGTAATAATTTTTTATTTTTTTCTGGCATAGAATTCAATTGTTCTTCGAATGTTTTTAATGGATGTTTAAACTTTTCTTTAACTAATTTAACATTCTCATCTACTTTTTTATAAAACTCATCTCCAAAATTATTTTTAACCCATTCTTTATCATAATATTTATTTGTTTTATTATATGAATATTTTTTTGATAAATTATATGATTTATTAACTAAATAAGATGAACTATATTCACTTCTATCTAAATACAATAATAATGCTACAATTCCGTCACTAATACTTTCATAACCATCTTTCAAATAGCAACAATATTCGTCTTTGGCATCTACAACTATATTAGATTTTAGAGCTTCACCAATTTGTATCTCACCATCATATATAGGAAAATGTCTAATATAGCCATCTTCTATTGAATAACAAAAATATTGTTTATCATTTATTTCTATGACATATCTATTATCCCATATTGCTTTTTCTTCATAATAAATTTTAATTATATTTTTATCCGAAGTAAATAACAATTGATTAAATTTTTGACTACCAGTTATTAAAAATTTCATTGGAATAAATTCTTCTTTAAAATTTTCAATATATTTATAATCTGTTGTATATATTTCATTTTCATTTACATCAAGTATTTTAATACTCCTAAGTTTTTCTAAATTTAATGGCTCATTGATTGAAATAAAAGGTAATTTTGCTTTATATTGTAATGTATCATTATATTTTATTTCAAATTCATTTTTTCCTTCACTTTCAACCTGTAACACATCTATTTTCATTAATATCTCCTCCTCATAAAGTAATTATTTTATATATATTATTATAACACAATATTATATTTTAATATTTAGCATTTGGAAATATTTACATTATTTATGTCTTTTTCTCTTAGAGGTGTTCATAAAGTCTTTTAAAGTATCATAAGTTTCTTTATTAATCTTTCTTAAATAACAAAAAAACTAACAATTCTGTTAGTTAAATTCATAATGGTGCCGAAACCAGGACTTGAACCCGGAACCTACTGATTACAAGTCAGTTGCTCTACCAATTGAGCTATTTCGGCATTGGTGCTCCCATCCGGACTTGAACCGGAACTCCTTTAACAGAAGCAGATTTTGAGTCTGCCGCGTCTACCAATTCCGCCATGGGAGCAACTACAAGAATTATATCAAAAGAAAAATAAAAAAACAATGTTATTCATTGTTTTCTTCAACGTATTTAGATGTGTAAAGATCAGGATTAGAGTCTTCCTCTTCTTCTGCCTCTTCTATGATTTCATCTATCTTAGGTAAATCTTCAATAGTACTTAATCCAAAGTAATCTAAAAATTCATGAGTAGTTTCATAAAGTATTGGTCTTCCTGGCATATCACTTCTACCCATTTCTTTAATAAATCCTTTAGCAACAAGTTTTCTAATTATAGATGCAGAACCAACTCCTCTAATAGCATCTACTTGTACTCTAGTAATTGGTTCATTATAAGCTATAATTGCAAGAGTCTCTAAAGCAGCTTGACTTAAGAAATTAGTTTCAGGATTCTCTATTAATTTTTGATAATATTCTTTATGTTCAAATTTAGTAGTTATCTTAAATCTATTACCTAAAAAATCTATTCTTAAACCTCTACTCTTATCTTCATAATCTTTTTTTAATTCAGTTACTAATTCCTTTGATTCTTCTTCGTTTAATTCAAGAACATCCTCTATTTGATCTAAAGTAAGTCCATCTTCACCAACAACGAAAAGTAATCCTTCTAGTATTGCTTTCTTTTCATCCATACTATTTCGCCTCACATATTATATCTTCAAAATTCTTATCTTGTTTAATTATTAATTCATCATTCTTTGCCATCTCTAGTATAGCTAAAAATGTTGCAACAATATATTCTTTAGTAGCAACTTCAAATAATTCAAAGAATGAAACTCTTTTCTTACTCTTTAATATCTTTTTAATATCTCTTCTACGAGAAGAAACGCTTATCTCATTAACAGTAACCTTAGTATTTAATGGTTTACTATCAAGTTTTCTTTGATAATATCTTTGAAATGCATTAATTAAATCATCTAATGTAACATCCGCATGTATCTCAGTCTTTTCATCAATATAATTCTTTATATTTTCAGGAGATTTAGTATATATTTCTCTTCTTAATAATTCTTTTTCATGAAGAGTACTAGTAATATCTTTATATGCTTGATACTCTAATAATCTATTAACTAATTCTTCTCTTGGATCTTCCTCTTCTACTTCATCCATCTTTTCTCTTGGAAGTAACATTCTAGATTTAATTTCTAATAACTCTGATGCTAAAACTAAATACTCTGAAGATACTTCTAAATTCATTTTTTCACTCTTATTTATAAAAGCAAGATATTGATCAGTTATAGATTCTATTTCTATATTCATTATATCCATCTTAGCTTCTTTTATTAAGTGTAATAATAAATCTAATGGACCTTCAAAATCATTAATTTTAAATTCTAAATCCATAATATTCACTCCAAACTATAAAAATTATAACATAAAATAATTATTTTATAAAAGTAAGAGTGTTATAATAAATAAAAAAGGTGATATTATGAAAAGATTTAATGAAATTGATGAAGGATTTATCTGTGAGAATTGTAATAAAGAAGTAAAACCTTTAGGATACTCTTCAAGGGACCATTGCCCTTATTGTTTATATTCAAAACATGTAGATATAAATCCAGGAGATAGATTAAATCCATGTAAAGGATTATTAAAACCAATACAAATAGAAAAATTTAAAGATACATATAAAATAGTATATAAATGTGATAAATGTAATGAACTACATAAAAACATCATCGCTAAAGATGATGATATGAATGAAATAATAAAAATATCTAATATAGAATAAAAAATATCCACAGAAATTGTGGATATTTTTATTGTATTAATCTTGCATGAACTACTTTTCTACCTTTATTATCATCAGTACATGTTGATAAAGTAATTATCTTATCTTTAGAAGTTAATTGAACACCATAGTTATATAAACTTCTACCTTTTAAAGTGCTAAGAAATTCCATATAAGTAGTATCATCATAGAAACTTGTTTGAAGATAATATATCTCAGGATCTATATAGTATACAGAGAATACTTCATAAGTATAAATTTGAGAATCATTCTTAATCATAATCTTATGATTAGAATTGTTATACCATTTATCTGTAAATAGATTAGATATACTACCAAAACTAGTTTTATTTAATAAATTATGTCCATAGAAGATAGTATTATTATCACTCATATCAGGATTATTTCTAAAATCCATGAATATCCATCCATTGATAGTATTCATCTTATTATAATCATGACTTAAATAGAAATCATTATCAGCAGTTTTAACAACTGGATAATTAATATTAGTACTATCAACTGTAATCCAAGATACAGTATCAGGATTTGTATTTCTAAGTTCATTTAAGTTAATATCATATATACTTCTAGAACTATATTGTCTAAATAAATTTAATGAAACATTTTCTTCTTTAACTTCTTCTACTACTTTTTCTTGTACTAAGTTATCTGCTATTTGAACAGGTTCAGCAACATATACAGTATCAGAATCAGATACATAAATGTATAAGTTATAGAATAGTGCAGAACAAAATACAATAATTAATGTTAGAGAAGCCATTGCATTATTTTGTAAACTTCTAAATACTTTTTTAGGTAACTTAAATAATTTACCAAAGAATAGTTTATTTAAGAATGAAAATATTAAATAAAAATAATAAAAGAAACCTCTAGATAATAGTAAGCAAATATAGTAGAAACCTAATCCAGTAGTATCAATAATATATTTAAAGAAATTAATTATCTTTTTCATATTTGTTGATCATCTGGGATTGGAATAAGAATTGGTACTTCATAATATTCAACGGCATCATTAGATGATTGAATATCATACTGACCAGATATTTCCAATGCCTGAGTTCTTGACTCTTCCACTACTGGTAAATCAGGTACTTGAAGCGCAGTCTTATTAAGTTGTCCACAAATAGTATTCTCAATTACTTCTTTTACACGTTCTACTCGTTTACTAATATTCTTGTCAAACTTAGTTACAAGTACTCCAGTTATAAAAGAAACAACTAGAACAGCTATAAATATAATATAGATTATATTCATAAACATCACTTACCCATTTCTCCTATTATTCTTACCATAATTATATAACAAGAAATGGTATTTGACATAAAAATAGTAAACTATTTTTGTATAGTTTACATATATATTGTAGTAAAGTCTTTGTAAAATAAAGAAAAGCAAGATGTAAACACATCTTACTTCTTTTTCTTATCAGTTGAACCAAATCCGCCTTCTCTTTTTCCTGTAGCGTTATCATTATCAACAATTAAGTATTTAGTAAATACTACTTGTCCAATAACATCACCCTTTTTAACTTCAATGTCATGATCACTACAGTTAAAATAAGCAAACATAAAGTGTCCATCATTATCTGGATTACAATAATAATCAGAATCAATTAGTCCTACACTATTAGCAAGTATAAATCCTTTCTTAGGTCCACTACTTCTATTTAATAGTAAGTAACACTCATCTTCTTGGCAATAAGCCTTTAATCCTGTAGGAATAAGTGTAGGTTTAATTCCCTTTTTAAATTTAGGAATTACAATGTCTTCAGCAGCTTCTACATCATATCCTGCTGAATGAGCAGTTTTTCTAACAGGAAGATTAATATCTTTATCTTCCCATCCTTTAGCAATTTCAAATCCTCTTAATTTCTTCATACCTATACCTCCTTATATAAAACAATATCTTTTTTCTTTAAACTCTTTTTAACATCAATTACTCTTTGATTAGATGATCCTCTCCAATCAAGTTTAGGATTTCTAAGTTCATCAACAAATTGTCCATCTACTAAAACATCTAAATAATTTAATATTTCTTTATCACATATATTATCCATTAAGAAACCACTCCAAGCCCAAATGGTTTTATTAGGATATGTTTCCTTAAATCTTTTAGCAAGTTTAATTGTACCTTTTATATTATTTGGATGCATAGGCTCTCCACCCAACATAGATAAACCAGTAATATAATCAGCTTCACTAATTTTAATTATTTCATCTATAGTTTCATCAGTAAACTCTATTCCTTTATCAAAATCCCATGTCTCAGGATTAAAACAATTTTTACAGTGAAAACTACATCCTTGAAAGAATATTGATACTCTTACTCCCGGTCCGTTAGAAATATCCATTTTTCTAATCTTATTATATTTCATTATAGATCCTTATTATCTAAGTGAATAACTCTTTCCTTTATCTCTTGAGTTCTACCTTTATTCCAGAAATTATTACCTATATAACCGCATGTACGTCTTGCAACATTCATCTTAGTTTGATCACGATTACCACAATTTGGACAATACCATTCAAGATTATCATCAATTAATATTTCTCCATCATATCCACATTCTTGACAATAATCTGATTTAGTATTTAATTCGGCGTACATAATATTATCATATATAAATTTAATAACTTCCATTACAGAATCTAAATTTCCTTGAAGATCAGCTGTTTCAATATATGAAATGGCTCCTCCTGGACTTAATTTTTGGAATTCACTTTCTAATTTTAACTTTGTAAATGCATCAATTTCTTCAAATACAGGAACATGATAACTATTAGTAATATAATCTCTATCAGTAATTCCCTTTATAACTCCAAATCTATCTTTTAAGCATTTAGCAAACTTATAAGTAGTAGATTCAATAGGAGTACCATAAACTGAATAATCTATGTCTTCAGCTTCTTTCCATACTTTACAAGCATCATTTAACTTTTGCATAACTTGAAGACCAAACTCTTTACCTTCACCATTATCAGTATGAGAGTGTCCAGTCATATATTTAACACATTCATATAGACCGGCATATCCTAAAGATATAGTTGAATATCCATGATGTAATAATTCATGAATAGATTCACCCTTCTCTAATCTAGCAAGTGCTCCATGTTGCCAAAGAATTGGTGCAACATCACTAGTAACTCTAGATAAACGTTTATGTCTACATTGTAATGCTCTATGACATACTTCAAGTCTCTCATCCATTATCTTCCAGAATGCATCCATGTCTTTGTCACTACTTAAAGCAACATCAACTAGATTTAATGTAACTACTCCTTGGTTAAATCTACCATAGTATTTACCTTTATTTGGAACATAATTCTTAGCATGAGCCATATTTCCTAAATGAATAGTTCTATCAGGTGTTAAGAAACTTCTACATCCCATACAAGGATAACAATCTCCTTCACCCAACTCATTCTTCTTTAACTCTTTCATTACTTTTTCAGATATATAATCTGGAACCATTCTCTTAGCAGTACATTTAGCAGCTAATTTAGTTAAATAATAATATTTACTCTTTGGTTTTATATTATCTTCTTCTAATACATATAAAAGTTTAGGGAATGCAGGAGTAATCCAAACTCCTTTTTCATTCTTCATACCTTCAATTCTTTGTTTTAAGAATTCTTCAATTATCATAGCAAGTTCTTCTTTATATTCATCAGTTTCTCCTAAGTACATATTTACACTTAAGAAAGGAACTTGTCCATTAGTATTAGTTAAAGAATTAATCTGATATTGGAATGTTTGAACTCCATCAGTAATTTCTTTTCTTAAATCTTCTTCAACAAATTGATCTATTTGTTCTTTAGTAAGTTTACGCCTCTTATATCTTTTCTCATAATATTCTCTACTTAATCTAACAAATGGTGCTAAATGTGTAAGAGTAATAGTTGCTCCCCCATATTGAGAAGAAGTAACTGCAGTTATTAATTGAGTTGCAATACTCATAGCAGTTAAAAATCTATGAGGTTTCTCAATCATAACTCCATTCATATTAGTACCATTTTGTAACATATCATCTAAGTTAATTAAATCACAATTATGTAGAGCATTTTGTGCATAATAATCCGCATCATGAAAATGGATAATTCCAGCTTCATGAGCTTCTACTATATCCTCCGGCAATAAAAATCTCTTAGTAATATCAGTACTAGTAATACCTGCTAAATAGTCTCTTTGAGTTGTAACTACTTTAGCATCTTTATGAGAATTCTCAGTATTCCAATACTCACTACCCCCATCAATCAACTCCCTAATTGATTGATCAGTAGTATTACTACGTCTTACTAATTCTCTTGTATAGCGATATGTAATATAATGCTTAGCTAAAGCAAACTTACCAATACTCATTAACTTCATTTCGATAATATCTTGTATATCCTCTACAAGAATTCTCTTTTTACCCAAATGTTCAACATATTTAATAATATTTTTTATTTGAGTAGCAGAAGCCCTATCTTCTTCATTTACTTCTAAGTTTGCTTTTTCTATAGCATCTTCAATTTTAGATGGCATATATTCGACCATATGTCCATCTCTCTTTATAACTTTCATTCCCTTTGACCTTCCTTTATATTTTATTCGACCTATCTAAATTATACATCTAATAATAAAAAATATGTGTTGCATTTGCAACACTTTACATTTTTTGTTAAAATATTTTTAGGGTGATTAAAAATGTCTAATTTATTCGAAAATATTTCTGAAAAAGAAATGTTGAAATTAAAGAAAATCCTAAGGGCAAGTACTCAAAAATTTAAGAAAAATGTAAATGTATTGTCTAATGTAAACCGAGATGATTTTATCGCTTTAGTTGACTATGGAAGTATCGAATTAATATATACAGATTATGAAGGAAGTAAAACAGTAATTGAAGAATTAGAAACTGGAGAATTTTTTGGAACACTCACATCATCAATAAAAAATGAAGGAATAAGTTGTATAACTAAAGAAGATACTGAAATTACATTTATTGAATATGATCAAATAACCAATGATGAAATAATAAAAAATGACTTTTATATTATCTTTATAAAGAATTTAATAAAGATACTTACAGAACAATTAAATACCAGAAATACTAGAATAGAATTATTAACTAAAAGAACAACTAGAGATAAATTACTATCATATTTTAAATATATAGATAAAAAGACTGGAGATGGCTCTAAAACAATTAGAATTCCCCTATCTTATACAGAACTTGCTAGTTACTTATCTGTTGATAGAAGTGCAATGACTAGAGAATTAAAATATTTAAAAGAAGAAGGCTTTATAGAAATTATAGGTAAAAGAATAATTCTACACTATTAAAAAAAATACACTAAAAGTGTATTTCTTTTATTATAGAATTATTTTCTAAATCTTTTAAATAAAAAGTATTATCATTATAAACAATATAACTCTTATTACTCATACCTCTTGGAAGAGTAATAGATCCAGGATTTAAATAAAGTTTTCCATCTACTAAATCCATAACGGGTACATGAGTATGTCCTTGTATATAAATATCATAATTATCAGTTGGAATATTATGAATATTATATAAATGACCATGAGTCATAAATACTATTTTATTATCAATACTAGTGAGTACATATGGATTATCATAATTAAAGTCTAATAAATCTAAATGACTATTATCACAATTACCTCTAACTGAAATAATCTTAGTATTAAAACTATTTAATAGACTCGCTAACTCTTTATAGTTATTACCATATCCAGATAAAATATCTCCCATTATAAGCATTAAATCAAAATCTTTTTCATTATCTAACACTTTTAATAGATTTTCGTATCCACCATGTATATCTGATAATATTAATACTTTCATATTTACCTCTCAATTAAACTTAAACTAACTTTATTCTTTTCTAATGATATATCATCTACCCAGCAATCTACTATATCTCCAACACTATATAAATCACTTGGGTGTTTAACATAATTTTTACTAATCTTAGATATATGAGCAAGTCCATCATCATGTAATCCAATATCTATAAATAATCCAAAGTCTACTACATTTCTAACAGTTCCTTGTAATTTATCTCCAACATGTAAATCTTTTATTTCAAGAATATTACTTTTTAAAATTGGTTGAGGATACTCATCTCTTGGATCAAGATTAGGCTTTTTTAATGAACTAATTACATCTTCTAAAGTATAAATATCAGTATTTAATTTCTTAGCAAATTCACTTATATTTACTTTATCTAATTTATCAATTAATTCATTAGTGCCAATCATAGAAATATTACTATTTAATTCTTTTAATAATTGTAATGCTACTTCATAACTTTCAGGATGTATTGCAGTTGAATCTAGTATATTATCTCCTTCAGTAATACGAAGGAAACCAATTGCTTGTTCAAATGCTTTATCAGAAAGAAGTTTTTTCTTCTTTATTTCTTCTCTACTTTTAATTTTACCAACACTTTCTCTATAATCAATGATCTTCTTAATAGCAGCTTTAGTAATACCAGATACATAGCTTAACAATGAATAACTTGCAGTATTGATATTAACTCCAACACTATTAACACATTTTTCTACTACAAAGTCTAAGTTGTCTGATAATTTCTTTTCTGATACATCATGTTGATATAAACCAACTCCAATTCCTTCTGGTGGAATCTTAACTAATTCTGCAAGTGGATCTTGTAGTCTTCTTCCAATTGATACTGCACTTCTTTTTTCAACAGCTAAATCAGGAAACTCTTCTATTGCCTGTGGAGAAGCACTATAAATTGAAGCACCAGCTTCACTAACAATTACATATTTACAATTTAAATTATAATCTCTAATCATATCAGCACAGAACTTTTCAGATTCACGTGATGCTGTTCCATTTCCAATAGCTATTATATCCACATTATATTTTTTAATTAATTGAACAACTACTTCCATAGAAAGTTTTATTCTTTTTTCTTCTTCTCCTTTTAAGAAAGGTTTAATAACTGTACTATCTAAATATTTACCATTCTTATCAATAACAGCTAATTTACAACCATTAACATATCCAGGATCAAAAGCAAGCACTACTTTTTCTTTCATTGGAGGAGTTAATAATAATGCCTCTAAGTTTTTACCAAAATTCTCTATTGCCGCAGCCTCTCCCTTTTCAGTTAAATCACTTCTAATTTCTCTTTCAACTGATGGTTCAATTAATCTTTTATAAGAATCAAGTATTGCATCCCTAACATATTTACATACAAAACTCTTATCGTTTTTAATAATCTTTTTCTCTAAATAAGCAATTATTTCATCTTTATTAACATCAATACTTACATTAAGTACTTTTTCTTTTTCTCCTCTATTAAGAGCAAGTATTCTATGAGGTTTAATATATTTAACTGCTTCATTAAAATCATAATACATTTCATATATACTATTTTCATCTTCTGCATTCTTTTTCTTAACAGAAATAACTACTCCATTTCTATAGAAATAACTTCTTATCCACTTTCTATAATAAGCATTATCACTTATCCATTCAGCTATTATGAAGCAAGCTCCTTCTACTGCTTTATCAGTACTTGGAACTTTGTCATTAATAAACTTACTACATAAACTATCTATATCTCCAGTAGTTGGAAAAGTCATCATCATTTTAGCAAGTGGTTCAAGTCCTAAAGCAATAGCTTCAGTTGCCTTAGTCTTTTTCTTTTCTTTATATGGTCTATATAAATCTTCTACTTCTACTAATTTTTCACATTTCATTATAGAATCTTTTAATTCATCAGTAAGTAGACCTTTTTCATCAATTAATCTAATTACATCTTCTTTTCTTTTTAAAAGATTTTCTTGATATTCATATACTTCATTAATACTACGAATAACTTCTTCATCTAAAGCACCAGTTGCTTCTTTTCTATATCTTGCAATAAAAGGAATAGTATTTCCTTCACTTAATAAACTTAATACAGTATTAACTTGTTTCTCAGTAATATTAAGACTAGTTGCAATCTCCTTAATAATAAATTCATTCATCTTAAACACCTCCTTATAATCATATCATAAATAATAAAAAAACTTAATCTTACGATTAAGTATTTTTTAATTGTTTAGCTATTTCAGAATTCTTAAAATTAATATCATCAGTTACTTCATCAATTACATTTATAAATTCAGGTAACTCTATTTTTTGATCTTCACTTATAAGTTCTATTTCAGCAATAGCTTTATCATTCCAGAATGGATAAATATCTATTTCAAAATATTGATTCTTATAACATAAACAATATCTATCTTTTACAATTTGTCCTCTAGTAGGATCAGCATTTAATAATTCATTTATATATTCTTCTTGAGTAAGTCTTGTTTCTACTTCAATTCTCTTCATTGAATCAACATTAATCTTTCTAGTTTTAGAATAAGTATAAGTTCCATTATTACCTCTTTGTCTTATTCTAACTTCTTCATCATCAGAAGAATTTAAATATGTTTGTACAATTCTTACTTTTTCACAATTAGGAAGAGATTCTAAGTATTCTATATCTGGCATTTCTATTAAGAATTTTCTTTCTATTTCATATGGATTTGGTTCTCCAAGAACTGCCGCTATCTCTCTCATTAATCTTTTCATTTTCTCTTCAAAATCAGATGAATTATCAATTACTCTTAAATGAGGATGTCCTGTCCAAGCAGCTATTAATAGATCATCTAATCTAGTAGCTTCTTCAATTGTTTCAGTTCTTGCTTCATTATCTAAATTATAGTATTCTTTTGCTCCTTTAGCAGCAGTTACTAAATGAAATACTGCGTCATATGAGTCTCTTAATTTTATTTCATTTAAATTATTATTCTTTAATAAAGTATTAAACTCCTTTTTACTCATATAAGCTTTATTATCCATAATTCCACGATCACATACTAGTAAAATCTTATCATTAGGTAACTTTTTAGCAGCTTCTTCAAATAATCTTTCTTTTTCTAATTGTAAATTAATTAATATTTCTTGGAAATCTACATTAGTTCTTGTATCCCATGGAGCAAATCCACTAGTAATTAACTCAGTCGCAGTCTCAGGAATAAATATTACTTTGTATCCTTGTTTAACAAAATTATTTTGAATCCAGTTCATCGCAGTAGTTTTACCTGCACAAGGTCCACCAGTTAATACTATTTTAGTAATCTTTTGTTTATTCTTTTTATCTTCATCTTCAATTAAATCATCTAGAGAAACATCAAAAATATCAGATAATTTCTTTAAATTATCTATTGTTGGTTTAGAAGTACCATTTTCCCATTTAGATACTGCTTTATCAGAAATATCTAATAAAATAGCAAGATCTTCTTGAGTTAAATGTTTCTTTTTTCTTAGTTCATAAATCTTATTACCAAATCTATAATCATTCATATAATGCCTCCTACAACTTTATAATAACTAAATAAAATATAAAAGACAATAAAAAAAAGGTAAACCAATGGTAGAGTTTTATAAATAAAAAAGAAGATTTCTCTTCTTAATAACCATATCTTAATACTTCAAATGTTGTATTATAAGTAGTTCCATAACTATTGGCACTTGCTTCACTATCACAAAGTAGGTCAACTACAAATTTACGACCAAAACCTATGTCTCCACCTCTATCCATAACTATTGCTAAGAACTCTCCTCTATTACTTTTAATTCTTATAATAGAACCATATGGATATTTCTTGTCAGCAGCAATTATTCTAACTGATCCATAATTAGAATCATTATAGTAAATATTTCCATTTGTTACTACTTGTCCACCACCAACTTTACCACTGCAACCTTTACAGTCTGGTCCATAAGCAGACATCTTACCAGTAAATGTTTCTAATACATCTGTAATTATTCCTCCAGGAACTAAATTATTAGAAAAATCTTCTGTAAATTTATATAAATTACTACTATTTAACCCATTATCAATACTTAATACATTAGCAACATCATTAATAGGATTATCAACCTTTAATTGAACAGCACTAAAAGCACTTGTCTTTAAAGATTTAGCTTCTATATTTAAGCTTGATACTTCTGTATCATCCATAAAGATTAAAGTTGGAATCATTAATATTAATAATAAATTGAATATGTAATACAATTTCTTCATAATAAAAATCCTCTTATAAATATTTTATCATTTATAAGAGGACAATACAATTAATTATTTTTGCTTCTCACAAGTAAATCCTGATCTTTGCATAGCAGTCATAATATCATCAATATTTGTTTGATAATCATACTCTAAGAAACTTCCTCCAGCTTCTGTATAAGCTGTACTTACTTGAGATGAATCATATTTAGAAAAATCAAATGATTCTGTTGAACTAACTTTTCCTTCTTCTTGAACACAAGTAATATTTACTCCTGTTAAAGAATCAGTTCCATCTTTAATTGCCTTACACTTTTCATAAGTACTAGTAAGTGTTTCTTCATCACTAGTAGAATCTCCTCTAGTGATAGTAGTAAATTTAGCACTTTCTAATTTCTTATCAGTAAAATCAAACTCTCTAGTTCTTTCAATTGTTAGATTAGCAGTATTATCTTCTACAGTACATACTAATACTCCTGTAGTAATTTCTCCTTCTTCTTGAGGTTTACTTAATACATTTAATCTTACAAATGATTCTATTTCAGGTAAGAAAATAATAAATGCAATAAGTGCTATAAAGAATATAATCATTGCTGTAGTCTTAGCTTTGCTTGGCGCTTTATATTCTTTTTCAGGCTTTGGTGCAGTTGGAACCTTTGCCAATTCTTTTGCTTTATTTATATCTATAGTAGTTGCTCCTCCTAAACCAGCAGCAGTAGTAAATTCAGGTCTCTCAACACCTTGAGCAGCCTGTAATGCCTTTTGATCACTCTCAGCTTTTGCTGCAGAAATAGCAGCAGAAATACTAGTTAAATTAGTAGTTTCACTAGTAACTCCTACAGGAGCAGCTGTAGTTGGTACTGCAGTTGTTGGAACTGTCGCAGTTGGTACTGCTGTAGTTGGAACAGCACCTACATTTGGTGTTTGATTAGTATTATTAACTTCATTGTTCACACTATCAACTCCTATTCTCCTTAATTATAACATATCTGTTTATCTTAAACTAGATATTTTTTCTTGAAAATTATCACTTAAAACAACATAACTTCCAGAAACAACCATATCAGCATCATGACACATATTAACTGTAGTATCTTTAACTCCACCATCTACATTTATAATTGCATCTATATTATAAGATTTAAGTAATGCTCTAACTTCTTTAATTTTAGCCTCTGATTCAGGAATAAAAGCTTGTCCTCCAGCACCAGGCTCAACACTCATTACTAAAACTTGATCTATATATGGTAAATAAGGAACTAATTCACTTACTTTTGTATCTGGTTTAAAACTTAATCCAGCTTTAATTCCAAAAGATTTAATTAGTTTTAAGTCCTTTTCTATATCTTCATCTATTTCTACATGAATAGTAATATATTCAGCATTTAATTCTGCATATAAAGGAATATATTTAGAAGCATCTTCTACCATTAAATGAACATCTAATCTTTTATCAGTAAAATCTGATATATGTCTCATTTCTTTAAAAGGCATTGTCTTTTTAGGTACAAACTTTCCATCCATAACATCTACATGAATATAATCAACATCAGTATCATTAAGTATCTTTAAGTCTCTAACAATATCCTTACTACTTAAAAATGAAACTCCTACCTTCATATTATTCCTCCCCTATAAAATTAAGATAATTTAAATATCTACTCTCTAATATATTATTATCCAAAACTTTTTGTTTTACCATACATTCTTTTTCTTTTGTATGCATACAATCTTTAAATGGACATGGAAACATCTTAAATTCTATAAAAGCATCTCTAATATCTTCATTAGTATAATCATTAAACTCTAATGAAGAAAATCCAGGAGTATCCATAACTTTACCACCTAAGAATTCAAATAATTCTACTACTCTAGTAGTATGTTTACCCCTTCCTAAAGCTTCTGATACTTCTCCAGTTTCTAAATTCCAATCAGGATTTAATTTATTAAGTAAAGTACTTTTACCAGCACCAGTTTGTCCAGTAAATACACTAGTCTTATTCTTTAATAAATTCTTTATTTTATCTATCTCAGTATTAAATACAACAGTATATCCAATACTTCTATAATAATCTAAAGTCTTATTAATTGTTTCCATTTCCCCAGATTCAACCAAATCACTCTTAGTAATACATATAATTGGTACTACTTTATTTATTTCCATAAGTACTATAAATTTATCTAATAAATTTAATGAAAAATCAGGTAATTTTAAACTAGTAATTAAAATAGCTTGATCTATATTACTTACTTTAGGTCTTTGAAATATATTTTTTCTTTCAAGTACCTCTTCTATTAACATTTTATCCTTACTGAAAAGAACATAATCCCCCACAACAGGAGTAATATGTTCTTTTCTAAAGATTCCACGACATTTACAAGGATAAATTTCTTTTTCATAACTTACAAAATGTAAATCACTACTTATTTTAACAATTTGTCCTACCATTAACTATTCTCCTGAATTATCCTCTGGTGTTTCTGGTTCAGGTTCTGGAGATGGAACTGGTTTTGGTTTAATTGCATAAGTAACAGTTAAATTAGATCCTCTTGATATAGTAGATCCAGCAATTCTTGATTGTGAAATAATCTTGCCTTCAGCATACTTCTCTGTTTGTTCTTCTTTAAATGTACAATTTAAATTATATTCTTTACATAATGCATCAACATCATCTTTAGTGTATCCTTCTGCTACAAAATCAGGGAATACTTTTTCATCAGTAGGAATATATAAGATTAATGAATCTCCTTTTTTAACTTCACTACCTTTAGCAAGACTTTGTCCAATGATTACATCTTCTTCATATTCTTTTGTCTTATCTTCTGGTTCTTTCTTCTCTATAGTAACAACTAATCCATACTTAGTTTCAAGTACTGCTTTAATTGTTTTAGAGTCTTGTCCAGTATAATCATCTAATTCAAATGTTTCTTCTCCACTAGATTTATATATAGTTACCTTAGTACCCTTCTTAATACTTCTTCCTTTAGAAGGATCAGTCTTAACAACTTTATTCTTATCGATTGTATCAGAAGTAACTGTCTTAATCTTAGTACTTACTTCAAATCCAGCAGCAAGTAACTTCTCCTCACAAACACTTACTTTATCTCCAGTACAATCTGGAACTTTAACAGTTTTTCCATTAGAGTATTTTGGTAATATTAAGAATACTAATGCAAGTACAAATAATATAATAACAAATATAACTCCTAGAACTATGATTAGTATTTTATTTCTCTTTTCTGATTTAGATTCATCAGTAACTTCATCTTCTAATTGTTCAACTTTTTCTTCTTTAACTTCTCCTTCACCTTCAGGTGTAGTAGTAGGCTCAGTCTTTCTAACCTTCTTAGTCTCTTCATGTTCAGGATATTTAAATTGAATTTCTTCTTCATTCATTCTTTCATCATTAAGAGCAGTTAATAAATCTTCATGCATTTCTCTAGCAGAATCATATCTATTCTTTGGATTCTTAGCAGTAGCTTTCTTAATAATATTTTCTATACTTTGAGGAATTGCACTATTCTCAGCTCTTAAGCTTGGAAGTGGATCTCTCATATGCTTTAAAGCTATTTCTACTGCATTATCTCCTCTAAATGGTAATGAACCAGAAAGTAGTTCATAGAAAATAATACCCATAGAATAAATATCACTCTTAATAGTACTTCCTTTACCAGAAGCTTGTTCTGGAGGAAGATAATGAACTGATCCCATTACTGAATTAGTTTGAGTTAATTGAGTAGCATTTAATGCCATCGCAATACCAAAATCAGTAATCTTAATTTGTCCATCATCCTTAATCATAATATTTTGAGGTTTTAAATCTCTATGTATTATATAAGAATCATGGGCATGAGCCATTCCATCAGTTAATTGACTCATTATATCTATAGCTTCACTTAATGTAAGTGTACCTCTCTTCTTTAAGAGTTGTTTTAATGTTTTACCTTCAACATATTCCATAACAATGTAATATGTTCCATCATCCTCACCAACATCATACATTTCAACAATATTTGGATGCGCTAATGATGAAGCAGATAAAGCTTCTCTTTGAAACCTTCTTACAAATTTTTCATCATTAGATAAGTCTCCACGTAGCACCTTTATAGCAACATTTCTATCTAGAATAGTATCATATCCTAAATAAACATTAGCCATACCACCTTCACCAATAGATCGTATTATTTCGTAACGGTCGTTAATCTTTTGCCCCTTTGTTATCACTCAATGTCACCTTCTTCACGTACTAAATAAGCAACCGAAATATTGTCTGTGCCACCCCTATTATTGGCTTTCATAATTAATCTTTCAACTTTTTCTTCTACAGTACCTTCACTTAGAAGAACCTTTTCAATACCTTCTCTATCTAACATACCAGTAAGTCCATCACTAGATAAAAGTATCTCAGATATATCCATATCACAATCAAAAATATCAACATCTACTTCTGTTGCAGCACCTAAGGCTTTCATTAAAACATTTTTCTTTGGATGTACACTAGCTTCTTCTTTAGTAAGTTCACCAGCACTTACCAATAAATTTACTAAAGTATGGTCATAAGTAACTTTATGAAGATTATTATCTTTCATAACAAAACCGCTAGAGTCCCCTACATTTCCAAATAATAAATAATCTTTAGTTAAAATAGCTAATACTAAAGTAGTACCCATACCTTTACTTTCAGGATGAGTTTTCTCATATTGGAATATTAATGTATTAATTTCATCAACAACATCTCTAATCCAATTAACCGCATCTACCTTACTCATTTTTCTAAATGATTTTTTGAAATGATCTCCTAAATAATTAATAGCAATTGAAGAAGCAACTTCTCCAGCAGAATGGCCACCCATTCCATCAGCAATAGCCATTAAATGACTACCTTCATCATTTTTAACTATAATTACACTATCTTCATTATGATCTCTAACCATTCCAGGATCTGTTAAATAATAAGATTTCATAAATCCTCCTTTTTACTTCTAAGTTGACCACAAGCAGCATCTATATTGCCACCAAATTCTCTTCTGATTGTAACATTTACTCTATTCTTTTTAAGTATATCATAAAATCTCATAATTTGAACAGTTTTTGTCCTTTTAAATTCAATATTATTTGTTTCATTATAAGGAATTAAATTAATATAACAATTAATATCTTTAACTAAGTTAGCTAACTCTAAAGCACACTCTTCACTATCATTGATTCCATCAAGCATAATATACTCAAAAGTAAGTCTTCTATTAGTCTTATTTAAATATGTTTTTAAAGCAGGAATTAAATCATTAATAGGATATGCTTTATTAATAGGCATGATCTTATCTCTAATCTCATTATTTGGAGCATGCAAACTAATAGCAAGATTAATTTGTAATGGAAAATCACTAAATTCTAATATCTTAGGAATAATTCCACAAGTACTAACAGTAATATGTCTTGCTCCAATTGCTAATCCCTTAGGATGATTAATAATCTTAAAGAATTTAATTAAATTATCATAATTATCAAAAGGTTCACCTATACCCATAACAACAACATGACTAATTCTTTCTCCAAGAAGTTTCTCAATCATAAGTATTTGTAATACCATTTCATATGTTTCTAAGTTTCTAACTTTTTTTCTTCGTCCTGATTCACAGAACTTACATCCCATATTACATCCAACTTGAGAAGAAACACATATACTATTACCATAATCATGTTTCATTAAAACAGCTTCTATATGTTCACCATCATTAAGCTCAAACAAGTATTTGCAAACATCACTGTCTTCTTGAACATCAACTATTTTTAATCTATCTATAGAATAATTTTCTTTTAATTTAGAAAGAATATCTTTTTTAATATCAGTCATCTCATCAAATGATTCTACTCTTTTTTCATATAACCAACTAAATAATTGCATAGCATGAAATTTCTTAGAACCTAAAGATATAAATAACTCTTCTAACTCTTCTAAAGTAAGTCCATATATATTCATAAATATACCTCCCTAATATTAGAAAAAGATAATCATTTAATTGGATTATCTATTTTTTTAACATCTCCATACATATCAAAAGTAGTAGTAATTTTCATACTATTAGTACAAAGACTATTAGCTTTACAAAAACTATCTAAGTTATAAGTAACACTATTCATTATTTTATCAGTAGAATTAACAACTATAGTATTAGGTACTTCATCAATATCTGTATCTTTATCATAGAATAATTTATTTAAAGTATTACTAGATATTTTTAAAGTATAATTAATACTACTATCTAAATCTTCTTCTGAATAGAAAGTTGCTTGTTCAAGTATACTAACAACTATCTCAGGATAAATAAAATCATAATACTTATAAGGACTCTCAGTAACAGTCCATACATCATCTTTATTAACATAGAAATCATTTCCATTTCTATAATAATCTAAATTATTATATTTAAATGTCTCTATATTTTCATTAAATCTTTTACCATAATAATCATATGTTACACCATCAATTACTACTTTTAAATCATAAGTAAAATTATTCTTAACAAGACTATCTATTTTAATCTTATAAGTTTCTCCTTTTTCATATTCTTGAAGTAAAGCATCTTTTCTACCAGCAAATTTTATAAGTAAAAAAACGCATATGAAAAATAATAGATATCCTAAAAAGAATAATGCTGCTTTTCCTTTAGGCTTTTTACTAATATCTTTAACCAACTCAATCAACTTATCCATTAACTTAACACCTTACCAATAAGATTATCCTTACCAACACCATTTATAAAACTAGAAGCATCCATTCTTTTCTTACCAAATGGTTTAACAGAAGTTATAAGTATACCAGTATCCCCAGTACATACAATAAATCCATCTTTAGTAACTTCTACTATTTCTCCACGAACATTATTATAAACAGTATCAACTATCTTACTATCATATATCTTCATTTCATTACCATCTATAATAGCATTTGCTCCTGGCATAGGAGATAATCCTCTAATTAAATTAAATATTTCGCGACTTGTTTTACTAAAATCAATATGTTCTTCTTCTCTTGTAATATTATATCCAAAAGTAACTTCTTCAGGATTTTGTTTAATTCTATCATTAGTACCATCAAAAATAGATGGTAATACTTCAAGTAATAAATCTCTTCCCATTATACTTAATCTATCATGTAAAGACTCTAAATTATCTTTATCAGTAATTTCAGTCTCACTTTGTTTAATCATATCTCCATCGTCCATCTTAACATCCATATACATAATAGTAATACCAGTCTTATCATAACCATCTATTAATGCATGATGTATAGGAGCTCCCCCTCTTAATTTAGGAAGAAGAGATGCATGAACATTAATACAACCATATTTAGGATAATCAAGTATAGCTTTAGGTATTATTTGTCCATAAGCACATGTAATAATAATATCTGGATCTAATTCTAATACTTTTTCATATTCCTCTCTAATCTTAACAGGTTGTATAACTGGAATATCATATTTAAGAGCTAAATCCTTAATAGGAGTATTTTTTAATTCTTGATGTCTTCCTACTTTTCTATCAGGTTGACTAACTACTCCAACTATATCATCTCTATAATTATCAATTAATCCTTGTAAAACGTTTACTGAAAAATCAGGTGTTCCCATAAATACTATTCTCATAATATCACCTCTATATAAGTATACCATAAAAAAAGAAAAACCTATGTTTTTCTTTTATATTTCTATGAGTATCATAATAATACTAATAATGACTCCTAAAGTAATAAATAAAGCTCCTAAAATGATAAATACCGAAGCACTTCCATAATCATCAAGCCCCTCTTCTTTTTCCCTCTCTTTTCTCTCTTCTTCCTCTAGTTTTAATAATTCTTCATCTAAAGCAAGAGTAATCTCTCTAGTATTTTCATCTATTTCATAATAATCATTTAATTGGACTAATTTAATATCATCCCTACTTAAACTTTCATTAGATATAACATTACCATTCTTAGGACTTAATAATCTATCTACTATTTCATAAACATCTCTATCATCATCTAAGAAACTATTAATATCCAATTCATTACTATCATTTAATTTCTTTCTTCTAACAAATAATAAATCTACTTTTCTCTTTTTCTTATGAATTAAATCCCATTCATTTTTAAGAATTGATATAACACATTTCTTATCAAGATCACTAAATCTCTTATCACTCATAAAACTCTTAATAAATCTAGTACTTAAATCAAAATCATTTGCTAAATAACCATTTCTTCTAACTTTATTACCAAATAATTCACTATTAAATAATAAATCATGGAAATATCCAGGAGAACAAATTGAATAGAAACAAGCCATTATAACATCATCAGTATAATAAATCTTATCACTATCAAAATCCTTATCTATAAGATTATATCCATATTTATTAAATATCTTATTAACTTCCTTCATACTAGAATAATAATTCTTATATTGATTAGGAATTAATCCCTTTTCTTTTAAATCATCATAGTATATAGTACTAAAACCATGTATATAATAACCTTCTAATATATATTTATTAAATACATAACTAACTAATTGTTTCTTATTAATTGGATCATTAACATCTTTAATTTCTAATTTAATAGATACCATTTTTCCAATTAATTTATTAATACCAATTTCTATATCATCATAATTATTTAATTTATTATAAATCTTTCCTAATTGTTCTAAAAATTCATCAAATAAATATATATCATCTAATACAATTTTATATTTAATTAAAGCATCATAGAAGGTATAAAGTGCCATTTCATTAAGTATATATCTAGAATATACACTTTCACTATTAAAAGACTTTTCATAATAACGATGATTATTAATTAATTCTTTAATGAACTTTTTAACATCATCTCTTTTAATATATTCATCTAACACTACATCACCTTCTTTCAACAAAAAAACTTAGTACTACTTACCAGTAAAGTAAGGTACTAATATTGCAACTGCACCTACTGCAATAAGAACAACTAATCCAAGTAGTAATATCTTAACAAAAGGATTATTAGAATCCCAATAACCATCTAATTGAGTAGATGAATCTTTCATTAATTGCTCATATTCTTCTCTTTTATTTTTATTAACTTCTAATTCTTGTTGTTCAGTATTGTTTTCATTATCCATACACAATTCTCCTATTCTAAAGTAATTCTATCATATTATTATATTTTTTTAAAGTACTTGGCTTGGATTAAAATCTATATCAACTTTAATCTTACTATTAGTTTTATAATGTTCAATTATCTTATTAAGTATTTCATATAAATCATCATCTTTTTTATACTTAATAATAATATTATATCTAAATATATTATTAACTCTAAATACTGAACTATTACTTGGACCTAATACTATATCATTAGGAATATTTCTATCTAAACTTCTCTTTATTTTTAAAGACTCAGTATAAATATAATCTGCATCCTTTCCAGATACTCTAATATTACATAAATAATAATATGGAGGATACTTTAACATTCTTCTAATATTCATTTCTTTTTCATAAAAACCTAAATAATTATGTGTCTTAACTAAATCAATTGCATAATGATCAGGATTAAATGTTTGAATTATAACTTCCCCAGTCTTTTCACTTCTACCACTTCTACCAGCAACTTGACTAAGTAGCGAAAATGTATTCTCACTACTTCTAAAATCTGGAATATTTAAAGAAGTATCTGCATTAATAACTCCAACTAATGTTACTAATGAAAAGTCTAATCCTTTAGCAACCATTTGAGTTCCAAGAAGAATATCATATTTATGATCTTTAAATTCTTCAATCATCTCTTCATGCATACCTTTACGACTAGTAGTATCATAATCCATTCTAAGTATTCTGCTATTTGGAAATAATTTATTTAATTCTTCTTCTATCTTTTGAGTACCAACACCTAAATTTGAAAGAGATTCTTCCTTACATTCAGGACATTTTTTATACACTTTTTCTCCATATCCACAATAATGACATCTTAAAGTATTACTACTCTTATGATAAGTTAAAGTAATATCACAATTAGGACATTTAAATGTATAACCACAGTTCTTACAAGTAACAAAGTTAGAATATCCTCTTCTATTTAATAATAATATTATTTGTTCATTTTTTTCTAATCTATCTTTAATTGAATTTAATAATTCAAATGAGAAATATCCTTTACTTTTCTTTCTCTCATTCATATCAATAATACTAACTTTAGGTAAGCTTTTACCATTAACTCTATTAGGTAATTCTAATAGTTTAAATACTCCCTTTTTAGCTCTAGCCATAGTCTCAAGTGATGGAGTAGCACTACCTAAAACAACTGGACAATTATGATATTTACTACGAAGAAGCGCTATATCTTTAGCATTATATCTCGGATTAGAATCACTTTGTTTATATGAATCAGAATGCTCTTCATCAATAATAATTACACCTATATCATTTAAAGGAGCAAATATAGCACTTCTTGCTCCAATAACGATAGATGCCTCTCCTCTATATATTCTTCTCCATTCATCATACTTTTCCCCATCAGATAAAGCTGAATGAAGAGCAGCTATTTTATCTCCAAATCTTTCTCTAAAACGATTAACCATTTGAGGAGTAAGACTAATTTCAGGAACTAATACAATACTAGTTTTACCTAATTTTAAATAATGATCTATTATTTCCATATAAACTTCTGTCTTACCAGAACCAGTAACACCATATATTAAATAAGTATCATTATTACCATTAATAACACTATTAACAACGCTCTCTTGATCAGAAGTTAATTTCTTTTTAACAAACTCTTTTTCTTTATATAAAACTCTATAATGTTCTTTTTTATCTTCTTTTAAATAACCTTTTCTAATTAATGTATTTAAACTACTAATAGATATATCTGCAAGTTCTTTTTTTAATACAATACCCTTTTCTTTAACTAAGTTAATTATTTTTTCTTGAGTTTCATTTAATTTATCAAAAGTAATATTATCATTAAGACTATAGTAAGTATCAAATCTAATAGATACATTACTTCCATTCTTAGCCTTTAATGCTTTAGGTAACATTACTTGATAGCAGCTTATTAAAGTACTTAAAGTACTCTTCTGTATATCTTTACCTAATTCTAATAATTCAGAATTTAATACTACTGAAGAATCTACTACACTAATAACTTCTTTTAAATCTTTATCAGTATCTTTATGATTCTTTATATTAAGAACAAATCCCTCTAATTCCATTTTTCCAAATGGTACTAGTACTCTTATTCCTACTTTCATAAGAGATGTCAATTCTTCTGGTACACTGTATTCAAAAACACGATCAATATTCTTATTAGATAATTCTACTAATACACCAACTACCATAAAAACACCTCCTATATATAAGTATTATATCAAAAAAAGAAGAATATTATAATTCTTCATCTTCTGCATTATCTATTTCATCTAATAAAGAAGTATCTATATCTTCAGGTGTATTTAATTTTGCGATTTTCTTTTTAGGTTTTTCTTCTTTTACTTCTTCATTCTCTTCATGATAAATTCTATTAGTAATAATCTTTTGAACTATATACATAAATGTACCTAATACAAAGAATACTACTGCTATTATTAAAAATACAATTCCTATAGTACTCATATTACACCTCTAAAATAACTTAATAACATCATTAATAGTAATAACTACCATTAATAACATAAGTAAAAATAAGAATATAGTATGAATCATATTTTCTATTTCAGGTTTTACTGGACTACCTTTAATTAATTCAATAACTATAAATAAGATATGTCCTCCATCAAAAGCAGGTATTGGAAGTAAATTAATAAATCCAACATTTATGCTTAAGAATGCCATTAAATAAAGTACATTAGCAATTCCAGCACTTCTAGTTTGTCCTACTATTGAATAAATACCAACTGGTCCAGATAATTGACTTAAACTAATTCCACCAGTAACTAAATATTTAACAGTAACAAACATTTGCTTAAATATTGAAACAGTCTTCTTAAAAGTATAAGTAAATACTCCACCTATTCCTTTGTATTTTTCTTGCTGCATACCAATACCATATTTATAAGTAGTTTCTCCATCTACTTTTACTTTTTTAGGTTTTACTTTAACAGTATCTTTAGATCCATCTTTATGTTCTACATTAAAAGTAGTTCCCTTTTCAGGTTTAGAAACTGCTAAATATAAAACTATATCATCAGATGTACTAATCTTATTACCATCAATCTTAAGAACTCTATCACCAGCAAGAATACCACTAGCTTCAGCAGCACTACCGGACTCTACTTCTGTAATAACAGGATTCATTGTATTTCCACCCCATATACAAGCAAGTAAGAATAGTATCGCAACTGCTAAAATAAAGTTATTTAATGGTCCAAATACCATTATTAAGAATCTTTGCCAAGCAGTTTTATTTTGTAATCTTTTGTTCTTAGGAATCTTCTTAGAATCATCTTCATCTAAGTCTTCCCCAGCCAAACTACAAAAACCACCTATTGGTATAGCTCTCAAAGTATATTCAGTTTCACCCTTTTTAAATCCACATATCTTTGGACCCATACCTATAGCAAACTCATATACATATACTCCAGTAAGTTTAGCAAATAAGAAATGTCCAAACTCATGGAAAGCTACAATAATAGTTAAAATAACAAGAAATAAAATTATGTTAATTATTATAGACATTATACCCCTCCTAAATTATTCCAAATAATATTATAAATGCTAAAGTAGCAAATACTAAACTATCAAATCTATCAAGAATTCCTCCATGTCCAGGAATAACATTTGAAAAGTCTTTTACTCCATAATATCTCTTAATTGAAGAGAATACTAAATCTCCTAATTGAGCAATTAAACTTAATAATAAAGTTATAAATATTAATAATACTAAAGATATGTTTGAACTAATAACAGTAAAATAGAAAGTAGTTGCAACAAAAGTACCCATTAAAGTACCACCAACTAATCCTTCAATAGTCTTCTTAGGACTAATAGCTTCACATAACTTATTTTTACCAACTAAACTACCTGTAATTAATCCAAATGTATCAGTAATAGTAGTTATTAAGAATAAGTAAATAATATACATAATATCAAAATTACGTGTAATAACAATTAAGTTAAAACTTAATCCAATAAATAAAGTAATACCAACCAAGTATAAAGCATCTTCTATATTATATTTATCAGTATTATTAATAAATACTACAGGAGATAAGAATAAGAATATTAAAGCAGACATTACTCTATAATCAAAAGCAATCTTAAATTCAATTTGACCAATATCATATAAACATAGAATTACTACTACTATATAAGCAAATAACTTTAATATAAATGGAAACTTCTTCTTAGTTTCTCTAACTTTAATAAGTTCATATAATCCACATACAGCTAAAGCTGCCATAAGTATTGCAAAAGGTAAATCTCCAATTATTAATAATGGAACAAATACCGCAATCATTATAATCGCACTAATTACTCTTGTTTTCATTCTTAATACCTCCAAACCTTCTATTTCTCTTATTAAATTCTAAAATAGCCTTATCAAACTCTTCATTATTGAAATCAGGAAAATATACCTTAGGAAAATAAAACTCTGCATAACTTGCTTGATACATCATAAAGTTGCTTAATCTTAATTCTCCACTAGTTCTAATAACAAAATCAAGTGGAGGAAGATCTTGATACATATTCTTTTGAATATATTCATCAGTAATATCATCTAACTCTATTTCTCCATTTTTATATTGTTCACAAAGTTTTTTAGTCATATCAGTTATTTCAGCATGAGATCCATAATTTAAACAAATATTAAGAGTAAGACTAGTATTATTCTTAGTATCTTCAACTATCTCATCCATAATTTTTAATACCTTTTCTGGTAAAGGTTCTCTTCTACCAGAAAATAATACTCTAACATTCTTTTTTAATAAAAAATCAAATTCTTTTTTAAAAGAACTAATAAATAAATTCATTAAAAAGTCTACTTCTGATTTATCTCTTTTAAAATTTTCAGTTGAAAAGGCATATAATGAAGCATATTTTACTCCAACATCTGCCATATGAATACATAATTGTTTTAGATTATCAACTGCAGTCTTATGACCCATAGTTCTAACCATTCCTCTTTCAGTTGCCCATCTACCATTACCATCCATGATAATACCAACATGATTAGGAATTTTTAATTCTTCATTCATAACATTACCTCTTCTAAAATTATATAATAAAAATCGATAAATTAAAAGTAAATAAAAAAAGAAAGTCAAACGACTTTCTAGAATTTGTCTATGTCAATTTTAACATACTTATTATCTTTTAGTGCACTACTAGCTTGAACTAAAGTTCTTATAGCATTAGCAGTACGACCATTCTTACCGATAACTCTTCCCATATCATCTTCATTAACCATTACTTGAATAAGAATAGCTTTTTCATCTTCACTTGGGAATTCTTTTACACTAACACCATCAGCATCTTCTACTAATGATTTAACTATTTCTTCAGTTAATTTTACTAAATCCATAATTAGTTATCCTTCTTTTTAGAATCAGCAAATTTTTTCATGATTCCTTCTTTACTAAAAATATTTCTAACAGTATCAGTAGGAATAGCTCCTTTATTAAGCCATTTTAAAGCAACTTCTTCATTAACTTTAATTTGATTTTCTTCTGTATCAATTGGAGAATAAGTTCCAATTAATTCTAAATATTTACCATCTCTTGGACGTCTTGAATCAGTTGCAACGATTCTATAAGTTGGTCTCTTTTTAGCACCCATTCTTGTTAATCTTAATTTAACTGCCATTAAAATCCCTCCATTTCTAAATAACAATGATATTATATTAAATATTTTATCAGTTGTCAACATTTTTTTGTTAACAGTCTATATGTAAATATTTGTCATAGTATTATTAATTAATTTATTAACAAATAAATTATTATGTTATAATTTTATTAGAATAAGGAGGGATATAATGGCTTCTACAATTATTCATTTAGCAGTTGCAAAACAAATGGAAAGTAAATTAAATATTAAAAGTAAATATGATTTCTACTTAGGAGTAATCGCACCAGATATATCTAAACAAATTGGACAATCAAAAGAAATATCACATTTATTAATAAATACAAAAGATGATGTACCTAATATGGAATTATTTGAATATAGACATAAAGACTATAAAGACTTTGATTTTGATTTAGGCTATTATATTCACTTATATACAGATAAATTATGGTTTGAAAGTTTTATTAATAAAATAACTAATACTGAATATATAAAATTATTAGATGGATCAATAGTAAAAACTACTCCAGATGAAATGATGAATATGATTTATTCAGACTATACTAATATTAATCAATCAATAATAGATGAATATGCTCTAGATTTAAAAATATTCTATGAAGAGTTTAAAAAACCAGAAACACATATTAATGAGATACCTGTAGATAAACTAGATATCTTAATTAATAAAATGGGAATCTTAATAGAAAACTCTAAAGAATCTAAACCATATTCATTTGATATAGAACCAGTAAAAGAATTTATAGATGAAGCTTCTGAAATAATATTAAAAGCAATAAATAAAGAATAGGAAAACCTATTCTTTTTATTTTAAATGCTTTGATAAATATAAGAACGGAGTATCACATACCGCAATAATTATTTCAATTATTGTAGATGTAGTCGCAATAGATATAATTGTAGGTAGACTAAATATTCCAACAAATGCTAAGAAATTAAATATATAATTCTCAGTACAATTAGAAATAATAGTTGCTACATTATTTCTTAACCATAATTGTTTAGGAAACTTCTTCTTAATCTTTTCAAATAAGAAAATATCTAAGTTATTACTAATATAATACATTGTAATACTAGCAATACTTGCTCTTAAATTAAGAGCAAATAACTCTTTCATAGCACCTTGAGCAATATCTGTAGAATCAGGAATAAAAGCCAAACTAATTTGAGTAATACCAATAAATATTAATGTAAATACTAAAGCCATCTTAATGGCTTTTTTAGCTGAAACTTTATCATATTTTTCTACTAATATATCAGTTGCTAAAAAGTTAGATGCAAATAATATATTACCTAAAGATGAAGTAAATCCAAATAAATTTACCATCTTAACAACAACTATGTTTGCTACTACAGTAGCAAAACTCATCCAAACAATTAATCCTTCTTTTTTAAATAACTTTTCAATAATAACAATACATGTAAAGCATAAAATAATACTAACAAACCCCAATAAAATATTCATAATAAACCTTCTTTCACTTTTTTATAGTAGGTGGCGATAACTACTAATCACCTTTCATATCTGTAGTTATAAATACTATTACCCTTACCAGTAGGTGGCGATAACTACTAATCACCAAATTTTATTCTTCATTAAATAATCTATAAAAATAATTATTTAAACTATCTTTAACATACTCTATTTTATCATTAACTAATTTTAAATTCTCATTATAAGTATAATAAATAGGTATTTCATTTAATCTTTCTGTAGTCTTATCTAATTCTTCTTTAATACTTAAATCATTAGTCTTAATAAACTCTTTTTGTAATTTCTTAGTCTTATTAACTAACTCAGTAATTTCCTTATTACTACTCATTTTATTTTTTAATTCATTACATTTAATATATTCAGGAGATTCTTTTATACACTTAATAACTTCATCTAAAGAATTATATAAGTCGTCCATCTAAACTCCATGTTTTAGCATCTGTAATTTCTACTTCTACAATATCTCCTAAATTTAATTCTCTATCTCCAGAAAAATTAATTAACTTATTAGTTTCACTATATCCATAATACATTCCTTTTTTATCAGATATACCTTCTACTAATACCTTTAATGTAGTATTTTCTAATTTCTTATTATTTTCTAAGAAATACTTATTAACAACTTCATTAAGTCTTTGTAATCTATCTTCTTTTTCTTTTAAAGTAGTATTATCTTTTAATTTACAAGCAGGAGTTCCTTCTCTCTCACTAAATATAAAAGTAAATGCATTATCATACTTACACTCTTCTACTAAAGATAATGTGTCATTAAAGTCTTCTTCAGTCTCTCCAGGAAATCCTACAATAATATCAGTACTAATACTAACTCCAGGAACTGTATCTTTAATTTTATGGAATAACTCTAAATAACTTTCTCTAGTATATCTTCTTCCCATAAGTTTTAAAACTCTAGATGAACCACTTTGTACAGGTAAATGTACAGCAGGCATAATATTAGAATACTTTCCAATTACTTCAATCATCTTATCAGTAAAATCCCAAGGATGAGAAGTCATAAATCTAATTCTTGGAATATTAGTCTTCGCAATATCTTCAAGTAAATTACCTAAATTATAATCATCATAAAGATCTTTTCCATAAGCATTAACATTTTGTCCTAATAAAGTAACTTCTTTATAACCATCTTCAATTAACTTATCTATTTCCTTTAAGATATCTTCTTTTTTTCTACTTCTTTCTCTTCCTCTTGTATAAGGAACAATACAATAAGTACAGAACTTATCACAACCATAGATAATATTAACGTAAGCTTTATAAGAATTTGCTCTAACTACAGGTAATCCTTCAACAAGATCCCCTTCTCTAGAAAATACCTCTATTTGTTGTTTGTTCTCTTCAATAGCTTTATCTAATATCTCAGGTAATTGATATAAGTTATGTGTACCAAATACAAAATTAACAAACTTATAATCTTTTAATATCTCTTCTACTACACTTACTTCTTGTGCCATACATCCACAAAGACCTATCAATAAATCTTTCTTTTCCGCCTTTAAATGTTTAAGTCTACCTAACATACCAAAAGCCTTATTATGAGCATTTTCTCTAATACTGCAAGTGTTAAGTAATACTAAATCAGCATCTAAGTAATTATCTACTTCAGAAAATCCTAAATCTATAAGTAACGCTTTAATATTTTCAGTATCATGTTCATTCATTTGACAACCATAAGTTTTAATAAAAAATGTTTTACCTTTATATTTATTAAGAATAGATTCATCTATTTTATAATCTATTCTATTATAATCTTTTTTATTGCGACTCTTCGCCTCAATTAAATTAGGTAGATTCATACAACCACTCCATTCCTATATATGATACTATTAAAACAAATAAAAAGGCAAGTAATACTTGCCTAAATATAATTATTAATTAATGATTCAAGTTTATGTGAATTGTCATTTAATAAGTCTTGTTTTATATATTTAATGTTATCTTTAATTTGATCAATTAACTTAGTCATTGAAGAATCTAAGTCTTTCTTAACTAAACTATCAACTATTATCTCTAGATTAGTTATCTTACTATATTTACCATATAATTTAGACTTAATAGTAAGATTAAATAAATGTTTAAATGAGAAAACATCAATATCATTAAATCTTCTATCTTCTAATATTCTAAATACAGTACATAAATAGTTATTAGACATTGCTCTATCGAAAATAGTTTCTCCCTTATTATTCTTTTCATTTGGATCATAATTCTTTTTCTTAGTTAAACATTTAACTACCTCAACTGCTTGAAGTGAATTATCAAGAGCTAAGAAATGTCCAAATGTATCACCATCAATATTCTTGTGATTAACATCCCAATTTCTTTTTTTCATGAATTCGATTACTAAATCATATTGTTTAGCTTTAAGTAATTTTGTAATAACGTCATTTCCTACACTATCTACTTCATTAATACTAACAATCTTTTTACGAAGAACTTCTTCAACTACATCGAATTCTCCTTGTTTAATTAAAGTAAATATGTGGGAGGGATCATCACTACATGCTTGCACCATTTCTTGCTTAATCATACATAACACCTCTTCTTGCATGTGATAGTTCATTATTTTAGCAAAACTCATACTAATAGTCAAATTTAGAGGCACTATTTAGCTATAAAAAATTTTTATTAAAAGCAAAATATTGATATAAGGTAATATAAAAAGAAAGGCAAGAAAAATAATAAAAAAAATAATAAAACAAAAAATAATCATTTTTACAAAAAGACCATAAATAACCCCTTATTCATAAAAATAATTTATAAAAAAAAGACTCCGAAGAGTCTTCTATTATTTAATTTCAGTTCCACAATTTGTACAGAATTTTCCAGTTGCTGGAGTTCCACAGTTAGGGCAGAATTTTCCACCTTCTGTTGCTGCTGGTGCAGCTGCTCCTCCTTGGATATCTTGCATTGTTGTACCTTTGTTGTTGAATGCTCCAGCTACAGCACCTTGCATCATGCCTCCGCTAGCCATTCCAACCATACCAACACCCATCATACCATTCATGGCACCATTAGGATTGTTTGCGGCATCAACAACAGCATCTCCAAAGCTTCCAACAAGTTTTCCTTGTTGCATGTAAGCATTTGATCCAAGCTCGTATTGATCAATCTTCTTATTAGATTCATCATCTAATGTAACACTTTCAACAACGAAACCTACTAGACTAATTCCACGATCTCTAATTGGTTGATCGAATACTTTTTGATCCATTGCAGTCTTAATTTCATCAGTAGCTGATGGTAATTCAAGTACTGGAGTTTTATGAGCTTCAGTTCCTAATTCATTTAAGACATTTTGGAAAGCTCCAATAACTTCAGATCTCATTTGTTCACAAATTTCATCTTTTCTATACTCTTCAGCAGTACCTGCAATTCTTCCCATAAATACAGCTGGATCAGTAATTTTAAATGTATATTTACCAAAACATTTAACTTCTACTCTTAGTGGAGTAACAGTTCCAGTCATTTGATTTGGAATTGGATGTGACCAATCTTGGAATGGGATTGGTGCAGGTGTACCAAACTTGTTATCCATAATTTCCTTAGCGTTAATATAGAAAACAGCTTGTTCCTTATTAGTTCCTCCATTATAAGTAAAACGAGTCCACATTTCTTTAAATACTTCTCCAAATTGTCCAGCAAAGAATGATGGAGATGAAGAATTATCAAAAGTAAATATTCCCTCTTCAGCAGTTGCATCTAAAATTTTACCATTTTCGAATACAACAGCAATTTGTCCAGGAGCTACTTGAATAGCACTATTCTTTGAGATAATACCATTTGGAGTAGTTACCTTTTTCATTAAAATATCATTGCCTAAATCGTCGCATTTAATATACTCTTTCCATTGATCATGTAGAGTACTTCCTGCAGCTTGTACAGCAGCTTTAATTAAACCCATATTTAATCTCCTATCTATATCAATATTTATAATTACATTATACATTAAAAATAAAATAAAGAAAAGAGATTATTATCTCTTTTCTGTTGTCGAGTCTACTAATTGATCTCTTATCGTCTTAACAAACAAACTACTAGTATCAACACATTTACCAACATTGTCTGCTAAAGCAACCTTTTTACTTGTATTAAATTTAGTAACTAAGATTATTACTATTATAAATGTTAATGTTAGAGATAAAGTTATTATAGCAATCCATGGTATATTTCTAATAATTTCTCCATTTGAAGAAACTCTATAATTACCACTACCAAAATTACCATATAAACCACTAAGTATCTTAACATAATTAGTACAAGCAGTATAATAATCACCATTTCTTATATTATGTTCATAAATATATTTTAATGTCTCTTGTACTCTACTATTACTATATATTTGAAATATTTCACTATTTTCATCAAAAGATTTAGCACTCATATATATAGATGTTTTATCAGTCTTTTTAATAACAAAGATTAATCCATCATTACCAAAATCATTATATTGATAAAAGTCATCTGCATAATATTTCATTTCTTTATTTCCAATATCACTTGTAGTTACAATTGCTACATCATAACCAGATTGTTTATTGAAATCCATTATTGATTTATATATTTCTTCTTCTTGAGCATCTGTTAATAAATCTGCAAAATCATAAACTTTCTCTTTAGCAGATACTGAAGGAGTACTCATAATATTATTAATTTTATCCTGAGTAACTTGTGTCTTATTAGGTACCCTTAGATTATCATTAGTTCTAATATAAGTATTACTACTTGCAAATACATTAGCATTTAACATAAAAGCAAATAGAAATAATAAAAGTAACTTAACTTTCTTCATACAAACCCTCCTATAAGAAATATGCAAATAAGAATGCACATCCAAAGACAACTGCAAATAGTACTATACTAAATATCGCTATAGCAATACCACTTAATTCTACTTTCATATAACTATTTCCAGTTTGTCCATTCATTAAAAATATATGATCTTTATTATTATGTTTAACATTTACTAAATATACAGGAACATATATTTTATTATTATCCTTAATTTGAACATCCATATCATTTTTATGAAGTTTCTTTAAAGAATGTGGAATATTACTTCTAATTTCATTTAAACAATGTCTCATTACTCTATTATTAACTTTATTACTTACTTCTAAAGGTACTAAATCATAACTAATAGAATAAGTATCATTTAATAAATCTTCAGTAAATGGAACAGCTTTATCATATTGATAGGTACATATACCATTAAATAAATCATCATCTATTTTGGAATAACCATTTACTAATACATTATTAAAATCAAAATTAGAATCATATACTAACTCATATTTTCTAGTCTCATCTTTTCCTATCTTATCTGCTCCAAAGAATCTAACTTGACCTTTTACATTAGCATCTAATAAATAAGCTGGTAAATATACTTTCTTTATATTATTAATAACCTTTTTACCTTTAAATGCTCTTGAAACCATAATATTCTTAACTTTATACTTATACTCACTTATAGCATTATCCATAGTTCTAAAGAAAGGAATAAACTTTGCAGTAGATAAGTTTACTTCATTATTACTAAGATTGGTACTATTACACATAATACACTTATTAGCAGCTAAATTAGAACTAAAGACACACTTACAATCATTACAAGTATAACTATTAACATTAGAACTTGTAGTTGTAACAGTATCTTCTTCAGGTTCAAGTGCACCAATATTAGAATAATTATCTTCTACTATTCCATTATTTGTATCATTCATAATACCACTCCTATTATAAATTATATCAAAATAATATCTATCTAACAATAATTTAAATAAAATTAAAAAAGTTAACTAAGTTAACTTTTTATTTTTTAGGCTCAATTACTTCTTTTCCACCCATATATGGTTGTAATACTTTAGGTATTTTAATAGATCCATCTTCTTGATAATTATTTTCAATTAAAGCAATTAATCCTCTTGGAGTAGCAACAACTGTATTATTTAATGTATGTAGGTAATAAGTTCCTTTTTCTCCTTTACATCTAATACCTAAACGTCTAGCTTGAGCATCTCCTAAGTTAGAGCAAGAAGCAACCTCAAAGTATTTTTGTTGTCTTGGACTCCAAGCTTCAATATCACAAGATTTAACTTTTAAATCAGCTAAGTCTCCACTACAACACTCTAATTGTCTAACAGGAATATCCATATTTCTAAAGATATTTACTGTATGTTTCCACATCTTATTATACCAGTCCATTGATTCTTCTGGTTCACAGATAACAATCATCTCTTGTTTTTCGAATTGGTGAACTCTATATAGTCCTCTTTCTTCTAGACCATGAGAACCACCCTCTTTTCTAAAACATGGAGAATAACTTGTCATATGAATTGGTAATTCTTCTTTCTTAATAATTTGATCTTTAAATTTACCAATCATAGAGTGCTCTGAAGTACCAATTAAGTATAAATCTTCTCCTTCAATTTTATACATCATAGCTTCCATTTCAGGGAAAGACATAACTCCAGTAACAACATCACTATGAATCATAAATGGAGGAATTGCATAAGTAAATCCTTGTTCAATCATATAGTCACGTCCATAAGCAATCATAGCTTCATGTAGTCTAGCAATATCTCCAATTAAATAATAGAATCCTTGTCCAGAAGTTCTTCCTGCAGCATCTTTATCCATTCCATTAACTGCTTCAATAATATCAGCATGATATGGAACTTCATATTTAGGTACTACTGGATCTCCAAATCTTTCAACTTCTACATTTTCAGTATCATCTTTTCCAATAGGAACAGTATCATCAATAATTTGAGGAATAACCATCATTTTATCTTTAATTTCTTTAGTAAGTTCTTCTTGTTCTTTTTCTAATGCAGTAATTTCTTCAGCAGTCTCAGCTATTTGTTTTTTAATAGCTTCTGCTTCATCTTTCTTACCATCTTTCATTAATTTACCAATTTCACCAGATAATTTATTCTTATCAGCTTTTAATCCATCTGCTTTAACTTGTACTTCACGTACTTTCTTATCTAATTCAAATACTTCATCTACTAATGGTAACTTTTCATCTTGAAATTTCTTTTTAATATTTTCTTTTACTAAATCTTTATTTTCTCTTATTAATTTTATATCTATCATATTATCTCTCCTTACTTAACTAATTCAAATCTATATTTTTGTTTAATATCTGGATATTTCTTTTTATCTACTAAAGAATTAAACATATCATATGGTCTAACCCATACTTCATTACTTTCAACATTTTGATATACTACTAATCTTGATTTAGATGGATCTTCTTCATTATAATTTTCAGAATCATATCCAATTGCAATTACTTTATAAACATGACCCTTAAAATGTTTATAAATATTATTTACTTTAATCTCTCTCATCATTACTCCTTAATAATTTATTATTAACATTTTCAAATAATATTTTATTAACATCTTGATCATTAAACTTAGTCTTTAATAAATTAACTAAATCACTTTTAACAGTTTCATGTTTAAATAGCATATCTCCATAGTTATCACCAAATAACTCTATACTAAATACCATATCATCTGTAGATACTCCTACATGATCTATATCCATTAAATCTACTGCATGTTGGATATGTTCTAAGTAAACTTCTTTAGGGTCTTTCTCATTGTTTTCATCCTTTATAAAAGGAACAAATCCAACTAGACCCAAAATACCATCTACTTCTCTTAAAGCCTTTATTTGATCATCTTCTAAGCCTCTAACATGAGAACAATACTTTTTAGTATTCGAGTGACTTGCAATAACCTTAACTTCTTTTCCTAATTTTTTCTGTTCTTTAATTAACTCAATAGTATCAAAGAATGTATTTCTATTCATATGACTCATATCAATAGATATTCCTAAATCTATAGCTTTAATTAAAAATTCTTTACCTGCAGGAGTTAATCCATAATCTGCTCTATTACCAGAACCATATTTATTAGGACAATTCCATACTAATAGAATATTTCTTAACCCTAAATTATATAGTTCTTCTAATTCATCTGGACCGCTTATATAGTCACAGCCTTCAATACTAAATACTACTTTAGTATTAGGTAATAGTTCTTTAAACATAGCAGTTGATTTTTTAAACATATCTACTACATTTACTTCTTTATCTCCCATTTCATGTTCCATTTCTTCTGGACTCATATAGTAAAGGTTTGCAATCAAACCCGAGACATTATCACTATTGAAATCTTTAAGCCAACTATCTAAGAACTTATAATCATTTAATACATAACGACTATAATACATAATAGATAGTAAATCATGGTGCATATCAAACAAAATCATCATCTCCTAAAAATAAAAAAAGAATGGTACTAAGGAGTGCATAAGCACGGTACCATCCTTTATTTTTCTTAATTATTATAACGGCATTACCGGAGTCTATTAAACCCATCTATAGAGTAGATAAATGAATATTTAATATCGTTTTCACCAACCACGAATTCTCTAAAATTAAATAATTTCATTATTAGTTCTAATTATCGATTTGAATATATTATATTAGAAATATTTTTAAAATTCAAGTCTTTTACTTAATAACACATCTTAATCCATATTGATACTTATTATCTAATTCCTTAAAATCTACTACTTTATCAACATTTAATTCCTTAGAATCAACTTCTGGTATTCCTCTTTGTCCATCAGTTAATGATACAAGATAAGTTAAATTATCATTAGAATCTCTTTGAACAATTACATATCCAGAAACAACATCATTATATAATGAGAATGGAATATTAAATTGATCACCAACATCTGGGAAAAAGAATACATATTCACTTGCTCTAATATCTTCATCACAAGAATATCTATTATGTTTAAATTTTCTATCAGTATCTCTTACCATCTTTTTAGCAATACTTACATAATAAACTCTTGAAACACTCTTATGTCTTGCTTCTATATCAGTAAAATTATTATAAGCAAACATTCCCATTGCACATGCAAAGAATAAAAATACTGTTATTAAGAACAATTTAGATCTCTTATAATCTTTCTCTCTAGCATATTTTTCTTCATCTACATAATTATGTCCTTCAAAACCACTACTTCCAAATCCTATAACTGGAAACATTACAAATGGAAATAACATAGTTAAAAATCCATTCTTTTTAAAAGCAACACCTAATTTATATAAAATATATAAGAAGAAAATTTGTCCAATTACTGGAATATATAAAAGTAATCCTAATAAACTACTCTTTAGAACAGCATCACTTAAAACCATACCATTATATATTGGAATAAGTGAACTCCACCATTTCTTATTCATTTTCATATATACAAGTTCAACACTGTAAAAAACAAACATCCATATACTTGCAGCAATTATATAAATATATAATCTACTACTAATAATTCCCATTAAACTTCCAGTTTTTAAATATATATATGATCCTACAGCCAATACGAAAACTAAGTAAACTAAATAATTTACCCAAAAACATAATCTCTTACTACCAGTATTTCTACCAACAGTAGTAAGATCAACATATTCATCTTGCTTTTTGCTCATTATGGTTTTACCTGATCCAACAGAATATGACTCAACATTTTTTTTAATAAATTTATTCATATTTTTATTATCAGGATGTTCTGGATTTAAATAGCCACACTTTAAACAACATCTAGCTTTAATATCCATCTCAGAACCACATCTAGGACAAAAAGTTTTAACTGTTTCTCCCATATTTATTCTCCTCTATTATCTATATTATAGATTATATTATAAAATATTTCAATCTTCCAAATACCATGTAGTCGCAATAGGAGTTTTATCAATTTCTACTCCATTTTCCCATGTATGTAAATAAGTTTGATATCCTCTACCACCTAACCAAACAGATTCAGTTGTATATTCTTTTCCTCTTTTAGCTTCACTATTTGACCAGAATTCTACATGTATTTCTCCCCATGTATCATAAGCTTTAACATATATAGGATAATCATATGTATTCTTCCATTGCATATCTACATTCCATCCACTAGAATAACTTGCTACAGTAGCATCTAATCCACCATCTACATATACACTCTTCTTCTTATGTGGATATCTCTTAATTATTTCAAGTCCACCATTTAATGCAGCATTATAAGTAGTTGTAGCTACCTGACATACTCCATTACCAACAAATTCATAATAGAATACATATCCTTCTTTATCATAGGGACCAGCATATTTATAATATGAGAATATCTCTCCTGGTTCTATAATAGCACCATTAATATAATCAACAGCAACTCTTAAGTTCTTTGCTCTAGCAGTTACCCATGTATCATAACTAGTAACAAAAGATGAAGTCATTGTATCTATCTTAGTATAACTTTCATTATAAGTAGAAGGAATAATCTCACCCTTTAATTCAATAGTATCTATACTCTTAGAATCATCTAAATAACTAATAATTCTACTAATAGAACTATCTATATCTAAAGAGAATCCATCATTTCCTTTTAAATATTTAACTCCTTCAGAAGTATCAAAATATCCATTAACAGCTGCTACATCAACAGAACTCTTAATATTCTTAATTGCTTCTTTCAACTTATTATCATCATGATTATATACAAAATTAAATTCTTTATACTTCTTAGTAGAATTCATAATTCTAGATTTTTTAATAATACCCAAGCTATCTTGATAATCTTTAATATTTTGAATAGTTTTTTCTTTATCAATAGTAAAACCTAATTCATTAAGAGTATAAGAATATTCTTTATTATTAATAGTTAATTTAATTTTTCTTGATAAAATATAATCATTATAGAATTCTATCTTCTTATAAGAATTATCATAACTATAACCACCCATATCAAATTCTTCAATATAAATATTAGGTAATATTACTTCATCATATTTTTCTACAGATTTATAATTTATTATTATTAAGACAATATAAAAAAGAATAAGTATTAATAATAAAGACACTAAAAATACTAATTTATTCTTATTATTAAATATCTTACCCTTCATATCTTATCATCTCACTATTTTATTAATTTCTTTAAGTACTTGCTCATAACCATCTTTATTAAGATATATACCATTATCAGTATATTTCTCATTAAGTTTACCATCTTCAACTAAGAAACTATAAGTATCAACATATGTAAGATCTTTATCATTACAATAGTCTTTTAGTGCGGTATTTAACTCAGTTATATCATCATTATCAAGATCATCTCTTATTATTTCATCATCGTACTCTTCAATGTCCTTATTAATAGGATATACTGATTGAATATATATCTCAGCATATGGTCTATTAATATTAGTTTGTTTAACTATTTTTGAGATATTACTAATGATCTTATCAACAGAAACTTCATCATCTAAATCACTAAGACCAACACTAATAAATATCTTAGTTGGATTATAATCATATACATATTTTTTCATATCTAATAAGATATCATTTGTAGTTAAATCATCTTCTGATACATTAACATAATGGTAATCTAATCCATAGTCACCAAAATTAAATCTTACTAGATTATTATCACCTATAAACAAATAATTATCATCAATTACTTTCTTTGTATTAGTATTATTCTTCTTTTCTACAGGAGCAGGTTTAGGATTATCAATAGATAAATCTAAATTCATATTTTTAACAAAAACTGCTACTACAGATATTAAAAATAGTATTAAAAAGAAAAGTGAAATACAAAAGAATAATTTCTTAATAAAGATTACTTTTTTTAATGATTCATTATCACTAAGATTAGTTAATATTTTTTGTTTAATCTTACTATTCTTCTTAACTTTCTTCTCTATTCTACCTTCTAAGAAGCTTGTATCTAATGTCTCATAATCATTTAATCTTTCATCATCTATTTTAATTGTATTAGTATCTTCTAAGTTTTCTATTTCCTTTTCCTTTTTATTATTCTTCTTATTTGTACTCTTTTTAGTATTTCTATTATAAGAATCATAACTATAAGGTTTTTTCTTTTTTCCTGCCATTATACATACCTCTTTTATACTACATAGATATTATAGCAAAATTTACAATTATTAAAAAGTCTATTTGGTAAAATAAGTAAGTTTTTTGCCATAAATAGTTATTTTAATGCTATTATATAGTTAAGGTGAAGTCTATGGCTAAAAAAGTAAAAAGAAAGATAAAAATTAAAAAGAAAAACTTTACTATATTTATAGTAATTATTTCTTTAGTAACATTCGTACTATTTGAATTAACTTTTTCAGTAGTAAAAATGATTACTTCACCAAAAGAAAAACCTATAGAAGAAAAGAAAACAACTCCAAAGAAAGAAGAAACAAAGACTGATCCTAAATTAGATGAATTAGAAAATATTAATGAAAAGATTTCTTATTTTAGAAATGATAATATAGATAGATATATAAACTATAAAAGAGATAATCCAGACTTAGAAATAACACAAGTAATAAAGAATGTTAATATGGATTTGGATAAAGAACATTATACAGGTGCAAAAGAAGCAATTAATTTGAATAATCTAGAAATATTAGTAAATAAATATAATTACTTAAAAGATGACTATGTACCAAATAACTTAGAAAATATTAATACACAGTATGCTCTAAGTAATATGAAATTAGTAAACTATGCAAGAGAAGCATTTGAAAGAATGGCAAAAGACGCTAGTAAAGAAAACTTAAAAATAGTCGCAATGTCTACTTATAGAAGTTATTCTTATCAAGTAGATTTATATAACAGATATAAAAAGAAAGATGGAGAAGCAGCAGCTGATACTTATTCAGGAAGACCTGGATTCTCAGAACATCAAACTGGTCTAGCAGTAGATGTTTATAATGGAAAAGTAAATTATACAGATTTTGAAACAACTAAAGAATTTATTTGGATGAGTAATCATGCACATGAATATGGATTCATTATAAGATTCCCTAAAGGAAAAGAAAATGAAACTGGTTATACATATGAATCATGGCATTATAGATATGTAGGAACTGATATAGCAACTTATATTAAAGAAAACAACATAAGTTTTGAAGAATATATTGCAACAAAATAAAAAAGAGCTTTTATAAGCTCTTTTCATTTTCATCAACTGAAGTGTAATCTTCTACATCTTCTACCATCATATCTAAATCCATAGAATTATCTATATCATAAGCAAATACATTATCCAAGAATTTTTGAACTGTAGACTTATTTAGATAAAGACCTATTCTACTCATTGGTAATCCTCCAAGTAAACAATCTTTAGAAATACAAAGACCAGTTTCTTCATCTAAAATCCATTCTACTGGTGAAACTCTTACCCAAACGCTTCTACTAGAAAGAGTATCAAATACAGCACGTTTTGTAGGCATTACTTTTTGTCCATTATATTCATATACTGGACTTTCAGTTTTTTCAAACTTTATTTCATCACCATCATAGAATCTTTCACAAGTAATTCCCCATACTCCAACTGTTTTTCCAATAGGTTTAACTTCACCAGATTCATATGTTTTATAGAAATCTCTTGGTAGTTCTTCTTGTGGATATTCTCCAAAAGTAACTATAGTAACAGGACCTTTTCCATAATCAACTGTACGAGTACTAATTATTTCATCTTTAATTTCATCATAAGGAACTACTACACGAACTCCATTAGTGAATTCAGCAACAAACTCCTCTTCAACAGAAAGTTTTCCATATGTAAAACATTTATGATCATTTTTACCTTTAGTATCTAGCCAATAATCACAAAATTTTTTGTTTAAAAAAATCGGATCAATTTCAGTACCAGCTTCAGCAAAATACATTCCCTTTAAAGGATAACTTTCAGCACCTCTAATTTCTGCAAAATCAGTAGGAGCAGCTTCCGTACCAAATCTTTTAAATACATCTAGTTTTTTAGGACCATAAACTTGATCTAAAGTTAACTGAGTAAAATGCTTCTTCATAATATCACACCTCTAATCATAATTCTTTTTTAAATATAAATACAAATGATAAAATCCTGTATAAACTATCCAAATAAGTAATATAAAGTTACTAATTTGAACTAATGATAGTATTACTTCATTTTCATATAATTTAGTTATCTCCATCAAGTCAACACCATCAGCAGAAGCTAATGCAATGAAAGACATAAAGAAGAAATATAATAAACTAAAAAATGAATAATTAAATACTTTCTTAAAAGTAGTTAATTTCCTACTAAATAAAGTATATAGAATCATAACAGTAACAAATACCATTATAAAGAAATATACAACTGTAGAAGGAAAATAAATATAATTCATTACTTCTTTAACAAAAGAATCAACTGAAGTAGTTACATAAGTAGTATAACTAATTAATATACCTACTACAAAACCAATATATACTCCAATTGCAACCATTTGTACAATTTGATTTTTTCTTTTTAAATTAAAAATTAAAATCACAAATAAAAGAAGACTTAATATGAACATCTCAATAGATAGAAAAGACGAAAAGATATATTTGAAAATAGTACCTAACTTTTCTAACAAAGATAAATTCATATTATCACCTTCTTCTAACCAACACGTTCAGCTATATAGACTGTCTGGGCATAATCATTATCTTTAGTACAAGTTATCATAGTAAGTGATGTTTTATCATGATTTCTAATCAATCTAACAACACCATTCTTTTCAACTTCATAAATATTTACAATCTGATAAGTATATTGATTACCAGCATAGGTAACATATACCATATCACCAACAGTTAATTTATATAAATATGCGAAATAAGATATATATGAATCTCCTGAGTGAGCCATTAATATCAAATTACCATTAATAACATCTGGTAAATCAGATCCATCAACCATAGTAACATTATAGTTGATATTATTATACCTTGAGCCTACATTATAGAATCCCCTTTTTAATCCTATTTTGGGTATTTCCAATACCCCCAAATACTTACTATAATCTATTTCATAATATTCAGGTTCTTGTGTATTGTTTTCTTCAACTGCATCTGTTGGCTGTGGTTCACTACTTGTAGTTTTAGGAACCTCATCCATCATAGCAATCTTCATTTCTGAGTATATTACATCTTTCATTTTAACTAAATAGTTCCATGAAAGAGATAAAACTCCACAAAAGATAAGTAAAGAGCCTATTAATAATATATGGCTCTTTTTTAACTTATTGCTATTTTTATTCTTGTGTTTGTTTCTTAACTGGTTTAGCATTTGCATAAATAATACCGACACCACATAACAATACGACTAGACCAATGAAATAAATTGTTTGTGCAGTATTCATACCTGTATCAGGAGTACCAATTATTTCAAATACAGTACCACCTAAAATGTGAGCATCTTGATCTTCAACTGTAACAACATCTTGGCTATCATTAGAATCACTATAAATATAACCAGCGTACATGTCGAATACAGCATCAACATTTAATGCTAAATTCTTTTTAACATCTTTAACTTTATCAGCAGGAATCTTAACAAATATTTTTGTTCCTAAATTAATAGCATCGCCTTTTTCGATCTTCTTTCCGTCTTCTCCTACTACATAAGCTCCATCAATTCCATCAGTCCATGCTGTGAATGATTTCATATCATCTGTTGAATCAGCAGTAACTGTAATTGCTGAAGTTTGATAATACTTACCATCATCTACTTTTGATAACTTATCATCAGTTTTCTTAACTATTACAAATCCAGCAGCTTTTTTATTTCTTGCTTCATTTACAAGTGGAGCAACATATGTATTATATAAGTTAACACTTGGATCTCCAGCTTCTACTTGTTCAGTATTATTAACAATAGCTACTAATTCAGTTGTTGCTTGAGCTACTTCTAATTCATCTTCATCTAATTGATATAAATATTCCCAAATTGCTGTTTGTGCAACCCAAGTCTCTACATATTTATTATGATCTTGAGTAACATACTTGCCACTTGCTAATGTGTTAGCTAAGATATGTAATAGACCATAGTCAGTTATTTGAGTATTTCTAGCATAAATAGTATCACCAGCGTAATCTTTTTTATGCTCTATACAAAATACTTGAACTTCTCCAGTTTCATCATAGTACATAGGAACATTGTATTCACCAGCACTATATCCTTTTCTATAAATTCTATCTGCATGTGCAGCAGACTTAAATTGTTTTGCCTCTGGATCAAGTGGTCTTGCAAAACTGATTTGATTAAATCCTACAGTAATTAATGCTGCAATTGCAAAAACTGCAACTAATAAAGATAAAACTACTGAAGCATTTACTGATCTTTTTCCTTGTTTTTGACCATTTTCTTCATTCATGTAAATTTTTTCCATTTATTTTCACCTTACCTTATAAAACAATTATAACATAATTTTATTAAAATCAAATACTTTTTAATCAATTTTGTAAATATCATCTAGATTATATTCAGGTTCTTTTTTACCGACGTACATTTCAAATAATACGTCTCCCTTCTTAACTTCATCATCAACTAATTTATTAAGTTTTACACCTACACCATAGTCAATTTTGTCATCCATCTCTTCCTTACCTGCACCTAATCTTAATGATAACTTACCAAGTTCTAAAGCATTGATTTTCTTAACAATTCCATCTTTTGGTGATTTTACTTTAATAACTTTTTCACTTACTTTTAGTTTACTAATATCACCTTTTTGACGTTCAATTAATTTTAAAAATTTCATATAAGCAGAACCATTATAAATAGTATTAAGTACCATTTCTTTTGCTTGTTTTTTAGATATTTGTAATCCCATACTAACCATGTCAGTTGACAGTTCTATACACAAGTCAGTTAAGTTATTATCAGTTTCTTTTCCTCTTAAAACATCAATAGCTTCTTTAACTTCAAGTGCATTACCTACACATCTACCTAAAGGTACATTCATATCACTTATAATAGTACGAACTTCTCTACCATAGAATTCACCTATTTTAATCATTAAATCACTTAGTTTTTTAGCATCTTCTCTATTAGTAAGAAGAGCCCCATTACCAACTTTAATATCTATAAGTATTTTATCTGCACCTGCAGCAATTTTCTTGCTCATAATAGAAGAAGCAACTAAAGGTATTGATGAAACTGTTGCAGTAACATCTCTTAAAGCATATATTACTTTATCCATTGGAACTAAGTTACCTGTTTGACCAGTAATAACAATACCTAAATCATGTACTTGTTTAACTATTTCTTTTTCACTTAAATCTATTCTATATCCAGGAATACTTTCCAACTTATCAATTGTTCCTCCAGTATATCCTAAACCTCTACCACTCATTTTAATTACAGGAATTCCTAAAGAAGCAACTATAGGAGCAATTATCAAAGTAGTTTTATCTCCAATTCCTCCAGTAGAATGTTTATCTACTTTAATACCCTTAATATCACTAAAATCCAATCTATCTCCACTATCAATAAAAATCTTAGTTAGTGCAAATATCTCTTCATCAGTCATTCCATTAATACAAATAGCCATTAATAATGCACTCATTTGATAATCCGGAACATCACCATCAAGATAACCATTAAAGATATCGAATAATTCTAAGTAGCTTAATTCCTTTCCTAATCTTTTCTTATTAATAATATCTAGTGTTATCATAGAGTCTCCTTTCTAAATACAGATGTATCTCTCTTTTCGAACCCTAACCCTAAATATAATTTATGTGCTGCAATACGTTTATTACCAGAAGTAAGATCAATTCTACAAGCACCAGTATCATGTGCATATTTAATAGCATATTCCATCATTACTTTAGCAAAACCTCTACCTCTATAATCTTCATCAACACATACATAATCAAGATGATAAATCTTAAGATTTCTAACTATATCAGTCATTTCATTTAAAATAAAATATCCAACTACTTTAGAATCATAAATACCAACAAATTCATGAGCCTTATTATCTTTTTGTTTATCTACTTCATAACCAAAAGTTTTATAAAGTAACTTATTTACTTCATCATTATCCTCTTCTGAATATTTTCTTACCATTAAATCCATACTATCACCTTATCTTTATATAAATTATACTATAAAAATAAAAGATTTCAAATGAATGAAATCTTTTTTCTTAATATGGCTAGTTTAATCTTCTTTTTTACTACTTAGAAATGTAACTTTTTCAGCAATTATCTCAGTTAAATACTCTTTTTCATTATCTTTTTCTACTACTCTTGATTGAACCCTTCCTTTTATTCCTACAATATCTCCTTTCTTACAATATTCACTAGTATTATCAGCAATATTATCAAATAATACACAATCTATAAAATCAGTTTCATATACCCCTTCACTATTCTTAAAACTTCTTGGAATTGCTAGAGAAAGAGTTGCTACTTTATTACCTTTTCCAGATTTATTAACAGTTATATCTCTAGTAAGTCTTCCAACAAGTACAATTTGATTAAGCATAAATCACCTCCTTTCGACTGTGTATATTAATCAAAAGATAAGTGATTATCAAATTGCACTTTTTAATAATTAAAGTGATAACAAAAATAAAAAAGATAAAATCATTATATAGATTTTATCTTTTAAAATACTAATTATTATTAAAATACAAAGTTTATATATTTTTTATTTTTTCTTTCCAGAATAAATACTATCTGGTCCTCCGTTAGGATTTGATTTAAAATAAACCTTTTTACCAAATCCAAGAGCTCCACGATCAGCAACAAGTGACATACCTTCATCATTTAAGAAATCAACAACATCAGATTTAGCTAAATCATATTTTAATCCGTCTTCATCTTCAATTCTATAACCAGTAACAACTTCTACAGAATCAACACCTGACATATATATTCCTAAATCTCTAGTATCTTCAAGTATAGTTTTATAACAATCAATAACACAATCACCATCTTCTATTTCACTTGCTTCAATAGCAATAGTGTTACCTTCATCGTCAACTCTAAGTCCAACACTACATGTCTCATCATAAAATGGAATAGCTAGAGATAAACGATTTTTGTCAATAAAATACTCATTTTGACCAGCATAGATATCATAATACTTCTTTACTGATGCATTTTTTACTCCAGAAAAGTATATTGGATCATCAGCACTAACTTTAGCACATCCAGCTCCTACAGTACATCCAACTACTAATGCAGTAAATAATCCCTTTTTTAAATTTAAATCTTTTATCATATACAATCCCCCTCAACGCGCTCATTATATCACAAAACAACAAAAAAGTCAAAAAAAAAAGACTTAATTAGCCTTTTTTCTATATTGAACACCTTTTTCACAAGATGAAACATATGCATCAAATTTATGATGCTTAATTTCATCACTTCTAAGTAAAACTCTATATTTCATTCTTTCTTTTGAAGGTAGAGATTTAATAATATCAGCTCTATCGTAAAAGAATCTACCAGATCTTAACATATATTTTTTTAAATAATCCATAGTAATTTCATCATCTGAGAATATATCAGTTTTACAACTTTGAGCATTCATAAGATAAAATGGTCCATCTTGTAGTTCACCAGATATACTCCACATATATGTTCCATAATCTTCACCCTCTGCATCACATAATGCATATGGTGCTCTTTCACATATAGGTAGTTCTTCAACAGGGTTAAATAAATTTACATATGTTCCATTAATATCATAAAGAAATACATATGGTGCTTCTACACCCTCTGGAAGAAATTCACTACCTCCATCTTCCTTATTAAAAACTTTTATTTTAGCAAGTCTTAATCTTCTTGTATCAACTTTCTTATTTTCCATTTTCTAATTCCCCCAACATTTTTTCAACAGACACCATAGGAAGTAATGCACAATTCTTTCTATTTGGCTGTTTGCATATATGATCATAGACATTTAGTTCTCCTAAAATATCTTCATCATAATCTTTTTCCTCAATCATATTTTTATAGTTAGTTAAAATCTTCTTAACTTCATCTACACTCTTACCAATAAGCTTTCTGGTCATTATAGAAGAAGCAGAAGTACTAATAGCGCATGCTTCACCATCAAATCTAATATCTTTGATAGTTCCATCTTCTATCTTCATCATAAAATCAAAATTATCAATACAACTTTCACTATTAGTATTTACTTTTAAATAACTATCATCATCAATTAAACCTCTATTATCAGGATTTTGATAATTCTCTAATATGATCTCTCTTCTTAAATTATCATCCATAAAGGCCTCCTATATAATTACATTAAATATTTCTTTATTATTTTTTAATGCTTCAATTAATTTATCAACATCCTCAAAATTATTATAGAAATACATACTTACTCTTACAGTATTCTTAATATTCATTTCATCTTTAAGCATCTTTGCACAATGATTACCTGCTCTTACGCAAACATTATATTTATTTAAGAAAACACTTAAGTCTTGAGCAAATACACCATCTACATTTAAAGCAAGTATTCCACTATCACTAGTTTTATTATAAACAGTAACATTTTTAATATTACTAATCTTATCAATAAGATATTTCTTTAATTTAACTTCTTGTTCATGAATCTTATCCATTCCAATATTCATTAAATACTTGATAGCTTCTCCTAATCCAATAACTTCTGCTATGGGAGGAGTACCAGCTTCAAATCTAGTTGGAATACTCTTTAATTCATATGAATAATCTTCTTCAAAATAATTATTCATTCCTCCACCATAGAATACTGGTTCCATTTCTTCAAGTAATTCATATCTTCCAATTAATACACCTACTCCAGTAGGTCCACACATTTTATGACCTGAAAAGCTTAAGAAATCTATATAACTATTTTTAAAATCTACTTTCATATGAGGAACACTTTGTGCTCCATCTACATTAAATAAAATATTATTATCATGACAATATTTACCAATACTTTTAATATCTCTTACATCACCAATTACATTAGTAACTTGAGCTAGACTAATAACCTTAGTCTTTTTAGTAACACATTTCTTAATATTATCTAAACTTAAAGAATAATCTTTATTTAAAGGTACATATTTTATTACAATACCTATCTCTTCACTTAATTTAATCCAAGGAAGTATATTTGATGCATGTTCTGCTTTATTAAGTAAAACTTCATCACCCTTCTTAAGATGTTTTCTCATATATCCGAAAACAACCATATTAATAGACATTGTAGTTCCACTAGTATATATACAACAATTAGGATCTGCATTAACAAATTCCCCAATTATATTTCTAACGTTATCATATAATTCATTTGTTTTTAAAGCGGCATCATAATCTCCTCTATGGATATTAGAAGTATGTTCCATATAATACTTATTCATTTCATCAATTACACATTTAGGTTTTAAAGTAGTTGCACCATTATCGAAATAAACAATATTATTATCTAACATTGGAAAATCTTCTCTATTCATTTAGCCACCTCCCATATTCCTTCGAAAATCAACCTTATTTTACCACAAAATACTTAATAATACAAAAAAATCCACAATTTTTGTGGATTTTTAATTCTTACATATAACTGTCATCAGTTCCAAGTAATGCCTTAGCATCAGCTAATATCTTAACTAAGTTCTCTTTTCCTTGTAATTGAGGTCTTAATGAACCTAACTCTCTTTCTTGAGCATTGATTAATCTATCTTGTTCACTAATCTTAGATTCAAGTAATTGATTTCTTGTCTCTAATCTAGTAGCAGTAGTTTCTAGATTTCTATATTTATTAGCAACTGTTTCAAGTTTTTGAACTTGATCCTTATATTTTTCAGCAATTACTTTCTTTTGAGCATTTACTACATCAAATTTTTCTTGATATTCAGCAAGTAAAGCTCTTTGCTCTCTATTTTGTTTCATTAACTCAGTCATTGATTTAGCAATATCAGTCATAATTGTATCGCTACTACCAACTTTATAATCACTTGTTAATGCATCAAAATCATCTAATGAAGTATCAATTCTATCTGGTTTAACACTCTTAGTGAATAAATCATCATCTTCAGTAGAGTTTAGAATAGAATCAATATCATATGTATCTTTAACATCTCCTGATATTTCATCAACTACAGTAGAGATATCCTTATCTAATTCATCATTAGCAGGTTTACTAATAGTCTCTCCACCTTCTGCAGGAGCTTCTTCTTCAGGTTCTTCTTCAACAACTGGAGGAACTTCATTAACTGGTTCTTCTTCCTTAGGTTGTTCTTCAACCACTTCTTCTTTAGGAGCCTCTTCAACTGGTTCCTCAGGAATTTCTTCTTCAGGAACTGGTGGTAAATCATCAACTGGAGGAACATCTTCTAAATTACTTGCTTCCTCAGTAACATTTTCATTAAATTTAACTTCTTGAGTTTCATCTACTACTTGTGATAAAGAATCGTCATAATCCATTACAACGTCTTCTTCTTTCTCTGTAGGAACTTCTTCAGTAGAAGTCTCTCCATTAGTTTCATCTACTACTTGTGATAGAGAATCGTCATAATCCATTACAACGTCTTCTTCTTTCTCTGCAGGAACTTCTTCAGTAGGAGCCTCTCCATTAGTTTCATCTACTACTTGTGATAGAGAATCGTCATAATCCATTACAACGTCTTCTTCTTTCTCTGCAGGAACTTCTTCAGTAGGAGCCTCTCCGTTAGTCTCATCTACTACTTGTGATAGAGAATCATCATAATCCATTACAACATCTTCTTCACCTTCAACTGGTGGTGCAATTGGTGTAACTCCTCCAGCAGCAGGTGCTTCTTCAGTAGTAGTTCCCATAATTTCATCAGCAACTGATGGTCCAGCATCAAGTCCATCTGGTACTTGAGCAACACTTTCTAATTCTTGTTCTACTGGAGCATCTTCTTCAACTTGAGGAAGTGCCATATCTTCTCCTACAGCAGGAACAACTGCATCAGCAGCAGGAATTGCTGGTACCTCTGGAATTGCAGGTACTTCAGGAGTATCTCCTAAATCTTTAACAGCATTTAAATCCTCTGTTGGAGGAACAGCAGCTCCAGCAGTAGCAACATCAGTCATTGCATTTTCTACTACACTACTTTCAACATTAACATTGCTAACATCTATTTCAGTTCCAGCAGTAGCAGGAGTAACATCACTTTGAACCTCTGGAGGTAATAGTGAATACTCTGAAATTGGTGAATCTACTGTATTCTTACTGAAATATAATTTATTATTAGCAACTGCTATAAAACTATAATATTCATTATTTACTAAATTGTTTCCATTTATATCGCAAATAGTGGCTTCAGAGAATTGATCATTAAATACAAATCTAGCATCATTACCCATTTGTGCATATAATTTATCTTTTACTGCTGCAGGTGTTGATACTAACTTAGTAGCAGATAGTGGATCATTTCTCATTTCAATAGCATCTATTACGCTTTGACTTACTGGTTCTGATTTTTCAACTACAATAATAGAATCATTTACTAATCTAATAGACTTATTTTCAAATGGAATAATTATATTTCCAGCTTCATCTATTACACCTATATTACTAGCTTTAACCATTGGATCAATAGCTTCTACTAGTAGTGTACTTGCAACTCTATTTCCATTAGAGAACTTCTTATCATTTGTGTCACCTAAAAAATAGTATTGCTTTCCATCATCAGTAATACCATAAGTACAAACTATATCGTTTCGATCCTTATATTTTACAATCCCCTTTTGTATTTTCATAAAAACACCACCATTTTATTCTTCTTTTTCCCTACTATTAATCTATTAAATAATATAACACAAAAAAACAATCAAAACAATAGATTTAAACTTAAAAAAAGCAAATTTATTAAAATTGCATTTAAAACAATAATAATGTAAAATAAAAATTGGTGATATTATGCATAAACAAAGAAGATTGCTATATGGGCAAGCCCTATTCGCAATACTAATAATGGTAGCTTTTGGCCTAATAATTATAAATGAAAAGAAAACAGTTTTATTAATGCCAAAAGTACAAGAAAAACTAGATAATTATATAGAAGAAAAGTATAATGATTTAGATATTAATAAAAGTAAAATTACTATGAAAAATGATAAATATATGATGAAATTAACATCTAATGATAATAAAAACCTATATTTTTATATTACTTATAAAAATGATAAAATAACTGATACTTATAAAAAAGACTATTTAGAAGGAAATTCCTTATTAAATAAGATAAAGAAAGATCTAGAAAATGATATATTAAATAATCTAAAGTTAAAAACTAAAGTAGAAATAGATACTAAATTAAATAATTTTACTGAACAAATTCAAGAAAAAATATTTAAAGAAGATATAAAGAAATTAAAAATATATCACTTAGAATTTAATATTACAATTAATAAATGGGATAAAGAAAATATAACTAAAGATATTAATAGTATGATTAATAAAATATATTCAAATGACTATAATCCTAAATATATTAATATTACAATTACTAATAATGATGATATAACTGAGTCTTATAAAATAAATAATTTAACAAAAGAATTTACTAATAATAAATCAAATATCCAAATAATAGATGATATAATAAACAATAAAGAAACAGATATATTGAAAGAAAATAAAATTTCATTTGATAAATTAAATTAGGAGGTATATATGAAAGATTGTATTTTTTGTAAAATAATAGAAGGAGAACTCCCATCATACACAGTATATGAAGATGACTTAATAAAAGTTATTATGAATATTAATCCTGCTACTGATGGACATTTATTAGTATTACCTAAAAAACATTATGTTGATATGAGAGATTTAGATGAAGAAGTATTATTACACAGTTATAAAGTAATTAAAGATACTCTTTATCCAGAATTAAAAGAAAAATTAAATTGTGAAGGATTAACACTTGCTCAAAACAATGAGTTAGGTCAAGAAATTAAACATTATCACATTCACTTAATTCCAAGATACCCAGATGACAATGCAGATTTCCAATATGATAAAGACAAAACTCATGAAGTTGAAGAAGTATTCAATAAGTTAAAATAAATACTAGTTATCTAGTATTTTATTTTGTAATTATTGAATTTAATAGCAATTTTTGTTATTATAAACTTTGTACGGGAGGAAAATATGAAAAACAAAAAAATAATTATATGTCTAACATCCCTATTAGCACTATCATTACTAGTAACAGGATGTGGAAAGAAAGTAGAAGTAAAAAATGGTTCTAAAGTAGCAGTATCTGCTGATAAAACTAAGATTACTGCAACAGAGTATTATGATGAAATTAAGAAAGCAAATATTTCAAAATTAGTAGATATGATTGATAGAGATTTATTTGAAGAAAAATATCCATCAGATGATAAAGAAAAAGAAAATGTAAAAAATCAAATAGATGAAATTAAATCATATGTTAATAATGATGAAGAGAAATTTAAAACTCTTATCAAACAATACTTTGGAGTAGATACAGAAAAAGAATTAGAAGAAAAACTAAAATTAGAATACAAAAGAACTTCTGCAGTAAAAGATTATATTTCAAGTAATCTAAAAGATAATGAAATAGAATCTTATTACAACAATAATATTACAGGTCAAATTAAAGCAAGTCATATCTTAATAACAGTTGATGTTAAAGAAGATGCAACTGATAAAGAAAAGGAAGCAGCTGAAGAAAAAGCATTAAAGACTGCTAAAAGTATTATTAAAAAATTAAATAATGGAGAAGATTTTGCTAAACTAGCAAAGAAATATTCAAAGGATGAAGGAACTGCTTCAAAAGGCGGAGACTTAGGATATTTCCAATTAAATGAAATGGTTTCAGAATTCTCAAATGCAGTTAAAGATTTAAAAGAAAAAGAATATACTAAAGAACCAGTAAAAACTCAATATGGATATCACATCATATTAAAAACTGGAGAAAAAGAAAAAGCTAAATTAGAAGATGTTAAAGAAGATATTAAAACTACTTTAACTGATCAAAAAATGCAAAATGATCAAACAGTATTCTATGAAACATTAATTGAAATTAGAAAAGAAGCTAAAATTAAATGGAATGATTCAGAATTAAAGAAAGCATATGAAGATTATATGAATTCATTAATTGAAAATGCAAAAACAAATACTAATCAAACTAATGGATAAAAAAAGAACTGATTAAATCAGTTCTTTTTATATACTACATAATCTTTATTAATGAATACACTACTATACTTAGTATTATTATTCATATAAGTATATATAGGATAACTAGTATCAACAATCATATAATCAAAATCATACTTTTCAAGTAAAGAATCTATATTCTTATTTAAATAAACTATTTTTAAATAATCCTTATAATTATGTTTTCCATATAAATCAGCTCTACCATCTATAAATACTTCTACGTCATTATAGATTAATTCTCCACCATAATTATACATATTAAATAATCTATCTGGTTTTTCTTTCTTAATAAAACTTACTACCTCCCTATCTAAATAACAATAGTATTTAATATTAAATAAATTATTAATATTTTTAATAAATCCTAATAGTAAGAAGATTGTAAATATACTAATGCATATCTCAGTACCTTTATCTTTCTTTATCTTAGATACATAATTAAATACTATATAATTCATAACTATATAAGTAAAGAACCAGAATCTAATACTCTTTAATCCTAAATAAGCAACAAATCCAAATAGAATTAAATCCATAAATTCTATTTTTTTCTTACTAAATAACATTGTCATAATAATAAATATTAATAAGAAGAAATACATATAACTAGTAAACTCACTTAAAGTAGTTCCTTGCCACTCACTAATATTTTGTAGCATTGTTGTATCTAACATATTTTCATATGGATAAATAAACATCTTAAATCCATGAATATTAATACATACAGCTATCATACATAAAATCATTACAAAGAAATATCTTTTTAATTTAACTTTACTTAATCTATTAGCTTCAATCTTATGAAATTGAAATTGAAATAAACCAGCTACTATAAATATAAAACATAATAAGTATGGTAAATTACTACTTCCACCATGTACATTTGCCCATATAATACTAATTATTGGAAGAAAATAAACCTTCTTAGAATCTTCATTCTTATATAAATCATATAAGAAATAAAAACTAAGTGCCAATAAACAAAAACTAATAATATGAGGTCTAACTTGCATAAAAGGAATAATTATTAAGAATAATAATATCCAAAATAAAGTATATGGAATATTCTTAGTTAAATTATCTTTATTTGGAATAAATAAAATCATTAATAATAATGTGATAAATACTCCTAAATAAATAAGTATATAGAAATTACCAAATACATGTTTCAAAGTATAAATAATCAGTTCAAATAACCATTCATGACACATCCAATACTTTGAATAAGTAAACCAAGAAAATACATCATGAGTAATAATACCATTCTTAAAGATATATTCCCCTGCTTTTAAATGCCATAGAAAGTCTGGATCAACTTTAAAGAATGTAATCGCAAATAAACCAATAGAAATAATTAAACAAAATATAAATATTAAAAGTTTATTCTTCTTCATAGATTAATCCTTTCTGATACATTGCTTGCTTAATTCTATAATTAAGTTCTTCTCCTTCATACTTTTTACTATACTTTTTATATAGTTTATTATATTCTCTTTCAGCAATTTCCTTTGTATCATTAAAACTAAAATTAGTAAGTACTTTATATATTAATTCAGCATCATATCCCATATTAACTAAATCAGTAGTAATCTTTTTTCTAAGAACAGATCCTCCTCTTGTTCTATTAGATCGAAGCATCTTACTTGCTAGTTTATTAATTCTCTCTATTTGTAAATTATCATCAAATACATCTATATTATCATCAATTATTTTACTTGAAATACCTTTATCAGATAATTCTCTTCTAATTTTATATGGTCCATTTGAAGTAGTTACTATTTGACTATTAATAAATCCTTTAGTAAAACTATCATCATTTAAATATCCTTGTTTAACTAATCTGTCTATTGCTTTATCGATTAACTCAATAGGATATTCTTTCTTTACTAAGAATTCTCTAGTATCATGAACACTTTTAAATCTAGATTTAATTGACTTTAATGCTACATAGTAAACATCCCATTCAAGATTATATTCATTAATCTTAGGAATATCAGTTACTTCTTTTTTTAAAAGTAATTCAAATTTTAAAATGGTTTCTTCATATAAAGATAATTCTCTTCCATCTTCTAAGTAGACTTTATACTTACCATTTGTACTTTTTTTATACTTAGTAATCTTCAACTTCATCACCCAATATTATTATATCAAAAAAGAGACTCGTTAGTCTCTTTTTTTCACCTCGATTAGGCCTTCGGCAACCTCTTCAAGGGCCCTTCCAATATTCTTTTTACTTTTGTACTCGGATTCAGGCATTTGTAAATATCCCTCTCGAGAAATTTGTTTACTTCTTCTAGCTGATATGTGAACCAACTCATATTTAGAATCAACTATATTTAGCAACTTATCGATAGATGGATATATCATAATATCACACTCCCTATCTTTACTATAAATTAGTACATGTAAAACTTCAAGTAAACTGACACAATTAGACATTTAAATTTACAAAAATATTTACAAGAACAAAAAAAGAGACATTGTCTCTTTATCTTTTAAATGAACTCTTAGTTGTTCCATCATCTAGAGTAAACATACTTTTTAATGTATCTTTTTCTTGATCTGTCAATATATGAGCAACATGTTCCATATTTACACCAACAGAATTTAAATTGTCAACTATATCTCCTTTTGACAGATTTAAATCGGCATCCTTTACTCTTTGATAGCAATCGTCAAGTGTTTCTCCACTGTCAAATACAATATGTGTATAATTAGAATCTCCTATATCCCATGAATATAATTGAAAGAATGTTATCTTATCATTACTTTCTTTTTGTCTAACTAATATAGAATCACTTAAAATACATCCAGTTGATTTAATTGTTGTTCCATCCTCTTCATGGACTGTTCTATATTCAGGTACTCCATCAGTACCAACTCTAAAGTCAGTAACTTCACCTATAAAACCATTCATTTTACAGCTTCCATTACTTTGTAATACTCTATCTACTTTTTGACTATCAAATTCATTTAAATTCTTCATATAACACTCCTTAGAAAGGTAATTTCATATTACCATTACTTACTTGTTTCATCATCTTTTTCATTTGATCAAACTGTTGTAATAACTTGTTTACTTCTTGTACAGAAGTTCCAGATCCTTTAGCTATTCTTGTTTTTCTACTTGCTTTAATAATATCTGGATTTCTTCTTTCTTTAGGTGTCATTGATAAAACTATAGCTTCTACATGGGCCATTTGTTTAGGATCTATTTGAATATTATTTAATCCCATCTTTTTAGCTCCTGGAATTAATTTAATTAAATTCTCAAGTGGTCCCAATTTCTTCATTTGTTTCATTGTCGATAAGAAGTCTTCTAGATCAAATTTACCTTGCATCATCTTTTTAGCAGTCTTTTCTGCTTCTTTTTCATCAATTGATTCAGTTGCCTTCTCAACTAATGAAACTATATCACCCATTCCTAAGATTCTTCCAGCCATTCTTTCAGGATCAAAGGAATCAAGTCCATCTAATTTTTCACTTACACCAATAAATTTAATTGGTACATTTGTAAGATGTCTAACTGATAAAGCTACTCCACCTCTAGTATCTCCATCTAACTTAGTTAAAATAACTCCAGTAAGTGGTAACTTATCATTAAATCCAGTTATAACATTAATAGCATCTTGACCCATCATAGAATCTATTACTAATAGTATTTCTTGTGGATTAACTTTATTCTTAATGTTATCTAATTCATCCATTAATTCTTCATCTACATGTAATCTACCAGCTGTATCTATAAGAACATAATCATATTTATTTTCTTTAGCATAATTAATAGCATTATTTGCTATTTCAACAGGGTCTTTCTTACCCTCTTCATATACTTCAATATTTAATTGTTTACCTAATTGTTTTAATTGATCTATAGCAGCAGGTCTATATACATCACATGCTACTAATAATGGTTTTTTACTATGTTTCTTTCTTAAGAAGTTAGCAAGTTTACCAATAGTAGTAGTTTTACCTGAACCTTGTAAACCTACTAACATAAGTATTGCAGGATTACCATTCATATTTAGAGGAGCACTTTCTCCACCTAATAATTCAGTAAGTTCATCTTTAACTATTTTTACGAACAAATCTCCAGGATTAATACTTGATGCTACTTCTTCTCCTAAAGCTTTTTCTTTAACTGTATTAGTAAATTCTTTTACTACTTTATAGTTAACATCTGCTTCAAGTAATGCAAGTCTAATTTCTCGCATCATATCAGAAATATTATCTTCAGTAATCTTACCATAACCCTTTATCTTATGTATGGCGTTTTGTAATCTGTCTCCTAAACTTTCAAACATAATATCACCTATCAATTATTATAACAAAATACCATTGTTATTACAAAGAAAAAATAGTGATTACTCACTATTTTAATCAAACGGATTATCATCGTCATCTTCATCATCAAGTGTTAAATCTATAAGTGGAGCAGTTGTTGTTGGTTCAACCATTCCATTATCTCCAATTACTGGATTAGCAAAATCAGGAATTGCTTCAATCTTTTGCTCTTCCATATTTGGTTCAGCAACAGGTGCAGCATCAATTGGTGTTATTAATGGTTCTACTGGTCCAGAAATATCTGGTGCAGCTGCAGGCATCTCTTCTCTTACTGGAGGAGTCTTAGGAATTTCTATTGTTTGACTCTCAGTAGCAGGAACACTCATTGGAGCAGTATTTACAGACATTGGTGATGGTTCAGCAGCAGGTGCTGGCATAGGTGATGGTGCTGGTGCAGGTGCACTCATACCATTTCCTCCACACCAAATATTAACAACATCACAGTTTCCTGATAATGGTGATGGATCAGGCATTTCCATTTTAACAACTAATGGAATTCTAAATCCTAAACCAAATCCTAAACAAGTTCCAGGTTGTAATGACTTTTGTTTAGCAATGATTTCATCTGTAATATGTGGAACCATCTCTCTAATATATTTAATATCAGCAGGGTGGTTCAATTTAAATATCAAGAAGTTTGTACATTGAGAGATAACGTTATCTGAAAGTTCAACAGGTCTTTGTGTAATAATACCTAAAATAACTCCGTATTTACGTCCCTCTTTAGCAATTCTTTCGAATATATTATATCCGAATAAGAATCTATCATGATCAGCTTGAATATATCTATGAGCCTCTTCAAGAATTATATGGAAAGGAATACTTCCTCTATTCTTTAATGCTTTTGCAAAATCAAATATTAATCTTGAATAAATCTTAACTAATACTTTAGCAAATTCATCATCTATATCACTTAAGTTAATATTAACTATTTGATATTTTCTACCATTATTAATTAATAATGATGATAAGAAACTTTCTAATGATACATAATCAGGTACATCAAAGTATTTAGCATTTTCACCAACTATAAGTGAATGTAATCTAACTCTAATAGTAACTGAATCACCATAAGTTTGTTCATTTCTTAACCAACCTTCACTAATTAAAGTAAAGTTTAATGCTTTCTCTAAAGTATCTAATGTAAAGAATACTCCACCTTTTGGTTCATAATCATCATATTCATCTTTAATGAATGAATTAAGATATTCTTGCATTAAAACACTTTCAGTAAAGTTACCAGAATTATCAATTAAGAAACATTCTCTAAATTTACGAACATAACCAACACCTTGTACAGGAGCCTCTAAGTTAAATTCATCAGTAGAACAACTTGCTAAAATAGAGAAGATTTCATTTCTCTTATTAGGAGCTGTCTCATTTGTATATAAAATATTAACAATAGCTTTAGCAATTAAATGGTTTTTATATGCTTGAGCATCCATATCATTTTGACTAAATACTAATGCTAGTTTTAACATTCTTTCAATAATAGGTAATTGAGAGTGAGATGTACATTGTAATAATAAAGCTAAGTCATCTCTGTTTAATAGATATATTGGTAAACGTAATTTTTCACCCTTACCTTCAATTTCATTAGTTGTAATAAATCTATAATTATAACTACTATTAATTACATTTAAATTACTGAATGCATTGTAATACTCACCAGAAGAGTCAAATATTATAATATTAGCTTTATAAGGATTAAGTCTTTGATCATGGAACATATTTTGGAATAATCTAGATACACCACAAGATTTTCCTGAACCAGTATTACCAAATATAGCAAAATGGTTACTAAAGAAGTTATTAACATCAAGGAATATTTTAGTTCCATCATATAATGGACTCATTCCTAATTCCATATAACCATTAGTATCTGTTCCAGTAATTAAAGGTATTTCTGAAGGATCTATAACTCTAATCTTAGCGTCTAAAGAAGGTTTTCTTATAGTACCACCTAATAATGTATTACCAGCTATCTCACCTAAGAATCTAGCTTTAACTACTCCACCATCTACGTCGTCTACTTCTCCTAATATCTTTTTATCCGCATCTTCAAAAACTAAATGTAAATTCATTAAGTTTTGAGCCATTTCAGCTCCTTCTTTTAATAGAATATTACATCCTTCATTACTAATATAAGAAATTCTGTCAAACATAAGATTTCCCCTCTTCCATTCTTTCTCACAAACACCCTATCATAACTTAAATTATACAATTTATTTTGAAACTTAACAAGACTTTATTACTAAAAATAAAAAGAAATCTATTTATATAAGATTTCTTCTATCTCTTCTTTTAATTTATTATCTTTAACTAAAGAAATAATCTTTTCACGTTTCTCTTTTAATCTAAGAACTCTTTCATATTCAAGTAATCTATCAGTAACTATATGAACTTGTTTAAATACAGCATTACGACTAACCTTATACTGGTCTGCCATCTCAGAAAAGCTCAAATTATTGAAGTAATAGTCTTCAAAATATTCTCTCTGTTTACTAGTAAGTAATTCCCCATATATATCATATAGTTCACTATATAAAACAAAATCTTCCATTTACATCATATCCTTAAATAATCCATAGATATATTTTTCAATATCAAATACTTGTAGATCATCTTTAGTTTCACCTAAACCAATATATTTAACAGGAATACCAACGCTTTCTTTAATTGCTAGAACTATTCCACCTTTAGCAGTACCATCTAATTTAGTAAGTACTATTCCAGTAATATTAGTTATTTCTTTAAATGCTTGAGCTTGACTAATACCATTTTGTCCAGTAGTTGCATCTATAACAAGTAATGTTTCAGTTGCTCCTCCATCTATTTGTCCATCTATTACTTTATTAATTTTTTCTAACTCTTTCATTAAGTTAACTTTGTTTTGAAGTCTACCAGCTGTATCAATTAAAACAACATCATAGTTTTCTTTTTTAGCAAGTTCTAATCCATCATAAACAACGCTTGCTGGATCACTTTCTTCTTTTCCATAGAATCCTGCCTTAACTCTATCAGCCCATTCTTTTAATTGTTCAACTGCACCAGCTCTAAATGTATCTGCTCCTACCATTAATACTTTCTTTTTCTCATCAATAAATTTATTAGCAAGTTTTGCAATAGTGGTAGTTTTACCAACTCCATTAACTCCAATAAATAGAATTACTGTTGGTCCATTCTCATTAAAATTAATTTTATTACTTAATACTTCATCATTAACATAAATAATGAATAACTCATCTACAATTATTTCTTTTAATTCAGATGGATCAGTAATATGTTCTTTATTAACTCTATCTCTTAATCTATCAATGAAATCCATTACAGTATTAACACCAATATCTGCCATAATTAGAATTTCTTCTAATTCATCAAAGTACTCATCAGTAATCTTACTATATTTATTAGTTAGATTAGCAAGTTTTGATACAAATCCTTGTCTAGATTTAGTTAATCCTTTTTCATATACTTTAACAGATTCCTTAACTTCATCTTTTTTCTTTTCTTTTTTCTCTACCTTAACTTCTTCTACTTCAGGTTCTTCTTGCTCTATTACTAAAGGATTAAGTCCATCTTCTTCAACTTCTTCCTCTTTAATAACTTCTTCAACTTTCTTTTCTTCAACCTCTTCGTGAGATCCTTTAAACATATTTTTAATTTTGCTAAATAATCCCATTACTCTCACCTCTTTATGTATTATAACAGCAAACTAGTCTTCTGAGTAGTCTTCATCAACAATATCTTGATATTTTTTATGTTCCCAAGAGATTGATAATACTCCAGGTTCAGCACTTAAGTTTTGAACTAGTCTCTTAACTAATTCTACTCTACTAGTTTCTATAGTTGCATGTAATTTAACTTCATCATTTGAATTAACTTTTTTATCTAAAGAACTAAGTTTTAATTCTTGCTTTTCTATATATTTTGAGAAAGAACTACGTACAATTAGTTCAATTTCTTTTTCACATTCAATAGTAATATTACATATTTCTTTATAATTCTTTTCTACATGTCTCATTATAAATAATGATATTAAACGTAAGATGATATTAGATATTAAAACAAATACAGTACCTATAATTGCTTCCCATACCATACCAGTAGATGTTAATAAACCAATTGCTGCAACGCACCATAATGTAGCCGCAGTATTTAATCCCCTAATACTTTTTCCATCCTTAATAATCATACCAGCACCTAAGAAACCGATACCAGAAACAATTGATGAAGCAATACGACTCATATCATGTTCAGTAAACGAATAAGTTGCATAATTAAATAAAAACGCTCCAATACTAACCAATACATAAGTTCTTAATCCTACAGAACCATGTCTATATTGTCTTTCTAATCCAATTACTATACTTAATGATAAACAAATTATTAATCTTATAACAAAAATATTTAAGTCCATACTAGCCCTCCCTATCAAGCAAAGTATATCACAAAAAATTATAATTACCAAATCATAAACTATTTATTTTTTTTTAAAATGATGTATAATTTAATTATAATAAGGAGGCATTTATGGAAAAAGAAAAAGAAAAAAAATTAGAGGAAAAGGTTGAAAGAAATACAAAGCATATTTGGTGGTTAACAATAGTAATGGTAGTATTACTAGTAGCTGCTGCATTAGGAGGATACTTAGCAGGAGCAAGTAGAATTGCTAATGAAGTTGTAGAACAAAAAAATGAAGTAGAAGAAAAAGCTGCTGAAAAAGAAACAACAAATAATACACAAAAAGAAGTAAAAGAAATAGACTTATCTAAATCATTAAATACAAAAGATAATACTTACACTGACTTAACTGATAAAGATGTAGATCTTGGAATTACTATAAAAATTAATGATGATAAAAAGAGTGTAACAGTTTCATATAATACTAAAGCTCTTAATAGTATTTCAAGTGTAACTCATTCAACATCAGGAGGAAGTTATAGTAATGAAATAAAAGGATTCAGTAAAAATATTAAGTCAACATTCATTAATGGTGTTGGTCAAGATATTACAGGTACAGTTTTATTCTTCCTAACAGAAGATAATACACTTCAATATGTAAAATTATTTAATAAAGAAACAGATTCACAAGGAAATAGTTATTATGTAACTTATTGGGCACATGGAGATAATAATACAACTATTCAAAACATTGATGCTGATGGAATTGTAAAATTATATGGAGCTAATGCAAGTGCACCAATGTCAAGTGGATACTATACAACTTTAGCAGCAAAAGCTGATGGAAGTTTCTACGATTTAAGCAAAATGATAAATTAAGTCACATAAGTGACTTTTTTTATTTCCTACATAGACAAAAACTAGTGTTTATAGTATAATTCATATGTTAGTTCTTTATTAAACTTAAAAAAAGAAAGGAGAAATTATGAATAATAAAGAAACCAATGGAACAAAAATAATTGTTTTAGGTGGTTTAGGTGAAGTCGGAAAAAATATGTATTGTGTAATGCATAATGACTCTATCATAATAATTGATGCCGGTGTCAGTTTTCCAGAAAGTGAACTTATGGGTGTAGATTATGTTTTACCTGATTTTACTTTCTTAAAAGAAAACGAAGATAAAATTAAAGCGTTATTAATTACTCATGGACATGAAGACCATATAGGTGGAATACCATTTTTATTACAAACAATAAATATTCCTGCAATTTATGCACCAAATCATGCCAAAGAATTAATCGCGGTAAAATTACAAGATAGAAATATACGTTACGACAACTTATTTGTATACACAGATAAAACTAAACTTAAATTTAAAGATATAGAGATAGAATTCTTTAGAATAACTCACTCTATTCCAGATTCACATGGAATAAGTATTAAAACTCCAGATGGAAGAATAGTAACAACAGGAGACTATAAATTTGATTTAACTCCTATTGGACCAATGGCTGATCTATATAAGATGGCATCATTAGGAGAAGAAGGAGTAGACGTTCTAATTGGAGATTCTACAAATGCTTTAAATGAAGGATTCTCAAATAGTGAATCAGTAGTAGATGAAACTTTAAATGAAATGTTTGATAAATGGAAAAATAGTCGTATCATAATCGCAACATTCGCATCAAACATTTATAGAGTTAAACATATCTTTGAAACATGTTATAAGCATAATAGAAAGATATGTATATTTGGTAGAAGTATGGAAAATAACATTAATATTTCTCTAAACGGAGGATATATTGATCATAAAGAACTATTAGTTTCCCCTGAAGAAGCTAATAACATGAAACCAAATGAAGTTGCAATACTATGTACTGGTACTCAAGGAGAACCTCTTGCAGCATTATCAAGAATTGCTAATGGTACACATAAACAAATAAAATTAAGACCAGATGATGTAGTAATATTCTCTTCATCAGCAATTCCGGGAAATGCATTAAGTATATCTAAAACAATTAATAAATTATATCTAAAAGGTGTAAAAGTTTATACAAACAATGTTCTTCAAGACCTACATACATCAGGACATGCTAATGAAGAAGAAATTAAATTAATGATTAGATTAATAAAACCAAAATATCTAGTACCATTCCATGGAGATTATAGAATGCTAAAGAAACAAGCTAACATAGGTGTCAACTGTGGAATTCCAAAAGAAAATACATTCATATTAAAGAATGGTGATACTCTAAATCTAGTAAATCATGAATTATCTAGAGGAGAAAGTAAACCAGGAGCAGATATCTATGTAGATGGTAACAGAATTGGAGAAGTCGGTGGAGCCGTTCTAAAAGATAGAAAAATAATGGCAAGTGATGGTATCTTAGTTGTAATAGTAAATGTAGATATGAAAAAAAGAGAATTACTAATAACTCCAAATATAACTACAAGAGGATTTATATTAGTAAATGAAAATGAAGAACTAATTCATAAGATTGAAAACAAAGCAGAACAAGTAATTACTACTTCTCTTGCAAATCCAAAAACAACATTTGCTATATTAAAGACTGAAATAACTGATACATTATATCCATTCATTAATAATTTAACAGGTAGAAAACCAATTATACTACCAGTAATTTTAGATATAAAAAGAGATCAAAAATAATAAAAAAAAGAGTTCAATTTGAACTCTTTTTATTTTGCTTCTTCTAATGCTCTAGTCTCACGAATTACTGTTATCTTGATAGTTCCAGGATATTTTAAGTTTTCTTCAATACTTTCTTTAACTTCTCTAGCAATTCTATGAGCTTCTAAGTCATCTACTTCTTCTGGTTTAACAATTACACGTAATTCACGACCAGCTTGTACAGCAAATGTCTTATCTACTCCACTAATCTTATTACCGATTTCCTCTAATTGAGATAATCTCTTAATATAATTCTCTAATGAATCATTTCTAGCTCCTGGACGAGATGCTGATAAAGCATCAGCTATTGCTACTAAACTAGCAATTACACTAGTTGCAGCAGTATCTCCATGGTGTGAAGCTATTGCGTTAATAACAACATTATCTTCATTATACTTTTTAGCAATATCAACACCAATATCAACATGAC
>DFEZ01000009.1:0-97665 GCA_002369415.1 Caryophanales bacterium UBA3789 | reverse complement strand
CATGACTTCCTTCTACTTCATGATCTATTGCTTTTCCAATATCATGTAATAGTCCAGCTCTCTTAGCTAAATTAACATTTTCTCCCATCTCTCCAGCTAGGATTCCACATAATTCAGCAACTTCAATTGAATGTTGTAATGCATTTTGACCATAACTTGTTCTAAAATGTAGTCTTCCGATTGTTTCAATTAGTGCAGGATCAAATTTAGTTAATCCTAATCTAAATGTTGCATCTTGTCCTAATTCAGTAATCTTTTGTTTAAAGTCTTTACAAACTTTATCATATAACTCTTCAATTCTAGTAGGATGAATTCTTCCATCTTTAATTAAACTTTCAAGAGTTACTCTAGCAATCTCTCTACGTAGTGGATCAAAACTTGATAATACTACTGCTTCAGGAGTATCATCAATAATTAAATCAACACCAGTAATAGATTCAATAGTACGGATATTTCTACCCTCTCTACCAATAATTCTACCTTTCATTTCATCGTTAGGTAAATCTACAACAGTAACTGTTTGATCACTTGCTATATCTGCAGCATATTTTTGCATACATGAAACAATCATATCTTTAGCAGTTTTATCTACTTTTAATTTTGCTTCATTTTCTGCTTCTCTAATATACTCTGATATTTCTTTTGTCATTCCTTCTTTGACTTTACTCATTACTAATTCCTTAGCTTTATCTTTACTAAAGCCAGAAATTTTCTCAAGTAAATCTAATTGTTCTTTCTTTATTTCCTCCACTTTACTTTTTTCATTTTGGATTTCTTCTTGTTTTTCAGATAGTTTATCTTCACGCTCATCTAAAGCTTGCTCACGTTTTTGATACATTTCATCACGTTTATCCATGTTAGATTCACGTTGCAATAATCTATTTTCACTTTCTTTTAATTCTGCTTTCTTTTCACGAATTTCTTTATCTAAATCCATCTTTGCTTTATGAGCTTCTTCTTTTTGCTCTAAAGCCGCATCTCTTTTTAATTTTTCTATTTCTTTCTTGGCTTGATTAATCATCATTTCAGATTTTTTAGAAACCAAATTTCCTCTAAGTAAATTAATAACAAAAGATACAACAAAGCCAACAATAAGGCCTATAACAACAAGTAAAATGGAGATTCCTATATTATTCATAAATACCTCCATCTAGATTAGATTATTTCACTAATCTAATTCTATTTTAGTGTTATTTTACAACCTTGTCAAGGGAAAGAGAAAACCCATAAAAAACAAAAAAAATCCCTTACGGGACTTATATTAATTTTAGCATTACATAAGTAAAAAATATAATAAAAGCAACAAATATTACCATACCAATAATATTTATTATGGAATAACCCTCTTTATATTTTCTATCTGCAGTATCATTTATATATTTTTTATATTTAGTATAAAAAACTATTGATATAACTACATATATAGCACATAGAACATCTAACAAATAAATAAAACTAGCATCAGCATTTAAACCACTAAGCATAGTAACAATAATAAAGAAAACAACAATTGATGGAACAACTCTAAATAAATTCCTTTTCGCAATATTATATTTAATTACATTTATACTATCTTGAATTTCACTAACATTATTTTCTGGTATTGGATTTTCTTCTACTACATTAAAATTATATCCACAATGAATACACATTCTAGAATCTTCATTAATATTCATACCACATTTAGGACACTTCATATTATCACCTACTTATTAAAAAAATTACTAATAGTATCATAATCATTATATTTTAATTTTTTATCTTCAATTGCCATATAATTATCTCTACCTTTTCCAAGTATTAATACTACTGAATTAGGACTTGCAATAGATAAAGCATAATTAATTGCTTCTACTCTATCAGGTATTCTAATATAGTCTTTTTTATCTCCAACCATATCATCAATTATATCATCAACATTTTCATATCTTGGATCATCCATAGTAAATATAGATATATCACTATTAGACATAATAATATCTCCAATTATTGGTCTTTTTTCTTTTTCTCTTCCACCAGCACATCCAGTAACTGTAATAATTTCATCATAATCTTTAAATGTTTCTAATATATTTTTAATACCATTTATAGTATGAGCATAATCAAGTACTAAAGTATATTCTTGTCCAAAATCTAATAATTCTCCCCTACCTTTTATTGGTTTAAGTTCACTTATTCTTTTAACTAGCAAAGAAGAATCTACTCCATATAATAGTCCAACAATATACGCAAGAGTAATGTTATAAACATTGTATTTTCCAATTAATGGACTAGTTATTTTAACTCTATTGTTATTGTGTTTAATATTAAAACTTGTATTAGTCTTATTATATTTAACATCTTCTATAACATAATCATTATTACTATTAAAACCATATTTAAAAAGATTATTACATTTAATCTTATTTAGTTCTTCGTCATCACCATTAACAACAACATATCCATTTTCTTTTACTAGTTTTAATAGTTTTAATTTACATTCTACATAATTTTCAAATGTCTTATGTACATTTAAATGATCTCCAGTAATATTAGTAAATCCAACAATGTCATACTTAAAATCTAAAACTCTATCATGAAGTAAAGCTTCACTTGATACTTCCATAGATATTTTATTATATTTACTTTTCTTTACTTTACTTAAGTCACTATAAAGTTCTGAAATACATGGAGTTGTATTATTAGTTTTATATTCTTTATCACCAATATATAAACCATTAGTACCTAAATAAGCTGTATCTCCAATAAGTTCACTAATAACAGTAGAACATGTAGTTTTTCCATCAGTACCAGTAACTCCAAATAAAGTAAACTCATCTGGTGATACATCATAATATTTTTTACACAATTCTCTATATTTCTCATTTATATTATCAACAACAATATGTGGAAAGTTTTTTACCTCTCTATCAGCAACAATAAAACTACAACCATTATCAATTGCCATATCAATATAATCATAATGATCTACATTATAACCTTTTGTTGCGACAAATAAGTATCCTTCTTCTACCAATCTAGAATCATCAGTAATACCTTTAATATCTATATCATAATTGCAATCTATTAAGTCTTTAATCTTTTTCATACAATACCTCTAATAATAATATAACATAAAAAAAGAAGACTACGCGTCTTTCTTTTTACTCTTCTCTTCTTTTTCTAAACTTATATCGTAAAATTCTCTTACTTTTCTTTCAATTTCATCTCTTAACTCAGGATTTTCCTTTAATGTTAGTCTAACATTTTCTTTTCCTTGACCAATCTTTTCTCCATTATATGAATACCAAGCACCAGTCTTTTCCATAACTCCTGCTTCACTTGCAAGATCTATAATTTCACCTTCACGAGAAACTCCTTCTCCATATAGAATATCTACATTACAAGTTTTAAATGGAGGTGCAACTTTATTCTTAACAACCTTAATACTAGTTTTGTTTCCTACTACACCATCACCCATTTTTAATTGTTCACTTCTTCTAATTTCAAGTCTTACAGAAGAATAGAATTTAAGTGCTCTTCCTCCTGGAGTTGTTTCAGGGTTACCAAACATAACTCCAACTTTTTCTCTTAATTGGTTAATAAATATACAAGTAGTTTGTGTCTTATTAATAGATCCAGATAACTTTCTTAATGCTTGAGACATTAGCCTTGCTTGAAGACCAACATGTGAATCTCCCATTTCTCCATCTATTTCTGCTTGAGGAACTAATGCTGCAACTGAATCTATAACAACAATACTAATAGCACCAGAACTAACTAAAGCATCACAAATCTCTAAAGCTTGTTCTCCTGTATCAGGTTGAGATAATAATAATTCATCAATATTAACTCCTAATTTTTCAGCATATACAGGATCTAATGCATGTTCAGCATCAATAAATGCAGCTCTTCCACCTGCTTTTTGATGCTCAGCAATAGCGTGTAATGCAAAAGTAGTTTTACCAGATGATTCTGGACCATATATTTCTATAATTCTTCCTTTAGGGTATCCACCTACTCCTAAAGCTATATCTAGAGATAAACATCCACTTGAACATACATCAACTTTTAAATGTTTGTTATCTCCTAATTTCATAATTGAACCTTTACCGAATTGTTTTTCGATATCACTTAATACTTGATCTAAAGTCTTATCTTTAGATGTGTCTCTTACTGCCATTAATTTTCCTCCTTGTAAATAACTTACATTATCATTGTAATATATTATTATTTAAATTGCAATAGTTTTTCGAACAATTGTTTTATAATTTTACACATGGTTTTTTTATCAAAAAATAAAATCTCCCTATATAAAAGGGGGATTTTAATATTAATAGTTATTTAAAATTTATTTTTCACTATTTGAAAAAAGAATTTCTTTATTTATATGATAATATTCAAATGCACTAACTACTGCTAATACACAAGCAATTATTAATAATCCTAAGTCTACTCTTATATTCCAGAAAGCAAATGGAATATTGTAGAAGAATACTAATACTAAACCTACCATCATACATGCAGTCTTATATTTTCCTGATTTAATAGCTGCTTGAACTTTACCTTTAGAAGCTGCTTGCATCTTAATAGCATCAACTACTATATCTCTAGTAATATAAATTACTGGAATCAATGTTGGAATAAATCCATTACAAGCTAAGATAATTAATACTGGATTAACTAACACCTTATCTGCAATTGCATCTAACATTTTACCAGTATCAGTAACTTGATTATTTTTACGAGCAAGATATCCATCTAAGAAATCAGTTAAACTTGCGATTATAAAGATAACTCCTGCAATAATATAATTAAGTTCTACCGATACACCATTAACATCATAAATTGGGAAATTAATTCCTAATAATGAGAATGGTACCATTAATAATACTACTATAACAACAGTAAGTACTAATCTAGCAACAGTAATTTTAGTTGGTAAATTCATATAACTCTCTCCTCTCTTACAAATGATTTTAATTCATCAACTCTAGTTGGAGCTTTATTTATATTACTAACAATTATATAGACAATAACTATTAATAATAGAATACCTCCTAAAATTAAAAATAAAGGCCAAATACTTTTCTTCTCCTTATGTTCTATTGTATAAGGAGATTTAACTTTGTTCTCATCTTCTTCTTTTTTCTTTTTTTCTTGAGCAGCCTTTATGTCATCAAGCGATATTTTAGAAGTATGTTGAAATAAGAAATTATTAAATTCATCAGCTACTTTATCAGCATCAAGTCCTAAATATTTAGCATATAATTTAATATTTTCTCTTAGATCATATACATCTTTAAAAGCTCTAACATTACCACTTTCTATATTTTCTAATTGTGATGTTGAAAATTCTAAGTCTTCACATGCTTCTGTCAAACTAACACCATTACGGATTCTAGTTCTCTTTAAATACTCTCCTAATTCCTTCATATTCAACACCTCTTAATAAACAATAATATAAATAAGCCATGTTCTGTTCCCTTACGGGCGACAAACATTTATCTACCTTTCGGTCCTTAACTCCATTCATTTCTTTTGTTAAGACTCCCCTACCAATTTTGGGTTTCTAGCTCGCGGGGTTTACCATCGTTTCAGCCTTTCATTTCTAAAAGGATCGTCTCTGTGGCACTTTATGGCTCATTCCATATCTTTCGACTTAGGACTTACGCCGCCGTTAGTTAAAACTACCATAGGTTATTTTTTCCCTATGCACGATCACTACAGTCATCACAGACTGTGCTAGCATGGACTTTCCTCAAGAGTCGCAAGAACTCCAGCGTTTGTCTTTATATTATTCTTTTTCTTCCTCTTCTTTGCTTGCTTTAGAATTATACACCATTTTTTCCAATTGTGAAAGTCTTCTAATAATATCTACGTTAGTTACTTCACTCATTCCACTATTAGATGCTACTTCCATATTCAATTTAGAATTACGTAATTCTTGTTTTAAATTCATTATTTCAGCAAGTAAATCTGCCTTTTCCTTTTCAAGATTGTTTATTATTTCTAGGAATTGTTCATAATCCCCAATAATAACATCTAGAAACTGATCAACTTCTTTTAAACGATATCCTCTAGTATCGATTTTAAATTCTTTTTCAAGGATATCTTGAGGCATCAATGTAATTTTATTTTGATACATATATATCACCAATCCCTTACAATAATATTATGTCATTATTGATATCTTTTGTCAATTATAACAAACTATCAAAATAATAGAAAAGTATCCTAAAAAAACGTGGAAAAATATATAAGATTATAGTATAATAAAAAATAGGTGATGAGATGAACTATCCAAATGGTATTAAAAAAAACAATAATAGTTCAGATTCAATAGTATCAGAATTAAGTCATAAGAATAGAGGTATGACTCTAGAAAGTGAACTTAATACTACAAATGAATATTATCGAAGTATTGATAAAGCTTTTATTTATAAAAAGCCTACTCCTATAAAAATAACAAAAGTAGATTACCCATCAAGAGATAAGGCTGTAATAAAAGAAGCTTTTTTTACAATTCCATCAACTACTGATTATAATGGCTTATATAAAGGAAAATATATAGACTTTGAAGCAAAAGAAACTAAAAGTAAAACTTCATTTAGTCTAAATAATATTCATCCTCACCAAATAAATCATTTAAGAAATATTTATAACCATTCAGGTATAGCATTCTTAATAGTAAGATTCACTACTCTAAATGAAACTTATTTATTAATGGTAAATGACTTTTTAAATTATATAGATAATAATGATAAAAAGTCTATTCCAATAGATTTCTTTAGAGAAAAAGCTTATTTATTAAAAGATGGATATATGCCAAGAATAGATTATTTAAAAGTAATTGATGAAATAATTGGAGGTTAACATGAAGAAAAAAGAAGTAAAAGGAAGAAGAATTGAAAGAAAAAAAACAACTAATACTACTAATACTATTAAAAAGATGAAACTAAATCTTTTTGATATAGCAGGTTTATTACTAGCACTTGCAATTGTATTAGTAAGTTTTAGTACATTTGGATTAAAACTAACTTTAGTAGTTATCTTATTTTTAGGAATAGTTGCAGGAATATGGGTATTATTAAAGAAAATAAAAAGTAAAAAGAAAAAGAGAAAAATAATTAGTTTATTCTTAATATTTTTCTTATTAATGGGAATACTTGCTTTATTAGCATTCAGTGGATTTATGGTTTATGTAAAAACTCAAGCTGATCCAAAATTTGAAACTACTAAATTAAATACATTAGAAGTTTCAAGAATCTATGATAAAGATGGTGTTCAATTTGCTAAATTAGGATCTGAAAACAGAGAAAAAGTTACATATGAACAATTACCAGAAGTTTTAGTAGATGCAATTGTTGCAACAGAGGATTCAAGATATTTCCAACATAATGGATTTGATGCTCCAAGATTTCTTAAAGCAACAATTGGACAATTAACTAAAGGTTCTAGTGCCGGTGGTGCTTCAACTATAACAATGCAAGTTGTTAAAAATAGTTTCACATCTAAAGAAGCTCATGGTATTCAAGGTATAGTTCGTAAATTTGAAGATATTTATTTAGCAGTATTTAAACTAGAAAAGAAATATTCAAAACAAGAAATTATAGAATTCTATGTTAATAACCACTTCTTAGGAGGAAACATTTATGGAGTTCAAGAAGCATCTCTAGCATACTTTGGTAAAGATGTTTCAGAATTAAACTTAAGTGAAGCTTCAATATTAGCAGGTATGTTTAAATCACCTAATGCTTATAGACCAACTACTAATCCTGAAGCAGCTGCTGCAAGAAGAAAAACAGTTTTATACTTAATGAGAAAACATGGTTATATTACTAAAGAAGAAGAGGAACTAGCAAACTCAGTTCCAGTAGAATCAATTACTGCTGAAGCATCAGCACAACAAGCTAATCCATATCAAGGATATATTGATACAGTAGTTGATGAATTAAAAGATAAATATGGAGTTAACCCATATACTACTCCATTACTTGTATATACAAACTTAGATAGATCTAGACAAGATGCAGTAAATAGAGTTCTAAGCGGAGAAACATATGCTTGGAAAGATGATAAAGTACAATCAGGAGTTGCAGTTCTAGAATCAGAAACAGGAAAGATACTTGCTATAGGAAATGGTCGTAATATCAATTCAAGATCAAATGGTAATGCAGACCAATTCAACTATGCAACTGAAATACAAAGACAACCTGGATCTACAGCAAAACCATTATTCGATTATGGTCCAGGTATTGAATATAATAACTGGTCTACATATACATTATTTGAAGATGCACCATATAGTTATTCAAATGGTAGATCAATAAAGAACTGGGATGGTGGATACTATGGAACTCTTACATTAAGAAGAGCCTTATCACTATCACGTAATATCCCAGCATTAAAAGCATTCCAACAAGTTGATAATGCTAAGATAATAGAATTTGTTACTAACTTAGGAATTAATCCAGAAATTGAAGATGGAAGAATCCATGAAGCACATTCAATTGGAGCCTTCACTGGAGTTTCTCCTCTACAAATGGCAGGTGCTTATGCAGCATTCTCTAATGGAGGATACTACTCAGAACCATATGCTGTTACTAAAGTAGTATGGAGACAAACAAAAGAAACAAAAGAATATAAAGATTCAACAGATTATGTTAAGAAGAGACAAGTTATGTCAGATGCAACTGCATTCATGATAGCAAGTGTTCTACAAGATGTTGCTTTAACTGGAGGAACCCCAAGTAATGTAGCATGTAAAACAGGAACAACAAACTACGATGATAAAACAATGGATGATTACAACATGCCATGGGATGCTGTAAGAGACTCATGGGTTGTAGGATTCTCAACTAAAACAACAATTGGTATGTGGTACGGATATGACTGGTTAACAAAAGATGAAATTGCTCAAGGATATATCTTACACAATATTCCAGCAACTATGGCAAAGGATAGATTATTCAATGCATTAGTTTCATCTGGAGCAATGGAAGGAGATAGAGCTCCATTCCAACAACCAGCAAGTGTTGTAAAAGTTGGAGTATCAAGTGGAAGTAATCCAGCAAAACTTGCATACAATGGACAAAACGCAGTTTATGAGTACTTCAAAAAAGGATTTGAACCAACTGAATATGACTGGTCTAATTATAAATTACCAGCACCAAGTAATTTAACTGCATCAGTTGGAACTGGAAAGATTGTTCTTTCTTGGGGAGCAGTTAGTCCTGGAGAAGCAGGAAAACCTGAATATGGTAAATTTGGATATAACGTTTATAAAGATGGTGTACTACTTGATTGGACAGATAAAACATCATATACTCATTCAGCAGGAAATATCTATGGTACATATAAAGTAGTCGCAACATATAAATCATATAGTGGAATTCAAAGTTCTGAAGCAATATTAAAAGTTGAAGAAGAAAAACCTGAGCCAGAAGAGCCAGAAACTCCTTCACCTGATCCTTCAGATAAACCAGAAACGCCATAATAAAAAGGAATTCAAATGAATTCCTTTTTTATATATTCTTTTTCTTTTCAGAACAAATATCTATAAGCTTACATTCACTACAATTAGGTTTAATTGCTTTACAGTGATATCTTCCAAATAATACCATTTGTAAATGTCTTTTAGCCCACTCCTCTTTAGGAAATACTTTCATAAGCTTCTTCTCTATCTTTAAAACATCATCCTTCTTAGAAACTAATTTAAGCCTTTTAGAAACTCTTTCAACATGAGTATCTACTGCAATAGCAGGTTCATTATAATATTCACTTAAGAACACATTAGCAGTCTTTCTACCAACTCCAGGAAAAGTAACTAAAATATCTCTATCTTTAGGAACTACTCCATTATATTGTTCATCTATTATAGTAGCAATATCCTTAATATAAGAAGATTTCTTTCTAAAAGACCCAACTGGTCTAATTATATTTTCTAAGTCCTCTAAAGGGGCTTTTTTAAGCTTAGAAAGACTATTATACTTACTGAATATAATAGGAGTAACAGTATTAACTCTTTTATCAGTACTTTGAGCACTTAATACAATTGCAATTAATAATTCATAGTCATTATTATATATAAGTTCACATTTAGGATTAGGAAATAAATAATCTAAGTATTCACTAATTTTATTCGTCTCCATCAAACCAATTCCATTCAATAGTATCAAGATCTATATTAGTATCATTATTCTTATCTTTATTATCATTTCTCTTCTTACGATTATCTTCTACATCCTTAACAGTCTTAATACCCTTCTTACCCCACTCATATAATATTTTATCTATATATCTAAGACTAGATACTCCATTAAATACAGCTTCTTTTAAAGCTTCTTTAATAAGTTCCTCACTCATATTATTATCTAACCAAGCAGATATAATTTCAGCTTCAATTGGACTTAAAGTTCTACCAAACTCTTTCTCAATTAATTCATAGATATTAGAATTATTAATATTCTCTTCTTGCTTATTATTAATATCTTCTCTCATAATTAAAGATACTTTAGAATAAAATCCATCTAATAATAAGATTTCTTCCATTATACCTTTATCATTCTTTTTAACTTCTACTTTAATAAATCCCTTATCAGTTAAAGAATCAACTAATCCCATTAATTCAGCAAGATTAATATTTAATTCATCACAAAACTTATTAGGATTAAATAAATAACTATCTCCTAAATTATAAAAGTACATTAAAAGCATAAACTCTTCTAAACTAAGTTTTAAATCCTTATAATGTTTAAGTAAATATATAGGAATAACAATATTTCTATCCTTAAATATATCTACTAATTTAGAATTTTTCATTATATCAACTCCATTTACAAAAAGACTTAACTAAAGAATTTAGTCAAGTCTGATCCCCCATCTTGATTATTATTATTGTCATTATTTACCTCAGGATTAGTATTAGCTCCACCACTAACTGGTGGCTCAAAAGAATCATTATCACTTAATACTGAAGGATCAGGTGTACTATCATTATATGAAAATCCACTATCACCAAAATTTAAATCTACAACTTGATTAGCAGTATCATTATTATTAACTTCTTCATCATTATCAAGAGTTTCTTCTTTCTTTGTATTTACACTATTTTCTACTTGTGGTTCAGATAATTCTACTTTTACATTATTATTAACGTTTCTAACTTCAGGATCATAATAACATAAATCATATTTCTTAGTAATTAATTTAATTAATACTAATAAGAATGCTATACCTGAAACAAGTCCACATATTGCTGAAATGAAAATACCAACCACAACTAATGATAATGGAATACTCAATAATAATAGAATTATATATATTTTAGCAATCTTAGGTCCAAAAGCACACTTAACTGCTACATAATTACAACCAATTGGTATATAAGCAAGTAATGTAGAATCAATAAACATCTTACTATGTAACATGTTAAGAATAATACCTTGAATAAATAAGAATATTAAAGTAAATAATGTTATTAATGCAATTGTCTTAACACCATCTTGAAGTATAAAGATAGTAAATTGACTAATTAAATTTTCTCCATCAACATCTTTAGTAGTAATACCATTTACTACTGCTTCATGCTTAAGTCCAATATACTTATCATATCCACCTACATTACAATATTCATTATCATCTAATACTGATATATATTTAACTTTAGAAGGACCATTCTCTTCATCTAAATTTGTAGGAAAATATCTCTTTGTAACAGGAATATCAAAAGAAATTCTTTCTCCAGGAGAAATCTTTCTACGATTATTATCAGTACTATAATCTTGATCAGTACAATAAGTAAGGAATCCTACATTTATTTGATTTTCATCATATAATAATACATTTATACTAATAGGAATCTTAGAAGTAGCCTTACTAGTAATACCACTAAATGTTAAATGAGCATATCCTTTAGCATCTAAAGTGGAATTATATGAAAATCCATCATATGTGAAAAGTTCTGTATCTACAGTTGCACTTGTATCTACAGGAATTAAATCCTTTACATTATAAGTCTCAGCATTAACATTAAATCCAACTATACATACAAATACAATCAATAAATATTTAATTAACTTTTTCATCTAACCACCTCTTATTTATAATTAGCCAATATATAATCACATATTACTTTATTATCATTCTTTATTTTTCTATATAATATCTTATTTTCTAAGTCATCGTAAATATCTTTTAGATATTTTCCTGGCTTTTTATGTAAAATATCCATTATAGTATTTGAATCTATTTCAATATCACTACTACTATGAATAGTTAATTTAGCATAAGCTTCAGTAATCTTTTTAATATCTAAACCCTTCATTTCACCAGCAACACTATTAACATATAGACCATATTTATATAGTGTATAAGGATCCATATTATTAAGTTCATATACTTTATTTATATTTTTAATTAACTCTAATTCATTCTTATTAAAAGGATATTTATCAGTAACATCTAAGAAACTCCAAATACCAATTAAACTAGTAGTATTATCATTTAATTCTTTTAATTTAGGTAATTCTAATTCATTATCTAAACCTAATTCTAATAATAACATTATACCATTACGTTTATTAGGGCTAGTAAATATCTTTTCTAATTCACTCTTTTTACGATAATAAGATAATTTTCTTAATAAATGCTTAGTATCCATAATAGCACTCTTAACTTCTTTACTAAGTTCAAAATCTAATATTGTTGCAAACCTAATAGCTCTAAGTATTCTTAAACTGTCTTCAGTAAACTTTTCTTTAGCATCTCCTACAGTATTAATTATCTTATTTTCAATATCTTTTTTACCATCTAAATAATCAAGAATATTGCCTTCACAATCCATACATAAAGTATTAATAGTAAAGTCTCTTCTTAATAAGTCAGGCATCAAATCATCAATATATTTAATTTCTACTGGTTTTCTATTATTTAAATATTCAATTTCTCTTCTAAATGTTGTTATTTCAAACCTTACACCCTTCCACATTACAGTAACAGAACCGTAATCTTCATTAGGTAAACAACTATCTTCAAATATTTCTTTAATTTCCTTAGGAGTTGCGTTTGTAGTAATATCAATATCATTTGATTCTATTCCTAATAAATGATCTCTAACAAATCCACCAACAATATATGCTTTATATGAACGACTAGTAAGTTCGCTAAGTAATTTTAAAGCAATATCAAGCATTAAATCACCGCCTATAATTATTATATCACAAATAAAATAAAAGAACCTTCAAAAGGTTCTTTTCTTGTATTTAAATTACTTGTTTACAGCTTCTTTTAAAGCAGATCCTGCTTTGAAAGTAACAGCTTTTCTAGCAGCAATTTTAACAGTAGCTCCAGTTCTTGGGTTACGTCCTTCACGAGCAGCTCTCTTAGAAGTTGCGAATGTACCAAATCCAACTAGTGGAACTTTGTCTCCTTTTACTAATGCTTTAGTGATTGCTGCAAAAGTAGCATCAATTGCTCTTGTAGAGTCAGCTTTAGTTAAACCTGTTTCTTTTGCAACAGCTTCTACTAATTCAACTTTCTTCATAATTTATTTACCTCCCTATAAATTTACTAAGCATATTATGCTTACATATTAAAATTATCACGAAATAATTCAAAAAGCAAGAAATATCACTTGTTTTTACTAAGTTTTTCACTAATTTCGTTAAGTAATGTAATAATGTGTCCAACAGAAAACAACAAAATTGATAAAAGTGTTCCACAAAACCAAATTACGATCATTAATGAGTAATTAAATTGTGTAACTAAACAAGTATCTGAATAGAAATAAGAAGTAGCTTCACAAGTTGCAAATAAGTTACCAAATACTATTCCTAAAAAGAAAAATAATAAGAATAATCCAACTGCAAATATTTGATAAAAGTTTAAATCATATTCCTTTACATCATTAGTAACAGAGTTGAATTTAGGAAAATCTTTCTTTAATTTAGATATCTCATCAAAGAATTCCATTATTTCTCAACCCCTTTCTTTTTAGTAGTCTTCTTACTCTTAGTTGTCTTATCTTTAAGATCTTCTACTGTATCAGATATATTATCTTTAATGTCTTCTACAGTATCACCTATCTTATCTTTAACTTTACCTATCTTTTCATCTATCTTTTTTTCTTTAATATAATCATTAGCTTTATCTCTAAATTCAACAAACTTTTCATCTAAGTCTGTCTTATCTTTAATATTATCAACAGTCTCTTTAATATCAGCTCTTAAATTATCAAAATTACCTTTATTATTAATATCTTTCTTCTTATCATCTAAATAACTTCTATATAGATAGATATATCTACCTAATAATAAATAAAATACAGAATCTAAGAATGCTATTAATACTCCACTAACAACAACAGTAGATATTAAATTAACTACTAACATAACAGCAACTAAGAAAGCCATAATACTATAGTAAGTATCATTCTTTATTTCATTAAATGGAGAATTACCTAATTTAAATTCTTTCCAAACTCTTGTATCTCTAAACATAGTATGAAATAAATAAATAAGAATAGTAACATATAATAAGAAAGATAATAATGTATTAATTGAAAATGATTGAATAACTGTAAGTAAAGATGTAATTGAAATAATAAAGTACATAAATACTAAGAATAGATTTAAATAATTGAAATACATCTTTCCAGCTTTAATCTTAATTAATAAAAAATATACAAGTACTAATAAATATATAGAATTATGATTAATAACACTACTAAATATCTCTAAACTACTCTTTCCAACCACCGCAAATGACTGACTACAAACAATAATTACAAGTATGGTCATAATGATCAAATCTGTAATAATTCCTCCATTATCATACCATTTAAGTTTATTTTTCCCCTTCATCCTATCACCTCTATAAAAATTATAACATATCTTAAGCACATTATTATTTAAAAATTTACAATAATATGATATAATACGTATGAATTGGAGGGGATACTATGAAATTACCTACAGTAGCTTTAGTTGGTAGACCTAATGTTGGAAAAAGTACTCTATTTAATAAGATAGTAGGAAAACAAGTTTCAATAATAGAAGATCTACCTGGAGTAACAAGAGATAGAATATATCAAGAAGCAACTTACAATAAGAAAAGATTCTATTTAATTGATACTGGTGGAATAGATGCAACTAAAATGGATTTTAATACAGAAATTAAAATGCAAGCTGAAATCGCAATTGATGAAGCAGATGTTGTTGTATTTATCGTAGATGGTAAAGAAGGTTTAACAGCAAATGATTTAATTGTTAGAGATATCCTAAGAAAAACTGATAAAAAAGTAATAGTCGCAATAAACAAAGTGGATGTAAAAGATGCAGAAAATAATATATATGATTTCTATGAATTAGGATTTGATACATATATACCAATTAGTAGTATCCACAATACTGGATTTATTGAGTTAATGGATGCAGTAACAATGAATTTCCATGAACAAGAAGAAAAAGAAGATACTAGAGTTAAATTCTCAATAATTGGAAGACCTAATGTTGGTAAAAGTTCTTTGACAAACGCTTTATTAAATGAAGAAAGAGTTGTTGTGTCAAATATAGCCGGAACAACTAGAGATTCTATAGATTCTGTATTAAAATATAATAATGAAGAGTTTATTGTTATAGATACAGCAGGTATGAGAAAAAAAGGTAGAGTCTTCGAAAGTATCGAAAAATACAGTTTATTTAGATCTTTAAAATCAATTGATAGATCAGATATATGTGTAGTAGTAATTAATGCCGAAGAAGGTATTATGGAACATGATAAACATATAGCTGGATATGCTATTGAAAGAGGTAAAGGATTAATATTCGTAGTAAATAAATGGGATACAGTAAAAGATACTACTATTCAAGAATTTGAAAAGCTTATGCGAGCAGAATTTCAATTCGCAACATATGCTCCAATAGTATTCTTATCTGCCCTAACTAAGAAAAGAATACATACTCTTATGCCAGAGATAATTAAAGTTAAAGAAAATATAAAAAGAGAAGTTAAAACTAGTCTTTTAAATGAAGTAATTCAAGATGCTTATCAACTTAATTTACCTCCATCATATAAAGGTAAAAGATTAAAGATATACTTTACTTCTCAAACTGGTATTAATCCACCTAAATTTACTTTTAGAGTAAATAGTAAAGGATTAGTACACTTCTCTTATGAAAGATACTTAGAAAATAAAATAAGAGAAAACTTTGATTTTGAAGGAACACCTATAACTCTACAATTTAAAAATAGGAATGGTGATGAATAATGATAATTGGTGCCAATAATGGTAATAACCAAAATAATATGAATAATAACAATTTCACATCAAACTTTAATGAGAGATTTAGCGCTGTACAAGAAAATAATAGAAAAACATTTGGAACTACCAATATGAATGAAACTACAAGAAATATGAAATATACTGATGTTAATAGTTCAAATGATATGCAAGATAAAGCATTCGCAATGCTTCAAGATAGACTTAGAAATGGCACAATTACAATAGAAGAATTCAATAAAAAATGCAGTGCTTTAGGAAAATTAAGAAATAAATAAAAAAAGACTATTTTTTAGTCTTTTTTTATTATATAATATATTATGAGAATAAATAAAGGGATGTGGATACAATGTTAAAATACTTCGACGTATACAAATCAACAAAAGGATACTATCTAAAAGAAGACGTTTGTAGAGACTTTGGAATTACTAATACCGGCGAAACAAAAGTTATTAAAGATGTAGTTTATTATCAAGTACCAGAAGAAACTATTTCATCAATAGAAGAAACTACAAAGAATGAAGCTATTCAATATAAAAGAAATGAATTAGCTCTTTTTGATTTACAAATAGTTCTTACAATTAAAATATTAGTAGATAAAACTAATAATAAGAAATATATTAGTTTAATTAATGCTAATAAATTAAATGTTGTTGGTAATAGAAAAACTATAGATAACATAGTATACGTAGAAATATCAGATAGTAAGATTGAAGAAATAAAAGAATCAACTAAGAAAGATACAATTGCATATAACATAACTTACGAAGAAGTAGAATTAGAACCAGAAAGAAAACCTGCAAAGAACTTATTCCTTTATTATCATGATATGTTAACAAATACCCTTTATGTAACAAGAGAAATACTTGATTTAATAAGAGGATTAGATATAGAATTAGAAACTACTCCAGCAATAGTAGATAATAGAAATTGCTATTCTATTACACCAGAAAAGTTAAAAGAATTTGAAACTAAGTCAGTTGACTTTAGAGGAGTAGAAAAATTAATAAGAATAAATACTAAATTAGAAAAACCAGAAGAAATCTTTAATGAACAAGATCCAGTTATGCCATATAATGATGGAATATCTACTATAGTAGATGAAGATTTAATGGAATATAATGATGATTTATCTACTGTAGTTGATGAAGATCTAATGGAATATAATGATGATTTATCTACTGTAGTTGATGAAACTGATCCAGTTATTCCATATAATGATGAAATTTCAACTATAGTTGATGAAACGTCAATTACAAATAAAATTAGATTTGAAGTTAATAAAGCATTAAAGAACTTCTTCCAAAAGAAAGATTTTAAATTTGAATATGATCCAATCATGCCATATAGTGATGACTTATCTACTGTAGTAGATGAAGATTTAATGGAATATAACGATGATTTGTCTACAGTAGTTGATGAGGACTTAATGGATTATGATGATAATTTATCTACAGTAGTTGATGAGGACTTAATGGATTATGATGATAGATTATCTACTATAATAGATGATCGTGAATTAGAAGCTATTAAAGCAAATGTTAAGAAAGAATTTGAAAAATACTTAAGAAAGAAATTATCAGATGAAGATATTATTCCATATAATGATGATATAACAACAGTATATGATGAAACAGTATTATCTAATAAGATTACATTTGAAATTAATAAAGCTCTAAGAGGAGTATTTAAAAAAGCTAAAAAACAATTCGTATATGATCCAGTAATGCCATACGATGAAGATAAATCAACTGTAGTTGATGAAGATTTAATGGAATATGATGATGCATTATCAACAGTTAAAAATGAATCAGTCCCAACAGTACTAGTTTATAAAGACATTAATACTGGAAAATTATATATACCTGAAGAATATGCTAAAACAAAAATAAATAAAGAAACAATTCTTAATAAATTATGTTATGAAACATCTATTGAAGAATTAGAAACCATCTATAATAAAAGATTCTTAATCATAGGAGTATCATTAAGACCAAAGAAACTATTAAATATAATTATTTGTAATAGTGATGGAGACTTATTTATATCTAATGAAATACTAAAACAATTTAATATAACTAGTCATTATTCTAAAATGATCTTAGTAAATAAAGAAATATTTACTCAAATAGGTAATGAAGAATTAGATCAAATTGAAAATATTGACTTAGATAATACTATTGTTAAGATTGAAATTAAAAAAATAGTAAAAATTAAATAATAATAGGAAGTGATTATATGTTCTGTTCAAAATGTCACACAGAAATACGTGATGAAGACGTTAAGTTTTGTCCAAGATGTGGACAAAAGATAGAAAATAAAAGAACAAATAATCGCTTTTATTTTGCCTCTACATTTAAAAGTTCTCTAAACGAACATGAAGACCAATATAATTATAGTAAAGATTATAGTGATGTAGAAAAAGATGAGACTGATACTCATCAAGAGCAATACAATTATAGTAAGAATTATAGTGATGTTAAAAAAGATACGACTGATGAACATAATACACAATATAACTATAGTAAAGATTATAGTGATGTTAAGAAAGATACTGCTGATGAACACAATACTCAGTACTCATATAGTTCAAATTATAGTCAAATAAATACTGATACAGTAACATCAGATGAAGATTATATAAAAGCCTATGTAAAAACAAATTATTATTCAATAAAGAATAAAAACTTTAATATAGGAGCACTTATATTTGGACCATTCTACTGTTTATATAGAAAAGTATTTCCATTAGGATTAATAGTTCTATTCTTTGAAATATGTTTCTTATTCACAGTTGGAGGAGATTATGCTACATTAATAGAATTCTTTATAAACTTATTCTTAGCATTTAAATTTAATGAAATATATCTAAAAAGAGTTACAAATATAGTAGAGACAATAAAAAATAATAATCCTGATAAAACATCAAGAGAATTAATAAAAATTTGTTCCAATAAAGGAGGAACATTATCTATAAAATCATTTATCGCAATACTTGTTATACTACCAACAATAATATCTATATTAGATGTAATATTTGAATATAATGAATATATAGAAAATAATACAGAAGCAAGTACAAATTATACAATAAGAGATATTACTTATAAAGCTCCAAGTAACTTTAATGAAATAAATTCTAGTGAATTACACACATATTTAAAATCAAATGATAATAAATGTTACTTAAATGCTTTTAGTATTAATTATTCAGGTGATATTAAAGAATATCTATCAAGTAATACTAATAGTTCTACATATACATATAAATCAGATATAAGTACCTATGAACATCAAGGAAAGAAATGGGAATTTATTAATATGAGATCAAGTTATGGTAATAAAAACATCTACGTACATGAATATAATAAGTATTATTATATATTTACATTTGAAGGTAATTGTAATGACTATATAAATGAAATTATTTATAGTGTTGAATATAATAAAAAGAGTGAATAATCACTCTTTTTTATTTTACTTTTACTTTATTAATTAGATTTGTATAGTAATTATACAATTCTTTATTTTGGAATTTAATTTCTCCTTCTTCTGCTACCCATGAATCACTATAAGTATTTAAGAAGTTTAATACTTCTAAACTAGTATCAATAATATTTTGTACTTTTACTTTAGTATTTATAAGTAGTTCTTTATTACTATTTAATTCTTCTAAAATAGAATCATCTAACATTAATTCTTGATATAACTTAATTAATTCAGGATCATCAGTTTTATCATAAATAAAATTAGTAATAGTTTCCTTATCAGATTTAGAAATCAATTCATCTATAGTCTTATCAAATTTCTCTTTAGTAGTATTTAAATATTCTCTTGATTTAGTAAATTCAGGTCCATCAGATGCATAATTATCATATGAAAGTACTTTTGTTAAAGTAGAATCACTTAATACCTTTGATACTTCTTGTAGTCCTACAGCGTAATCATCTAAGTATTCTTTAATCGCTTCCTCTACTACTTTGTATTTTCCACTAGATTTAATCTTAGTATTGTATCTATCTTTTGTAATATCTAATTTAGATAATGATTCAACTTCTTTTCTAAGTCTATTCTCACTAGTAGCATCTCTTAAGAATAAGAATCCTAATAGTAGAAATATATCTAATAGAATAAAACAAAATACAAAGAAAAATATTTTTCTGTCTTTCATAGTATCACCTAAATTACATCAACGATTTCTTCTATCTTATTTAATACCTCTTTTACCCCTAATTTAGTTACACTAGAGAAAACTACTAAGTCATCTCCAATAACTAAGTCTAAATCCTTTAATAAAGTCTTTAAATTCTTTTCTTTCTTACTTCCACTAATCTTATCTGCTTTAGTTGCAATAACTGTAACAGGAAGATTATAGTACTTTAAGAAATTATACATTAATAAATCATCTTCAGTAGGTTTATGTCTAAAATCAACTAACATAAACACTCTTTTTAACTGTTCTCTTTTTTCTAGATATTCTTCTATCATCATACCAAACTTAGCTTGAGTATTCTTATCTACAGTAGCATATCCATATCCAGGAACATCTATTAAATAGAATTTATCATTTACTCCATAAAAGTTTAATGTTTGAGTCTTTCCAGGTTTACTAGATGTATAAGCAAGATTCTTTCTACCTAAAATAGTATTAATAAAACTACTCTTACCTACATTACTTCTACCTACAAGTAAAAACTCAGGTCTTCCATTATCTGGATATTGACTACGACGAGTCGCAATAATATCTAAATTAGCTTCTTTAACTACCATTTAAATCACCTCTTCATTATATAAAGATAATTCTAAATCTAAATCTTTCATAACTTCAATTGCTGCATCTAATGTTTTTGTTTTAACTCCTGATGCATATTTATGACCTCCACCACCATGTTTTTCAGCAATTCTATTAATTTCAGGACCTCTTGATCTAATAGATACTCTATATTGATCATTCTTTTTATCTTCAGTAATAGTTGCCCATACAAGAATTTCTTTAATATAGTTAAAATCATTAACCATATTACCTGCAGAAGCACTATCTACACCTAATTCATTAATTATTTCATCAGTTACAACTACATATCCTAATTTATTAGGAGTAACCTTCATATTTAATGAAATATATCCATGTAATCTAACTTCTGATAAAGGTCTTAAATATATCTTTTCATATGCTTTTCCCATATCAAATGGAAAATCTTTTATAAATCTAGAAACAGTTCCAAATGTATCTGAATCGCAACTATTAAATAAGAATCTATTAGAGTCTGATACTAATCCTAAATATAGTAATTCAGCTATATTACTATCACATACTAATTCAGAATCTTCTATCATATTCATTATTATTTCACAAGTAGAACTTCTTTCATCTTCTATTATTTCTAAATCACAAAACTTTTCAATAAAAGGATGATGATCTATCTTAATAGAATAAGCTCCCATAGAAAAATCTAATGAATCAACTCTTCTCTTATCAGGAGTATCAGTTACTATTAATAATGCATTTTCTAATTTTTCTAACTTATCTAATTTACCTAAATGAGTAAATCTAGAACTACCAGTACCTATCGCTAATACTTTTTTATTAGGATATGTAAGCTTAATAGAATCTCTAAGTGCTAATTGACTACATAATGCATCAGGATCAACACCTATATGTCTAGCAATTACAATAGTATCATACTCTTTAATTTTATTAATTACTTCATTATACATTTAACTAACCCTTTTCTAAATCAATTTTAAAGTATCTCTCGCAATCATTAGTTCCTCATCTGTTGGTATTACATATACATCAATCTTTGAGTCATCAGAACTAATTTTAATAGTCTCTCCTCTTTTATTATTTAAATCTAAATCTATTTTAACTCCTAAGCAAGATAACTTCTCACATATTTCTCTTCTGATAGGAATATTATTTTCTCCAACACCAGCAGTAAATACTATAACATCAACACCCTCTAAAAGTACATAGTATTGTGCAATATAATCTACTACTCTACGAACATATTTATCTTTAGCAACTATTGCTTTATGGTCTCCTTCATCACATTTAGCGACTAAATCTCTCATATCACTACTAAATTCACTAAGTCCTAGAACACCACTTTTTCTATTTAATACATCAATAACTTCAGATGCATTCATTCCTTCTTTTTCCATAACATATGGAATAATTGAAGGATCTATATCACCACTTCTAGTTCCCATCATTATACCAGCTAAAGGAGTAAATCCCATACTAGTATCAACACATTTCATATCTTTAATAGCAGTAATAGAACCACCATTACCTATATGACAACTAATAAGTTTAAAATCATCTCTTCCAAGAATCTTTTTAACTTCATCAGCTATATATCTATGACTTGTACCATGAGCTCCATACTTTCTAATAGCATATTCACTATACCAACTATATGGAACTGGATATAAGTAACTAACTTCATCCATACTTTGATGAAATGCAGTATCAAATACACATACCATTGGAACATTAGGAAGTACTTCTCTAAAAGCATTAATTCCAAGTAAATGTGCAGGATTATGTAATGGAGCAAATTCTTTTAATTCTTCAATATTTTTAATAACTTCATCAGTAACAACAACTGATTCACTATAAACATTTCCTCCAGATACAATTCTATGTCCAATACCATCAATCTCATCTAATGATTTAATAATCTCAAGAGCAACTAACTTCTCAAGTAAAGCATTAACTGCATCAGTATGATTATTTAGTTCTATCTCTTCAGAAATCTTTTCACCATTATATTTAATAAAATAGTTACTACCATCAATACCAATTCTTTCAAAATTACCAGATGCAATAACAGTCTCATCTTTCATATCAAATAAAGTAAATTTTAAGGAACTGCTTCCTGCATTGACAGATAAAATTTTCATAACATCACTCTTTTCAAATCTACTAATATTATACAACAAGAATATAAATAATAAAAGGAAAAAAAAGACTAGATAATCTAGTCTTATTTCATTTCATTAACAATTTTATAAGTATCTTTAATAATCATTAACTCTTCATTAGTAGGAATTACCCATACAGGTACTTTAGATTTCTTAGCTGAAATAACTCCTTCATGCTTATCTCTATATCCGGCAATTGAATCATTAGCTTTATCATCTAATACTATTCCTAAAGGTGCTACTCTACTAATGATTTCAGATCTTGCTAAAATACCATTTTCTCCAACACCTGCAGTGAACACTATAGCATCAACTTTTCCACCTAATTCAATATAGTAATCAGCTATATATTTAGCAACTCTATCATTGTACATATTTAATGCAAGAATTGCTCTTTCATCACCCTTAGCAGCAGCATCTTCAACGTCTCTAGCATCACTGAATCCACTAATTCCAAGTAATCCACTCTTCTTATTTAAATCATTAGTAACATCACTAATAGTCATATCTGCTTCTTTACAAACATATTCTAGAATAGATGGATCGATAGAACCACTTCTAGTTCCCATCATTAAACCATCTAACGGAGTAATACCCATTGTAGTATCAAAACACTTACCATCTTTAATAGCACTGATACTTGCTCCACTACCAATATGACAAATGATTAAGTTTACATCTTCCTTACCTAATTTTTCTTTCATAACAGTAGTAATATATTTATGACTTGTTCCATGGAATCCATACTTTCTAACTCCATATCTTGTATACCATTCATATGGTACTGGATACATATAGTTTTCTTTAGGCATTGTTTGATGGAATGCTGTATCATAAACTGCAACCATAGGAACATCTGGTAATACTTTTTGTAAAGCTTCAATTCCAGCAAGATTTCCTGGATGATGTAGAGGTCCTAATTTAGTTAAATCTTTAATATCCTGAACAACTTCATCAGTAATTAATACAGAATCACTATATTTTTCTCCTCCATGAAGTACTCTATGTCCTACACCTTTAATTTCATCAAGTGATTTAACTGCACCATGTTTAATTAATTCATCAAGCAATACTTCAACAGCATCAGTATGGTTCTTTAAGAACTTAGCTCCTTTAATCTTTTCACCATTAATTTTAGTAGTCCAGAAACTATCTTCTAATCCAATCTTTTCAATATAACCACTAATAATAACTTTTTCTTCAGGCATATCAAATAATTGGAATTTTAATGAACTACTACCTGCATTTACGCATAAAAATTTCATACAATCTCTCCTTTTCACATCAAATTTAAATTATCAAAACAAATACTAAATGTCAATACTATAATAAATCACTAAATTCATCTATCTTATCAGTAACAACAATAGTATTCATATTATTAATAGCATCATCAATCATACTATTATAATCAAACTTATTCTCTTCATATATAGCAGTATCCATCTTAGGATTAATAACAGGATGTTTTGGTACAAATACAGTACAACAATCTTCGAAAGGTAAAATACTAATATCATATGTATCTATCTTACGAGCAATATCCATAATCTCTAATTTATCAAGACATGCTACTGGTCTAATTACTGGTAAATTAGTAACACTATTTATAACGTTCATACTTGTAAGAGTCTGACTAGCAACTTGTCCTACACTTTCTCCATTTATAATTGCATAGGCTTTATATACGCCACATAGTCTTTCCATTATTCTATACATCATTCTTCTCATAATAGTAATACAATAATCTTCTCTTACATTCTTATAAATACTTTCTTGTATTGGAGTAAAGTTAATAACATGTAGATTTATCTTATCAGTATATGCACTTAACTTTCTACATAGATTAATAACCTTTTCTCTAGCATCTAAACTAGTATGAGGCATAGCTTCAAAATAAACTGCATCTAATTCTATTCCTCTTTTCATTGCTAAATATCCAGCAACTGGAGAATCAATTCCACCACTTAACATTAATAGTCCTTTAGGTTGAGTACCAACTGGATAACCACCGGCTCCATTATAAACGTCATGATATATATATGTTCCATTCTCTCTGATTTCTACTTTTAATAATAAATCAGGATTATGAACATCTACACTAATATTATCTATGTTCTTTAAAATAACTCCTCCAAGAACCCTATTAAAGTCTTGACTATGAATAGGAAATTCTTTATCACTACGCTTAGTTTCTACTTTAAAAGTTTTAAATTTCTTTTCTCTAGCAATCTCTAATACTAAGTTCTTAATACTTTCTTCTTCACTTTCACATACATAAGCAACACTATAAGTATGAATACCAAATATTTTATTGATAATAGACTTAATATCTTCAAGATCTTTATCATTAAAACAAATAGTCATATTAGCTCTATCTTTATATACATTAACATCATAATTCTTAAGTTTCTCTTTAACAGTATTAGTTAATGTTTTAATAAAGTAATTTCTATTACCTTTTTTAGTACTAAGTTCACCATATTTGATAAGTATTACTCTATTCATATTATCTCCTCCAACACGGATATTTTATCATAAAATACAAAAAAAAAGAAGATTATTTATCTTCTTCTACTAATTCTCTTGTTCTATAGAAAGTCTTCTTAACAACTTTACAAGCAGTTATTCCATCAGTGAAATAAGCATTAGTTCCATAAGTTCTATTTACATAAAAAACTAAATAACTATTTGGAACATATTGTTCTAAAATATTAGAACCGCCATCTTCACAATTATATAATTCTGCAGTTTGAACATTAGGTTCGTTAATTTCTTCTTCTTGCCATTCGCCAACTTTAAATACAGGTGCTTTATCCAAGTCATTAGCAAGTACATTGTCAATTAAATATTCATCACATTTTAAAGTAACATATCTACTTGATCCCTCACTAATAACAAATGATTCTGCTTTATCACATTTCTCTTTAGAGAATGGGCTCTTAAAGTCATCTACCAAATTATTACTAACTACTTCTCCCAAAGTAACAAAATCAGGATTTTTAAAAGTATCTAAATTAGAAAAGACAGCCTTATTAAAATTAACAGCATCAGTTCTAAACTTAGAATAATTCTTTGAGCCAGCAGCTCCTAATACATTATATAGTAGAAATGCTCCTATAGCCATTAATACTACCAATAATGTTAATGTTTCAAATTTTCCTAAACCTTTATTATTTATCATATACACTCAACAACTTTCTATATATATTTTCATCAACAACACTTGTTGACTTTATAGAGATATCTAAAGACTCTCTATATTCACCTCTGTAGAATTTATCTTCTGCATCAGTTAATCCTTTATCTACTTCTTCATAACTAGATCTATACCTATTAGCATATACTATTGCCATTTCTGCAAGTTGTGCAGTCTTAATCATTTCATTAGTTGTATTATATAGTTTTAATACTAAGTCTCTTGCAGTATCTACTCTAGTATTTAATGTCTTAATAACTATAGGTTTCTTATCTAATTCTTTTTTAACTTCCTCTAAAGCTTCATTTGCTTCACTCAGTTGAACATAATATGCCTCAGCCACAACTGGAAGTCTATAACTTCTCATCTTATTTTTACAAGTCTTTAAGAATTCCTCTATTTCTTCTAATTGCTCTCTTGCTCTTACTTCATCATCATACATATTTCCTAATGATTTTAAAGCTTTATCAAATTGCTGTTCCATATCAATTAAACGATTAGTTAAACTTTCAACTTCTTCATTTAATTGAGAATAAGGACAAGACTTAGATTCATCTTTAAGAGTCATCTTCTTATAGTCATCATTAATAACAACTAATATCTTATTAACTTCATCTATAATACCAACATCTTCATCAGATAAGTCATACATATGCTTAATGTCATCCATCTGAGCATATACATCACTAACTAATTGATTAGTCTTCTCTAATCTCTTATCAAAGTCTTTAACAGTTTCTTCATATACTTTTCTAGATAATCTTTCTTTTTCAAAATCTATAAATAATGAATCATAATATTCAAGTAATGTTCTAAGATCAAACATACAACCTTCTAGATTTATCATTCTAACTTTATCTAGTACAGCATCTATATTCTTTTTAGATTCCTCTATATTATATTCAATATTTAAGTAATCAAGAACATATCCCTTATCAATCATATCTTTATAAGTAGCTTCTACTTCCCTCATTCTATTAGGAATAATATTTTGAGCCATTAATAATACATCAGGTAACTCCTTAATTAGAATATCCATATGATCAATCATATTATCTAATGCTTTACAAATATGAACTACTTCATTGTAATCATTAGATTCCATTACTTTTTCAAAATCTAAGAATCTCTTTTCAATATTTTCTAATTGTAATTCAACAGATTCCTGCATAAAACCATATAGTTCTCTATGTTCATTAAATTCTTTATTTAACTCTCTATATTTAGTTTTTAATTTAATAACAATACTTCTATATTTTTCTTCACTTAAAGTAATATCTTTAATCTCTTCAAGTAAATGTTCAGCAGCCTCTCTAACCTTGTAAATTTCTATTTCTGTTTTAGCAATTCTATAACCACAATTTTTATAATCTCTCTTATCTACATAAATGTCTAAATCAATTAACATATCATCAATAAGAGTTAATCTCTTTTCTCTAATATCAGTGAACTTTTCTTGCCATTTATTATACTTTTCTTCAAGTCTATCATTCTTTATAATAGGTTCTACTTTAGATAATTCTAGTAAAACAGGAGTTGAAGCAACTTGATTTCTTTCAATCTCCAATTTCTTTAATTTATTTCTATAATATTTTGTTTCAGCTTTCTTAACAAAATGAAGTATAACAATAACAATTACTAAAGAAAGTACAACGGCTGACCCAATAATTAAAAATTGTCCTTGCATATCTTCACCTCTATTCTTACAAATATATTTTAGCACATTATATAATCAATTTCCATATAACTAAATAAAAAAAGTCTAAAGAATCATTAAATAGCAACAAATCCTTGACAATAAAACGTTTATAACATATAATTAATACTGCAAATTCCTTGAAACAGCAGGATTTGGAATATTCTAAAGTGTTTTTAAAAGCATTCAAGTAACTATTGCTGTTTATGCGAAAGAATTATAAAAACTCCCTAGAATATGACCTGTCCATTCAAGATTTGTAATATTTAAGAAAGGAGACAAATTATGGCAAGATATACTGGACCAAATTACAAGAGAGCTCGTAGAGTTGGATTCTCAATTGAAGAAACTGGAAAAGAATTAGCACGTCGTCCATATGGACCAGGACAACATGGTAATGACCGTAAAGGTAAATTATCAGATTATGGAACACAATTAAAAGAAAAACAAAAAGTACGTTTCATGTATGGTGTTAATGAAAGACAATTCAGAAAGACATTTGAAGAAGCTTGTAAAATGAGAGGTTCAAACGGTGAAAACTTCTTAAGATTACTAGAATCTAGATTAGATAACTTAGTTTACAGAATTGGATTTGCTTCTACAAGAAGAGGTGCAAGACAATTAGTTAACCATGGTCATGTTACTGTTAATGGTAAGAAAGTTGATATTCCATCATACAGAGTTAAAGTTGGAGATGTAATTTCAATTAAAGAAGATCATAAGAACTTAAAAGTTGTTGCTGAATCTTTAGCAAAAGTAACTAAGAGAGTTGAATTCATTAATTATGATGAAAACAAAATGGCTGGTACTTACGTAAGATTACCAGAAAGAAATGAGCTTAATGCTGATATTAATGAAGCATTAATCGTTGAATTCTACAACAAATAAAAATAAAAGAACTCATTCGAGTTCTTTTTTTATGATAAATTTGCTACTCTACATATAGCCCAATTATTAAATTCAGCTCCATGTAGTTTAGTATCAGTCTTTTTAGCGACCCATTTAAAGTTTCTACCGTTAGTAAAATAACTACCGCCATCATAGAAAACTACTCTATCATCATATACTTCTCCAACAAATGCAACATGATACCATGTATGTGCCCAAGTTGAACTTGAGGCATTTTTATTTATAGGACTTCTAAAGAAATGAATAACATCTCCTACTTTAGCATTATTTAAATCAATTGTTCCATCTTTACAACCACTAACCCAACTTGCAGATTTTCCACTTCTCCAAATTCCTGCTTTAACAAAAACCATATCAACAGTCCAGTTACAGTTAGTAGTCATATTTATTTCATTTTGACCAGTAATTAATGCATCAAAGTTATTTCTATCGGATAGTCCATCACTAGTATGTTGCATACCTCCTGGATAGAAAGCATCTGGAGTACTTGTAGTTCCTCCACAAGATCCACCCCATTTACAATATTTGCTTCCGTTATAGTAATCAAATCCCCAAATATACATTAAACCAAATACGTATTCAGATACTTTTTGAAGTTCATATTGAGTTGTAACTCTTGGCCTTGCTCCATAGTATTCAGAAAATACTCCACCTAAACTTTTAATATAATTACCTGCTCCACCATGAGAAGCCATAAAAGGTTTAAAATTATAATAATTAAAATCATTAATATGACTTTCAACTATTCTCATAGTTTCACTAGAAAATTGACTTTTAACAGTTCCATTACCTTCATAGTCAAATGTAAGCATCTTAGGAACACCTTTTTCATATTCATCTGCCTCAATTATTACACTAGAAGGTTTTCTTGTTTCTTCGTGTGGTTTTACATATACAGGATCTCTATTAGGAGCAACTGTATTAATCCAACAATTACTTAAATTATAATTTTCTCCAAGCATATACATTAAAGCATTAACTATTACAGGTATAAAGAATAAAATTGCTAAAGCAAGTAATGTATTTTTAACTTTAGGTGTTAATTTCTTATTATCAGGATCTCTTGCTAATTTAACAAAAGTAACTGCTAAAAAAATAATAGCAAGTATTGGAGCAAGAATCATTATTAGATTTAATAATCTCTTAACTAAATACATAATGCCATTTAAAGCAGGATCTAAGCAATCCATAGCTAAAAACATAATATCACCTACTTTATTTCAAATTCCTCTATCTTACAGTTTTCTATTTCTCCATCTAGTAATTTACCAGATATTTTATGATTTAATAATAAATGTCTTAATGCTCTATAAGTAGCACTATGAGTAACAATTAATATACTTTGATCTTTGTTCTTATCTTTTATATATTCAAGAAATTCACTACATCTATCAAATATACTATGAACATCTTCTACTCCATAATCATTTCTATTTAAATCATAATCCCAAAATTTATATGCATTATATTCTTGAAATGGTCTTCCTTCTAATTCACCCATATCTCTTTCAATTAATCTCTTATCAGGAATCATTTCTACTCTATCCCCAATAAGTATAAGCGCAGTTTCTACACATCTAACTAAAGGAGACATATAACAATAATCATATTTTTTATCTTTAATCTTTTCTTTTAATCTTTGAGCTTGTCTTCTACCAGTATCATTTAATATTTCATTACTTCTACCTTGAATATTACCCAAATAATTTGATTCAGTCTGTGCATGTCTAACTAAAGTAATCTTCATTATTCAACACCCAATACCTTTAAAGCTCTACTATAACTAATAAACTTACTCATATAACTACCATCTTCATAAGAAGAATATGCACTAACTAAATATTTATCATCAAACAACTTAATATCAGTAAAATAATCATCTTTATCATCACCATAAGTAATAACAGATATCTCTTTCAAATCACTACCATATTTAGCAATAATACCATCATAATCATATTCATCAACTGACTTTTGTTTAGTCTTTCTACTCTTGGCAATAGTACCAATAACAACTAAATTATTTTGATTATCTTTAATTATTCTATTAAATCTATCAAGACCAGTTCCATCATAAACAACTTGACTATCATACTGACAATCTAAATCATATTTAACTATCATAGCATCAGTATCTGTTCTTGATTTTCTAAGAGCACCTACTGCATAAATATAACCATCATCATATATTAAATCTCTAAATCCTAATGAATCAGTAATTTTATAATCATTATATCCAACCATATTACCATCAAAGTCATATTTACAAATAATACCTATATTATTATCATTAACTCCAACTACATAAATATAATTATCTAAAACAATAGCTTTATTATAGATAGCACTCTTACTACTACCATAAGTTTTACTCCAAATGATATTACCATCTTTATCATATCTAATTAGAATGGCTCCGCCTTCATCATCACCAATATGCGTATTTTTATATATACTTTGACCAGTTACTAAATAATCATCTTCTATTTTAGTAATACTAGTAAATTTAGAATTATCTAATAATTTATATTCCTTCTTAAAAGTAACATTACCTTCACTATCATATTTAACAATTAAACCTCTTCTAATAGAGTCTTCATGATCTTCCTTATTCTTTTCATAACTTCCAACTACAACGAAATCACTATCATCTTCTATTATTCCAAAATATGAGCTGTTATAACCTACACTATATAGTCTTTCAAACACTTTTTCTTTATTAGTAGTATACTTAGATAATTTAGCTTTCTCAAAATGATTATCATTATTATTATTACTTCCAACAGTAGCTAAATAATCATCAGTAATAATCATTTCATTAATACCTTCAAAGTAAACTGATTCCTTACCTTGATATAAAACTCTATATCCAACATAAAGAACTTCTAGTGCTAGAACTATACAGCAAATAATAGAAATAAGTTTTAATCTTTTAAGAGTTTTTTTACGCATATTTCCTACCACCCATTCTACCAATATTGTAGCAAATTACTATATCTTTTTCCATATTAAAAAGAGAAATTTTAATTTCTCTTTTATTCATATACTCCTAAGTAATATTTCTTCTTTCCTCTACGAACAACTATATACTTATTTTCAATACATTTATCTTTAGAAACAACCATTTCTAAATCAGTTACTTTTTCTCCATTTAAAGTAATAGATCCATTATTAATAAATTCTCTTGCTTCTCTTTTACTAGAACATATTTCATTATTAACTAATAAATCTACTATATTAGTATCTTCACTTACATTAAATGGTTCTAATCCTTTAAATGCATCTAATACATCTCTACCAGTAAATGATTTAATATCACCAGAGAATAGACTTTCACTAATCTTAACAGCTTTTTCATAACTTTCTTTTCCATGAAGATCAGTAATAATTTCTCTTGCTAAAGCCTTATGAGCTTCTCTTAATTCAGGATGTTCATTATGACTCTTTTCGATTTCTTCAATTTCCTCTTTAGTTAAGAACGTTAATTTCTTTAAGTAATCAATAATCATAGAATCTTCAAGATTAATTAAGTATTGATATAACTCATATGAAGATGTTTTTTCTTCATCTAACCATAAAGCATTACCTTCAGTTTTACCAAATTTCTTTCCAGTTGAATCTGTAACTAATGGCATAACCATACCATATGCTTCTTTATCAAGTTTCTTTCTAATTAATTCAATACCTGAAGTAATATTTCCCCATTGATCAGAACCTGCAACTTGTAACTCACAATTGTGTTCTTTAAATAAGTAATAGAAATCCATTGCTTGTAATAACATATATGAGAATTCTGCATATGTAATACCAACATCCATTCTAGATTTAACATGGTCTTTTGCTAACATATAGTTAACATTAAAGTATTTACCATAGTCTCTTAAAAAATCACAAATATTAACATCTTTAGTCCAATCCCAGTTGTTAACAACATCAAAACCAAATATCTTTTTAGCTTGAGCAGTTAATCCTTTTATATTCTTTTCTACTTCTTCTTTACTAATTAATGGTCTTTCAGATGATGGTTTAGGATCTCCAATTAATCCAGTCGCACCACCAACTAATAATATAGGATGATGTCCAGCTTTGGCTAATCTCTTTGATATTAAGAATGAACTATAATGCCCAATATGCATAGAATCAGCAGTAGGATCTGTTCCTATATAAAAAGTCATTCCACCTTTATTTAATCTATCTATTAATTCAGGACTACTAATATTTTGTACTAGTCCTCTCCATTCTAAGTCTTCAAATAATGTCATTTTCTTTCCTCCTCTAATTTTAAATCGTAATTTTTACTTAAATCATGTCCATATTGTTTATAAATACTATCTACATCTAATGTAGTACAATCCTTCTTTTTAAATCCTAAAGCTTCTACAGTATTATAAACAACTTCTTCAGATGGTCCTTCAATCTCTAAATATGTAGGAATATAAGGCCAACTATCAATATCAATTTCTACTCCATTCAATTTATATTGAATTCTTCTATTCTCTTGATAGCCTTTAGCTTCATATCCTAATTCTTTTAATATTAAATTACATCTTTCAAAATTATCAACTTCTATTTCAAGTTCTTGAGTACCATCAATTTCAGAAGATACTATATTCTTTATAGTAAGAGTTGTCTTATCTCCATTAGTTCTAAGTCTAATCCATTTACCATCTATTTTAGGTATAAAGTCATAGACATATCTTCTTTGAAGATTATCCCACTCAAAATTAGCATTTAATTTTTTTAATCTCTTCTTAATATCTTCTGGATCAATTTCAAGTATTCTAACTTCATATTCTGTATGCATATAATCACTCCCTTTTATTATAAAAAAAAACGAACAAATCATCCTAAGGACGAATTATTCGCGGTACCACCTTAATTCATGTAAAACATGCAACTTTATTCCTTAACGCGGACAAACGACTTTTCTCAAGAAATTGTAATTCAATCTATATTTCATTTAACTTCCACCAACCGTTAAATCTCTATAATAAAAATATAAATCTACTAATATTTCCTTCATCAAAAACTAATAATATATTAACATAAAATAATAAAATGTCAAGAAACTAACTATTGAAAATTCTCCCAAATATAAAGAGCTAAATCACCTTCCATATTTGTAGAATTAGATAAATCAAAACCACTAACTGCCCCAATAAACTTATATATAGCATTTTCTCCTTCGATTAATTGACCTTTATAATTAAATGTAAGATCATCATAATCATGTATATAATTTGTGTTATTCTTATAATAATTATAAAATTCTTCAAGAAATGCAGGATTTTCTATAGGGTCACCCCATTGATCGACTTCACCTGTATACATTTCATTTTCCCAAAAATCATCAGGCTTATATTCAAAATCTATAAATTTAAATAATTCTTTTGATTTTAAGTCATTATGTTCATATATAAAATCTTCAAGTGTACAATTATAATATCCTATTTGTCTTCCTCTCGCATATAATTGTTCTAATAAGTTTCTTGACTCTTCATAATTCAAAAATGACCAATATTCATCATTAATAAGAATATTTCTTTTATAATTAACATAATAATCTATAAAATTATTAATTAAATTACTTCTACCTCCAAGCAAAACTAGCGATAAATTTTCTGGATTCGTAGGAAATTCCCCAAATATTGCTTTCCCAGTATCGTCAATTGTAATATCTGATTGAATATCCACATTTATTGCAATATCTTCTATTTCGCTTTGAAAGCCACTAGATGAATTATTAAATATAGTATAATCTCCAGTCACAGGAATTTTAATGTCAGCCCATCTTTCATTTACTTTTTCTAAAGTCAACTCTGTTTTTTGGATATTTCTTACACGATCAGATTCTTTTACCTTAGTAAAACCAATCGGAATAGAAAATCTAGCATTTGGAACTTCTTCTCCATAATAGAAAGGAACTACTAATGAACCTTTATAATAAATTCCATCTACATAATTTTTATAATTATCTTTAGTTAATCCATTCTTTATTTCATAATCCCAATTTAAGTTTTCTACAAGATAATCATAATCATCCATCAATTTCTTTGCTACATTCATATCTTCCGGTAATATTTTAGCTTCTGCACTTGGATCATTAAGACGTCTTTCATATTCTTCTTTATGTAAGTCGTATAAATCCGTCTCCAACATACACTTTAAATATTCCTCAAAATTTCTAGGATTATGTGAACACTTTCTAGAATTACCATGAATCTCTATATTAGAATTTACTATAAAATCATATTTTTTATCTGCAAGTATTTTATTAGGAAATAATAGTAAAACAATTATTAATGCTACAACCATTTTCTTTTGTTTAAATAATACAAATAATACTATTGCAATTATCAATAAAACTATCATTATATTATTACTAGTTTGTGGATTTATTAAATCTCTTTGTAATAGAGTAAGATTAAATTCCTTATTATCTTTAACTATCCCAGAACTAAGTAATTCTGATTCTACTTTATTTTTATAAGTTACTTTGATATGACAATTATTCTTAGAATGAGGTTTAATATTATTAGAAGAATCACACTGTATTGAATAATTTATATAATCAGAATCAAAATGAATTGAATCATTATCTACTATATAATTATCATTTGTCTTATTTTCGATATTAACTTTATAAATAATATAAGATTCTACTCTATCAAATTGTAAATCTATAAAAATACTATCATTTTCAATTCGAGCAGGATTTTTTTCAAACACTTGATAATTTTCTTCTACTTCAATTGAATTAAGCTTTATATCTTCATTTGCGAATACAGAAATAGGCATCAATAAAATCAACAATATAAACAAATATTTCTTCATAATACACTCTCCTAGTATAAATAAATTATAAGATAAAAAAAAAGAAAAGTAAAATCAAATTACTTCTCTTCTTTAGCTAATTTCTTTTGAGTTTCTTTAGATACTTTAATAACATTTTCCAAAACATCATTAGCAGTCTTTTTAAGAACTGGAGTACCTTTTTCAACAGCTAAATCTAATAATTCTTGAGCTTTAACTTTTAATGCAGCTCCTTTTTCTTTAGCAATTTCTAAAGCTTTCTCTTTGTCTAAATCAACTAATTCCATTTTGATTTCTTCAACTTTTTTGTTGAATTCATTTTTTACTTCAGCAACATCAATCTTTTTAGTTTGATCAATGATTTCATCAAGTTTAGCTTTTAATTCTTTTCTAGTTTCTTCACCTTTCTTAGGTGCAAATAAAACTCCTAATCCTGCTCCTACAGCAGCTCCTAATACAAATTTTCCAAGTCCGAATCCTTTTTCTTTACTCATCTTCATCTTCCTCCTTTTTCTTTACAAATTTATTTACTAATTTTGATACTGCAGATGAAACTCCAAAAACAACTGTATCACTTATATTAGCAATACCATCTGCAGCTGTCTTCATAACAGAGATTGCTCCGTTAAAAGAATTTACTTTGTCTTCTACATTATCAGCTATTCTATCAATCTTATCAAGTACCTTAATAAGTTTAAATGCTACTACTATTAAAACTACAAGTAATACAATAGCTACAACGTATAAAACAGTTAATAAGAATGTATTTGCCATAATCAAATCTCCCTTCTAATCATTTTCTTTATACATAGAATCAATTAGATCAAATAAGTTATCGTCATCATCTAATGTAGGAGTTGCCTTTGATTCTTCTTTTACTTCATAGTCTTTTTTCTCTTCAGGTTCTTCTTCAAGTTGTTCTTCAATCACTTCTTCTTCAACCTTTTTTTCTTCTTTTTTAGGTTCTGTTTCAGGCTCTTCCTTTTCAATTTCTTCTTTTATATCCTCTTCAATTGATTCCTCTACTTCTGGTTTCTTAGGTGCTGGTTTTTCTTTACTAGCATCAACATAATCTACGTTATACTCTAAACCTAAATCTTGGAAGTATTCAACTGCATCACCTACAGTAATTTCTTTTACTTCAGGTTTCTTTTCATCATTTAAATCAATTAATAGATTTTCATCTTCTTCTGTTTCCTCTTCAAACTTAGGTGTAGGAGTCTCTTCTTTTACATCTTTCTTTTCTTCTTTTCTACCATAAGCTTTATCTCTAACATCATCTACATTAATGTTTCCTCTTGAATAACTAGATGTTAATCTAACTTCTTTCTTTTGAACAACATCTTCTTTAGTATAATTTTTATCTAAAATACCATATATTGGAGAAATAATAGGACTTGGTTTAAATGTAGTTCTTTCCTCTTTTCTCTCATATGTTCCATATTCATGAACAGGTACTTTATATGTATTATCTACACCATAAGGTTTACTTTCTCTTTCATGAGAAGCATTATAGGAATAAGCTTTTTCTTCTTTACCAGCTAAATAAGATTCTTCATGCTCTTCAACAGGAATATCTCTTCTAGCATTAATAGATCTAGTAACAGGTTCATAATCTTCTTTATCTAGTACCTCTACTATTTCAGGTTCTACATCAACTTTAAAGTCATTATCATCCATGAATTTAAATTCATGATGATTTTCTTCCTTAATAGTTTCATTTATAGGTCTAGATTCAAAGTTATCATCCTTTAACTCTTCTTCCTCTAACTCTTCAATTTTATCTTCTCTTTTTCCTGGTAAAACAATCTTTTTAGCAATAGGTTTTTCTTCTTCTATTACTTCTTCTTTTCTTTTTTCTTTTTCTTTCTTTTTCTTTTCTTTTTTATCAGGTTCATCTACCTCAACGTATTCTACCTCAAAAAGAGCATTTTTTAATTTTTCAAATACACCCATGAGTTCACCTCTTCATTAATAATCTAATTCAATTTTTTCATCTTCTAAATCTTTTTTATAAGCATCTGTTTCATTTCTTTCAACAACATCTAAGTATGACTCTTTTGAAGAATCAGCCTTAAATAATGAATATTCTACTTCCTTATAATCCAATGCTTTTTCTCCAATTAAACTTTCTATAACTGAATCATTAAATTTAAAAGATCTTAAAATATAACACATATTATTAATAGATTTACTTAGATTATTCTTATCAACATAAGACTCTATCTTAACGTAATTATAAACAAATTGTACAAAGTACTTGTCATCATATTGATCTATTTGAATATAACCAGTTTTCTTATTATTGTCTATTTTCTTTGAATAATAAGAATCATCATTAACATCATAATCATTTTCTACTTTATGATAATAACTAATAAGATCTACATACAAGTAATATTTATTATTATATTGGTCTTTTAATAAAGCATTATAATCATCTTTATTAATAAAAGTTACACCTTTTGGTAAATAATACTTATATCCATCATAATATACATTATAAAGTTTATTCTTTGTAGATAATAAGTAATCCATATTCTTTGGAAAATCATAATCATCTAACTTTTTAACAGTACATCCAGTTGCAAAAAGAATAACTATAGAGAGTAAAACAACTAATTTTTTCATATTTCACCTACTCTTATTACATTATATCATTTTTTTATCAAGTGTAAAACCCTTTTTACGTAAACTTAATCCTTAGTACACTCAACAAAGTAAATAGGCATATCCTTTTTAGAGAACCTATCTTCATACTCAGTTGTAATATCTGGCATATTATCTTTATGAAGATCTAAACTAACGTCAACCAACTTATATCCATTAGTACTAAAACTAACTAATGAATATGTAAATAAATCTTTATTGTCAGTTCTCATAAGAATATGTTTTTTATTTTTAAATAGATTTTCATATCTTTTTAGAAAAGCCTCACTAGATAGTCTTCTAAAATGATGTCTTTTCTTAGGCCATGGATCAGAAAAATTAAGAAAAATAGTATCTATCTCATGATCAAATAATTCCTCTATATTTAAAGCATCTGCTCTTATCATACATAAGTTATTTAATCCTTCAGGTACCTTTAATAAACCCTTTGCAATAACACTATCATATTTTTCAATTCCAATATAATTAATATCTGGATTTTTAATAGCATTTTCGATAATAAATTTACCTTTTCCCATACCAATTTCTATATATATTGGATTATTATTTTTAAAATAATCTCTCCAATGTCCTTTATAATTATCTCTTACTAAATAAGATGAATTATTCATTATTTCTTCTTTGTTTTTTACATTTCTAAGACGCATACTATCACCTACGACTTATTATACATTTTAATGTACTTATTCTCAATATGTATGTTATACTTATTTATAGAAAGTGAGGAACACATATGTTAAAACTAAAGAACATGGAAAAAGAACAATTTGATGAATATGTTTTGAATCACAAGACTAAATCTCATTTTCTACAATCATTATCATGGGGAGAATTTTCAAAAGCTAAAAAGAATTTAAAACCATATTATTTAGGATTAGTTAATGAAAATGATGAAGTTGTAGGAGCAACCTTACTTTTAGAAAAACAATTACCTATGAATTATACATATATGTATGCCCCAAGAGGATTTGTAATTGACTATAAAAAGAAAGAAATAGTAAGAGAAATGACTAAAAATATAGTAGAATTTGCTAAAAGCAAAAAAGCTATATTTGTAAAGATAGATCCAGATATAATAAAAACTTCATTTAATTATTTAAATGAAGAAATAAAGAATCCTGATTCTGATGAAATATTTAATACATTAAAGAGTTGTGGATTTAAACATCAAGGGTTTACTAAGAACTTTGAAACTATGCAGCCAAGATATACATTTAGAATTGACCTTAATCAAAGTTTAGAAGAAATTGAAGAACACTTTTCTAAAACAACTAAACAACGTATTGCTAAATCATTAAAACTAGATACAGAAGTTGTAATAGGAGATCAAAATGATATCAAAGAGTTTTATCATTTAATGACTCTAACAGAAAATAGAAAAGATTTTATTTCTTATAATGAAGATTATTATGAAACATTATATGAAATATTTAATGGTAATAAAAACAGTAAAGCAACTCTATTCTTAGGAAAAGTTCATTTAAATAAAACAATTAAAGCATTAGAAAGTAATTTAAAAGTAGTAAATAATCAAATATCAATACTGCCAATAGATAATTTAAGTAAAAGTGCTAAAGCTAAATTAAACGAATTAACTAAACAAAAAGATAACATAGTTAATGAAATAGAAAAATATCAAAACTATAAAAAAGAATATGGTAATGATATAACATTAAGTGCTCATATGATAATTGAATATGGTGATAAAGCATGGGTATTATATGCAGGAAATCATAATATTCTAAGTGAGACATATGTAAACTATAATACTTATTTTGAACATATTAAATATTGTAAAGAAAAAGGTATTAAAATATATGATCAATTTGGTACTATAGGAGATTTATCAAAAGATAATCCTAGATTAGGACTACATGAATTCAAAAAGAAATTCGGTGGAGACTATGTTGAATTCTTAGGAGAATGGGATTATATAACTAATCACTTTATGTACTTTATCTTTACTAAACTAGTCCCAATCTATAGAAAATTAGTTAGAAGAAAAAGTAAGAAAGAATTAAAAGAAGAAATAAAAAAAGAAGCATAAGCTTCTTTTTATTTTTAATATTAGTTTTGTGTAACAACATTGCTTGCTGCAGCATCTGCGTCTTCGTTAGCAGCAGTTACATTATAGATATGATTTCTCATAGTTATAACTTTATTATAGAATACTTCATAATTTTTACGGATTTCATTATAACGTTCTCTAGCATTATCTGCACCAGTACTACCCCAGTTAGAACCATATAAACTATTCATAACTCCATCAATATCATTAAAAATACCCATAATATTTTCAGCATTATTTTTTACACCGTCAGCATAACTTCTTGCACCAGCATAATCTTTTTCTTCAAACTCGTTCATAATTAACCTCCTTACTAGAATAGACGTGCACCAGCGTTGGCGTTATCTTCCTCTGTTTTATTTAATATGTTTGCAGCTGCACTAATACTTTCACCTAAATCATTTAATAAAATCTTGAAAGCATTAAAATTATTAGCTTGTTCTTCATATGAAGCGCTAAATTCATTAGCAGACATACCTTTCCATAAAGTCATAAGACCATCAATATTAGATCTTAAACTATTTAATTCATTTTCTAGATATTCTGCATTTGCAACAGTATCCTTACCATTAGTGTTCATTGCTCCTGTATCAGCATGTAAACCAGACATAATCATAACCTCCTATCTATAAAAATTATATCATAAATTGTAAAAATACATACTTTTTACACTAAATATTACATTTCTTTACATTATATATTAAGAGCTGCTAACTCATCATCTAAGCTTTGAATAGCTTGTGCTGATGATTTAATAAACTCTCCTATTTTTTGTGCTTCCTCAGCATTTGCCTTAGCTAAAGCAACTTGACCTTCACATTGTTTTGTAAAAGAAGTTTTAGCAGATCCATCCCATGAAGCTAAATCACTTGTTACAGTTCCAGCATAATTAGATACTGCTGATTGTAAATCAGAAGCCATTGAAACTAGTTTATCACCAGCTGCTGTAACTTGTTCAACATCACAAACAAACTTTGCCATATTTACCTCCTATTTAAGCATTACTGCCCTTATCTTCATTTTTATTAAACATACTAGCAAGAATACCAGTATTGTTATTATTTTTTTCTCTTTCCTTATCAAGAATTGTCTTCAAAGGATTAACATGTCTTGTACTATCAGTATTAGTTGTATCAGTTGTTGTAGTTGTATCAGTTGTCGTAGTTTCTGTATTAGTACTTGTATCTGTCTTAGTATCAGTTGTTGTATCAGTCTTTGTATCTGTTGTATCAGATTTAGTATCTGCCTTAGCATCTTTTTCTGGTAATTTAGCTTTTCCAGAATTAGTTATCTTTTTAATATTCTTTGATAAATCAATAGTTATATTATTTTCATTAGAAGCTTTCCATTTATCTGGATCAACAAAGAAATTAACAGTATTTTTTGATGCTTCATCTTCAGTTACTTTACCAATAACACAATCAATACTTGTTCCATCTTCTCTTATGAATGTAATAGCATCTCCAACTTTACCAAATGATTTGTCACATGAGATAACATATCTATTACCTATCATTGCATAACCATCAGTGTTGTATACTAAATTTTCATTTTCTAGGATTTCTTTTTCTTCATCAGTTAATTTTTCTTTATCTATTGGCTTACAAGTTATTTTCTTTACTTCAGTTTTAACTTCTACTGATTTTTCTCCATCAAGAATCTTTCTTAGTTCTTCTAATTCATCATTAGTAAGATCTGATAAAGCTGATTGAGTAGTTCCAACTGTAGTAACACCGGAATAGCTTCCGCCTCCGCCTCCAGAGTAGCTTCCTCCGCCACCACCTGAGTAGTAGCCTCCGCCACCTCCAGAACTTGTTCCACCACCACTAGTTTTTCTAGCTTGAGTTTTTTGCTCTTCTTCTTTCTTACCATATATTAATTGGTTTTGAAGACTAGTGTGATAACTAACAACTGTTGAAACAATCTTTGAAGCATTTTGTACTTTAACAGAACAAGCTTCAATGTTACTAGCAATTGCTGATTTAGCAGATGCAAAATCAAATCCATCTTCGCAACTTGTATCATAGCCATTAACTGAGCTTCCTATATTTGTAATCTCTTTAGCAACTGAATCAAGAGTCGATCCAGTAGATGTAACAGAATCACAATCTAGCATGAACAATGCCATATTCATTCCTCCTATACTTTAACAGTATTATTTCCTTTATATCTAAGAACCCATGTCCAATTCTTACCAGTACTTGAAACACTAATTTCTCTACCAGAGGAATCTCCATTAGAACCATCATAATTAGAATGAGCTCCAACGTTCTTTCCATCTCCAACATACATTTCAGTATGTCCATCTCTTAATAATACATCTCCAGGTTGTAATTGTACTTTACCAAAGTCATAACACTCAAATCCAACTTTAGTAAATGCACTTCTCATATTACCAGTATATGAAGCACCAGCTTCTTTTACTGGAACACCTGCAGCTTCATAAGCACTAATTACTAGTGAAGAGCAGTCATAGTTTGGATTACCCCATCTAGTTTGTTGAGAATATCCATGACTATTATCATTAGCAACTTTTAATGCCCAATCCATTGCAGATTGAATAGATTTATTAGTAGATCTAAGTTTACCAATATTGATAGTTTTAGCAATACCACCAGCAAGTCCTACTGTGATATTAGTAGCATTATCCTTCTTCCATACTTTCTCATCAACGAAGAATGATACTTTATTTTTATCTTTAGCATCTTTAGTAACTTGTCCAATAATACAATCTACTTTAGTACCATCTTCTCTAACAAAAGTAATTCTATCTCCAACTTCTCCGAATGACTCATCGCATGAAATAATATATCTATTTCCATACATTGCGTATCCATCAGAATTATATTTCAATTCTTTTTCATCCTCGAATAATTCTTGAGCTTCTTTAGATAATTTAGTCTTATCGAAGTTGATACATTCTACTTCTTTAACTTCAGTTTTTATTTCTTTAATATCTTCTATTACTTTTCTTAATTGAGGAGCAGCTGGTGCTGCAACAGCAACTGGAGTATAGCTTCCGCCTCCGCCTCCAGAATAGCCTCCACCTCCTCCAGAGTAGCCTCCGCCACCACCAGAGTAACTTCCGCCTCCAGAAGAACTTCCACCAGTAGAAGTCTTTTTCTTTTCCTCTTCTTCTTTCTTACCATAGATAAGTTTTCCTTGAAGACTAGTATGAGAACTAACAACAGTATTAACTAATTTTGAAGAATTTTGTACTTTAGTTGCACAAGCCTCTAAATTAGATGCAATTACTGATTTAGCAGAAGCAAAATCAAAACCATCCTCACAACTTGTATCATATGAACTTACAGTACTTTGAACATTTTTTAATTCATTTGCTACGGAATCAAAGTTTCCTGCAGCAGATGTTACTGAATCACAATCTAGTAAAAATAATGCCATATTTTATTCCTCCTTTTATGGATCCCATTGATTTAATCCATACATTTCTATAAGACTAATTAGTTTTTCTGTATAAGTTAAACTAGTCGCATAACCAGCTTCTCTAACTGCTTTGCACGCTTCTTTATAGTCGTTCGCAGCAATTACATTTCTATATCTATCATTTGTTAATAATTTTGCATGATCTTCTATCGAATCTGATAATGAATCATAATCTCTAAATCTTGCAGTTATTTGAACATAACTTCCATCAGCATTTTGCTCTGATGTTCTACAATCTTGTGTTTTTCCTGTCCAACTGTCTCCAGCTTTAATACCAAAAACGTTGTTTCCAATTGAATGTTTTCCCCAACCACTTTCTAATATTGCTTGGGCTAGTGTTAATGAAGGTAAAACACCATATTTATTGTAAGAATCAACTGCACCTTCTACAATTGAATTAACAAAATCTAATTGATAACCCGATAAGTTTGCAGGATTGAGATAATCAGTAGCTCCTGCTCTAATAATCTTTCCATTCGCACCCTTTAACTCAAGAACTACTTGAGATGCATTCTTATCTCCTGACTTATAAGCATTACTTACATCAACTAAATACTGATTAATAGCTGAAAAGTTATCTGTCATTATAGTCATCGACTCGTTCATTGCATTTAGGGCTTCTACGCAACTATCAGCGCATGGTCCCATAAATACCGCATCATTATCAATTGTCGTTTTTACTTCATTATAAGCGGTTTGTGCAGTATCTATACTAGATTTCAACTTATTAGTAGTTGAAATAGCATCACTGAAGATACCATAATCGCTTACTGAATAATTCTCATTCATGTAATCACGCCCTATCGATCATATTTCTCCAAATCATACATATCAATTATATGTCTATATTTATCAGTAGTACTACCATTTGGATTAGGAGTATATCCTTCCAAGAAAGATCTATAATCTTCTAGATTATTACTTCCCTTACATTCAGGATGGTAAGTATATAAAATATCTGCATAATCTTCAACACATTCTTCAACACTATCATATGTACGCATAGCTTCACTAGTACCAATAACTTGAGTACCTGAAGAATTCCATTGAGTAACATTACTTTGTGTTGATTTTCTTTTTTGAGACCATGTCGAATTTTGTTTATCAGCACTAATACCCATATCAGTATTTATACCCAAAACATTGTTATTACCTGTTAATGTTGAACCATCAGGATTCTTAGTTTTAGGAGTATGCATCCATCCACTCTCATTAATAATTTGAGCAATTATAAGTGAATTCTTCATACCATACTTATCAAATTGTGAAGAATCAACAATAGCTGCAACTTTTTCTATCCACTCTTGTTGAGCAGCTTTATCTCCATTATATGCTCTATCACCCAATTCATTAAATGATGTAGCCTGTGTATTACCACTTGAAACTGAATGAGTTCCTACAGATAATTTCTTAGATGTAGAATCTAAATTTAAAACTTTATTCATTGCTGCAGTATCACCATTTTTATATCCAGTAGCGACCTCAGTTAAATAATTATTAATTGTTGTAAAATTTTCAGTCATTACAGTCATACTTCCGTTTAAAGTATTAACCGCTTCAACACAACTATCAGCACAAGGTCCCATAAATACCGCATCATTATCAATTACACTCTTAACATCATTAGAAGTTGTTTGAGCTGTATCTATATTAGCCTTTAATTTATTAGTTGTAGTAATAGCATCATTAAAAATACCATAATCACTTACTGTATACTTCTCATTCATTTAATCACACCTTTTAGGTATTATATTTATTATAAATATTGCTTGCATATCCTTCCCTTGTACTTGTATTAGCATCTGCTGATCTTTCATAAACATTATGGAATTCAGCAGCAGCTTGAGAAGCAGATGAAGCATTCTTCATATCACTTGTTAATCCAGATCCCATCTCTTCAATCATAAAATCAAGTTGTCCACTTAAACTATCAATGTTTTCAGGACCTAAATAATCATATAAAGCAGCTTTTCTAGTAGGATAAGTCCATTGAGCTATACCAAAACCTCTTGAATCATTAATGAATGAATCTCTTGAAATAGAACCATTTTTAATTCCATTAACATAATCTTCATCAGAATAACCCATTCCATTTTGAACATTATCTGCTCTAAAGTTAGATTCTTGTTGTAAATTACCCATTATTCCAGCAGCTCCTTGTGGAGAAAAGCCTTTACTAACTAAGTAATTATATACTTGTTCCTCATTACTATTTCCAGTTAAGTTTCCACCTTCAGAAACACGTAATTGAGTTCCACTTATTGATAAAACTTTATTAGCTGCTGCAGTATCACCATTTTTATATGCAGTAGCAACTTCAGTTAAATAATTATTTATTGTAGAGAAATTTTCTGTTACAGTGTTCATTCCACTATCTAAAGATGTCATTGCCTGAACACAACTATCGGCACATGGTCCCATAAATACCGCATCATCATCAAGAACAGTTTTAACATCATTAGAAGTAGTTTTTGCAGTATCTACATTTGCTTTCAACTTATTAGTAGTTGAAATAGCATCACTGAAAATACCATAATCACTTACTGTATAATTCTCATTCATTATTTTTCACCATTATATCTAAGAACCCATGTCCAGTTATTGCCTGTATTAGAAACTCCAAGTTCTGAACCAGATGAGTCTCCATCCACTCCATCTTTGTTTCCATGAGCTCCAACATTTTTACCATCACCGATATACATTTCTGTATGACCATCTCTTAATAAAACATCACCCGGTTGTAGATCTACACTACCAAAGTTGTAGCAATCAAAACCAGTTTGAGTAAATGCACTTCTCATATTTCCTGTGTATGTAGCACCATTAGTCTTAACAGGAATTCCTGCAGATTCATAAGCACTAATTACGAATGAAGAGCAATCATAGTTTGGATTACCCCATCTAGTTTGTTGTGAGTAACCATGTGAATCATCTGCTGCAGTTGCCATTGCCCAATCAATTGCTCCTTGTACACCAGCACTTGCTCCAGCAGATTGAGTAACTTTTCCTGAAGCACTAACACTCGGATTCATAGGAGATGCTTCTAATTTAACACTCTTAACAGAACTTAATGCTTGTTCTATTTGTCCTTTTAAACTACTTAATTCAGATTCATAAGAACTAATTTGAGATGAAAAAGTACTAGTACTTTCTCCAGCTGCTGATGCAGTATTATAATTAGATCTTGCAATCTCTAAATTACTCTTTGTAGTCTTGTATTGATCATATAAGTCACAGGCACTTGCAAAAGAACTCATTTGTCCTTTTATTGCACCAGAAAACTCAGAAGAAAAACTATTCGCTTTAGATTCAAAATTATCATGCGAATTTCCCTTCCATGAACTAGATGATTCACTTACTGCACTATCAAACTTAGATAATGCTGAAGCAAGAGAACTAGCATCAGAATTAACTGTACCACTACTAACCATAGAATGCCTCCTATTTTCATACACTATATATAATCATTTTACCATTTATACGAAATATTAACAATTTATTTTGGCATATTTTCTTCATTTTACACAAAAAAAGAAATAGTAAACTATTTCTTCATTATTATTTTTTTAATACTATTAATTAAGTTCTTACCAAACACTTCTTTTGTAATACCACTATAGTGAATATAAACAAAGTAAACAATTGCTCCAACTATACCATAGAATACTACTATTCCTAGATTTGCAATTCTAATAGAAGAATATGTTGGAATAAATAATCCAATAACAGTAAGAACTAATATCATTAATATTGATCCACATAGTATTTCTATAAAGAATTTAACTATATTTTCAAATACCACTTTATATTTAAACTTAAGTATTACTAAACAGCAAATAAATGATACTAAATAACCAATTATACTAGCAGTAATAACTCCATAATATGGAGGTAAATTAATAAGCATAAATCCTCTTAATAAACTAGTATTTAATAATAATTTTATTAATACACCAATAACCAAACTAATAAATACAGATTTATAGTCTTTTAATGTTTGAAGTACAGAAACTGTAGTAGTAAATAATCCAGTAAATAAACCAACAAATATATAGTAACTTAATACACTAGATCCATATACACTTTCTCCATAGAATAAAGTCCATATAGCTTCAGATAAGAAACTAATTCCAAAAGTAATAGGAATAGTTAAATATAATAAAATACTTAATGCTTGTACTATCTTTTTATTAACTTGTTCTTTATCTTTTTTAACAATACTTTCAGTTAAATTAGGAATTAAACTTACAATAACACCAGTAGATAAAGAAAGAACAATCATATTAAATTTAGCACCCCATGTAGATAAAATACTATATACAGTTTCAGCTTCAACTGCACTATATTTAGCGTAATCAACTAATCCCTTAACAACAGTAAACATATCAATATAATTATAAAGAGATTTAAATATATCAATCATTATAAATGGAAATGCATATAATACTATTTTCTTAATAATTACCTTATCACTTACATAAGGTTCGTTAACATCTCTTGCTTTAGTATCAAACTTAGATTTATTCTTTAATAGTTTATCAACTAAGTAAATATAAGAAACTAATGCTCCTAAAGTTGCACCAAAAAGAGCAACTCCTACAGAAGTAGTTAAATCTAAATTTAAATATTTAATACTTATTAAACTACCAAATATAATAATTAATACTCTAACTAATTGTTCTAGTACTTGAGAAAGAGATGGAGCAGACATAAATCTATGTCCTTCAAAATATCCTCTATAAATACTAAGAACTGGAACAACAAGTATTGCAGTCCCTATAACTCTAATAACAAAAGCAATATCCTGAACAGTATTTCCACCGACAACATCACCCATTACAGCTTTAGCAAGTAATGGTGCAAATACCATAATAATCATAAATGAAATAATACCCAATACTAGAGCAATTCTTTTACCCAAAACAAATGCTCTTTTTTTGATATTATAATATCCCAACGTTTGATATTCAGAAACTATTTTACTAATAGCAAGAGGAATACCTGCAGAAGATAAAGACATAAAAAGCAAATATATAGTATAAGCATATCCATATAATGCTCCTCCAGCTTCACCTATAATTGCATGAAAAGGAATAACATATAATATGCCTAATATTTTAGTAATAACAATTCCAATAGTTGTAATAAGTGCTCCATTAACAAATGAAGTTTTTCTCATAGTAATATCCTTTTTCATATATCCTCCATATTCTTAATTATAACATAAAAAAAGTAGATTAATAAATCTACTTATTTTCAGATGTTTTTAATTTTTGTTGTGGCTTATCTTTTTTACTATCTAAGTATCTTAAATATGGTTCAAAATCTAATTCATAAATTGAATCACATATTTTAAAATAATAGAAAGTAATAAGATCATCATAGTCTTTTTGACAAATAGCTTTTTCTAAAGCATCATGATAAGCTGCTCTTTCTTTTCTAACAATATAAACTGGTGGTAAATTTCTTTCTTTAAACATTAGATTTAATAATGTTCTAAAAGTTCTCTTATTACCATCAGCGAATGGTTGTAATGCAATTAAATCAGCAACAGTTCTAACACAATAATCTATATAATGAAAAATGTTAGGATCAGCTTTAGCTTCTTCATATTCTCTTACTTTATCAGGGTGTAAATAACTATTAAATATTCTACAAGCCTCTTCAGCAGAAGGAACTTCTACATCAAAATCTCTCATTATTGCAGAATCAGTTCTTAAATTACCACCAAATGAAACAAATTCAATACTATTAGCAAGTTCTCTTGACTTTTTAAACTTTTCAAGATCTTTTTCTCTTTTAGCTTCTTCATAAAGTCTAATAGATTCTTCTAATCTATCTTCAAATGCTTCTCTATTTTTATCATCAAGTGGTTTATATAATAATGAATGAATTTGTAATGAGTTAACAAATATGTTGAAATAATCTTTATCAATATCAAAGCTAGTAATATAGTCATATGCTAGAGCTACTCCTTTTCTTTCCTCAGGAGTATCATTCTTTTCAACTAATGCTTCATTAGCAATATACTTACGTTTAAAGTTTAAAATCATATCAACATAATTAGGTCTAATTTTTCTATAATATTGGTCGATTAATGTTTTACAAATAGATACATCATGCTCATTCTTATAAACATTATTATGAGATTTAGATATATTATATAGTTCGAAAGCAGTTAATAATAAGTCTATTGTATCTTGATCAATTTCAGCATTAAAAATATTATTATCATTCATACTATAACCCCCTCATAGTTGTGGGATATTATACCATAAAATGCCCAAAAAGTCAAAAAATAAGGAGTGTTTATACTCCTTATTTAACTACTATATTAACTATTTTTCCCTTAATAACAATTACTTTAACTATCTCTTTACCTTCAATATGTTTCTTAACATTTTCGCATTCCATAGCAGCAGTTTTAATTGTATCTTCATTATCATCAATACTAATTTTAATAGTTCCACGTACTTTGCCATTTACTTGAACTGCTATTTCTTTAGTATTTTCAATAGTTTTATCTTCATCATATTCAGGCCATTCAGATTCACAAATTGGTTTAAATCCAACCATTTCATTTAATTCCTCTGTAATATGAGGAGCAATTGGATTTAATAAGATTAATAACAATCTATAATCTTCCTTAGTAATTGACTCTAATTCATCATAAGCATTTGCTAAAATCATTAAACTAGAAATTACTGTATTATAACCCATATGAGTCATATCATATTCAATCTTCTTAATAGTCTTATTTTGAATAGTTTCTAATGATTCAGTAAATCCTTCATTATCATTTACTTTATCTTTTAATCTTTCAACTTTATCTAAGAATCTCTTACATCCTCTTAATGAATCAGTACTCCATGGAGCATCCATTTGATAGTCACCCATAAACATTTCATATGTACGAAGAGTATCTGCTCCATATTCTTTAACAATATCGTCAGGATTAATAACATTTCCTTTAGATTTACTCATCTTTTGATTATCTGGACCTAATACCATACCATGAGATACTCTTGTCCAAATCATTTCTTTATTAGGTACTAAACCAATATTATATAAGAATTGTACCCAGAATCTTGCATATAATAAGTGTCTTGCAGTATGTTCCATTCCACCATTATACCAGTCTACTCTATTCCAATATTTCATAGCATCCATTGAAGCAAATTCTTTTTCATTATGTGGATCCATAAATCTTAAGAAATACCAAGAAGATCCTGCCCAGTTAGGCATAGTATCTGTTTCACGTCGTGCATCTTTTCCACACTTAGGACATTTACAATTTACCCAATCAGTTATATTAGCAAGAGGACTTTCTCCATCTTCAGTTGGCTCATATTGAGCAATATCTGGAAGTAATAATGGTAAATCTTCTTCATTCATTGGAACCCATCCACAATCAGGACAATTTACCATAGGAATTGGTTCTCCCCAGAATCTTTGTCTAGAGAATATCCAGTCTCTCATCTTATAATTATTGACTCTCTTACCAAATCCTCTTTCTTCAAGCATATTAGAGATTTCTTCTCTTGCCTTATCAACAGTCATGCCATCAAATTCTTCTGAATTAATCATCTTATAATCATGACCCATATATTCATTCTTTTCAATAGCATGCTCTGAAATATCTCCACATTCAATTACCTTAATAATTTCAAGATTATGTTCCTTAGCATATTCAAAGTCTCTTTGATCATGAGCAGGAACAGCCATAACTGCACCAGTACCATAATCACCTAATACGAAATCACCTAAGAATACTGGCACTTCTTTTCCATTAACTGGATTAATAGCTTTAATTCCTTTAACTTCAACTCCAGTTTTACCTTTATTAAGTTCAGTTCTGTCCATTGCACTCTTTAAAGATGTTTCTTTAATATAAGCATTAACTTCATCTTTATTTTCTACTCTATCCATTAATTCTTTAATAAGTTTTCCATCAGGTGCAATTACAAAGAAAGTAATACCATAGATAGTTTCAGGACAAGTAGTAAATATACTAAACTTACCTCCACCAACTATATTGATATCAACCTCTACTCCTTGACTCTTACCTATCCAATTAATTTGTCCTAATTTTACTCTATCAGCAAAATTAGTATCATCTAATCCCTTTAATAAATCCTCAGAATAATCACTCATTCTAAGCATCCATTGACTCTTTTCTTTTTGTTCTACTTGAGTACCACATCTTTCACATACTCCACCAGCGGCATCTTCATTTGAAAGAACACTCTTACACTTAGGACACCAGTTTACTGGAATAGTATCTTTATATGCCATACCATGTTTGTAGAATTGTAAGAATTGCCATTGAGTCCATTTATAATATTCAGGATCAGTAGTTGAGAATTCACGATCCCAATCAAATGAGAATCCTAATGATTGCATTTGTCCTTTAAATGTCTCAATATTTTTCTTAACAGCTTCTTTTGGATGAATATGATTTTGAATTGCATATTGTTCAGCAGGTGCTCCAAAAGCATCCCATCCCATTGGATATAATACATTATATCCTTGCATTCTCATCATTCTAGCTAAAGCGTCTTGAGCAGTATAACTACGTACATGCCCAACATGTAATCCAGATCCAGATGGATAAGGAAATTCAACTAATATATAATATGGTTTCTTATCACTACCATTTTCTGCCTTGAATGATTTATTCTTATCCCAATATTTTTGCCATTTCTTTTCAATTTTGTTTACGTTTTCCATTCTTAATCATTCCCTTCTTCTTATAAAATAAATAAACTAAATGATAACTTAATAAAATAACAATTATAGCAGAAACAAATCCCACTAATAATTCAAGTAATAATCCGTTAACATAAGCTACTAAACTAACAACTAAGGCAATATCTAAACTAGATACAATTCCACATATTTGTAATAATTGATTATAATCAACCTTCTTTAAATCTAAATTATATCTGGCAACTAAATATCTGATTTCAATTATTTCTTTCTTTTCTTTTTTCAGTGCTCTTCTTCTCTTAGTAGGAGCAATTATAAATAATTCATAAATAATTAAAACAAATATGAATGTGAGCAGTATCAATACTAATTCTTCCATAAATTCCTCCAAAAAAAATAATCCATCCCATAAGGACGAATTATCGCGGTACCACCTTAATTTATAAGTAAACTTATACTCTTTTAATCTATAACGGAATTACCCATTTGTTCATAAGACAAGTTCATAAAACTATACTATCTATTTTCACCAAACATAGACTCTCTACAAGTAATCATTTTACTACTACTTCTCAGTCATCACAAAACATAAGTATATTATAACACAAAGATAATAAAAGAAAAGAAATATTTAACTATTTCTTTTTCTTTTCATAAAAATCTAAAAAATAATCATCTGCTATACCAGAAACTATTTCTTCAAAATCCCCATCTCTTTGATTAATCATATTTATTAATTCAATCGGATTGATATAACTAACATTATCATTTTCATCTCTTCTATATAATGTACCTTCAGGATACATTAATAAACATGCTCTTTTATCAGTATCAAAATCCTTATAAGGACCATCTTCTAATGACATATCAATTATAACCTTCTCAAGAACTTCATCACTTATAAATGACCCAATTAAGTAATCAACTACACTTGTATCCATAAAAGAATCATAGTCTACATATTTAGCTAATTCTTTTAAAACTTTCTCTCCACCATTTTTATAAATACGTATTAAGAAATCATAATAATTAAGTAATTTTAGTGCAATAGTATCATAATCAACAAGAGCCATATCAATTGAATCATACCAACTATCTTGATTTTGGTCATAGAATAGTACATATGAATATTTATTAACAGCAGTTAGAGTTCTATTTCTTTCTTCTTCATCCATTCCTTCTAGTAAAGGAGATTCATAGAAATCATTTAAATCACCTTTAACTAGATGACTGAATATAGCATCGGTAATAATAAAATCCCTATCACCATCATAATCTATTTCATCTGAGTATTGCATAACAACTTCATTCTTTAGATTATTCAGTCTACTAATTTGTTGTGCAAGAACTTCATCATTAATCTTCATAATACCCTCCTAGAATTCGCCAATATAATCTAATAATTTCAAGAATAAGTTAATATGGTCTTTCTCAAGTCCACTCTTCTTAAGCTTTCTAATAGCTATTCTCTTCTTATCCATTGGTAAATCACCAAAGATTATTCTAGCAATATCTTCTTTTAAATATGTATCGATCTTTAAGTCCATTAAGATACTATCTAAATCATCATTAATAAGTCTAACAGCATCGATTTCAATATCTTTTCCTTTACAGTTAATAGTTAATTGTCCAATAGTTGGAACATCATTAACTTTAACAACGAAATCGTTTCCATCGACATAATTTTCACTCTCTAATTTATCAGAGTTAAAGTAAATAGTAACACTATCTGCTTGTTTAGTATTTCTAAATACCATCTTATAATTACGTCTTTCAGGAACAATTCCACTCTTACCATCAACAGATCTAATAATAACAGTATAGTTATTACGTAGATAGTTATAGTCAATTGAAGTCTTTAAGAAGTAACCTTCTCTATATAAAGAAGTAACTCCATCATCTTCAAATAATGTATATGTATTAGATACTCCTGGGAATATCTGAATCTCTAAATCAGTTGGTAAACCAACATTATTGTAATCACTCTTATTAGAGAATGGAATAATTGAACCAGCATGAGCAAATACTGGATAATCATCCTCTTTAAAGAATGAAACGTACTTTTTATTTCCTGGGAATTTTTTTCCAGTAACAAAGTCGTACCAAATACCATCTGGAACAAAGAATCTATGAATTGTACGGTTCATTATAGGATCCTTAGGTTCAAGTATTGGACATACTAATAATTGAGATCCAAAATAGTATTGGTTTCTATATAATTCATCATCATATACCCACATATAGTTATAGTAGAATGGTTGAATTACTGGAGTACCAGACTTAGTATAATTATATGCTTCAGTATATAAATATGGAATTAATCTGTGTCTTAATCTTAAATATTCAGCCGCAATATTTTCAACTTTAGCATCCCAAAGCCAAGGCTCTTTCTTATAATATCTACCTCTTGCTCCATGGAATCTTAGTATTGGTCCAAATGTATTTAATTGGATATATCTGATGTATAATTCTCCATCTTCAACTCCACCATGGTTACCACCAACATCATGACTCCACCATGAAACACCTATATTTGCAGCATTCAAATAATTAAATGGTATTGCTTTTAAAGCTTCCCAACTAATTTCAGAAGATCCACCATATAATACTGGATATCTATGAGGAGCATATATTGCACCTCTCGCAAGTATTAATGGTCTCTTATTACTATTTCTACCAGAATCTAAATACATATAATGATTTAGAGCCCATAATTTAGAAATATCCATATTTCCCTTAGAATCATTCCAGAAGAAATCTACTCCAAATGTTTCAAGTGGATGTAAGAACATCTTAAATAAAACATCTATATGTTTAGGATTAAATGGATCAAACTGAATAATATTAGGACTTTGTATACCTAAATATTGACTTGCTTGTGGATAATATTGCTCAGTAGGATAAATTCCATTTGTAGGATTAACAACTAATCCAACACGAATACCTCTTCTATGGAATTCATCTATCATAGCCTTAGGATTTTTAATAACATCAGCATTAAAAGTAAACCCTGTTTTTAAAGTATTATTATCACTAACATTTCTAATATGCCAGTCATGATCAAATAACATTACTGAGAATGGTATATGTTTTCTTTCAAAATTTCTAATTAAATCATGAATACTATCATCATCATAAATAGTATTTCTACTCCACCAGTTTCCTAAAGCATATCTAGGAATCATAGCAGGAGCACCAGTCATCTTAAAATAATCAAATAGTGCTTGTTTAAAATCTCTATCATACATAAATACATAAATATCTATATGATTAAGTAATACTTCTCCTAAAGTACCATCTTCCATTATTGGTTTTCCAAAAGAATCATCTATAGTAGCGAAACCATCTAATGAGTAAAGACCATTCTTTAAATTCTCAGGAATATTAACATCTAATGAAACTAAATTTCCCTTCATATTCTTAGCTTCTACGTTTCCATAGAACCAGTCTTTACATCTATCTCTATCTTTACTTAATAAAGTAATCTTCAAATTTCTCATAGGATCAACCTTAGTACCTGTAAATGGTTGTCCTTTAATATAACTTAGAGCAAAATATTTAGTAGTAATTTCAACAATATTCGCATCTTGACGCACTGAAAAATCAGGAATACCAATATTCCTTTTTCGCATGATTTGAGTTGGTCTATCCTGGAATTGTCCTGCTGATGAATATTCAAGTCTAACAATTCTCTCGCTAATAACTGATATTCGATAGTTTGTACCCTGTACTACGCACTTCTTATCACTTTTAGCCTTCGTATAATCTACTTCAAATTGTTTTCCAAGCGGATACATACTACGCACCTTCTTTTTACTCTAATAACATAATATCATAATTAAGAAAATAATAAAAGAAAAAAAAGGATGATTTCTCATCCTAATTTAATTGATTTTGTCCTTGATTGTTTCCTTGTGCTGCATTTTCTACATCACTCGACGCATTATTATATACAATAGATTTCTTTACAGTCGTTATATTTGGTAAAGCTGCCTCCCAGTTGCCAGATTCAAGTACTTCAATAATACCCATTAAGACATGCTTCTCATCAAGAGATGTAACATAGAAATATTTAGTTGTTGAATTAACTTTAATTCTATAAACTAAGAATTCCTCTGTACCATTATTTTTCTTTTCAGAATTTTCAACAGTATACCCAGATTTCTCCATTTGTTTACTTAATAAAGTTAAATCATCAGAATACTTCTTATAATTATCTTCAGAAACATTAAATGAGAATGTAAAGTTTTCATTATCACTAACATATAATCTATTAGATTCAGTTGTATATCTTAATTTACCAGGAATTGTTACCGTATAATCAGACATAGTAACTTTAGAATCTTCTACAACTATTGGCTCTGAAGGAGTTGTAGGAGTATCATCTTTCTTAGTTAATGTAACAACTATTATAATAACTGATACTACTATAATTGAAATTAATCCAAGATAAATAATTAAATCCATTGGTTTTAATTTCATTTTTCTTTTTCTACGTTTTTTCTTTGGTTTTTCTTCTACAACATCTTCTTCAACCATAGGAATTTCTTCTATAGTTGTTGAATTATCTTGTATTTCATCGACATGGTTGTCTTGTACTTCTTCTTCAACCATATCATCTTCATCGATGTAACTACCACAATTTAAGCAGTATTTTACACCGGGTTTTAAATCAGCTCCACAGTTTTTACAAACCATTCTATCACCTCTCTATTTATCTAGAAATATTACAAAATATTCTTCTAATGACATATCATTATGATCATGACAATATTTTGCAATCTCTTTACCAACATATCTATAATGCCATGCTTCAAACCTAAATCCAGTAAGGTTTTCATCTCTCTTACTGTATCTAAGAATAAATCCATATTTATAAGCATTTTCTAGCATCCAACCATATTCTTTAGAATTAGCAAATATATTTACACTTCTACTTCCAACATCCATTGCAAGTCCAGTTTGATGTTCAGAATATCCAGGTTTTGCTATATATTTATCAACATATTCCTGTCCATAAGCTCTTAAATATAAATCAGATATATCTTGTTGATCTTGATAACTTCTATAAGCGGAATTAATAACTATTCCATATCCTTCACGAGAAGCTGCATCACTCATTTCTTTAAAAGCATTATATGCTAATCTACTTAGATATATATCACTCTCACTTGCATAATCCAAACTAGCCTCAACTAAATCATTTGGTTTAAAATCTTCACTTAAATGTCTATGTTTATTAACAAGCATATCAGTAGAAAACTCACTAACTAATACAGAATCAGTATAATCTTCTTTATCCAGATTAAGATTAACCTCTATTACAGTATCAATTTCATCCTCACCAGTCTCATCAGAGTATGCTTCATATCTATCATAATTTTCTAATTTAGCATAGTCAAGAGAAAAGAACTCTTCTAAATAATTAACTTTGTCTCTTTTTGTAAACTCAGTAACACTTTCATCAGTACCATGACTTAGTATTATATTAATATCAGAATTATTATACCCTATTTTTATAAGTTTATTAATATTTTTAATTAAATTCTTTTGTTCTACATAATCAATTCTAACATAATTTTTAATATTATTTTCATCATAATCTTCACTTTCAAAAGCAGCATTCAAAGTTTTATTTTCTCCATACTTTAATACTTCATCTTTTTTAAGAGTAAATAATATCTTATTACTTGCTTTTTCACTATAACCATATTTTTTAAGATCATTTATTTGCTTTCTATAAAAAAGGAATATTGCAAGAAGAATACAAAGTACTATCCCTATAACTTTAAGTACTCCAGCAAATTTAGGTTTTAGTTTTATATTCTTTACCTTTTTCAAGCATACCACCTATTATTATAGTACCACAATTCATTGTAAAAGACTATATCTTATGATATAATCAAAACGATTTTTGAAGTATATATAGAAATTAATAAATATTTATTAAGTTATAATTATTGTTAATACAATACATAAATCATAACTAGAAAGGAACAGTATGAATCCATTTAAATATTCAAATACAAATAAAAGATATCATACACTAGACTATTATTATAAAAATAGGTTTAATGAAAAAGTATTTAAAGTAAGTTTAAATGCTGGTTTCACATGTCCTAATATTGATGGAACAGTTGGTACTGGTGGATGTATATATTGTTCTAAAACTGGTAGTGGTGAATTCGCAGGTAACGTAAAAGACTCATTAGAAAAACAATTTAAAGATATAAGAGATATGATGTTAAAGAAATGGCCTAAAGCAAAATATATAGGTTACTTTCAAGCAAGAACTAATACTTATGCTCCGGTAGAAAGATTAAAAGAATTATATGAAACAATACTATCTCAAGATAATGTAATTGGTCTAAATATCGCTACACGTCCAGATTCAATTACAGATGAATGTCTAGACTACTTAGAAGAACTAAATAAAAAAACATATCTAACTATAGAATTAGGACTTCAAACTACAAACGAAAAAACATCTATTCTAATTAATAGATGTCATACTCTTAAATGTTTTGAAGATATGGTAAAAAAACTAAGAGAAAGAAATATAGATGTAGTAGTACATATTATTAATGGACTACCTTATGAAACAAAAGAAGATATGTTAAATACAGTTAAATATTTAAATAAATTAGATATTCAAGGTATAAAAATACATATGTTAAGTATTATTAAAGATACTCCTCTATATAATCTATATAAACAAAAACCTTTTCAAGTTCTAAGTAAGGATGAATATATAGACATAGTAATAGACCAACTCGAATTATTACGTCCAGAAATAGTTATACATAGAATAACTGGTGATCCTAAATTAGATGAACTAGTTGAACCAAATTGGTTAGTAAAAAAGTTTTGTGTTTTAAATGATATAGATAAAGAAATGGTAAAAAGAGATACATATCAAGGAAAGAAATTAAATGATTGAGTATTTTATAATAATTAATGTATTTGAATTTATACTTATGGGATTAGATAAATTCTTATCAATTAAGAAACTATATAGAATTCCAGAAATAGTATTATTAATAATTCCATTCTTTGGAGGAAGTATTGGTGGAATACTTGGAATGATTATATTTAGACATAAAACTAAAAAATTAAAATTTAAATTACTATTTACTTTAGCTTTAATAGTAAACATATTGTACATAGTAATTGATTAAAGTATATTAATTTGTTAATATTATAATAGGAGAAGCGTATGAAAAAGTCTAAGATTATAGTATTAACTTTTTTTATTTTAGGTTTAATAAGTATATCTACTGGACTAATTATAAATCAAGATGATCGCTACTACAAAAATGTCTTAAAAGAATATACTAAATTAGTAGAATCTAATACATCATCAATTGATAGACTCAATATAATGGAAAAGAAAATCAATAGAATTTCCAATTCTGATAATAAAAATCTACTAATAGAAGATCTAAATAATTATAAAGAGTATATAAAATTTAAAGATGAACTATATGAATATTATAAGAATAATGTAGTTAATTCTAATATTACAGATGAACAAATAAAAGAATTAAAAACTAATTATAATAAATTATCTAAAAGATATAAAAAAGAATTAAAAACTACAATAAATGATATTATTAAACAAAAGAATAATCTAGATAAAATAAAAGAAGACTTTAATAAATTATATGAAAATGATTCTCCTAAAGAAAACATAACTAAAGAAGATATAAGTAAATTAAGAACTAAGTTAGGTAAAATACCACAAAAAGATATTTATAAAGAATATACAGAAAAACTAAATAACTTAGAAAAAGTAATAGATCAAAGAATAGAAGCATCATGGGTAAAACTAAATGTACCTTATATAAGTCAAAATAAAAATGATATCTTAAATGGATGTGAAGCAGCATGTATGTTAATGTCTCTTCAATATAAAGGATATCTAAAAGACATGACATTAAAAGAATATGTTAAATTAATGCCATTAAGTCCAGATACAGATGCAGAAAAAGGATTTACTCATGATATGTATGGACTTGATCCATTAAGTGTTCCTCATTGGATTGCTCCTGAACCATTAAAGAAATTTGGTATAGATACATCTGGAAATCAAAATATAATAAATGGTACAGGTATGACAATAGATGAATTAGATAGAGAATTAGATAATGGTAATCCAGTAATAATATATTTAATTGCTAAGTTTAACCCTCCAAAAGAAGTTGTTGAAGGAGTACCAAGAAACTTACATGTTATGTTACTTACTGGATATAATAAAATGACTGGAGAACACTACATAGTAGATCCATGGACACATGATGATGGAAGAACAAGCTGGACAGTTTCAAAAGAATTATTATCAGAAAAATATGAATTACTATCAAGAAGAAATGTAATCGTAAGATAAAAAAAAGACATCAAACGATGTCTTTTTTATTATTTCTTTAATGATTCAGCTATTGCAGTACCTGCAGTTACTATTCCTTGTAGATCACTTGGAACAATAATCTTAGTAGCATTTCCGTTAGCAACTTCTACCATTGCTTCATAACTCTTTAATTTTAATACAGCCTCATCCATTTCAGCAGTCTTTAATAATTTTAAACCTTGAGCAGTAGCTTCTTGAATTTTAACAATAGCTTCAGCTTCTCCTTCAGCAGCTCTAATCTTAGCTTCTTTTTCAGCTTCAGCTCTAAGTACTGTACTTTCTTTTTCTCCTTCAGCAATTAAGATAGCAGCTTTCTTTTCACCTTCAGCTTTAAGAATAGCTTCACGTCTTTCACGTTCTGCTCTCATTTGTTTTTCCATTGATTCTTGAATATCTCTTGGAGGTAAGATGTTTTTAACTTCTACACGATTAACTTTAACTCCCCATGGATCAGTTGCTTCATCTAGAATACTTCTCATCTTAGTATTGATTACATCACGAGATGTAAGTGTTTCATCTAATTCAAGTTCTCCAATAATATTACGTAATGTAGTTGCAGTTAAATTTTCAATTGCATTAATTGGATTCTCTACACCATAAGTATATAGTTTAGAATCAGTTATTTGAAAATATACAACTGTATCAATTTGCATTGTAACATTATCTTTTGTAATAACTGGTTGTGGAGCAAAGTCTTTAACAATTTCCTTTAAACTAACTACATTAGCAACTCTTTCAATGAAAGGTACTACATAATGTAATCCTGTTTGCATAGTTCTATGATATGCTCCTAATCTTTCAACAACGAACGCCTTTGATTGTGGAATTATTTTAATTCCTGATGCAGCAATCACTACAAGTATTATTAATACTACTAATCCAAATCCCATTTTAATTCTCCTCCTTTTCTACAATGAGTTTGACTCCTTCAATATTTAATACTTTAACTTTATCTCCTACTTCTAACTCTTCTTTACTAGTAGCAGTCCAAGTATTACCAAATACTTTTACTTCACCATAGTTATTTTTTCCAATTTTCTTAGTAACTTCACCAGTCTTACCAATTACTCTATCTGAATTAGTTGGAGTAATTTCAAAACCTTTAAATTTCTTAACTAAAGGCTTTGTAATAAGTAGTGAAATTATACTTACTACGATGAATACAATAATTTGAATAACTATAGATTCAGTAAAATGAGCAGTTAACATAGCTGCAAGTGCTCCTATAGCAAACCAAATGGATACTAAATTAACAGTTGCAATTTCTATTATTAACATAATAAGAAATACAATAAACCATATTAACATACCATAATCACCTCTAAATAAATTATATGTTAAATACCTGTCAATTTCAATAAAAATTGAGTGTAATTTATTGTTTATATAGATTTTATCTTCTATAATTAAATCAAAGGTAGAATAGGAGTAGTGTGATAATGAAACTAAGTATTAAAGAAAAGCAAATTCTTTCAATAATAATTGCCTGTTTTGGCTTATTTATGACTACAAGTGGTTTAATCATGAATAAAAATGATAAACCAATTATCAAGACTAATTATAAGTTAGATGTAGCTATTGAAAAATCCACTGCTCAAGCAAAAAAAGTTGAAATAAAATTAAAAGATTTAGAAATAGATATAAATACACCATTAAGTGTAGATGCAAAAGATTATATAGAAAACGTAGATCAAATAAGTGAAGAAGTATTAAATAAATTACAATTAGATACATCTTTAGTAAAAGTAACAGAAGCAGGTAATTATAAATACTCAATTACTTATGGAAAAAAGAAATATTTAGGAAATATTAAAATAAAAGAAAAAGAAGTTATAACAACAATAACTGCTAAAACAATAACAATAAAAGCAGGAAATTCACTTCCTGGAGATATTAAAGAATATATTGAAGAAAAATTAAAAGATGAAGATTATAAAGAAATATATCTAAATCTAGATGAAGCAAAAAGTAAAATTAATGTTCCTGGAGAATATACATATTATATGATTTATAAAGGATCAAGATATGATGGAAAAATAATAATAGAAAATCCAGAACCATCAGGAGCACGGGTAATAGAAAAAGATGACACTACAGATGAGACAGAAACAGCAACAATAATTAAACCATAAAAAAAGAAGATTAAATCTTCTTTTTTTTAACTTAAATTAATAATTTCTCCATCAACTACATCTATAAGTTCACAATTTGGTTTACGTGAAAGTCCAGGCATAGTCATAATATCTCCTAAAAGTACAGTAATAAATCCTGCACCATTGTAAAGATTAATATCACGAACAGTAACTTCAAAGTCTTTTGGAACTCCAACTTTATTTTTATCATCAGAGAATGAATATTGTGTTTTAGCAATACATATTGGTAAATCAGAATATTTATTTTTATTTATAACTTTAATCTTTTCTTTAGCTAAATCACTAATAGTAACTTTTCCTGCTCCATATATTTCCTTACAAATAGTTTTAATTTTCTTTTCTACAGTTTCCTTAGTATCATATAATGGTTTAAATTTAGAACCCTTACTGTCGATAACTAATTTAGCTAAATCTTCAGCACCTTTTCCACCATCTACATATGCTGATGAAACACTGAATTTATATCCCATTTCTTCAGCATGTTTTCTAACTAATTCAATTTCTTCTTTTGTATCAGTATTAAATTTATTTAAACAAACAATTACATCAACACCATATTTTTTCATATTAGCATAATGCTTATCTAAGTTTTCAAATCCTTTAATTAAAGCTTCATCATTCTTTTCATAAACTTTATCTTTTGGAACTCCACCATGATATTTCATAGCTTTAATAGTTGCAACTAAAACTACTGTATCAGGTTTTAATCCACTTACTCTACACTTAATATCAAAGAACTTTTCAGCACCTAAATCAGCACCGAATCCAGCTTCTGTAACTACATAATCAGCATAATTTAAAGCAGTCTTAGTACTGATAATACTATTACATCCATGAGCTATATTAGCAAATGGTCCTCCATGAATAAATGTAGGAGTATTTTCTAATGTTTGAACAATATTAGGTAAAATAGCATCTTTTAATAAAGCAACTAAACTACCCTCTATTTTTAAATCTCTAACATAGATATATTGATTCTTACTATTAGTACCAATAATAATGTTTCCTAATCTTTTTCTTAAATCGTCTAATGAATCTGCTAAACAGAATAGAGCCATTATTTCACTAGCTGAAGTGATAGTAAATGAATCATGTCTAGTACCTAAATCAACATCTCTTAATGCTCTATCATTCACATCTAAACATCTTTTAAATAATACATTTTGAATATCTAGACTATTACCAAAGTAAATATGATTATCTATAGCTGCACTAATTAGGTTATTTGCAGAAGTAATAGCATGAAAGTCTCCAGTAAAATGAAGATTAATATCTTCCATTGGAACAACTTGACTGTATCCACCACCAGTTGCTCCACCTTTCATACCAAATACAGGTCCCATTGATGGCTCTCTTAAAGATATAATTGTCTTCTTTCCTAATCTTTTTAATGCATCTCCTAATCCAATACTTACAGTAGTTTTTCCTTCTCCCATTGGAGTTGGACTAATTGCAGTAACAAGTATAAGCTTAGATTTACTCTTCTTAGTATTAATAGTTTTAATCTTAGCTTTATAATCACCATATAGCATTAAATCTTCTTTCTTAATACCAATACTCTTCGCTACATCCACTATATTTTTCTTCTTACTCTTTCTTGAAATTTCTATATCTGTCATCAAATCACCTCCAGTTTATTATATCATAGATACAAAAGTTTTTATTTAAAATATCTAAAGAATTAAGAATATAAAAAATTGTTATAGAAAAAGACAATTTTTAATAAAAATAAATACTCAAATTATCAATATTTATGATTTGTTTTATAAAAATAATAGTGTTAGTATCTGAACCATTAAGAAAAAAGGAGGGATTATTATTAAAAAGAAATTTTTCTTAATGACACTATTATGTACAATACTATTTAGTGTATTAAATGTACATGCAGAAACTACATCTTTCTTCGAAGCAGAGTATATAAGAGGTATTTATGAAAGTAAATATATGTACTCAAATAATACTATTTATTATCAAACCGCAAGATTCTTTAGAAAATCGGATACTCATATGTTTGCTTATTGTATTGAACCATTTACATTCTTTAATGAAGGATCTACTTACGAATCAACTATTACACCAAATAATCTAACTAATGAACAAAAAGATAGGATATCAAAAATTGCTCATTTTGGTTTCTATTATAAAAACCATACAGATGACTACTGGTATGCAGTAACTCAAATGATGATTTGGCAAGTTGCTGATACTACTAATGGAGAAACTTATTTCACAGATAGATTAAATGGTAATAGAGTTAATATTTATCAAGATGAAATGAATGAAATAAACAACTTAGTAAATAATTATAATACTCTACCAGAGACAAATAATAAGACTTATATATTTAAAGAAGGAGAAGAAATTAAACTATCTGGTGGAAATATAATTAGTAATTATAAATCAAATGATGAAAGAGTAAAAATAGAAGGAAATAACATTGTAATAGAAGATTTAAAAGAAGGAGATTATTCATTTACTTTAGAAAGAAACGATCTAAACTTTAATAGACCTACTATATTTTATCAATCAAATAATAGTCAAAATATAATGGAATCAGGAGATATAGAACCAATTAAATCTACATTTAATATTAAAGTAATAAAGACAGAAATAAATATTGATAAAATAGATTCAGATACAAAAAGCATTATACCTTCAGGAGATGCCTCTCTAGATGGAGCAGTCTATACATTATATGATAGTAATATGAATGAAATAACAGATTTAACAATAGAAAATAATACAGCTAATATAAAAGATTTGGATTTAGGTACATACTATATAAAAGAAAAAACACCTGGAACAGGCTATAATCTTGATGAAGAAATACATGAAATAGTATTAGATGAAAACAATACTAAAAAAGACTTAGTACTAGAAAATAAAGTAATAAAGAAAAATATAACTATTAAGAAATTATATGGAGATAGTAATAATCTAAGTAGTGAAAAGAATATAGATTTTGAAATATATAATAGTAAAAATGAATTAATAAAAACAATTTCTACTGATGAAAATGGAGAAGTTACAATAACACTTCCCTATGGTGAATATAAATTAGTTCAATTAAATACTACAAATGGATATCAAAAATTAGATCCATTTATAATAAAAGTAACAAATAATGAAGATGAAACAATTGAATTAAAAGATTATAGAATACCTGTACCAAATACACATACCAATAATTATCTATTACTATATATTATTAGATTGTTATTACTAATATGTTAAAAAGATTATTAATTATCCTAATAGTATTAATTACTATATTATTAGACTTATCAATAATAAAAATTGATAATAAAAAAGAAATACTATCAATAGATAAACCTATATTTATAAATAATAATGATAAAAGTATAGGTTACTTAAAAATAGATAAAATTAACTTAAATGAAAAACTTTATAATATTAATAGTAAAGAAAATAATATAGAAGAAAATATTACAATACTTAAAGATTCAATATTACCAGATAAAGATAATAGTATAGTATTTATCGCAGCTCATTCAGGTATAGGTAAAATAGCATATTTCGAAGAATTAGATGAATTAAAAACTAATGATGAAATAATATTAAATATAAATAATAAAACATATAAATACATAGTAAAAGATTACTGGGAAGAAAAGAAAAATGGATATATTAATGTTAATAAAGAAAATAAAAATCAACTAGTATTAACTACCTGTAGTCCAAATAAAGATAACTATCAATTAGTAATAAACTGCATAGAAAAAGAGTCTAAATAGACTCTTATTTTAATTTTGAAATTGCTAATTGCAATTGATTATCGTTTTCAAATGTAGGAGTAGTATAATACTCTTCATTTAATTGAACTTCATGATCTGGTTTAATACCTTTTCCTTCAATAGATTTACCTTTAGATGTTAACCATTGTTCGGTAGTATATTTAATACTAATACCAGAACTAAATGTTTGAGATTTTTGAACACTACCTTTTCCATAAGAATTAGTACCAACTATAATAACATTTTTATAATTATCTTTAAAACATGAAACTAATATTTCTGATGCAGAAGCACTACCTCCATTTATTATAATTGCAACTGGATAATCTCTTGTTTCTCTAGAAGTAGAATAAACATTAGTTGTTCCAGAATTATTCTTTATCTTATATAGAACAGTCTTTTTATTAAAGAACATACTAAGTATCTTATTAGTTTGAGCTAAATGTCCTCCTGGATTACTTCTAACATCAATTACTAATTTATTAATACCTTTCTTTTCAAGTTTTTCTAAATTATATTTAAATTGACTATAAGTATTAGCAGCAAAATTCTTTATTCTAATATATCCAACTTTATCATCTTCTACTTCATAGTACTTGCTTACTACACTTTCAATATCTATTTCTTCTCTTGTTACAGTATAAGTCTTTTCTTTGTCTCCTCTTAAAACTTTAATTTTAACTTTTGTATCTGCTTCACCCTTAATTAAATCAGTAATTTGATACATATTTTCCTTATTGATTTCTTTTCCATCTACACCAATAATTACATCATTTACTTTTAATCCAGCTTTAGCAGCAGGTCCCTTATCATTAACAAGTATTATTACACACTTATCATCTTCATAACTAACAGTAACCCCTATTCCTACATAAAAGCCATCTATAGACTCATTAAATGATGTAGTAGAGTCTTCATCTAAATAATTAGTATAAGGGTCTTCTAAAGAGGATATCATACCTCTAATAGCGGCATTACTTAACTTATTATCATCAATATCTTTATAATAATTATTTTTAAGAGTATTATATGTAGAAATAATCTCAGTTAAATTAGGATCATTCTCTATATTATTACCCTTAGTATAAGTAATAATGTATCCAATAATAACACCAAATATTATTGATATAAAGATAATAATAATAATTTCAAAAATAGAAAACTTTGAATCACTATCTAGATCAATTTCAAAGTCTTTAATATTATTATTAATGAACTTCTTAATAGCTTTCTTTTTACTTCTATTTTTAATCTTATTCATAAAACCACTCCTGTATGATTTAATTATAACATAAAAAAAGACAATTTCTTGTCTTATTTATTTAAATAATCAGTAATTTTTTCAGCACCCTCAATGTATTCTTCAACAGTACTACCATTAAATCTAATTAATGTTGGACCATTAATCTTTAATTCAGATGCCTTTGTAGGATTAGTATTTGCTTCTTCTGACTTATATTTAGTATTTAATGGATCATTCATATCTACTGAATATAAATCCATTTTATTAGCATTTCTATAAGTATGAACAGCATCATCAACAGATGTATCTTCTTGAGTATTATAGTAAACAACTAAATATTCACCATCACTTATAGAAAAACTTCTACCAGCAAGTATCTCAGTATATGAAAATACTGCTTCCTCAGGAGTTACATTATAATTAGTATCTCCTTTACTTGTAAGATAAAGTGTTAATAAATAGAATACTAGTATGAAACATACTACTCCTACCGCAACAAATACTTTATTCCAAATACCCTCTGTAAAACTTATTCCTACTTCTTCAATCTTTTCTCTTTCTCTTTCAAGTCTCTCTTTTCTCTTTTTATTATTAGATAGTCCTCTTTTACCTTTTGACATAAACATCACCTGAGATTTATTATACCATAAAACTATTAAATACAAACAAAAAAGAGAACTTTATGTTCTCTTATTTCTTAGTAATTACAACAGTAACCTTAGTATTCTTAGACTCATAAGATAATTTCAAATCTGTACCAGTTACATGAACAGGGACTTCATGAGTACCCTCTCCATAATTCTTAAGATCGATATATGCTGTAATATCACTCTCTTTAAGATTATCTAGAGATTCACTACTTCCTTTAACAGCAACAGTAACTTGTCTATCTGCATCAGATTTAGCTTGAACCTTATATTGACTATCTAAGTTTCTAGTAGTAACTGAAATATTAGTAAATTCTTTATAAGAAGAATCATCTACTACTACTTTAATAGTCATAGTCTTACTACTTAATTCAGTAATACCTCTAGGTTTAGTTAAAGTAATATTAAATTCTTTATTCTTATTTAATCCCTTAACATCAATTTCTACATCTAATTGTTCAATAGAATCAATTGCTGCTTGTTCACCATAAACTGTAATCTTAGAAATACTTGTTTCTATAGATTTAATTGACTTACCATCTGCCATCTTACCTGTAGGAACAACTCTTACTGGTATTTCTTTACTTGGAGAAGTAATCTTAACATTAGCAGAAACAGTTTTTGGAACTATTTCAACATCTACAATATTTCCATCATTATCATAAGCAACTAATGGAATGTCCTTAACTGGATTATCTCCTGCTTTTGGATTAGGTATTGTATTAACATCTAATAATGCTTTTACAGATGCAACTGTATCTAACTTATATTGTGCACCCTTAACAATAACATCACTTCTATCAAGTTCTACATTACTAATATATAACTTAGTATCAAGTTTATCTTGATGTAATAAATCATATGTTAAACTTCTATTTTCACTAACCTTCTCATAAATAGTTATATTTACTTGAGATGGGTCTAATTTATAATCTAATGATTTTAATCTTTGATTATATTTTAATGTAACTTTATGATTTCCTGGTTTTAATCCAGTTAAATCAACTGATACTCCTTTAGAAGGAGATTGTTTAGCCAAGAAGATATGTCTTCTTTGACCAATTAATGTAATATCAACCTTTTCAGGTAAACCTTCTACTACATATAATTCTTCATTATAAACAGCAGTAACAGGTTGATCATATAATATTTCTGCATATTGATCGATCATTACTGAAGAAGATCTATCAATAAATATAAATACTAAAAATGCTAAAAGTAAACTTACTATTAATAGTGTTGATTTTTTACTAGATAATCTATCTAGATTTTTCATTGAGTTCTTAGCTAAATCAGATACTTTAAGAATAAGCTTAGTAATTGGAGTTATTAAAAACTTATCAAAGAATAATCCTATTCTTCTAAAAACTCTTCCTGATCCTCTACCTATCTTCTTCATATTTCTCTTCCTCAACTACTTCTTCATCTTCATCATCATCATCATCTACATCAGCATCTTGTTTAGGTTTTAACTCATCTATTAATAGCATTCTAACATCATCAAGAGTTAGGTTATATAGCATTTCTCCTTTTAAAGCAATTGAAACTCTTCCAGTTTCCTCAGATACAACAATACATATTGCATCAGACTCTTCAGCTAGTCCTAAAGCTGCTCTATGTCTTGTACCTAATCTTCTATTTAGTTTTGGACTACTACTTGTTGGGAATACAGCTCCAGCACATGTAATTCTATCACCTTGAATGATAACTCCTCCATCATGTAATGGATTTCCCTCATAGAATATTGCAATCAACAAGTCACTTGATAAATCTGCATATAATTTTTTAGCTTTATCAATATAGTTTCCTAAACTAATATCTCTTTCAATTACTATTAATGCACCAATTCTTTCTTTTCTTAAATAATCAATTGCATTAACTAATTCATATACCATATGCTCTCTTTCATCAACTGTAAGAACCTTATGTCTTCCAAGCAATTGATTTCTTCCCAATTGTTCAAGGATAGTTCTAATTTCAGGTTGAAATATAACTATCAATGCTATAGGTCCCCATTGAATAATATAATCAAGTAAATATCCAACAGTAACAAAATGAGCATAATCACTAATTATTTTAAGAACTATTATTATTAATAATCCTTTAAAAATTAATGAAAGCTTAACATTATTTCTTATATTCTTAATTATAAAGTAAAATATAAACCATACTAATGAGATATCAACTATCTTTCTAAGTACGGTTAATATATCAGACATCGTTATTAACATCACATCATCTCCCAAGTTATTTTATCATCTGATTTGCCTAACCCCACACCTATTATTATGATAACATTTTACGAGTAATTTATCAACTTATAATACTAAAAAAAGAGCTTATTTTCTTCTTTTAGCTCTTTTTGTTTTTTTATATTGTTTACTAAAGGAATTAATTATATTACCAGCTGAATAAGCTGATCTATCAACTCTTCTAGTTTTATTTTCCATTACTTTTTCTGAAACCTCAAAGTTAATAGTGTGTGCTTTCTTTGATGCAGCACTAACCTTTAATTTTAATTTATCACCAATATAATAATTTTGTTGTCCATCTAATGATGATAAACAATATGAATCTTCGTAATACTCATAATCACCTTTAAGATCTTTAACACTAACATAACCTTCAACTAAATAATCATCTAACTCAATAGTTAAGCCAGAACTAGATACTCCAATAACAGTTCCTTCAAATTCAGTTCCAATTTCATGTTCCATATATCCAGCACTTTGCATTCTATATACATCCTCTTCACAATCATTTGCAACTCTTTCATAATAAGAAGTCTGTGCACAAATATCTGGTAATTTCTTTTTCCATTTAAGTGCATTTTTAGTAACTTTCTTAGGATCTTTTTCAAATACACAATCCCATAAAATTCTTTGAACAGTTAAGTCAGCATATCTTCTAACTGGAGAAGTAAAGTGGCAATAATTAGTCTTAGATAATCCATAGTGTCCAATGTTTTGTCCACTATATTTAGCTCTAGACATACAACTAATTGCTTTTACCATCAAGAAATTAGATAAAGATCCACGACCTGAAATATGTTTAACCAAATCTTGGAATGCCTTCTTATTAGTAGCAAGTTCTTCAGAATCATATTTAGTATATGGTAAATTAACTGCTTCTAATAACATTAATAATTCATCAATCTTAGCAGCATTAGGTGCATCATGAACTCTATGTACGCAAGGAAGTCCTCTCTTAGATAATTCTGTATCTACACATTCATTAGCAGCAAGCATAAACTCTTCAATTAAGTTCTCTGCTACATCTTGAGTTCTTACTCCTAAAGCAATAACATCGCCATCTTCATCATATTTAAGTTTTGGCTCTGGTCTATTAAATTCAGTTGCTCCATTAAGAATTCTTTTCTTTCTTAAAGCAAGAGCAAGTATATTCATATTATGTAATGTTTTTTCAAATTGTTTATATTCAGGATCAACAATACCAGTTTTTAAGATTTCATTAACCTTGTCATAATTCATCTTTTTTCTAGACTTAATGACAGAAGGTACTATTCTATATCCAACTCTTTCTCCTTTTGGATTAAATTCCATAATAACAGAAATAGTTAATCTTTCAACGCCTTCATTTAAAGATCCAATACCATTAGATATTTCATGTGGAAACATTGGAAATACTTTTCCACCTAAGTAATAACTATTACATTTACTAAAAGCATCTTTATCAAGTGGTGATCCTTCAGGAATCAAAGTAGCAATATCAGTAATATTTACTGATAACTCACAGTTACCTCTAGAATTAATCTTAAGTCCAATGGCATCATCCATATCTTTAGTATCAATACCATCTATAGTAAATATTTCTTCACCTGTAAGGTCTTCTCTACCGTCCTTATCTTCAGGAGTAACCTCTTGTCTAATATTTTCTAGCTGTTTATAAGACTCTTCACTAAACTCTGTATTAATACCAGCTTTAAATGCTTCCCAATAAATATCTTCATCAGGATCATCTTTATGACCAAAAGTTCTTACAACTTCACCTATATAATAATTAGGAGCAGTTTGTTCTACTAATGAAACAGCAACTTTTGCTCCTTCAATAGCATTACTTCCCAAACTAATAGTAATATTGCTTTTCTTTTTATCAATTGGTCTAAGAAAATATTGAGTTCCTTCTCTATAAACTTCTCCTGGAACATATGATAATTTTCTTTCAAGAACTTCAACAACTTTAGCAGGTCCATTATTAGGGCAATCTGCTAATACAATATCATCATTGATGGCACATTTACTATTTTCACTAGAAACTCCGATTTCTTCATCTTTAACTACAAGATTACCTTCTTTATCAGTATAACTTCTAGTAACAAATATTTTTCCTCCACCATCTCTTTTTCCATGGAATCTTCCCACTACGAAACTAGTTTTAGAAAACAAAGTATAATTACCATTTGGTGTCTTATAAAAATCGTAATTATTACATCCATTCTCAAGTATATTAATTATTTCAGCTTTCTGATCATTAGATAATTCTAATATATCTTCAGCCATTATTTCTATCTTTTCAAATATTCTATCTAAAGATAGAGGCTTTTTTGCTTTTTTTAATACATATTCAACGTACTCTCTCATAAAACACCCCCACAATATTTATTAAAACACAAATCGTTGAAAAATAAAAGAAAAACAAAAAAAATAGAGCAAAAATGCTCTATTGAATTCTACGTACTGATAGTATTGTAGTACCAGATCCGGCAAGCCATCCATCTACACTACTTACTATAACTCCCGTACTTGGGTTAGCTGCATGAATCATTAATCCATCTCCAACATATAATGCTGAGTGTGTAACAGTTCCATCTCCATATCCCCAACTTAAGATATCTCCAGGTTGTGCATCAGCATAGCTAACACCAACACCATCATATACTTGAGTATAAGAACTTCTACTTACATATTTACCCATACAAGAATAAACATATTGTACGAAACCACTACAGTCAAATCCATATGGTCCATTAGAACCACCTATATAAGGCATACCAACTAATGAATAAGCAATTGATACTACATCATTACCAACTGGATTTGCTGGAACATTATAATTAATTCCATAGTTGAATTGTGGAGCAGGTTTAACTACTTCTAATGTGAATGTAAAAGTAGAAACATTTCCAGATTTATCAACAGCGTTAACAGTAATCTCATGATCACCAACACTATTAATGTCATCATTATAGTTAATACTATAATAGTTTACTGAATCTTCTTTTATTTCTTCACTAGAAATACTAATATCTCCATCAATTTCATCTAATACAGACTCTATATTGTCTTCAAGGTTATAATTATCACCTTGAGTAATAGTTACCTTTTCTTCTTTTACTTTAATAACTGGTGCAACAGAATCTACTACAGTTACAATAATTGGAACTTCTTTAACCACATTATCTTTTTTTACTTCTAGTATAACTTCTTGTTCACCCAATTTGTTAACATCTATATCTTGTTTAACAGATATAATATTACCTTCAACCTCTTCGATAAACTCTTTTACGTTGTAATTCGCACTTCCGTACTCTACGGAAGGAGTATCTTTAACTACAACCTTTATGCTTTGATATGTATAGTAATTATGATATACATAGCAGCTAACTAGCATAATAAATGATAATGCCATCAACTCCAAGAATCTTTTTATTCTAGGTTTCGACGACCCATCAGTTGATTTCATATAATTTCCTCCCACGAATGCAGTATATTATACCATATCAAGCCATTATTTGTCAAAATTTGACAGGGCTTGTAAATCAATATTCTACTATATGTTAAATAAAAATGCAAATCGTGATAAAATTCATAGTATAAGTGGATATATGTAATTAAAAATAAAGAAGCAAATATTATTGCTTCTTTTTATTATAATTTAATACTATTTTATCCATTTCTTTAATTAAATAATCTAAGTCTTCTAAAGCATTCCAAACTCCATCTTCACTAAGTACACCTGCTTTAACATTAGTATTATTATTTTCATAATATTCCTTATCTTTAAGCCAATTACTACTACCATAGTATTTTTCTAAATAGGCAATTTCTTTCTTTAAACTATTATATTTATCTAAAGATAAACTTAATTCATTATTTAATTCAATTAATTTATCTAATCTTTCTTCATTTTTAGTTATTCTTTCTATCATATTACCACCACTTTTATTATAACAAAAAAGAACTAAAAGTTCTTTTTAAACACCCATAACCATAGTTTCTGGAAGAGTACTTCCTCCATCAATAACTATTCCTTGAGCAGTAATATAACTTGATTCTTCGCTTGCTAAGAAAGCAGCAAGTTCTCCTAATTCTTCAATAGTTCCCATTCTCTTCATTGGAATAGCAACTTCAATTCCATCAATAACTGATTGTGGATTATCAGGAACTGATATTTTAGCCATATTATCAACCATTGGAGTATGAATATATCCAGGCATAATACAATTAACTCTAATTCCATCTGTAACTAATTCAGCTGCCAAACTCTTTGTAAATCCTTGTAATGCAGATTTTGTAGTAGCATAAGCAACTTCACCACTGTCAGCAACCATTGGACCTGTAACACTAGATAAATTAACAATAGATCCATTTCTATTCTTCATATATGGTAAACATGCCTTAGTAACATTCCATGTTCCAATAATATTAATATCGAAATGGAAATCTCTTTCTTCATCTGTCATTTCTTCAAAAGTAACTAACTTACATACACCAGCATTATTTACTAATACATCTATATGTCCATATTGATTAACTACGTTTTGAACACATTCATTTACTCTATTCTTATCTCTTATATCCACTTTATATCCAGTAACATTGGGATTATTTAAAGTACTCAATGTATTTTCAATCTCATCAGAATAATCAAATATTACTACTTTAGCTCCATACTTTAAAAATATTTTTACAATACCTAATCCATTACCCATTGCTCCACCAGTAACAATGCAAACCTTATTTAATAATTTCATATCTTCACCTCTATTATCATTATAATATAAATAATAAAAAAAAAAAACCAAAAAGGTTCTTTAATAATCTTTATATGGTGGAGATGAGGAGAATCGAACTCCTGTCCGAAAATAGAGCTACATAAACTTCTACAAGCTTAGTTAACTAAATAATCTCATATATTATCCAAGTAGTTAACGACAAAGATAATATACCAGTCTAAATATTCTTTCTATCTTCTAGACAAAAGATAGCTATAACCCATTAAAATGATCCTCTAAATAACTTCTGGGTAAAAGTTAAGTAGAAGAGCTGGCTCTATTCTTATTATTAAAGAGCGTAAGCAACTGCTTGGCGTCCACCAAAGAAGTTTGCTACAGCATTTTTTAAATTATTTGCATTTATTGTTTTTTGACTATTACGTAGTCACTCGACTTGCAATCTATGCTCTACTATTCCCGTCGAAACCAAGTCATCCCCATAGATGTACACATATTATATCATATTTAATAAAAAAAATAAAGATGCTTGTTTAAATTAATATAAATGTACTATTAATACATAAATAATAATAAAAAGAATTTAAAATTTCTTTAAATTCTTTTCAACTTCTCTCTTAATATCTCTTTCTTTCATAGTTTCTCTCTTATCAAATGTCTTCTTACCTCTACATACACCTAATAAAACTTTTAATTTATTCTCTTTGAAATATAATTTTAAAGGTACTAATGTTAATCCATTTTGTTCAATAGCAGTTGCTATCTTTTTAATTTCTTTTTTATGTAAAAGTAATTTTCTACTTCTTGTTTCAATATGATTAAATATATTTCCTTCTTTATATTGTCCAATAAACATATTTAAAAGAAAGACTTCATTGTTTTTAACTATTCCATAGCAGTCTTTAATATTACAGTGTCCATTACGTACAGACTTAATTTCGGTACCAGTAAGAACTATTCCTGCTTCATACTCTTCTTCTACGAAATAATCAAACTTAGCTCTTTTATTAATTATTTCCATATTATCCCCCTATTCGTAAGTTAATCCCCATGTAAGTTCTGGATAACATTCATTAACAATACCTTTATATTTCTCATATAAATTCCAATGATTAGGTAATTGACTATCATCTAATTTAGGATATGGAATTATTCTAAATTCATGACTATATCCATTATAGAATTTAGTTACTGTATAGAATAATTCTGCTTTTGGATCAACAACACTATTAGTAACAGTATCATCTACATCAACATGTTTCTTTAAAGTTACTTCCATAGCAAGTCCTGTATAGTTATCAACGTCTAATTGATCACTTAGGAAATTACCTAAAGAGTAAACTACAAATGTCTTACCATCATTAATATATTCAACAGTTTGAATAACATGTGGATGCGCTCCAATTATTAAGTCTACTCCTAAACTTGATAGGTGAGCAGCAATTTCATCTTGTTTATAGTCTGTTTTAAATGAATATTCTGTTCCCCAATGCATTGCAACTATTACAAAATCTACCTTATCTCTAATTGCACTAATATCAGCAGTTGCTTTTTCAGGACTATAAACATTATTCAAATAATCTTTTCCATATGGAGTCTCTAATCCATTAGTCCAAATAGTATATGAAATAAATGCATATTTAATATTATTAACCTCATATATTTTAGCAACACCTGCTGCTCTATCATCATAACTATCCCATTGTCCAGAAACAGCAATTTCAGGATGACTTCTCCAATAAGCAACTGAGTTTAATACTCCTTGCTCTCCCATATCCATAGTATGATTTGTAGCAAGTGAAACCATATTAAATCCAGCATCTATAAATGCATCTCCAACTTCATGAGGAGAATTAAATCTAGGATAACTAGAAAGTCCCATTCCAGTACCACCTAAAATAGTTTCTTGATTATAATAAGCAATATCATATTGAGAAACAATTGGTTTTACATATTGAAGCATTGGCTTAAAATCATATGATCCATCAGCTTGTTTAGCATCATTATAGACACCCCAGTGAATTAATGAATCTCCTACCATGAAAACCTTAGCTTCATAATCAACTGCTTTTTTTTCTTCTTTCTTAGGTTTTTCAACCTTTTTAGGTTCTTCTTTTTTATGAAAAATAGAAAAGTAGTCTTTAGACACAACAAAATATCCAGCAACTCCTAATATAATTAATACTAAGAATAATACTAGTATTTTTGCACCTTTTTTAAGTTTTTTCTTTACTTTTCTCTTTCTCATATTAATCCTCTACTTTCTTAATAACTTGAAAATCAATAGTCTTTTCATCTTTAGAAGCTCTTAATACTTTAACTTCTACCCTGTCACCTATTGAATATTTTACATGATTTTTCTCACCAGTCAAGGTCATTCTTTCCTCATCAAAATGATAGAAATCATCCATATCTCTAAAAGCAACTAAACCTTCTATTAAATTATCTAATTCAACGAACATACCAAAACTTGTAACCGAAGAAATCATACCAATAAAGTGTTCTCCAATATGTTTCTCCATATATTCAGCCATTTTCATATCTTCAACTTCTCTTTCACAATCAACTGATGCTCTTTCTCTTTCAGAAGAATGTTCAGCAATATATACAAGTTTTTCTTCCCATTTTCTAATTGTTTGCATATCTATTCTACCATCAAATAAATATGTTCTAAGTAATCTATGTACTGTTGTATCAGGATATCTTCTAATTGGTGAAGTAAAGTGAGTGTAACAACTACTTGCTAAACCATAGTGGCCTAAGTTTTCAGGCTTATATACAGCTTTTTGCATACTTCTTAGTAACAAACTAGAAAGTATCTTATACTCAGGCTTGTCCTCTAATTGAGCAAGTATCTTTTGCATAGTAGTTGGTTTTACATCTTTAATATTACCATTAACTTGATATCCTAAACTACTAACAAATGCTAAGAAACTTCTAATTTTCTCTTCTTTTGGATATTCATGTATACGATATATAAATGGTAAATTCATGAAATAAATGTGAGTTGCAACACATTCGTTTGCAGCAATCATAAAGTCTTCTATTAAGTTTTCTCCTAAACCTCTATCTCTTAAAATAACATCTGTAGGTACACATTTATCATCTACTAAGATTTTAGCTTCATCTACACCAAAATCAATATAACCTCTATTAACTTTAGCTTTTCTAAGTATTTGAGCTAACTCTTCCATTAATCTTAATGTATCAGCATATTCCTCATATCCTTCAGGAATTTCATTCTTCTCTAAAATACTATTAACTTTCTTATAAGTCATTTGAATTCTAGATCTAATAACACTTGGGAATATCTCATAATCTAATTGTTTTCCATTACCATCAAATTCCATTACACATGAAATAGCTAATCTATCTACATTAGGATTTAATGAACATATACCATTAGAAAGTTCATGAGGAAGCATAGGAATAACTCTATCTACTAAGTAAACACTTGTTCCTCTTTCCATTGCTTCATTATCTAGTGGAGATCCTTCTTTAACATAATAACTAACATCAGCTATATGAACACCTAATTGATAATGACCATTATTTAATCTTTTAATAGATATAGCATCATCTATATCTCTTGTATCATCACCATCAATAGTAAAGATTATTTCTTCTCTTAAGTCTCTTCTACCTTTTAAATCCTTATCAAGTACTTCCATAGGTAATTCAGAAACTTCTCTTTTAACATCATCAGGGAAATCTACATTGATATTATATTTATATACTATAGATAAAATATCAACTCCAGGATCATGTACATGTCCAATTATTTCAACAACTTCACCTTCATATTTGTCATCTTTAATTTTCTTAACTAATTCAACAACTACTTTATGGCCATCTACAGCATTCATACTTTTATCTTTAGGTATTTCAATCTCTAATTTTATCTTTGAATCATCTAAAGTAATATGACCAACTTCATTTTTATCAAAATTAATTAATCCAATATATCTTTGTATTTTTCTTTCTAATATTTTAAGAATTCTTCCTTCTAATTTATCAAGATTCATTTTACTAGTAATTTCAACTAATACAACATCATCATGAATAGCACCATTCATATTATCTTGATCAATATATATATCGTCTTCCATATTTTCTACTTCAACGAAACCAAATCCCTTTTTATTAGCTCTCATTACACCTTTTCTTAGATGACTTTTATCAAGCATCATATACTTATCTTTATTAGAACGATATATTAAGGCTTCATCTTCTAGTTTTCTTAATTCTTCTGTTAATTCCTTTGTTTCTTCAACAGTATTAATTTCTAAAGCATCTTGTATCTCATAAATATCAATAGCTTTATCTGAATTGCTTAACAAATTAATAATATTGTCTCTCATAAGTATCACCCTCTATTATAAATTATACATTAAAAATAGATATATAACCAGTCTTTTACAAAATAAAAAGGACCTAAGTCCTATATAAACATTGATATTAAACATATTAAGAAGAATGCTGCTCCTAAACAAGCAGTAATTCTTGTAATAACAAGTTCTGATCCTCTTTCTTTTCTATTAGCAAAAAGCTCACTTGAACCACCTGATATAATTTGAGGTCCATTATCAGCTTTACTACTTTGTAATAAAACAATTATAATTAATAGAATTGATATGATTAATAAAGCTACTTCCATGTAAATCCCTCCATTTGCAACACAAATATAATAACATATAAATCATTATTTATCAAGCAAAATAAAAAGTACATATTTCTATGTACTTTAAATTCAATAAATTATTTTACCAATCTATCTCTTGTTTCAATAACACTGGTATCTATAGTTTCATTTGCGGCTCCAAGATTTTCTCTTACTGATGTAATTAATGTATCAGTATTAGTAGCTTTCCCATATACATTTGAAATTCCCGTTTTAAATTCACCTATCTTTGGAGAAAGTCCCCTTAGATAACTTAAATATTCAAAGTCACTTGGAACTGTCATTGCACAATATTCTTGTGCATTAGATAGATGGGTTAAAGAATCATTCAAAATAGGTTTTATTTTAGATGAAATTCCATCATTAGGATAAATTATTTTACTCATTAGTCTTCTCCTTTTTTAACTTTTGTTACTGTAGAATCTACCATATTGGCACTCTCAGTAATAATTCTAGAGAAGGATTTTATACCATCGCCAACTCCCATTAACTCATTCTTATCAAGCAAAACTAATTTAACATAATCTTTTGCTCTTCCACCAGTCCACTCTTTAGTTTCAGGTAAATTAATAAACTTATTATATAAATCAGTAATCTTTGTTTGATAATCAGTGGCTAATGTATTTATATCAGTTGCAATAGCTCTCATTTCATCAGTATTAATTTTCATCTAACTATCAGCCCCTATCTCTGCTATTTTATTATGGCATTTAATAATAGCTCTATCTATCGCCGGGATAACAGTGTTTTTAATAAAATTAGCTGTTGTAGTTATATCTTCTCTAACATTCTTAATATTAGTACATAAAAGACTATCATTACCGTCTATTGAATATACTTCATTAAGTGTACTAGAGAAATCTTCTAAACTACCTTTAGATAAAGATAATTCACTTACAACACTAGAAAGATTAGCTTTCATAGCATTATATCTAGAAATAGCATTTCTATATGAATTAATTGCTTCCTCTTTTGTAGCCATAACTACACCACCTTTTTATTTTATTATCCGATTTCTACTTTTGAAGCAGCTTGAGCTACATCTTCAGCATCACTTGAAACAGCTTCTGATAATGAAGTATCTCCTGATTTATATTTTTCATATGCATCATCAAGTTCTGTATTCCATTTTTCAACTAATTTAACATATGCATCTAATAATGATTTAGTAGATGTAATAAATTCAGTCATAGCTGTACCAGCTTGTCCTTTGAAAGTTTGCTCTAAGTCAGCTGAAGTATCATATGTATCAACGATTTCTTGAACGTTGTTTGCATATGTAGTAACTGCAGTTTTTAATGCGTCGAAGTTACTAACTCCAGCAAATCCACCACTCCAGATGTTTGCAACGAAAGTTCCAATATTACCAGCTAAACCGCTAACAGCTCCCCATGCAGCATCTAAGAATGAACTAATTCTTTGTCCTACTGTTGACTTTACGTCACCAATTACGCTTTGAATTCCCATTAATATTTCCTCCTATCTCTTCTCAATTAATTCTTGATCGATTTCAGCTAGACCTGCTAGAACCTTTTGAAATTCTGCAACTAGTCCTTCATATGCTGCATCTAATCCTTTACAAATTTCTTCAACATCGTGTTCCATATTGTCCATAAAGTTGTTAGCAGATTGTCCTACCCAACAAGCATGAACTTCTGATCTCAAAGTTGATAAATTATTACGTAGTGCAGTTTTTGCAGTTACAACACAGTCGTTATGAACATGGTTTAATGTAGAAACCATATTTCCTTCATCGTATCCAATTGTTGCACCTTCGATACCTAAAGCCATTAAATCACCTCCTACATATTTTCAATTTTACTGGCTTTATCTTTTGTATCCTCAGTAATAGAATCAATTAAGAATGCAATACTCTTATCTCCAGCCCTAACCTTATTAATAACTGAAATAAGGTCATCAGAATAAGATACAATATTATCTTTAACAACAGTATAATTCTTTTTAAATTCTCTATATTTTGCCATAAGTGAATTATATTCATCAGCTTCATAGCAATTTTTTAAAGAATCCATTTTAGAATCAACCTTTGAAAAGATATCAGTAACATCTTCAGAAATAGTAAGAATCTCCATAGCTAAATCAGCTAAGTCATCTTCTCTGATTGCTAATTCGACATCTTCATTTGCGACTAATCCGATACCTTCTTGCATATTAATATCCTCCATTTTTAGAATACATGTAGTAAGTAACTTATCCTTACTAATTTAATAATACAACATTTTTTTTATTTAAATCAAGTAAATTACTATTCCTTTACATTATACAAGTAAAAAATGGAAAAGATTTTCATAATATTATGTTATTATAATAATAGGTGATTATATGATTGAATACACAGAAATAGGTAATTTTATATACAAAAAGCAAGAATACAAAATGTTTATTGATGATGAAAGAAGATATTATTTTTTAAAAATTACAGATACTGGTAAAGAAGACTACATCGATATACACGAATATATTCAATTAATAAATAAGTTTAAAGATGTAGAAGAACCATTACTAATAACAAACGATAATAAATCTAAAAAGAGAAAAATGACTCCTAAAATATTTATTGCTGGTATATTAGTAACATTAACTTTAGCATTCACAATGATAATGAACGCTATGGCTCCAACTATGGATTTACATAGTCACACTCAAGATTATTCAAATACATCATCTTATGTTGTAGAAGTACAAGAAGAAGATAATGACAAAGCACAACAAGCTATAGATGAACTATATAGATATGTAGAACAAGAAAATAGTAATTTTGAAGTAGATACTAGAGTAGATGGTTGGAACTTAATAAAAATATATGATTTAAGTGAATTAGATGATGTATTAGGTTATCCAAAAGAAGCAATAACTTACGATGACATAATAAATGATATTAATAATAACCCCAATATTCCTACTAAATTTAAATCAATATATATTGAATTAGCTAACGACCTAAGAGCACAATATCCAACAATGGATTTAAGAGTATGGCATTTAAATCTACAAACATTAAAAATTGTAGAATTATCAGAAATGGATATGAAATTAAAAGCTATGAGTGGTACAGCCTGTGCCGTATATAGACAAGATGAAAATACAATTTATACAGTAGAAGGATATGACTATGTTCCAGGAACATGGGATTATCAAGTTATAAAACATGAAATGGGTCATCCTATTCGTAGTTTAATAACACATATTGGGGAAAACCAAGTTAAAGTAAGATTCCAATCATATTCAGGTCATGGAACAATAACAGGAGAAGCACTAAATTCCCTATTAACATTAAGATCATATGATCCAGATGAAAGAGATGTAGCATATCAATTCCAAAGTAATATGCTTGAACTAATGGTAGATTCAATGGACAATTATACATATCAAGACTACGTAGAGCATAACTTAACTTACTTTGAACAAAAACTAAATGAACATAATGGTAACAATGAAGCAGTTAGAATGCTTGGTCTATTAGAACTACAATATGATGATTATCATGATAAAAATATGACTATTGATGAAGCAACATTCCACGAATTATACGACTATATAGCAAGAATGTATTATGCAAAACATCTAAATCCAAATATGCTTCCAGAAGAAGCTGAGTATGTTAGAGACCAATTCATTGATAGATTAACTTATGATGTTCCAGAAGAATACAATGTAGACTTAGATCATTTATATGAGTTCTTTAATGAATATTGTGCAGAAATAGGATTAAATCTATCATATGGAAGATAAAATAGAAATAAAAATTGCTACATTAGATGAAGCTAATGAAAAATGGAATTATGAAATAAAGAATAATCCAAGTAATCCCTTATATATTATTGCAGCAAACGAATGCCTAAGAGAAATAAAAAAAGGTACTAGAATACCTTATATATTAAAACTAAATAACAAAATAATTTGTGACTTAACAATAATAATTAAAGAAAAAGGAATACTAAGTGAAGCTAAATATACTGAAGATTTAGTTTCCGATAGAAGAGTATATATGTGTTGTGTAAGAACAAATGAAGAATACCAAGGTAAAGGTTACTTTTCTAAATTATATAAATATGTAGAAAATGACTTAAAAGAAAAAGGATACAAAGAAATATCATTATCAGTAGATATTGAAAAAGAAAAAAATATAGCAATTTATACTAAATGGGGATTTACTAATTATATAAGATCAGAAACAAGAGAAGGATTCTTTCATAAATACACATTTAACTATTATTACAAAAAAATAGACATTTAATTAAATGTCTATTTATTTTTTAGAAAAATACTAATTGAGATCCATTTCTAATATTTGTATCTCTAACTAACTTTTCATAAGGATATATTTCAGAAGTAAATTTATTACATAAAGCAATAGTATCACTAATAGGATATACTCCATTTGTATCTTCATTAATCATTTTATTAATTAATTTACAAATATCTCCTATTGCTCTATTAATTGGTAAATATACTTCATAAGTTTTCTCTATTTCAGGAACTAGAATCATTACTAATACTTTATATTCCATTAATCATCACCATCCATCATAGTCTTAATTAATGTATATGTAGAATCCTTAATCAAGTAAGCCATTCCTTCGTAGTTATATTTCTTATCTTCTTCAGATAACTCATTAGTAACAAGAACTGATTGAGATTCAATTCCAGGACCTAACCACATACCTTTAGTAGTATCCATTGTATTATACCATGGTTGTAACTTTAATAGTTTAAATTTCTTATAATCATCAATTAAGAAGAATATATTTTGTTTACTATTAGCAGCACCACCAAACATACTATCTGCAAAGTCTTGTCCTACTTTATCAAGCTTTCCTTTTATAGAACCAGCACCTAAGATTATATTAATTGCTAAAGGTTGAGTTTCAGTACGAGACTGAACATCCTTATCTATAGCAGCAAATATTACTCTTAAGTCATCTTGGAATAATTTAATATCTAGAATAGGCTTTTCAAATACACCCAATACATCGATAACTCTAACTACTGTATTAGGTATCTTAGTAAATAAGTTTGCTAAAGCATAGATAAATGGCATACTAGATTTAATATCTTTAGTAATAATAGGATATAATTTTGTTTCACTAATATCTAATTTAGCAATATCCTTCTCATAGAAATTATATCCAATAGGAAGATCTTTAATTGTAGTAATATACTTAACAAGATCATCACTAGATATATTATCTGGAATAGTTGCAATCTTCTTAGCACGTGTTGTGTAATTATTATTAAGTACTTCAGCAACTTGTTTTAAATAAGCTAATTCATTTTCAGGAGTTGTAATTCTAGCAGTTTGGAATTCAGCATATGAATCATCATCATCAGTAACCTTACAAATACCTCTACCATAACAGTTAGTAGGTAATAATCCCTTACGACAACTAGTTAAGTTTCTATATTGAGTTTCATCTTGTAGATTCATAACTATTAATCTATTGAAATATTGTAATACTCTAGATCTAAATGTATTTTGGGCAGATGCACTAAGTAAGAATACAATTCCATATCTAGGAGCATCTCTAAATAATGGAGTTAAATTATCAACTACTTTAGAAAGAACTTCTCCAAATACATCGAATGCATTAATTACTAAGCATATTACTGGTAATACTTCACCACTATGAGTATTATAGTATTCTAATGATCCATTAAAGTCTTGGAATAAAACTTTACGTTTATTAAGTTCATCCATTACTAATTGGATAACTCCTCCTACTCTTTCCATATCATCTTGGAAAACAACTTCTCCAACATGTGGGAATTTAGCAAATTTACGTAATGTTTCAGCTCCAAAGTCTAGAATATAATAGTTTATCTCTTGTGGAGTATGTTCTGTCATACTTGAGAATAATATTGATGAAACAAGCATTTCCTTACCAGATCCAGGTTGTCCAACAATAGCAATGTTTCCAGCACCAATATCAATAGTAAGCATACTTTGTTTTTGTTCTCTTGGCTCATCATATTCACCAATAACTGTAGTAAAATCAAGTTTCTTAGGTTTAAAACCATATCTCTTTTTAATTTCAGTTAAATAAATATCTTCAGGAATATTTGGTAACCATAATTGTTGTTTAACAAAGTTCTCTTCTTGAGAAATATTACTAATATATTTAACAATATTAAGTAACTCTTCTCCTTGACTCTCTTCTACTTTTGCTTCTTCAACTGTATCAAAATAGTTAATTACTTTGCCAATATTATTAATATATTGAACTGATTGATCAACAGTATGTTTAACAATATCAGAAGGATAATACTTAGCACCTGCCCAAGCAGATTGACCTAAGTTATAATATTCATCATTACCAACTTCTAAATAGAATGAACCAGTTTGTTTTAAGTAAGCAGCATCTGGTTTTTTTAATATTTCATTTGAATCAGATTTATCTTGAACTCTCAAACAAACTTTAAATCTTGAGTTAGACCAAATTTGATCATTAACAACACCGGATGGCTTTTGAGTTGCAAGGATAAGGTGAACTCCTAAAGAACGTCCGATACGAGATGTAGAAATCAATTGTTCCATAAACTCAGGTTGTTGTTGTTTTAACTCAGCAAACTCATCACAAATAATAAATAAGTGACTTAATGGTATATCAACAGAACCTTTTCTATAGTATTGTTGATATTTATAAATATCCATTTGACCTTCTTTTAACTTCTCACGTGCATCATTAAAGATAGATTGACGTCTCTTTAATTCTGATTCAATGGAAGCAATAGATCTATTAATAGCAGATTTATCAAGGTTTGTAATAGTTCCAGCAAGGTGTGGAAGTTTAATTCCTAACTCATGGTTCTCAAAACTCATGGCAAGACCTCCACCTTTATAGTCGATTAGTACGAATTGTACTTCATCAGGACTAAAGTTAACTGCTAAAGATAGAATATAAGTAATAATCCATTCAGATTTACCAGATCCAGTAGTACCAGCAACAAGTCCATGTGGTCCATATACTTTTTCATGAATATCCATTTTAAAGATTTCACCATTTTGATCAATACCAACTGGAACACTTAAAGAATTAACTGGATTATTAGATTTCCATCTTTCCAAACTATTTAATTGTTCAACACGACCTACATTAAACATCTCTAAGAATGATAAAGATTTAGGTAACTCATATTTACCTTTTTCAAGTAAAATAGGAGTATTCGCAAGTACTAATGCTACATTATACATATTTATTGGTGTAGTAAAATCTACTTGGAATTCATTCTTATCATCAACTTTTAATTTATTAGTAAATAATCCTGATTTTTCTCTATTAACACTAATAAATGTATGAGTTTGATCAGGTAAAGTACTTAATCTATCATTTTCAATTACAACACTAAATCCAAGATTTCTCTTATAATTTAATATTTTTTTAATTAAAGAAGTACTCTTAATTGCTTCAATATTATCAGTAAATATCAAGAAGTATGGTTTATATTTCTTATATGGTTCTTCTAAATCTGCATCTTTTCTACCATCATCTTCTAATTTCTCTGTTTCATCTTCATCTCTTCTACCATCAAATGTACTATCTATATCAATAGCCATTTCATTAAATTCTTCAATAGTAGTTGCGAAATATCTATTATTATGTTGATTATCCCAACAATGTGGAGAAATCTTTAAATATTCCCATTTATCTACACGTTCTGGTGTAGTAAATACAACTATTTTTAAATCAGAATATGGATGATATGCCATAATTTGTAGGAACATATTATCAATTAATCTATCACAATACTTTTCTTCACCTACAACAGCAGTAACATTATTCTCAATTAAAGAAAAAGTAAATGGAGCATTATCAATATATTTAGAATCATCTAATACATTCTTTAATGATTTAACTAGTTCATCTTCATCATCTACAGAAAATCTATCTTCAGGATATTTAACTTTAATCTTAGATTTAACTGTTCCAATACCCAAACATACTCTTAAGAAATCTTCATCATCAAGATTCTTTTTCCATAAATCATTCTTTCTCTTTAATATAACTTCATTAACTAAATCCAAATTAGGATTCTCTTCAAATAATAATTCTTGTTGTTGTACTTTAATATTAACAATATCATTCTTTTTCTTTTCAAGATATTTCTTATATTTAACAATACGTTTAATTTTTCTTTTCTTTAATTGTCTCTTCTTATACCATTTAAGAATAAATGGCCATAATACAGTACCAGAAACTAAAGCAAATACAGTAACCATTGAAGTATAGAATTTAATTGCTTCAACTTCACCATTAGCATATCCAATAATAGTATCTAAAACAGAGAAAATTGACATAGCCATCATTGTAAGTTGTGGACCTAAAGTTAATAAAATTGGTGTCTCTTCTGGTTTTTCCTCTGGTGGAGGTGAATCAATATTTACTTCATCCTCTTCTCTTTCAGACATAAATCTTGGAGCTTTAGAGAAATATGATTTTTTATCATATAATGGTAAATCTTCTTGTCCTTTTGGAGAAACAAAATTAGCTACAGATGAAACAGCTGTAGTTATAAACGAATTATTATTTAAAGTAATTCCTCCAGGAGCAGTAATTATAAATTGTTGTCCTAAACAAATAATTTTTAAACCAAAACAAAAGATGTAATCACCAGAATATATTCTAGTATCACCTGCAGGTTTATTATTAACATATACTTTGTTACCTTCAGTAACTACTTTCCAGTAACCTTCTTGATTAAATACAATTTTAAATTCATTTTCACCGACATAAAAATTTCTATAACAAATATCACTGTCTGGGTGAGAACCAACAGTTATTTCTTGTTTATTTGATTTAACTATATTTGTATCTTCATAGTATGCAGGAGTTGCAACTAAATATAATGATGCCCCCTCAATAGAAAATACAAATATAGAATCATTTCTAAGAACTGGTTTATCTACTTCTTGATTATTTTTTAATATCCTAACATCATCTGAAGGAATTATCCTCCATTCTCCATTAATACCTTCAATACTTCCAAGAAGCTTATTTTCAGTAAGGTGGATTGGATATACACCCATTACTTTTGATGGCAAAAATATTTTTTTGAAAAAGTTGTTAAAAAAGACATTAACTATCACAATATCCCACCCTATCCTCTATATAATAGTATATTATTATTAAGAAAATAAGTCAATTTAAAAAAGGAAGATTAAACTTCCTTTTTAAGTGTCTCTATTTCATATTCTACAACGTCTTTAGAATCTCTCTTCTTAAATTCTACTATACCTTCATTAGCTCTTTTACCAACAACAATTCTCTTAGGTATACCAATAAGGTCCATATCCTTGAATTTAAAGCCTGCTCTTGCATCTCTATCATCAAGTAATACGTCATAGCCTTTGCTTGTTAAGAATTCATATAATTCATTAGCAACTCTAACTTGATCATCATCTTTTATATTAACAATAACAATACTATAATCATATGGAGCAACTATCTCAGGGAAAATAATACCATTTTCATCATGATTTTGTTCAACTAAAGCTGCCATTATTCTAGCAATTCCAATTCCATAGCTTCCCATAACAACTGGTTTTAGTTCATTGTTCTCATCACTATAGTATAATCCCATAGACTCAGAATACTTAGTTCCTAATTTAAAAGTATTACCTACTTCTATACCATGTTTGAACTCTAATTTATTTCCACAGACTGGACAAACATCATCTTCAGAAACATTTCTTATATCAGCAACCATTTCATATTTGAAATCATCAAGATTAGTATTAATAAAATGATAGTCTGTTTTATTTGCACCTACTAAGAAGTTCTTCATTCCTTCAACTTCTCTATCAATAATAACAGGTACTCCTAAATCAACTGGTCCAGCAAAACCAACTGCTGCTCCAGTAACCTTCTCATCTTCCTCAAATGTAGCCATCTCTACATTTTTTGCACCAAGAAGCATTTGAATTTTATATTCATTTACCTCTCTATCTCCTCTAACCATAAATGCATAGAACTTGCCATCTACTTTATAGATCATAGTTTTACAAGTGTCTTTTGCCTCAATATGATAATTATTATAAATATCTTCTATAGTTCCACAATTAGGTGTATGAAGTAACTCTTTCTTTTTCTTTCTTGCTTTACTTACTTCTACTTTTCCATTACATTCACAGATCTCATCATTAGTAGATAAACCACATTTTTCACATAGAACTAATATATCTTCCCCAATATCAGTAACAGCTTGGAACTCTTCAGATAAAAGTCCACCCATCGCACCACTTGAAGCTTTAACTATTCTATAGTTTATTCCTAATCTATCGAATATTTTCTTATATGCATTAAACATTAAATCATAAGATTTATCTAATCCTTCTAAATCTTTATCAAAAGTATATGCATCCTTCATTTCAAACTCTCTAGTTCTAATAAGACCATATCTACTTCTAATCTCATCTCTATACTTATTAGCCATTTGATAAATACTAATTGGCATATCCTTATATGATTTAATTAAATCTCTACATGCTTCAACAAATAACTCTTCATGTGTAGGTCCAAGTACATAGCGTCTTCCTGCTCTATCACTTAGTGAGAACATATCATCACCAAATACTTCTTTTCTACCACTTGCTACAAAGTAATCTTCCGGTAATAATGAAGGCATTAATAGTTCTTGTGATCCGATGTTATTCATTTCTTCTCTAATTACTTTTTCTACTTTTCTAAACACTTTAAGACCTAATGGTAAGAACATATAAATACCACTACCAACTTTCTTAATCATTCCACTTCTTACAAGTAAATTTCCACTAGTAGAATCTTCATCTTTTGCATCCTCTTTCAATGTAATAAAATATCCATTGCTTAATCTCATAATAATACCTCCTAAAATTAAAAGGATGATACCAAAGGAGTGCAAAAAGCACGGTACCATCCTTAATTTACTCTTTTTGATAACGATGTAGACCACCGGATTACTCTCCTAAAGCGGTAGGAATCATATTAGATTATTCTTAGGTTCACACTATCCCTAATTCACTGAAATAAGAGCTAATATAATCATGTCCTCTTTCTCGGATTTCGTATATTGTAGCATATAAGAATTAATTAATCAACTATTTATTTAATTCTTCCTCAATTCTCATTAATTGATTGTATTTACAGACTCTATCTGTTCTAGACATAGATCCAGTCTTAATTTGACCTAAATCAAGTCCAACTGCTAAATCAGCAATTGTTGTATCTTCAGTTTCACCAGATCTATGAGAAATAACAGTAGCATATCCATTATTTCTAGCAAGTTCAATTGTTTCTAATGTTTCAGTAATTGTACCAATTTGATTTACTTTTAATAGGATTGCATTTCCAGCATGTTTATCAATTCCCATTTGAAGACATTTCTTATTAGTAACGAATAAGTCATCTCCAACTAATTGAATTCTATCTCCCATTTTTTCAGTAATCTTAGTAAATCCTTCCCAGTCATTTTCATCAACTGGATCTTCAATTGAAATAATTGGATATTTAGAAACTAATTCTTCATAGAAATCAATTAATTCATCAGTAGTTAAACTTCTACCTTCTCCAACTAAATTATATTTTCCATCTTTATAGAATTCAGAAGCAGCTACATCGATACCCATACAAACATCTTTTCCTGGTTCATATCCAGCTCTTCTAATAGCTTCCATAATAAGTTCAAAACCTTCAGTATTTGATTGTAAATCAGGAGCAAATCCTCCTTCATCTCCTACTCCAGTAGCTAAACCTTTTTCATTTAATACTTTCTTTAAGTTGTGGAATACTTCAGCACCAACTCTTACTCTTTCATGAATAGTATCTCTTTGAGGAATAATCATAAACTCTTGGAAATCAAGTTTATTATCAGCATGAGCTCCTCCATTAATAATGTTCATCATTGGTTTTGGTAAAGTAGTACCATTTCCAACATACTTATAAAGTGGCTTTCCAGCATTAATTGCACTTGCTTTTAAAGCAGCCATTGAAATACCTAAAATAGCATTAGCACCATATTTAGACTTAGTTTCAGTACCATCAGCTTCAATCATAGCATAATCTAATGCTTTTTGATCTTCTGCATCCATTCCAATTACTAAATCTCTTAATGGTCCATTAACATTAGCAACTGCCTTTAAAGTACCCTTTCCAAGGTATCTAGACTTATCTCCATCTCTAAGTTCTAGAGCCTCTCTTTCTCCAGTAGAAGCACCAGAAGGAACTGCTGCTCTACCCATAATACCATTTTCTAGAATAACATCCACTTCTACAGTAGGATTTCCTCTAGAATCAAGAATTTCTCTTCCTATTACATCTTTGATTTTCATAAATTACCTCCTATTTAATTATATCATTTATCAAATAAAATATCTTAATTTTGATATTTATTTTTCAATTCCTCTACTTTACTTTTGAATTCTGCTCCTCTAACTTCACATTCTTTATATTGATCCCAGCTAGCACTTGCAGGACTAAGTAAAATAATATCTCCTTCATCTGATACATCATAGCATTTATTAAATCCATCATTTAAATGTTCGAAACTATAAGTATCAATACCAATATTATTACCAAATTCAAGGACTCTATCACGACATTGTCCAATCGCAATAATTGCTTTAACATGACCCATATAAGGAATTAATTCATTAAAGTCTTGTCCTCTTTCTAGTCCACCTAATATTATAATTGTTGGCTTATTAAAAGAAGATAAAGCAATTTGAGTACACTTTATATTTGTAGCCTCAGTATCATTATAGAACTTTCTTCCATTAACAGTATCAACATATTCTAATCTATGTTCAACACCTCTAAAACTTGATATAACTTTTACTATTACATCATTTGGAACATCAAATTCTTTAGCAACCATAATAGCAGCCATTGAATTTTCTACATTATGCATACCTGCTATAAAAATATCATCTCTAGACATTACTTTTTCATCAAAGTAATAAATATCATCACCCACAAGATGACAACCTTTAATAGACGTTTTACTAGAAAAATATTTTTTAGTAGATTTAATATCTTTTGTAGAATTAATAACATCTTCATTATCAATATTTAGTATAGCAACATCATCTTTAGTTTGATTTTGAAATAATTTAGTCTTTACTCTTTTATAATTATCATAACTCTTTAAAAAATCAATATGAGCAGGACTTAAATTAGTCATAACAGCTATATTAGGATGAAATTCACTCATATTCTCTAATTGTTGACAAGATATTTCCATAACAAGTATATTATCCTTTTTTAGCTTATCTAATACACTACATAATGGAAAACCAATATTACCTGCTAAAACAACCTTATCACCATAATATTCACTTAAAATATTATATGTAAGTGTAGTTGTAGTAGTCTTACCATTAGTACCAGTAATACCTACTATTTTTAATTCTTTTGGTAATAATCTATAAGCCATTTCAACTTCATTTATTACTTCAATTCCAAGATCTCTAGCCTTTAAAACATATTTATGATCAATTGGAACTCCTGGATTTTTTATTAAATAATCAAAGCTATCATCCAATAAATTATCAGGATGAGAACCAAATACAAATTCAACACCTAAGTCTCTTAATTCCTTTATCTTATCTTGTTCTAACTTAGACTCTTCTTTTGAATCATTTAATATAACTTTATTATTTCTTTTAATTAATACTTTAGCTGCTTCATAACCACTTCTAGCAAATCCCAATATTAATATTTTATTATTTTTAAACATGTAATCACCATCTATATTATACAACAATTATAAGAAAATATCGTTATAACCCTTGTATAAGGATTCATCAAATTTATAATTAATTTCCTTTTCTTTTTCCTTATATGCTTTAAGTAATACCTTCTTAAGTTTATCTTCATTACCATCATCAAAATAATCAAAAGGAATAACAATACCATTTTCACCATCTTTAACACCCAATTCAAAGAAAGCCTCTAATGGAGTAACAATTACTTTAGTATTAAGAGATAATGCCTCTAAAACAGAATATGGCATTGCCTCACTATCACTAAGTAATACAAAATAGTCTGCATCATTAATGTATGGTAATGGATTAGGTACTCTATTTCTAATTATTAATCCACCTTTATTAGTATTTTCATTAACATCGGTAAATAAATTCCATGTATAAGGAATATCTAATTCATCCAACATTTTAGCCATTTTCTCAACTCTCTCAGGTCTTTTAACCTTCGCAGTTCTATGAGCAGAACATAATTTAAGATGTGGTTTAATCATATTTTCATCTATCATAAATGGATTCCAAATAGTCTCAATATGATCAGTAGGGAAATAACCAACTGCCCTATCACTCGCAACTTTAGAAACTCCAACATAATGAGAATATAAATCATCTTTAAAATGCATAGAATTATCATAATCACTCATACATCCATGTATAAACATATAACTCTCTCCAAGAATAATAATATTCTTAGGATAAAAATAATTTGTATATGTAGCACAATAACTCTCATTTAAATAATTAATTCCAGGATCATATTGAATGCAATCAAAGAACTCACTAAATAATTTAAGAGTAGTTGGATGTATTTCATCATATAAAATAGTTATCTTGTATTTATCAGAAAAACATCTACCTAAGTTCTTTAACCAACTAACATATCCATTAAATATACCACTACAACCAATACCCATATATATTAAGTTCTTAACTTTAACTTCATCTTTTATATCATTATAAATCCATTTATTAATAAGTCTTTTAGTTTTAGGATTATGAAAATATATTACTTTTGAAATAACTTTCTTATTCTTAAAATTATCTTTAACATATTGATTAATCTCTTCCTTTTTAAGATCTAATAATGGGATAAATAACTCCCTATTAAATATAAAACTCCATATATATTCCCCAACTAAAGGAAAATATTGAGATAATTCATATTCATTATGAAGAATTCTTACTTTAGATTTATATTCGTAATTAATCTTATAATTAATAAAACAAGAATCAAAATCTTCATTACATTTTTCTCTAACAATATCAAAGAAATCATCACTTAATTTATCATCTTCTCTAACAAATAAGAAATATTTAGTTTTAAGATCCTTAATAAGTTTAGATAAATTTGTTCCATTAGAAAAAACAAAATCAACATCATCTTTTGATCCTGTACCTTTATTTTTCTTTCCTAATACTATTATTGTTAATCTATTCATATTAACTCCTATCCTTCTTAATTATAACATAATAATGTATAAATAAAATGTAAATATATCATAATAATTTTCTTTGTTGATACAATTAAAATTATTGTGATATAATACTATATAGAGTAAGGAGTGGGCAAACATGAAAATAGTTAAGCTTAGTTCATCACAATTTGATAGATTTGCTAGTACACATAAGTATAGAAATTATTTTCAAACATCAATGTATGCTAATGTTATGTCAAGATTCGGATACCAACACCAATTCATTGGTATAGTAAACGATAGCAATAGACTTATAGGTGCAACTCTAATAATCTATAAAGAAGTTTGGATGAAATATAAAATTGCCTATGCTCCAAGAGGTATGTTATACAGCTATGATAATGAACAAGAACTTGAAGAAGTAGTTGAAAAACTACAAAAAACATTAGGTAAACAAAATTTCATGTTACTAAGAATAGATCCTTACATTCCATTAACAATAAGAGATTGTGATGGAAATATAATGAATTTCAACAATCAAGGAACTACAATAATAGATAATCTAAAAAGAGCAGGATTTAAATATAAAGGAAAGACTTTATACTTTGAAACAGAAAAGCCAAGATGGGAAGCTCTAATACTTCTTCAAAGAGATGTAAGAGAAGTATTTGCTAGATTCGATAAAAGAACAAGAAATAAAATTAGAAGAGCAAGTTCCGCAGGTATAGAAATAGTAAAGGCACCTGCTAAAAATGTTAATAAATTATATCAATTCGTTCAAAAGAAAGATAAAAAACCATTATCATTCTATAAAGAAATATTTAGTAAATTTGAAGATGATGTAGAAGTTTATTATGCGAAAATAAATACAGAGAGCTTCTTAATTAATAGTAGAAGAAACTATGAAAAAGAATTGGAATACAATGATATTCTTGCTGCTAAAGTACAAGATTTAACAATGGATCCTAAAGAAAGAGATGCTTACTTAAATAAAAAAATGGAATCTGATAAACTTATTACAGCTTATAAGAACAGTTTATTAAAATCAACAGACTTATTAAAGAGTAATCCTGATGGAATAGTAATTGCTGCAACAATGATTATTAAATATGATAATGCAGCATACATATTTACTGAAGGACAAGATGAATCATATAGCTATTTAAATCCACTATATTTAACAAAGTGGAAGCTAATAAACGATTATACTGAACAAGGTCTTAAATATATTAATTTAAATGCCATCTGTGGAGAATTTGAAAAGAAAAATCCATATAGTGGATTAAATGAAGCAAAATTAGGATTCAATACAGCAGTAACAGAATATATTGGAGAATTTGATATTATATTAAATAGTTTTTCATATGGACTATATAATAAAATGGGTAAGAAATAATCTTACTCATTTTTTTAACAAAAAAAAAGAATCAAATGATTCTTTTTTATATTTAAATTATCCTAAGATTTCAGTAACTGAACCAGCACCTACAGTTCTACCACCCTCACGGATAGAGAATTGAGTTCCTTGTTCAAGTGCGATTGAATGGATTAATTCAACTTCCATATCAATGTTATCTCCAGGCATTACCATTTCAGTTCCTTCTGGTAAAGTGATTACTCCTGTTACATCAGTAGTTCTGAAATAGAATTGTGGACGATAGTTGTTGAAGAATGGAGTATGACGTCCACCTTCTTCTTTACTTAAGATATAAACTGTAGCTTTGAATTTGTGATGTGGAGTAACACTTCCTGGTTTAGCAAGAACTTGTCCTCTTTCAACTTCTTCACGAGAGATACCACGTAATAATACTCCAGCGTTATCTCCAGCTTCAGCATAATCAAGTGATTTTCTGAACATTTCGATACCAGTAACAACTGTCTTCTTAGTTGGCTTAATACCAACGATTTCAACTTCGTCATTAAGTTTTAATTG
>DFEZ01000006.1:2881-18735 GCA_002369415.1 Caryophanales bacterium UBA3789 | reverse complement strand
AATTATCGTAAAAGAAAAGATGAAGAAGTTTCAAATATGCTTAAATATGCTAATGAAGGTTTAGTTAAAGAGTTAATTACTTTTGTAGAGAATTATGAAAGAGCTCTTAATCAAGCTGAAAAAAGTGAGAATCCTGAAGTTAAGAAATATGCTGATGGTTTCCAAATGATTTATTCATCTTTAGTATCTACTTTAAATAAATTTGGAGTAGAAGAAATAAATAGAGTAGGACAAGTATTTGATCCAAATCTAGAACAAGCAATCTTAGTTGATAATGTTCCAGAAAAGGAAGATGAAGAAGTACTTGAAGTTCTACAAAAAGGATATAAATTAAAAGACAGGGTTATAAAACCTGCGTCTGTTAAAATTAATCAAAAATAAAGGAGTGAAATAATATGGAAAAAATTATCGGAATAGATTTAGGTACAACTAATTCATGTGCTGCAGTTCTTGAAGCTGGAGCTCCAAAAGTTATACCAAACCCAGAAGGAGGAAGAACAACTCCATCTGTTGTAGCATTTAAAAAAGGAGAAAAAATAGTAGGTGAAGCTGCTAAACACCAACTTTTAACTAACCCAGATACTTGTAGTTCTATTAAGAGAAAAATGGGATCTGACGAAAAAGTTAAATTAGATGGTAAGAAGTATACACCAGAAGAAGTTTCAGCAATGATTCTTTCATATATTAAAGATTATTGTGAAGCTTACTTAGGAGAAAAAGTTACTAAAGCAGTTATTACTGTTCCAGCATACTTCTCAGATAGTCAAAGACAAGCTACTAAGAATGCTGGTAAAATTGCAGGACTAGAAGTTGAAAGAATTATTAATGAACCAACTGCTGCTGCTTTAAGTTATGGTCTTGAAAAAGATGAAGGACAAACAATCTTAGTTTATGACTTAGGTGGAGGTACTTTCGATGTATCTATACTTGAGTTAGGAGACGGAGTATTTGAAGTTAAATCAACTAATGGTAATAACCATTTAGGTGGAGATGACTTCGATGAAAGAATTATTGAATATATAGTTAAAGAATTTAAGAAAGAAAATGGTATTGATCTTTCAGATGATAAGATGGCAATGCAACGTCTAAAAGAAGCTGCTGAAAAAGCTAAGAAAGATTTATCTGGAATGGTTACTACTCAAATATCAGTTCCATTCATTGCTAAAGATGATGATGGAGAACCAATCCACGTTGATATGGAATTATCACGTGCTAAATTTGAAGATTTAATTTCTGATTTAGTAGAAGATACTATTGAACCAGTTAGAAAAGCTATTAAAGATGCTAAGATTACTAAGAAAGATATTGATAAAGTTATCTTAGTTGGTGGATCTACTCGTGTACCATTAGTATATGATACAATTACTAAAGAACTTGGAAAAGAACCATCAAGAGAAGTTAACCCTGATGAAGTAGTTGCTATGGGAGCTGCTATTCAAGGTGGAGTTTTAACTGGAGCTGTTTCTGATATCGTATTACTTGATGTTACTCCATTATCACTTGGAGTTGAAACATTAGGTGGAGTTATGACTACATTAATTCCAAGAAATACAACTATTCCAACTGAGAAGAAAGAGATATTCTCAACTGCTGCAGATAATCAACCAGGAGTAGATATCCATGTTCTTCAAGGTGAAAGAAGTATGGCTGCTGATAACAAGACATTAGGAAGATTCCAATTAACAGATATTCCACCAGCACCAAGAGGAGTTCCTCAAATCGAAGTTAAATTCTCAATCGATGAAAATGGTATCGTTAATGTTACTGCTAAAGATTTAGGAACTAATAAAGAGCAATCAATTACTATTACATCTTCAACTAACTTAAGTGATGAAGAAGTTGAAAGAATGAGAAAAGAAGCTGAAGAAAACAAAGAAGCTGATGATAAACGTAAGGAAGAAGCAGAAATTAAAAATGATGCTGAACAAATGATCTTCCAAACTGAAAAAGCTATTAAAGATTTAGGAGATAAAGCTGATAAGAAAGAAGTTGAAAAAGCTAAAGACTTAATTGATGACTTAAAGAAAGCTCTTGAAAAAGGAGATATCGATGACATCAAAGAAGGAAAAGAAAAACTTCAAGAAACAGCCATGGGATTAGCTGCTAAAGTATATGAAAATGCTGCTAAAGAACGTCAAGAAGAAGAAAAAGAAGATGACGATGACGACAAAGAAGAAAAGAAATCTAAAAAGAAAAAAAGTAAAAAAGACGACGATGATGTAGAAGAAGCTGATATTGAAGAAGAATAATGTAATAAAGTTCTAGTTTCTAGAACTTTATTACTATGATATAGGAGTTTATATGCAAGTAAAAACAAGAGATGAGATATCTAATGAATATAAATGGGATTTAACTACAATCTATAAATCCGACGAAGACTTTTATAAAGATATAGATATTGCCAAGGAGTTATTTGATAAATTAAATTCATATAAAGGTAAATTATTTAGTAGTTTAGATAATCTTAAAACATATTTAAAGACTGATGAAGAGATTGATTTAATGCTTAATAAGTTAATTACTTATGGAGTTAGAAAACATGATCAAGATACATCTAATTCTAAGTATCAAGAAATGTATCAAGAAATAGATCAATTATTATCTTTATATGGTGAAAAGACTAGTTTCTTTACTCCAGAGGTATTAGATACTGATACTAAGTTAATTGATAAGTACTTAGAAGATAGTTATTTAAAGAAATATAGAAGAGTATTTGATAATATTTTAAGATATAAAGATCATACTTTAGATAAAGATAAAGAAGAGTTATTATCTAAACTTAGTTTATCTCTTAATAATGATGAGAATACTTTCTCTATGTTAAGTAATGCTGATTTAGTATTTCCAACTATAAAAGATGAAGATGGTAAGGATATAGAACTTACTGAAGCAAATGTTAGTAAGTATTGGATTTCTAAGAATAGAGATGTTAGACGTAATGCTGTACTTACTTTATTTGATACATATGGTAAGTATGCTAATACATTTGCTAGTACTTTTATTGGTCATTTAAATACTAATATTAGTCTTGCTAAGATTAGAAATTATGGAAGTGTTCGTGAAAAGGAATTATTTAAAGATAAAATAGATATTTCTGTATATGATAACTTAATTGATACTGTTAAGAGTAGAAGTGATGTTATTAATAACTATTATGGTTTAATAAAAGAAGAAGTTGGAGTAGAAGAATTACATAGATATGATACTTATGCTACATTTGGTAGTGTTAGTGAAAAAGAATATTCATTAGATGAAGCTAAATCAATAATAATTAATACATTAAATGTATTAGGAGAAGATTATATATCTAAAATAAATAGAGCATTTGATGAGAAGTGGATTGATTATTTACCTAATAAAGGTAAAAGAACAGGCGCTTATTCATCAGGTGGTTATGGTACTAATGCATTTATTCTTACTAATTTTACTGGTAATTATCATGATGTATCTACTTTAATACATGAGTTAGGTCATTCAATGCATACAACTTATTCTTGTGAAGCACAAGACATTATTTATTCAAATTACCCAATATTTGTTGCAGAAGTCGCTAGTACAACTAATGAATTATTACTTGCTAAATATATGTTGAAAAATTCTAAAGAAAAGAAAGAAAAATTATCCATACTTCAACAATTATTACAATTATATGCTAGTACAATGTTAAGACAAACTATGTTTGCAGAATTTGAAAGAGATGCATATGCTTTAAGAGAACAAGAAAAACCTTTAACTCATGAAATATTAGAAGATATGTATTTAAAGATAAATAAACCTTATTTTGGTAAGAATGTTATTTTAGATGATTCTTTAAAATATGAATGGTCTAGAATTCCTCATTTCTATTATAATTTTTATGTATATAAATATGCTACTTCTTTAGCTGCATCTACTTATATAGCTGAACATATATTAGAAGATGATAGTTATAAAGAAAAATATATTAAGTTTTTAAGTAGTGGTTCTTCTATGGATCCACTTGATGAATTAAAAATAGTAGATGTAGATTTAACTAAGAAAGAAGTTATCAATGAAGCTATGAATGTATTTAATAGTTACATTGAAGAATATAGAAGAATAAAAAATAGTTAATCTTATATCAGAATAGGAGGCATTATGGCAGATAAACGTGACTATTATGAAGTCTTAGGTGTTTCTAAGAATGCAACTGAAGCTGAAATTAAAAGTGCATTTAGAAAGAAAGCCAAAGAGTTTCATCCTGATTTAAATAAAGATGATCCAAAAGCTGCTGATAAGTTTAAAGAAGCCCAAGAAGCTTATTCTGTATTATCTGATGAACAAAAGAGAAAGATGTATGATCAATATGGTCATGCTGGAGTATCCGGTGGTGCAGCAGGTGGTCCAGGAGGATTCGATGGATTCGGTGGCTTCGGTGGCGGCGTAGATGTAGATCTTAGTGATATATTTGATTCAATATTTGGCGGGTCTTCAGGATTCGGAGGTTTTGGAGGCTTCGGTGGAAGAGGTAATAGTGGTCCAAGAGCAACAAGAGGTAGTGACATCTTAATGAGAATGGATCTTACTTTCGATGAAGCAATCTATGGTTGTGAGAAGAAGTTTAAGATAGATGTTGTAGAAGACTGTAGTGAATGTCATGGACACGGGGGATTCGATAGAGAAGAATGTTCTACATGTCATGGTAGAGGTACAGTTACAACACAACAAAGAACTATCTTAGGAGCTTTCCAATCAACTACAACTTGTCCTGACTGTGGTGGTATTGGTCACACTTATAAGAGAAAGTGTAGCGAGTGTAACGGAAAAGGAAAAGTTAAAAAGAATAAGACTATTACTATAAATATTCCAGAAGGTATTAATACTGGAGATAGACAAAGAGTTACTGGAAAAGGTAATCCAGGTTCTAATGGAGGAGAAAACGGTGACTTATACATCGAATTCTTAGTAGATGAGCATGATTTCTTTATAAGAGATAATGATGATATTTACTTAGAAGTTCCAATTACTCTTACTGAAGCTATCTTAGGCTGTAAAAAAGATATTCCAACACTATATGGTAATGTTAAATTAAATATTCCTGCTGGAACTAATAGTGGAGATAAACAAAGAATTAAAGGTAAAGGAGTAGATAACAAATATAGAAGACATAAAGGTGATATGTTTGTTATATTTAAGATGTACACTCCTAAGAAGTTATCTAGAGAGCAAAAGAAATTAATTGATTTACTTGCTGATACTGATCTAGATACTGACGAGATTAAGAAATTCAATAGGTTTACAAAAGAAAATGACAACTAGTCATTCTCTTTTTTTATACACTTGTTGTTTATCTTATTGGTGTAGTATAATGTAATTAGAATAGTAGAGGTGGTTTTATGAAAAAACACATAAAACTTATGTTACTTGCTATAGGATGCTTTATAGTTTCTGGATGTGCTACATTTAATGTTGGAAATCAAGTTGGAGAAGACAATTCTTTTACTTTTATTGGTTTGTATGGATTAATGCATGATGATAGTAATTTGTTTGAACCAGTAAATGAAATAAATTCGATGCTTCAGGAACAAGGATATGATGTTCGAGTTGTTGATATAGGTGATGGGAACAAAGTAGGACAATATTCTCTTAAGTTTGATAATATTGAGAAACTTTGTAATTTTGAAAAACAACCTATTATTATATTAGATGATTATTTATACTATGATAAAGATATTGTATTTAAAGATAATTATTTTAAATGTAGTAGAGAAAATTATAAGACTATTTTCTCAGCTCATTATAGATATCATTATCGTTTCTATGATATGGATAGTGAAGATGGAGAAAAATTATTTATATATCCAGAAGATTCCTCAGAAGGTGATGAATTTCGTAGAATGATGCTTACTAATTATGATTTGAAATATGGTATAAAATTTGATAAAGGTACTGTTTTAAGTAATAACGCTACTAGTATTGATGGGAATACTTATCTATGGGAATTAGAACCAATGGTAGATAACGAAATATTATTTACATTTGAAATACCTGATGATATTAAAATTGATTACAATGATAGTGATATTAATGTAATAAATGACGATGATATTAAAGCGGGAGATAAAGTTAATTTTAATACTCAAATTGGTAAAAAAATTAAAACTATTAAAATCATTGATAAAGACAATAATAATATTAATTACAATAAGGTAGATGGAAAAGATAATGAGTATTCATTTACTATGCCTCCTACTGAAGTTAAAATCACGGTAGAATATGAAATGGATAATCCAAAGACAACTAAAACTTTTATTCCTTTCGTAATATTTGGGTTAATTACTGGAGCAAGTATATTATTAATAAAAGGGAACAAGTAGTTCTCTTTTTAATTGACTCTTTTTTACAAATTAAATTTTTATTGATTTATATTGGTATTTTTAAATATAGAAAAATTTTATAGGATTAGTTGTTGTTTAAAATTTTTATAAATCATATAATAAATTTAGGACTATTATAGGGAGGTAGTTAGATGAGTAAATTTGATTTAAATAGATTCAATATTGCTAAAATGAATCTAGGGGAAGAACCAATTAAACTAAAAAGAACAACTTACCCAAGGCCGAAGGTAAGAAATGGTTATTTAGTTGATAAGAATGGTAATCCAATTGGTACTAAGGGTGATGCTTATACCAAAATAATAATGGATAAGATATTACAAGAAGGATGTTTGGATCATGATCCAAGACCTCATTATGAGGACTTCTATCAAGGAGCAACTTATGATGAGGAAAAAAGAGTTGTTACTACAAAAGATGGTAAAAAGATTAAGGTTGGATCAAGTGAAGAAGTTGTTTTACACAATAGTGATAAGAAAAAAGGTGTAGAGATATGGGTACCTGCTCATACAATTAGTGTTAATACAGATGTTGAGTGTACTTATGATTTATCTAAGGGAGAGTCTCCTATGATTACACTTAGACCTATTGCTGTTAAAGCAAGTATTGCTGAAATACTTTGGATTTATCAACAACAATCAAATGATTTAGTATTATTTGATGAAATGTTAGGTAAAAAAACATGGGATGAAAATCATGAGATTAATAACTGGTGGAAAGATTGGGCTATTAAAAATCCTGATGGAAGTTATAATTTAAATGAAGCAGGACATCCACATATTGGAGCATGTTATGGTGGAACTACTGGTCCAAGAAATATGATTAGAAGTCAAGTAATTAATGCTATTAGGAATAATCCTGATGGAAGACGTAATATTACATGTCTATGGCAACAAGATGACTTTGAAAAACCACATGGATTAAAACCTTGTGCATTCCTAACTATTTGGAATGTAAGACATGACTGGGATGGAAAAGATTATTTAGACATGACTTTAGTACAAAGAAGTAGTGACTTTGCTACTGCTGGATGTATTAATCAAGTTCAATATGCTGCTTTATTAATAATGGTTGCTAATGACTTAGGATTAACTCCAGGTAAATTCACTTGGAAACCAGTAAATATTCAATTATATGATAGACATTTAGATCAAGCTATTGAGATGTTAAGAAGAGATCCAGTGGATGATATTGATGCAACTATTAAAGTTAAAAATGGAGTTAAATTTGATGATTTAACTACAGATGATGTTAAAGTATTAGATAAAGAAGCTATTCAAAAAGTAAAGACTAAGAATCCTCAATTTGCATTCCCATTAGGTATTTAATATGAAGAATGTAACTATTATTGCAGCTATTGGTAAAAATAGAGAATTAGGTAAGAATGGAGATCTTATCTGGAGATTCAAGGAAGATATGGAATTCTTTAAATCTCAAACTATGGGAAAACCAATGGCTATGGGATATAATACTTTTTATTCATTAAGGGGAGGAAAACCTCTACCTGGTAGACAACATATTGTTCTTACAAGTAGAAATATAGATGAAAATCCTCAAATAACTATAGTTAGAAGTGTAGATGAATTATTAAAGTATATAGAAGATTATAAAAAAGAAGTAATGATAATTGGAGGAGCAAAAGTCTATTCTACTATGATGGAATACGCTGATAAGTTAGTTTTAACTGAAGTTGATGCTGAAGATAAGGAAGCTGATGTATATTTTCCTGAATTTAATAAAGATGAGTGGAATAGTGAGATTCTTGGAGAAGAACAAGAAGAGAATAATATTAGATATAAACATTTAGTATATACAAGAAAGTAGGTGTTTTAATGAAAAACAAAGAACTAGAAAATATGGTAACTGATTTATATGAAAAGGATATTCCTGTAGAAGTTATACAGGACCTTTATGCAACTGAAACTCCAGAAGGTACAATAGATGATTTGTTTTTTGAAGATGAGGAATTACCAGAATATGAAGTAGTAGGGGAAGATGTTACTGAAAGACTTGTTTTTCAAGATCAATTAAGAGATGAATTAAATGCTGCTTTAGATGATTTAACTGAACTTGAAAGAAATGTATTAATTTATAGATTCGGTTTAAATGGAAATGATACTTATACAAGAGGCGAGATTGCAAAAATGCTTGATACTACAATTGATAGAGTTAGAAATGCAGAAGATAGAGGTATTAGAAAGTTAAAGCATCCAAGATATACTAAAGGTCTAAGAGAATACTTAGATTTAGATACAGGCAATAAAAAAAGATAGGTTATCCTATCTTTTTTTGATATCCATTATTTTTATTAGGTGTATCTCCAGCTCTTCTATATCCAAGATAATCAATTAAGTGCTCTACATATCTTTTATTGATTCCATCAGCTGGTTTATATTTAAAAGTAATAATGTCTTCTCTTCTATCCATATAGTCAGCAATAGAACTTAATTGAGTGCTGTTTACTTTTGAAAAGTTTATTGCCTCTTCTGATGCATCTTTTGGTAATACATATCCCTTTTTATATATTCTAGGAATTGTTTCTAATACTTTTACTTCACCATTTTCAATAGCAAGTCTATTTGCACCCCAAGTTGTAATGTCCCATCCTGGTACGTTATGTTCTGCAGTATAAGAAAATTCATGAACATTAACATTACAATTTACGTATTCAGTTCTTGATGTTCTATCCAACGATCTATGGAAGTCATCTACTATTAAATCACGTATCTCTTTTTCTAGAGCCTTTTTTTCTTCTTCTGTTGCATCTAACCAATAATTTAATAATAATGATATTTTCTTGGCTTTTTTTGGATGGTATGCAGCCATTTCTCCTACAATTGCTAAAGTATTATCATAATCCATATTATCCCTCCAATTCGTTAGATATTATAACTTATTTTTATTTATTTGTAAAATAAAAAAAGACTTTCGTCTTTTTAATATATCATTGTATGTAGAATTCTATCTGTATTTTTAAAGTTTACTTTAGCAATTTCTTTTAATTTATCTTCTCCATATTTTTCTACAACTTCTTCTCCAATAGTATCTACATCTTTTCCTGCCCCTTTTGGTAGAGGTATATGAATACTATCACAAAGTTTATCAAACTCTTTTAAGAAGATAAATCTACTTATTATAGAACCACAACCAACTGCTAAATTCTTATCTTCTGCCTTAGTTAAGAATGTAATTCCTTTTTGAATAGCAGGTTGATCTTTAATATATTCATAATATCTATTTTCTCTTGCGAATTCATCTACTATGATGTAGTCATAATCTAGTTTTTCTGAATGTACTAATTCATATAATACTCTATTATGAAGAATAGCTTTAATTTTATTCATATTAATATCTTTAGTATATTTTTCATTATATTCTTTATTACTTAGAATAACACTTTTATATTTAATACGTTTTGCTATTTCAGGAGCAATTTTTAAAATCTTTGAATCATCTATTTTCTTAGAATCTCCAACTCCTAATTTTTCTAAGTATTCTATTTCAGATTTAGGTACGTAACATGCAGTTACAACGATAGGTCCAAAGTAATCTCCAGTTCCTACTTCATCACTTCCTACAGCACTACAGTTATAATATACTTTATCTTTCTTTTTATTTTCTTCTTGTTTTTCTTTTGTATTTTCTAAGGCAACTCCCCACATAGCAGCATCTACATCAGCACTTGTTCCTTGAAACATACATTTACCTGATTCATATAATGTAATTACTGTATCTTCTTCTTGAGCTTGGAATACTACATAAGGTATTACTTTATCCCTTACTTTATCTTTATAGTATTCAATCATCTTTTGTTTAATTTCATCATTAACTTTGATAACTACATTCATAATATCCTCCCTAAATTATTCTATTACTATTATTATAGAAATAATTATATATTTGTTCTTTAGTATAACCTTTTTCTATACTATCATTATATATCTTTTCTATTTCAATATCTTCTAAATTTAATAAATATGGATTAGAATCAAACATAATATTTAAATTAGCTAATCCTAATTCTTTATATTTATCTATAGACTTATGTATTTCAATAATACTTCTACTAATACAAAATGGATTACAAATAAATATATTTTTTATTTGAGAATTAATACATCCTATATTTATTAATATATCTATTAGTTCATAAATAGCTTTATCTTCAATATCTTCTATTTCTTGATTAGAATCCATCATATTCTTAATCTCTTCAATAGAAAAACCATATCTAATTAATACATCCATTTAATCACCCCAATATCTCATATCTAGTAACTTTATATTTCTTAAAGAAATCATTATCACTAATAAATAGATCATTAATGTCATATTTCTTATTACTAGAAATTATTTTATATCTTGCTTTTATAAAGTCTATATTAAATGTTAATAATTTACTATTATCTTTAATCTTATCTATTAATTTATGATCTTTATAGAATTTAATCTTAGTATTAAGACTATTCTTATCATATCCTAAGATAATAGAATTATCTTTAATCATTTTAAGTATTTCTAATTTATTAATATCATTACTTTCTAGATTCTTAAAATTATCTTTTATAAAATCAGTTGAATATAATAATATATATGGATTAATAGAAGTAATAGAAACTATTTCTTCTTTAGTAAGTCCTAATTTTATTAAGTTATCTAATTTATCAGATAGATTATTTAAATAAGAGTTCTTTAATATTAATGGAACTTTTTTAATTATTTTGATTATATCTTCTTGTTTGTATCCAAAATCTAATAAATCATTAAATTCTGTTTCTAAAAATGTATTATCAGTAATATATAGTTCAGGAAGATATGATGTAATTTTAATTAATTCTAATTCATTAAATCCTAATTTCTGATATTCATCTATCTTTCTATTTATCTTATTAATATTACAATCTATTATTTCTGGTATTTCACTAAATATTCTTCTTATTTCTCTTCTTTTATAACCAAAATCATGGAAATAATTAAATCTATTCTTTATAGTAGATTGCTCTATATTTAGTAGTTCAGTATTATTAGTAAATATTTTAATAATATCTAATTTATCAAATCCTAAATCTAAGAAACAATTATATTTATTTTTTATTTTTTGAAAAGACATATCTATAATATATGGATATTTCTTTATCATATTAAATGAATCTATTTTATTAAATCCTAATGTATTTAGATCATTAACTCTTATTTTAATTGTTTCTGTACTTGTAATTATTATATTTGGGATTGTTACTGTTATATGAATTATATCTTTATTATCAAGACTATTTCTTCTAAAGTAATTAACTATATTTTTTATATAATATAGTAGAGTAGACTCTGTATAAGTACTTATAGGGTATGATCTTTTAATTAAAGATATTTCTTCATCAGTATATCCAATTATATTCATATATTCATCTAACATAGTACTTCACCTAAAACTTATTATAGCATAAAAATTACAATTAGTTTATAATGAATATAGAGGATGATTAAGATGAATGTATTTGATATAGGAATTATATTAGTATTATTAATGTTTATAATAGTTGGATTTAAAAATGGTGTTATTAATGAATTAGTTCAATTAATAGGAACAATAGTTATATTTATATTATCTTATGTATTTAAAGGAGTAGTTGGTAATTACTTATGTACTTTATTACCTTTCTTTGATTTTGGTGGGTCATTAAAAGGAATTAGTTCATTAAATATACTTTTATATCAGGCTATAGCTTTTATATTAGTATTTAGTATATTATTAACACTATATGTAATTATATTAAAGATAGGTAAAGTATTAGAGAAGTTAGTTAGATTAACTATAATATTATGGTTACCTTCTAAAGTATTAGGTGGGTTAGTATCATTTATAAAAGGATATATAATACTTTTTGTAGTTTTTGTATTATTATTAGTACCTTTAGGTAAATATGAGATTATTAGTGAGAGTAAGTTAGTTAATAGAATAGTTTATAATTCTCCTATATTATCAAGTAGTACAAGTAGTTTTACTAATTCTATAAAAGAGGTTTATGATTTAGGAGTAATGGTATCTAATAAAGAGATTACTTCTACTGAGGCAGATCGTAAGAACTTAGAATTTATGATAAAATATGGAGTAGTTGATGAAGATACAGTATTAAAATTACAAGAAATGGGTAAATTAAAAGTATAGGAGGATATATGATTAAGATTAAGACTCAAGATGAATTTAATGAATATATTAAACATGATAGAGTACTAGTATATTTTTCTGCTGAATGGAATAGTCCATGTAAAATAATGGATAGTACTATAGAAGAAATATCTAATAATAGAGATGATTATGAGTTTATTAATGTAGATATGGATAGATTAATGAGAATAGGTAGAGAATATAGAGTTACTCAAGTACCTGCTTATAGAATTTTCTCTAATGGAGAAGTTAAGAAAGAGTTTTCTGGATTAATGAGTGAAGATGAATTTATTAAAATATTAGATGAATAAATCTAGTATTTTTTTTTATATTTTGATAAAATAATTTATATAAGATAGGTGATATATATGTATTGTAGAAAATGTGGTGCTAAATTAAGAGAAGGGCATAATTTTTGTACTAATTGTGGTGAAAGTATAATGGGTGCAGAAAGACCTATTAATAAGAATGAGATATCTAATGATTATTATTCTGCTCCTATAGTTAAAGATGTAGTACTTAAAGTAGATAAAGTAGATGATAAACCACTTGCTAAAGATGGATTAATTATAGGATTAGTTTTTTGTGTTTTAGTAGCATCTATTGCATCTATATTTATAGTTTCTTATTACTCTAATGATATAGAACCAAAATATTATGAAAGAGGTCTATAATATGAAATGTTTTAATTGTGGTAAAGAAGTAAAAGACGGTTTAAAATTCTGTACTAATTGTGGTGTTAATTTTAAAGACAAAATTGTATATAAAAAAGAAGTTATTTATAATGATAAAGTAGATGGAGTAAATATTGCTAATGATAAATCTGCTATAATTGCAATTATATTAGTAATGATATTTTGTGCTTTTGTTATAGTAATGGGAATTAGTGCAGTAGATAAGTATAAAAGTTCTATAACAGTAAATAATCCAGTAGAAGAACCTATTGTAGAAGAAGAGTATTATGAATTTAGTAGTGATTCTGAGTTTTCTTTTTTAGGAGATACTTATAGATTTAATGATACTTTAGGTTCATATATAGATAATGGTTATACTGTTGAAGAAATAGGGGTAGGAGATAAAGAAAAAGATGTTAATATTAAAAAAGGTGATTTCGAATTAGAAGCTATTGCTAAAAGTAATTATAGTAGTAGAACAGATTTAAGATATTATTATACTTCTTCAGTAGGTTATGAATATAATAATAAAGAAATTACAAGTAAAACAATATTTGAATTACCTATGGATATAAAGATATTTGATACATATGAAGATGTTATGGATGCATATGGAGAATGTAGTGTTAGAAGTGGTAGTCTTTGTGAGTATAAATATAAAGATAATGATGGAGAGTTAAGATTATACTTCGATAGTGAAAATGAACTTATTGGATTTAAAATATTAAATGAGGCCAAATAGGCCTTTTCAATTGACTTTATAATATTTTTATGGTATAATATGTGCACATATTGAGAGATATCATAAATAAAATTTTGGGGGTTATTATGAGAGATTTTATTGATAAGAGAATCAGAGATATTCAACGTAAGAAAAAGAAAGTTGGAGAAGGTAAAGGTTTTGGTAAGGCTGCAAGTCTTATCGGTGGTTTAGGTTTAGCTATTGCTGGAGCTTTATCTGTAGTTGCAACACCATTAGTTGGTATAGGTGCTATAGCACTTGGTGCTTCATGTTTATATAACTTCAAGACAATGTTAGACAAAGATAATAGTGAAAGAAAATCATTAGAAGTACAAGAGAATCACTTAAATACTGTTAGAAATAATGGTGGTGTTAGAAATGATGCTACTATTGCTCAACAAAGAAAAGATAGAATTACAGTTTTAAAAGAGGATCTTAAAGATGCAACTGAAGACTTAGAAAAAACAAATAAAACTAAGAAAACAGTTGGTTACTTATTAGTTGCTTCAGCTATCCCATTATATGCTTGGGCTGGTCCTGTTACATTAGCAGTAACTATTGGATTAGGTTTAAGCAAATTATGGTTAGATAAACAATCAAAAGATGAAAAGGAAACATTAGATAAGATTCAAACAGAAATGGACGTTATTAATGATGATATTGGTGTAGCTGCTAAGATGCCTCAACCACAACAACCACAACAAACACAAGGTCAACAACAACAAAATGGTAGAGGTAATACAAGAAGCAACACTAGACAAAGACAACAACAACAAGGTCAACAACAACAAACACAACAACAAACTAATACTCAACAACAAAGACAACCACAACAAACACAACAACAAGCTCAACAACAACAAACACAACAACAAACTAATACTCAACAACAAAGACCATTACCACAAAGAAGACAAACAACTCAAGGTCAACAAAGACAACAAACAACAAGACAACAACAACCAGTTGTTACTCCTAATCCAACAAGACAACAACAACCAGTTGTTACTCCTAATCCAACAAGACAACAACAAACTAGAACACAACAAGGAAATTCTGCTAACGTAAATGCAGTAAACAACTTCGTTAATGGTTTAAATGGAGTAGACGAGTTCGACATGTTACGTAATGAATATCAAATTAGATTAAATGCTTTAGCAGATAATACAAATAGAGTTTTAAATAATCTATTTATTACATATCAAGCATCTGCTGGTAGTATGTCTAAAGCTGATTATGATGCATTAGTAGATAGTATTAAAAGACAATATAATGCTAATACAATTGCACTTAGAAATGAGTACTATCAAAAAGTAAGACAACTTGCTCAACAAAAAGGTATTCAATATAGAATAATATAATAAAAGATAAGGTTTTTAATTAACCTTATTTTTTTATGTAAAATTTTATGTCTATTATAAAGAAATTTGATACCTAAAACGCTTGTTTTTCTTGTGTGGTATATCGCGATTTGATAAAATATATGTTGTGTAAGGAGGGATCAAAGATGCACAAATATGTATATTTATTCAAAGAAGGAAATGCTGATATGCGTGAGCTTCTTGGTGGTAAAGGTGCTAACTTAGCAGAAATGACTAATATCGGCTTACCTGTTCCTCAAGGATTCACAATTACAACAGAAGCATGTACTCAATATTATGAAGATGGAAAAGAAATTAATGAAGAAATCCAAGGTCAAATAAATGAGTATATAACTAAAATGGAAGAGATTACTGGAAAGAAATTTGGAGATAAAGAAAATCCATTACTAGTTTCAGTAAGATCAGGAGCTCGTGCTTCTATGCCTGGTATGATGGATACAATCCTTAACTTAGGTTTAAATGAAGAAGTAGTAGAAGTTTTAGCTGAAAAATCTAATAATCCTAGATGGGCTTGGGATTGTTATAGAAGATTTATTC
>DFEZ01000006.1:2399-2848 GCA_002369415.1 Caryophanales bacterium UBA3789 | reverse complement strand
TCTGATGTTGTTATGGAAGTTGGTAAAAAATACTTTGAAGAATTAATCGATCAAATGAAAGAGAAAAAGGGAGTTACTCAAGATGTTGAATTAACAGCTGAAGATTTAAAAGAATTAGCTGGACAATTCAAAGAAGAGTATAAATCTAAAATTGGTAGTGATTTCCCATCTGATCCAAAAGAACAATTAATGGGAGCTGTAAAAGCTGTATTTAGAAGTTGGGATAACCCAAGAGCTAATGTTTATAGAAGAGATAACGATATTCCTTATTCATGGGGAACTGCTGTAAACGTTCAATCAATGGCTTTCGGTAATATGGGAGACGATTGTGGAACTGGTGTTGCTTTCACAAGAGACCCAGCTACTGGAGAAAAAGGATTATTCGGAGAATTCTTAACTAATGCACAAGGTGAAGACGTTGTTGCTGGTGTTAGAACTCCAATGAAGAT
>DFEZ01000006.1:1229-2228 GCA_002369415.1 Caryophanales bacterium UBA3789 | reverse complement strand
AAACTTTATATGTTACAAACTAGAAATGGTAAGAGAACAGCAAAAGCTGCTTTAAAGATTGCTTGTGATTTAGTTGATGAAGGAATGAGAACTGAAGAAGAAGCAGTTTCAATGATAGATCCAAGAAACTTAGATACTTTATTACATCCACAATTTGATGTAGATGCATTAAAGAAAGCTACTCCTATTGGAAAAGGATTAGGTGCTTCTCCTGGAGCTGCTTGTGGTCAAATAGTATTCTCAGCAGAAGATGCTGAAGCATGGGCTGCAAAGAAGAAGAAAGTAGTTCTAGTAAGACTTGAGACTTCACCAGAAGATATTACTGGTATGAAAGTTGCACAAGGTATCTTAACAGTTCGTGGTGGTATGACTTCTCACGCTGCAGTTGTAGCACGTGGTATGGGATCTTGCTGCGTATCTGGATGTGGAGATATCAAGATGAATGAAGCTAAGAAAGAATTCGAATTAGGTGGTAAGACTTTCCATGAAGGAGATGTAATCTCAATCGATGGAACAACTGGAAACATCTATGATGGAGAAATTAAGACAGTTGATGCTACTATCGCTGGAGAATTCGGAAGAGTTATGGAATGGGCAGATAAGTTCAGAACTTTAGGCGTTAGAACTAATGCAGATACTCCAAAAGATACAGCAAAAGCTATTGAACTTGGAGCTGAAGGAATTGGTCTATGCCGTACTGAGCATATGTTCTTCGATGAAGAAAGAATCTTCAACTTAAGAAGAATGATCTTATCTGAGACTGTAGAAGATAGAGAAAAATATCTTGATTTATTAATCCCTTATCAAAAAGGTGACTTTAAGGCAATGTATAAAGAGTTAAAGGGTAAACCAATGACTGTACGTTATATTGACCCACCTCTACATGAGTTTGTTCCAAAGACTGATGCTGAAATGAAAGAATTAGCTAAAGCTATGGGAATGACAGTTGATCATATTAAAGCTGTATGTGATGAATTACATGAATTCAACCCAATGATG
>DFEZ01000006.1:839-1124 GCA_002369415.1 Caryophanales bacterium UBA3789 | reverse complement strand
CAAGAGCTTTAATGGAAGCTGCAATTGAAGTTAAAGAAGAAGATGGATACGATATCGTTCCTGAAATTATGATTCCTCTTGTAGGAGAAGTTAAAGAGTTAAAATTTGTTAAAGATATAGTAGTTGAAACTGCAGAAAAAGTTAAGGAAGAAAAAGGTTCAGATATGCAATATCATATTGGAACTATGATTGAAATTCCAAGAGCTGCACTTACAGCTGATGAAATTGCTACTGAAGCAGAATTCTTCTCATTCGGAACTAATGACTTAACTCAAATGACATTTG
>DFEZ01000006.1:0-791 GCA_002369415.1 Caryophanales bacterium UBA3789 | reverse complement strand
TTCTCAAGAGATGATGCTGGTAAGTTCTTAGGTTCTTACTATGAAAATAAAATTTATGAACAAGATCCATTTGCTAAATTAGACCAAAAAGGTGTTGGTAAATTAGTTAAAATGGCTGCTGAATTAGGTAGATCTACAAGACCTGATATCAAATTAGGAATTTGTGGAGAACATGGTGGAGATCCAGCAAGTGTTGAATTCTGTCACAACGCAGGATTAACATATGTATCTTGCTCTCCATTTAGAGTACCTATTGCAAGACTTGCTGCTGCACAAGCTGCAATCAAAGCAATAAATAATTAAACTAATAAAGACTAGAGAAATCTAGTCTTTTTTGTTCGGAAAATAGTAATATTCCGATGAATAAGAAAGATAGAAAAGTATGGTATAATATTAAGTGAATAATGAATAGTTATTTTGAGGTGTAAAATGAGTAATGAAGAATTAATATTAATTTTAAAAAAAAGATTTATCAAAAATGAAAATATGCATAAGGGAATTAATTGGGATGATGTTTTAAAAAGGTTAAACAATGAATCATTATTTTCTTTAAGATATATGGAAGAAACCGGTGGAGAGCCGGATGTTATAATGTATGATAAAGAAAATGATAAGTTTGTTTATTGTGATACTTCAATAGAATCTCCCGTTGGAAGAAGAAGTTTTTGTTATGATATAGATGCTTTGAACAGTAGAAAAAACAATAAACCAAGTTCAGATATCATGACAGAAGCAAATAATAATAAGGTAAAAGTATTAGATGAAACAGAATATAAATATCTTCAATCACT
>DFEZ01000004.1 GCA_002369415.1 Caryophanales bacterium UBA3789 | reverse complement strand
TCAGTATGAATCATAGCAGTTATTTCTTCATGAGCACTTTGAGATAATTTATGATTTTTAATTTGACTAGATATTAAATTTGTCAAATCATTATCAAAGTTTTTAATATCATAATTACTCAAATCTAATGTAAGAATAGGAAAGAATATATTATCTCCAAATTTATATAATCCTTCTAATAAGATATCATTTTTATCTTTAAAATATTGATAAACTATACCTGTAGAGACATCAGCTTCTTTTGCGATTTCAGCTGTATTAGTATTGTAATAGCCGTTTTTACATATAAGATTAAATCCGGCTTCAATAATTTTATCTTTCTTTTCAATAGCTCTCTGTTGCTTAGGCTCTCTGATATTATCGACCATATAAAGTCACCTCGTAAGTAGAGTATATCACGAAATGTAATAATATGAAATATAATTCATATTATTCATTGACTATTTTTATTTTTAATAATACAATTAATGTGAAAGATGTTTCATATTTAGAAAGAAGGATACTATGAAAAGTTTTATTGAATTAAGAAATGTAAAAAAGACTTATATAGTCGGTGAACAAAAATTTAATGCTTTAGATGGAATAGATTTAAGTATTAATGGGGGAGAATTTGTAGTAATACTCGGGCCATCAGGTGCTGGGAAATCAACACTATTAAATCTTCTTGGAGGAATGGATAAAGCTACATCTGGGGATATTTACATTGGTGAAGATAATATAGCTAAATATAACGATAATGAACTAACTAGATATAGAGCACATGACGTTGGATTTATATTTCAGTTTTATAATATAATGCCTACTTTAACTGTAGATGAGAATGTTAATTTAATAAAAGATGTTACTAATACCTCAAGAAACTCTAAGGAAGTATTAAAAAGTGTAGGCTTATCAAAGCATGCTGATAAATTTCCAGGAGAATTATCTGGAGGAGAACAACAAAGAGTATCAATTGCAAGAGCAATTATGAAAAATCCAAAGGTATTATTATGTGATGAGCCAACTGGAGCACTTGATTCAAAGACAGGAGTAGAAATATTAAAATTACTTCGAAAACAAAGTGATGAAGATACAACTGTAATTATAGTTACACATAACTCTTTAATCGCTGACATTGCAGATAGAGTAATTAGAATAAAAAATGGGAAAGTTATATCTAATGAACTTAACACCCATCCAAAAAATATTGATGAGGTTAAGTGGTAATTATGTTAAAGAGAAAAATGTTTAGAGATATTCGAAAAAATTTATCTCAATTTATTACAATCTTTTTAATGATTATGATAGGAATAATGGCTTATTCTGGAATAGAAGCATATATGGGTGGTATGGAGGAAACTAGAGATAAGTTTAATTCTAAAAATAATCTGTTTGATTTAAATGTCATGGGATATTTAAATCATGATGATTTAAACAATATTAAAAAATTGGATAACGTAAAAGATGCAGAGCTAAAGTTATCAGTTACAGCTACTACAGATAATGATAAAACTTTATTATTAAATTTTATTGAATCAAACAATATATCAAAATTTTATATATTTGAAGGAGAAGAATTTGATGCAAATAAAAGTGGTATTTGGTTAGATAATTTTTACGCATTAGAAAATGACATAAAAGTCGGAGATACAGTACTAGTAAAATATGATGGAATGATATTACATGAAAAAGTTTTAGGTAGAATTAATGTTCCTGATCATTTATATGATGTAAGAGATGAATCAGAATTATATCCAGATAGAAAAGAATTTGGCTTTGCTTATATGAGTACAAATGAAATAACGGAAGATTATATAAAATCTTTGGTTATGAAAGAAACAAACATTACAGACGAAAAAATATTTAAAATGTTAATGCCAGATTTTAATTATAAAGACTATATACCTTTTTCTAGTATTATGGTAGATGTTAAAGATGTAGATAAAAGAGATGATGTAAAAGAAGCAATAGAAGATAATATAGAAAATGCCAAAGCAATAATAAATGTAGAAGATACATCATCTTATGTTGCTTATCAAGGAGAAATTGATGAGGGTAAAACTTATGTAGGAGTTTTTTCAGGTATATTCTTATTTATTGCAATGTTATCTGTTATCACTACTATGACTAGAGTAGTTAAAAAAGAGAGAGTACAAATAGGTACTTTAAAAGCTTTAGGTTTTAGTAATAGAAAAATATTATTTCACTATATGGGGTATGGCTTTTGGGTTAGTATTGTAGCAAGCATATTAGGATTAATTTTAGGATATTATTTTATTGGTACAATATTTATGAATCTTCAAATGGCTTTCTTTGAAATACCTAACGGCCATCCTTCAATGAATGTATCATGTTATTATGTTACAGGTTCAGTAATCTTTGCTGTTTTGTTAATTACTTTTATAACATGTAGAAGTATCTTAAGAGAAAATCCTGCTGAAACGCTTAGAACAAAAATACCAAATGTCAAAGGTAAAGCTTTGGATATTACTAAAAAAGGGTTATTTAAACACTTAAGTTTTACTTCAATTTGGAATTTAAGAGATATTTTAAGAAACAAAATGAGAACATTTATGGGACTTGCAGGCGTTGTTGGATGTTGTGCTTTAATAGTATGTTCATTTGGTATGTTGGATTCAATGAATTTCTTTGTAAAATTACAATTTGAAGATTTATATAATTTTGATTATAAATTAAATATAAAAGAAGGAATTAGTAGTGAAGAATACAACGAACTATATGATAAATATGGTAATAAAACTTCTCAAAGTTTAGGAATTGAAATAAAAGATAAAGATGGTAAAAGAGAATCAAATAATATTTTAGTAACGGATGCTGGAGATTATTTAAGATTTGTAGATAACAAGAATAGAATAAAAGAAAAACCAACTGATGATGGTGTTTATGTTACCTATAAATTAGCAGATACTAAAGGCTATAAAATAGGTGATCAAATAGAATGGCATATTTATGGTGATAACAAGTATTATAAATCAAAGATAATTGGATTTAATAAAGATCCTCAAAATCAAAATGTATCTATGACAAAGAAGTATTTAGCCTCACTTGGAATAGAATATAAACCAGATGCACTATATACAAATAATGAATTAAGCAAAACAAAAGAAATAAAAAATATTGAAACAATTCAAAATATTAATAGTCTAAAAGAAGGCATGACAGGTATGCTTTCCATGATGAAAACTATGCTAGTTATGATTATTGGTATTGCTATACTTCTTGGTAGTGTAATCATATATAACTTAGGGATACTTTCCTATACAGAAAAACAATATCAATTTGCAACATTAAAAGTATTAGGTTTTAAAGATAAACAAATTGAAAATATATTTATTAAACAAAATAATTGGATAGCTATAGTATCGATTATAATTGGATTACCACTTGGTTTTTATTTAACAGACTGGTTGTTTAAAACTGCAATTGAAGAACATTATGATTTTTGTGCATTTATAACAATTAGAACATATATTATTGCAGCTATTGGTACATTTATTGTTTCATATTTAGTATCTAAATTCTTAGCAAGAAAGATTAAGAAAATAGATATGGTTACAAGTTTAAAAGGAAATGAATAGGGTGATATTATGAATTTGCTTTTAGGATTAATTATTCCATTTATTGGAACAACTTTAGGAGCTGCAATGGTTTTCTTAATGAAGAACAAATTGAATAATAAGGTAGAAAAGGTACTATTAGGATTTGCATCTGGAGTAATGGTTGCAGCTTCCGTTTGGTCTTTAATTATTCCATCTATTGATATGGCTCAAGAGCAAAATATAATAGCATGGTTACCAGCAACAGTAGGTTTTATATTTGGCATAATATTTTTACTTATATTAGATAATGTAATTCCTCACTTACATATAAAAAGTAAAGAACCCGAGGGATTAAAATCAAACTTAGGAAAATCAGCAATGATGGTATTAGCAGTTACTCTTCATAATATTCCAGAAGGAATGGCTGTAGGAGTAGCACTTGCTGGGGCTATTAGTGGAAATAGTACTATTACTATGGCTGGAGCAATTGCTTTATCTATAGGTATTGCTATCCAAAACTTTCCTGAAGGAGCAATAATATCAATGCCATTAAAAGAAGAAGGGAATTCTAAAAGTAAATCGTTCTTATATGGAGCGTTATCTGGAATAGTTGAACCAATATTTGGAGGTTTAACAATCATTTTAACTTCATTAGTAGTTCCTATTTTACCTTATTTATTATCTTTTGCTGCTGGAGCAATGATATACGTAGTAGTAGAAGAACTAATACCAGAATCTCAAGTGGGTAAACATTCTAATTTGGGAACGCTAGGATTTGCATTTGGATTTATTATAATGATGATTCTTGATGTAGCATTAGGATAGAATGTTCGGAAGATTAAGATATTACGATTTGCCATATGACCAGGGAACCTTTATTAATAATAGTAATATTACTATTTGCAACACTATATAAATGATATAAAAAAGACGGAATTATACTAAATTTTGTCTTTTTTATGGTATAATTTTATTGATTTATTAAAAAGGAATTGATCCAAATGAACGAAAATAAAACTAATATAAACTGGTTGAGAACAATTTAGTCAAGACCAGTAAAAATGAGGCGGTAAAATGGAAAGGATATTTAACAAGCTAGTTAGAGATAACATACCAGATATAATAGCAAGTAATGGCGAAGAATCTGTTACGAGAATATTAGCAGATGAAGAGTACAAAGTTGAATTATATAAAAAACTTTTAGAAGAGGCAAATGAAGTTATAAGTTCTAAAACTTCTGATGAAACTATAGAAGAACTTGCAGATGTGTTAGAAATTCTAAAATCTATTGCTGAATTAAATGACAAAAAATTAGATGACGTTGTTGAAGCTGCAAAGCAAAAGAGATTGAAACGTGGTGGATTTGAAAAACGTATATTTTTAGAAAAAACATATAAAAAATAAGGGAGTTGATCCAAATGAATGAAAATAAAACTAATATAAATTGGTTTCCAGGTCATATGGCAAAGACCAAAAGAGAGATTAGTGAAAATCTTAATTTAATAGATATTGTCTATGAAGTAATTGATGCTAGAATGCCTATATCTAGTAAGATAGTTGATATAGATGATTTAATTAAGGATAAACCAAAGATACTTGTAGTTACAAAATATGACCTTTGTGATAAGCCTGAAACTGATAAAATACTTGAAAAATATAGAGAAATGTGTTATAATGTAGTAGCTGTTGACTTAATGGGGGGTAACGTTAATAATCTTATAAACGAAACAAATAAAATAATGAAAGATATTAACGAAGTTAGAATAAAAAAAGGGCTAAAAGAAAGAGCGGCAAGAGTATTAATAGTAGGAGTTCCTAATGTAGGTAAGAGTACTCTAATAAATAGACTTGTGGGAAGAAAGAGCGCCGGTGTAGGTAATATGCCAGGATTTACTAAAAGTCTAAGTTGGATAAGAGTAAATAAAGATATTGAATTGTTAGATTCTCCTGGAATACTTTGGCCAAAACTAGAAGATCAAGAAGCTGCACATGTACTTGCTGCATTATCATCTATTAAGGAAGAAATTCTTAATGCTGATTCAATAGCATGCTTCATTCTAAGAAAACTATATGAATTATATCCGGAAAAATTAAAAGAAAGATATGGCATAGAAGAATTAGATGAAGACTTTATAGAAGCATATGACATAATAGGAAAGAAGAGAGGTGCATTATCAAAAGGAGGAGTAACAGATTACGAAAAAGTCTCTAATATAATTATTAAAGACTTAAAGAATGGTTACTTCGGAGGAATCACTTTTGATAGAGTAAAATGTTAAGTTTAAGTGAATGTCTTACAGATGAGACAAAAGTTTATTTATTAAAACCAGAAGAGAAAAAAGAAAGAAAATGGTTAAACATTAAAAGTAGAAAACCACAAGAAAAAAGAATATTACGTAAAGATTTCAATCACGCTGATTTAGTTGGTGTAGAATTATGTGATATGAGAAGCAACTTAAGAAATTTAAGATGTTCTCGTTACTTCTTAATTGGAGAAGGTTACTATTCAGTTAACCATGGAGCAAGATATAAGGATATTGAAGGAAAAGGATATCAATTAAGATTAGGATCATATGATTATAGAGACCCTGAAAACTATGATTATTTTAAAATAGATTATGATCCACAAAAAAGAAATAAAGATTATTTAGATGATGTATTAGCAATGGCTCCAACAGAAGAAAATAGAGCTCAATTATTAGATGACATCGAAGAGTTATTTGCGCTTGATACATTTATGGGTCAAACAGATAGATACTGGAATACAGTAGTATTTGAAAGAAACAAAAAGACAAAAGAAGTTAGATTAGCTCCAATAAGCCATTTTGAACATTCATTAAAAATAACTGAACAAGATAGAAATCAAATCTATGGAAATATCTTACATAATTTTAATACTGAACAAGATTATATTGATTTTATTAAAGAACATCCTGAATTTGCAGAAAAATTAAGATTCTATTTAGGAGTAGATTTAATAGATACAATTCAAAGAGCTTATAGAATTCAAGGATTAAAACTTCCTGAATCAGTTATTCCATTTTATAAACAAATGGAAGATGATAGAAAAGTTTTAATTAAAACAGTCACTGAAACTAAATAAGAGCAATTAAATTGCTCTTTTTTCTTGCATAAATAAATTTTTTATAAGAGAATAAAAATAGGTGGTCTTATGAAAAAGAAAGAAATATTTTTAAAACTTAATGAGTTAAATCTTGATAAAAAGGAATATATTATTATAGGGGACACTGCATTAGTATGTTTAGGATTAAAAAAAGAAGTAGATGAAATAGAATATATTAAAGATAATAAAAAAGATTATATAGAAGTAAATGGCTATAGATTTGAAACATTGGAAGACTTATTAAAAAAAGAAACAGATAAAAGTATTATAAAAAAAATTCAATTAAAAATTGATTTAGAAGATACATATAAAAACGAAAGAGAATTACATAAAGAAGGATATAAACTAATAGGTGGAGTAGATGAAGTTGGAAGGGGGCCATTAGTTGGACCAGTAGTAACTGCTTGTGTAATTCTACCAGAAAAATTTAATTTAGATGGATTAACTGATAGTAAAAAGTTAACTGAAAAGAAAAGAGATTACTTTTTTGAAGAAATAAAAAAACAAGCTATTTCATATGGAATAGGAATAGTAGATGAAAAAAGAATAGATGAAATAAATATCTATGAAGCAACAAAAGAAGCAATGATAAAGGCAATTAATAATTGTAATATTAAACCAGATTATGTCTTAACTGATGCTATGAAACTTGATATAGATATTCCAGTGAGACCTATTATAAAAGGAGATCTAAGAAGTATTACTATTTCAGCAGCAAGTGTTCTTGCTAAAGTAACAAGAGATAGAATTATGTATGAATTAGATAAAAAATATCCAATGTATGATTTTAAAAATAATGTTGGCTATCCTACAAAGAAACATTTAGAAGCAATAGAAAAATATGGAATAATAGATGAACATAGAAGAAGTTATGGACCAGTAAAAGAATATTTAGAGAATAAAAAAGTGTAAAACATAAAAAAAGAAATATATATAATATATTTAGTAATTTTAAAGTATGTAAAACTAAAATTTTATTAAAAATCACATATTGACAAAAAGAAAAAACATTAGTATAAGTTATAAATGACTGGAGGGATTGTATGGCTAAAAATTTAGTTATAGTGGAAAGTCCAAGTAAAAGTAAGACAATTGAAAAGTATTTAGGAAAAGATTTTAAAGTTGTTTCTTCTAAAGGACATATCCGTGATCTAGCAACATCTGGACACTTAGGTTTAGGAGTTGATATAGAGAATGGATTTAAACCTAATTATATTCCTATTAAAGGAAAAACAAATGTCATAAGAGATCTAAAGAAAGATGTTAAAGAAAGCGATATGGTTTATCTTGCATCAGACCCTGACCGTGAAGGAGAAGCTATCGCTTGGCACTTAAAAGATACTTTAGGTATAAAAGATGATAATTATAAAAGAGTACTATTTAATGAGATTACTCATGATAAAGTTATAGAAGCAATTAATAATCCTACTAAGATTGATGATAATCTAGTTAAATCTCAAGAAACAAGAAGAATACTAGATAGAATTATAGGATTTAGATTAAGTAAATTATTACAAGCTAAAATAGGTGCAAAAAGTGCAGGTCGTGTACAAAGTGTAGCCCTAAAATTAATTGTTGATAGAGAAAGAGAAATAGAAGCATTTATTCCAGAAGAATATTGGTCTATTACTGCTCACTTTAAAGAATTTGATTCAGACTTATTTAAATATAAAAATGATGATTTAGAATTACATAACGAAGATGAAGTAAATGAAGTATTAAATAAGATTGGTGAGGATTATACTGTTGAATCATATGATCAAAAGAAAAAGAATAATAGTAGTCCATTCCCATTTACAACATCTACATTACAACAATTAGCAT